>CAILHZ010000015.1 GCA_903834135.1 uncultured Opitutia bacterium | reverse complement strand
TACACCAATTTATTTAAGAGTACCCTAACTCTGTGTTGTCTCATCTAAAGGCTTAGGCTTATAAATGTGGTATGGCATAACAGTCATACACTAAGTCAATACTAGCTAATCAGGTAGATAATGCTTACGTAAAATTTAGATTGCTGTCCATCGGCTTAACCCGGGCGCGCATTGCTTCAATGCTGGCGGCTTATTGCTAGCTACCTCATCGCTATCTGCCACTAAAGTAAACCCGTAACCTTCTCGTCTAACTCGTTCATTCTGAGGGAATGGCCTGCAGAATAGAAATGGGGCGGCCAACGGGACTCGAACCCGCGACCCCAAGATTCACAATCTTGTGCTCTAACCAACTGAGCTATGACCGCCGTAAAATACTGAAGGAATAGAATCTCTAGGCCTTAAAGCTCTGTCAAGCGCTCGGTATAGGCATAGTTAATAGGTCTTTAGCCTTCTCTAGCCCTGTTTTCTTGTATCTTGCCACTTTGATCAAGGAAAGGAACAATTATCCTTCTATATGAAGCGATTAAGGATCATTACCCTTAATATTGCCCATGGCAGGGGTATAACACCTATCCAGGGGATAACCTCGTCACGTAAGATCAGGGTCAATTTACGTAAAATAGCATCCCTGTTGACCACCGTAGATCCTGATATTGTTGCTTTCCAAGAAATCGATGAAAAAGCAAGGTGGTCAGGTAATTTTGATCATTTGGATTACTTGCGCGTTCATGCCGGTTTTCCTCACGCAGCCTTTGGGATTAATAACCGCAGGCATGGTATTTTAAATTTAACGTATGGTAATGCCTTCCTCTCTAAGCATCCAATTTCACACACAGAAACGGTAGTCTTCGGGCGGAAAAAAATTGGAGAAAAAGGATTCTTCTTTGCGGAGATTGAATTTCAGGGAAAGATAATTCCAGTAATTAATCTGCATTTGCATGCAAGTTCACGTGCGCAGCGCATGAGTCAGATAGAAAACTTGAGTACCTGGCTTAAACAAAAGACATCATTAGAGGGCAAACGCTGGAGTATATCACCTATTGTATGTGGAGACTTTAACAATTCAAATCAGCGTGATGATGCCACAGCCTCTTTATGGTCACAACTTTCTGTGTATGGGGATTATCTTGTAAGGCCTATTAATGAGGCAACATTTCCTTCTCCATTTCCACGTAGAAGATTAGACTTTATCTTTATTCCTGCTGAGTGCCGCGCCGTAGAGTGTAAAGTAATTAAAACAATTATATCTGACCATTGCCCAGTAATGGTTGAATTTTCTCTTTCTTAGGCCTTCAAATCCTGCACGTCCTGCCTTGCAACAGTGAAGCAAGCTTTCTTATAGTATTTACTTCATGTCCCGTATATCTACAGCATTCGCTACAGCTAAATCACAGAACCGTTCTGCATTTATAGCCTATCTTTGCGCCGGGGACCCAGATTTTGATACCAGTTTAGCTGCGTGCCATGCACTTATTGATGCTGGCGTAGATATACTAGAACTAGGTGTTCCTTTTTCAGATCCCTTAGCTGATGGCATAACAAATCAACTTGCAGCCCAGCGTGCCTTAGAAAGCGGCATGTCTGCTTCACGTGTATTTGAACTCGTGTGTAAGATTCGTGAAAAAAGCCAAGTGCCTATTGTTTTTTATACCTACTATAATTTGGTGTTTTCAAATGGGGTAGAGGCATACATCAAAAAAGCCAAGCAAGCAGGAGTAGATGGAATGCTTACTTTAGATCTTCCTCCTGAGGAAGCGAGTGAAGTCTCCAAAGCTTCTACTGCAAACGGCCTTGATTGCGTATTCATTGTTGCTCCAACCACACCTGCAGAACGACTCGCCATTATTGGTAAAGTTGCAACAGGGTTTATTTACTACGTTTCACGCGAAGGCGTAACAGGTGTTAGAGATCAAGTTGCTGTTGGTATTGCCGATGCTGTCGAACGCATTAAGTCTGTCATCAAACTACCCGTTGCAGTCGGCTTTGGTATTGCAACACGTGCTCACGTAGCGGAAGTAGCTGCCTTAGCTGAAGGCGTTATCGTAGGCAGTGCTTTAGTAAACGTGATTAAAGATAATTTAGATCAGCGCTCTACGATAGGTGCAAAATTAAAGCTTAAAGCTAGTGATTTGATTTTAGGCACAGTGCGTAAATAAATTTAATATCGCCGGTGGCCTTAACGACTCAGTTACCAGTAATTAAAGTTCTCACCGGCTGTACTGCATCGGGTAAAACAGAGTGGGCTCTTAGGTATGCCCAGTCTACGGGTGCAGAAATCATTTCAGCGGACTCTTTACTCTTTTACCGCGGACTGGATATAGGAACTGCAAAACCAACAAAACAGGAGCTTAATTTAATTAAGCATCATTTGATTGATGTCATGGATTTAAATGAGTCTATGAATATTGCACATTACGTGACACTGGCTCAGCAAATTGTAAAAGAGATTCATTTTAAAAAAAAGACTGTTTTAGTTGTTGGGGGAAGTGGATTTTATTTGAAATCATTTTTCAAAGCAGTTGCAGATCAAGTAGAGGTAAGTCCTCAACTGCGTAAAACAGTAGATGATCGTTTAATACATGATGGATTATCTAGTCTTGTCACTGATCTAGAGTCCTTAAATCCTCAAGGCCTAGGTGCTCTGGACATCGATAATCCAAGACGCGTTACGCGTGCTTTAGAGAGGTGTTTATCTACGGGTATGACTTTGGCTCAACTTGCATCTGAATTTGAAAAAATTCCATCTCCCTTTAGGGATTACACGATAGAGCTTACACGTATTGAACAGTCACCAACTGAATTACTGCGCCGCATAGAACTACGTGTTTCCCTTATGTTGCAAGCAGGTCTAGTAGATGAAGTGAAGCATCTTCTAACTTTAGGCCTTAGAAATAATTTAAGTGCATCTCGTGCGATTGGTTACCGCGAAGTCATTGCTTATCTTGATGGCAAGATTTCACTTAGTGCTCTTGCACCAGAAATTATCGCCAATACAAAAGCCTTAGTTAAAAAGCAACAAACCTGGTTCAGGACACAATTGCCCGCGCATCAAGTGTTACCTACCGATTCACTCACCACTCCAGCAGCACTGTTTACTAGGTAAACTTAGTTTACGTTAACGTGATAAGACTCTAACGAGGTTCCTTCTAAGAAATGTAAATTAGCTGTAGAAGAATACAATGATACCTGCGCTTGAATCTGTGTATTTAAGGCAGCTTCTAGTTGGTTTTGAGCTTGGAGTACGTCGTAGCTTGTAGAAAGACCCGCATCAAATTTTGCCTTTTGAAGGCTATACTGTTTTTTGCTTAAAGCTACGGTTGCTAGCGAAGCATCAACAGCTTCCTTATTAGCGTTGACTGCACGGATAGCACTTCTGACCTGAACTGTGAGAACTTGATCTGCTTGATCTAGCGCTACTTTCTGACTCTCAACACTAGCCATCGCTTGACGGTACAAGGCTTTGTTAGCTCTCATGCCCCATGGGATGGTGAGTTGTAAGCCTGCATTCCAATTATAACCTGGGGCGCTCCAAACAGTGCTACTTGCATCACTATAAGAATGTTCAGCGCTTGAATATCCTATACCTGCGGTAGCATCAAGCCGTGGTAAGGTGTTTCGTTTTGTCTGAAGTGCAGAAAGTTTGTACTGCTCAATGGTAGCTTCAATGACTGCAAGATTTGGTCCATTATCACGTGCTTTCTTGTAGGACAGATCAAAGGAGATGTCGTTTGTTGAGTAACTGGGGAATTCGACATATCCAACAGTGCTTTTAAACTGAGTTTCACCCATCGTCTGCAGTAGGGAGTCTTCTGCGTTTTGCATGGATTGCTTGTAACCAATTAATTGGCTCTTAGCTGTTGCAACTCCCGCTTCAGCTTGAGTCACGTCAAGATCTGTTAAGATACCGCTTTGTCTTTTAATGATGTTTTCATCAAGTAATTGTTGAGCGAGTTTTAAGGTATCATGTGCAACATCAAATTGTTTACGCGTATAGATCAAATTGAGGTATGCCGCCTCTACGTTATAGATCATGGTTAAGACTGCGCTTTTGAAATTAGCTTCAGCAATACGCTTGCCGTATTCTGCGGTATGAATGCCTGCCATGCCATAATCAGTACCAGCTCCTTGAAGAAGGGGTTGGCTTACATTTAACGCTACTTGGCCTAAGTATGCCGGATTTAAAAGTGATTGAATCGTGTTTGTTGCTGTACGATTGAGTGCGTAATCTGCACTTACGGTGCCTCCTGTGACAACAGGCTGACTTACTGATAAAGTAGCTGAATTCCCTTCACTTTCAGGGCTTTTGCCCCCTGTAGCTGTACTGGTAGAATTTGTAACACCAGGACTTTTTGTGAATGTTTTTTGCCATATGACACCTAAAGTAGGATCATACACGGATTGAGCGATAATAACGGAATCTTTAGCTCTGCTAACAGAGTACTGCTGTATACGAACCGTAAAGTTCTTAGCTAAAGCTTGCGCAACAGCGTCTTCAACACTCAAGCGAGTTGAACTGGTTTCATTTTGCGCAACACTTACACTGATTAATGTCAGTGTAAAAATAAGGGAAGTGACTCGGCGAAGTAGACTAGGCATATTAGAAAAAGATATTCTAGAGACTGTAACTAATGTGTAAGCTAGAATAGCTTACACGTACAATTTACTTACGATAGCAAAGACGTACTTGTTGTAAGACGTCTTGAAACAAACTGAAGTTACTTCACTAAACTAAGCGGCCTCGATGGCCTTACTTCTTCACAACTTCTTCAGTGCGCTTCAATTCTTTGTTAACAAGTTCGCCTAAATAGGAGCTAGAAGCTAAGCGTGCCATAGAACTACCGATAGCTTGACGCATGATCTCAACTTGAGGATTGGAAGCGTTAAGAGTAGGTGCTTTTTTGTCTGCAGCATAGACTAGGATGCCGCTATCAGCATCTATTACCATGTCAGATATCTGGCCTTTTTCTAAGCGGTCCAGTGTACCGCCTACTTGAGCAGTGAGAGTCTTTGGACGGTCGCGTAAGGTAAAAGTAGGTATGAAGCCTGTCTTAATTGTAACTGAGTACGTTTTGCTTGCATCTGAGACTGCTTTTTCAAATGCCATACCTGTGTCTAAACGACCTTGAATAACGCCACGTAGGGTGCTTCCAAGTTGAGAAAAGCTTCTGTGACGAGATGAATCAGCAAAATCATTTTTAACTTTATCGTGCACTTCAAGTAGCGTTGGCTGTGTTGAAGGAATTGAGCTTTTGTAGACTAAAATTGATGCACCGTTTGCTGTAGTCACTGCTTCAGAGAAAAAGCGATTTGAATCAAGTTTTGAAACAGCGTCTGTCATGTCTGCAGAATTACCTAATTCGGAAGGACCATCTTCTGCGGTAAAGGGAGCAAGGGAGCGTGTGCTTAGTTTACGTGCACTTATGAACTGGTTGAAGTTTGTACCTGAAGAAACTTTTCCTTCATACAGTGCATATGCTAAATCAGATGCAGCTTTTGCAGCAGCTTGTTTTGCACGTTGTGAAATAAGAGCTTCTTTTACGTCACTTTTAACTAATACAAAGTCTGCATCAGCATTAGCAGATACCTTAGCCGTTTTTGCTGCTTGTGGAGCAGGAAAGCGCTCGCGGTTTTGATCGTAAAAAGCACGCACTTCAGTATCGCTTGCTGTAACTGAGCTTACGTAGTTTTGTGCAGGAAAATCAATGCTCTCTGCTACGATGCGCGTTGGAATCTGGTAGCGAAATGAGTTATCCTTAAAGTATTTATTTAATTCTGCTTCAGAGGCGGAGAGTGTTGGCTTGTAGCTTGCGTAATCAATGGTCGCTGTTGCTAAAGACCATGATGTCTCTGCACGTTGTAATTCACTTTTCACATCTGAATCTAATACGTAGCCAGGTCCATTGAGCAGGCGTTCAACTTTCTTCATGCGCACATCATCACCAAGTACGCGTGCAATATCTGCTTCGCCTGTACCTGAGCCACTTGTTTTCACATTTTGGCGGAAGCTAGCATAACGTGTTGCATCGAATTGACCGTCTTGGCCTTGGAAGATACCTAAACTTTTGATGTAGGTTGTAACTTCTTCAGTGGTTGCTGAAGGTACATGCCATTCATCAGCTATGTGAAGTGCAGCCACGCGCTGTAAAGCATACATCTTAACACGTTCTGGATCTATTCCGGAATAGCCTGCTTGGAGTTCGATACTTAAACTTGCATCACCCATCACGTGACCCATGTCTTCTTGGGAAGCTAAATTGTGACCAAAGAAATCCCTGCGGATATCTCTGCGGTCTCCACGGCCGATACCTGGTGTTGCACCGATCGTGGCAATGAACGAAATAATCGTCACAGCCAATAGAATGGCGAATACTGTGCGGAAGTGATGCTGAAAGGTTCTTTGGATCCAGGAAATCATGGGTAGAAAGGGTTAAGGCTAGGTCGCTTGAGGTGACTGGCAAGGGAGAAAATTGCCTCTTTAAGCATACTTAATCACCTTGTGGTAGCTTCCCTAGGCTTACTTAGCGTCTTTTTGAGACTTAAAATAAACACTTTGTACGGCGCAACTGATTTGCCCGCCTATTAATACATAAAGCCAGAATATGAATATACCGAACATTAGGACTGGAATGATACCTAGGGAGCCAAACAAGCTACGTGCAGCAATTGCACGTTTTACGTATAAAAAGCCTAGAAAGTTATTTAAAATAAGAAGTAACGAGGCAACGCTTGCACCAACGAATGCAGAACTCCATAAAACCTTGGTATATGGCAATATGCGATAAAATAAAGCGAGTACAGTCACCATCAAAACGAAGGAAATAAGGGAGAAAACGCCTTTGGATAAAAAGGCCAGTGCTGAGCCAAAAGGTACTTTCCCAAAAAAGACCGTCACAAAGGCGCTTGCACCACTTAGGGCGACAGTTGCTGTAAAAAGCACACTACCTAGTGTCATAATGAGGGCATAAAATCCAATGCGCTTTAGCCAGGGCCGCCCCATTTTTACATTCCAGATGTCATTGAAGGCTTCCTCAATTGAATTAATCAGTAATAAGACCACTACAATTAAGGAGATAGCTTCAATTATGCCTGCTGAACTTTTCTGCGTACTAGCCACAAACCCATCAATCATTGATATGAGTTTGGGATTAAAGGTAACCGCTGCACCGCTTCTTGCGGTACGTTCTTGCGCGCTAATTTTTTCGTATTCAGTTAATTGAGGCGCTACAAAGTGAATGACTCGGTTTAAGGTGTTTACTGCAATGTGTTGATCATGCCGTGTGAACATTAGTCCTGCCACTAAGACCGCTAGGGCAATCACTGGACCCAAGCCTAACATAGAATTAAAACTTAACGCAGCAGCACGATTTAAGGCGCGCGTTTCAACGAATACGTTGAATGTGCGTACGAAAGTAGCCTTTAATTTTGTAAAGGAATAGAGGGGATGATTGGAGGTCGATAAACGCACTTTAAAAAATTACATACGCTTAAGCGTACGTAAGCCAAGTAGGGTTAATCCTGTTTCTAAAACTAAAAGAGTGCGTGAACATAACAAAAGTCTTCTGTCACGAATAGCTGGGTCTTCGACTAATACTTTATCCGCTGTATAGAAGGCACTAAAACTCCCAGCCAATTCATATAAATAAAGACACAAGAAGTGGGGGCGTAGTGTATCGCCTGCAAGACGAACAGCGTCTGCGAAGCTCACTAATTTACGTGCCAAAGTAATTTCAGTTGGTGTTTCTAGGGCAGAGGCCCCTTTCTCTGCTTCTAAGACATCTAGGGGGATCGAGTGCTTTCTGAAAATAGAATGAATGCGTGCAGCTGCATACAAGAGGTAGGCCGCTGTGTTGCCTTCAAGTGAGATCATTTTATCCCAGGAGAAGACATAGTCGCTGGACCTATTTTGTGATAGATCTGCATATTGAACTGAGCCAATACCTACGACATTAGCAATTTCTGTTCGCTCTATTTCAGGTGAGTCCGGACTTTTTAATGTGACTAAACTAAAGGCTCTTTGTTTTGCTTCGTTTAATAAATCCTGGAGCTTAATGTTGTCGCCTTCGCGTGTTTTAAGTGGTGTCCCGTTTTCACCTAATACAGTGCCAAAATCGACGTGGTTGAGTACAGGTAGTGTGCGGTTGGTGTGACTAAACCACGCTTTCGCTGTTAAGAAAAGTTGTTCGAAGTGATCACTTTGACGCTTATCTACGACATATATAATGGACGTCGCTTGGAAGGTTTCTACACGGTAAAGTAGGGTGGCTAGATCGGTAGTTGCGTAGTTAGCTGCACCGTCTGATTTACGTACAATAAAGGGCTGAGTTTTGAATCGCGGATGCTCAGGATGAAATACCACTAAGGCTCCCTTACTTTCTTCTGCTATTTTATGCTCGATTAATTCCTTATATATTGGAGTGAGTTTATCGTTATAAAAACTTTCACCCAAAGTATGGTCAAAGCTGATACCGAGTTGATCGTAGATCTTTTGAAAAGCCACAAGACTGATGTCTGTAAACGTCTTCCAAAGAGCTACATTCTCTTTATCGCCGTTTTGTAATTTAACTAATTCAAGACGAGCTTCTTCAAGTTCTGCAGAATTTTCAGGTGTAGCTGCACTACCTAATTTATACAGTCTTTCTAATTCTTCAATTGGTTCATTCTGCATTGCTTGGGGATTAACCCAGCGCTTGTAAGCATAAATTAATTTTCCAAATTGAGTGCCCCAATCTCCTAAGTGATTATCGGTAACAATTGTCGCACCATTGAACGCTAAAATACGAGCGAGCGCCTGACCAATGACTGCGCTTCTTACATGACCAACATGCATCTGTTTTGCAGTATTGGGACCACCAAAATCAATTACGCAGCGCTCACCTTTACGATTTTCTGAAGCACCTAGTGCAAGGGCTTTTAGTGAGCCGTAGAGTCTTAACCATTCTAGTAGAGATTCTGGTTTGAGTTTAAAATTAATAAACCCGGGACCTGCGACTTGAATTTCGAAAAGTGCAGTTAATTCTGAAGGTAGGGCAGTAACTAAGGCAGTTGCGAGTGCTCGCGGGTTAGCTTTGTTTTGTTTGGCATACCCGAGTATACCATTTGCCTGATAATCTCCATGTGCTGGGTCTGCTGTTCTAACTTCGGGTTTAAATAAATCGGCATTAATACCCGCTAAAGGTGCTGCTGCTTTGAGTGCAGTATCAAGTTGGCTAGCGAGGTTAAAGGAGACGTGCATTGTACTTAAGGTAAGAGAGTTATCTCAATATACCTCAAATTACCAGCAAGCGCTTAATGCAAGTGAAGTACGGGTAAAGTGAGTCACTTTGACTCTTTTTACGGGTGGCTTTTGGCTCGACTTATCTTTGGAAGGTGTTTTTATCCTAAACTTTACCGGAACGGACCACATCCCTTTAAATATAACTCCTATATGAGCAGCAGTAAACGCCCGATACCGTCTCGCCGATTTGTAAAGCCAAGCTTTACCTACTTAATTGAGAAAAAGAGGGATGGCGCTGAGTTTACTCAAGATGAGATCCGTTTTATTGTAGATAGTACCTTGGATGGAGAAATGCCACAGCATCAGTTGTCTGCTTTGGCTATGGCTATTTATTTCTCGGGCATGTCCGCTCAAGAAACCGCTCAATTAACTGAAGAGTTAATGCTTTCTGGCGAAGTTGTTGATTTATCTGGAATTGCAAAACCAAAAATTGATAAATATTCAACTGGTGGTGTAGGTGATAAGACAGCACTTGTTCTTGTCCCATTTGCAATGGCAGCGGGTGTTGTTGTTCCAATGATGTGCGGTGTTGAGCACGATTACATCATCAATACGTTAGATAAATTAGGTGCAATCCCTGGCTTTAAGGGAGATTTCTCAAACGATCATTTTGCAAGTCAGTTAAGTAAAATTGGTGGAGCTATTGTTTCCCAAAATCCTGACTTAGCCCCAGCAGATGCTAAGTTATATGCACTGCGAAAAGAGACCGGTACAATCCCAAGTCTTCCATTAATTACTGGCAGTGTATTATCCCGTAAATTAGCAGCAGGTGCTGAAGGCCTTGTTATTGATGTAAAATGGGGTAACGGTTCTTTTATTCGTGATTTAGAACAGGCTAAACAACTCGCTCGTTCCATGACCCGTGTTGGTCGCTCAATGAAGCGCCGCTGTGTTGCTTTAGTCACGGATATGAATCAACCACTCGGTGATACCGTTGGAACTTCCTTAGAATTAAAAGAAGCGATTCAACTCTTAAAGGGTGAAGGTCCAGAGGACATGAAGGAGCTAGTACTTAAGCTCGGTATGGAAATCGTACGTCTTGCAGGAGTCGCTGGTTCAACTCTTTCAGCAAAGCAGACTGTACAACGTCACTTAACAGACGGTTCTGCGTTAGCTAAATTTAAAGATTTGGTAAAAGCACAAGGCGGAGATGTATCCTATATAGATCATCCTGAAAAATTCGCACAAGCTCGCCACATTCGTAAACTTCCAGCTCCAAAACGTGGTTACGTTCATACGATTAGTGCAGCCATGATTGCTCGCGGCGTTCATATTTTAGGTGCAGGACGTGAAAATCCAGATGATAAGTTGGATTACTCAGTCGGTGTATCCGAAGTTAAAAAGGTAGGCACTCAAGTAAAGCAGGGCGAACCTCTCATGATGATTCATTATAATGATGAAGCTAAGTTAGAGCAGGCTCTAGAATACTTTAAGAACGCTTACCGCTTAGCTCCTAAGCGTCCTACTGCTCCTCCTTTAGTGGTTGAGCGTGTTGCGTAAGAAGTACGATAATTTTATTTCCTCAAAAACTCATGCTTTAAAAGCATGAGTTTTTTTATTCTACACACATTTAGACTTAAAGGACCGCACACGTTTTGTTAGTCCTAAACAAGGCACAGTTTTGTACACTTCTAGTTGTGAGGCTATTCAACAATAAAGAATTAAAGCGGCCCGCCGCTTTAATCAAAAACAGAAACGCTTTTCGCTCACTAAGAGCAGATAGCTTAAGCGCGGCCTAAGTACGTACCGTCTTCTGTACTTACACGGACTAATTCACCTACCTTGATGAATAAGGGTACGTTGATTGTTAAACCGGTTTCTAGCTTAGCAGGCTTTTGTACGTTGCTAGCTGTATCACCTTTAACGCCATCTGAAGATTCGATAACTTTAAGAGTCACAGTAGATGGGATTTCAACAGTAAGTGCTTTTTCGTCTACAAATAAGACGTCTACTTTGCCACCTGTGGTTAAGTAATGCTTAACGTCGCCTAGGGTTTCAGCGCTGATTTCAATTTGATCAAATGTTTCTGGATCAATGAAAGCGAAGGCTTCACGGTCAGCATAACTAAATTCTAAGGTGCGGCGTTCTGTAGGAAGTACTTCAATGGCTTCAGTGGACGCAAAGCGCTGGTCCAGGGACTTGCCGTAACGTAGATTGCGCATTTTTACTTGTACGAATGCACGTAAGTTTCCAGGTGTACGGTGCTGGGTCTCCATAACTAAATGGGGTTCACCGTTGAACTTAATGACCTGACCTTTGCGGATATCGTTTGCTGCTGGCATGATGCTTTATGTTCGTACTAAGGGTTGGCTGTATAGTAAAGGAACTGAGTAAGATAATGCCTGCACGAGTGTCAAGCCACTGCGTAGGAAGGGGATAATGCTAAGGCATTAAAAGTGGGTCTAATTAGCCTTAAAACAACGGTTTTTTGTGCCTACGCACTTTTGGAGCGTTATGAGATAGCTTTGGTGTTGCAGTAAATCGTTCTTAGCTATTAACTTAGGACTTATAAATATCCACGCTTGCTCCACCCAGTAGCACTCAACGACACTTTAGACTTAAGTTTCCATGAAACAAAGAACACTCGCTCGTGAGGTCAGTATTAAAGGCAGCGCTCTACATACAGGCGATGCAGTCACTTTGACTATGAAACCTGCGCCTGAAGGCCATGGGATTATCTTTAAGCGTATAGATTTACACGGCAGTCCAGAAATTTTGCCCCGTGTTGATTTAGTCACAGATTTAGTCAGGGCGACTACAATACAATCTGGGCATGCAAAAATTCACACCGTTGAGCACGTCTTAAGTGCACTACACGGCTGTGGAGTAGATAATGTGATGATTGAGATGGATGCTTCTGAACCTCCGATTATGGATGGTTCAGCACGGCCATTCGTAAACATGATTATCGAAGGCGAGCCTGTGGAGCAGAATGCAGAAAGAGAATACTTTGAACTCGATGCACCCGTTTCTGTTACACGTGGAAATTCTTCAATCATTGCTCTTCCATGCGATACATTAAAAATTTCATGTACCTCGGCAGATGATCGTGGAATTCACACGCAACACTTATCTCTGACAATTGATCCTGAAGTCTATCAATCACAAATTGCAGCTGCACGTACTTTCACTATTTACGAAGATATAGAAGAACTAATTAAGCTAGGTAAGATCCGTGGCGGTTCACTGGATTGTGCTGTGGTAATTAAAGGAGACGCAATTATCTCTAAAGAACCGCTTCGCTTCAAAGATGAATTTGTTCGGCATAAAATTCTCGATATCATTGGAGATATTTTACTACTAGGTAAGCCGCTAAAAGCCCATATCGTGGCAACTCGTCCAGGGCATGCAATCAATGCAGAACTTACCAAAGTTTTATTTGAGAAATTACAAGAGTCTAAAAAGAGTGGTAAAAAGAAACCTGCAACTGCTCCACTTGTGTTTAATTTAGCGACAGAAAGTTCGCTCGATATTCGCAGGATTTTAGAAACTTTACCTCACCGTTATCCTTTTGTGATGGTTGATAGGGTTCTTGAATTTAAAGGAAATGAAGAAATTACAGCCCTTAAAAACGTCACCATTAATGAACCTTATTTTAATGGTCACTTCCCGGGTAATCCTGTGATGCCAGGAGTACTGCAGCTTGAGGCTATGGCTCAGACTGCGGGTATACTCATGCTTAGACTGTCTGGCAGTACAGCTAAGACGGCTTTTTTCATGAGTGCAGATAAAGTTAAATTCCGTAAGCCTGTAAGGCCAGGGGATCAACTTATCATTACTGCTAAACTACTTAAAGCGCGTGGCGGTAAACTTGCTACAGCAACTGCAGAATGTAGCGTAAATGGCCAAGCAGTATCTTCTGCTGATTTAATGTTTATGGTGCTGGATGATCAGGCGCTTGATACCTGATCAGTGCTTTTTCTTGTAGACGTCTTTAGGATCAAAGACGCGGTCTGCTGCAAATTCGAGTGTAAGTGATGCTGGGTCTTCAGCCTGGGCACTTGCGCTGAGTTTACGATAGAAGCAGGAAGGGTAGCCATTATGGCAGGAAGCGCCTCCGACATTCTCTACTTTAAGTAAGATAACGTCTTGATCGCAATCAGTTCTAAGTTCTTTCACAAGTTGTGCATTGCCTGACTCTTCACCTTTAATCCAAAGCTTGCTGCGTGAACGACTCCAGTACGTTGCCTTCTTAGTTTTAAGCGTATGGGCAAGGGATTCTGCATTCATGAAAGCAAACATTAAAACCTCATTCGTAATATGGTCTGTCGTAATGCAGGGAATGAGGCCATCGGATCCAAACTTTGGTTGCAGCAGAGTGCCAAGTTCGATATCTGAGTTATTAGTCCGCGCTGGGAAAATAGGTATACTCATAGAGGTTTTGAGGTGTTTAGTCTTCTTAAGTAATCGTAAGTGTAAAGCCCAGTTCTATGGCCATCACTAAAATCAAAACGAATTGCGTAATTACCAACTTGTTCGAAATGCGTCACCGTTACGCCAGGGAAATGCCTTGGCCCATCACCACCATACTGGGTTCCAAAGATGTCTCTCTCACCTAAATTGTCAGCACTTGGGGAGGCAGCACGTAGAAATTCGCCGCTATAGTAACTCTCGGCGCCGTCAGTCCACAGAATAGCAATTTCAGAACCGATTAACTGTATAGAGGATGGATTAATCACAAGATCAACTTAGTCGTCATCAGCGTCGACGTCAGTATTAGAGTGATGTTTTAATGATCTAACAAAGGCGGCGTGAACGGGTGCAGGCATTGTGGATTTCTCACCTTTTACTGTAGCCCATATGACCCGATTAAAAGCTATTTCATCAATCCTATCTTCTTTAGAGAAATCAAAGGTTGATGAAACCTTATCACCACGTGTTCCAACAGGATTGGTTTCATCTAAATTAACTTTCGGAGTAAGAGCCGTATAAGTGGATAGATTAGGCACTGCCTGGAATGAAGCCCACATGGGCTGTGCACTCGCATCGAATTGGGACATAGGTTCGATACCTAAAATGAGCTCCATCGTGTGAAGCATTGAGCAGGTTGTGTAGGGTGTTGAATCAACCGCTGCTTTTTGAGTGTACGGACTAATTGCTAGAGCAACCGTGCGGTGAGCATCGACATGGTCGGGACCATTTTGGGCATCATCTTCAACGACTAGAACTAGGGTATTAGCCCAGAAACGTGAATGACTTAAGGCTTCGATAAGACGCCCTAGTGCTAGATCATTATCAGCAACCATGGCACGTGGCGTATGTTCGTGTGCTTTTGCTCCCATAGTATGGTCGTTGCCAAAGCGAACAATTTGCAAATGAGGCATATCTTCTAATGTTTCATAGCGCTTCATTTCAGATATAAATTCAGTAGCTCTTTTCTGCTCTGAGTAGGAAAGGTCAAAGCCCCGGTAGTTAGGATCTAGATGACCTTTCAGGCTTGGCATAATTGCAATAGCGGGATCCTTAGCAGTAGCACCATTAACAATAAATTCTCCGTATGTGCGGTAGGATACATTTGCCTTAGCGGCTTGATCCCAAATGTAACCGAGTGCAGGAAATGCTGCTGCGTAGTGGCCTTCTGAAGGGTATGGAAAATTTTCTTGGGCTAGTCCTGTTACTTGTGGTCTATGTCCATAATCTGGTGGCCATATTTTCTCTACAAATTCTGAACAGTAACCTGCCATACTCCATTCATGCCCACTGGCGCTGACTTCAGCGTTTGCATAAAAATTATCCAATAAAATAAATTGCTTTGCTAAGGCATGGTGATTTGGAGTTACACTTTCTGGAAATAGGCAAAGATTAGCATCTCCATTTCCTTTTTCGATATCTCCGAACACCTGATCGTAGGTGCGGTTTTCTTTAATTACGTAGATGACGTGAGTGATAGGAGATGGTTTTTGTTGAGTAGCTTGTAGGGCGAGTATTCCTACATCAGGTGTATTTCCTCGTGCGGGTACGCATGTAAGTGCCGTTTTAGTCCATGACTCAAGCTGGTGTATTCCGGCATCCCCTTTTGACAGATCAATACTAGCAAGTGAGCCGTCAAACAGTGCTCCAATATATTGAAATTTTTTACTCTTACCAATATTATTTGCCTTAGGTGTTAAGCCACGTGAAGACAATACAAGGAGTCGATCTTCATTGGCAGTTAAGCGAACACTAGTCGGCATCCAACCTGTAGGAATAAAGCCAATAGGGGTCGAAGTGCCTGCAGTTGTGACATCAAAAACAGCTATATTATTATTGTTAGAATTTGCGACATACAGCCTTTTGCCATCCTGACTTAATGCGAGACTATCAGGAGTTGATCCTGGAGTAGCACCAGCAATAATGGAGGAGTTAAGTTGTTCTAAAATATGACCATCCGTTGTATCTAATACACTCACGGTATTAAGTCCTCCGTTAGAAACATAAAGGCGTTTGCCTGAATCAAAAAAGCTATTTTTCGGAGATAGTTGCATTGCGTTAGGATGTAGCCCACAGGCAAAGCGAGTGATCTGATGGCCGTCCAAAGCGCTTAAAACAGCAATCGCTGATTGACCCCATAGGCTTACATAAATTTTAGCTGCGCGATCATCATATATGATATCTAGCGGCTGTTCTCCTTCAATAATTTGAGTTCCTCCTAATATATCATTAGGAGCGATGGTTTCTTTGGGCTCTCTAGCAGGAGCATTTTTATTTCCATCCAAGGAGTCCCCAAGGCGTGTAACCCATAAAGTAAGACCTGTGTCGCAGTCTACACAGTGTACATCATTTTCGAGCAGACGTGCTGCAAGGGCTATATGCGAATAGGGCTTAAACGTTACACCAGTTACAACTGCACGATCTTTTGATTTGCCAATTATTACAGCTTTATGGTCATGCAAGGTGCCGTTAGAAAAAGAGAATAAACGAATCACCTGTTCACTGCCACCGCTGCACGCTAAGAGTTGGCCATCTGACGAAAATGCAAGGCCGTTAAATGCTTCTACAATATTTACTACCTGAATTGTTTTCTGACTTGCTACATCAATTAGCCAAATTGCGTGCTTTCCTTGGCCTGCATGTAGTACTGCAGCGTAGTGACCAGATGGATCAAGCGCTATTGAGACGGGAAATTCACCCAGAGTGAGTTGGGAGCCTGCAGGCTTAATCGGCCACTGGTTGTGCAGAAGTACTGAGCCATCGGGCTGTAGACCAGGCAGTATAGCCGCTGCTGCTAGCGATGCACCGACTGCTAAAATTATGCTTAATGATGTTAGGTTGCGACAAATATTCATTAGATTCATCGAAGTCTTCCTGATCATCCTTGTCGATAAGAACCTTAGTGATATTTTACACGTTTGTGTTACGATCTAATGCTTTGTATTACTACGCATCAGCAAGCTTGAGTAATTACTGCTTAGCCGATCATATAATACACTATAGCCTGCATCTCCTATTATGACTTATCTCGCATTTCGTTATTCCCCTCATTTTGTTTTACTCGCTACATGTGTATTACTCTGTGGATGTGGAGATAAGAGTATTACTCACTACCAGATCCCTAAGGAAAGTGATGCTCCAGCGCCTGCTTTTGCAGGTGAAGCGCAAACTCCTGTAACTCAGGTCGGTTTAGCATGGAGTGCTCCAGAAAGTTGGCAGTCAAAACCTGCTTCAGGTATGCGCATAGCCAGTTTTGTAGCACATGGCTCAAAAGCAGAAGTACTTGATATATCGGTTGTTTCTTTTCCTGGTGATGGGGGTGAAGATCTCGCAAATGTAAATCGCTGGAGAGGGCAGGTTGGTCTAAGTCCTCTAACACAAGATCAACTTGCTTCAGCTCTGCAGGCTGTGGACTCCTCAGCTGGAACTTTGCAGTTAACTGATTCTCTAGGTTTACCGTCTTCTGGTAAGCCTGCTCAGCGCTTACTTGCAGCTTGGTTGCATCAAGGCGGTAAGGCTTGGTTTTTTAAAATGCTTGGTGATAGCGAAGCAGTAGGTCAGGAAAAACAAAATTTTATTACTTTTTTAAAAACGATTACAGTAAGTTCATCACCACAAACAGTTGCAAGTACTCCAATGCCTGTGATGACAGCACCAGCAGATATGAGTGCTACGCCAGTACCTACTGCAGAAGGTGCTTCACTGACATGGACTGTGCAAAGTGCATGGCAACTTAAGCCAGCTGTTGCGATGCGTAAGGCTAGCTACAGTGCAGGGGATGCAGAAATTGCAATCAGTGCTTTCCCTGGAGATGTCGGAGGTGCTTTAGCAAACGTAAATCGGTGGAGAGGGCAGGTAGGTCTTACTGCGATTGATCAGGCCCAATTTGATAAATCTAGTACTGCACTAGATGTACAGAATTTACATTTTGTTATTATTGAAGCGGTAGGGCCTAGTTCAAAGGCAATTATAGCAGCACTGCTACCTTGGAATGGTAGTACATGGTTTTTTAAACTTACTGGAACTTCAGATGCTGTGTTTAAGCAGAAAGCAGATTTCCTTAAGTTCTTAAATACAGTAAAGGCTCCATAAGCAGCTATGGTTATTGATTTCGCTAAAATTGAGCAGCGCGAAGCCTACGGCTGGATGATTAATTCGGTCGGGCCTAGGCCAATAGCTTGGGTCTCCACACTTTCAGCTTCGGGTATAACAAATCTAGCTCCATTTAGTTTTTTTCAAGCGGTTTCTACGAATCCACCGGTACTTATGTTTGTACCAGTAAATAATCGTGATGGTACAAAGAAAGATACGCTCGTGAATATCGAATCACGTAAGCAATTTGTAGTAAATTTAGTTTCTTTCAAAGATAGCCAAGTAATGAATCAATCTTCTATGGCCTTACCGCATGAAGAAAGTGAATTTGAAGCCTTCAAAATACACTCAACACCAAGTTTGAAGGTAAGTCCTCCACGGGTGAGTTCCGCAGCAGTTGCCTTTGAATGTGTGCTACATGACGTCTATCCAGTTGGCAGTAATACCAATGTTGTATTTGGCCGTATCGTCTCTGCGTATGTAGACGAAGCGGTATTAGCAGGGGATGGTTTTCCTGATCCAGCTAAACTGGATTTAGTAGGCCGTATGGGACGAGATACCTATGCCCGTACAACCGAACGATTTGATTTAGGTAGACCTTAACGGTTTACGGCGTAGGTGTTACTTAAACGTGTTTGAGCATGGTCTAAAGCTAAATTATTTACACGCTCTGCATAGTCTTTTGTTGAGTGGGGTATTTTGCCACGAATAACTGCAGTCACCCCGCAGTTCCAAGCAGCTGCAATTTTTTGAATCGATGGTTTCATATGAGCGTTTGTTAAACGTTTAATAATCCAGTGGTAATGGGCTAAGGCCACCGTATCAGAATAATGGGTACGAGCTTTTTTGAAAGAAACTTGGGTGTGTTGTGACCATACGTTGCGCTTAAATTGGTAAGCGCCTTCTTCTCCGCATGAACCGGTAGGCGCGTTATAACAATTGCCTGTTTCAACCTCACGGATTGCGTAAAGGAAGTCATCGGCGTTAGATAGAGTCGAGGTTTGGGCGTTTAGAGAGCTTAACGTTGAGATAAAAATAACAGCTGTAATAAGGAATGTTTTCATAAGTGCTTTGTTTCCCACTGGATGAATTCCAGCGTGCACTTACTGATTATTCGCGCGGATAAGCCGTTCCCGATCGTTCTTTATGATGTTTAAAGTTATGATTATTAACGATATATGATTTTTAACTGCCTAAATACAAGAAGGAGTCTTTTTGGCACAATTAAAGCTTTTGTAATGTTATGAAAACCTGATTAATAATGACTTACGTAACTTTCCACGATTCGTGCAGCTTGCACGATCACTCGATTTGAATAAAGGCACTTAACGGAGTTTGTGTGAAAAGAGTTTTTGAATGTCTTGAGTCAGGTGCTAAATCACTCGATGTTAAGTCCTTCCTGACAGCACCCCTTAGCTAGTTCACCTCTGTTTTTATTATTATTATATTATGAGTCTATTTAGAACTAAATCGATGGAGTCACTTCAGTTGCAGGCGCAAGATAGCCAAGGTCTTCATAGGACTTTATCGGCTACCAACTTGGTTAGCCTCGGTATTGGAGCGGTCATTGGTGCAGGTATCTTTGTTCTTACCGGACAAGCTGCTGCTCAATATGCTGGCCCTGCTATTGCCATTTCCTTTGTTATCTCTGGCTTAGGCTGTTTATTTGCCGGTCTTTGCTACGCTGAATTTGCGTCCATGATCCCAATAGCGGGAAGCGCTTACACTTATTCGTATGCAACACTGGGTGAATTTTTAGCATGGATTATCGGCTGGGATTTGATCCTCGAGTACTTGTTTTGTGCACCCACAGTTGCCGTAGGTTGGTCAGGTCACTTCCAAGGTTTTCTTAAAGAGTTTGGAATTATAATTCCTCATTCCTTTGCAACTGCGCCCTGGGAATATGTGAATGGTCACTTAGTAGCAACCGGTGCTTTAATGAATCTACCTGCTAGCTGCATTGTCTTAGCGATTACTGTTTTACTTGTTATTGGTATTAAGGAATCAGCCGCATTTAATAATTTAATGGTGGTAACCAAGCTTTCTGTACTAATTGCTGTGATTGGATTTGGGATCTGGTATTTCACTCAGCATCCAGGTTTAGCTACTAAAAATTGGACGCCTTTTATCCCTAAGAATACGGGTGTATTCGGTCAATTTGGCTGGAGTGGTATTTTTAAAGGAGCTGCGGTTATTTTCTTTTCCTATATTGGCTTTGACGCTGTTTCTACCTCTGCACAAGAGGCTAAAAACCCAAAACGTGACATGCCTATTGGTATCTTGGGATCGCTAGCAATTTGTACGGTTTTATTTATCACACTCTCATTAGTGCTTACTGGAATGAAGAACTACACGGCACTTAAGGTAGATGCTCCTGTTGTGTTTGCACTGCAGGAAGCGAATGCTCCTGTTGCGCTTCGCTTTGTAGTAGAAATTGCGGCAATGGCAGGTCTGTGTTCAGTTGTTCTTGTTATGCTTATGGGTCAGCCTCGTATTTTCTTCTCAATGGCGCATGACGGACTCTTGCCAGCAGTATTTGCAAAGATTCATCCACGCTTCAAAACGCCTTATATTACAACCATCTTAACAGGTGCAGTAGCAGCTGTGTTTGCAGGACTACTCCCACTCGCGCTCTTGGGAGAACTCGTATCCATTGGTACTTTATTTGCATTCGTTATTGTAAGTTTGAGTATCATCTTACTTAGAAAACGTCGTCCTGATTTACCACGTCCTTTTAGAACGCCATGGGTACCACTGGTACCTATCTTAGCAGCGGTTGTCTGTTTAACTCAGATGCTTGCCTTGCCGTTTGATACGTGGATGCGTTTAATTATTTGGATGCTTATAGGTGTAGTAATTTACTTCACATATAGCCGTAAGCATAGCCACCTAAACACACAGAAGTAGCACTTCTATCTCACTTACTAAAGCCTCGATCTATTTTTTGGATCGAGGCTTTTTTATTAGCTAAATGCCTGACAAATAATAGCTCAGTGAACCACTGCGCATAGCCTCAATTAAGTGTTCTGTTCCACGCCATGCTAAAGCCATAATCGTTATGGTTGGATTTTTATCTGCACTTGAACAAAATGTAGCTGCGTCTGCTATCATTACATTTTTTACATCCCAGAGCTGTCCATAGCTGTTAGTGACGGAAGTCTTAGGGTCTAGTCCCATGATGGCTCCACCTACGCCGTGCTTTACGTGGCCTCCAGGTAAAATATCTCCACGACCCTTGGGGTCAGGCTTTGTAGTTACTTTGCCTCCCATAGCATGAATTAAATCAGCGAAGGTACTTTGCATGTGGATTGCCTGCTTGATTTCATGCTCAGACCATTTCCAGTGAAAGCGCATCGCAGGGATTCCCCACTTATCTTTTACTAAGGGATCAATATCACAAAAACTGTCCGCATTCGGAATCATTTCTCCTCTGCCGGAGAAAGAAATGGAAGCTCCGTAGTAACGCCGTGCATCGGCCTTAAATTGTTTGCCGTAACTGCCATGGGTGTAGGGTTCAAGGCTAGAGCCAGTAGTAATCGTCGGCATCTTTTTGCCTGTCGCAAATTCTATATGATAGCCCCGGGCAAAGCCAAGTTTTCCTGCGAGTTGATCTTTATGTAACCACCAAGGCGTGTACACGTGATCACCACCAGCACCATCTTCATTCATTGGAGGTAGGTTTTCTAAGAGGGGAATATGCCCACTTAAGCTAGTTCCTACCGTATCCATTAAGTGCTTACCTAGAAGGCCGCTTGAATTACCAAGTCCATGTGGAAACCTGTTGGACTTAGAATTAAATAAGACTTTGATTGTTTCAGTAGAGCTTGCTCCAAGCACCACTGCTTTGGCTTTTACGTGGTGCTCTATACCAGTAGTTTTATCAATAAAATGCACACCACTTGCTAGACCGTTTGAACCCAAGGTAACTTCACGCACCATGGCATCGGTTAAAATATCTAGATTTCCAGAGGCAAGGGCAGGGGGTAAGTGAACTGTGGGTGACTGATAATTTGCTTTGATTGCGCAGCCTCGATTGCAAGGTGTCGCCCAAAAACAAGCTGAGCGACTTCGCATGGAATCAGCCACTAAGCGCTGCGCTCGGACGTTGTGTGGATGCAGTTTTTGGGGGATATTATCAGCATCTAATTTTTGACTTAGAACTGCGCGGTGGATTGCAACAATAGGAATCCCTAATTTCTTAGCTCTTTGCTGAGCGAGTAGTTCACCTAAGCGAGGTTTGGGTGGAGGCAGTAAAATTCCGGCAGGGGAATCTGGACTATTTTCAATCCCTTCAGCATCGCCGTAAACACCCACTAGCATTTCTACTTTGTCGTAAAAGGGTGCTACGTCTGTGTAATTGATTGGCCAATTAATCCCTAAACCATCTCTGTCTTTTGGCTTAAAATCATACTGACCATTTCGGAAGGAATTACGTGCCCAGTGGTTTGTTCTTCCACCCAGCATTCTAGAGCGCCAGAGCATGTATTTCTCGTCTGGATTTGAGGAGGCACTTGTGTAAGGTTCGCCTGGTACAGCCCAGCCTCCATTGACTGTGGAATCATAAAATCCAAGAGGCTTATCGGGTGTTTCTGTACCGCGTAAAGGAGCGTCTGCATTGGTCTGAAACATCGGAGTTTCGGCAACTGGATCATAGTTTCTGCCTGCTTCGATCATAAGCACTCGGATGCCTTCCAAGGCCAATATGTAGGCTGATTGTCCGCCCGCTGCTCCAGATCCAACAACGATCACATCGTAATCATTTCGTAGTGTTTTTACGGAAATAAATGGCATGGGGTACAGCCACTTCAAGGTCCTTACAGTGGTCTGTCAAGGGACCAAAAAAGGCCAAAAAACAGCCATTAATTTCAACCAAAAGATGGAAGCTTAACGTGCCTTGAAATGGTGTGAATAACTTGGGAGTAAAAAAAACGCATTTCTAGAGTAGTTTTACTTGCAAAAGTGGGAGGAAATGGGGAGAAATGGGGCGTTGTGGGGCAATTAGCCCTTTCTCACCCTTTCATGTCACTTCCCGGTAAAGCATTTTTCACAGGTCTATTTAGGCATAACCTTGATGATAAAGGTCGTTTAACGATCCCATCGTCTTGGAGAGGTGCGCATGCTGAAGGGGATAGTTTTTTGGCAACACCACATCCTGATGGATATGTAGCTGTATTACCTCCAGCTGAGGTTGAGAAGTTACACCAAAAGATTGCGCAGATGGCTTTAAGCGATGGTGCAGCACAAGATTTCGCAGCACGATTTTTTGCTCAGACCCAAACGTTCAGCTTTGATAAGCAAGGACGTGTTGGTGTGGATGAAGGCTTACTTAAGCACGCAGGCATCACGAAAGAAGCGGTGCTCGTAGGCTCACTTACAAAATTTAATCTCTATTCCCCAGGACGTTGGCAGAAAGTTGAAGCGCGTACCTCTGGTGAAAACTTCGGCGACTTAATGCGCCGTCTAGGTATTTAATGACAGCCTTTGACACAACGGCAGTCGCAACTAGTTCCAGCAATTCTGGGCATAAACCGGTTTTATTAAACGAGGTACTTGAATTTTTTGCACCTAAGCCGGGTGCGCGTTTTCTTGACTGCACTTTTGGTGGCGGAGGTCACACGCAAGCACTTTTAGATTCAGCAGCTGACGTATCCGTTATTGGACTCGATCGTGACCCTCAGGCTCAAGACCGTGCATTAGAATTGAGTTCAAAGTATGCTAATCGTTTTCAACTTATTGATCTTAATTTCGGAGATTTAGATACGCTTCCTAATCGTGATTTTGACGGCATACTTTTCGATCTGGGTGTATCGTCATTTCAATTAGACGATAAAGAGCGTGGGTTTTCGTTTCGCTCAGATGCACCTGCTGATATGCGGATGGATCCACGTAGAGGAGTTTCAGCCTCTGAGTGGCTTGAGACAGCGTCTGAAGCAATGCTTGTTTTAGCGATCAGGGATTATGGTGAGGAAAAACAGTGGAAACGTGTTATTCGCTCAATCATTGACGCTCGTAGAACGGGTGCACTCTCTCGCACCTCATCCTTGGCTGAAGTCATCGCTAATGCGATACCTGAGAGAGAAAGACGTGTTGCTCGCATTCATCCAGCCACGCGTTCGTTTCAAGGAATCAGGATCGCAATCAATGATGAGCTAGGAGCATTAGAGCGTACCTTACCTGCAGCATTTGAGCGCTTGGTATCAGGCGGCGTACTTTGCGTTATCAGCTTTCACTCCTTAGAGGATCGGCCAGTCAAGCGTGCCATGCGCCGCTGGTGCGGTATGCCTGAGGATCAAGCGGACAGTATGCCTCAGGATTTGAGGGTGCGCAAAGCCGAAGCACTTACTAAGCGTCCCGTAACACCGACTCTTTTAGAAATTGAAAACAATTCGCGTAGTCGTTCAGCAAAACTAAGAGCCGTACGTAAATTGTAATTTTAAAATTAATACACTTATGAAGACTTTAACTAATCGAGCTTTTGTTAATCCCTTTGTTATGGGTACCTTACTTGTCGTATGTGGAAGCGGAGCTGCTGGCCTTGGCTCAGTATGGATGCGTCACCAAATTTCTGTCACAGCTAATGAAAATCGTGTTCTTGAAAATCGTATTGTTGAGGTTGGGCGCTTAAGTCAGCAAATGACGGCTTGGGTTGCAGAAGAACAAGACATCACAGCTCTTCTTAAAAAGAATAATGAATGGCATTTGGGACTTGTTCCTCCCCAAGAAGGTCAAGTTCAGATTATTGCTCAAGATTCAGTTGCTCGCCTCACTGCTAAACGAGATCAAGGCATTTTAACTGACCGCGGTATTAGTTCGTCCGTGCACACAACGATCAGTTTTAACATTCCTTCACAACATTGAACTATGTCCAAGGGGTTTGCCTCAAGTTCTCGGATGACGTTTGTCTCAGTGGTTATACTGAGTATCTTCGTATCTCTGGGCTACAGGCTTTACTCCTTACATGTAAGTAACCGAGATCATTACCTTACCTATGTTGAACACGTAAGACGGGAGATTATTCCAACGTATTCTAGACGCGGGGATATTCGTGATATCAATGGGGCACTATTAGCAACCAGTATGTCAGTTGTTGAGGTTGGAGTAGACCCCAGTGTAGTCCTAGAAAAAGATGCTTCCAAATGGCCAAAATTAGCTGAACTACTTGGAATACCTGTTGAACAACTTAAAACCACTTTAACCACCAAGTACCGTGCGGTATCTCTTACTGGCGTAAAAAACCCCCAAGGCTTGGTGTTTCATTTAGATAGTGCTCAAAAAGAACAAAAAAAAGACGAAAAACCTGAAGTTGAAACTTCAGCTGCAGTTACACTCCCTGCAGTCGAAGCTCCTAAAGTTTCGACCGATAGCGATGAGAGTGTTGTTCTTGATGAGGCAGATAGTACCGGAAAAAGGATTATTAAATATGCACGTTTAAGTACTGGCATTGATCAGGCAAAGTTTGAGGAAATTCAAAAATTAAAGATCAAGGGTGTATATGGAACGAATATATATCGCAGGGCTTATCCCCATAATGAATTAGCTGCTCATTTAATTGGTTATTTAAACCATCAAGAAGTGCCTCTAGCTGGCATGGAGCATTATGCTAATTTCTTTCTACGTGGTCAGGATGGGTGGGTAGAGACTGAAAAAGACGGTAAACAGCGTGAGCTCGCTCAGTTTAGAACCAGGGAGGTGCCTGCTGCAGATGGATACTCGATTGATTTGTCTATAGATTCTGCAATTCAACACTTAGCTGAAGTTGAGCTTCAAGGTATTAGAGATAAATACTCACCTCAGAAAGCGACTATAATTATTAGTGATCCTAGGACTGGATTTATATTAGCGATGGCTAATTATCCCACCTTTAATCTGAATGAATATAACAAGCTTCCTGCCTCTGAATTATCAAGGATGAAGAATGTGGCAGTCGCAGATTTATATGAACCTGGATCTGTATTTAAAATTATTGCTGCATCTGCAGCTTTAGATGACGGAGCAGTAAACCCAAATACCACGTTCGACTGCACCCTTAAAGAAATCGAATATAAAGGTAAGATTAGACCTCTGCCTGCTGAAGATAAATCAGATCACTTTGATCGACCTTTATCGGTATCTGAAATTATTGCTCACTCTTCAAATAAAGGTGCAGTGCAATTAGCTATGCGGATAGGCGAGGAAAGATATTATCAATTTATGCATGCTTTTGGGATAGGTTTACCAACGGGTTTTCCAGTCGGTAATGAACCTGATGCACGCACGTTTAGGATCTTTGTACCACCGCCTAAGTACTGGGATGGTTTAACTTTCACCCGTATACCAATGGGACAATCAGTAGCTGTGACTGCTTTGCAAATTCATCAAGCTATGGGAGTAATTGCGAGTGGTGGAGTGCTCCTTAAACCACAAATTATTAAACGCATCTGTGATTCTAATGGTGATATAGTTTACCGATTTGACCGAGTTGAAGAAAGGCGTGTTATTAAGCAAAGTACTGCAAAGACAATGGCGCGTATGCTTCTTGGAGTCACATCCGGTGCTGATAGTACGGGACATTTAGCGGCCATACCAGGCTATGAAGTAGGTGGTAAAACAGGTACCACGCAAAAGCTAGTTCCAAAGGAAATGTCCAACGGTAAGTCAAAGCTTGTTTATTCTAAGACCCATCACGTCTCATCATTTGTCGGTTTTTTTCCTGCGAGTGATCCTCAAGTTGAAATTTCTGTAATCGTAGATGATGCAGATGCAAGAACACCTGGTAAGATAGGCTACGGTGGTACTGTTGCAGCACCCGTATTCAAACATTTAGGTGAACAGCTTATTCCATACATGGCCATTCGTGCTCCCTCAGCACTAGGTCAGATTAACCGCTCATTGGTTGTAGCTGAAGGAGGTACTCCATGATTGGTTACCTGACACAGGATTACGCCTTAATTCACGCTTTTGGTGTAAAAACGAAAGCACGTACTTCACGTGAAACTAAAGCGCTCAAGAGTTTTATAGCACGTGCACCCAAACTCTCTGATTATCTCAGTGAGGATGAAGTATTAGCTGTAAAAGGAAATCTAGATTGTCCGATTTCAGGTTTAGCTGTGGATAGTCGCCGCGTTGTGGCAGGTAATATTTTCTTTGCTGTTCCAGGTGTTGCTACAAACGCGCTTGCACATATTGATGAAGCGATGAGTCGTGGGGCCGTAGCGATTGTGACAGCAACCATGCCGAAAGTTATTCCAAGTAAAATAACGCTCCTTCATGTAAAAAATGTTAGAGAATCCCTAGCTCGTGTAGCTCAGCGCTATTATAAGTCACCTGATAAGTCACTGCGTGTAGTAGGGGTTACTGGAACAAGCGGCAAGACAACGGTAAGCTATTTACTTCGTTCATTTTTAAATGCGAATGAACGTGTGGGCATGATAAGTTCTGTGAGTTATGATTTGGGTGCGCGTAGTGTACCTGCGTTTAAGACAACGCCCGAAGCGTTAGATATTTATGGAATGATGGCTCAGATGCGCGATTCTGGATGTCGCAGTGCTGTTCTTGAAGTTAGCTCTCATGGATTAGACCAAGAGCGTGTCCTTGGACTACAATTTTCCGTAGCTGTCTTTACAAACCTAAGTGAAGATCATCTAGATTATCATGGCAGTATGGAAGAGTACTTTCGTGTAAAATCTGGACTCTTTGTAGGAAAGTTAGGTTACACTCCAAGTGTGGCAGTAGTGAATGTCGATGACTTATATGGTAAGCGCTTAGCGGATATAATATCAACTGAAGCTCCTCAGGTACGATTAGTAACGACAGGTCTGGGGGCTCATGCAGCAGTACGTGCTGAGAAGCTGGTTTACTCTGCAACCACTACACGTGGTGTTATTACTTGGCCTAGAGCTGATGGTGGACGCAATGAAGTTGCTTTCAAGTCACCTCTAATCGGTGAATACAATGTCGCTAATTTACTTTCTGCAACTGCGACTGCGTGGAGTATGGATAGAGATCCATCAATTTTTATAAAACGGTTAAAGCATTTTGAAAGTGTACCTGGCCGCATGCAACGCATAGATGCTGGTCAAAGCTATAGTGTATTTGTAGATTCAGCTCACACTGATGATGCGCTGCGTAATGCCTTAGGCATGCTAAGACCGATTACTTCAGGTAGGCTCTTAGTGGTATTTGGCTGTAGCGGAAATAAAAACCGTTCCAAACGACCTTTAATGGTTAAATCAGTTCAGGAGTTTGCAGATTTTTCATTTGCGACTGCAGATAATCCCCGTGGTGAAGCTGTAGAACATATTTTTTCAGATATGAAAACAGGGGCTACCAGTGAATCTAGAATAGCTTGGGTAGAAGATCGTCGTAGAGCGATTAGTGTAGCACTTGATGTAGCTAAAGAAGGAGATACTATCTTGATTGCCGGTAAAGGCCATGAAAGTTACCAGGAGTTATCTGGTACCATGATTCCTTGGGATGATCGTCAGATTGCTAGAGAACTGATCGCAGAAAAACAGCTAAGAAATTGAAATCAGTGAGTATATTTTCTTACGAGTTACTCGCAGCTTGGACTAAAGGACATTGGAATACTTTGCCTGGTAGTGCGATTACGGGTTTCGGCTTAGATACACGTCACTTAGTTCAGGGAGAAATGTTTGTCGCTATTAAGACAGATAAACGCGATGGCCATAATTTTTTAAATGATGCACAAAAAGCCGGTGCCTCATGTGCTTTAGTTGAGCGGATTGTCCCTGGTGTAGACTTGCCACAATTAATTGTAGGGGATTCAGTTAATGCCTTTCAGGTAATTGCGAAAGAGCATAGACGTTTGTTTAAAGGTAAAGTTGTAGGTATTACTGGAAGTGCAGGTAAGACATCTACCAAAGAGCTCTTGGCTTTGCTCTTGGGTGCCAAGGATGGGGTTGGGGTATTGGCTACTGAAGGAAATTTAAATAATTATTTAGGAGTTCCGCTTACGCTCACACGCATTGATTTATCCAAGCATGCCTACGCTGTCATTGAAGCAGGTATTAGTGGTCCAAATGAAATGCAAATGCTTGCAGATATGATCGAGCCAGATGCTGCACTATTAACCTTAATTGCTGCTGCACATCTTGAGGGACTTGGATCTTTAGACGGAGTAGCGAATGAAAAATCAATTTTACTTCGTTCTGTAAAAGGTGGTACGGCATTCTTTCCTAGTGATTGCTTACAGTTTAATGCTTTTAAGTCACTTCCCGGAAAGACTTGTGCAGTAGGTGATCATACAAGTGAAGTGGGCGCGAAAGTTACGCATCATAGTCTAACCACAGAGATCAATCTAGTAGGGCGTAATGCACCGAATATATCGTTTAGTCTACCACGTGTGAGTGCAGGTATGGCTTCTAATGTAGCACTGGCGTTATTTGCTGCACTTGATTTTGGTGTCCCAAGTAAACTACTCAATGAGAGACTAAAGAGCTGGAGTACTCCGCGATTAAGAGGGCAAATTATTCACGATAGTACCAGACTCATTTACCTGGATTGTTATAACGCTAATCCTGCCTCAATGATGGATGCACTTCAGAGTTTTGAACGTGTGAGTACTGACTATACCCAGCGTTTATTTGTGATCGGTTGTATGGAAGAATTAGGCACTCAAGCTGTAGAGTATCACATACAATTTGGAAAAAATCTTACCCTTAAGCCAGCGGATCATGTTATTTTACTCGGAGATAATGCTACGCACATTGCGACTCAACTTAAAGTAAGCCATATACAAATAAATCCAAAGCCTGAGGATATTAGTAAGCAAATTGAGGCTTTTACTGGCGCTATCTTTATGAAAGGTAGTCGTCGTTACGCCCTTGAAAAATTTATTCCTAATTTAGTCACCACATCAGGAACGCATTAATATACTATGTTAAGCTACCTCGCTCACTATTTTACAACATTTGGTCCTTTGCGCCTTTTGAGGTATGTCACTTTGCGTACGCTTTGTGCCACAGGAACAGCAGCATTAATTGGCTTTATTATTGGACCTTGGCTTATAAGCCGTTTGCGTACGCTTAAATTTGGTCAGCACTATGATGATGATAGGACCGGGGATCTTGCGACACGCTTTGATAAAAAAAATACACCAACTATGGGTGGGTTGCTTATTTTTATATCCGTATTTGTCAGTTCTCTACTTTGGGCTGCACCAAATGTGTGGGTAATTGTATCATTATTTGTATTCACAGCACTCACTGCAGTCGGATTTAGGGATGATTACCTCAAAGTGATTCGTAAGAGTAGGGATGGGATATCTTCAAAAGAGAAAATATTATGGCAGACTCTAACGACTATCATAGCGGTTGTTATTTTATGTATGCATCCGATGAGTGCCTTAAAGATTAGAGAATTATGGGTGCCATTTATTAAACATCCAGTAATAGCTTCTATGCCACTTATTGCTTTGTTTGTCTTAATCTATTTTTGGATCGTAGGATTTTCAAATGCGATTAACTTAACGGACGGCTTAGATGGTCTAGCAATAGGATGTACGATATCAGTAGCACTAGTTTATGGCATTATGGCCTATGCAGCAGGGCGTATTACTATAGCTGAATATCTTTTTATTGGTCACGTACCAGGAACTGATGAGTTAACGGTCGTATGCGGATCAATTATAGGAGCTGGTATTGCATTTCTTTGGTATAATTCACATCCCGCAGAAGTTTTTATGGGAGATACAGGCTCTCTAGCACTTGGTGGCTTGATTGGTATTATTGCATTTATGGTTCAACAACCTCTGACACTTGTAATCGTGGGTGGAGTGTTTGTCTGGGAAGCCGTTTCTGTGATTATACAGGTTGGCTACTTTAAATATACTAAACGCAGTACAGGGGAGGGTAAGCGCTATTTTCTTATGGCACCGATTCACCATCATTTTCAGCGTAAAGGATGGCCTGAAACCAAGGTTGTTCTTAGGTTTTGGGTTATCTCTTTAATCTGTGCAATTGCTGGTCTTGGAACGCTTAAATTACGTTAAACATGGCACAAGTATACTTATCAATTATTTCTGCCTTTTTTGAAAGTGCTACAAATAGACCAAAAGAGGATTCGAAGGCTCAGGTTGAGCTTTTAAACACTTACTTGGCCTTAACGGGCATGTTGAAGGGGGCTTATTGTCTTAAAAATGCAGCACAGGCCTGTAACTAAAAGCATCGAGTATAATCTTTATCATTTTAAGCAGATTTTTTGTTTCAATTTGTTGTATAATCCTTAACAATTTCACCATGAAAATAATGAAAATTATCGGAGTAGTCGCGGGCATTCACGCGCTTTTCTTTTTGCTCCTTTTTGCAGTACCTGGCTGCAGTTCAACTTCTAAGGCTCCAACAGCAGAAGCTACTTCTGCAAAGCAGGAAACACCTGCAGTAGCAGCAGCACCAGTGGCAGCGGCTACTGATACAGCTACACCTGCTGTCGCCTTAAATGTGCCAGCACCAGCAACTACTCCCGCTCCAGCTGAAGAGGGACTTGCACCTGCAATCACATTTAGTCCAACACGTCCAAATACCCCAACTGAAACAGCTTTAGTTGCTCAGCCCGTGAGTGATGTTGTAGCTGCAAATTCTTACACTGTAGTCAGCGGTGATAATTTATGGACGATCGCAAAAAAGAATCATCTCAAAGTAGCTGACCTAGCTTCCGCAAATAATTTAAGCCGTAATACAAGTTTACGGGTTGGCCAAAAATTACTTATTCCAAATAAACCTCAAGCAACCACTGCTGCATCAGCTTCACCAGTAAGTGAGCAAAACACTCTGGTGTCTGCAGCGAATGCAAATCCAGCACCAGCTGCATCAGCTTCTTCTACAAAGTATACAGTCAAAGCTGGCGAATCTTTGGGATCAATTGCACGTAAGTATCATGTAAAGATTAGTGAACTAGCTATAGCTAATTCCATATCAGATCCTAAGAGTATCCATGCCGGTCAAATTCTTGCTATACCTTCAGGAGGACATTTAACTAAAGCTGCTGCTGCTGTTGTTCCTACAATCGCAATTCCGACAATTAGTACTGGAGCAAGTGAATCAGCTACTCCTGTTTCACCAGCTGCTGCAAATGCTGCACCTGATGTTCCTACGATCCAAATACAGCCTACTCCAGGTAACTAAGTTTAGTGGCAACAGTACCTCATGAACGATCTACCTCAGGTTCGTGAAAAAGGTGCTGCACGTTTTTTGCCCGACCCGGTTGTTGTTATTGTCGTTTGTGCAATCGGGCTAACGATCTTAGGACTAACGATATTATTTAGTGCAAGTGCTTCGTTTAAACAGGGTCCTTACTTTTACTTAAACAAGCAGTTACTGGGTATAGGTGGCGCAATTGCTCTTTGTATCACGACGGTGAAGGTGAATCTCGATCAACTACGCAAGTACGTATGGTATATTTTCGGAGCACTTCTATTTTTATTATTCTTAGTTCTGATTCCACATATTGGAATTAGGGTTAATGGAAGTCGTCGCTGGTTAGGCGTTGGATCCTTGCGGGTGCAAATTTCTGAATTTGCCAAATTTGGTATGGTTTTCTGCTTGGCTCATTATCTAGCACTACAGCAAACAAAGTTAAAAGAGTGGAAACTTGGTTTTTTATATCCAGCTGGAATTATTCTGTCTTTCTCTATCTTAATAATATGTGAGCCTGACTTCGGCACTACAGCTCTTGTAATAGCGGTGGGTGCGACGCTCTTTTTTTTAGCAGGTGCTAAATGGATCTATACGGTACCTAGTATTCTTTTGGTTCTTTTGGCATTCGTGCTTCTCGTCATGCATAATCCAAATCGTCAGCGACGACTTTTAGCTTATATGGATGTAGAGGCTAATAAAAAAGCAGGTACATATCAATTGTATCAATCGCTTGCAGCTTTTGCAGCGGGTGGTGTTAATGGCGAAGGTCTTGGCCAAGGCCGCCAGCAATCTAATTTCTTACCTGAGGCACATACTGATTTTATTCTCGCTGTAGTAGGTGAAGAACTAGGACTTTGGTATACCGGAGGTATAGTAGGGTTATATACTATAATTTTTATAGCTGGGTATTTGCATGTACGACGTGCACCTAATCTTTTTCATTTTTTATTAGCTACGGGTTGCGTCTTACTAATCTGCTATCAAGCGATTAGTAATATTGGTGTTGTGACGGGTGTGTTTCCCACCAAGGGCATGTCACTACCCTTTATCAGTGCTGGGCTTTCAAATTTACTTTTGATGGGGATTTTACTAGGGGTTCTTATTAATACCTCAAGAAATTGGAGTAGGACTGGCCTTAATGAAAAGAAGCGTCACATGCAGGAGGTAGTGGCGTGAGCCAATTCTTAATTTCCTGTGGCGGCACAGGTGGACATTTATCTCCTGGAATTGCACTAGCTGAAGCCTTAACCCAGCAAGGGCATAGTGTTATACTTTTAATTAGTAAGAAAAAAGTAGATTCAAAGTTAAGTGAAAAATATCCTCAGTTAACTTTTCAAGCTATACCGGGTACCGGGTTCACGTGGAAACCTCTAGGGTTTTTGCGCTGTGTTTTCACTCAAACACAAGCGCTTCTTATGTGTTTAAAATTGGTGAGGCAGTTTAAACCAAAAGCTGTCATTGGTTTTGGTGGATTTACTTCAGCTGCAATTATTCTAGCAGCACGTCGAAGTGCTATCAGGGTTTGTTTGCATGAATCTAATCAAGTTCCAGGTCTTGCGATGCGCACCTTGGGACGTCTAGCTCAGCGTATTTATTTACCTGCTGGAGTTAAACTGCCTCAGATTAAATCAAGTATTATTGTACATGTAGGAATGCCTGTTAGACGCGAAATTAAATTGCTAGATAGGCAAAGTTCTCGTGCCTGTTTTGGTCTAAGTGCCGATCGTCTTGTTATTGGGGTGCTTGGAGGCAGTCAGGGCGCATTAGCACTTAACACCTGGGCACGCACTCAAGTAAAGTTACTGGGTGAACACGGTATTCAGATGCTATGTGTCACAGGTCTTGGTAAGGGATCTGATGAGATTATTGAAATTACAGCTCAAGATGGGGGGACTTTGCGTTCATTATTTATTCCTTTCTGCGATAAGATGCCTGAATTCTTAAATGCCTGTGATCTTGTGGTGTCACGTGCTGGTGCAGGTAGTATAGCTGAATTAATTCACTGCCAGGTTCCTTCAATTCTTATCCCATATCCTCAGGCCGCTGATAATCACCAAGCAAAAAATGCTGAGGTATTTGAAAAACAGGGAGGCTGTGTTGTTTTTAAACAACAGCAGTTAACTGAGCTTGACTGGACTTTTTTAAGTACGTTTATAAGCCAAAATAATTTAGCACAGATTAAGGATAAGCTTAAGGTCCTTAGTGAGGATAATCCACTTGAAGTGATAATTAAAGATTTGGTTATTTCAAGCTCTTGACCGGTATGATGATCTATGGATTAAACAGTAACGCATGAACGGCTCACCACAGTTTAATTGGAATCAGCATGCTGCAGATCTTAAAAGTCTGCTCAGTGCCAGTGCTAAGATTAAGCAAGAAGAGGCTCTTGCTCAAAAAACGACAATGAGACTGGGTGGGGCAGCGCGCATCTACGTAGAGCCTGCATCAAAGGATGATTTAAAGACACTTTTCATATATGCGCTTAGTAACAAGATCCCTGTACTTCCTTTAGGGCGTGGCTCTAACCTAATTGTTCCTGACTCAGGTGTAGATGCGATTGTGGTTTATCTAGGGAATGATTATTTTTCGCAATTTGAAGTATTAGCCGATCGTAAAGTTAGAGTAGGCGCAGGGCTTCGTTTAAAGAATTTATGCGGACTTGCGACAACAGCAGGCTTAGCTGGATTTGAATTTCTTGAAGGGATTCCAGGTAATATTGGTGGTGCTTTGCGAATGAATGCTGGAGCAATGGGAGGCTGGATGTTTGATGTTGTAGAAACGTTAGATCTGATGACCTTAGACGGCGTATTTCACACACTGAAGAAAGCGGATGTTCATACAGGCTACAGGCACTGCTCTGAATTAGATCATGCTATAGCTTTAGGAGCTGTCATTAATCCAGCTACACCACAGCAGTCAGATGTGATTTCACGTCAGATTGATGTCTATCGCAAAAAACGTCACGAGAGTCAGCCTAGGGAACCTAGTGCAGGCTGTATTTTTAAAAATCCAGAAAACGATTCTGCTGGACGTCTCATTGATGTGAGTGGTTTGAAAAAAGCACGAGTTGGGGGAGCCGAAGTTTCTGACGTGCATGCGAATTTTATAGTAAATAAAGGCGGTGCAACTAGTGCTGATGTTATTGCACTCGTTCGTCATATTAGGGCACGCGTCTCAGAGGTCGCTGGAGTTAATCTTGAACCCGAAGTGCTACTTTTTGGCAGTAATTGGAAATCTGTATTATGAAATCACCTATTATAACTGTATTTTACGGAGGGACATCATCTGAGCGCGAAGTTTCGCTGGGGTCAGGCAAAGCCTGTGCCCTAGGCCTTACTACTTCATTTCCTACGCGTCTAGTCCGCATTGATACCAATGCATTGCCTGAGGCAATTGGGAATGAACCTCAGATCGTTATTTCAACATTGCACGGTACCTTTGGTGAAGATGGCGGTATGCAAGGCTTGTTAGAAAAAGCAGGCATTATTTATGCAGGCTGTGATGCAGCATCAAGTGCGCTAACGATGGATAAATCTGCTACTAAAGCAGCCTGTGTTAAGCGTGGCGTTAAGACGGCCAAATCAGTTACTTTTCAAGGCGCAGAAAAGCCAACAGCCTCACATCTTGTAGATGCGTTAGGTCAAGAGGTTGTCATAAAGCCAAACAGCGAGGGTAGCAGCGTTGGTCTATCTATTTGTTCAGGTATTAAGGAAGTTGAAGATGCTTTAAGCCCTATTAAATCTGGTAGCTGGATTGCTGAATCTCGAATAAGGGGTCGTGAGCTATCAGTGGGTGTTCTTGGTGGTAAAGCTATGGGAATCGTGGAAATTACGCCTAAGTCCGGAGTTTATGATTTTACGAGTAAGTACACAAAGGGGATGACGCAGTATCAAGCGCCTGCACCATTAGAGCCTGCAGTCACAGCTTCAGTTCAGGCCGCAGCCGAACTTGCCTTTGCTGCATGCGGTTGCAGGGATTATTCCCGTGTTGATTTTATTCTCACCGAAGATAACACACCTTATCTACTCGAGATAAATACGCTTCCTGGAATGAAAGAAACGAGTTTACTGCCAATGAGTGCACGCTGCATTGGCTTAGACTTTACAAGCTTAGTTCAAGAGATGGTGAAGCCAGCACTAGCGCGTTATCAGGCAGCTCATAAAACGCTATAATATTGAATTTAGACGACCATAATTTACCGCCTGAAAGTAGCTGGAGAAATATCCCTCAAGCGGTGAATCCGCGCGCAATGTCCAAGCAGGGCAAACGCAGGAGAATGGGTAATGGAATTCGTATTATTGTAGCAGTAGTAAGTCTTGCTATAGTAGGGTGGATTACCTGGAAAGTGGGTGTTTTACTCCAGCATGGACCACGTTCATCTACGACTGCTGCCTCATCTATTCCAATAGGAAATCATTTAAAACTCAGCTCTGATGGAGTACTTGATAACGATATCAAGTGGCTTAGCCGTACCCTAGATCTACCAGATGATGCTACATTGATGAGTATCGATTTGAAACAACTTCAGGACAGGGTCTTGTCTGAAGGTCAGGTTGCTTCAGCTACTTTAGTTAGGCTTTTTCCGGCTACCTTATCAGTGACGCTTTCGGAGCGAACACCTGTTGCGCGAATTATGGCAGAAAGTGCTGATTTAAGCTCTAAGACCCTGCTTGTTGCTCGAGACGGGATTGCATATTCAGGTTTAGATTATGATCCGGGGTTACTCAATAGCTTACCTTGGCTTGATGGGGTAGCGCTCGTTCACCAAGGCAGTGGCTTTGTTCCGATAAAAGGGATGGCCATAGTTTCAGATCTGTTGATTCAAGCTAAACTTTGGGTGAATACGCTCTATCAAACGTGGAGTGTAGTCTCCTTAAGTAAGCTTCAGTCTGATGGGATTATTAAAGTAAAAACTAAAGAGGGTGTTTTAATTACTTTTGGTACTCAGGATGGCTTTTTTAGGCAACTAGCTCGCCTAGATACCTTGATGGATACAGTTAAATCTGGGACAGCGGGACGTGCCAAGTTACATGAAGTAGATCTATCATTAGGCCAAAGACCTAATAGCCTTCAAGCAGACGTTCCAGTCAGTCTAATACCGATTGAGCCTAAGGACGGCGAAAAATCGGCAACAAAGACAACTGTGTCTGGCAATTCGTCAAAATCTTCTTCAGCTTCACAAGGTAAGTCTATAGCTCCAAGAGCTTTGACTGCTAAACCAACCTTTAATATTCACGTTCCATAACTTGAAATCGAAGCACACCTTTATCGCAGCAGTTGAAATCGGTACCTCAAAAATCACCGTATTTATAGGTGAGTATTCTGGCCGTGAACTTGCGATTATTGGCCGCGGAGAGTGTCCTTCGCACGGAATAATTAAAGGTTCGATCGTCGATTTCAAAAAAGCAAGTGATGCAACTCAAACTGCACTCTTGCAGGCACAAAATGAAGCCGGTGAAGATATTGATTGTGTTTTTCTAGCTCAATCGGGTGGCCACTTAGAAGGATTTTATAATGAGGCAGCTGTAAACGTGAAATCGGCTGATAATATGATCAGCCAAAGTGATATTAAAACGGTTTGTGATCTAGCAAAAGCCAAGATGCTTCCAGAGGGTCGCTCGGTAGTGCATAATATTCAAAGACCTTTTCGAGTAGATGGCCGCTTGGTGCCTACATCACCTGAACATCTCATGGGCCAGCGTCTAGAGGTGGGCTATTGGACCGTACATGGACAAAAGCAGCGTATTGCTGATTTCATTCATGTTATTGGTGGAGGTAATTTGCAGGTGCGTGAAGTGATTCTCTCGAGCCTTGCATCTGGGCATATGATTACCACAGCAGAAGAGAGGCAGAATGGAGTGCTTGCTATTGATATTGGTGCAGGCACTACCGATTATGTACTCTATAAAGATGGCGTTGCGCATACAACAGGTGTTGTTGCAATTGGTGGAGCACACTTAACAAATGATTTAAGTATTGGACTAAGGCTAACTACCGATCAGGCAGAGAAATTAAAATTACGTTTTGGTCGTGCAGTGATTCAATCTAAAGACAAAGCAGATCGTGTCTGGCTTGACGGTAATTTTGCTATCGGGGATCGTCAATTTCCTAGGCAAACCATAGAGCAAATTACATCTGCAAGAATGTGGGAACTGCTAGAGGTGGTTAAGAAGAAATTAGGTCACGCTTTTACACCTGAAACTTGTGCATCAGGTGTAGTGCTCACTGGTGGCAGTGCTAAATTGCCAGGACTCACTGAATGTGCCTCAAAAATCTTTGCAGTAAATGCACACTTAGGTGAAGCACCAAGCTGGCTAGCAGATAATTTACGTGATCCAGGCTATCAGACAGCGCTGGGACTATTATATTATAGTTTAAGCGGTAAAGCCGGCAAAGCATCTGCATCCTCAGAAACACGTGGTTTCTTGGGTACACTATCACGCTTATTCTCCAACGGATAATCCTATGGACTTAAACGAACTTCCTCTTGATCCGTCCTTAGCTTCTGAGCGTTCAATCGCAATTAAGATTATTGGAGTAGGTGGTGCAGGTTCCAACGCGGTCGATCGTTTGAAGATGGATAATTTGGATCGCTTGCAGCTAGCGTGCATTAATACCGATAGTCAGGCTCTAGGCTCATCTCCTGTGCAGGAAAAAATCTTGATCGGAATGAATGTAACACGCGGCTTAGGAGCTGGTGGAGATCCAGAACTGGGTCGTGAGGCAGCCGACACAGACAGAGAGAAGATTTCAGTAGCAGTTAAAGACTCAGATTTGATATTTCTTTTAGCGGGTATGGGTGGAGGTACAGGCAGTGGCGCATGTCCTATTGTAGCAGAAATTGCTGCAGAATCAGGTGCACTTGTGATCGCCTTTGTTTCGATGCCTTTTAGTTTCGAAGGTGGAAGGCGTTTGAAACAAGCAGAAGAAGCGCTACGTAATTTGCGTCAAGTCTGTGACGCAGTCATTGCACTTCCTAATGATGTAGTTTTACAGGAAGCTGCGGAGAATGAGACTGTCTTAGATTCTTTTGCTCGTGCAGATAATTGGGTGGGTCGTGGTGTAAAATCTATTTGGGCAATCTTATTTAAGACAGGGCTAATTAATTTGGATTTTTCTACTCTTCGTCAGGTGTTTCAGCATCGCGGGGGTAAAACACTATTTGGTTTAGGCGAGGGTAGCGGTGATAATGCAGTTGCTGACGCTATTGCTAGTTTGAAGCTTTGTCCTTTGCTGCATGTCCCAGAATTTTCCAGAAAAGCAGATCGCTTGTTGGTTAATATTGTGGGTGGAACAGATCTTACCCTGGCGAAGGTTAACCAGATTATGAGTGCTGTTGCAGAACAGTTTGGACGTGATGCAAATTTCGTCATGGGAGCTGTCATTGATGAAGCAAGACAAGGTCAGGTTGAAATTTGTGTTATTGGAACTAGCGATATGGGTGGACGCACTGTTCCTTCACGTCGTGCCACTACAGTTAAAGGCAGAGCAAGTTTTTCCAGCTCTCAAACAGAACCAGCAGTTGTAACTGAAAACTTAATTGAAGAAGAATTGCCTGCTACTGGGAATACACCTTCAGGAAAAACTCAAACCTCGGCAGTTAAAACTGCGCAGCATGAATTTGGCTTCGGAGAACTCGAAAGTCGGGGTAATTTTGAGAGAACTGACCGTAATCTATATGATGGGCAGGATTTAGACGTTCCTACATACCTTAGAAAAGGCATTAAGATATCGTTGTAAGTTGCTATTTATTAGCAACTTATGACTTTATTGGTGTGTAATTTAGTAACGCACCCCTTGGCAAATGAGCTAGCTTCTGCTTGGCTATGTGCATGTTTGTCGACGAATGCACAATTAAAATTCAAGCCGGTGATGGCGGGCGTGGTTGTATCGCCTTCCGCCGCGAAAAATATGAGCCTTGGGGCGGCCCTAATGGAGGTGATGGAGGCAAGGGTGGCGACGTCATTTTGATCGGAGATGTGAACACCAATAACTTGGTGGACTATAAATTTCAGCCACACCGTAAAGGTGAACGTGGCGAACATGGTCTAGGTAAAGACTGCAGTGGTAAAGAAGGTGTGAATGCAGAATTGCGTATGCCTTTGGGAACCGTTGTTACTGACGTAGAGAGTGGTCAAATTGTTGCTGAGGTAATTGAGGATGGTCAGCGCATCGTTCTGTGTAAGGGCGGTAATGGAGGCTGGGGTAATACCCATTTTAAAACGCCGACTAATCGTGCACCTAAGCGCGCAAATGATGGACAGCCTGGGGAGCGTGGTTCGTTCAAACTTATTTTAAAGAGTATTGCAGATGTTGGTTTAGTTGGGTTTCCAAATGCAGGAAAATCTTCCCTTACTAAGCAACTGACTAAAGCACATCCAAAAACAGCAGCTTATCCGTTTACAACGCTACATCCGCAAATTGGTGTAATCGAATTATTTGATGAGTTTGGCGGTTCCAAACGTTTACTCTTAGCAGATATTCCAGGGCTAATTGAAGGTGCAAATGAAAACAAGGGTCTTGGGCACCGGTTTTTACGGCATATTGAACGCTGTGCGCTTTTGATTCTTATTATTGATATGGCTGGTAATGATGGGCGTCATCCTTGGGACGATTATAAGCATCTTCTTAGAGAGTTAAAACTCTACGATCCATTACTGCTTAAGAAACCACGCTTAGTTGTAGCCAACAAAATGGATCTACCTGATTTCAAAGCAAATCTGGTGAAGTTTAAAAAGAAGCACGACGTGGCTGTTCTTCCAATTTCATGTTTAGAGACACTTGGAATCGAGCGTCTCAAAAAAGATCTCTTCAAGCGCGTTGCTACGTTCCGTACTCAGGAAAAGAAAGCTGCATGTCGTCCTACTGGCCGGAATTCTTAAAATTATCGCTTGTACATTTACTAGCAGTTGCAAGTCCAGGCCCAGACTTTGCTTTAGTCTTAAAGCAAAGTATAAAGAGTGGGCGTAAAACTGCGATATGGACTGCGTTTGGCATAGGCTCAGGTATTTTATTCCATGCTAGCTATTCCTTGTTAGGTCTTGGCGTTCTATTAAGCAGCTCTCCCTTTGCATTCACTGTTGTTAAATGGATCGGTGCTAGTTATCTTGCATACCTTGGATACTGTTCTCTTCGAGCTAAGCCTACTAATCTTTTGATTGCACACTCTAAGGGAGGTGAATCAATCAACCAAGCGCCACTTGAGGCGTGGAAAACAGGATTTATTGTTAATATATTTAATCCTAAATGTGCACTTTTCTGCATCGCTTTCTTTGTGACAGTTGTAAGTCCATTTACTCCATTACCTTTAAAAGCAGTCTACAGTGTGTGGATTGCGCTTATGACATTTATCTGGTTTTCGTTTGTAGGGTATGTTTTTACCCGCGAAAAAATCCGTACTGCATTCTTACGCCAAGGCTATTTGATAGACCGAGTCTTGGGTGTAGTCTTTATTGCTTTTGCCGTGAGTATTGCATTCACAGCACTGCGCTAAATTTAAAGATATACACCGCCGCCAAGTAGTTTTTCACCATCGTAAAGAGCAAGTATTTGACCGGAAGCTAGGGCTCTTTGGGGAGTAAGAAATCGAACAACAGCTTTTCTGTCTTCTTGAGGGATAAATTCGAGTTTAACGCGAGGATCACGGTAGCGCACTCGGCCTTCAAGTGTTGAAGTCTGGGTGATCGCACTACTTGTCCAGCTTAAGCTATGGATATTGATTTCACTTTGATATAGACCAGGAGCATCACTGTGATCGAAAGCAACAAGTAAGGCATGGTCTTCACCGCGTTTTCCTACAACGACATAGTTTTCGTTATCTGTATTGGAAGGAATTCTAATTCCTTTGCGTTGGCCAATTGTGAAGTAGTGTAGCCCCTTGTGATTTCCTAGTACTTTACCATCACTAGCTCTTATAATAGGACCAGGTTTCTCTGGAACGTACGCTGTTAAAAAGTCTGCCATCTTAACTTCACCGATGAAGCAAATTCCTTGGCTATCTTTTTTATCTGCTGTGGGTAGCCCAGCTTTTTTAGCTATTTCACGCAATTCAGATTTCTGTAAATGCCCGATTGGAAATACGGCATCCTTTATCTGATCTTCAGTGAGTAGTGATAAGAAGTAGGTTTGATCTTTTCCTTTATCAAGACCTTCAAGGATGACTGGATGTCCGGTTTCTTCTGCACGTCTAGCATAGTGTCCTGTTGCTACAGCACTAAAGCCATGCTCTTTTGCCCACGAGCGAAATACACCAAATTTGATTTCACTATTACACATGATGTCGGGATTTGGGGTAAGTCCACGCGCATAACCACCAAGCAAGTATTCAACAACTTTGTGTTTATACTCCTGCATTAAGTTCACCACTTGGAAGGGTATACCTAAATGCTCGGCTACATTACGTGCATCCACAATATCTTGTTCCCAAGGGCAATGACCAATGACTTTATCCTCATTAATCCAGTTTTTCATGTACGCACCTTCAATTGTATAACCGGCTTCTTTAAGTAGAAGCGCTGCTACGGAGCTGTCTACTCCGCCTGACATTGCGACAAGAATTTTACCGTGAGAAGGCATGTATGAGGTAAGACGCTATCATCGCTTCCTATACCGCTTTTGTTCAAGTACGCTTTTAAAGGAACTTTAGGCACTCGGCCTGCTCTAGTGAGACTAACTTATGTCCTTCACTTGCAACCTATCAGCTTTAGTCCTTACTTTGAGGTTAACTTTTAATGGTTTCTGAACATCCACGCTTCCTCAGTGCTTGGCTTGAGTCACCAACAGTGGGGATTGTCGAGTTTGATAGGGATTGGAACTCAGCCAAAGCTCCTCAGATTGACCTTACATCAGGGCCTAACACTCAGTTAGTGGTTACAGTGGCCGATAGCCTTATTATTGGTAGCTTATATGGGTACTGTTTTGATTTAGAAACCAATGAGTTTCTTTTTGTTTACCCCTTAGAGCATAGTAGTGATTTAGGTTCACAGAATGATCCAGTCTATGTTGCTGGGGAATTTAATGGTTGGCAACAAGCCGTGGGAGATCCCCTGTGGCGTCTAGATCCTGCAATACTTAAGGGTCATAAGGTGCTGCTTTGGAGGGGACAGGCGGATCGTTTTGTTTTTTCAGGAATACAAAGTTTCAAATTTGTAACCTCAGAACATATTTGGCTTCCAGTACCTGATTATGCACCGAATATTATTTTAGATCAGGGTGGTAATCATAATCGGGGGATTTATCCAGACAAACTAGGTAAGCAGCTGTGGCAATTTTCTTCATCTCAGGCATTTGAATTATCTAGCTTACCCTTGATCGCTGTCGAGGGTAGTGGAGGTCCAATGCCGCTCGCCTTAGGTGATTTCTTTTATGAACTAAAAACGGATTTACCTCTTGGTGCGATTCAGTCAGGCAAGTCGACTCTGTTTCGATTATTTGCGCCGCGTGCAACCTCTGTCGTCTTGGAGCTAAGTGAAACCAATACATCTGAAGTGTATACGTTTGAGCTTCAGCGCCGTAAGGAAATAGGTCAGGTCCCGTGTGTATGGGAAGTCACTTTAAGTAAGAATCTACATGGGTGGAGGTATTGGTATAAACTGGACGGCGTAAGAGAAGGTCCGGGCGCTTTTGATCCTGAGGCTAAGGTATTAGATCCTTACGCGCTTGCGTGTGTTTCAAGAGATGGTCCAGGGATTGTTGTAAGTAAGGACTTAATTGGTCCTGCTGATTTATCTTTTAGAACTCACAATTGGCAGGATCTAATTATTGCTGAAGCACACGTTAGAGACTTGGCCTGTCATGCGCCTATTAGTGCAAATGAAGCTCAGCGTCGTGGTTTTACTGGCCTTACAACCTGGGTAGAAAGTAGCCAATTTTATTTAAGTAATCTGGGTGTTAACTGCGTTGAATTACAGCCCATACAGCAGTGCGATAGTGTGACTAATGAGGAGTATCACTGGGGGTACATGACGACTAATTATTTCGCGCCCTCATCCACATACTGTTTAGATCCTAATCAAGCTTCTGGTATTACTGAATTGCAGGCACTTGTAGCAGCGTTTCATAAACGAGGAATTTCTGTTATTTTGGATGTGGTTTATAATCATGTCGGAGTACCAGAGCACTTGCTTAAGATAGACCGTATTTACTATGCGACTTTAGATAGAGCAGGGCATCTCATGAATTGGAGTGGCTGTGGCAATGATTTGCGTGCGCGTGCTGCCATGGCAAAGCGTCTTATTATCGATAGCTGCATACATCTTATTAAAACTTACGCAGTAGACGGGTTTCGTTTCGATCTTGCTGAACTACTCGGGGTGGATGTTTTACGTGATATTGCTACTGCTTTACAGCACGCTAAATCAAATGTTATTTTAATCGCTGAACCCTGGAGTTTTAGGGGACATATTGCGGGTGTACTCAGGGATACCCCTTGGTCGTCGTGGAACGACGGATACAGAAATTTTGTTAGGAGTTATGTGCTTGATCAGGGTAAAGCAGAGACCTTGGAATACTATTTAAAAGGCTCTCCTTGGTATTTTGCTAAATGGCCTGCTCAAACAGTAAACTATACTGAGTCACATGATGATCGTACCTGGATTGATTCCATTACAGAACGTTCAGACGGTAACGGCTATGACTGTACGACTAATGACGTAAGACGTACGCATTTAATGGCGGCCATTTTGTTTATGTCACATGGAATCCCCATGATTTCAAGTGGGCAGGATTTTTTGAGGTCAAAGTACGGTATTAATAATACCTACTTACGTGGTGATATAAATGCCTTGGATTATACCCGTCTTGAACGCCATTTAGCGACGCATGCCTACTTCACGGAGTGGATAGACTTCAGGAAAAGCCATCTAGGCCGCCTGCTTAGGTTATATAGTCGTCCTGAAGATGGCTTTTTTAGCTCTTTTAAGGCACCTGATGGGAATTCCATAGCGCTTCTTTATAATGCGGACCAATCTCATGGTGGCTTACGCCTGCTATTTGCTATTAACCCTGGATTAGGTGCATCTTTAGTTCCTATTACAGAAGCTGTCTCTCAACTTGGTGTTTGGCAGCAACTTGCTGATGAAGAACGTTTTCATGTACCTAAGCATGGAGCGCATCGGGTGGTTGAGCCGAAATTGCACTTACCGGCGCTGAGTTGTACACTCTGGGTTCTTGAAGGCTAAGAATGCACTTAAATCGGAGAGAAAAAAGAAGCATTCCCCTTGCAAAACAGTAGCAAAGAATGTTGTTTAAATGCTCCTCACGTCTCGTGTGGAACCTGCAATTATAAATCTAACGCATAAACAAACTTAAGACACTTATGGCTCTCAAAGTAGCGATTAATGGTTTTGGACGTATCGGCCGCCTTGTATTCCGTGCTCTCGTTGAGCAAGGACTTCTTGGAACCACTTTTGATGTGGTGGCTGTCGGTGATATCGTTCCCGCTGACAACTTAGCATACTTACTTAAGTATGATTCTACCCAAGGACGCTTTAATGGAACTGTTTCATCAAAGAAGTCTTCTGCGGATAAATTAGAAGATGACGTACTTGTCGTGAATGGTCATGAGATCAAGGTCGTTAGTGCTAAGACTCCTGCTGAATTACCATGGGGCGCACTCGGCGTTTCAATCGTAATTGAATCCACAGGTCTATTTACCGAAGCTGATAAAGCTAAGGGACACATTGCTGCAGGTGCAAAGAAGGTTATTATTTCCGCACCAGCAAAGGGTGAAGACATTACAATCGTAATGGGCGTGAACGACCAAAAGTATGTTCCAGCTTCTCACCACATTATTTCGAATGCATCGTGCACTACAAACTGTCTAGCTCCTGTTGTACACGTACTGCTTAAGGAAGGTTTTGGCGTTGAAGAAGGTCTAATGACCACGATCCACTCCTACACAGCGACTCAAAAGACAGTCGATGGTCCTTCCAAGAAAGATTGGAAAGGTGGCCGCTCTGCTGCTATCAACATCATCCCTTCAACCACAGGTGCTGCAAAGGCTGTTGGCCTAGCTATTCCTGAAGTTAAAGGTAAGTTAACCGGTATGTCGTTCCGTGTTCCTACGCCTACAGTTTCTGTTGTCGACTTAACGGTTCGCACTGTAAAAGAAACTTCGTATGCAGAAATTTGTGCTGCGCTAAAGAAGGCAAGCGAAACATACATGAAGGGAATCTTAGCTTACACCAGTGATGAAGTTGTTTCTTCAGACTTCATTCACGACAAGAGTTCCTCAATCTTTGATGCAGGTTCAGGCATGGAGCTTAATAGCCGCTTCTTTAAACTCGTTTCTTGGTATGACAACGAATGGGGTTATAGTAACCGCTGTGTAGATCTTCTTAAGAAGGTAGCCGCTGCTCTCTAAGGTTTAACGTTTTCGTTTTTTGAAAGAGGAAGTGTGCGCCTAAGCAGACTTCCTCTTTCTTTGTTTTTACGCTAGGTGTTTTAGTAGATTAGGATTATTTTTTTAATTATTTTATTATGTCTAAGTTCAAAACTATTCGCGATCTTAAGCTCTCAGGTAAGCGTGTGCTTATCCGGGTCGATTTTAATGTCCCCCAGGATAAAGTTACTGGAGCTATCACGAACAATCAGCGTATTGTAGCTGCACTGCCTACTATTAAGTACGCACTAGAGCAGGGTGCCTCCGTTGTATTAATGAGTCACCTTGGTCGTCCTGATGCTCAAAAGATTGCTAAGTTTTCGCTTAAGCCAATCGCTGCTGAACTTGAAAAAGTTTTAGGTAAGCCAGTAACATTTTTAGACGACTGTGTAGGCCCAGCTGTTGAAGCTGCATGTGCTGCACTTAAACCAGGAAGTGTTGTTTTACTCGAAAATTTACGTTACCATATTGAAGAAGAAGGTAAGCTTAAGCTTGAAGATGGTACCTCTAAGAAGGCTGATCCGAAGGCTGTTGAAGTATTCCGTGCAAGTCTATCCAAGTTGGGAGATGTGTTTGTGAATGACGCTTTTGGTACTGCACACCGTGCGCATTCCTCGATGGTTGGCGTAGCACTTCCTGAAAAAGCAGCAGGCTTTTTAATGGAAGCTGAGCTTAATGCTTTTGCTGCTGTGCTCGATCATCCTAAGCGTCCACTACTCGCTATTTTAGGTGGTGCAAAAGTTGCAGATAAAATTCCTCTCATTAATAATCTGCTTGAGAAAGCAAATGAGATTATAATCGGTGGGGGTATGGCCTTTACCTTCAAGCATGTAATTGAAGGTATGCCTATTGGAACAAGCTTATTTGATCCAGAAGGTGCCAAGATCGCTTTAGAACTCGTTAATAAAGCTAAAGCTAAGGGTGTGAATTTAGTATTCCCTGTAGACTTTGTATGCGCAGATAAATTTGATCCTAATGCACAGACACAAATTGCAAGTGATAAGACAGGTATTCCTAATGACTGGATGGGTCTAGACGGTGGTCCTGAATCCATTAAGCTTTACACTGCTGCAATCTTAAGAGCTAAGACGATCGTATGGAATGGTCCTTCCGGAGTTTTTGAATTCGAAAAATTTGCTGGTTCAACTAAAGCTATGGCTGAAGCAGTTGCTCAAGCTACGGCAGCTGGCGCAGTTACTGTAGTGGGTGGTGGAGATACCGCTACCGCAGCAAAGAAATTTAAAGTGGCTGACAAAGTGACTCATTGTTCCACCGGAGGTGGTGCAAGTTTAGAATTCCTTGAAGGTAAAGTTCTCCCAGGTGTAGCTTATCTCGAAGTTTAATCTTATTATTTCTATGTCTTCACTGCGTAAAAAACTCATTGCTGGTAATTGGAAGATGAACAAGACGGCGGCTGAAGCCTCCGCTCTTTTAAAAGACATCCGTATTGGGGTAGGCAAACGTAACGATGTAGAAGTCGTCGTATGTCCTCCCTTTACAGCACTCGAAAGTTCAGCTGTAGCTCTTGAGGGCTCTATGGTTAAACTAGGGGCACAAAATATGCACCATGAAGCAAACGGTGCATTTACTGGAGAAATCTCAGCACCCATGTTGCGCTCCTTATTTGTGACGCACGTCATTTTAGGACACAGTGAGCGAAGGACGTTGTTTGGTGATACTGATAAATTCGTAAACCAAAAGGTGCTTTCTGCCATCAAGAATCAACTTAAGCCAATTTTGTGCGTTGGTGAAACCTTGGCTGAACGTGATGCTGGAACTACTTTAACTGTTGTTAAAACACAGCTAGAAGGTGGTCTAGAAGGCGTTAATAAGGACACAGCAGCGACTCTTGTCATCGCCTATGAACCAGTATGGGCGATTGGAACTGGCAAGGTAGCGACCACCGAGCAAGCACAAGAAGTACACGCTTTTATACGCGGACTTTTAGGTAAACTTTTTGGGGATCAAACAGCTCAAAAAATACGGATCCTCTACGGTGGATCAATGAAGCCAGCAAACGCAGGAGAGCTCCTAGCTCAGGCAGACATCGATGGCGGTCTTGTTGGCGGCGCTAGCCTTGAAGCCCGTAGCTTTTTAGACCTCGTTGCAGCAGCAGGCACTGCTGTTTAAGGTCTTAAAAACAGGATCGACAGCCTTATTAGTCTACTTTTAGCTTATTTCTTCATGACGTCTTCGATAGCGATTATCATTAGCTCCATTATTATTCCCGGAATGCCTGGGAATGGAGATCTAGCGTAATCTGAATCGAACGCGCTAAACTCTCCATCACCCCGGGCCTACTAACAAGCCCCGGGGTTTTCTTTTTTATGAGCAACAACTCCATCAAAATCTACGACACCACCTTACGTGACGGTACACAGGGTGAGGGGATTAGCTTTTCTGTGACCGACAAGTTGCTCATTGCTGAGAGGCTTGATGCTTTTGGAGTAGACTATATTGAAGGGGGCTTCCCTGGTTCTAATCCAAGGGATATTACTTTTTTTGCTGAAGCTAAAAAATTAAAACTCAAGCATGCTAAGCTAGCAGCCTTCGGTGCTACCCGTAGGGCAGATGGACGTGCTGATCAAGATCCCCAATTAAAGACGTTAATCGATAGTGAAATGCCTGTAGTTACGATCGTAGGTAAAACCTGGATGCTGCATGTCTTAGAAATTCTGAAGACAACCCCAGAAAAGAATTTAGAAATGATTGAAGATTCTGTGCGTTATTTAGTAGCACAAGGTCGTGAAGTTATTTACGACGCCGAACATTTTTTCGATGGATTTTTAGATAATCCAGATTATGCAATTAGAACTCTGGAGGCTGCAGCACGTGGAGGTGCTTCCAACTTAACACTGTGTGAAACAAACGGTGGAAAACTTGTTTCTGAGGTTGAACGTATTACATCAGCTGCAGTGGCACGTTTTGGCCAGGCTATGGTAGGTGTTCACTGTCACAATGACAGCGGTCTTGGCGTCGCTGTTTCACTCGCAGGAATTCAAGCTGGTGCTGGACTTGTACAAGGTACAATCAATGGCTACGGAGAGCGCGTAGGAAATGCTGATCTAGTCTCTATACTTCCTAATCTCTTCCTTAAGATGGGGAAGACTGCTGCCTGTGCACATAATCTTTCTCGTATTCGCGAACTCTCCTTATTCTTTGATGAGCTTGCTAACTTAAGACCAAATCCTAAAGCACCTTTTGTTGGAGAATCAGCCTTTGCGCACAAGGGTGGTCTTCATGCTAATGCAGCTCAAAAAGTTGCCCGTAGCTACGAACATATCGACCCAGCTTTAGTTGGAAACAGAACGCGTGTCTTAGTTTCAGATATGGCAGGGCGTAGCAGTTTAACGTTAAAGGCAAAGGAAATGGGATTAGAACTTGATGAGAAGCGCCCAGAAATGAAGGCTCTCATTGAAGATTTAAAAGAACGTGAATTTAGAGGTTATGAGTATGAAGCTGCTCACGCTTCCTTTAAACTTTTAGTCGCAAAGTGGACGGGTAAAAGGCCATCACCTTTCGTTGTCGAAAGTTACCGTGTAGTTATTGAACGTCTAGGTTCTACACTCTCAGCTACAGCAACGGTTAAGGTTAAGGTAGGTGCAGATCTTATAGAAAAAACAGCTCAATCAACAGGCCCTGTAGGAGCGCTTGATCAGGCCCTGCGTCTAGCACTTGAAACAACCTATCCTCATTTACGGCAAATGACTCTACGTGATTATAAAGTACGTATTCTTGAGACAAATCAGGGAGCGGCTGCACGTACACGTGTTTTAGTTGAGAGTGGAGACGGTAAGTCTATTTGGGTTACAGTTGGTGTTAGTGACAATATCATTGATGCTAGCTGGGAAGCGTTAGTTGAAGCAGTCGAATACATGATAATGGGAGCATAAATTTTTTCTAAATCGGTTACCTCTCCGGTGAAACGTTTAGGCTTTTTATTTTTTTCTTTAGTATTCAGTAACGCACTGATGTCTGAAATCGTGCAAGTGCAGGCTTTGTATTTAGATACAAAGCAGCCAATAGATTTAAGGGTAAATGATTTGATTAGTCGCCTTACGCTTGAAGAGAAAGCCAGACTCTTAAATCACAAGGCAGAACCAGTGGAACGTTTTCATATACTCGCTGATCAGTGGAATCAGTGTCTAAATGGTGTGCAGTGGGATAGGCCTACGACATTTTTTCCTACCTGTATTGCCATGGCTGCAACCTGGGATACGGACCTAGTCCAAAATCAAATAGCTACTGTTTTGTCGGATGAAGCTAGGGCGATTTATAATGGCTGGCATCTTGATCCACACGCAGCAGGTCAACATAAGGGGCTTATTTACCGTGCACCTGTGATCAATATTGAACGAAATCCTTATTGGGGTAGGAACCATGAAGCCTGGGGTGAGGATCCTTTTTTGACGGGAAGTATGGCGGTTTCGTATGTAAAGGGCTTGCAGGGTAGCGATCCTTTACATCTGAAACTAGCTGCGACATTAAAACATTTTGCAGTCAATAATGTTGAAAGTGATCGGCAGAAATTAAATGCAGCTGTTTCTGAGCGTATGCTTAATGAATACTGGCTGCCGCATTTTAAGGCTGCGATTGTAGAAGGAGGAGCTCAGTCGGTAATGGCTAGTTACAATGCAATCAACGGAGTGCCAAATAATATTAATCACTGGCTATTAACCGACGTTCTTAAAACGACATGGAAGCATGAAGGCTTTGTGGTTTCCGATTTAGGAGGTGTACGTAGCATGGTTGAAGGACATGAGGCTAAAAAGATGAGCTATGTTGATGCAGTAGCTCAGAGTCTTTTGGCAGGCTGTGATTTTTCAGATAAGGAATATGAAAAATATATCCCGATTGCTGTACGGGAGGGTAAATTGCCAATTGAACGTGTAGATGATGCCTTAAAGCGTGTACTTACAGTAAGATTTAAATTGGGTGATTTCGATCCCTTTGAACAAGGAATTTATAGTCATATTCCTTTAAGTGTTATTGGCAGTGATTCCCATCGCTTAGTTGCTCTTAAGGCTGCTCAAGAATCAATTGTGCTTTTGCAAAATAGGCATGCTGTTTTACCTCTTGATATTAAGACTGTTAAAACGATCGCTGTTATTGGTCCTTTGGCTAATCGAATTATTATGAATAATTACAACGGTGTAGCTCTGCCGTCTGTAACGGTACTACAAGGAATAAAGGATCGTGCACCTGGAGTTTCTGTTCTTTATGCTTTTGGTGGAAATCTTGGCGGAGGCAAACGTGCCCATTTTAAAAACGAAATTGATGAGCCTGTGGGTGATTCTAAAAGCGAATTAAGTAAGGCCCTAGCAATCGCATCTCAAGCTGATGTAGCAATTGTATGTGTTGGAACTACAGCTGCTGTTGAACAAGAAGCAAGAGACCGTACAACCTTGGCACTCACGGGTGATCAGGAAATGTTGGTTGAGTCCGTAAATAAAGTTAATCCAAAGACTATCGTAGTTGAGATGAGTGCAGGGCCACTGGTTGTCCCTTGGATTAAGACGCATGTAGATGGTATTCTACAAGCATGGTGGCCAGGAGAAGAAGGTGGGCATGCACTTGCCGATATCTTGTTTGGACTAATCAACCCTTCCGGTCATTTGCCTCACACTGTCTATTCAAGTGAAGCGCAGGTTCCCTCTGTAAAAGAATATGATATCAGTAAAGGCTTCACCTATATGTATCTTAAAGGAATTCCTCTTTTTGCGTTTGGCCATGGGCTTTCTTATACGTCATTTCAGTACAGTGATAGTGTTGTATCTTCGGTGCATCTAGGCAGTGAGCCAATTTCTATTACCACTCATGTTCGTAATACAGGTCAACGCATAGGAGATGAAGTGGTTCAGTTATATGTGAGGCATGGTACTGTGTTTGCTGGTGCACCTTTACGCGAACTACGAGGATTTAAACGGGTAAAGTTACAATCTGGGGCCACCATTCCTGTAACTTTTAAGCTATCGCGTGAGGATTTGGCGCGTTGGGATGATGCCACCCACGGTTTTATGACTAGAGCGGGTGAATATAGCGTAGAGATTGGACGGTCCTCTGACGATATTAGGCAGACAATCCATATATTTGTGGACTAGGTCTTAGATGTATTGTTTTTTCATTTTTCGCGTGATTTTGGGGCATTGTTCTATCAGTTTAAGAAATCCCCATGAAAAAATCGTCATCCCACTTTCCTAAGATTGATACGATCCGCTATGAAGGACCAGCAAGTGATAACCCACTTGCATTCCGTCATTTTGATCCAGATGAGGTCATGGACGGCATTACCTTCTCTGAGCAAATGCGCTTCTCTATTGCTTACTGGCACGCATTCCGTGGTGCAGGAAGCGATCCGTTTGGTCCTGGTACAATCACACGTGCATGGGAGAGCGGTAAGGATCCTATCTCAGTTGCAAAGACGCGTATGGATGCAGCGTTCGAATTTTTCCAAAAGATTCGCGCTCCTTTCTGGTGCTTTCATGACAGAGATATTGCTCCTGAAGGTTCCTCGCTACTTCAGTCCAACAAAAATTTAGATAAATTAGTAGCACACGCTAAGATCTTACAAAAACAAACCGGAGTTCATTTACTTTGGGGTACTGCGAATTTATTTTCTAATCCACGCTACATGTGTGGTGCTTCAACTAATCCAGACGCGCATGTGTTTGCGTATGCTGCAGCTCAGGTTAAGAAAGCCCTCGAAGTTACTAAAGAATTAGGCGGAGAGAATTATGTATTCTGGGGTGGTCGCGAAGGCTATGAAACACTGCTCAATACGGATCTTAAGCGTGAGCAAGATCACTTGGCTGCGTTCATGCATATGGCACTGGATTACGCAAAGAAGATTGGCTTTAAAGGCCAATTTTTGATCGAGCCTAAGCCAAAGGAACCAACGAAACATCAATACGACTTCGATGTCGCTAGCGGTATTGCTTTCTTAAGAACCTACGGCCTTGAAAAGCAGTTTAAGTTTAATATTGAAACTAACCATGCAACTCTTGCAGGCCATACCTTCCAGCACGAAATTGAAGTAGCAGCCTCTCAAGGTATGCTTGGTTCAATTGATGCCAATGCTGGAGACTTGCTCCTAGGTTGGGATACAGATCAATTCAATACCGACGTACGTGAATTGACTCTTGCTATGCTTTCAATTCAGAAAGCGGGTGGCTTAGGTACTGGTGGATTTAATTTCGATGCGAAATTACGTCGCCCTTCGATTGATCTAGAAGATCTGTTCCATGCCCACATTGGTGGCATGGATGCTTATGCTTTAGCATTTAAGATTGCTCGCCGTATTATTGCTGAAGGAAAACTCGAATCGTTTGTCGAAGCTCGTTACGCTAGCTTTGACCAAGGCTACGGTAAATTAATCGAGAAAAAGAAGATTGGCTTTAAGGAGCTCGAAAAACTTGTACTTACTCAATTAGGAGAACCAAAGCCTAAGTCAGGTAAGCAAGAGTATCTGGAAAACCTCATTGCCTCTTACCTGCACGGTTAAAGGATTTTTTACTCCGCTTTTAGACTGTAATAGACAGTCGAAAGCGGAGGTAAATCTATCGTGATTGAGTAGGGCTGGTTATCTGTAACGCCTGCAACAGCTTTATGCTTTTGCAGCTTTGATTTACTTGAACCGCCAAACTCTAAAGCATCGCTTGAGAGTACAGCTGTATAAGTTCCTTTTTTAGGAACTCCTAGACGGTATTGCTTACGTTCTATCTGGGTGAAATTAGAAACTGAAATTACAAACGACTTGTTGGCAATTCGTATAAAACTTAAAATGCTGCGCTCTTTGTCGTCTGCACTGATCCACTTAAAACCCTCCCAGTTAAAATCGTTTTCGTATAGGGCAGGAGTTTCCTGATAGAATCTATTGAGCTGTCTTACGAATTTCTGAAGTTTTTTATGCGGGATTTGGTTAAGTAAATCCCAGTTAAGTTCACTAGATTCATTCCATTCCTTAGTGACCCCTAATTCACTACCCATGAATAAAAGTTTTTTTCCAGGGTGAGAAAACATGTAAGCTAAAAGACTGCGTAGATGTGCAAATTGATCAGGTGATTTGCCCGGCATTTTGAGCAGTAACGGTCGTTTTTCATGCACTACTTCGTCGTGAGAGAGGGCAAGCATGAATGCTTCTTTGAAAGCGTACACCAGTGAAAACGTAATTTCATTATGATGAAACTTACGATGTACAGGTTCTTTACTAAAGTAGCCTAGGGTGTCGTGCATCCAACCCATATTCCATTTTAGATCAAAGCCTAAACTCTGTCTTTTCTTAGGCCCTGTTACTTGAAGTATTGCCGTTGATTCTTCGGCTATCATCAGGGTGCCAGGGAACTGCGTATGAATAAGTGAGTTTAAGGTTTTAAAAAAAGTAACTGCACCTGAATTCTCTTTTAAGCCTAAGGTCTGATTAAGCGGCTTTGTTATTGAGTATTCGGAGTACACCATAGATGAAACTGCATCTACACGTAAGCCATCAATATGGTATTCCTTAAACCAGAAGTAAGCGCTACTGGTTAAAAATTCGCGTACTTCTTTTTTATCTAAATTAAATAACGAAGTTCCCCACTGAAGATTTTCACTACGTGTTGGATCTGCGTGTTCATATAGAGCAGAGCCATCAAATTGTGATAACCCATGTTCATCTTTAGGAAAATGTCCTGGTACCCAATCAAGAATTATACCTAACCCTGCAAGATGTGCCTGATCTATAAAGTACTTAAAATCATCTGATGACCCAAACCGGGATGTAGGGCAGAATAGACCCGTAACCTGATAGCCCCATGAGCCATCATAGGGATGCTCGGTGATAGGGAGGGGCTCGATATGTGTGTAGCCCATGTCTTTGACATAAGGAATGAGTGTCTTCGCTAACTCGCGGTAGCTAAGCCAGCGTTTATCCTTATTTTTTGTTTTAGCCAAACGCCATGAACCTAAATGCACTTCATATACCGAGATCGGTTTATCTAGGGGTGAGGATTTTTTACGCTTTTTTAAATATGCTGTATCATTCCAGGTGTAGCTAGAGAGGTTACTTACACGAGAGGCTGTTTCAGGTCGTAATGCTGAGGCAAAGGCAAAGGGATCTGATTTATCAACACGTATTTTAGTGTCAGCAGCTGTGATACTAAATTTATAAAGTGAGTTTACTCCTAACTCAGGAATGAATAATTCCCATACTCCCGTTTTACTCACACGCCGCATGGGATGTCGTATGTAATCCCACTGATTAAAATCCCCTATAACACACACCGAAGCTGCATTCGGTGCCCAGACACTAAAGTTAACTCCCTTGCTGCCCTGATGCTCAAGCAGGTGTGCTCCTAAACTCTGGTAAAGATGCTCACCCCTGTGCAGATTGTGTTCCGTTGTATAAGGCTTAACACAGTACGGCTTACCAAGTTTTAACTTGGGATTAGAAGCAATGTTTTTTCCTAGCACGGGTTAGAAGGATTTTAGCTACTTAAGTAATGGATCTGCTTTATTCAGAATTCCACTTAAATCATACATCTCGTAATAAATTTTAAACCCCCAGTATCGTCTGCCTGAGGCCTCCATATTATAAAATGGAGCCGATGATCGGAATCGAACCGATGACCTACTGTTTACGAAACAGTCGCTCTAACCAACTGAGCTACATC
>CAILHZ010000014.1 GCA_903834135.1 uncultured Opitutia bacterium | reverse complement strand
GCACTCTATCATATTGGTGTACTATGCAAAATTTAATACCTTCACTCGTATATACGTAATTTCCATCAAAATGTGGCTCTGGTTCAGTCAAATATTTCTTGTATTTGTTTATCTTTGATGGGTCTACAGTAGTTCCGGCTTGGCATGCCCAAGCATCCTCAGATTCCGAAAAACGTGTTATTGATTTATAAGGTTCAAGGCTAAGTAAGATGTTAAGTGCAGCTTGGTCAGGGTTGTGTACTCTATTAAAACGCGATAAAAGATACACATTTAATACTATATCCCTAATCGCAGTAAAACATCCTGCTAAGGTGCCGGCATTATAAATCTTTTGATATTTCATATGATCATATATTTCTGACCCAAATGAACTATGCATATTCATATTACTCCAATCTTCATGCACATAGTACATAGATTCTGAGGCAACATTGATTAGTTTGTTACCGATATTTAACTCAAGCCAGTTGGAAGGATTGGTTTGAAATATAACATCTCTCACATCTGTAGTTATTACATATCTATAATCACTAGAATTAAACTTTTTTAGCATACTCCATATATGTAAAAACCGCGTGACTACAATCTGTGGTCCGAAATTATCCTGATAATGAAAACGTTTATTTTTATCATCCTTGTTAAAAGCCATCACTATAAAACCCCGCCTAGTTAACTCATTATAGCAATCGTAGCTACAATTATAAATTATCATAGCTTTATCACCCTTGAATCCACATTTTTCAATTGAATTAACCCAAGGAGCTATGTCTTTGAAATCATAACCAGTTATGCATCCGATAATTAAATCTTTCATTAATTTAAATTATTAATTAATTTTCGAAAGTATGTTCCAGCAAGAATCTTCACTGAGACCAGCAGTTTCGCTCATACTTTTTTGGAGCTTAATTGAAGCTATATATCTTAATGAAAATAACTTTGCTGATTTATTAATTTCATCAGGTATAGTAATTTCAGTATTTTTATCACGAATATAGTATTTAGTATCATTGCTAGACTTTTCTATAAAAATGCATTTTTTATATGTCTGACCCCAAAGTAAATTTCTTCCTAAATATAAATTCCGCATTTCGTTATATATTGGCGTACTAATAATATACTCTCGTTGATCGCTGTCTATAGACACCTTAAACTGCTCTTTCGTACGCAAAAAATCATCGTGCTTTATAAAATTAAAATATTCAGGTGGTATATCGATACGATTATTTTTATGAAGTATAAATCGATCGTATAGATCCTCATCATCACGACCATAAGTACGAATTAATTCAGAATATCCATTGACATCATCAAATTGTTTTTTCGTAAAAATACATTGTCCATTTATTGATGCTTTATCGACTAATTGCCCAGTTTTCCAGAATCCTGCAAAAAAATGTCGAGTGCCGGGTATGAATTCAGTTATCTCATTGTCTGGTCTACAATCGGCATCTATTTTCAAGATATTGCTATTACTTGCATGCGAAATACCAAAATTATAAGCATAAGATAAGATCCACTTAGGTTCATTTTCTACACGCAATACTTTGATTCTACGATCCACCTTTTCTAAATCATAAAGCGGTCTATTATTCGACCAATCGACAATAATTATTTCACTAATTTTAGGAATTTCAACCCAGTGATGCAAATTTTCTGTTAAATGCTCTTCCCTATTCTTACAAGCTGTTACTAGTGTATACACAAAGTTTAGTTAGTTAATATAATTAAAATTCATGTATTTATATATTTTAAAATAAGATCATGAATCAATATTTAACACAATTTAATACATTTAGGTATTCTATTGCCCTTTATCACTAGTACAAATTAACAAGCTGTATCATATACTAAATTCAATACCGCACTTGAAGTCGGCGCTTTCAATGAAGTCAATATTTCAGATCCGTTATTATTCAATAATGTTATTATTGAATTAACACTCGATCTAGCCTCAATCGAATTGTTAATAGCGAATGTACGGCTTTTAAAGTTTACCCATACTGTCGAGTCTGTTTGAGAGCTAGCTGATTTACTTATACTTATAGAATCCTGTGAATTAGGCGTAGGAAGATTATTTGAAATATAATCTTTTTCTCTTCCGGTAAATGACGATACCAAAGTATTTTTTGACGCAAATTTACTTTGCGGCACATCCAGATTGGATTGATCTATAGAATTTATATTCATAACGTTAAGCCATTTTTAAATATATATTATCTCGTAATATAACTTATATTATTGATTTTGAAATTTTGTCGTTAGTACAGAAGCCGCATTTATTTCAGCTATATCAAGCGCTATTTCTTTTCTAATTATAGATACTTGTTTAGGTGCTTGAATCCCTATTTTAACAGTGTCCCCTTCTATGCGATTAATACGAACTTCTATATTATTATTTATAAGGATCACTTCATTTACTTTACGGGAAAGAACAAGCATAGTCCCTTTTAAGAAGCTTTAGTTTCTGAAGCAGCTTTAGGAATATGATGTTTAACGCTGTAATTTGCGTAATTCTGGATGACGACTTGTTTACCAATCTTAAGTTTACGATTGATCAAGAATGGCCCAATTAAATTAACAGAAATTTCGTCAGCTGAATTAGCCTCAGTTGAAATTACATTAAGTAAAGCAACATCAGCTTTATCTGTAATGCCTAAACTAATTAAGTCATTCTCGAAGAATACAGGTTCATAGTTTAAGTGAAAATCTCTAGGTTCAATGACGAGCAAATTCATGAAGCCTGTAGGATCTTCAAGCTTCATGATTGAAAATGGTTTCTTCTGCTCAAGTACCTTGACTTCAGCATCACGTACATCTGCATAACCGATAATACCTTCTGGAAAATGCAGTACAGAACTACCTAGCGGCTGCATGCTTGCGATATCTGAATGAGTAAATGAATTCATATTAGTTCTTAGTTAAAGCTTAAGTAATTTAAAATTGAGCTCTTCATGATTGAAGATGCAGATTGAATTGCTGCCTGGTAGGCCAATTGAGCCTGGTTTAGTTGCACCATAGTGGCTGCAATATCGGTATTAGTATCATTACCAATTAAAAGATTATACTGGGTTACATTTGCTGTATTCTCAGTTTGTAGGGACTGTAAACGCGCCTGCATAGCTCCATTATCAGCAACTGCATTTGTAATATTAGATTCTATAGTCGAGCTACTTCCCGTTAAATTAGACGACTGAGTTGCAATGCCTGCTGTGTCATTCTTGGTTAAGGAATTACTCAAATTTATCATGGTATTGATAAATCCAGCAAATCCACTGCTATACGACGTAGGTGTTGAAACAGTTAAATTGGTATTCGCAGCAACAGGTATTTGGATCTGGTGAGGCGTAACATTTTGCAAGTAAGCGTACTGCTTAGGAAATGCAAAATTCGTAGCAGGACTTGCAGTTAGATTCATTGCATTCTCTGCAAAAGGAGCGGTCTTAACAGAACTACCAGCAAAAATGTAATTCCCTTGAAACTGGGTATTACCCACTTGTATTGCCTGATTTATAATCTGATTAAGCTGAGTAGCATAGTTTGCCTGCTGTTGTGCCGTGTTTGTAGCATTACTAGCCGAGGTAGCAATTTGGCTAGCTTGGTCAAACAGTGACTGCATAGACTGCAGAGCATTCATAGCAGTCGATGACTGCTGGAGAGCTTGATTGATATTATTACCGTACTGAGAAGCCTGCTGGACCTGGGACTGCAGCTGCACTACCTGGCCATACACAGCTGGATTGTCTGAGGGCTGGCTTACCGCTATACCCGTTGCTACTTGCTGTTGTAGGTTATCAACATTGCTACTCAGATTTTGCATCTGATTTACCAATCCCGAACTTACCATGTAGTCTGTAATACGCATAAAATTACCTTTTTAGAGTCTTGCTATGAAATTGGTTAAAAGTGAATCAATCGCTTGCATAACTGCACTGCATGCTTGGAACGATTTTTGGTAGGTTAACAGATTTGACATTTCTTCATCTAAAGTAACTCCACTCACACTCTGTCTTTGGTTTGTAATAACTGATTGGATATTCTTTTCATCAGCTGCATTTGTTGATGCTGCCTGAAGTGCTTGTCCCAAATTACTTACAACACCGGCGTAAAACTGAGTAATAGTCCCATTAATTTTGTCAGGAGCATGTGCAGTCGTTGAAAACGACTGACTAAGCACATTGGCAACATTAAGAGCATAGCTATTATCCCCCGCTCCGTAGGACGAAGTGTTACCGGCAACTACATTAGTTGGGATGAAGTTAGGATCTACCTTAAAAGCGTTCGCATAAGATCCAGGAACATTGAGTACCGATGTTAAGGCACCCACAGCATCAGAACTCGTGGTAGAGCTCAAACTAGTAGCAGTGGGACTAATTTTTGCTATCGCTAGGAAATTAGAGGTGTCTGAACTAATAGTAAAGGTGGATGCACTACTTAGGCTTATCTTATCTGTTGCTGCATTATACGTCCCAGTGACTGCACCGCCTGTTGCTGCAGAAATAGAATCTAGTACACTTTGAAGTGACTCGCTCGTGGAAGTGATGTAGATAGGATCTGTATTGCCGCCTACTTGAATAGTAAAGGCTGGACTCGAACTCGCAAGTAGCGGGTGTCCTGTTGTATTAATTAGCGTGTTAAGTGGATTATTTACATTTGTATAATCAGTACTAATCACACTCGGATTAATAACAGCAAATATGTTACCGCTTGCAGCGCCCGAAGGATTATAAGCAGCATTAACTGAGGTAACAATTTGCTGAGCTATAGCATCAACATTCTTTAAGAGCGTATTAAGCGGCCCAGATAAGGTAAGAAGAAGTCCACTAAGTGATCCCGAAGGCTCCCCTGCGGCGGTCTGCATGTTACCCAAACTTGTAGTACCTGCTAAGAAAACCCCGGTATTAGCAGCACTTGAGCTAAAGCTAATTTGATTATTTACTGTGCCATTTGTAACTAGAGCAACAGGCGTACCAGCACCATCATTAGCTTTTGCAGTAAGTGATAAACTACCCTGATTATCGCCACTTACTGTCACAGGCATTAGTCCAGCTAACTTTTCTATAAGCGCCTGTCTTTCGTCAACTAGCGTTGCTGCAGATCCAGCAACATTACCATTCATTGAGGTAATTTTAGTATTGAGTGACGCAATTTCAGTCAGGTACTGATTTACCTGACTTACATTACTTGAAATTTGTGCATTAACTCCAAGAGCTACCGTATTTATATTTGCTGTAACAGAGTTAAACCTGTCCGATAAAATACCTGCTTGAGCAACAGCTTGCTGAGCAGCACCCGTATCTGTTGGATTTGTAGCTAAATTTTGAAAAGAGTTAAAAAACTGATTAACTGCAATATCAAGACCATTGCTTGACGTTGAACTTTGCCCCGAGGAATTTGAATTTGCACTTAAGTTTTCGCCAAGGGAAGCCTGTAGCTGCTGCAAAATAGATTCCTGAGCTGTAACTCCAGCTGTTAAAGAAGCTTGGAGTTGTACTTGTGCATCTAAGAGTGCATTACGTGTTGTAATGGCAGTTGCTGTAATACCAGTAGCTATAGCACCTTGAGGTGTTGTAACTGCAGTTTGCTGTGAAAATTCGACTGTCTGCCGAGCAAAGTCCGGGTTATTTATATTCGCAATATTATTACTCGTAATGCTGATAGCTTGGCTATTCGCATTAAGCGCATTATTGGTCAAATTGAGTACAGATAATAAAGACATAACAGTGGTGTTTATCCAGCTAGCACAAACCTAGGCTCTGATCTTACGGCTGAGGAAGTAACACGCCCCATTGCTGAATACGTGGTATTAAAACTATCTGGTTGTACGCGTTTAAGAACAGCTTGATGGGAATCAACCATGCAGCTTAAAAGACGGTGATTAAGCCTTAAAGAGCGTCTTACACGGTGAATGAGTAAATTAACATCAGTAATTAATGCTACTAAAAGCGGTCTAGCTTCAGCATCAAAATACTGAACCATCGACCTCAGTGTTGAATCAGCATCAAGCCCATGTGAGATTGCAAAATCACGCACCTTGGCTTCACGCTCGGATCTCCTCGTTTCTAAAATTTCAACTTGTGCGTGAATTTTGCTTGATAGCTCAAGTACTTCATTAGGCTTACGCTTAAAGATGAGGTCTTGCTGAGCTGCGAAAAGATTTAAGAGCTGTCCATATTCAGATATCTCCTCACGAAGACATTCTACAATACTTTGCCAGGATTTAGTCATAAAAGAGTGTTAAGTTTACTGTGAACTTGAAAGTGGTTTAAGTGGATTATGCGCAAGTATACTTGCAGCACTCGTAATTGGTTCAGCTTGTGCTTTTGGAGTAAGCTGAGTTTCGATCATCTTACTTAGTCCTAAGCCGTTACCATCGGAGAGTTTTTGAGCGAGAACATCAGTAAGCATGTACCCATACACACTTCCTGAAGAACTTTGTTCGCCTCCTAGCATTGCACCCACACTGGTGGATAAGAATTGACGCATTAGTATAGCCTCAAATTGCCTAGATGCTTGCTTACGTTCGCCCTCAGGTGACTTCTGAGCCTTAAGCGCCTCCTGAGAAGCACTTAATGAATTAGCCTGAGTAGTAGCGAGTATGCCTGAGATATCCATGGGCTAGTTGATAATGAGTTCAGCCTGCAGAGCCCCTGCTCTTTTTAAGGTTTGAAAAATCGCCATCATATCGCGCGTTGAAACACCAAATGCATTTAAAGCAGCAGCAAGTCTTTCAATTGTAGGAGGCTGCGTCCTAAGTATAGAGAAGCCACCCCTTTGTTCAGTAACATTAGTTTGTGTGCTATTTACAGGTGTTGCCTGTCCACCCGTACTAAATGCATTGGGCTGACTTACTCCTACGTTAGAGGCCACCGTGATCGTTAAATTTCCATGTGCAATTGCGACTTCCGAAATTCTAACCGTCGAAGTTGCCACTATAGTTCCTGTTCTTTCGTTAATTACGATACGAGCCATTGAATCAGGATCCATATCAAGCATCCCTAAATCTGCTATAAAAGAGACTTGGCGATTCTTATAAACTGCAGGAAGTCCTACTTGAACTGTAGCTGAATCGACCGCCAAAGCTGTATTAGGCCATTCACGGTTAATCGCATCTGCCATACGTGAGGCTGTATTAAAATCAGGACTTTCTAAAAGTAGTCTTAATCTATTTTCATGCACAAACTGAGCATTGATAGCACGCTCAACAATAGCTCCGTTACTAATTGCGCCTACTGTAGGATGGTTTTTTTGAACCGTTGCTCCACCAGGTCCACCTGTACCACCAATAAATCCACCTACAGCAATAGGTCCCTGACTTACTGCATAAGCTACCCCATCAGCCGCCAATAAAGGAGTTTGAAGAAGGATACCTCCTTGAAGTGACTTTGCATCACCTAAAGATGCTACTGTGACATCGATACGAGCACCTGGCTTTATAAAAGGGCCAATGTCTGCAGTTACCATTACAGCAGCCAAATTCTTGGATTTCAAATCCTGGATACTTACGGTGATTCCATAGCGCTGTAAGATATTGGCAACAACATGAAGTGTACCATTGGAGTTACTATCACCGTCTCCAGAAAGACCTACTACAATACCATAGCCAACAAGTTGATTATCTCTACCGCCTTCAACCAAAGTAAGATCTTTGATGCGTGCAGCATTAAGAACACTGGCCGTTACTAAAGTTAATAGTAAAAGTCCCAACGAGGATAATAATTTCCTAGTAAGATTCATCTGCTTATAATGGATGAAGGGCTTCATAGAGGCGTGAAAGTAAACCCAGCTTCTCTGAGTCATTAAGAGTACCCGTATTAACAAACTCAATTCTCGATTGGGCTATACTAGATGAACTTACTGTATTACCAGGTGTTATGTCATCTGGTCTAATAATTCCGTGGAGTAAAATATACTGTGTTTCTCCTGAAAATGAAACCTGTCTAATTCCTTCAATCACCATATTATTGTTAGGTAGAACATCAGTCACCATAACAGCTGTGGTACTTGTGAGTGTTTGAGAGTTAGTGACTGCACCACCACCTGTATAAGCTGTCTTACCGCTATATGAGATTGATGGCATCGCTCCAGCATGAGCACCTAAATTTGGGAATAAGAACTGACCAAGTGCATCACTCACAGATGACGTTCTACCGGACTGTTTACTTTGGGTGCTGGAAGCAACGTCAGTTACGTTGACGACCACAGTTACTATATCTCCGACACGTGATGCCTTGCGGTCAGCAAACATACTTAAATGGTCGCCTCCCTTAGATACCCATAGCGAATCCCCGTAAGTAGCATTTGCTACTGCTGCTATAAGAATTAGAATAAATGTATATTTAGACTTCATACTTAAAAATGCACTTCTACACGGTCATCAGAAACTACGATGCCCGAAATATCTTTTCTTGTTTCTAAATTACGTACGGTAACAAGATCACCCCTAACGCCATTTTCCATAGCAAGGGCTTTCATTGAAACAGAGAGCATACCTTCTGTAGCGATGACATCTACAATGTCTCCTTTTTTTACCAGTGGTCTACGTGCTAAGTCATGCCACGTAATTAAGCTATCTGCACGAATATCGTGTGTGTAAGCATAGGTATTATCACCAGCAGATGCTGCTACAATATCACGCTGAGTAAATGAATCTACACGCTGAGTGTCCAAACTAGAGGCATCAAATATGGAACGTGCACTAAGAGGATGCCTAGTTACCCAAGCCATTTTCCAAAGACTTGCATGCACTAAAACTGAATTTTCTTGGGCAATTACTCCATCTGCAATTAATTTATAATGCAGCACTAAATAAGGTGATGGTTGTGCCGGAAATTCCGTGACTGTTAGACTCCAAACTGCGGCTTCTGTAGGGGGTGTAACTACGGCTTGCTGAGCTGTTAATTCCCACTCCCCTTCACTATTGTAATGGGTACTTACTAAGCGGGTAAGTTCTGCCATAAACTGCGAAGCCGTGTAGACGTGCTTTGCAAGATGTGAACTTTGATTTGCAGATAAAGCGCCTTCCTGTGAGCGTGAAACACTCACTCCTACTCCTAATAGAAGTAGGCAACTAACAAATAAAGAAGTGCGACTAAAAAACTTCATTACGAGCGCATATTAGCTACGTTTTGTAGCATTTGGTCAGATGCCTGTACGGCCTTGGAGTTGATTTCGTAAGCTCTTTGAGCAGCGATCAAATTAACCATTTCTTCAACGATACTTACATTGGATCCTTCCAAGTAGCCCTGCATTAAGGAACCGTATCCGTTCTGCGCAGGTTGCCCTGTTGAAGCAGTTCCACTGGCAGCAGTTTCGGAGTATAAATTTCCACCTAGACTTTGTAAGCCTGCAGGATTTGCAAAACGTGCCAGTGTAAGCTGGAAAGTCGTTGTTCCGTTTGCTCCTTGAAGTGTTACACTTCCGCTTGATGAAATATCTACGGACTTTGTACCTGGAGGAACTGATTGGAAACCACTAAGAACAGGCAAACCGTCAGCAGTAACTACCTGGCCATTAGCATTAAGCTTAAATGAGCCGTCACGGGTATAAGCAAGTGTGCCGTCTGGTTTTTGAACTTCAAAAAAGCCGTCGCCTGAAATCGCAAGGTCTAATTGCTGGCCTGTAGAATTGGACTGTCCTTGTTGGAAAATTTTGGATGTTGCAGCAGCGCGCGTACCATTACCGATTTCGATACCATTGGGTAAAATGTTACCACTACCTGTGTCAGCACCTGAGGTACGTGTGTTTGAGTAAAGTAAATCCTGAAACTCGATGCGGCTCTTTTTAAAACCAGGGGTATTTACGTTAGCTAAGTTATTGGAGATTGTATTCAGGTTTAATTCCTGAGCTTCCATTCCTGTAGCTGCTGAGTATAGTGATAAGTTCATAGCCGATTTATTTAAAAGTGATTACTGTAAGTGGCTTAGCCAAGGGCGTCCAAGGTGCGTTGCATTTGCTGGTCAGCATTAGCGATAACTTTTTGATTAGCTTCGTAAAAGCGTGTGATAGAGACCAAATCCACCATTTCATTCATGGGTGATACGTTAGAACCCTCTAGATAGCCTTGTAAAATTCCTGCATTTGCAACGGGCTGTGCTTGAGCACCGTTAGTTGGAACAAATAAACCTCCAGCAACAGGAACAAGGTCACCCGTGTTAGCAAAGGTACTGACTGCAATTTTACCCAGTGGGGTTTCCCCTTGGACTATATTGCCACTAGAACTTATGACCACCTTAGCACCATTTGGTGATAAGGTAATTGGTGAACCAGATTCACTTAATAACTTATCGCCGTTTGAATTAACAATGGTCCTAGAGCTATCGAGTCCAAATTGTCCGTTACGTGTGTAAGCTGTTGAGCCATCTGCTTTTTGTACTGAGAAAAAGCCTTCACTTTGTAGTGCTATATCTAAATCAGCTCCCGTAGGGTTAGATACACCGCGAGCATAGCTTATTTGATTAGTTGCCGTAGGAAAAAGTGCATCAACGGTATTATCATCTGAGCCATTAGTGCCTTTAGCTATGCCGAATTGTCCGGTATTAATAGCTGAAAATTCGACTAGCTTCTTACGAAAGCCAGGTATTTGAGCAGCACTAATATTCTGGGATACAGCAGCCTCCCATTTTTCAAGGGCTGAGAGTGACGCTGCGTTTTGATAAATGCCAATATTCACGGTTTAACCCGTAAGTATAGCATTATAAGTGCCAACCCTTTTATTCGATGTATAAGTAACTGATTATCAATCAATTAAACTACTTTCGAATTATAATAAATTCGACTCAAAAACGCTAGGCAGAATCTTCCAGTCCAAAAAACGACCTAGGCAAATTTTTGATCAGCTTTCAGGGTAAAGACATTCTACTTCAATGCACTCACCACATGAGCATGTCACAACAAGACGAATGATTTTATCTCCGTCTTTAATCACTTTAATCACAGGTACTGCACTAGTGTGTGATTTGGAGCCAACTGCTACAGCAGTTTTAAGTGCAGAAGCTTCGTCTTTTGCAGGCACAGCGGCAGCTGTGTGATTAGCAGCATACTGTTTTTTTGCGTGTAAATAGGGTGTCATAGATAAACTACACTTAAGGAATTTTACCGCTAAAAGCTGAATCTTTATCAGCGTATGGATCTGCTGCTTGTTTCTTTGATATACTGGATTCTACTTCTGAACCACGTGGCTTAGAAAGTGATAAGCTTAAGGTAACTCTCTGATTTAATTCATCTTCAGGCTTAGTTTCTGACAGAGGTGTTGTATCAGCGTAACCTGTGATACGAACAATCTTGGAAGGCTCAACAGCGAAGAAAACTAAGTTCCTTCTCATTGCGTTTGCTCGGTCTGAAGATAATTCCCATGCGGTATAGTCGCTATGTAAAAACTTAATTCCTTTTTTAGTATGACCGTCGATCGTTACACTAAAGTGATGGCGATCAATGAGCCAAGCTAAGTTCTGAGAGACTAATTTACCCCAGACTGTAAATTCAGCACTATTTTCAAAAAATACGGGATGACTACTCCTATCGTATAAGGTTACTCGTAATCCATCTGATGTAACGACGATATCAACCGGCTTCTTAGGCTCTTGTTGGTCGATATTTAGTTTTTTATAGATTTCTTCTGCAACCGCATTTAAATAACTGATTTCCACTTGAGGCTTATGCGCATTCTGACCTGCCAAGTCTTTAGTGATTTTAGTATTATCTGAGGAAGTAGGTTTTTTATTATTTGGCATTACGCCAAACCCAGCAGATCCAGATGACTGAAACGGAACTCTAAAGTAAAGTGCTGTTGCCTCCAAGATTTTGTGATCCTGCGAGCAAATCCATAGCACCATGAAAAGCGCCATCATTGCGGTCACGAAGTCCGCATAGGCCACTTTCCAAGCTCCACCATGATGAGCTGCTGCTTTTTTGCGCGCCATAAGAGTTTAAAAAGAGAGCTTAAGATTTGGCTGTCGTAGCAGTAGCTTTTGCTGCATCTTCTAACTCTTGAGCTGTGGGTTGGATAGAATGATCCAAGATACGGCGTGCACTCTCTACTGCGGTCAGCGGAGCTAGACCTTTAGCAAAGGAGCAAATGGATACTTTAATTAAGCGTAAGAACATAGCTTCTGAGCCGTTTGCAAATTTAATGCGATTAGCAAGTGGATTAACAAAGCCGTAGGCTACGAAAATACCTAAAAGTGTACCCACAAGTGCAGCAGCAACGTGCTCACCCACCTTAGCAGGACCTTCACTAATAGAGCCCATGGTGTTAATAATACCAAGAACGGCAGCAACGATACCTACACCAGGAAGAGAATCACCGACTAACTGTAAAACGTGAATAGGATGTTCTGCTTCTTCTGCTTTAGCATCTAATTCCGATTCCATCATATGATCTAACATATCGGGCTTAATTTTACCATCCACGATAGGCTTCAAACCAGCGCAAATGAACAGAAGACGCTCATGGTGACTTAGAACAGAAGGATACTTTTGAAAGATAGCGCTTGTTTCAGGATTATTTAAATGCTCGTCCAAAGCGATTAGACCGTTACGACGCGCAATATTAAATAATTCATAAAGCAATTTCAGAAGATCAAAGCACTGCGCTTTACTTTCTCTACCACCTTTAAGTGATGCAGTAAACTTGGAGATGATGGCCGTTAGAACATGCCCTGGGCTTGCAATAACAAGAATGCCAGCTGCGACTCCTAGAATAACGAGTAATTCATATGGCTGAAATAGCACCAAGGGATTACCGCCTTCACCTAGAAAGCCTCCTAGGGTACAGCATAAAACGATTAAACCGCCGACTATGATAAGCATGTTATAAGTGTGTTAGATAAATTATGCGTTACGTGCACGATCAAGATAGGCTCTTAAGCCTAGGATGGTTTGAGCGTGTATTTGACATATTCTTGATTCAGTTAAGTTGAAAATTACTGCTATTTCAGCAAGCCTCATTTGTTCATAATAATACATAGAAAGTATTTTTTTAGGAACTTCAGGTAAGGAAGATATGCGATCGATCAAAAGCTGCTTTAGTTCGTCTTTTTCTAAAGTCTCACGACCCGTACTATCATTCTCGTCTTTGAGAATATCATGCAGTGAGGCAGTTGAATTGCCTTCGCTGTCAATATCTTGGTCTATAGCGATGAATGTTACAGGCTTTGATTCCTCTAGCCACTTAGCATAGTCAGAAGGAGTCATATCGAGCTCTTTACAAATTTCTTGGTCTGTAGCTGCACGACCAATTTTTTGCTCCAAGGAGCCGATCATTTCTTTTAACTTCTTTGCACGCGCTCTGACACGTCTTGGACACCAGTCCATACGTCTTAATTCATCTAAGATGGATCCGCGAATACGTGTAATTGCATAGCCTGTGAACGTATTACCCTGCTCAGGATTATATTTTCTAACAGCTGCTAATAAACCAACAACACCTACACTGTACAAATCATCGGCATCTATGTGAGCGGGTAAGGTAAGCTTTAAGCGGTCTACAACATTTCTTACGATAGGTAGAAAGCGCTCAATTAACTCATTATCTCCAATAGGACCAGGACCTACCCCTTGGTAGGTTTGCCACACCTTTAATGCAGGTGTTGGCCTTGAATCAGGAGTTGATTCAATTTTTTGCTGATCTTGCATGGCTAGTGTGTTCACAAATGTTATACGGTTATACCAGTCTTAGCCTGTGCACGTTTAGCTGCTTCTACCTGGGCTGCTGCAGCTTGTTTTGCGATGTAGGTTTCTCTTACTCCACGAATTACAACACCCCAAAACCATTTTAAAAGTAGAGCTCCAATTAAGCAGCCAGCTGCGCCATCAAAAAAGATGCGATCAGGGCCACGGTCCATGTACCAATCCGTTACTGCAGCAGTTAAGAAACCAATGAGACCACCTGAAATAAATATAAACTTCATTTTGCTACCCTCCCTGAATAAGTATGATCCTGATCTTCTTCGCTTGTATCATTAAAGTTAGAACCTGCTGCAAGGGTTCGTCTTACAAGGGTATCGTACACGTCTTCCGTGCAGTCACCGGTAAGCGAAGGGCCTGTTGAAAAAAACAGGGGCTCAAGAGCACCCTGCAGCAGATAATCCCACAATTTACCCCACTGCGGAATTTCGTCTAAATGAGTTAATACAAGATGCGTAGCGCCTAGATCTCTACCCACTGCGTGAGCATTACGTAGAACACTATGATCATACGCAGCATTAAGTACGAGAACACGTTGTTCTATTTTTTCAGTCGTGAAAAAATCTCTCAGTGCCTGGTTATGCTCGCTTGGTCCAATCGACATACCTGGCAAATCAAAATAAACAAAACCACCAGGAATCGCTGGTTGTGTGGAGGCAGGATAGCGCACTACAGGTACACCTAGTGCTTCACAAAATACGGGTAAAACGCCTGGAGGATTAGGACGGCTAAATTCAGCTGTGACTACATGCCCAAGACGCGCCTTACGGAAAACATCTTGGCCTACCCATTTACATAATGCCGTCGTACGACCACAGCCTGAAGGGCCAAAGAAAGCAGCACGCGTGAGAGCTGATCCTGTCCAGCGTGTAGAGGCTTGGCGTTCTAATTCACGACCCACTTCGACTAAAGCGCGGTGCAGAGGTAATTTAGAAATATCATCCCAGCGAGGTGACTCAACTAACTTACCTAAGACTAATTCTGAAATACGTGAGGCTTTAAGTAGAGCCATCAAACTTGGCGGAACATAGGCTGCTTGCGTGGAATTAAACTGAGCAATAGAGACCTCTTTATTTTCCTCAATTAAGAGAGCTGTCTCAGCAGGTTTATTTGCTTCACCTACTTGCGCAATCACTTCCAAGCGTGGAGCAGACCACAATTTACTTAAGCCCTGAGTTTCAATTGATTTTACAGATAATACACGAGCTGTTGGACCAAGTCTTTCCCGAATAAGACGTGCAGCATCCTCAGCCGATTTAACAACAAATCGGTAACTTGCACCAGGGATAAGAACTTGTGAATCAGGATTCATGATAAGTTATTATGCTGCTACCTTTAAGGGTTGGTTGCCTTGATTTAAGGCAGCTGCAAGATTATCAGGAAGCGTTATAATACCTGCGTTTTCAATTTCAGTAGCTCCAGGCAATTCGCTGTAAGCAAGCACTGCTAGACGTGGAAACGAAGGCTCAAGGAAACGTCTTAAAGCAAGACGCGTTTCAGCAGAAACAATAAGAACTGCAGGTAAGCCTTTTTGAACTAAGTCAGCAGACTTACGGCTGAGTTCTTCAATTAAATGTCTACCTGAAGCAGCGTCCACAGCTAGACCAATATCGGTTGCTGAGCGCTGAATCTTTGTATTAAGCCACTGCTCAAAACGAGGATCCATAGTGAGTGCTTTAATATAGCCAGCACGGTATTCGTACTCGGGTACAAAATAGATACCGAGTCGTTTACGTACTAATTCTGAAAGATCATCTGGATTTTTTGTAGTTCCAGCAAAGTCAGCGATACCTTCTAAAATAATAGGTAAATTACCGATAGCTAGATTTTCGCGGAGCAGATTTTGGAGTACACGCTGAATTATACCAATGGATACGAGGTCAGGTAGTAATTCTGCAATAAGTGCAGGCTGTGACTGTTTGACGTAATCGAGCTGAGATTGAACTTCTTGTCTTCCAAGTAGTAGGTGAGCGTTTGTTTTTAGCGTTTCAGCTAAATGCGTGATCATCACTGAAGCTGCGTCCACAACTGTGTAGCCGCTTAGTTCAGCATTCTTTTTATCTACTTCATCAATCCAAGTAGCATCCAATTTAAATACGGGCTCCTTGGTTGGAACACCGCGCAGCACTGTCTTACTTGCTGATACATTCATTGCAAGTAACCGAGTGGGCATGATCTGACCTCTTGCAATTGACTTACCACGGATCAAGAAGCGGTAGTCATTAGCATCTAGTTCTAAATTATCACGCACAGATATTGGCGGTACAATAATACCGCGTTCTCTGGCTAGATTCTTTCTAACACCCGTTACACGAGTCAGTAAATCACCACCTGTTTTAGCGTTCGCTAGATTAAGTAATCCATGTCCAATTTCGATAGCGAAAACATCTACGTCTACTAACTTACGTACTTCATCAATCGTATTAGCTGTACCAGCAGCTGCGTCACCGGGTTTACCTTGGCCTTGTTTACCACCCGCTTTTTGTTTTCCAAGGGCACTTGCGTCAGCACCTGTTGCTAATGCAAGTGCTGGATCCTCTGCTGGTTTGAGAGTTTGGGATAAGAATCCTGAGATGACAGCTAATACAGCAAAAGGTAGAAAAGGCATACCAGGTAAAAGCCCAAACACAGCAAGCATGGCTGAAGCAATGGCCAAAGCTCTTGGATATTTGAATATTTGACCAAATACTTGTGTTCCTAAATTCGAATTCTCTGAAGAACGAGTTACAAGTAAACCTGCACCAATAGAAATAATAAGAGCTGGGATTTGAGTAACTAGACCGTCACCAATTGATAAGACAGTAAACTTTTGTAGTGATTCCGTAAGGGACAAATCCATTTGGAAAACACCAATTGCAAATCCACCCACAACGTTAATTAAGGTGATTAAAATACCAGCTATAGCGTCACCACGCACGAACTTGGAAGCACCATCCATAGCACCGTAAAAGTCAGCTTCTTTTTGAATATATAAACGACGTGCTTTAGCTGATGCTTCATCGATAATGCCTGCGTTAAGTTCAGCATCGATTGCCATTTGTTTACCAGGCATAGCATCCAAGGTAAAACGAGCTGACACTTCTGCGATACGGCCTGCACCTTTAGTGATAACAACGAAGTTGATTACAACTAAGATAATAAAGACTACAGCACCTACGATGTAGTTGCCGCCAATCACCATGTGACCGAATGACGCGATGATATCACCTGCGTAACCTGAACTTAAAATTTGGCGTGTTGAACTGATATTAAGCGCTAGTCGAAACAGAGTAAGGGTCAGCAGTACCGTAGGAAATCCTGAAAATTCTGGAGCATCTTTTACGTAGATGATAGCAAGTAGCACAAGTAGCGACATGCCGATATTAAGAGCAAGCAGTACGTCGATTAAAAACGGAGGTACTGGAATAATCAGTAAAAGTACCGTCGCAAATAAGCCAAACGTGAAGACAAGGTCTGCCCTACGCAGCAACTGATTAATAAACTGATTTGCGCTTGTAGGCATCGTTATGCGGCCATTTCAAGGCGACGGGATTTCAAGCGGTAGAAGTAGTAGCGGTGCGTCTTGTAGACCACGGCTAGAATTTGAGCTACAGCTTGGTAAAGTTCGGAAGGAATTGCTGAGCCAACTTTTCCAATTGAGAATAAAAGACGAGCGACAGGCTTATTTTCTACCATCGGAACACCATGCTCAGCTGCTAATTCTTTAATTCTGAAAGCAAAACGATTTTCACCTTTCGCTAAAATAACAGGAGCTTGATCACGGCCTCTCTCGTATTTGAGGGCGATCGCATAGTGGGTTGGATTTGTAATAACAACATCTGCTGTCTGAACTGCAGCTAGCATCTGCTTTTGTAATAAACGGCGTGCCAAACGACGCTGCGCCATCTTAATTTTGCCATCGAGCTCTGCACCTTTTGACTCATCTTTAACTTCCTGCTTCGTCATCATGAGGTCTTTATTCGTACGAAAGCGTTCGTAAAAATAATTGATCGCACCTAAAATACCGATCGCAAAGAGAAGCCTTCCAAAGAAACTCGCGGCTGCGGCTTTAAGAAAGTAAGCTAAGTACGCCGCTTCAATAGGGACACTGAAGAGTGGATCAGCCATTAATTTACGAGCTCCAATGTAGAAGGTCGTTCCAACGGCTATTACCTTTAAACTATCTAGTCCGACATTGACGAAAATCTTATTTGAAAAAAGGCGCTGAAAGCCTTCTGCGATATTAAGTTTATCGAAATTTAATCCGACTGCTTTAGTACTGAGCCTAAAGCCACTTTGTAACCCCCCAGCGAGAATTGCAGCTACTGAGCAGGCAAGAAGAATTGGCCCTACAACAATAGCGGCCGTTAGAAGCAAACTCACCATTTGAGAGACAGCTGTTTCAGAATTGAGTGAGAGCCGTGTGAATTGTGAGAATATACCTGTTGTGTAAACGGCTATGTATTTACTACTCGCTTCTGCAGTAAATGAGAGAACTGCAAGTACAGCAGCCATAGTGGCAAATACCTGAATTTCAGGGGCTTTGGCATAATGGCCACGGTCGTGCGCTTCGGAGAGTTTCTTCCCCGTTGGTTGCTCACTTTTTTGTCCATTATCTTCTGCCACAATCTGTGCCAGAGCAACAGGAGTGCCAATGCAGGATAAACTATTGTAAGTTATTGATTATAATAAGATTACAATCGTATTAACTTAGGACAAGGGGCTAATTGTCTATAGTTGAGAGAACGCCTCAAAGTAGGCAATTATTGCCTAAAGAAAAGCTCCCATATTTGGCTTATCGGGTTTCTAAAAGCTGAAGTAAACGAGTTGGAATTTCAGCTATTTCATTGAAGTAATAACGAGCTATTAAGCCCCCTACCCCGCCTAGAAGGCTAAACCCAACAAGTCCCCGAACAGGCATACTCAAAACAAACACACTGAGTCTTGGAACAGCCCTACCTAGTGCAGCGAAAGCCAAATTAACCAAGAAATTAAGTGCAATAAAGGGGGCTGCTATACGAAGTCCTAACTCAATGACATGGGAAGTCTGCTGGATCATAAGTTCAGGAGCTGCTGCGTTTATAAAAGGAGCGCCAGCTGGTGCCATTGTAAAACTACGGGCAAAAGCGCTAATCACCATCAAATGACCCCCAAACATAAAAAAGAGTACAACTGCGAACGAGGATATAAACGATGCGAGCGGTTCAGCACCCATTTCAGGAGCATTTAAACCTGGGGATCCAGAAAGACCAACCTCTGAGGAAGATAGACGCGCAGCAAGATCAACTGCAGAAAAAGTCATCTGAACCATAAAACCAAAAGTAAGTCCTAGAAGAATCTCCCCCACTATTTCATAAATAAAACGTAAATCATTGCCTGGCATTTGCGCCATAGGAACTACGCCTACAAGTAGCGTTGCTAGTGCCATACCTAAACAGATTCTGACTGTCGCAGGTGGTGTTTTACCAGCCATCTGAGGCATGAGTATCACAATACCAAGAGACCTCATAAAGATGAGTGCCCAAGTAAAGAGGTAATTGACACTCATAGTCGCACATCAACTTTTTAAAAATCAATCAACCTCTAGTGTGCCATACTAGACATGTGACTAAAAGTAGCGATCGTGAATTCTGCGAGTGACCGCAAAAGCCAAGGAGCAAGCAAAATACCTAGTCCAGCAAATGCAATCAACTTAGGAGCAAATGTAAGTGTAGCTTCCTGAAGACCTGTAACAGCTTGAAATAAGCTCATCACTAAACCCACAACCATCATAGCTATGAGAAAGGGTGCAGAGACATACAAGGCAAACACCATTGTATTTTTAAAAAGATCTATAGCAATTTCTGGATTCATACTAAAAGATTTAACTAATAAAACTTTCCACTAAAGAGCGAACGATCAGATGCCAACCATCTACAAGAACAAACAAGAGTAACTTAAACGGAAGAGAAACCACATTGGGTGGCATCATCATCATACCAAGTGCCATAAGGATGGATGCGACTAGGAAGTCGATGACAAGAAATGGAAGAAATAAAAAAAATCCCATCTGAAATGACGTCTGTAGCTCACTAATTACGAAAGCAGGAACAACGACACGTAAGGATAAGTCACTTACTTTTGTTGGTCCATAGTGACCGAGTTCTAGAAAATATTCTAGATCACGAGTTCTCGTTTGCTTAAGCATGAAATCCTTTAAAGGAACGCTCGCTTTTTCAAAGGCTACCTCCGAGGTAATCTTGCCATCCATGTAGGGCTTAAGTGCGTTAGTTTGAATTTTATCAGCAACTGGCCCCATAATAAAGAATGTAAGAAATAGCGCTAGCCCCACTATGATTTGATTTGCTGGAGCATTAGGCACTCCAATTGCAGTACGTACAAATCCAAGGACAATGACTATACGAGTAAACGAAGTCATGAGCAGTACAATTGACGGGGCAATTGTAAGTAGTGTCATGACCAGTACGATCTGTACTGCAACACTCAGCTGAGCTGGCTTTTCAGCTCCCTCTAAATTAATAGATAAATGAAGTGGATCAGCAGCGCGTGCTGTTTGGGCGTGACCTACATGAGGTAAGGTCAGAAATACAATGAATAAAATAAAGGAGAATAAAACTAAAGTCCGCTTCATATATCTCCCCCATCAAAAGTCCGTTCAAGTGGAGACAACATTTCTACTTTACCTGGACACACCCCTAATAAAAACTTCTGATCTCCGTAGCTTGCGACTACCAAGTACTGCCTATTACCCAAAGAGCGCATCTCGTTAACTTTAAGCTTCTGCTCAGAACGAGAAGAAAGCTGTAAGCCGTTTTTAGATCTAATCCATAAATATACGCCTAAGGCTGCGCCGCACAAAGCAAAGAGTATTCCTAAACCAACTCCACTGTATGATGATTGGGAAACTGCTGGCTGCGCAGGAGCCTGAGTTCGTGGATAAATAACAGTCGATGAATCAGGTGCTGCAATTTGGATAGGCTGAGCTGTTTCAGCATATACCAGATGAGTACCTGTAAATAATCCTGCAAATATTAGGATTATTCCTAAATAAAAGCGCCTCATGCGGATGGTTTAGCACTGCCTACTAATTCAGTAATTTTTATACCGAAATTATCATCTAAGACAACAACCTCACCATAGGCTACTAACTTATCATTCACAAAAAGCCCAACAGGGTCATTTACTTGTTGATCGAGCTGAACGACAGAGCCAGCAGACAGCTCAAGGACTTCACGCATCGATAAGTGGGTAGAGCCCAACTGTACAGTCAGCTTAACTTTAACATCTAAGACAATATCGAGCGTTTTTTCTTCCATGGTGATAGCGGATTAAAGAGGTTAAGAGGTAGTTTTGTGAACGATCTGAATTGCGACAGAATCTCCTTCAAAACCAACTACCCCAGAGAACTTTGGAGATCCATTAAGTAAAAGACGTGTTTCCTGAAGTACAGAAGCAGGCATTTCAATAATATCGCCTACCCTAAATCCAGCAACTTCACGTATACTCAAGTCTATACCAGGCCACTGTGCTGTGACAGGAACTTGAATTTGGGAGTGCGCTGGAGTGATGCGAGCAGTAGCTTTAGCTGAACTCGATTTTGTAGAAACCTTAGCATGCGACAATTGAATCTTCTTAATGATAGATTCAAGCATTCCAAATGGTACAGCGAGCTGCATAGGCTCGATTGCACCACCAAATTTAATATCTAGTGTTAAAACATAGAGATTGGAATCCTTAGAGGCAGTCTGAAGATATTCAGCAGATTTCTCATGGCCAACTACTGAAGGTTTAGCCTCGATTTCTGATTTCCAAATTTGGCACCATTCATCAAGAATAATTAATATAACGTCATCGACTAGTCCTATTTCAATATCAGTTAATGACCTTTCGGAATTAGTTGGGACTCCCTTACCTCCCAGTAAACGATCAGCTATTGAAATAGCGATGCGTGGGCTCATCTCTAATATTCCTAGGCCAGGTAATGGATTACAGGAAAAGAGTGTTATATGAGTTGCACTCGGTATCGTTGTAAGAAAATTCGAGTACTGAACTGAAGCAAACTGCTGTATCTCAGCAGTGAATTCCATCCTGAAAAAAGCCGATAACTTCGCACTAAAATATGCGATAAAATCATTCTGTCTTGAACGAAGGATCCGGTTATCCTGGTCTGTCAGTATTACTGACTGACGAAAATTAAACGCCCTTACAGTAGGTGCTACTTTAGCTTGCTCAGGAGGATTTTCGCTCGGAGTTGCGGCCTGCTCTGCTTGGGTATGCACTTCCTCTGCAACTTGAGCTATTTCATCAGCATCAAGTGATTCAGACTTTGGCTCATTAGATTCATCTGACATAGCCAAAAATTACTGAACTACAAAATCAGAAAACCAGATTTGCTTAGCCAGTGGTTTACCTAAAGCTTGATTGTAAGCGGTGACTAGTTTTTCACGTAGAACATTTCTAGCACCCGGCTCTTCAATGTCAGCTAAGGTGAGTGAGGATAGAATATTAAGTGTAATATCCTTGAGTTTATCTTTGTTGGATTCGAACTCAGATTGTATGTTAGCCTCAGAACCAGTCACAATAAATGAGGTTTTAAGGAATCGAGTTCCCATTGTTCCTGATAGGTTAACAAGTAAATTATCGAAGGTGTAACTGTTTGAACTACCTCCAGCTTCGCCCTCTTTTTTAGATCCTTCAGATTTGCCTTCAGCTTTAGCCTCTGACTTGCCTTCAGCTTTGCCTTCAGACTTTGTCTCCTCAGATTTTGGAGCACCAGCTTCAGTAGGTGATGAAACAGCTACAGTCTGCTTAATTATTTTCTCAAGCCTTGGTAGTAATACAAAATTAGTTACTCCCCAGCTAGCTAGAGGTGCCACAACGATAGCAACAACAGCAGGCAATAGGGCAGCAATATTGAGACCACCACCTTTTTTCTCTTCGGTTGCAGCCTCTGGAGCTTCTTTTGACTCTACTTTGTCGGACATCGTGTATGGAGCTAAATTTTAAACTTATGACCTCTTTAGATCGGTGATTGTCTGCATGAGTGTATCAGTCACTGTAACTACGTGCGCATTGGCATCGAAGGCACGTTGGAGACGAATCATGTTAGTAAATTGTGTAGTTAAATCCACGTTTGAGGCTTCAACACAACCTGACTGAACAGTTCCTAAGCCGTTGGCTCCTGGAGCATTTGAAGCGTTCGTTAAGGTAGTACTACCGGTAGCAGGGCCACCAGCACCTAAATTAGTAAACAAATTATTACCTACACCCACTAATGATTGAGGTGAATTAAATTTGCACAATAGGACTTGAGGAATGGAAGCGGTTGGTACTTTAGTACCATCAGATAATGTTTCTTGCAGATATCCGTTTGAATCTATCGCAACTGAAACAATTGCTAAAGTAGAAGAACCTGTAGTAAAAGGACTATGAACTCTTACAGGTTTATTATCTCCTGAATTTTGCGGGTCGTTACCCATCACCTGATACCCCAATGAATTTACAAGATATCCGTTAGAATCTAAGGTAAATTTACCGTCACGTGTTGCAAAAAGTTGCGCAGTTCCACCTGGTGTACTTGGTACTGTCTGTACAAGAAAATAACCATTACCAGAAATAGCCAAATCTGTAGGAACACCTGTAGTTACTAGCGAACCCTGGGTATAATCCGTGCTGTTAGTAGTAACTTGAACACCTAATCCGGAAAAAGTATCCGAATATGAAGCCGTCGTGGCTTTGTATGCTGTCGTGTTAACATTAGCTATATTATTACCAACATCATTTAATCCCTGACTGAACGATTGAAGGGCAGATGTTGCTGTATTGAGTGTACCTAGATATGCCATGATAGTATGTTGTTCGAGTTAAAGTTTTGCTAATTTCTAGTTATTTATATCATCCATTAGGATTGATACTTGCTGGTGTGGGGTTTGTGAAAGGGAGTATTTGAGATACAGACGTGACTGGATATTCCATGTTAGATCCAGAGATGATTAACTGAGGTAAACCACCCATAGCTACTTGGCTAGAATCTACTGATTGCACTACTCCAGTTGCTCCTGCTGCACCATTGAGACCAGGGAAGCTAACTGTAGATCCAATCAAACTAGCCGCAGTAGCTAAACTTTGATTTTGTGTAAGTTGGGTTGTCTGCTGGAGTGTAGTAAACTGAGCCAATTGTGTCATCGTCTGCGTATTATCCATTGGCTTAGTAGGATCTTGATTTGTCATTTCTGCACTGAGCAGCTTCATGAAATCTTCAATGGTGACTGTAGTTGAACTTTGAGCAGTAGGAACAGCTGCTACGGATGTAGTAGAAGAGGCTGCTAACGGTTTTAGGCCTAATGTAGATGTTGCATTCATGATGAGTAGATATTAGGCGAATGTGCGTAATTGACCCTCTTGTATTGAAGGTGCCGCATCTGAAGTTTGTTCACTAACTAAAGTGCTGGTAGCTCTAATGTTTGATTGAGAGGCGAGAGATGCGAACGAACCATCATATGACTGATACTGAGGATTAGTATTATCCTGAGAATTAAATGGATTCTGTGAATTTCCACCGGTAGTTGAGCTAAATGTTGGCTCAGCAAATTGGAAATTGTGGTTTTTTGATGAAAAACCGGAGGATTGCCACTCTGCAGATAGGGCTGCACGAATCTCGTTGGAATTGGTGCTAAACTGAGTCAATATAGTACCATCTTTTACTTGTACCTTTAGACCTACATCAGAATCACCAAATTTAAAACCTAGATTGATCGTCTTAGATAAATTTTCAGACTGTGTGAGGTGTGAATCGATAAGTTTGTTAACTTGTTCGACTGCAGCTTTTGCCTGAGCAGAAGTTACAGGTAGTTGAGTATTCATCTTCCTAGCATCAAGCGCTGCACTGCGTGTAGACGATGTATCTACAGGCATAGAGGCTGCCATAGAGGCATGCATTTGAGATGAGTATGGCATTGCAACTTGATGAGTAGCAGCAGTCGTGCCATTCAAGCTTGTAGTGTTTGTAACTACATTATCACCAGTATTTAATAAATTTTTATCTTGAAGCCTACCCTTACTTTGACTGTGAGAACCCATGCCTGAATTATGGCCGGCAGATTTTTCCCCACCCACTGCAAGATTACTTACATTTGCTGCCACTGAGCCATACGTATTAGCAACTTGACCAGTTGTTGGATTATCACTCTGCATACCTGCTGGAGTTAACACATTCTTTGTTAAATCCTGAAGTTTAACATCTTGAGGTACTAATTGATCCGAATTTAGATCGATTAGCCTTTGATCAGCTCGTTTATTTAAAAGGTCTACTTGCTCAGAGATGCGATTCTGTGAAAGAGATATTAAATCAAGGCGATCTGCAGTTGATGAGCTAGTACTCAGCTTTGCTGAATTAACTGCATCAATGTTGGAAATAGCTGCTGAGTTAGAATTTCCTAATGTTACACTATCACTTACTAGCTGAGTGTTTGTATTGCTAACTAAAGCTTGAAGACGAGGAGTTACGATCTGTGTAGTGCCTAGATCTTCCGAAGAAAGACTAGCGGCTGTTAAATCCAAATTGCGAAGATTGTTATCTCCGAGTAAAGATGCATCCTTTGTACTTACTGGCTGAGTATTACTTACCTTAAGCTCACTTACCTTTCCTGAACTTTGAATATTAGGAATTATCGACTGCTTGTTACTTGATGTTACTGCTACAGGTAGACTAGTTGCTTTTGAATTAGGTGATGTTAAGGCAGATTGAGTAACACCCTGACTTGTAATTGTGGTAGATGGTGTACCGGTTAGAACTGATTTAGCAGAATTATCTATGAATGTTGTAGTGCTAGAATTATTACTGCCACTACTTAATGAGCCCTGAGTTTCATCAGTAAAGCTACCGTCGGTTAGTGAAACATTTGAAGCTACTGTGGTCAGTGTTTGAAGCATTGCAGGATCAACCACCACCTGCGTGACACCAGGTGCAAGTTGTGGTTTATTTTTGGAAAGCAAACTACTGGATGTATCTTTTTTAAAGCTTCCTTGTGATCCATCTATAAGCGTATCTAGCTCAGATGAAACCAAGTCAGCACCAATCACATCAGATGCGAGCTGATCTTGCACTGATACTCCTTGTACTTGGCTTACAAAATGAGCCGAATGCAAAACTTGCTTAGAGGTTAAATTTATCCCACTCGTTAATAGTGTACTCTGATCTATATTTTGCAGTAATACAGATGCACTAGAGGCCAGATTTGTAGGATCTAGAATTACTGAAGGATCATTTGAGACATCTGTTCCCGCAGGCACATTAACTGCTGGTTGTTTATCCGCTACTTGAGCACCACCAGATGAAAGCCAAGATGAAAAATCTTTAGGTGCTTGATCAGCGCCAGATGATTGTTGATCTACTTGACTAGTAGTGCTTGCTGATTGCGACTGATTTAATTGAGCACTCGCTGCTAAATCTTGATTTGCAGTCTTAGCATTACTAATCCCGTTACTTAACGGTGTAGGACTTTGAGGTAAAAAAGGGAGCGCTGTAGTCATAACAATTAAATTAAGGGGTTGTAGTTGATTTAAGCATGCGCATTTTATCTGTAATAAGCGCTGCTCGTTTAGCTAAGGTGCCGCCATCGGGCGTAGGTGTAGTACTCATTTCCTGCATTATCTCGATCATCTTAGCTTTTTTCATCAAAGATAATATTTTAACAATTGTTACATCATCGCTCTCTTTTAACATTGCTACAGCTGATGAATTTGTAAGACCGGTGTACATGGTAGCTATAGATTTCAAATTAGCTAATTCATCGGCCTTAATCTCGATCTGACCTGATTTAACCTCGTTCATTCGAATATCGAGATCGCTTTGCATTTTCTTTATTTCTGAACGTAATCTCTCAATTTCAGCTCTCTCGTTTGCTAATTGACGAGCATTTTGCTCGAGACGTTCTGCCTTTTTATCGTAGGCCAATTTCTGATCCCTTAATTCTGCTTGTAAATTACTCACTTCGATTGTCCAAAAATCCCATCCTTGTACACGCCGAAGTGCGTTAGTGTTAGCAACAAGAACCTCTTCTTTATGATGAATAGCCTTAACCTCACCGAGTACTGAACTTGCTTTCATCCAAAACCAATAAGATGACAGCCCCACCGAAAGAAGCAGTGCTAAGATTAAGAGAATTATCGGATTTAAAAGACGTGCGATCATAATTAAGTTAAGTGCTAAAGGCCCTGTAACCAGCGATTTCGTCGAGTACGTTTTGCTCTTCACGATGCGAACGTACAGTATAAGCGGTAAAAGCTTTTTCTTTTAACTGAGTAACTACTTTCAATTCACGGTTGGTCTCAACTAGTAATTCTCGTTTTTTAGCCACCTCATTCTTAGCTAGTACGATTTGCCTTTCGATAAGCACTTCATCGCCGCGTGCAGTCTGATAAGCCTTAAGTGCAGAAGTTACAGTTACTGCTTTATAGCTCGATTCTCTTGTTTGCATCATCCGTTTTGCTTGTTCAGCAGAAAACTCTTTAGCGCGTTCAAGACGAATTTCGAGATCTAGTTGAGCTTTCAATGCCCTACCCAATTGCTCTTGTGCAAGAAAATCTTTATGCGCTCTAATAATCTGAACTGCCTTAAGAGGGAATTTAAATGCTTTCATTATAGGATCTCCTTTAAGCGTTTAAATGCATCAACTCGGTTCGTTTTTTCTTCAACACCCTGACAAAGAAACTTCTTAAGTGGATCCTGCAGTGCAATCGCCCTGTCTATCGATGGGTTACTTCCTTTAGGATAAGCGCCGATCGAAATTAAGTCTTCATTCTTCTTATACAAAGCAAGATGCTCACGTGTTTTAGCAGCAAGCTGCAATTCATCTGCACTGCAGATATCACGATTTAGACGGCTAACACTATCTAAGATATCGATAGCTGGGTAGTGATTAAAATTAGCTAAATTTCGTGATAATACAATATGCCCGTCCAAAATACCACGAACTGCGTCAGTAATGGGCTCATTTAAATCATCACCTTCAACTAAAACAGTGTACAGGGCTGTAATTGTGCCTACTTCACCAGATCCTGATCTTTCGAGTAAACGAGGAAGCATCGCAAACACACTAGGAGTGTAGCCCCGTGTTGTTGGTGGCTCACCCACAGCTAATCCAATTTCTCTTTGAGCCATAGCAAACCGAGTTACAGAATCGATTAAAAGAAGAACATTTTTCCCCTGATCTCTGAAACCTTCAGCAATCGAAGTTGCTGTATAGGCCGCCCTTAAGCGAAGCGGTGCAGGTTGGTCTGAAGTTGCAACTACAACGACCGTCTTCTTAAGCCCTTCTGTACCTAAATCTTTTTCAATAAATTCTCTTACTTCACGACCACGCTCACCTACAAGTCCAACTACGATAACATCGGCACAAGAACCACGCGCCATCATGCCTAATAATGTAGATTTACCCACACCTGAACCTGCGAATAATCCTAATCTCTGTCCGCGTCCAACTGGAATCAGTGAATCTATTGCTCTAACACCTGTAGAAAATGAACTAGTGATTCGTGTACGCTTAAGCGGATGTGGTATTGTAGTACTCTTACTCGATTTACGATTCAGCGGCAAATAGCCTAATTCATCATAAGGTTTACCCATTGCATCAAGGACACGGCCTAAAAGTTCAGGTCCTATGTGAGGAAGTAAAACGCTATCTACAGCAACTACTTCACAGCCCACATGTAGTCCCTGAGTATCACCTAATGCCATCAATAAAATGCGATTATCTTTAAAACCAACTACCTCGGCTGTGACATTAAAATCAGTTCTTGCTGATCTAATTGTGCATAATTCTCCAAGTCCTAAATTAGGACCTTCAGCCTCAATCATCAGTCCAGAAACAGAAGCCACCTGACCAATACGCTGTACTGCAGGCAAGTGTCTTACCTGACTGCGTAAAATATCAACAAATGGTGCAACAGAGGAAGTCATTATACAGTTAAGGTGTTAGCTAACGCCTTAAGTTTCGATGCCACGCGAGCATCGGTTACACCAAATCGACTACGCACGACACAATCACCAGAGCTAAGATTTTCGTCGGCTATAATTGTGAGTTTTGTATAGCGTGCTTTCCAATCAGGATTGGCAGTCTCAAGCAGTTTAGCATCACGTGGACATAAATATAGCTCTAGACTTTCTTTTTCTGGATATAACTGACTAAGCGTTTCCTGAGCAATCGCTTCAATAACTTCTGCAGATGGGGTATATCCAGCAAGCAACCTCTTAGATATATCTATTGCCAAATCAGGCAAAGCAGCACGCAGTTGAGCAATTAATTGAGCCTCAGATTGAGCTAATTTTTGCAGCACTTCATCACTTAAGCGCTGCATATCTGCTCTTAATTCAACAATTTGAACATTAGCCTCAGTTCTCGCAGCACTATAGCCTTCCTCGTAAGATACCTTCAGCCTTGAATCTAGGTCTGCAGTAGTTACGTAAGCACCTAAACCCGACTTAATCTTGGCGCTAAGAAGCGGCTGATTAAAGGTGATGAGTTTGGTGATTGCCATAATCAATTAAGTTTATGCTACCAAGGATGCTGAATCATTATCCATCGAGACTTCACCAGCCTCGTCTAGGTTGCGTACGGTTTCAATAATAGCGTCTTGAGCTGCTTCGATGTCCTTTAATTTAGCTGGTCCAAGCAGTTCAATTTCTTCTTTTAAGCCCTCTGCAGCGCGCTTTGACATCGCACTGTAAATCTTGTCTCGTAACATTGGACTTGCGCTCTTCATTGCTAGAGGCATTTGAGCCATGTCAACATCACGCATAATGCGCTGCATGTCTTTTGGCTGAAGTTTGAGAAGATCCTCAAATCCAAACATCTTCTTTCTTACAGCGTCTACAAACGGTTTATTACGCTCTTCGATCTTAGTAAGAAATGTTTTAGCATTTTCTTTACCAACAAGCTTAAGGAGTGAAGCAACAGAAGGCACACCACCTGATGTATTCAATTTTGCTTTCGCCTTTGTTGAACTATGAGCGCCTAAAAGTCTGAGCATTTGCTCTAAATAATCTAAATTAGTAGGGTCTATTGTACCCATACGCTCAAGCACTTCATCCTGCAATTCAGGTGCAATCATTGGGAAAACTGATGCACATTTTTTTGCTTCAAGATAAGATAATACAAAGGCTATAGTCTGAGCTCCCTCAGCCTTAATCAGATTATAAATCTGGGTAGTATCCATTAACCCGATTTGTTTTATAACATCTGTATTACGACCTTCTGATTCTAGGCCTATACCTTCTAGAATAGCATTAACACGGCTTTCACCTTTTGCGGAAGCTGCCACTCGCCTAGCAAAGGACATTCCACCAAACGCTGACGTTCTAGATTGTGCAATAACACCTGAAAACTCCTGAAAAACTTGAGATAAAATATGTTCAGGAACAAAATCGAAATTAGTCATTTCTCCACACAACTTTGCTACCTCTTCCTCAGTGAACTGCTTAAGGATTTGAGAGGCAGATTCAGGCCCAACACTAATCAAGAAAAGCGCCAGTTTTTGGCGGCGATTTAGGCTATTATAATCTATGTCAGCCATAAATTAGGTGTTTGGAGTATTACCAGCAGCAACCCAGCCACGAAGAGTGGTGCTAACTTCACCTGGTTTTTGACGAATTAATTCATTAACCATCTCAGGTGTAATGGCAGCCGATGAGGCTCCATTTGCTGCTGCTTTTTCTTCAGGTAATGCGAGTAACTCTAAAGGTATAACTTCTGCTTTTTGACTTGAAAGTAAGCGCCAGAAAATAACGAGCATTACTAAGGCTCCAGCTACTGCACCCCATTTGCTTGCAGCCTCTAGCCATAGTGGCCATTTGCTTTGTGCCTGCATTGCCTGGATCTGCTCAACAGCAGGAGGAGTTGCAAAGGTCATTTCTTCTAACGTCACTAAGCTGTCTAAACTCTGGCCAGCAGGAGCCTTAAGTCCAAGCGCATCAATAACCATCATCTTTAAATTTTTAAGATCTGCCTCTGAACGTTTTGGCACAACGCCGTCTTTACCTGCGGGGTTAGGTGCAATAAAAACTGAGGCTGTTAGACCGACGATAGTACCGGGAGTGCGAGTTGTGGTAGTAACAGTACGGCCAATTTCATAGGTAATACTCGAATTTTTCTTACCCATGTTCGACTCTGATGTAGGACGTGGAGTACTCGTGCCAGTTTTATCAGGTACATTTGCAGTAACTCCTACATTACCACCCGCAGTTTTAGATTCAGTAGTCTTCGTAGTTTCATCCGTTGATGTTTGCGTACGTGCAACTTGACCGTTCGGATCATATTTTTCGTCAGTAACATTAGTCGATTGCGTATCGATATCAGCAGAGACGCGCACAACGGCATTACCTGGTCCAATGACCTGCGATAGCATACTCTCTACTTTTTTAGCGAAATAATCTTCAACTTGTTGGCGGTAGCGCATTTGAGAGGAAGCAGTTCCAAGTGATGGATCCTGTCTTAATTCCTCAGATAATGTGCGGCCATGATTATCAACAACTGCAACTTCATCAGGTTGTAATCCTTGAACAGCGTTAGCTACCAAATGTCTAATCGCATTGACTTGATCTGGATCAAGGCGAGAACCTCCAATATCAACAAATACAGATGCAGTAGGTTTAATCGTTTGATCTGTGAGAAGTAGGCGATTTTCTGGCTGAACAATCATGACTCTTGCACCACGAACACCCTGCAATTGAGTGATTGTGCGTGCGAGCTCACCTTGTAATGCGCGCATATAATTAGTACGCTGAACGAAATCACTGAGTCCGAATTGTCCTTTATCGAAAATTTCAAATCCAACGCCGTCTCCTCCAGGAAGTCCCTTACCTGCTAAATCCATACGCAGTTTGTAGACTTGATTACTAGGTACCTCAACGGCAGTTCCTCCTGCAGTAATCTGATGCGGAATACTTTGCGTTTCTAAATAGCTAATAATCGCAGCTGCATCTTTATCTCCTAAATGACCATAAAGAAGTTGGTAATCTGGTCTATGCGACCAAACAGATAGCCCTGTGAGGCCGCCCACAACCGCAATAAACGCAACAATAAGAGAAACTCTCTGGTTAAGTCCCAGCTGTTTCCATAAATCCATAAATGACTGAGCAAAGTTCTTCATATGTCTATTACACGCTTATAACTCATACCGACATGCGCATAAGTTCTTGATAGGACTCAACAAGCTTATTGCGCACCTGTACCATTAAAGAAAGAGAGACAGAAGCCTCCTGCATCGCGATTACACTTTGATGCAGTTGCGAGGATTGCCCAAGAATTACATTATTAGTCAATGCTTCAGCTTGTGCTTCTTTACCTGAAACATCCGATATTAAATTCTGTATCGTTGTACTAAAAGAGGCTCCTTTAACACTGGAGGTACTGCTTGGGTTATTCCCAATTTGGAGTGGCGAACCACCAACGCCATTTAGGCCGAGTGCATTCATTGAGGAGGAAACTGTACTTATTGGAGACATAGTAATGCTAACTGATTATTATTTACCGATATCAAGTGTTTTCTGAGCTAACGTACGTGCGTTCTTAACAAAAGATAAGTTGGCCTCGTAAGCTCGTGACGCCGTAATCATATCCACCATTTCATAGGCAACATTTACATTGGGCATAGCTACCATGCCATTTGCTCCAGCATCAGGATGCTGCGGATTGTAAACCATGTCCCCTGGAGTTGGATCTGGTGAAATTGACCCTACCTTAACTGATTGCAGACTTGAACCATTTGTCTGCTTAAGAAGTTCGGTTTCAAAGGAGACTACCTGTCTCTTGTAAGGTCCACCATCAGGAGTACGTGTAGTTTGAGCATTTGCTATATTTTGAGCAACAATATCTAACCGTGTCTTCTGAGCCGACAAGGCGTCTGTTGTTACATCAATTCCTGATAAAAGATTCATGGCTTAAAGTTATCGTTATCCGTTACCTGATATAGCTAACTTAAGTTGCTTAATGTTGTGTGTAACAACATCTGAAAGATAATTGTAATTCGTGGTATTTTTATCCATGGCCAAAAGCTCTTTATCTACGTCCACATTATTGCCATCTGGACGAATAGAACGGGCTAATGGATCTTGCTCCAGTGAGGGTGAGATAACTGAATTAGCAGCAGTATCAAGCTGGCCTGAATCAAAGGATGCCTTCAGCTGAGCTTCAAAGTTTGAGGATACGTCTATACGGTGATATCCAGGTGTTTCAAGATTAGCCAAATTGGATGCAATCGCATTCTGTCGTAGTGCAGCTGCGTCAAGAAACCTTTGCGCAAGTTGCATCGAGCTGGAATTGAAGATCGGGTCTGTCATTTGGCACTCATAAGCAGACCTCTTGCCAATGTGAGATAAGCTATTGTAAATAATTCATATACAATCAATTACAAATGGATTTAGGAGTTCAATAATAAGGATTTAAAGAATCAGGATTCCATTAGCATAGGGGCAAAAATTGCCTGCCCTGACCGCACCGATTTTAAGCCTTCATTGAGAGACCAAAATGCCGTAGTTAGTACTAATAATGTGGGATCCCACTTGCTGAATTACTATAATTTAAACTCAAGTCAGTCATCGTCATTGCTAGTCTACTCTCTACATGCAAATAGATAACCAAACAGTCTGGATACTGATCGTAGAAGATGAACCGCTTGTTTCGGAAGTATTAGAGCAAGTTCTCAGACGTGAAAAATACAATGTTGTCGCAGTTGCGAGTCCCTTAGAAGCACTTGGCCTTGTCGCAAACCGTGAATTTGCAGTAATTATTTCAGATCAGCGTATGCCTCAGATGCATGGGTTGGATTTTTTAATCGAAACAAGAAAAATCAGCCCTCTAAGTACCAGAATTTTAATTTCTGGAGTCCATGATTTAAAATCCATGATTGGCTCTATCAATCGTGGCGAAATTTACCGTTTTATAACTAAGCCTTGGCTTCATGAAGAGCTGATTGCTACCGTATCTAACGCGATACAAAAACAACAAGATGCTAAGGAGTATGCGCAATTAAAAAAGAGCTATAGCGAGTTAAGCTCTCGCCTAGAAACAAGCGAACTAACTGTAAAGACTGCGACAGAAGGTTTAAGACAAAAAGCCGAGTATCTTGAAAAGCTACAATTAGAAGTACTTAAACGCAGCCAAAACCCATATGAGCTATGTTTTAGGCTGCTAACGACCTATGATCCCATTTTAGGTAATAATACAAAGTCTATCGTTAAGATAGCTGAGGCTATGGGAAGAACGACTAAGTTATCCGCGGATGAAAGTCGGGCGCTAGTTACCTCGGCATGGCTTTGTGATTTAGGTCTAATAGGTATACCGCTTGAGAATTTAAGAGCCTACCGCAGAAATCAAAAAGAACTACTCTGCCAGCAAGAGATCAATTTAATTGAGAATCACCCGCTGTATAGCCAGACAATTGCTTCCTTAATTGATACAAGCCAATTAGTTCAAACAACGATTCGCGCGCACCATGAGGCCTACGATGGATTGGGCTTCCCCGATGGCCAAGCAGGTGAATGGATTCCTTGGACTGCGAGGCTTCTTGCGGTAGCAGTAGGTTACATTGAATCAGGACTGCCTCATGCTGAAGCCTTGAATCAGATCGAGGAACTCTCAGAAAAAAAATATGATCCAGATGCTATCGCGTTATTTAAGGAAATCATTGCAGAGCTTATTCTACCTGCACAAATTAAGGAAGTCCTTATAGAGGAGTTAGCTCCGCAGATGGTGCTTTTTAGTGATATCCATACAGCGCACGGCCTATTACTGGTCAAAAAAGACGAAGTCCTAGATGAGCTACTTGTAAGTAAAATTAACGAGCACAATTCAGAAGATAAAATAAAACAGCGCTTTCTAATTTATAGCTAAAAAAGGAAGACTTAGTCCTCTTTAGCGTCAGCAATTGGATCACCCGCTTGCTTATATTCTAGAAGTTTATTCCTCAGCGTTCGTATTGAAATTTCTAGAAACTTTGCAGCTTCAGTACGATTTCCTTTTGTCTGAATAAGTGCAGCCTTAATTGCTTCTTTTTCTAAAACAGCAATTGATTTTACCTTACCGTGACCGTTCGTGACCGATACAGATAATTGATCCTCAGTATCGCTACTTGGAGTCTGCGCATTTGCCGTATCACTGCTTAGATTTGGTTCAACGTGCTTAGGTATATCAAATGATAATCCTTCGTCTTCAGAGGGTAAAATAAATGAGGTTTGACCTAGTGCTGTAGGAATTCCTAGTGACCATGCAGTAAGTTCCTGTCCTGAACCGGTTAGAATAACGGAGCGCTCGATCACGTTTTGCAATTCACGTACATTACCAGGCCAGTGGTACTGAATTAAGGACTTACGAGCACCATCTGCAATGCCTGTAACGCGGATACCATGCTTACGAGAGAAACGCTTTAAGAAATGTTCAGCGATTACAATAATATCATCAGATCTCTCACGCAGGGGCGGCACAATAACTGGAAATACATTTAATCTATAAAAAAGATCAGCCCTAAATAATCCCATTTCTACGTTACGCATCAAATCACGATTGGACGTAGCAATGATTCTTACATTCACCTTTATTGTTCGATTGCCCCCCACTCGCTCGAACTCTCTTTCCTGCAGTACACGTAAGAGTTTGGCCTGCAGTCCAGATGAAATTTCGCTGACTTCGTCAAGCAGTAGCGTGCCATTATTCGCGAGTTCAAAACGTCCCTCACGTCTTTCTGAAGCTCCTGTAAAGGCACCCCTTTCATGTCCAAAAAATTCACTCTCAATTAAAGACTCTGCAATAGCTGCACAATTAACCTTAATAAAAGGCTCTTTCTTGCGAGAACTTTGGCGATAAATTTCCCTCGCTATCATTTCCTTACCAGTCCCGCTTTCTCCACCAATAAATACCGTAGCATCTGTGGGTGCAACACGGTCAATTAATTGCCTAAGCCGGTTAATTGCAGCACTTTTACCTATAAGAAGTCCCTCTTCGTCACCAGCAGAATCAATTAAAAGCCTGTTAACATGGATAAGCTGCTGATGCTGCTCTGCTTTCTTTAAAATCAAATCGAGTTGGCTAATTGAGAACGGCTTTACCACATAGTCAAAAGCCCCCCCCTTAATGCACGATACGGCAGATTCTACCGTTGCATTTCCCGTAATCACAATAACCAGAGGCTTATTTGCTAAGGCTGAAAGAAAATCTAAAAATACCTGCCCATTACCATCAGGCAATTTGATATCTAACATCACTAAATCAAAGGAATCCCGGGAGATTGCGAGTTCTGCCTCTGCCAAATTAGCTGCTTCAATACACACATAGTTCCTTCGCGCAAAGGTCTGCGTGAGCAGATTGCGGATTAATTCATCATCTTCTACGATGAGTACTTTTTCGAAAGCCATGATTCAATATACCTGTATGACTAATGCTCTAATATGCTTAGATTGAGGTTAATAAATAGTGATGGGTGATCAGTACAGGAGTTCTACGAATATTTGAAGCTAAGGACACTAAGCTTAGTCTTTAAACAAAGCATCCTTTATTTTGTTTAATTTTACGTGAAAACTGCCGTTGTGTAAAATACGTGCGTCTAATCACAACCATAGCCTTAATCGAAAAAGCAATTGAAGAGAAAAGCCCATCTTCAAATGTAACATCTTGGAATAAAGTACGTTCCATCAATTATCATGAGGGTGTAGCACGACTATCATTTGTTAGTCAGGAAAGCGGTAAAGAAACGCAAACCGTTGGCTCTATTATACTTAAATCATACGAACTAGCAGGTAATAATACATGCCTTAAAGCTCATTTAAATTGGGCTAATAAGCCAGAAGGTCAGGTCATTACCCTATATCCTAAGGATCAGCCTAAACTACATGAAGGAACGAAAGAAATCGCAGAAGCATGGTTAGGTGGCACAGCCGATCTGAATTAGTGGCTAGATTGGCAGTCATTATGGACTGCCTAAATCAGAAGCATAAACTTTTGTAGGCCAAAGAGGTACTTAAGTGCTATTTTTTATTAAGCTGCACTTCACTTAACTTAGAAAGTGCCTGTTTTATAAGATCGAGTTCGTCGGAAGCTTTTAGCTTCAAACAATCAAGCGTGCTCATATTATCTCTAATCTTAGTTTCGATATCAGAAAATCGTACTTGGTAATCTGAATTCCACAGATTAGGAGAAGTCTCTTTAGAGATTAAAAGCTCTTTTATTATGGCAATTGCCCTATCTTGCAAATCTAGTGCGACTGGCAAGGCGCCCTCTTTGATAGCAATTAACTCCTCTTCAACTAATATATTAAGTTGTTCTATGAGGAGCAGATTGCCGTTCATATTAGGCACACGGTTCTAAAACTAAAGTAGACTCTCTCTCGGATGCATATTTTTTAAGCATCTCTTCCCAAGCATCACGGATTTCTGTGAGTAAGTTTTCAACTTCTGCAATGATCGATTGATCTTTTTTCATGTCAGCTTCAAGTAACCGACGATAAAAATAGTTATAAAGATTTCGCATCGAAATGCCAAACTCACCTGGTTGAGATAGATCTAAAGATCCATTCAATTCATCAATGATAAGTCGAGTTTTGGTTAACTCTTTATTGCAAATTGCAATCCGTTCTAGATCTCTCTGAGGTCTATCTAAAGCCTCCTTAGCAATGCGCATCGATTTTAGCGCCGCATCAAAAAGAATTAAGACAAGTTTACCAGGCTCTGCGGTCAGAATCGAATTAGACTTATAAACCTTAGTATAATCATACATGATTTATAAAAAGTGGTTAACTTAAGCTTTCAGCTAAATCGGGTGAGTTGAGTAGCTTACCAGCAATCTGTGCTACAATAAGTGAACTAGGATAATTTGGATCCGCTAAGAGCATTAATCCCTGTTTGACTGCATCAGGACGAGCTGCAGGCAAATTTGAAAGTGATTCAAGAAGTTGCTGAGCTTTACTTATAGAAAGTGAATCTGTTGTAGAACCGTCTGTGCGCTGCCTATTTGATTTAGCTACAGGCACAGATATAGGAACAATTGTCTCTGAATTTATAGCTGATGATGTAGGATCAATCATGTGAAAAATCTTCTTTTTGAAAAATGTATAACTGGAAATCGGATTTTATTTAGTAATCTTTAGAGAAAACATGAATAATTATATTATTTTATTATTTCTTTGAGATAGACGACGATTGGTACCTGAAAGGTAGTGTACTAAACATGGTGTACGAAGCATACCCAGCTAATCTACTAGGACTTTGTAAGGCATCTAACGACATATCCAGTGGATTAGCACCTTGACCAGAAGTAACAAAGAATGCCCTTAACCCAGTGATAACCTCAGGATTGCCTGTTGAGAATACTTCGTCGAAATTCCAAATGAAATGTGCATCTGCACATGAAACAAGTTTGCCCCTAAGCCCTATGCTAATTGGTGAATAAGGCGTGTAAGAAGTAACATCAACAAACATGACAGCTTGAGCGCCAAATCTATCAGCAAGCGTGTGAAGGAAGTCGTTTGGAAGTGCGCCTGTTGAGGATAAATCTAAGGTGCCAAAGGCTTTTTCGCATTGTTCGCGAGAAAGTGTCACAACCTCAAATCTTAATTGGCGAACCAATGACTCGACAACGACAGGATCGAGACTTTCGGCTGTTTGTTGCGTGAGTACATCACCTGTATAAAGAGGAAGAATCACGACTCGGTGAATACTTGGACTTAACCCTGGATCCGAGCGGTAATTATGCGGTTTATATACCGCTTTAGCTTCCGTAGGATGATTCGAATTCGTTGTGCTGCATCCAAATTGCATGAATGCGACTAAAAAGCCTAATGATAACTTTAAAATAGAGTTCATTTTTCTTAGGCCGTTTTGGTTGACGAAGTCGAACTACTTGAACTTGAAGAGCTGCTACTTGAAGTACTCGAACTAGATGAACCCGCTGGTTTACCATTAACTGAAACGTTTGAGGAATTAAGCGAACTAGACGAGGTGCTAGCTCCCGAAGAGCCAGATAGACTATTGATTGCAGAAAGTTGTGTTTGGTATTTTGAGTAAGCCGACTCCATTGCTGTAAATTGTTTCTCAAGCTGAGCTTGTTGCGTGGTGAGTTGCGCTTGTAGTAACGTTATCTGATTACCTATACTTGTAGACTGGGTGCTAAGAGAATTGTGCTCTGTGCTAGCAGAAGTCATAGTGCTAATAACCACGTTATTGACTGCACCAAATCCTATGGTGCCATTTTCGAAAAACGCAGCTACATCGGACGATTTCTGCGAAAGCGCTTGGTTTAATTTGGACTGATCTACGATTGAAAGCTGACGACTAGTTCCAGTAAAACCAATACCCATGTTAGCAAGGCTCTTAATAGTACCCGAAAGCCCACTTCCCGCATTAAATACTGTGTTTTCTATATTTCTACCCCAATTGTACACTTCGTAATTAGAAGACAGAAGAGCAGGCGTAGCAACCCCATTGGCATCTTTAGTTACAAGAGTATCCGTTTCAATATCCGTTTGTAATTTATTATATGCTGTAATGAGTGTATTAATTGCTGTGAGAATATTGGTCGGATTTGTAGCAGCCTGGATCGTTTGGGTACCTAGTGAATTTACTGTTAAACTCATACCTGCAGCACCAAATGTGGAGCCATCAAGTGTATTACTCGCACTGGAAATTGTAGAGCCGCCATTTACACTAAATAATGCATTACTACCGAGACTTAGGGAAGAACTTGTCGAGGTTAAATTAAGTTTCGACATCAAGTTGCCACCATTCAAATCGCTGACGCTAATACCCGTATTACCTGTCAAATTATTTGCGAGTACGATGCGATTACCAACAGTGTCGTAACTAGCAGTAACACCAGCTGAAGAATTATTTATCTTACCAAGGATTGTACTTAAAGTATCTGTGCTAGAGTCATAATTAAGCGTAACTCCATTTACAGTGAATGCACCTGTAGTGGAGGTAATATTAGAGTCAGCAAGTGTATTGGATGGTACAATAGCACCAACTTTAGATGAAGATTTAACCGCATACTGCGATGCCCCAGATAGATGCATCTGACTAAGGAATGTACCGGTATCAGATCCCAAATTTATACTTCCACCCGAAGCAGCAGTGAGCGTTAAAGAAAACGCCCCTGTTGTGCCACTTAATGTCCCCACTACTTGTCCATGAGTTGCTGTAGAAATAGAATTAACAATATCAGTAAGCGATTCGCCCGATGAAATTGCTACTGTCACTCCATTAATAGTGAATGAAGAAGCTGCTGTAGAAACACTGTAACCACCTGCTGCAGAAGAATTTAGTACTGGCGAGGCATTGGTGAGCTTAAGTACAGATAAGATATTACTCGTGTCATTAGTAGCACCCAAAATAATAGGACTTACTGAACTCGATGTACTACTCGTTGTAGTAAGACTTATTACATCGTTAGCACTATCATAAGCAGCAGCAACACCGGTAGAAGAAGAGGAGCTATTTATACTATTCAATACAGACTGTAGTGTTACCGAAGTACTTGTGATACTAAATTGCTTACCATCAATCGTGAATGTACCAGCAGTTACAGGACTATAGGTATTAAGTGCAGATAACGCGCTGGAAGTACTAAGATTTGAATTAGTAAGAGTAGCTCCATTTAAAATACTTGAAGTTGCTAATTGGCTTACGCTCACAGAATAATTACCTGTCGGAGTTCCGTTTGAAGCAGTCCCTGTCCAGGTAGAAGTTGGATCGCTAGATGTAACCTGCACTCCCGCGTATAGCGAAGTGTTCTCCATATCAAAAACGGAATGGCTAAGGTTGGTAAGATCAGTACTAAGCGTAGAAATAGCGGTAGCTTGAGTGTCTACAGTAGTCTTTGTGGCAGTGACATTGTTTATGTTCGCACTATTGGCCGCCACTATATCATTGATGATAAGTTGCCAATTAAGCCCCGTGGAAAGTCCTGCTATTTGTACGCCAGCCATAGTTGTAGTGTATTTTCAGAAATCTTAACGGCCCAAAAAGGCCAAAACTTAACTTAAATATACACTATACATAGGTCTTTGTTTTTTAGCATAAATATTTATAAAACGTTACTAGATAGTCGTTAATGTTATTTTAACAATAGTAAGCACACTAATGCATCAGCACTATGCAGTATAGGTGGCTTTAATAGTAAGAGGTTAAAAAAATAATTGATAAATTACTTAATATAGGAACTAAGGAGCCGTTATATTGAATCATGTCTATTGTAATCGGAACTAACAAATCATCACTACAAGCAGCAAACTACCTCAGCGCGAACCAAACTGAGCTGAGCAATACTTTGAGTGCTTTATCCAGCGGATCAAGACTTACCAACCCATCAACTGATTCAGGCGGACTAGCTGTTTCGATGCAATTGACAGCTACAGCAAACCGTGACTCTGCTTTAATTAACACGATAGCGAATGCACAGTCGTTCTTGCAGACGCAGAATGGAGCGCTTCAAGTGGCTACGTCTATCGTAGATAGAATTTCGCAATTAGTTGCAATGAGTCGAGATGTTACACTAACAAGTACAAACATAGCCAATTACGATACAGAATTCAGCCAATTACAGTCTGAACTCAAAACAATTATTGGAGCGCAATATAATGGTATTTCATTATTTGCTACAAACGATACCGCAGCATCGATGGCAGTTCTATCAACTAATGACCTGTCTACTACAAATGCTATAGCTATACAAAAACTTAATTTGGGTGACACAAGCTGGGGTACTCCAACTTATACTATCACCAGTTCTGGTATCTCTGGAGCATCACCAGGCACATATACTAATATTCATAGTCCGGCCGGTATAGGTGCTTTGGCTAATAGAAATATCGTTTATCTAACTCCTTTCTCCTCCGACCTTGGTACTCAAGCAAGCACTAGTGTAGGTTTGGTCTACTCAAGTAGTAATGGTGTGCTAACTGTAAGCAGTACCGGCGGATTATCCAGTTCAGTTTCCGCTGTAACAGCGGGTGGTGTAGCTGGATATACCTCATTAACTTCTATCAGCGCATCGGATATTTCAAATTTCGTTAATACTATAGCTACATTTTCAGCAATTAACGGTGCTGAACAAAGTAGATTAAACTTTGCTTCGCAATTAGCCACAAACGACAGAACAAGTCTACAATCGGCTAATAGTTCGATTAGCGATACAGACATTGCTCAGGCTACAACAGCACTAGCTAAATGGAATGTTCTAGTACAAGCTGGTACTTCAATGTTAACCCAGGCTAATAATAGTGCACAAACTGTACTAAAGTTAATCACTGGTTAATTTATAGCTTTCTGAAAGCCGTCTCAAAAGAGGCGGCTTTTTTTGTGTCATCTTAAAATCTAGCAGTAATACTGATTTTTTATTATTATTTATGTAAAATATTAATTTTATGGCTAAAGTTACGCCTCAATCTACCGTATATAGGCAATAAGTTATAATTTAAATATAGAGTATCTTAAAATTTAACCGCAAATTATATGTCAATCGTAATTGGTACAAACAAGTCATCACTACAAGCAGCAAACTACCTCAGCGCTAACCAAACTCAGCTAAGCAATACACTTAGCTCTCTATCAAGTGGATCAAGACTCACTAACCCATCTACAGACTCAGGTGGATTGGCAGTTTCGATGCAATTAACTGCGACAGCTAACCGAGATTCTGCCATAATTAATACGATTGCAAATGCACAGTCTTTCTTGCAGACACAAAACGGTGCACTCCAGGTAGCTACATCACTTGTAGATCGTATCTCTCAGTTAGTTACAATGAGTAAGGACGTAACACTCACCACAACTAACACAGCGAATTACAATACTGAATTTAGCCAGCTACAATCAGAACTAACTACGATCATTGGCGCTCAGTATAACGGTATTGCATTATTTACTAGTGCTACTGCAAGCGGTAGTTTACCAGTTCTTTCAACGAACGATTTATCTACAAGTAATCAAATATCGATAGCACAGTTAAATTTAGGTGCAACTGCAGGTGGTACTGGAAATATTGGAAATCTGGCAGCGGTTTCTACTAATAATTCAGCAACAGCTGGATATACTTCATTAACAGCAATTGGTGCATCTGATATAACTAGCTTTGTTAATACTATTGCAACATTTGCAGCTACAAACGGTGCCGAACAAAGCAGACTTAACTTTGCTTCACAGCTAGCTACGAACGATAGAACAAGTCTACAATCTGCTAATAGTTCAATTAGCGATACAGACATTGCTCAGGCAACAACAGCACTAGCTAAGTGGAATGTCTTAGTGCAAGCTGGTACTTCAATGCTAACCCAAGCTAACAACAGTGCTCAAACTGTACTCAAGTTAATCACTGGTTAAGTCTTATTATCTTTCAAAAGCCGCCTCATCTGAGGCGGCTTTTTTTTGTGCCTATAATTCTGCTAGAGTTAAAATAGCCTTATAAAGCATGTTGCTGTATGAAGAGTAGTAATTTAATTTTAAATAAGCATTCCTAGTTAAAAAATTAATCACCGATAAACTAGGCATGTCGTCTATTACATATTTAAACTACCCACTGCTGAGACTCTTTATAGAATCAAGCGATCATAAACAGCCAATGCTACCAATCTAATGAATACAAATTCTCAATCAAATCATGAGATATTTT
>CAILHZ010000013.1 GCA_903834135.1 uncultured Opitutia bacterium | reverse complement strand
CTTAAGATACAGGGGTTGCATCTGTAGCACCATCATCTTTTGCCGCAGCCTTCTTACGTTTCAAGCCTTTCTTAGGAGCATTTGGATCCTTAGGGGCACGAGGCGCAAATTCAAAACCGGTTGTCCAGTCTGGCTTTAAAACAAGCATAGCGCTAAAAGGCCTGCGTGTTCTTTGACTCCAGAATTTATCTAAGAGATCAGTTTTACCCGTCTCTAACATCTTTATAAACTGTTCACGTGGAACATCTCGCGAAAGAATACGGCGTGAGCAGCGTACTAAAACCTTCTCCTCTGTGCCTTCCATTTTACGGATGACATAGCTCTGAGGGGTTTCGAAAATTTCGGCACCTGCACCGAACTGTGTAGGTGCTGGCCCAATCGCTACTAATCCTGTGAAATCAATTTTAATTCCACCTGCTGCGTCACGTTGGCCATCAAATACAAACTCCGCTTTTTTATCTTCAGCATTATATTTTAAGATAGCACTGTAAGGCTTGCCAGTCTTTGCAGAACGGAAACCGTCTAATGGTCCAATCTGGCCCTTCGTGAGTAAATCAATGACTTCACTTTCAGCCATCTTACGGCCACCGATCACCTTGTAGATCATCAGTTCGCCGTCCTGAGATTTAAAGCCGCGAAGTGTTTCCTTCATCGGCTTACTATCCGTAGGAGAGATAATATCTGTAACACGAGCTGCCGTATCATCTTCTTCAAACGCTTTTACGCGCTCAATGATACCTTTAGTTTGCTCAACAATTTCTTTGATGAAAACAGTGCGTTTGTATTTCGACTGCTCCATCTGCTTTAACTTAAACTCCCACTCGCCAGTCATGGCTGGACTTGTGAGAGCATCCGCTTTCACGGCAGCAAGAAATTGAAGCAGCTGTTCTGCTTTAGCTGTAGGAATGAGTTCTCTTTGAGCTCGCTCAACGTACTTCTGATTAATTAAACCATCGATTGTATCAGCACGTGTTGCTGGAGTACCCAAGCCACGTTCTTTCATGGCTTCAGCTAATTCTTCATCATCCACTAATTTTCCAGCACCTTCCATTGCGGAGAGCAGCGTAGCTTCCGTATAGCGTGGTGGTGGCTTAGTACTTTCACTATGTAAAATAGGATCAACTGTTTTTGCAGAAGCGGGATTTGTTTTCCCGTTTTTAAAATCTTCTGCACTTAAAGCAGGTAAAGACTTTGAATCTACTGCATCATCATCGACAGTTGTTTTGCCATACACAGCAAGCCAACCAGGGAAGGTGAGTACTTTACCTTCGGTTTTGAAGGTATGCCCTTTCACTACACTTAAACGTGTTGTGATATCAAATTCTGCTGAAGGGTAAAATACAGCGATAAAGCGCCGTGCAATCATATCGAAGATTTTAGCTTCCATATCTTCGAGTTCTTTAGGCTCAACAGCTGTAGGAATAATCGCAAAGTGATCTGAAATTTGAGCATTATTGAAAATGCGCTTGTTTGGTTTTACCCAACCTTCCGTAAGTACTTTCTTTGCATGCTCAGTGTAATCGCCGCCTAATACTTCAAGCGTTGATTTTACCGTAGGGATATAATCTTCAGGCAGTGCGCGTGAATCTGTACGAGGATAAGTGATTAACTTGTGACGTTCGTATAATGCTTGAGCAATTTGTAGCGTACGACGTGCAGGTAATCCGAAACGGTTATTTGCTTCACGCTGTAAGGTCGTTAAATCGTAAAGCCTTGGAGGAGCATTGGTGCTGCCTTTCTTTTCTTCGGTGACTTCAGCAATAGGACTTCCGTGACATACCGCATACACGGATTCAGCAAATGCTTTTTCCCAAATGCGGTCGATGCGATCATGCTCGTCATTTTCCGCCTTCTTAAAATTAGGTCTTTGATAGAAGCCCTCGTAAGAGCCTTTGGTAACATCAAATTGAGCAGTGATTCTCCAATAATTGCGCGGCTTAAAATTTCTAATTTCAAGTTCGCGATTAAAAATTATCGCTAGAGTTGGTGTTTGAACACGACCTACTGATGCAACATTTCCGGTTCTAGAACCAAACATACGCTTAGTTAAAGCACGGGTTCCATTAATACCAATCAGCCAGTCACTTTCGCTTCTGCAACGCGCTGCATCTCCTAAGCCGGTCATTTGGTCACCATCTCGTAAATTTTTGAAGGCTTCTTTAATTCCCTCAGTTGTCATGGTTTGCATCCATGCACGCTTAACAGGCAGTTCAGATTTAGTAATCTGATATATATTAGCGAAGATCAGTTCACCCTCACGTCCAGCGTCACAGGCATTAACCACTTCTTTAATGTCCTTACGGGCGAGGAGTTTCTTTACCGCATCAAAGCGCTCCTTGGATGTCTCAATAGGTTTTAACTCAAACTTCTCAGGTATGATAGGTAGCATCTCTAGGCGCCAGAAGCCGTACATCTTCTTATCTATGTCCTCAGGCATCAGCAGCTCGACCAAATGGCCTACAGCCGAAGTAATGACCATTTCGTCATTTTCGAAATGATCCCCTTTTTTAGGAATCTTGCCGAGTGCGCGTGCTAGATCAGCAGCGACGGAGGGTTTCTCAGCGATGATGAGTGTCTTCATTGAAACGTCAGCGTTTAGTGTACCTTGCAAAGGAAGTGCAAGCTCTTGTTTTTAGAGGCACTTAGAAAACAGTGCGCTAGGACGTCACGTTCTTAGAGTGAAAACAGACGCTTAAAGAGGCCTCTAAAAAAAAGAATAAATATTTTTACTCCTAAACCCTAAGAAGACCCTATCTAATATAGTCATCAGCCTAAAACACCCCAAACCCTGGCTTAGTATAGGCTAAAATCAAAAAGGCAGACCTGTAGGGTCTGCCTTACGAGTATTAAATTACGCAACTAATTAAGCTGCAGCTACTTTTGGAGTTTCTAGGAAAGCTGCATCGAGTGCTTTGATCAGTTCTGCAATGGTTTGTTCGGTTTCGTCGCCCATATTTGAGATACGGAAGGTCTTGCCCTTCAATTTTCCGTAACCGCCATCGATCACTAATTTGTGCTTAGATTTAAGGATTTTATTAAAGGCGGCTAGATCTATATTTAGTGTATTAGCAAAACAGTTAAGGGTAACTGAGCCATGGCCTTCCTTAGGGAAGAGCACAAAGCCTTTAGCAAGACCCCAGTGTTTAACGATCTGGTTCAATTTAGCGTGGCGCTGGTGGCGGGCTACAATGCCTTCACTAAAGATATCTTCTAGTTTCGACTTTAAAGCGTATATGAGTGCCAAGGTTGGAGTACTTGGAGTCATTCCATTTTCATGGTTCTTTTGGAATTCGATTAAATCGAAATAGTAACCACGGCCCTGAACTTTTGCAGCGCGATCAAGTGCACGTTTAGAAACAGATAAGAGTGCTAAGCCTGGAGGCATTGCGAGGGCTTTTTGGGAGCCCGTGATCATAATATCAATACCAAGTTCATCTTTTGGAATAGGCATTGCACTAAATGAGCTCACAGTATCAACGATTGAAATGACATCTGGGAATTGACGTACAACAGCCATGATAGCTGGCAAATCACTCATACAACCGCAGGACGTTTCATTGTGAATTAAGGTAATTGCATCGTATGCACCAGTTGCGAGTTCTTTTCGCACAGCTTCCGGATCTACGGGTTGGCCCCATTCAAATTTAAGGGCAGTTGCTTGCAAGCCGCAGCGCACTGATACGTCATTCCATTTATCCGAGAATGCTCCGTTCATGCAGTTTAAGACTTTCTTAATTGTAACACTGCGCACGGAGCCTTCCATAGCTCCCCAAGCGCTACTTGTAGAAAGATAAACAGGATCTTTGGTGCCAAAGAGTTCCTGTAAGTGTGGTTGCAGGGACTGGTAAAGCGCAACGAAATCGGTACTGCGATGGCCTATCATAGGCTGTGTCATTGCAGTTAAGGTCTTAGCCGATACGGCGATAGGGCCAGGTATGAAGAGTTTATAGCTCATATAAAGTAGTTAAATCAGCTAAGAAAACAGTTTACCCAAGGCCAAGCGTCAACCTTGATTGAAGGTAACTTACTTGCTTATAGCTTTTATTTATGGGCTAAGTGAGGTGTAATAATCCTAATGCCTGCAATCTGGATAAAAAAGAAGCTTCAAGCCGCCGAACTCTACACGGTGGACGTTGTACTTGGGCGAAGAGCAGACACCGGGGCTGCCGTCTTGGGAGCTTTTTTAGAAGGCCTATCTTGGATCTTTAATGGAGTAGTTCAATTAAGGCTTTGGTTATACAGAAGACGCATCCTGCATGATCATCCTTTAGGCTGTTTAGTTGTCGTGGTTGGTAATCTAACGGTGGGTGGCACAGGCAAGACTCCTGTAGTAGAAAAATTTGCAAAAGCTTTAAGAGACCGCGGTAGGAAAGTAGCGATCTTAAGTCGTGGCTATAAAAGTAAAGCACCTCCTTTGTGGAAGAAGTGGTGGTATTCGATTTCACATACAGCAGAACCACCCCCACGTATTGTCAGTGATGGAACAACGGTTTTACTTGATAGTGAACAAGCTGGAGATGAGCCCTACATGCTTGCACGTAATTTGCCAGGGGTAGTTGTCTTAGTTGATAAAAATCGTGTGAAAGCAGGTGCATACGCAGTTAAAAAATTTGGTTGTGATACCTTGATTTTAGATGACGGTTTTCAGTATTTGCCGCTTAAGGGTAGGCTTAATTTACTGCTTGTAGATAAGACTAATCCTTTTGGTAACGGCCAGTTACTGCCTCGTGGAATTTTACGTGAACCGGTAAAACATTTATCACGGGCAAATTATATTTTTCTAACAAAATCGAACGGGCAACGAGATACTGAACTTGAAGCTTTAATTGCACAGCACAATCCGGATGCCGACATTATTGAATGCGCACATAAGCCAAAATATTTACAGCGCTGCGATTTAAAAGGAGAAGATCCTTTGGGTCTGCATCCCTTAGAGTGGCTTAAGGGTAGAAAAGTATTTGCCTTTAGTGGTATTGCAACCCCTGAAAGTTTCGAAAAATTTTTACGCGATTTAGGTGCTATTGTTATGGGACGTGAGCGGTACCTAGATCACTACCGCTATCAAGCCGAAGACTTAGAAGGTCTGTATCTTTCAGCTCTAAAAGAAGGAGCTGAATGCTTACTTACTACTGAGAAAGATGCCGTCAGGTTACCTTCCACCCTAAATGGGCCTCTGCCTGTTTATTACCTGCGTCTTGAGATAGAAATTATTCGTGGGGCATCAGACTTTGATGAGGCTGTAGGACGCATTTGTTTTCCTCAAGATAAGCACTAAAAAAGCGAGATTAGGCTGTCTGTTTGCTGTTGCGCGCTGTCCCCTAAATCTGGTCTAATTGTAGATCATATGATTATAGATACTCGCTATAACGATCTTGCTAACGGACTTATCAATTTCTCAACCGAACTAAAAAAAGGGGAGCGCGTTTTAATTGATGCCTTCGATGTTCCTGATGCTATTGTTATTGCACTTATTCGTGCAGCACGCCGTAAGGGAGCGTATCCTTATGTGAATTTAAATAAGGCACGCATTTCTAGAGAACTTAACCGTGAGGCTGTAGATGAGCAGGTAGCTCCGCATGCTGAAATTGAACTAGCACGCATGCAAAAGATGAATGCCTATATTGCACTGCGTGGTTCAGAAAATATTTTTGAAGCCTCGGATGTCCCTTCTATTAAGTCTAAATTGGTAAGTAAGCACATGAAGCCGGTGTTAGATTACCGGGTGCGTAAAACTAAGTGGGTCGTACTGCGCTGGCCAACCCCTGCGATGGCGCAACAGGCTTCGATGAGTACCGAAGCATTTGAAGATTTTTATTTCAAAGTATGTACCTTGGATTATTCCCGAATGATTCCTGGGATGAAGGCTCTTTCTGACCTAATGAAGAAAACCGATAAGGTTCACTTGAAGGGTCCAGGAACAGATTTGAAATTCTCGATTAAAGGAATTGGCGCTGAAGAGTGCGGTGGCTTACGCAATATTCCTGATGGAGAGGTCTACTCGTGTCCTGTGAGGGATTCAATTGAAGGAGTCTTACAGTATAATGCACCTACAGTTTACCAAGGAATCGCATTTGATAATATTCGTCTTGTCTTCAAGAAGGGTAAGATTGTTGAAGCAACGTCCAACAATACTAAGAAACTAAATGAGATTTTAGATAGCGATGATGGCGCACGGCATATTGGTGAATTTGCTATTGGATTTAATCCGCATATTTTAGAGCCAATGCGCGACATCTTATTTGATGAAAAGATTGCTGGTTCATTCCATTTCACACCAGGCCAAGCGTATGAGGAATGTGATAACGGAAACCGCTCTCAGATTCATTGGGATATGGTCTGTATACAACGCCCAGAATACGGTGGTGGTGAAATTTGGTTCGATGGAAAGTTGATTCGTAAAGATGGAATCTTTGTTCCGAAATCACTTCATAAGTTGAATCCAGATTATCTTTTGGCTAAAAAAGGATAGTGCCAAATTCGTCTCAGCTTAATTCGTTTCTGCAGGCCCTCCCTAAAACGGAGACTCATTTGCATGTCGAAGGGGCCTTGCCCTACGACTTACTTGTTAATTGGAAACCTGAATTATATCCGCCTAGTCCTGACTTTAGATCTGCTAGCTACCGCTACAAAGACTTTCCTAGTTTCGAGCATATCTTGCTTGAAAATGCTAAGCCCTGGTTTACTTCCGCAGATAGCTACTATGAAGCAGCGAAGGTAATCTTTAAGCGTCATATTGAACTTAACGTCAGGTATGTTGAAACCAGTTTTCATTTACCTATGGTTCAGTTTCTAGGAATTCCAGGTAAGGAAATTATCGCTGCACTAAGGGCTGCTATTCCTGAAGGTCTTGAAGTTAGAGTTTTTACAGGGATGCCTCGAAACGCGAACCAAGGCCCACTTGAAGCTGTTATTAAAGATCTTGAAAATTGGGATGATTTAGCAGGCATTGATTTGCACGGCTTTGAAGGTATGCCAACGGAAGCTTGGTCTACTTCAGTTTGGAAGCGCATCCAAGCAGCAGGGAAGTTGACTAAATGTCATGCTGGTGAATTTGGAGGTGCTAATCGTGTGCGTGAAGCTATTGAGCTACTAGGAGTCAGACGCATTCAGCATGGTGTTAGATCCATTGAGGATCCCTCTGTTGTGGCCTTGGCAGCTGAATTAGGGGTTACCTTTGATGTATGTCCAATCAGCAATGTACGCTTAAGGGTGGTTCCTTCAATAAAGGAGCATCCTTTAAGGGCACTCATGAAGGCGGGAGTGCGTTGCACCATTAGCACGGATGATCCACTTTGCTTTGCTAATACGATAATCGATGAATACGCTGCTTTATATAATGAAGGTAATTTCTCTTTTGAGGAATTGGCTTCACTTGCCATCGCGGGTTGGGAAGTTGCAGACGTAGCTGCAGCTTCTCGGAAAACCTCGATTGCTACTATTCACACGCTACTTGCTTTACAGACTAAAACGCTTTGAAAATAGAACTTTACACCGTACCTGAGGGCTCTCGTAGACAAAGAGCAGATAAAGCACTTTCGCTAGCATTTCCCGCGCACAGTCGTGTTGCATTCCAGCGCTCCTTTGCTGCTGGTCTAATTACGATAAGAGGTAAGGTCATCGGCCAAAAAGAGACTGTCTTAGCGGGTGATGAAATAAGTTTTTCATTCCCAGACGTTATCGCATCTGAATTATCAGCTAAGAATATTCCACTGGATATTCTTTATGAGGATAAACATTTGTTAGTCGTTAATAAGCCTGTAGGTATGGTGGTACATCCTGGGGCTGGAACCAGAGAAGATACGTTAGTGCATGCTTTACTTGCTCACTGTAAGGGAAGTTTAAGTGGTATAGGTGGGGTAGAGCGTCCTGGCATTGTGCATCGTTTAGACAGAGAAACCTCAGGTGCAATGGTGGTAGCAAAAAATGATGAAGCGCATCGTTCCCTTGCTGAGCAATTTGCTAATCGCTCAGTAGATAAAGAGTACTTTGCCTTAGTTCTAGGGGTTCCTAATTTACTCAGCGGCAGTGTAAGAAAAAATATTGGACGCGATGTGCATCATCGTCACCGCATGATGGCCTTCGAAGCAGGTTCCGCTGGTGGAAGAAGTTCTAGGACCGATTGGGTCTTAGTCGAAAAATTTGGTAAAGTAGCTTCGCTTTTAAGATGTATTTTATTTACAGGAAGAACACATCAGATTCGTGTTCACATGAAAGCACAGGGTCATGTGTTACTGGGTGATCTTGTCTATGGATTTAAGCAAAGAGAAAATTTACCTAAGATCCCTCGGGTAATGTTACACTCCGAGCACTTGAAATTTATGCATCCTAAGACGGGCAAGATAGTGGATATTAAAGCTCCACTACCTAAAGACTTTCAAAAAGTAATGAAAGCCTTACGCTCGGCTTAAGGCTTCTGAAGCTAGGCCCCAGCGTAAGTTGTAGAGTGAATGGTGAAAATTTTCTACGTGTGCTAATTCAGACAAAGCAATGAGCGTTTCTAAAGCAGCTGGGAATACATCAGCACGCCCTTTAGGAAGCCCTGGGACATTGAGCCTTTCTTTTAAAGGCATGACACTAAGTGTATAGGAAATTTCTTTAAGCGCTTTAATACTTAGAGTTGCAGAACTTGCTTCTAAAGTAAGTCCTGATTTTAAAGCTAAAATTGCCCTAGCTGAAGTTAATGTGCCTCCGGTTCCTACTGTAACTACAGCTGGCGTAAAAATAAATCCTGATTTTTTAATAACTTCTTTTACGTGCTCACTTATAGCAGCGCTTGCTTCGAACGCACTGGATGGATCTGATACAAAAATTTCTGTGAGACGTACGCAGCCTAAAGGAAGGCTTACTTTTTGAGTAATTTTTCTATCTACAAAGTTTAAGCATTCTAAACTGCCACCTCCTAAATCGAACACCATAAAGTTACTGATCGATTTAAGAAGTGGGTCACATAATAGCCCTCTGCCAATTCCGTTAGCTTCTTCTTCTCCACTAAGAATACGTACCGTGTATCCTGTTTCTTTTAAAATCTGCGCACAAAAAAAAGGTCCATTTAGAGCATCTCTTACTGCACTCGTTGCAACTAGCACTGTAGAGTCAGAAGAATAAATTGAAGCCTCTTTAAGGAGATCTTTGATTGCGGCTAAGCCTCGGGTAATAGCCTCATCGCTTAACACAGGGCTGCTATGGCTAATGCCAGCGCTGATGCGTGCTTCGATTGTTTTTGTTTTTAAAACAGTTAAATCCCCACTTGGTGAGACTTGTGTGGCTACGAGTACTTTAATCGTATTACTGCCAATATCTATTACCGTGGCGGTTGCCATGTAATAACCTTAAAGGACAAACTCTTCAGGTGCAATCAAGAGAACGAACTCTCCTTTGATTGTTATTTTTGACAGCTTTTCTTGAACTTCTTTTGCTGGACCTACTAAAAAGGTTTCGTGGAGTTTAGTCACTTCTTTAGCTACCGTGATAACACGGGTTTCTCCTAGTTCTAGTACGATTTCATCTACAGCAGCAGCAATGCGGTGGCAGCTTTCATATAAGGCAATCGTGTATGGGAAGGCTTTATGCTTTTGCAAGAAACTCACCCGAGCACTTGTCTTAGGGGGTAGAAATCCAACGTAGAGTAGGCCATTACTTGGCAAACCGCTCGCACTTAGGACAGTAGCAAACGCCACAGGTCCCGGTACTGGTACAACTGGGAGGCCTCTTTTGCGACATGCCCGAGTAAGACGAAATCCTGGATCACTAATGGCTGGGGTTCCTGCATCACTCACTAAAGCGACCGACTTTCCTGAACTAATTAGATCAGCAATTCTTTCTGCTGCTTCGAGCTCATTGTGTTCATGGTAAGAGACAAGTTCCACCCGCTTACCTAAGCGATTTAAAAGTCCGCCTGTAGTACGTGTATCTTCACAGGCTATTAAATCAACAGACTCCAGAATGGCTTTTGCTCGTTCAGATAAATCTGCCAAATTACCAATAGGCGTTGCGACCACGTAAAGGTGGCCTGCAAGCGGAATTAAAGAGGGATTATCCCGTATCAATGGGTATTACCTGTTCCCATGCCGGGGATTTGACCTTCCCAGTCAGCGGGACGGTTCCACGGAATTGATGAATCCTTAGCGGTCTGCATTGAGCAGCCACTGATAAGGGCTCCGATCGAGACTAAAAGTGCTGTTAAAAGAAGGGTCTTGATCGATTGCATGGTTTATTAAAAAAACATTACATAATTAAGAGATGTATGGCAAGTCGGCATTGAAACGCCCATCTGTCTAGAAATGTCCTAAAACCTTAGTCAATGTACCTAGGATTTTGTTCATTTATTGTACAGATAAGTGTTTAATTAAAAGGTCTTAGTGGGACATTTATTAACTCCTAAAAAATAAATCAGATCTATTTTAAAGACCTTATTTTTCATGCGTTTTTGTAGTGCTAAGAGGATCTTTTAAAGCAGGAAATATATCTAGATCCTTGTATTAGTTATTATAAATATGCGGGATATTGAGATTTCTCTAAATAAGTCAAAATTAGTCATGCACTGAACAAAATCAGCCATTCCATTTTATAGGCTAAATTGTCTTTAGGGGAAAACAAGTTCGAACAAGCAATTTATGAGTATAATCTAGCGCTAAACCTTAATCCTGCACTCACAGAGGTTCAGTGTAGGATAGCGGAACTTTACAAGGCTAAAGGGTGTGATGCCCAAGCTATAGAACACTTTAATTTGGCTATAAAGTTAAAGCCTCATTACGTAGAAGCAGAAAATAATTTAGCTAACTTACTTGCACATACTGCTGGGAGTGAGTCACAGGCAGCTAAACTCTATGAAGACTCGCTTGAATATGCTCCTGATGCATTTCTAATACATTTTAATTATGCCATGCTATTAAAGCGCATGCCTGGTAAGCTTAAAAATGCACGAGCTGAACTTATTACAGTATTAAAGATTAATCCCGAATTTATTCCTGCTCAAGAGGCTTTGTCGCGTATCAGTCCTCCCTAAAATTGAGACCTGATTTAGACTGTATACGTAGAGTTATACCACGGACTAGAAGCCTGCTTTGTTATGAGTTTATTGTAAGCTAAGCGTTCTAAAATTTTGAAGCATATCTCTGGATCTGCACCTATAGACTGTGCGAGTAATTCAACCGTTAGTGGTTTTCCAGAATTGGCGTTAAGAGCGGCCATTAATTGCGGCTTAATAGCTAAAATACCTGTAGCCGCTTTTTTGCCCGCTTCAACTCCAGGTTGGTGGTATGCATTTACTCCAATAAGTGACGCATACAAACCTACGACACGTTCATATAGAGCAATAAGAGCTCCAATAGAGTAGGGTGAAATATCATTTAAGGTTACTGTGATAGAAGAACGATTTTTTTCACTTAAGGCCTGTCGAGTACCTAAAAGAAATCCTTGTAGGAAATCACCTGCAGTAACTCCGGGTTCAACTTCGATTGAACTGCCATCTCTGTCTTTTAGGACTTCGATGAAAGTCATAAAGAAATTATTCACACCTTCTCGTAATTGCTGCACATAGGCGTGCTGATCCGTTGAGCCTTTATTTCCGTAAACAGAAATGCCCTGATTAACTACCTTGCCTTCTAAATCAAGTTCCTTGCCTAAGGATTCCATGACGAGCTGTTGCAGATAGCGTGAGAATAAAAGTAGGCGATCTTTGTAAGGTAAAACTACCATGTCCTTTGAGCCTTTTCCGTTGGTAGCAAAGTACCACATAAGCGCCATCAAGGCTGCCGGGTTTTCTTGAGTAATTGATTTGCGAGTTACTGCATCCATTGATGCAGCACCACCAAGCATACTCATGATATCAATACCTTGCAGCGCTGCTGGTATTAGTCCGACGGCAGAAAATTCTGAGGTCCGGCCACCGACCCAATCCCACATCGGGAATCGAGCAAGCCAGCCTTCTTTAGTGGCGAGTTGATCAAGTTTTGAATTTACTCCTGTGATCGCAACAAAGTGTGAGCTGTAATCAAGTCCTGCAGCTTTGAAAGCATGCGTAGCTTCAATTTGTCCGTTGCGTGTTTCAGGGGTTGAGCCTGATTTTGAAATCACAACAACTAACGTTTTATCGAGTTTATGAGAAAGACTTTCTAAGACAGTATCAAATCCGTCCGGATCTGTATTATCAAAGAAATGCATATGCATTTTATCTTTTCTCTTATGGCCAAGCGCTTGGGCAACAAATTGGGGTCCAAGCGCAGAGCCTCCTATTCCAATGACTAAGACTTCAGTGAATTTTCCTTTTGGGCCAGCGATTTCACCTGAATGCACTTGAGCTGCAAAATCGATAATTGATTCAAGTGTTTTTGTGATCTCAATTCCTAATTCTTCTGTAGCAGCAAGGTTCGGTGTTCTTAGCCAGTAATGTCCTACCATGCGTGCTTCGTCGGGATTTGCGATAGCTCCTTTTTCTAAGGCAGCCATATCTTTAAAAGCACTCTGCATTGGAGCCTCCATTGAGGCTATGAATGTATCTGGAAAAGGTATACGACTAATATCCAGCGAAACACCAAGGCTTGGATTTGAGTAGTGGTGTGTCTTAAAGCGTGGCCAAGTGCTCATGGATTAGAATAGATTAAAGGTCTTTGTCTGTGACTGCGCCTAAGGAGGCGCTGGTGACTAGTTTCGCATACTTCGCAAGCACGCCCCGAGTGACAGTACTTTTCTTAGGTTTCCAGGCTTTAACGCGTTTTGAAATTTCTGCTGCTGTAAGATCTAACGTTATTTTATTTTTAATCGCATCGATTGTAATGGGGTCTCCATTTTTAACGACGGCTATTAAACCGCCTGTGGCGGCTTCTGGCGTGATATGGCCAACTACAAATCCATGACTGCCACCTGAGAAGCGACCGTCTGTTATAAGCGCAACATCTTTACCAAGGCCTTTACCCATAACTGCACTTGTAGGTGATAACATTTCACGCATACCTGGTCCACCTCGTGGTCCTTCGTTTCTAATCACGATAACATGGCCCTTTTTGACACGGCCATCTAGGATTGCCTTGAGTGCATTTTCTTCTGATTCAAATACGATTGCCTTACCCGTAAAGGTAAGACCTTCTTTGCCAGAAATTTTCGCTACAGCACCTTCTTTAGCTAAATTGCCGTAAAGGATTCTTAAATGACTATCTTTCTTAATTGGATTTGAGAAAGGTCTAATAACGTCTTGGTCTGCTGAATACGCTTTTACGTGCTTCAAATTTTCAGCGATTGTTTTTCCAGTTACAGTCATGCACTCGCCATGTAAAAGGCCCTCATCTAAGAGCATCTTCATAAGTGGCTGAATACCGCCAATACGGCAAAGGTGGGAAACGCCGTATTTACCGGAAGGCTTCAAATCTCCTAAGACAGGAACTTTTCTGCCGATGCGCTCAAAGTCGTTGAGTTCAAGTTTAACTCCAATGGAGTGAGCCATTGCCAGTAAATGAAGTACTGCGTTTGTTGAACCACCTAAAGCAATCGAGACAGTGATAGCATTTTCAAATGCCTTACGTGTCATGATATCTTTAGGGGTGATACCTGCTTTTAAAAGTGCTATGGCAGCAGCGCCTGCTTTACGGCAGTCTTCGCGTTTTTCTTCGCTTATCGCAATCTGTCCTGAACTATGAGGTAAGGACATTCCCAGTGCTTCAATTGCAGAGGCCATGGTGTTAGCTGTGTACATGCCGCCGCATGATCCAGGTCCTGGAATTGAGCAGGATTCGACCGTTTTTAAGCCCTTATCATCTAAATTACCATTGGCGTGCTTACCGACAGCTTCAAAAACCGACACAATATCGCATTCATGGCCTGTACCAGGGTGAATGCCAGGTAAAATGGTACCACCGTAAACGAATACGCTTGGTCGGTTAAGACGAGCTAATGCCATGATACAGGCAGGCATATTCTTATCACAGCCCCCAATAGCTACAACGGCATCAAACCCCTCCGCTCCAGCAACTGTTTCAATGGAATCAGCGATTACCTCTCTAGATACCAAGGAATAGCGCATACCAGGCGTACCCATACTAATGCCGTCGGATACAGTGATTGTGCCGAAAATGATCGATTTACCCCCTGCAGCGTCTGTGCCCACACCGGCTTGACGAGCTAGTTCATCGATATGCATATTACATGGCGTTACCATGCTCCATGTAGATGCAATGCCTACAATAGGCTTTTTAAAGTCATTATCCTTAAATCCTACAGCCCTAAGCATAGAGCGATTTGGGGCCCTATCGGGTCCGTCTACCACAATTGAAGAGAAGCTGCGCATCGAATCCTGGGTGTCTTTCATGGTTAAGGGGCCTAGTATGACCAAAACTAAGTGGTGGTGTCCAAGATTTTCTTGGTTGCTTCGTAGCTGTTACATTAGAACCTAGTAGAGCCTATCATAACGACCAACAACCCATGGCCTTTAATTTAAACCGAGTTCTCAAGGCACTACTGCTCTCCACGAGCCAGCCCCTTTCTATTAAGGATATTCAAGATACCTTCACGCGTTTTCATGAACGCTTAGCTAAGGCTGCCCCAGATGTAGCAGAGCAGTCCACGTCTGCTGAATCTCAACCTACAGCTGAACTTCAGACTACTATCGAAGAAACCGCTGAAGCTCCTATCGGAGGAGATCCTTTGGATGATCCTGAATTATATGCAGAAGTACCTTCGTTGGTACCGGGCGCTCAAATTAGAGAGTCAATGGATCAAATTTCAGCACAATTAAAAGCTGAAGATAATGGCCTATTACTTATTGAAGGGTCTTCAGGATATCGCTTAGTGACGCATCCTCGATTTGGACGTTGGATTAGAGCACTGCGCCAAGAGCCACCTCCTGTTAAATTAAGCCCATCCTCAATTGAAACATTGGCAGTCGTTGCTTACCGTCAACCCGTTACTCGACAAGAAATTGAAATGATTCGCGGCGTCTCCGCCGAGGCAGGTATCAATAAATTGATGGAGCGTGAATTAATCACCATCACTGGCCGTGCCGATCAACCAGGTCGTCCAATTCAATACGGCACAACCGATACTTTCTTGGAATATATTGGAGTAAAGTCTTTAGATGAATTGCCAGCTTCCGATGTGCTAACTTCTCGTCAGATTGACCAGTGGCTTGTCGATTCCTCACAAGTACAAAAACCAGGTGACAAAGACATGGGGCTGCAAGAAGAGCAGTTAGGGCTCGATGCTGCGTCTAGCACCAAAGCAGAATAATCTATTTTATGGACCTCGACTCCCTTAGAAAGCAGATCGATGCACATGACATTCAACTTGTTGATGTGATCAACAAGCGCCTTACATTGGCTGCTGAAATTGGGAAGATAAAGCGGGACACGGGTGGCGATATCTACGTACCAGAACGTGAAGATGCAGTCTTTAGAAAAGTAACTGCACAGAATAAAGGTCCGATCAAAGATGACGCCTTACGAGCAATTTATAGAGAGGTAATGTCTGCTGCGATTGCTTTAGAGAAAGCATTACTTGTCGCTTATCTAGGACCCGAGGCAAGTAATACGCATGCAGCAGCTATTAAAAAATTTGGTGCAAGTGTGGATTACCACGCAATGGCAACAATAGGCGATATCTTCACTGCAGTAGAAAAAGGAGAAGCTGATGTTGCTGTTATACCGATTGAAAATTCAACAGAAGGTAGTGTACGTGAAGCACTCGATAGTTTTGTTGAAAGTGATTTAAAAATAGTGGGGCAGTTGTACATGGAAATTTCTCATGCGCTGATTAGCCAATCTTCACTAGATAAAATTAAACGCGTTTACTCGAAAGATCAGGCCTTAGCTCAGTGCAGACATTGGCTCCAAAGGCATGTGCCGCATGCTCAAATTATTGATGCTCCTAGCACTTCACGTGCTGTTCAAATTGCAAAAGATGATCCAGAGGCTGCAGCCGTTGCAGGTGAATTAGCAGCAGCTCACTATGGTGTTCCAGTGCTGATGCGTAATATTCAAGATAAAGCAGACAATACGACACGCTTCTTTGTATTAGCACGTAAGCCTGCAGGTCCTGTAGGTGGGGGTAAAGATATGTCGAGTTACTTAGTGTCCTTGGGTGAAGAGGCCGCTTCACATTCTGGAGCTTTGTTAAAGATGCTTATGCCTTTAGCTGAGCGTGGCATTAATCTTTCTAAGATTGAATCACGCCCAAGTAAGAAACGTCCATGGGAGTATAATTTCTTCTTAGATGTGAGCGGTCATTTTGATGATCCAGCAATGAAGGAAGCACTCGCGGATTTAAGAAAATTCTGCCCTGTGGTTAAGTGGCTGGGAAGTTATCCCGCAGTAAACTAATTTAGTGATGGTAAACTGCCGAGTGTATTGCCCTAAATTCGCATGCACTCGATTATAGATTCGCACGTTCATCTTTACCCTGAAGAGGTAAATAAAGACCCTATTCAGTGGGCTGAAGTAAATCAGGAGAAACAGTGGAAAATCTTGTGTACTAGAAAGCGCCGGGATAATTCCCCAGTTCAGCTTTTCCCAACTGTTTTAGAGCTGCTTAAAGCTATGGATGATGCTTGTGTTGAGAGGTCTGTACTTATGGGCTGGTATTGGGAAACAGAAAGCTCCTGTGAGATGCAAAATGCATTTTATAAGTCCTTAATTAATTCCCACGCAGATAGGTTTAGTGCATTTGCCTCAGTTCACCCTAAAACTAAACAGATCAAATCACTAATTAAGAAACTTAAAGATGATGGCTTTAGTGGGCTAGGGGAACTTTCACCCCATTCACAGGGTGTTGCTATTCGTGAAAAAAGTCTAAGTGAAATTTTAACTGCTGCTAGCGAACTAGCTATGCCAGTAAACCTTCACGTGAGTGATCCAGACAGTAGGCGCTATGAAGGCTATGTTGAAACACCACTCAAAGATTTTATAGCTCTAGCAAAACGATTTCCTAAAACTCGATTCATACTAGCTCACTTGGGGGGACTTTTGCCGGTCAAATATCCCGAAGTAAGAGATTTGGAAAATATCTATTACGATACTGCAGCCTTACCACTACTGTATGAATCAGCTCTGTGGCCTCTTTTCTTAAGTCACGTTGATTCATCCAAGATTTTATATGGCTCGGATTACCCCTTACGTCTTTATCCCTCAAAGACAGTAAAGACGGGTGTTTCTGACTTTATTCAGGCTCTAGAAAGTTCATGCCCGAGTGAGATAACTCGTGCGGCACTTTTGGCAGGTAATATTAAAGCAATTTTAAAGCTATAAAGTTAACCTTTAAGCTCTGATTTCGGGGTTGCCTTAATGGGCTAAATCGAGCGATCTAGGAGCTTTACGATTCTCACTGTAAACTAATGTATTTGAGCGCACGTAGGCATGTTTGGCTTAGCTATTTTGGAGCATTGATTGCTCTTTGCTTTGCTATGATTAGCGCACTTTCTGCCCAAGAGATTTCGGTTAATGGCACGTTGCCCGAGGATTCTATTCCGCAGCTGAAAGCTTTAATTGAGTCAGGGCTTCATCAATCACCTGAAATGATTTCAAGGCAATTAGATGTATCTGTGGCTGATGCGCAGCGGCTATACAGTGGTATTGCCCCTTTATTACCAAGTGTTGGAGCAGGTGGTAATTATGGTGTCACACGATCGGGTGTTGGGCTGAGTACTTTATCGGGTGCAGCGGTGGGTACCTCTTATGGTATCACATTAACTCAATCGCTTTTTCATTGGGGAGCCTTAAAGAATCAGCTGCAGTTCCAGACAATTTCAGCTTTGATATCACGCAAACAATACATCCAAGGCTATCTTGGCTTTGTTGGTGTTATTCGCAGTCAATATCTAGGACTTATCAATGAAAAATTAAGACTTAGAAATATTCTTTTTGAACTCGAGATACGAAAGAAAGCACTCGCTCTGGCAAAAGATAAATTAAAAAACGGACTTATCTCGGAAAATGAAATTGCTGGACCTGAGATTGATTTTGAGACGGCGAGCCTAAATGCAGACAGAGAGCGTCTAGCCTATGATTTCGCACGCCATGCATTAGCCAGGCAAACCGGTGTCTTTGAAATTACAGATGAATCAATTCCTAACGATATCCCGTTGCCAAATTACTCTGAAACAACAGCAAAGAAAGTGTTAGCTGAATTACTCTCTCATAAGGCGGCAAGTACAGTGGATATACAAATTGCATCCCTTGCAGTTGAGCAAGCAAAGCTGATGTATAAAATTAACCGCGTGTCTCAGCTTCCATCGTTTGGTCTTTCGGCAGGCATTAATCAAAATAACATCGTGACGGTACAAAACGGCGGTACCAGTCAGTCGTTTGTTCTGCAGGAACAATACTCACTGAGTATGGGGTGGGATATCTTTGATGGATTTGCCAGCCGTGGTAGAAAGCACGAATCCTTATTGCGAGAACGTCAAAGTGAGATGACTTTGGAGAAGAAAACAGATGAAGTGCTTAGTCAGGCTCAAATGAAGGAACGTGGAGTCAGTTTTGCTTGGAGAGCGCTATCTATTAATGAGCGCCGCTTTTCTATCGCAAAAGGAGCATACGCTCAAATGAGCGATGAATTAAAAATAGGTAATATTTCTGAAGACTCGGCTGCTGTTCAAAAAGCTTCTTTCTGGGCAATTCAAACAGCAGCAGCGAGTGCTCGAGGGGAATTCTATAACTCCTGGTGTGATTATCTCTCTTTTGTGTATGCAGATCCTGTACTCAATTTAATCCCTGCAAACTATGCCCGCATCAAACCCTAGTTCTAATATTGGTGTTAAACTTTTACTCGTGGCAGTTGTTGTAGGTGCTGCCGCCTACCTAGTTACACGTAATCTTCGTCCTGTGGCCTATGTTGAGGAAGTTATATCAGCGGATGCTGTGGATGCACGTCCAGGAAGTCTTACAGTAATTCCTGAATATAGTATGGAATTAAAAAGTGCAGAGGGTGGTCGTTTAGCTACAAGTGATTTTAAGTTAAAGCCAGGTGCAGAAGTTAAAGCAGGGGATGTTTTAGCACGCTTAGATCCACAAGATTTACTACTGGAAATTGAAAAAGATACCAATGATAGCCAAGCAGCTAAAGAGCGCTTTGAAAAAGATCATACCGGTGAGTTAGAATTAGAAAGTGCTTTAGTAGTTTTAGAAAACTATAGACGCTTAAATAAAATGGGCTCTTACCCTGCAGCTGATCTTGCAGCTCAGGAACGTAGTTACTTAAGTCTACAGCAAAAAGTTGAACTTAAACGTATCGATAGTCGTCATGAAATTGAAAATTATAGCAATGCCCTTAAAATCGCTAAACACCGTTTAGAAAAAATGACGATCACAGCTACCTTTGATGCTGTGGTTGCAACGGTCTATAAACATCCGGGTGATCTTATTGCACCAGCAGAAGCCGTAGCTTCCCTGATTACTAAAAATAAAATTGTTGAAGGTAAAATCAGTGAACAAGATTTCGCTAAGGTGAAAGTTGGAGATGAAGCCACTGTTACTTTTATCCCTTACGGTGCGTTTGAATTTTCAGGTAAAATAATTCAAATACTTCCTACTGCAGATCCTGAAACACAGCGGCATATTGTGTACATGGAAGTTAAAACGGATGCCTCTCAGCCGTTAGTTCCTGGTATCAATGGCGAAATGAGTATCATAGTTGATAGTCACAAGGCTAAGGCGGTCGTTCCACGTCGTGCACTATTTAGTCACAATGGAGATGCTGTCTGGGTCGTTAAAAATGGCGCAATCGAAGAGCGTCACGTCAAACGCGGCTTTATATGGGCTTCAGGTGCAGAAATTACTGAAGGCTTAGATTCAGGTGAGCAGATTATAGTAGATGAACTCGAAAAATTTCATGATGGAGATAAAATTTCCATTAAAATGATGCCTTCCGATGCTCTAAAAGCGCGCAAGTAATTTTTAATTTTTCGGATTTAATCCATGTCTCCTAATTTTCGCATAGCACTTCGCTTTTTGACGGCAAAAAAGAGATCTATGGTGATGAGTCTGTCCTGTATTATTCTTGGGATTGGACTATTCGTGATCACGCAATCTGCGACGCGTGGTTTCGAGCAATTTTTTATTAAGACTATTCTAGGCTCCGATGGAGCAGCTCGAGTAGAAGATAAACGCCAAGCAACGATTCAAAGTATTAGTGCTGGTGGATATGGTTCCCCTTTCGAAATTCAGATTCAGGACCGCAAGTATATCGAGGGGATCGATTATCCCGAGCAGCTTAAGAGGTCTGTGATGACGTTTCCAAACGTTACTGCAGTGTCTGAAATTTTACACGGCTCGAACGTAACTATACGTAGTTCGTTTAAAGATGATACCGTGCAGATATTCGGTATTAATATTGATGATCACTTACGTGTTTCAGATCTAGGCTCGCAGATTGTTCAAGGTACACTTGACCAATTTCGCACAGCCCCAGATGGCGCAATGCTTGGACGCGTTATGGCAGATCGTTTACATTTAGATGTTGGAGATGCGTTTCAATTAGATGTATCTGGTCAGAGTAGAACCTATAGACTAAGTGCAATCTATGAAACAGGCATCGAGGATATCGATAAGGTGCGCCTGTTTCTTAAAATGGAACAAGCACGCTCTTTATTGAAGAAACCTACAGGAGCCTCTTATTTGCAATTAAGTTTGGTGGATGTAACTCGTGCTCAATCCGACGCTATGTGGATGGAGGGAGTTTTAGATCACCGCGTTAGAGGCTGGCAGGATAGACAAAAAGAGTGGCTGGGCGTTTTTAGAGCGCTGGCAATTTCAACTGCAATTACTGTCACGGTATTTACGCTCATTGCAGCTCTAGCTATGTTTAACACGCTTGCAATGATTGTACTGGAGAAGACTAAAGACATCGCGATTCTTAGATCTATGGGATATACACGTGAAGATATTTCACGGATCTTTTTATGGCAGGCTGTAATTGTTTTAGCGCTAGGTTCACTAGGTGGCTGTATTTTAGGTGCACTAGGCACCTTTGCGGTATCACGCGTGCCGCTTCAGATTAGCACACTGTTTAAAACAAACACGTTTATCGTATCCTGGTCTGTAAGCTATTACATTGAGGCTGTGCTTATTTCAGTCGTCATGGTGATGATTGCAAGTTTGGTTCCTTCTCGTAGGGCCGCGCGCTTAGAGCCTGGTGATATTATCCGGGGGACAGCTCAATGAGTACCCAACTCGGAGAAGTTGTTTTAAGCTGCAAGGGGCTTCATCGCTACTTAGGTCAAGATGAGGGCAGGGTGCATGTTTTAAAGGGTGTATCCTTTGAAGCTCGCCGCGGCCAAGTTTACGCAATTGTAGGGCCTTCTGGGTGTGGCAAATCGACACTACTTTATCTTTTAGGTCTATTAGATAAGCCAGATCAGGGAGAAATTTCTATTGATGGTAAGTTAATGTCTAATGACGAGGATAGTTCCCGTACCTTAGCACGGGGAGAGCATATTGGCTTTGTCTTTCAGTTTCACTTTTTGATGCTCGAATTTACAGCCTTGGAAAATGTTATGATGCCTATGCGTAAATTAGGTAGATTGTCTCAGACGCAGATGGTAGCTAGAGCTACGCAACTACTTGAATCTGTTGGACTTGGGCAAAAAACACATCGTTTAGGAACTCAGCTTTCAGGTGGCGAACAACAGCGTGTTGCAGTTGCTCGGGCACTAGCTAACCAACCGTCTATTATTCTGGCGGATGAGCCTACAGGTAACCTGGATGTAACTAATTCTGGCATCGTTTTTGATCTGCTTACGCGCCTAGCTAAGGAAAATGGCCAGGCAGTCGTTCTTGTAACCCATAACCCTGAAATCGCTGCTCGTTGTGACGTCCGGCGTCCTATGCGGGATGGACTCTTTGTAGAGTGACCATTTTTTGAATCATTTAGCAGGGACTTAAGTTTATCTAATAGAGTATTAGAATATCTATTTCATGCGTTGTTTGCGCTTATGATCATGCCATTTGTACTTCTTATCCAAAATTTGATTTACAACACACACGTTGATCCATTGTTTTGGACCTGAATTGTCACTCTTTTCTCAAGCCGTGCTCCAACATCCAATCAATACATGCCAAACTTTGACCACATTGCGTGGTATGTATTTTAGTTTGGCTGTTTAACACAACCATTACTCACTGAAACAGCGACACACTCGAATCCTGTAACATGTCGAAGCACTTCCCGAAATCAGTCAATAAGCTCCCGCTGCAGATTATAATATATCTGTTTGTTATTTCGGGTTTAGCGACTGCTGGCGTTACCTATTACATGACCCCGAAGTATACTCGGGTCGGCTACGCTCCAGTTCAGCCCGTCCCATACAGCCACGCTAAGCACGCGGGCGAATTAGGCATCGATTGCCGCTACTGCCATAGCAATGTAGAAAAGTCTGGTTTTGCAAATCTGCCTACCGCGCAGACCTGCATGAATTGCCATAAGATCATTAAACCAAACAGTCCTCTGTTGGCAGTGGTCCGCAAGAGCTACGAAACCAATCAACCTGTACCGTGGGTGCAAATCCACCGTGTTCCTGACTTTGTTTATTTCAATCACTCCGTACACATTGCACGCGGCGTAAGCTGCGTAGAATGTCACGGCCAAATCAACCAGATGGAAGTGGTAGGCGAAGCAAAGTCCCTTACAATGGGATTCTGTTTAGAGTGTCACCGTAATCCTGCGGCCCACATTCGCCCTAGAGATCAAGTCACAAATCTTGACTGGAAAGCTTCTAGCGAAGCAGAACAGCTCACGATGGGTGCTAAGTTTGTCCACGACTGGAAAGTAAATCCTCCTCAGAGCTGCTCAGGCTGTCACAGATGAAACGCAAAATCGTACATCCCGCCCCTTCCGCTAGAGCGTTGAGTGGCCCAAATTATTGGCGTAGTTTAGACGAGCTCAAGGGCTCGCCTGGCTTCCAAGCTCAACTTGAGCGTGAATTTCCTGAGGGTGCTTCATCAATAGATGGAGTAGACCGCCGTAATTTCTTAAAAATTATGGCTGCCTCCTTTGCCCTAGGTGGCGTGGGTATGGCAGGGTGCCGCCGACCAGAGACACGTATTTTACCTTTTGGTAAATCTGTTGAAGGCTACATCCAAGGTTTACCAATTTATTATGCAACGGCCATGCCGCTGCGTAAATCTGCACTCCCTGTTTTAGCAGAAACTCATCAAGGCCGTCCAACTAAGATTGAAGGCAATCCTGGTTTTGCTCCTTATGGTGGTGCTACCTCGCTGGTTGCTCAGGCTTCAATTCTTGATCTTTACGATCCAGATCGCGCTACAGCTCATTATCAAAATGGCTCTAAAGTAGATACAGCTGCAGTAAATCAAATTCTTACTTCGGTAAATGCGAAGTACTCAGGTAACCAAGGTGAAGGCCTTGCCTTTGTAGCCTCTGAATCATCCTCTCCTACACGTGCTCGTTTAGTACGTGATTTACAGGCTAAATTCCCTAAGGCAATTTGGTCTGAATACGAACCGATTTCAGACGAAGCTCCGCTAGAAGCAGCTTTAACTGTATTTGGTAAAAGCGTAAAACCTGTTTACCAACTTGGAAAAGCAAAGCGTATCGTTTCCATCGATTCAGACTTCTTTCAATCTGAAGCTGGCAGCGTTTTCTACGCCCGTGAGTTTGCTAAAGGTCGTCGTGTAAAAACTAAGGACGATGACATGAATCGTCTATATGTTGCAGAGAGTGGTTTCACTCTCGCTGGCAGCATGGCAGATCACCGCTTACGTTTAGCAAGCTCTCACATGCTTGCTTTCACAGCAGCCTTAGCAGCTAAAGTTACAGGAGACTCCTCCTTTGAAAAATTAGCACAGGGTCTTGATGTAAAAGCAGGTTGGATTGACGAATGTGCAGCAGATCTTTCAAACAATAAAGCACACGGTCTTGTTATTGCAGGTGCTCACTTACCAGCAGCTGTACACGCGATCACTTACGCAATTAATGCAGCATTAGGTAACATTGGTTCAACGGTTGATTTCCTTGAAGTTCCAGAATTCAAAGCTGCACCTCTTGGTGATGTTACCAAAGCAATTTCTGCAGGATCTGTTAAGACACTTGTTATCTTAGGTGGTAATCCTGTTTACAATGCACCTGCAGATTTAGATTGGGCAGCTGCTCAAAAATCCGTAGGCGAAGTAATTCGTTTAGGCTACCGCTTAGATGAATCTTCAGCATTAGCTTCAGTTAACATTTCAGAAGCTCACTATTTAGAGTCATGGGGTGATGCACGCACGATCGACGGAACGATTGCTGCTATTCAGCCAATGATTAATCCACTGTTTGGTGGACTAACTGAAATTGAAGTCCTTGCTCGCATTTTAGGTGAAAGCCAAACTGAACCTAATTTATTAGTGCAGGCAACAATTGGTAAATTAACTGATGGAACGTCCACAGCATTTGATCGTTTCTTACACGACGGACTTCTTGCAGACTCCTCATATCCTAAAGTTCCTGTTGAATATAACGGACAAGCATTAGGGAATCTCGTTAAGCATGCACCTAAGCATCTCGCTTTATCCAAAGATAATTTAGAAGTTCGTTTTACCAATGATAGCAAGGTCGACGACGGCCGTTTTGCTAATAATGGTTGGCTACAAGAATGTCCTGATCCTATCACTAAAATAGCTTGGGATAATGCTATTTGGGTAAGCCCACGTTTAGCTAAAGAATTAGGAATCACTTCCAAGGGATCACTTATCCAAGTCGCTCGCGACGAAACAGAAGTATTTGAAAAAGGTAAGCAGATGGCAGAGATCGCAGAAATTACGCTCGATGGGCGTAAGATTCGTGGTCCTCTGCATATTCAACCAGGACTTTCTAACTACACCCTGATTATTCCTGTCGGCCACGGCCGCACAGTAGTTGGCAGAGTAGGAGATAACATTGGTTTTAATGCTTATCCACTGCGCTCTTCCAAGGCGATGTCGTTTGCTTCAGGAGCAACACTCGTACTCACTGGTGAGCGTCACGTATTAGCAAATGTACAAAATCATTGGTCAATGGAAGGCCGTGACTTAGTTCGTGAAGCTAATCTTGAAGAATATCACGAGAACCCAGCTTTCGTAAAAGAAGTAGGTATGGAATCTGAATCACCTTCAGACATTGGTCCTGAAGGAGAAAAGATGACGCTTGCTCAGCGCAATTCAGAAATCCCTCGCGGAAATTCTCTTTATAAAACTCCAAGCTTTGATGGTGTGCATCAATGGGGTATGAGTATCGACTTGAACACCTGCGTAGGCTGTAACGCCTGTGTTGTTGCATGTCAGTCTGAGAATAATATTCCAATCGTTGGTCGTGATCAAACAATCCGTGGTCGTTCGATGCACTGGATTCGTTTAGACCGTTACTACTCTGATGGTAAATTAGACGGCGGTCCATTCGGTGGTGAAGGCAATCGTGAAATTCCAGAAGATCCTCAGGTTTCGTTACAACCTATTGGTTGTATGCAGTGCGAACTCGCTCCATGCGAAATGGTTTGCCCTGTAAATGCTACTGTTCACGACGATGAAGGTCTAAATGTCATGGCGTACAATCGCTGTGTTGGTACTCGTTACTGTGCGAATAATTGTCCGTATAAAGTACGTCGTTTCAATTATTTCGACTGGAATGATAAAAAATTAGACAGTCTTTACATGGGACCATTAGGCGAGCACGGAATGCCGGAGCTTGTTCAGATGGCTAAGAATCCAGAAGTTACACTGCGCATGCGCGGCGTAATGGAAAAATGTACGTACTGTGTACAACGTATTGAAAACGGAAAAATCCAATGGAAGGTCCAAGCAACACGCGAAGGTCGTCCGGGAGATGTTTCAGTTCCAGATGGAACGATCAAAACGGCTTGCCAACAGGTTTGCCCAACTGAATCCATCGTATTCGGAAATCTTCTAGATCCAAAGAGTGCTGTCTCAATTGCGAAATCTCGTGAACAAGATTACTCACTACTCGGTTACTTGAACACACGTCCTCGTACGACTTATCTCGCACGTTTACGTAATCCAAATCCACGTATGCCTGATTACAAATCACTCCCGCTTAGCCGTGTCGAACACGATAGCAAGAATAACGCGGGCACAGGTGCTGCTGAAAAATCTGCAGCTGTATCAGAAAAAAAGGAAGGTAAGAGCTAATGTCACACGCATCTGAACATTCTGCTCCGGCGATTTTGAATGAGGTTAAGGCAACCTCACTTCCTCGTGCAAAGATGGTCGACAACGACCGTGACTTTGCATGGATCACGGATAAAATCTGCGGTATCGTAGAAGGTAAAACTCCTTCTTGGTGGTGGTGGTGTTTCGCAGTAGCTTGCTTCATGGCATGCTTCACGGTTGCTGGTATTACATATGTAGTAGCAACTGGCGTTGGTGTATGGGGTCATAGAAGCCCAGTAAATTGGAGTTGGCCTATTGTTAACTTCGTTTTCTGGATCGGTATCGGCCATGCTGGTACTCTTATTTCTGCAATCTTGTGCTTACTACGTCAAAAGTGGCGTACATCGATTAACCGTGCTGCAGAAGCAATGACCATTTTTGCTGTAGTATGTGCGGGTATTTTCCCTGTATTTCACGTAGGCCGTGTTTGGTATGCGTGGTTTCTTTTCCCGATACCGAATTACAATAATATTTGGCCACAATTCCGTTCGCCACTAGAATGGGACGTATTCGCAGTATCAACCTACGGAACAGTTTCTGTTCTATTCTGGTATGTTGGCCTCTTGCCTGATTTAGCTACATTACGTGACCGCTTTGCTTTAGCGGGACGTGAAACACGCGCAAAGATTTATGGCTTTTTCGCATTAGGTTGGCGCAGTTCAGCTCGTGCTTGGAGCAACTATGAAATGGCTTACCTTATCTTAGCAGGTATCGCTACTCCTCTTGTATTATCGGTGCATACTATCGTTTCATTCGACTTCGCTGTATCACTAATACCTGGTTGGCATACGACAATCTTCCCTCCTTACTTCGTTGCCGGTGCTATCTTCTCTGGATTCGGAATGGTGCTTACATTGATGCTACCACTACGTGCGATCTATAAGTTAGAAGATCTTATCACACAGTATCACATCGACTGTATGTGTAAGATTACCTTAGCGACAGGAACCATGGTAGGTTATGCTTATGCAATGGAATTCTTTATCGCTTGGTATAGTGGTAATCCGTACGAAGGCTTTACCTTTATTAACCGTGCATTCGGTCCGTATGCTTGGGCTTATTGGATCATGATTAGCTGTAACGTGATAACGCCGCAGTTCTTCTGGTTTAAGGCTGTACGCAATAATACGACATTTGTCTGGGTTCTATCTCTCTTTGTAAACTTAGGTATGTGGTTTGAGCGCTTCGTTATTATTTGTACGTCGCTTACGCGTGACTTCCTGCCTTCTAGTTGGGGTTACTTATCTCCAACCGTTATCGATATTTTTACTTTTTTTGGAACGTTCGGTGTCTTCTCCGTATTGTTCCTCTTGTTCATCCGCTTCCTCCCGCTGATGGCTATGGCAGAAATTAAGGGAGTAACTCCTCAGGCCGATGCTTTTAACGGCCATAAAAACCCACACGCTTGACCATGGCTGAACATCCCTACGGTCTAATTGCTCGTTTCAATACGCCTGGTGATTTATACCACGCGGCTGAGAAAGTTCGCGATGCGGGCTACAAAAATTGGGACTGCTTAACACCAATGCCTATCCACGGACTTGATACAGCAATGGGAGTTAAACGATCTATCGTTCCTCGTTTCTCATTGACTGGTGGCATTACTGGCTTTTGCACAGGTATGTCCATGATTTGGTGGATGAATGCCTATGATTATAAAATAATCGTAGGTGGTAAGCCTTTATTTAGTCCTTTGTTTGCATTTCCTGTGTCCTATGAATTAACAATTCTATTCACAGCTTTTGCTACAATTGGCGGAATGTTTTTTCTAAACGGACTCACTCAGCTTTATCATCCAGTTTTAAAATACGACAAGATACATAGAGCTACTGACGATTCATTTTTCATCGTCATTGAAACCAGCGATCCGCGTTTCAACGCAGATAATACCCGTGCACTCCTAGCAGAGGCAGGCGGATTAGAAATCGCAGAACTCGAAGCCTGAGCCCCATGCGTAACGTATATCTCATCACCACCTTTTTAGTCGTACTTACTCTTTCCGTACTCGGATTAAGAGGAGGGTATTTCACGAAATCTCCTATCGATGTATTTCCTGATACCCTTTTCCCAGGTATGAAATTTACATCGAAAGTGCGTACTCAAGGAGGATTCTCATTTTTCTCGGATGGTCGCTCAGATCGTTTACCTCCTTCAGGGGTTGTGGCTTACAGCCAACCTTTTAGAGGTGACGATTCAGTACTTTACCTAGGTAAAGCTGCAGATGGATCTTGGGTACGTGGGTATCCTGCCTCACTTAAGGTAGATCTCGCTTTTGTACAACGTGGTCGTGAGCGATACACAATTTATTGCTCGCCTTGTCACGGTAATGTTGGCGATGGCAATGGTATTACTAAACGTTACGGAATGGGTGCTACACCAAGCTATCATGATGACCGTATTCGTAATCTTCCAGAAGGAGATATTTTCGATGTCATTACTAATGGCAAAGGGCCAGCTTATCAGATGGGTGGATATGCTGATAAGATCGAACCTAAAGATCGTTGGGCAATCATCGCTTACGTAAGATCATTACAACGTGCTCAGCTCGGAACAATCAATGACGTGCCTGCGCAGGTCAAAACGGAGCTTGGAATCAAATGAGTAACCCCGAGGTCACTTCTACGCATTCAGCAGGGGCTCCCGCCTCTAACAAAGCACTCACAATCGGACTTGCAGGTATTGCAGTCACGCTTCTGGGTCTTGTTTTATCACCTGTACATATCGTAGCAACGAGCTGGCTAGTAGGCATTGCTTACTGGTGTGCTATTGCGATCGGTTTTTTACTGCTAACTTTAATCCATCATATTTTTGATGCACAGTGGTCGACGGTACTACGCCGCCAATTCGAACATGCACTAAGTGCTTTCAAGTGGCTTGCACTGTTATTTTTACCGCTACTTTTGATTACATGGTTTGGTGCTAAAGACACAATATGGCCATGGATGAATCCAGCACATCTTCTCGAGGGAGAAGGTAAGACCGTAGCTAATGATATGGTCTATGCAAAAAAGTCTGCGTTTTTGAATTTAAACGCATTCACCATCTTCTCTGTGCTTTTCTTTGTTGTATGGATCTGGATTTCATCTCGCCTACGTAAGGCTTCCTTTACTCAAGATAAAGATGGCAATGCTTCCTGGACTAAGATGAACCGTATGACGGCTGGATTTGGTATCCCGCTCGTTGCTCTTACACTCACTTTTGCAGCTGTATATTGGCTTAAGAGCTTAGAGTATCACTGGTTTTCAACCATGTACGGTGTATGGTATTTCGCAAATTGTATGCGAGGAGCTTACTCCTGCACCATTTTGATAATGGTTTGGTTATACAACCGTGGTGATTTCAAAGGTATTCTTCATTCTGATCACTGGCACAGTGTTGGTAAGATGATGTTCGCATTCACAGTATTTTGGGGCTACATCAGTTTCTCTCAGTATTTCTTAATCTGGAATGCTAACGTTCCTGAAGAAACATTCTGGTATAATTTACGTGAGTACGGTGACTGGTGGGGAATAGGTATGGTTCTAGTATTCGGTCACTTCCTTCTCCCATTCTTGTTACTGCTTTCTTATTCACGTAAAGTGAATAAAGCTCCTATTCGCCGCATCGCACTTTGGATCCTTGGTGTTATCTTTATTGATATGTGCTGGAATATTCTTCCTGCCGTAAAAGATGCCGCAGGTAATCCGCTGCCCTTTTTCTCGCTTGGTTTACTTTGGGCCCTCACCTCGACCATCGGAATTGGTGGTATTTGTGTATGGTCTTACTTAAAGAGTTTCCCAACTACTAAACTGATCCCTATTCACGATCCTCGTATCACTGAATCCCTAACTTTCCATGAGTGATTCATCTACACGTCCTTCACGCCCAGTATCATGGTCAGCACTTATTGCTGTCACACTCGGACTCAGTGTGTTTTTTATCCTGACACGTTGGATGTATATTTCCCATGTGCCTGCTGCTCCGCAAAATGTAGCTCCTGAGAAACTGCCTGCAGATCTTGCATGGAAGGCAACTCATGAAACGCGTCGTGCTTACTTACTTGAACTCAAGGATAAGCAATCCACACAGGCCACGAGTTACGCATGGATTGATAAATCAAAGGGTGCAGTACAACTTCCAATCGAGCGCGCGATGGAACTCTACGTAAACGAAACGAACGCTTCAAATTCTTCGAAATGACCCACGCATCGACATCACCAAGCGCTGATTCTGCCGATCAAACTCCGGCTGAATCTACAGGGCGTTATCCTTTGCTTTATCTTTTAGGATCTTCGGTCCTGTGGCTCGTTGTGAGTGGGGTATTTGCCCTTATTACTTCGATTCAACTGCATACACCTAGTTTCCTAGCAGAGTGCCCGGTCTTATCATATGGCCGCGTACGTGCTATGGCAGAAACTTCCTTTATTTATGGTTGGATTGGTAATGTAGGTTTAGGCTTAGCGTTATGGATTCTTGCTCGTTTATCTGGAGAAAAGTTACGTGGTGCTAATTGGGTATTTGTAGGAGCCTTATTCTGGAATCTTGCAGTAACTGTTGCTCTAGGCGGTCTTGCTCTAGGGGATTTAACCTCAATCTCGATGTATCAGCTGCCTAGTTACGTTCAGCCTTTATTGTTCTGTTCATATGGAGGAATTGCTGTAGCTGGACTTTTATCCTGGACGGGACGTCGCCGTGAAATGATGTTCGCTTCTCAGTGGTATGCTATTGCTGCACTGTTTCTTTTCCCTTGGTTATTATCTATAGCTTACGTGATGCTAGAATGCTCTCCCGTGAGAGGTGTTCTACAAGCCGTTGTTGGCGGTTGGTACGCTCAAGGCCTATGGACATTATGGATTGCTCCTCTAGCACTTACAGCAGCATATTACGTTGTGCCCCGCATGAGCGGCAAAGTTATTCCTGCGTATGATAGCGCAGCACTAGGCTTTTGGACTTTACTTGTTGTGGGTGGTTGGACCGGTGCCCGTCACTTAATTGGAGGACCAATACCTGCCTGGATTTCCTCGGTTGCGATTGTCATGACCGTAACACTTGTATTTCACTATATCGTTGTTTTTCTAAACTTACGTATGGCGCTAAAGGGTGGCTCACTGAGTTTAGGTTTCGTTGCAATCGGCCTGATCTGCTACGTTGCTGGTGGTTTTGTGGATGCTCTTACATCAATGCGTGCTTACGCAGCTATAACACAATTTACTGTTTATGAGGATGCTCAGAAATTATTAGCCCTTTATGGTGGTGCTTCCATGATGTTCTTTGGTGCTCTTTATTTTGCACTACCTCGCCTTAAAGGTGCGGCATGGTCCTCTGGTGCTTTAATCAAAGGCCAACTGATTTTGTCTGCTGTGGGAATTCTTGTAACTGTACTTAGTCTTGCAGCTGCAGGACTTGTTCAGGGCAATGCACTCGCTGATGCTAAAGTTAATTTCTCAGATATTGCTGTTCAAATGAGGCCGTACCTCTTGGTCGCTTCTGCAGGACAATTTATTATTCTCACTAGTAGTCTTCTTTTAGCAGTAAACTTTCTCAAAACAGTTATTACCTGCTGCTGTAAATCAGACAGTTCGAAGGAAGGAGCCTTAGCCTCATGAAGAACGGTTCTTTATTCTTTTTAGGATTATTTGCTGCACTCGGCTTAGCCTGGGTTGGCATTGTAGTCTCTTCCAATGCTCAGATTGGTTCCCTTGCGGGTTACTATGATGACACTGATAGCACATCCTATCCTGCTCGTCCTTCAGGACTAGCGGCACAAGGTGCTTTAGTTTATAAAGATTTAGGCTGTGCTTCTTGCCATACCCAGCAGGTACGCCGTCCTGGATTTGGCTCTGACCAAGATCGTGGTTGGGGTGAGCGTCAAAGTGTAGCACGCGATTATATTTACCAGACATCAGTCCAATTAGGTGAATCACGTATTGGCCAAGATTTAACTAATTTGGCTGGCCGTAAGCCAAGCGCTCCTGATCAAGACGATTTGCTTCACATGCTCTATCAAGGTCAAGGCGCTATGCCTTCCTACCAATTCCTTTTTGAAACACATAAGATTCAAGGCGAGGCTTCAAGCGAAGCACTCAAGTTAACTGGAAAGCAAAAACCACAATCTGGTTTTGAAATTATTCCAACTACGCGTGCTAAAGAACTTGTAGCTTATCTGCTTAGCTTAAACACAACGTATGATTATCCTGAAGCCCATCCTGTGGCTGGTGCTAAAGGGGAGGGCGAAAAATGAGTAACTCCTCACATAACGATTCACGCTTTGAACGTGCAGCAAATGATGATGCACAAGTTCTTGATTCTCACGAAAAAGCCCTTGGGCCTCAAAAGGATGATGCCGGTAATTATAACCTGCGCCCTTTATTGATGTTGTTTTTATTAAGTACTTTCGTGCTTTTTGCAGCAACGTACGTTAATCGCTATTCTGGTCACTACAGCGCTTCCATTTACAACGAAACAGCATTACCTCACACAGGAGCTGAAGTTGTTGTTAAAGCAGATCCAGTAGCAGCTGGAAAGAAACTGTTCAATTCTCCTGGTGCTTGCTATAGCTGCCACCAACCTAATGGTCAGGGTATTGCAGGAGTATATCCTCCTTTAGCTGGCTCAGAATGGGTAACAGGATCAGAAGAACGTGTCGTTCGTATTCTTTTACACGGACTAAAAGGACAAGTGACTGTTAGCGGTACTTCATATGCCGGAGCTGCAGCGATGCCTGCTTTTGGAACAGCTGGTTACAACTGGACTGATGAAAAAATAGCTAATGTATTGACCTACATAAGACAGGAGTGGGGCAATAAAGGAGCAGTAATTACAGCTGACGCGGTTGCTCGTATTCGTTCTCAAGCTGGTGACCGTAAAGAATGGTCTTCAACAGAGCTTTTACAGATCAAGTAATATAATTTTTTGAATCAAACCCAGAGCTTAATGGCTCTGGGTTTTTTTGTGGCCATACGGATCGTTTTGTCTATCGTACAAAATACGTAGATTTAGGCCTTTCGTTAAATAGGTCATTAAGAGATAGTACACAGAGATTAGAATTGCCCCATTTTATTACCATGAAACGTACCTTGTTATTACTCGCATTAATTGCGCCTACTTTATTTGCACAAAGTAGTTCAACACCAGCAGCACGTCCTAATGTTCTTTTCATCGCCGTTGATGATTTGCGGCCTGAATTGGGATGTTACGGTAAAGACTACATGAAGACGCCTAATATAGATGCCATAGCCAAACAGGGCATGGTATTTGATCATGCATACTGTCAACAAGCGGTATGCTCACCTACTAGGTCTAGTCTCTTAACCGGCACTCGTCCCGATACAACTCAGGTTTGGGATTTGTTTACTCATTTTCGTACCGCACTACCTAATGTAGTAACGCTGCAACAAAACTTCATGAATAATGGTTATTTTGTTCAAGGTATGGGCAAAATATTTCACGTGGGTTACAATGATCCAGCCTCTTGGAGTATACCATGGGTAACACCTAAAGCGCCTATTTATGTACTAAAAGAAAGTCTTTCAGTAAGTCCTTTAAAAGTTGAAGGGGAACCAGATGACACCGTTAACCAGGCGCTGGCTAAGGAAAAACCAAAAAAGAAGAAAAAAGCATCACTCGCTAGCGACGAAGATGGTCCCGGAACACGTGGGCCAGCATTCGAGCACGCAGATGTACCTGATAATACTTATCAGGATGGTAAAGTAGCTGACCTGGCGATCGAAAGTTTAGCTAAATTAAAAAATCGCAAAGAGCCATTCTTCTTAGCTGTTGGTTTTATCAAACCACATTTGCCATGGGTCGCTCCGCAAAAGTATTGGGACATGTATGATGAATCGAAAATCGCATTAGCACCTAATCCATTTCTCGCTAAAGATTCACCCATTTATGCAGTAAATCCAAATGATGGTGAGATCCGTCATTATCATGGAATTCCTGCTACAGGACCTTTTTCAGATGCGCTTGCTCGTCAACTCAAGCATGCTTACTTCGCTGGGGTTAGCTATACAGATGCTCAGGTAGGCCGTGTTATGGCAGAGCTTGATCGTCTTGGACTACGCGATAATACAATCGTTATTCTTTGGGGTGATCATGGTTGGAAGTTAGGTGAGCATAGTGGCTGGGGTAAACATACTAATGTAGAAAACGACACTAATGTTCCTTTGATTATTTCTACACCAAACATGAAAGCTAAAGGGGAGCATTCTGCAGCGCTTGTTGAATTTGTTGATATATATCCAACACTTTCCGACGTAGCAGGGTTGTCTGTGCCATCTACGGTTGAAGGCTATAGCTTTAAGCCACTCTTAGATAATCCTAATTTATCTTGGAAGAAAGCCGCTTTCAGCCAATACCCACGGGCAACAGGTAAAACAGGTGCAGGTGCCTTGATGGGGTATTCGATGCGCACTCAGCGTTACCGCTTCACGGTATGGGTAGGACGTAAGGATCATTCTAAGGTTGATGCAATCGAACTGTATGACCATGAAACTGATCCTCAGGAAAATGTGAATATTGCTAATCTATCTGAAAATAAAGAGCTCGTCGCCTCACTCATGACCGAGTGGAAAGCGGGATGGCGTGCTGCATTGCCTCAGAACTAATTTAAATTAACACAACAAAAAGCCGAATGATCTTAAATCGTTCGGCTTTTTTATTAGCTATTACAATTACCGACCGCGTAGTGAATTCTCTGTATATTTTTTCTTAAATACAAAGAACGGTTTCTCAATAAAGTGAAAAGTCGGCAGTGCTATACAGACTGAGAGAGGTAGGCATATGAGTAAGCCAGCTATAATTGCATCGCCTTCACGCGAGGCAGTGAAGTGATAGACGCCAAAGTACTTAAGTGTAATAAAAACTGCGTAGCCGTGCATCACATAAATTGAGAAACTTAAGTGACCAAGCTTAGCTAGGCTATTATTCAAAAAATCAGGGATAGTGATTCTAGCTCTTAGGTAGCTTACTATTAAGTAAGCCCATACTAAACCCTCAAACGTTGGCCAAATGACCCATAGGGCAGAATTAACGCCGTTGTAATAGCCACCCCAAGCCTGTAGCCAGTGAAAGCTTAGTACAGCGCATACCAGTGAACACAGTAAATGTAGTGGGTTCTTAAAGAAGGAAGGGTTTCTGATGGATATAGCGGTTGCTAGTATACCCACTGCAAATTCATCAATTCGACCCAGGAGTGACCAATAAACAAAATCTCGTACAGTGCCTGTTTGAGTGAAATAGAAATAACGTAAGGCAATAATGGCTAGCGTGAGTGCAATGAGATAACGATATCCAAAACGTAAGACAAATTCAGCCAAGAAGGGAAATATCAGATAGAATTGAAATTCTAAACCTATGCTCCAAAGTTGACCGAAATCATTGAGTGTACCTGCGATATGATTAACTTGGAAAAAGGGAAAGAAAAGAAGTAGGCAATCCAGTGTGCTAAAAAGATTGTAGTGAACACTTACGGCAATTGTGACTGCAAAGAGGTATAAAGGATAAATTCTAAAAAGGCGTGAAATGATGAAATTACCATAATGGATTCGTTTTTGATAAGCTATGGTACCAAAGATGAACCCGCTGAGTACGAAGAACAGATCTACTCCACTTGAGCCTTCGCTTGCGATTTCACTAAATAGACCTGTCACAATCCTTCCAGGGACTACAATAGTATGAAAGTAATGATAAAGTACCACGAGAGAGGCTGCTAAAAATCTTAAATGATCAAGCCTAGGGATATAGTGTATATTTTGACTTTCTACTTCAGTAGATAAGCCTGACTTAAGTATGTATATAAACAGGGCACTCAGCAGTAGTGCCAAAATGACTGCGATGACACCCTGGATTAGTGCTGCTTCTATTGGATGATGGCTCCAGTGAAGCCAAGGGCTAATTGATGCAATTAACGATCCAGTCCAAAGCGAAAATGCGCCTGTCCAAATGTAGATAAATAACAGTTGAGACTTATTTGGCTTTGCAGAGTACATAAGTAGAGCGACCAGAAGTATAAATAACCAGGTTGGCTATTCAGGGGGGTGGTATTATTTTGATGATTTGTTGTAACTAGGCGACATATTTTCGCTTGCTCCAATTCTAACAGTGGAGGACTTTAGATTGACTTACTTTTACCCCGCTTAGTCTCAGACTTCTTAACGCTTAAATATTATGGCACACTATACTCGTCGCGATTTTACTAAATTAGCACTCATGGCAGTTCCTGCTGCTGGCCTACTGTCTTATCTTAAAGCATATGGCGCTTCAGAAGAAGTACCTTTAAAGCCTAATTCTACAATCAATGGTGTTCAGTTGGGAATTAATGTACCTTACAGTTTCGGAAATAATTTCATGTCAGGAGATGAAACTTTAGCCCATGTACTTGAGCTTGGCTTAGGCTTTGTTGAACTACGTGCCCAGCCTGTAGAACAATTTTTAGGCTGCCCAGTGTATGGCAAAAAAAAGATGAAAGAAGAGGATACTCTAAAGATGCGCGAATGGCGTAAGGGTGTCTCAATAGACAAAGCTCTGGCATTCCGCAAAAAATGGAATGATGCAGGTGTTACTATTTCTGTTTTTAAAGTAGATAATATCTACCAGATGTCGGATGAAGAATTAAATTACTTCTTTGCTTTAGCTAAGACTTTAGGCGCAAACGCTATTTCCTGTGAAATGTCGATTGTGGGTAAAGAGGGTAGTGCTCACATTAATGCTAAAGATCTACAGCGTATTGGTAGCTTTGCCGATAAGCACGAAATGACAGTTGGCTATCATGGTCATACTGCGGTGACTGAATCGATGTGGGAGGCTGGCTTTGATTTAGCTAAATTTAACGGTGCTAATCTAGACATTGGTCATTTTATTGCAGGCAATAACTACTCACCTGTGGAGTTCATGAAAAAACATCATGACAAGATTACACATATTCATGTAAAGGACCGTAGACTACATGACGGTCCAAATACTGAATACGGTAAAGGTGATACTCCAATAACTGAAGTGCTTCGCCTTATTCGGGATAATAAGTGGCCAATTATGGCTGCTATCGAATTCGAATATAAAGTTCCTGAAGGCTCAACACGCATGGCAGAAATCGCGCGCTGCGTGGCCTACTGCAGAAAAGCGCTCGCTTAAAGCTAGAGCTTATTTGATTAACTCAGCTAGTTTGCCTTCAACTGCCTTAGCCCAGATTTCATAACCTGCTGTGGTAGGATGAAGGTAGTCTGCCATCATGGATTTATCTAAGACTGCGTCTTGTGTTAAAAACAGGGAGCCTATGTCTAAGTAGGTCACAAATTTATCATCTGCTAATTTAGATATCTGTTTATTTACCTCATTTACCTGAAGTCTGATTTCATCAGTTGGTAAGTGAGACCTAGGGAAAACAGCTAAGAGTAATATTTTTGACTGGGGTAGTTTACTGCGCAGTAATTCAACGATAGCTTTAATGCCTTCTGCTGTTTCCTCAGGTGTGTTGCGCGGTGTGATTCCATCACGCTCAATGCCTAGATTGTTAGTGCCTATCATGAGCATAATAGCCTTAGGGTGTTGGTTTCCAATTTCACCATTAATTAAACGCCACAGTACGTGCTGTGTTCGGTCACCGCTAATGCCTAAATTAATGATCGAAGTATCGGGCCAGTGTTTTTTTAGTACAGTTGCACCACGATCTGGATTACGCCAAAGATCAGTTATAGAATCTCCTAAAAACATAATTTCTGGATTTTCTTTATTGGCTAGCTTAACAAAACTTTCATGTCTTCTTACCCACTTTGCTTCACGTGGTACGGGTTCAAGGGCTAGTTTTGAAGAAGTACCAATCTGAGATAAGTGAGTCGCTGCTTTTTTCCAAACACCATTTGTTTTAATGAGTGTATCTGTGAAAGCAAAAATGCCTTCCAGTGGTTTTCCATCTACAACGAGCTGTGCTGCAATTCTGCCTGTAATTATAGCTGTATTTTCGAAGTTCTTTAAACTGAGTTCATGACTACTAAAGCTTTTGTAAACGATGCGTCCTGATGTGAGTTCCTCGATTTCATCCTCACGTGTTCTAACGTCACCGTTTAGCTCTGTTAAGCTATATCCTTTAAGCTCGATCTCGGATCTTAGTTTTGCATCACCTTTAAGACTGGCCTGAGTCCATTTATATTCGGTGTCCCATATTGATTTTTCATTTTCTGGAACAACTGGCTGACCCTGCAAAAGACTGCAGGCTGTTAAAGCAATAAGCGTAAGGGGTAAGTCGATTTTCATAGTGGGTAAATTCACTTTCGAGATTAAATGGGTACAAATTAAAGGCTCGATAATTGATTATATGAGTTAATTTTTTTTATAAAAAAAGCAAAAACTACTAACTTCTTTTTCTGTGTCTGTAAGAAATATGATATTCTAATAAAAGTAAACTTTCATCACATTATGTATCACTAGATCGCAAACTTAACTTTGGTTAAATTTTATTTAGTATGTCCAAAATAAATGACATCGAATTTACACGTTCAAAAGTTAAAACACTTAGAATTGTTTTTTAATAGTTGATTATTTGATATCCCTAAGCACCAAGACGCTTATCTTTTGCGAGGTAGTTTTGTACGTAATCCTTAACCGAATCTACTAGAGGTGTTGCAGAATGCGTATAACCGCTAGATTTAAGCTTACTTGTATCAGCCTGAGTAAAGTATTGGTATTTTTCTTTAAGAATCTCAGGCATGTCGATGAAGTTGATTTGCGGCTTCTTGTCTAAGGCGACAAAAATAGCGTTCGTGAGTGAAAGCCAGGTGTTGGCTTCACCTGATCCAATATTGTAGAGACCAGACTTACCTAAACCTTTTTCTGCAAAATGAAGCGTCATTGCTATAGCATCTTTGACATACAAAAAGTCACGCTTTTGTTCTCCATCTTTATAGTCAGGGTGGTAACTCTTGAAGAGTTGAGCACAACTAGTCGTCTTAATTTGTTGAAACGCTTTATGAACCACTGATCGCATATCTGCTTTGTGGTCCTCGTTTGGTCCAAAGATATTAAAGTATTTTAAGCCTACAATTTGATCTAGCCACCCGTGATGTTTAGCATAAACATCAAACATCTGTTTTGAATAGCCGTACATGTTGAGTGGTCTAAAGGATTCAATATTTGGATTCTTATCATCCATGCCTTGGTTTCCATCGCCATAGGTTGCAGCGGAGGAGGCATATATAAACCGGGAGCCTTGAGCAAGTGACCAGGAAGCTAGTTCTTTAGTCACTGCAAAATTATTATCTACTAGGTAACTGGCATTACGCTCCGTTGTAGCAGAACAAGCACCTAAATGGAAAACGGCAGAGAATTTTCCATATGCCTTTGGATTTCCTGCTAGGGTAGATCTAAATGTACCTGCTTCTACGTAATCACTAAATTTTAATGGCGTTAAATTACGCCATTTTTCGTCCGAGCCTAAAAAATCAGTAACGATTATATCTTTATGACCACGTTCGTTAAGGGCCCAAATTAAGGCACTTCCGATAAAACCGGCTCCACCGGTAACTAAAATTTTTCCGTCGAGAGCACTCATGATTTAGAAAGTTCTTCTGATCTAGCTTTCGCTGCTTGTACAGTAGCGGCAATTAATTCCCTAAAATTACCTTCTTTAAGACGATTTAATCCAGCAAAGGTTGTTCCGTTGGGTGAGGTAACTTGATCTCGTAAAATTTCTGCAGGTTTATTCTCACTTGCAAGTAATTTTGCTGCACCCAGAAGTGTTTCAACAGCGAGTGTATTTGCAGTTTCAGCATTGAGACCGGCTTTAATGCCTGCATCTCTAAGCGCTGCAGCAAATTCAAAGACATAGGCAGGTCCACTTCCACTGACACCGGTTAAAGCGTCCATTTGGTTTTCACTCACTTCTACTGCCTTACCTAATGCACCTAATAGGGCGGTCACTATTTGATGATCTGAGGTAGTCAATGTTGCCTTTGAACACCAACCGGTAATTCCTGCACCAATTTTACCAGGGGTATTAGGCATGCAGCGCACAATGTTTCGTGCTTGAGGAAAAATGCTCGATAAAGTCTCAAGTCGTTTCCCAGCTAAGACAGATACAACCAGTAGGCCTTTAGTTGTTTCTGTGTAAGTGTTATTTGTCTGGGCCAAGTGCTGTGGTTTAAAGGCGACTACTAAGGTGTCTGCTGAAGCTAGTAGTTCATCAGCTGTGGTGACTCGTTTTACACCTGTTTTATCAGCTAGCTTCTGGGCCGAAATGCCAGCTCCACCTAGACAGGTAATTTTATCTGCTGAAATAAGTTTTTTTAAAAGAAGTCCTTCAATCATGGCTGCTGCCATGTTGCCTGCGCCTATAAATGCAATGGAGTTCATTTACTTTTTCTCAGTCCGCATCTTGTATGCTTTTACGGTATTTTTCATTAACATCGCAACAGTCATTGGGCCTACGCCACCTGGCACTGGTGTTATATGTGAGACAATTTCTGAGACACTTGGGAAATGAACATCTCCAGTTAAACGAAAACCTGTTTTTTTACTTGGATCAGCAACGCGGTTAATTCCTACGTCGATTACTACACACCCAGGTTTAACCATATCGCGTGTGACAAATTCTGATTTTCCAATCGCAGCGATTAGAACGTCTGCTTGCTTACTAATTGTAGAAAGATTCTCAGTACCTGAGTGGCAAATAGTGACCGTTGCATTTGCACCTGCCTTCTTTTGCAGAGCCAGTAAGGCTACAGGTTTACCCACAATTAAAGAACGTCCTAGCACAACTACGTGTTTACCTTTAAGGTTTACGTTACTGCGCTTAAGTAGCTCCATAATGCCAGCAGGTGTGCAGGAAATAAAACCTGACTCATCTTCTTGAGCAATTTTACCGATGTTAATGGGATGAAAACCATCTACGTCTTTATCTGGGCTTATTTTTTTAAATGCAGATTTCTCATCCAAAGGAGAGGGCAGAGGGGATTGCACTAAGATGCCATCTACAGAAGGATCCGCATTAAGGGATTCTATCAGTGATTCTAATTCTTGCTGAGAAATGGTTATAGGAGGTAAAATAATTTTACCATCGATTCCGATTTCTTCTGCTGTTTTCTCTTTTTTTCTTACGTAGGAAACTGAAGCTGGATCTTCGCCTACGCGCACAAGTGCAAGGCATGGTTTGCGACCGCTAAACTCTGCTACCTCTGCTTTTAATTCAGAGATAATATCGGCAGCGATCTTATTGCCGTCGATTAATTGCATAATAACTTATTTAGCCTGCAAGCTTTCAACGGAAACAACTATAGCGTCTGAACCAACCTCAAGGCGTGGAATTCCGTAAACTTGAATTTGGTGATCTACATAGCTTTCGATCTGCTCAGTTTGCATAATCTTTTCTAAATCAAGGTATGCAATACGTGCTCCTGTGCTGTCTTGGATCTCCCAAGCGAAAATTGAATTGCGTAATGCAAAGGTGTGGTGACTAGAGACCATCTTGCCTTCAAAATAGCGAGGCTGTGCAGCCTTGGAATCTGTAGCTGAGGAATCTGCAGCTTTACCAGGAGCAATCGAAACAGGAACTTGAGTTGCTACTGCAATCACACCGGTTTGAGGAGCTGAGGTATTTGCAGGTACTGTTGTCTGAATATATCCTACTAAGTCTTTAGTAAGTTTAAGGCGTGTCCATTTACCGCGTAAGCCAGTGATCGTAAGAGGATCTCCTTTTTGTGATATAATAACTACAGGAGCTTCTGGCTTTGGTTCAAGACGTAGAGGGCTTCCTGCTTTAGGGTCCAAGCCTTTGGATAAATCTTTATTTTCTATGTAGAGGTCAAAAGGACCTGCTACTTTAACAGCCAACCAGCCTTCAGGTGCTGTTTCACCGATAGCTGCCTCAGGTTCTGTTCCTGCAGTAACAACACCCAGAGGTGCTGAAGAACTGTCGGGCTTCGACATGATAGCCGTTGTCTGCATGACAGGTGTAGCGCGAGCAATACCTGCTACTAAGAGAAGGGCAGAGAAAATAAAACAAATACGCTTGTTCATAGACTTAGGTATGAGTGTCTGAAGATACAGTATGTTCCCCACGAGGTGTCCGTGGTGATTTGAATAATAATTCAATATCTTTTGTAGAGAGTTGTTTGCCTCCGCGCAATGGGATTCCTTGCAGACGTATTGAACCAATCTGGTAACGTCTTAGGCGTTTTACTTCATATCGAAATACGGTGAAAAGTTGGCGAATTTCACGTTTCTTACCATGATGCATATGAACATCAAGTTGGGTGGAGGCTTTACTTGGTCCTGCACCAATTAAGGTAGCGCGTTCAACTTTTAAGCGTTCACCTTCAACGACTACACCTCGAATGAGTTTCGGTAAATGTTCCGCTGGATATGGATCTGATAAGCTCACATGGTAACGTTTTACCACATGATTGGATGGATGCATTAAGCGGTTAGCTAATTCTCCATCGGTAGTTAAAATCAGAAGCCCCTCACTGTCTTTATCTAATCTGCCTGCACAGAAAAAACGGTATTTGCGCAGTTCTTTAGGGAGCACACTAAATACTGTTTCTGGATTATAAGGATCATCGTTTGAGCAGATGAGTCCTCGCGGCTTATTTACAGCAAGCGTAATTTTAGGCTGTGCTGTAGAGCGAAGGGGTTTTCCAGCAACCGTAATTTTGTCCACCAAGGGATTAACTTTTTGGCCTAAGACAGCAATTTTGCCGTTTATCCAGACTTCACCTTGTGTGATCAGGGCATCCGCAGCCCGCCTGGAGCATACTCCGGCATCTGCGATTAATTTTTGCACCCGTATTTCAGAAGAATCCATGTGCCTTAAGAGCACTCAAAAAGTAGTCTCGGCGCAAGCTTTGCTGACCTAAAGAGCTTAATAAAAGGGATTTGCTTGGCGCTTGCCCCATCTCGCGCATTTCGATTATATTTGCACTTCATGTCTGAAAGCACATCTGCACCGCTTTTTACAAAAGATAACCCATTCCTAGCTCGGATTTCCGAAGCAAGAATGCTGAATAAACCAGGCTCTTTTAAGGAGACTAGACACTTTGTAGTGGATTTAAAGGGCAGTGATTTAACTTATCGTTCAGGGGATTCTATAGGCATTTATCCTACAAATCGTAGTGAAGAGGTGCATGAAATACTGAAGGCCTTGGCTCTTACGGGAAGTGAACTTGTTTCACTGCCTAAACTTGCAGCACCTATTTCTATTAAGGAGGCTCTTACAGCACGTCTTGCGCTTGCTGGACCAACACTTAAATTTTTAGGGGTACTCGCAGCTAAGGCAACAAATCCCGAAGAGAAAGCGCAGCTAGAGTCTTTACTCACAGTAGAAGTAAAACCTAAGGCCCTTGAGTATTTAGATGACCGTGAATTTGTGGATTTACTACAGAGTTTTCCGAGTGCGAAACTTAGTGCACAAGAATTAGTCGATAATATGAGAAGGCTTATGCCGCGTCTTTATTCGATTGCTTCTTCACCACTTAAAAGTCCAACCCAGATTCACCTCACCGTTGCAGTAGTACGTTACACTACAAATAATAAAAAACGTTACGGTGTATGTTCTACATTCTTAGCAGACCGTGTTGAATTGGGACTAACAGAGGTTCCTGTTTTCATTACCGATTCTCACTTTAAATTACCCGAAGATCGCACAAAGGATGTGATCATGATTGGACCTGGAACAGGCATCGCACCTTTTAGGGCTTTTGCTCAAGAATTAGCTGCTAAAGCAGGATCAGGGAAAGCCTGGTTATTCTTCGGCGATCAACATAGTAAAACCGATTTTCTGTATGAAGAAGAGTGGGTAGAGTATTTAAAATCTGGAGTACTTACACGCTTAGATACTGCATTTTCTAGAGACCAGGAAAATAAAATTTACGTACAAGATCGCTTGCGCGAAGCTTCCAAAGAGGTATGGCAGTGGATAAACTCTGGGGCTTATTTTTATGTCTGCGGAGATGCAAAAAAAATGGCGAAAGATGTCGATCAAGCACTGCACGAAATTATCGCTAAAGAAGGTTCTATGAGTACTGAGGAAGCAATAGCCTTTGTAAAACAGCTTAAAAAAGACCGCAGATATCAACGCGACGTTTATTGACGTCATAGGCTTTCAGGCATTAAGACACTCATACTAAAAATTTAATCAACATGCTCACTTTTAATAATAGGACTGCCCTTGTAACTGGTGCGGGACGTGGTATCGGTAAAGCCATTGCTGAAACACTCGCTAAGCAAGGAGTCACAGTAATTTGTGTCTCTAAGTCTGCTGAGTCGTGTGGAGCTGTTGCGGCTTCAATCAATGCATCAGGCGGGAAAGCAAAAGCCTTAGCTGTTGATGTTGCTAATGGAACAGCCGTTGCAGAAGCATGCGAGAATTTGCTTAAGGAATTTCCCGCTATTGATATCTTGGTCAATAACGCCGGTATTACTCGGGACGGACTCTTATTCCGTATGAGTGAAACGGATTGGTCAGATGTAATAACAACAAATTTAACCAGCTGTTTTCATTGGACTAAACATTTAGCTCGTCCGATGACACGCGCTAGGTGGGGACGTATTGTAAATATGGCCTCAGTAAGCGGTGTTATGGGTAATGCTGGCCAAGCTAACTATTCGGCAGCTAAGGCAGGTATGATTGGTTTAACCAAAACCTTGGCTAAGGAGTTTGCTTCTCGAAATATTACTGTAAATGCGGTCGCCCCAGGCTTTATTAAGACTGATATGACCACAGAATTCGTTAATCAGCCTGAAATAGCTGCAAAAGTCCTTGAAGCTGTGCCACTTAAGAGATTTGGCGAGGCGGCAGACATTGCCAATATGACCGCTTATTTGTGCTCAGAAGAGGCAGGATATATTACAGGTCAAGTTTTTGCCGTTGACGGCGGCATGGCTATGTGAAGGCTCTGTGTCTACAAGATCCCTTCAAAATGGCCGACCAAAAATCCATCGAACAACGCGTCAAAGAGATCATCGTTAACCAATTGAATGTTAACGAGGACCAGATCACACCGACAGCATCATTTCTTAATGATCTAGGCGCAGATTCACTCGACACAGTCGAGCTGATTATGGCTTTTGAAGAAGAATTCAAGGATGAGATTAAGGGAGAAATTCCTGAGTCTGATGCCGAGAAGCTTCAAACAGTCGGCCAAGTCATTGATTATATCAAGGCTAAGGCTGGTCAGGCCTAATGAGGCGTTTCTAGCCACATCACGTCGGCTAGGATCATGCAGTCTCCGATTTCTAATCGCACAGTAGTCGTCACGGGCTTGGGCGTTGTTACGTCCCTAGGTCATGATGTAGATACTTTCTGGGCGAGTTTACTTGCAGGAAAATGTGGGATTAATCGCGTCTCTCTTTTTGATCCAACTCTCTATGCTAGTCATATTGGAGCGGAAGTAAAAGATTGGGATCCAGCTAGTGTGATGGATCCTAAAGAAGTCAGACGTAATGACCGCTACACACATTTTGGTTATGTTGCTGCAACTCAGGCTGCACATGATTCAGGAATAAATTTTGAAACTGAGGATGGTGATAGAGTAGGTGTCATGATTGGCTCCGGTATTGGCGGTATGTATACGTATGAGTCACAACTCAAGGTACTCGCTGAAAAAGGACCGCGAAAGATTTCTCCTTTTACGATACCCGCACTTATTGTAAATATGTGCTCTGGATTAGTCGCAATTAAGTACGGAGCTCGTGGCCCTAATTTTGGTGTTGTTTCTGCCTGTGCTTCTGGAACACATGCCTTGGGTGAAGCGGCTCACTGTATTCGACGTGGTGAAGTCGATGTGATGATTGCAGGTGGAGCTGAGGCAGCGATCACGCCTTTTGCGTACGCAAGTTTTTGCGCTATGAAAGCAATGAGTACGCGCAACGATAATCCCCAGACTTCGAGTCGTCCTTTTGATAAAGGACGTGACGGATTTGTGATGGGAGAGGGCGCTGGCGTATTAGTGCTTGAATCGCTTGAACACGCGCAAAAACGTGGAGCAAAAATTTATTGTGAATTTGCAGGCTACGCAGCGACTTGTGATGCACATCATATCACCATGCCTGATCCTGAAGGCCGCGGTTTATCTTTAGCAATGCGTAGAGCACTTGATACTGCCAGTGTAAATCCAAGTGATGTGGATTACATTAATGCGCATGGTACATCGACTCCTTACAACGACCGCTTCGAAACTTTAGCGATTAAGAAAGTGTTTGGTGAGCACTCGAGTAAAGTTGCAATTAGTTCAACTAAATCGATGACAGGTCACTTACTTGGAGCTGCAGGCGGCATTGAATCGGTAATCGCAGTTAAAACCCTACAAACAGGCCGTATTGCGCCGACAATTAATTTAAACGAGCCTGATCCAGATTGTGATTTGGACTATGTCCCTCACGTAGCTCGCGAATCTAAAGTACGTACAGTACTCAGTAACAACTTAGGCTTTGGCGGTCAAAATGCCGCTGCAGTATTTAAAGCACTTTGAGCTAACGAGGGATTTCCTCACTTAGCTCAAAAATTGTGCGATTGCTTTAAGAAAGCTTAGGCTTTCTGTACTAAACCAGCTTTGAGTGCCTTTACGGATACCCAAATGCGCTTGGTGCCGCCATTAGCGAGCCTTACCTTAACCTTTTGAAGGTTAGGACGGAACTTACGACGAGTGATGCTCGTCACGTGCGTGCCGATGCCTCCGCTCTTCTTAGTTTGTCCCTTGCGGTTGATGATGTTGCCCTTGACGGGGCGACGACCTGTGATTGCGCAGACTCTAGCCATGGTGGTTTCCTGTTGTTAAAAGGGTTAATGTAAAAGTTTGGTTTAGCCTCTGGCAAGGGCAAAGATTGCCTTTTAGACGATTTAAATGCGGGAAGCGTTGAGGATCTGGAATTTAGCTCCTAGATGAGCTGGGTGTATGAGTTGCATTAAGGAGCGTTTTCGAGGGCTAAAAGACCCGGCTTCTCTACTTATTTCAGCACTTATCCACTCAGAACTGTGGTTTACAAAGAAAGCTTCCTGGTTTTGAAGAGAAATTGAGCTGAAATTGGCCCTCTTCAAGACAGTTTCAAGCCAGTCCCAGCAAAGGTGGCAGGTCAGGTCTTGGTCACCAGGTTGAGCTAAAAGGTCGTTTGACTGGGTATGCTGGTAATAGGCTCGTGCTGTTCCTTGGGGAGTCTCGTGGCTAAGTACTTCCCAGGATTTGCCATAATCGCAGGCTATAAAAAGTCCTGTCCAGGGTTGGCTAACAAGGGTTTCTAGCAGACTAACAGATCGTTCAGGACTATCGATTAGGTAACCTTCCTCTGCTTCATGAGGTAAGTAATCAGGTAGAGTTGAGGTAAGCTCTACTTCAGCTAGTGTATTGCCAGTAAAAGTAACACCGAGTTCTTTCCACTGACCTTTAGAAAAACGATACCGCTTGAAGGGCTGTGCATCAAAAAGTTCGTTCGAAAATACAATTAAAGGCCCTGTAAGTTTAATCAGATCTTTGCTGCCTAAGGCTACAGAGGCTTTGAAGGGATGTTTAATTGCACTTAAAATACCACCTGATTTTTCGGGATTTTCTAGGTTTGGTTCAGCCCCAAGTTCAACAAAGGTAAAATCGGATAATTGTTTTCCTTTTAGAAGACTTGTGCAGGCTGCGATGATAAGTTCTGCAAACAGGGGTGAGGTACTAGCTGTATAAAAATCAGTGCCCTCGCCGTACCCAACACGTTTGCGCGATTTTATGTAATAGCCGAAATTCGGGTGATATAAACACACCTGCATGAAACGCTCGAAAGAGATTGGACCTTCCGTTGTTTCTGTTTTTAAGACACGAAGTATGTCTAAAGCGGCGTGGTGTGTAGTTAAGGAATCGGGCACAACAAACTTACATAAACTAAGTGGCCAGTTATTTACAATCCTTCAAGGAGTGTCACACTGCTAAATATGCAAAAAGGCTTCTTCACAGGTTCATCTGTGAAATTACTCAGTATAGGGATGGTTCTTGGTGTTGCTCCGATTGCACTGCTATGGGGACTTTTCCCGGGTCGTGAATTTGAGAAAGCATCTTCATCGGTTAGAGATGTGCTTAAATTGGTGAATGAAAATTACGTCGATCCACAGAAAGTAACGTATGAGCAACTCGCACATAATTCGATCCATGGTATGGTAGAGACGTTGGATCCGCATTCTGAATTTCTTGAATCTAAGGATAATAAAGCATTTGAAGAAGATTTAGATGGTCAGTTTGGTGGGGTGGGTATCGAGGTAGAACTTCACGCTGGGCATTTAATTATTGTGGCAGTAACACCTAACGCTCCTAGTTCTAAAGCAGGTCTTCAGCGTGGTGACTACATTACCTCAATTGATGGTTACACAATTGAAGGCTCAGCTAAAATGCAGGAAGCGGTGGGGCGCTTAAGAGGTAAGCCTAAGACAAACGTAGCTGTTACTATTTTTAGGCCTAAATTAAATAAGGCCCTAAGTTTAACGATTACTCGGGAAATTATAAAAGTAGAGAGTGTTACAGATGCTAAAATTTTAGACCAAAATATTGGCTATTTAAGAGTGACTGAATTTTCTGAAAATACGGGAGAGCAGTTTTGGAAAACGCTAAATAAACTTTTAGAAAAAAATATTGAAAGTCTTGTCATTGACTTAAGAGATAACCCAGGAGGCCTCTTAGATTCAGCTGTTGAGGTAGCTGAGCCCTTTTTTAAAAAAGGGGAGATGATTTTATACACCCAGGGTAGAAAAGAGTCTGATAAAGAACAGTTTTTGTCTGAATCAGAAGGGGAGCCGCTCAGTTTGCCGGTTGCTATTTTAATTAATGAAGGCACTGCAAGTGCTGCAGAAATTGTTACAGGCGCTATGAAAGATACCGGTAAAGCAGTTGTGGTTGGTGAGAGATCTTTTGGTAAGGGCTCTGTGCAAACCATCATTAAACTTAACCGTGGCGAAGCCTTACGTTTAACTACAGCTCACTACTATACACCTAGTGGAGCGATTATTCACCAGAAGGGAATTTCTCCACACGTTGAGGTCGTGCTCAGTAGTGAGGATGACTCTAAGGTAAGTCGTCAGATTAGTAGATCAGACATTACTGATCCCAAAGAATTTAAAGAACGCTTTGGATTTGAACCTATTGTGGATATTCAGCTTAAAACCGCCTTGGATTTACTTAAAGGTGTTCAGCTCTTTGATTTACAGGGTATGATTGAAAAAGTAAAAGATACGCCTACTGCTTTATTGCCTGCACCTAAATTGATTTTTATAAAAAAAGTAGCAGGTCATTCTCACAGTAAGTTTAGTGGGATACCCGAAGGGCACTCTTCGTAATGATTTTAGGAATAGAAAGTTCATGTGATGAAACAGCTATCGCTGTCTTTGATCCAAAGATAGGCATCCAAGGCGAATGGATACGTAGCCAAATTGCACTACATGGAAAGCATGGTGGAGTCGTTCCTGATCTTGCTTCAAGAGAGCACGTAAAGGAGCTTGGACCCTTAATTCAATTAAGTAAAAGTAAGTGGAGTAGTGGCCAATTAGAGTCGATTGCCGTGACCTACGGTCCTGGGCTTGCTCCTTGCTTAGCGCTTGGTGTGGCCGCAGCAAAGGCGCTTGCCTTGGCACTTAATATTCCTGTTAAAGGAGTAAATCATTTACGTGGGCATGTATGGTCAGTCTTTATTGATACACACCGTGCTGACCCAAGTCATTTCGATGATGCATTAGATAAAGTATTACCTCACTTATCGCTTATTGCTTCAGGTGGGCATACTATTTTATGCCGTATTAATAAGGATAGAACTATAGACTTTTTGTCCTCAACACGGGACGACGCTGCTGGTGAGGCCTTAGATAAAGGAGCAAAGCTACTTGGACTTGGATATCCAGGAGGGCCATTAATAGAGAAGTTAGCAGTAGGGGGAAATGTAAATGCGTTTGATTTTCCTCGAGGTCTTGGAAGGAAAAGTGAATTAGAATTTAGTTTTTCAGGACTTAAAACAAGTTTACGTTACACGCTTGAAGCGATGGAAAAAACAGCAGTCGAAGTGCAAATGAGTGATTTGTGTGCAAGTTATCAGCAGGCCGTGGTGGATGCCTTAGCTAGAAAAAGTCGTGCAGCACTGCAGCTTGGAAATTACCGTAGTCTTGGGCTATCAGGAGGGGTTGCTAATAATGGCTTACTTAGAAAAACGATGGGTTTGGAGGCACATAGAAAACAAATCCCTTTTTTTGCAGCACGTCCTGAACACACAGGAGATAATGCAGCAATGATCGCCTTTGCTGGTTTTGTTGATACTGCGCGTGTATTGGCGGGCGGTTTTGACCTAAAAATTGAACCTGGTTTAGGACTTTAGAATTAGCGGTAATCGCGTCTTAAATTACTTGGAAGTACACCTAGTTCTTCTCGGTATTTTGCTACTGTTCTACGGGCAATTTTAATTCCTTTACCTAGAAGTTTAGCAACAAGCTCTTGGTCGCTTAAGGGTGATGATTTGTCTTCTATATTAATTAAATCAGCGATCATTTCTTTGACACTTGTATTAGAAACAGAAGCGCCGCTATCAGCTTGGTAACCAGGTGTGAAAAAGTATTTAAAATCAAAAACTCCGTGGGGTGTTTTAATATATTTATTGGCAATTGCGCGACTCACCGTTGTTTCATGTACCCCAACAATATCTGCTATAACAGTCATCGTGAGTGGCTTGAGATGAGCTACTCCTTTTTCAAAAAAGTCATTTTGATTTTTAAGAATTTCACGGGTAATTCGCTCAATTGTTCTTTGACGCTGTTCAATTGAATCAATCAGAAATTTTCCAGCTCTAATTCTTTCACGTAAATAATCGCCTTCTTGTTTATTTAATTTTCCCCGTGCTATCATTTCACGGTACGTATTTGAGATTCTTAATTTTGGAATATAGTCACTATTGAGATGAATTTTCCATTCTCCGTCATCATTTTCTACAGTTACATCAGCAACAACTACGCGGTTGTTGTCTTCTGCAAATTGTCTACCTGGGGCAGGGTCTAGGCGGCCAATTTCTTCGATTGCCTCTTGGACATCGTCTTGAGCGATTCCACATTTGCGTGCAATTTCTGGAATTCGTCTTCGAGTAAGCAACTCGAAATGATCTCTAAGTATGCGACCTGGCAGAGACTCAGCTCTGCCTTTTGCTGCAAGCTGAGCGATTAAACATTCAGCTAAGCTACTGCAGCCAATACCAAGTGGATCAAATGTTTTTAACAATTTTGATGCTTCTTGTACCGCACTTAATGGGAGGCCTGTTTGCAGCGCAATGTCAGCAAGTTTTTGTGTAAGTAGGCCTTGTTCATTTAAACTTCCTATCAAGTGGCTCATAGCAAGGCGTACGTCTTCACTTAGGTTAGATACATCAGCTTGTTGCATGAGGTGATCTTGAAGAGACGTCTTACTAACTAAGGAATCGAAGAAATGTTGGCGTTTTTCGGCATCCTCAGCGGTATGCGTTTTTGAGGTAATACCTGGCGTGTCTCGCCAGTCATCATCAAATTTTTCTAAAATCTGAAATTCTTTAGAGAAATCCATTTCATCATTTTTCGAACTATCTCTCTCACCTAAGGTGTCTAATTGTGCTGATTCTTCATCGACTTGAGTGTCTTTCGATGGCTCTTCAAGACTAATGCCTTCCATGGGAAGTTCTTCAATAGTTGGATTACTTTGAAGCTCTGCTTGTATGACTGTTCGCAGGTCTAAAGCAGCTACCTGCAATATCTTAAGTGATTGTCTTAATTGCGGCGCAAGAACCAAGGACTGGCTTTGGCGCTGCTGTAAACCGTGGCCAAAGGAGGTTCCGCTCATAGGGAAATACTCCTTTTTCGGCTTAGGTTAATACTATGGGCTAAGGCTATCACGTAGCTGTATTAAACAGCTGAAGTAAGCTCTGAGCAAGCAATGATGCAGATCTGGCTCGAAAAATGCTGTCTATATTTCGTTGACTCGTCCAGCGACCTAAATAGCGATTAGCAGGCCTTGCGCATACAGATAAAACGAGTACCTTAACGACATGTTCTACTTAAAACGTAGGGCTTAATTATAAATGATTTCCCTTTCGCCACGCGCAGCAGCTCAAGTTCGTGAATTACGGACCAATTCTAGTGCACCCAATGCACCATTACGTTTGCTTGTCGAAAATGGGGGCTGCTCTGGAATGCAGTATGGTATGTCCTTTGAAGAGGCAAAGCCCGACGATGTAACTTTAGAGAGTGAGGGAGTTCCCATTGTAATGGATCCAACAAGCGCCTCATTTCTTAAGGGCTGCAGTATTGATTTTGATGACGGTCTGCATGGTAAGGGATTTGAAATTAAAAATCCCAATGCAAAAAGTACCTGCGGCTGCGGAAAATCGTTTAATTAAAACTGATTTTTTCTACGCAAGACTCTAGCGTGTAGCCTCGTGTAGTGCTACCGCTCCAAATAAAAGAGGCGTTGATTTAACGCTCGAAAATCCAGCTGCCTCGATTTCTTTTCCTAAAGCAAAACGGTTAGGGAAAGCTTCTATTGTTTTATTTAAATACACATAGGCCTCACGATCTTTCGTTACTACTCCAGCAATAATCGGCAATATATATCTTAAATAAATAAAATAGAAGGGCTTGAACCACGCATAAGGCTGAGAGAATTCTAAGACGAATAGGTGGCCCATTGGCTTAAGAACGCGCCTCATTTCTGTTAAGGACAGGGCCCTATCTGACATATTACGCAGGCCAAACGAGATGGTCACTGCATCATAAGAAGCATCAACTAGGGGCAAATTTAGCCCATCACCTTGCACGAATTCGATGTTTTGGGCAGTTGGTATGCCTTTTTTCTTAGTTCTGGCCTCAGCGAGCATGGGTTCGCAAAAGTCCATACCAGTAATAGTAACATCCCTGGGTAGCTTTTGAGCTAAAGTGAATGCAACGTCACCGCTTCCTGTAGCTAAATCTAAAACAGTCAGAGGTTTATGTAATTTTAGATCTCTAACAAGGCGGTTACGCCAGTGGATATCTAACCCAAAGCTAAGTAGCCTATTAGCAACATCATAACGCGCTGCAATGCGCGAAAACATGGAATTTACTGCTGCTGATTCAGGTTTGATCATTATTTATAGGTACTAATCCCATTATTATTGACGTAATTCGATTCCTGCAAATAATTTATACGAATCTACTAACGCCGAAACAAAGGGAATTTTAATGTCTACGAACCTAACGAAACGTGAAGTCGTGCTGGAAATCTACCGGAAGACAGGATTCCCGCAGAAGCAGATAGTGGATACTGTGCAACAGACACTGGATATTGTCCAGAAGGCCCTTTCCGAAGGCCGCAATGTTGAATTAAGAAACTTTGGTGTCCTAGAAGTTCAAGTGCGCAAGCAGCGTGTTGGACGTAATCCTAACAAGCCAGAAGCAGAAGTCGTTATCCCTCAGCGTGCAGTTGTAAAATTTAAATCCGGTAAGATTCTTAAACAACAGCTTAAGAAATTGGATTTAACTCAAATACAACCAGCTAAACCAACCGAATAATATTAAGGAGTCTAATTTTGACTCCGTAGTATTTGGATAGGTTTTAAAAGCGAATTTTTAAATTCGCTCTTATCTGGAACTGTTTACACTTTTAAGTTTTCCATGCCTGAGTTCCAGACGCTTCCCGGTTTTAGAGAATTTTATCCTGAAGATTTAGCACGCAGAAACCATGTGTTTCGCTTGTGGCGTCAGGCAGCTAACGCATACGGCTTTGCCGAGTATGACGCGCCGGTTCTTGAACCACTGGATTTATACCGCGCTAAATCAGGAGAAGAAATTGAAGGACAACTTTTTTCGTTCACAGATAAGGGAGGACGCGAAGTAGCGCTTAGACCAGAAATGACACCAACGGTGTGTCGTTTAGTAGGAGAGAGAGCTGGTTCTCTTAAGAGACCTATTAAGTGGTATAGCATTGCAGAATTTTATCGTTACGAGCGTATGCAGAAAGGCCGTGGCCGCTGTTTCTCTCAATTTAACGCGGATATTTTTGGTGAGAGCGGCCCTGAGGCTGAAATTGAATTAATAGGGCTTTTAATTCAATGCATGCGTGGTTTTGGTCTTACATCTGCAGATTTTTATGTTCGTTTAAGTGACCGCAATTTATGGGTCTATTACTTAGCAAGTCTTGGGCTCAATGACGCTAAGACTAGCGCTATGCTTAGTGCTGTAGATAAGTACGAGAAGTATGCTGATGATGCGTTTAAGGCGTATATCACAGAATTCGGAAGTCTTGATGAAGGACTAAAAGCTAAAGTACTTAGTTTTCTAAAAATTAATTCTCTTTCTGCTTTAAAGGCTTTAATTGCAGAACAGGCATCGTCTGAAAAGTTAACGGCTCGCTTAGCTGACTGGGAAAAAGTTCTCGGTGGACTTGATGCTATGGGTTTATCTGAATTTGTTTCAGTAGATTTAGGTGTTGTGCGTGGACTTGCATATTATACGGGATTTGTTTTTGAAGCCTTTGATCGTAAGGGTGAACTACGCGCACTTGCTGGTGGAGGTAGGTATGATAATTTAGTTAAAAAATTAGGAGGTCCTGATTTACCTGCAGTGGGATTTGCTATTGGAGATATGACCTTTGGTTTACTGTTAGAAGAGCGCGGTCTTATGCCGACCATAGTAAAAGCTCCTGATATCTATGTCGTTATCGGTGGTGAATTAGAGAGGAAAGTAGCCTTTGGTGCGATCAGTAGCTTAAGAGCACTGGGTTACAGTGTTGATTATCCTTTTAAGGATTTAGGCTTTGGAAAACAGTTTAAAGCAGCTGCTGAGTCAGGTGCGAAACTAGCTCTCATCTTTGGTAGTGATGAAGTCGCAAAGGGTAGTGTAAAAATTCGCGATATGGCTGTGCGCTCTGAAGAAGAGATAGCCAGAAGTGAGCTAGAATCTACGGTGCGTGAATTTTTTAGTAAGTAATCGTTTCGATTAGCTTACTTTAAGTCGCTTGGACCAAACGCTTCAGGAAGTAGTGTGCGTATCGAATATTCAATACGCTTCTTAGATTTACAAACGCTGATCACGCGTGCTGCTGGACCAAATTCACTGATTACTTGTCTGCATGCACCACACGGAGCAGTTGGTTTTGTTGTTGGGGTGTAAACAATAACATAGCGGACATGACGTTCGCCTGAAGTAACCATGGTATTAATCGCGTTACGCTCAGCACACATGCAAAGACCGTATGATGCATTTTCTACATTACATCCTGTAATGATTTTTCCTGATTCTGTAAGTAGCGCTGCTCCAACTTTAAATTTTGAGTAAGGGGCGTATGCCTTGGTGGAAGCACGTCGTGCTGCAATCTCAAGTTTTTTCAAAAGTTTCAAAGAAAGAGGATTTGTAGACATGGCTTAGTGATTAGATAAATAAGTATCCTTCAATTTTGAGTCTCAGACAATGCTTAATGGAGCTGGAGTCTTTGCAAAGCTTGAATTCAGGTGCAAAAGCTAATACAGTTATGGTTCACGCATCGACTGTATGACTAACCGATTTTATACCGCATTCGACTACGAGACTTATGGTGCTGTGCGTAAAACAGATTACCGCAGTGCTTTTCAAATTGATCGTGACAGAATTATACACGCACATGCCTTTCGCAAGCTGCAGTCGAAGACTCAAGTGTTCTTATCCGGTGAATACGATTTCTACCGTACACGCTTAACGCATTCTATTGAGGCAGCTCAAATTGGACGCTCTATTTGTAATTATTTACTCAGCTGTGCTGAGCCACTCAGCGCTACATTTCATATCGATAGTGATTTAGTTGAGGCGGTATGTTTGGCCCATGACTTGGGTCATCCTCCTTTTGGTCATTCTGGGGAAAGAACGCTTCAGGAGTTAATGAAAGCTTACGGTGGATTTGAGGGTAATGCTCAAACCCTACATCTATTAACGGATACTATGTATCAAACCAGCCAGGGTGTGCATGGTATGCAGCCTACGCGTGCTTTACTTGACGGCGTATTAAAGTACAAAAAACTTTTCAGTGAATTTTTAAAACGTCCTGAAAATCATTTTCTGTATGACTCTCAAAAAAATATACGCTTATTTGTAACGGGAGGATCAAAAATACCAGCTGCATTACATAAAGCAGAAAAGCTTAATGCGTTTAAGAGTGTAGAATGCCAAATTATGGACTGGGCAGATGATGCAGCCTATTCGCTCAATGATATTGTCGATGGAGTAAAAGCAGGCTTTCTAACACCTGAGCGAATACTTGTGTGGGCAGAGCAGAACGGATTTAAACCCGAAAAAAATCCTGTCATTAAAGACCTATTGGCAGCAATTAATGATGACCGGATAGAAAATGTATTTTCTCAAAAAATCGGTTATTTCATCAAGGCATGCAGCCTTGCTAAACGAGATGGATTTTTGGCTGATAAAACAAACCGGTTTCGCTATCAGTTAATTGTAGCTGAGGCCGCTCAACTCGAGGCTTCAGTTTATAAACGGATTGCAAATGATATTATTTTTGAAAGTCCACAGCTCCAGCAAATGGAACACAAAGCACGTATTGTTTTATTTGAACTTTGGGATACTGCATGGAAAAACTATGTGGTGAAGCAGGGTCGTACAATACGTGTTTTACCTCCACAGGTAGGACGTCTCATTGATAATGAGAAAACAGAGGCCATGAAGGCTCGCAGGATTTGTGACTGGCTGGCAGGATTAACTGACGGTATGATTGTTCATACTTATCGGCGCTTATTTGATCCTCAATTTGGATCTTTTAGGGATCTGTCCTAAGTGATAGGTGGTGCTGGAGGTAAGTGTCCTGAAGCAACAACCTTGCGTACCATATCCACTGCATATTCCCATAAGGGTAGACATCCGTCGCCTATAGCCGCATTGCGAGCAAGTACTCGGTCTTCAGTAATACCGTGTTTTTTCCACGCCGCACCTTCTGTAGCGCAGTTAAGTAGCATAGGTTGGAAACGGTCCATCGCTAAAGCGAAACGAGCTTCCGGAGTTTTTCTTTCCTCAAATTCATCCCATAAAGCTCTAAATTCTTTACCCTGATCATTGGGAAGTATTCCAAATATTCGGTCTGCTGCAATGGCTTCGCGGGCATGCTGATCAATCATACGAGCCGTGTCGTAAGCAAAAGTATCACCCGCATCGATTTCAACTAAATCGTGTATAATAAGCATTTTAAGTACTCTTAAGACATCGAGATTGGGTATGCTAGCGTGTTCAGCGAGTACGATCGTGGTGAGACACAAATGCCATGAATGTTCAGCATCGTTTTCAGCGCGCTTGCTTTGTGTATTAATGGTCTGCCGAAAAATTTCTTTTAATTTATCTACTTCTAAAATGAAGTTTATCTGGCTTTTTAGCCTTTCTGATATCATCTCCAAGAATTAATACGCTAGAGCCTATATTGCGAGCATGCAGTTAGTTAGACTGTATTACTAGGTGCTCTATTCTGCCATTTGCTATGCAGAAATGCAGCAAGATAGAGTAGGGCAATCGAACCTGAGGTGCATAGGATATCGCCTTGTAATGAATTAAAAAAGCGAGGGAATTGCAGTAGCACCATGGCGGTGACACTTTGCGCTGCAAATACAGCTATAGAATGACGTCCAAGAAAGGCAATTGCGGGCCAGGTTATAAGACGTGGGATAGCGCTCCCAATTAGAGTAACTAGATAGGCTACACAGGCAAAATCCGTTAAGCGCATAAACCCGAGTGCTGGCTTATTAAGGGATATTCCAAAAAAGTCGTCTGTCCAAAAAGGGCGCCATCCAAGATGTTGAATTGAATAACAGGCTATAATGACTAAGGCCGAACCAAGTAGTAGACTTAAATGGGGTCGTACGTGCTGATTTTTTGATTCTAGACGGCTATGGCCAGCGAGTACTCCAAGGATAAAAATAAATTGCCATGCAAATAAATTAAAAGAACCCAGTACAACTGGGAAAAAAGAGATGGTGTCAATTTGCGGTGCAAATTGAGTAACAAGCCAAATAAGAAAGCTGCCTATAAGTACTTTAAGCCGGTGCCCTGTTTCAATACAAGTAAGTACAACAGGTAGCAGGGCATACATCACGCAGTACATAGGTAAAATATCTAGAAGTCCTGGTTGATGCAGGAAAATAGCACCTAAGGATAATGCGAGTAGTGGATTTTGGTAAAATAGCCGCGGCGTATTTAACGATGCAAAACCAAAAATAAGGCTAGAAAGGTATATTAAAGTCAGACACGTGGTAAAAGATGCAATATGCCAGAGATAAATCGTACGCGTTCTTTCTCTGCATTGTACGTAAAGGGTATCAACACTTGATTCTCTTAATTTTCGTGTGTAAATCCAACCTGCCATGAGGCCCGATAAAAAGACAAAGCCTTCTGCTGCAGAAAACAATCCAAGCGATTCATCTGTTAGAACTCGTAGACGAGTGGGTAGATGATTTGCAGTCATGCAAATAATCAAAAGGCCACGTAATGAATCAAAGCGTAAATCTCTTTTTATATTAGCAGTCACACTTGATCATTAGGTCATATGGTTAATTAAACCAATTACCATCCACCGCCAAGAGCTTTGATGAGATGAATGCTTGCTATAAAGCGCTGTCCTTCTAGCTGAGTATCAGTCATTTGATTTTGAAGGGTAGTGCGATCTGCATCAACAACTTCAAAGTAGTTTGCTACGCCCTCTTTATACCGAAGTAGCGAGAGTTCAGCAGCTTTCCGGGATGCATCAACACTGTCACGTAAGATACTAGATTGCTCACTTAAATATCTTATATCTGAGAGGCTATTTTCAACGTCCTCAAATGCAGTCAGTAATTTTTGTTTATACGATGCACGTGCTTCGTTGTAGGCTTGTTTTGAGCTTTCATAGTTTGCTCTATTTTGACCTTCGTTAAAAACGGGCAGAGATATGAAGGGTATAAGAGAGCTTTCTTGGCTGCTATTTTTTAGCAGATTTGAAAACGCTGCACTGTTGTATCCAGCAGAAGCTGTTAGTTTGATAGCTGGAAAAAAGGCTGCTTTAGCTACACCGATTTGAGCTGAGGCAGAAGCGAGTTGCCTCTCAGCTTGTGCTAGATCTGGGCGTCGTTCAATTAATTCGCTAGATAGTCCTACAGGAATTGCAGGCGGTTCCTGAGTTAGGGGTGCTATTTCAATAGTAAAACTATCCGCTGTTTTATTAACGAGTGTTGCTAGTGCATGACGTAGGATTGCACTATGCTGATTGAGTGTAATTTGTGCGGCTAGTGCAGTATCGAGTTGGATTCTTGCTTGATAAAGCTCTAGGTCAGTACTTGCTCCGCCTTCTTTACGTATCTCAATGAGATTTAATTCCTGCCTACGATCTTCCACTGCTGACTGAAGTAGTTTTTTCTCAGTTTCATAGGATCTAAGGCTATAATAATTTTCAGCTACTTCAGCTTCTAAACTTAACAGGAAATTATTATACGAGGCTTCGGTTGCTTCTGCTAACGCTTGCGAACTCTCTACGCTTCGCCTTACTTTCCCAAATAAATCGACTTCATAGCTAAAGTCTAAGGGAAGATCATAGCTATTAGTTGTATATGAATAGGCTGTTGATCTAGGAGGGACTTGACGATTAGCTGAGTAACTTGTTTTACCACCTGAACTTTGTATACTAAGAGATGGTCCGAGATTAGCGGCGCTTACTCTAGCTATAGCTCTTGCTTGCATAAGCCTAGCGTATGCTGCCTCAAGTGATGCATTGCTAGCTACAGCTTGTTTTTCAAGTTGGTTTAATGTTGTATCATTAAATACGAGCCACCAGCCCTCTTTAGGTAAGTTATCTTTGGGTGCGACTACTTTCCAAGGGTTTTTTTCTGAGTAAGATAAAACAGTTACCAGTGTAGGCTTAACATAGTCTGGTCCTACCGCGCAGCCTGCGGAAAGTAGAACAATAACTAAGCTAGTATAAAGATATCGCGACATAGTACTTACTTAGTCTGCGAATTATGTATTTCTACCAATTGACCCTCTTGAAGTGTATCACTGGGATTATTTATAGTACGTACACCTTCGATAAGCCCATCTAAAACTTCAATCTCAGTACCAAAATCACGCCCTAGTAGTACTTTAGTAATATGGATTTTATTTTCTGCATTTAGAGTGGCAACCCAGGTTCCATCGGCTCTTATTATTGCGTTATTGGAGGGTATCACGATTGCCGGCTCTGGTTGGGTTAAAGTCAAACGAACCTGGCAATACATTCCTGGCAGTAGTTTACCTTCATGATTTGGAACTAGTACCTCGGTAAGTAATGTTCGAGATGGAGCGTCAAGTGCACTGGAAATCCGTGTAATATGCGCAGGAAACAATGTGTGTGGGTATTCAGAGATAAGAACCTCTACAGTTTGGCCAATTTTTATACTACGTACTGCGCTTTGCGGAAGGTTCACATAAGCTCTAAGCATATCACTTTGGGTTATGTGAAAAAGTTCAGGTCCAGTGCCTGCATTGATTAGCGAGCCAATATCAATATTACGTACAGATATACTCCCGCTAAAGGGTGCTACAACTTGTTCGTATTTTTTTAGGTCTTCGTATTTTTTAACGTGTGCTTTAGCTACGTTTAAATCCGCTTTTCGTGATAGATAGTCTGCTTCTTTTTGGTCTACTTCTTGTTGAGAGACGGCATTTTTTTCGCCGAGATTCTTCCACCTTTTAGCCGCTATTTGAGCTAATTCGAGATTTGCTTTTGCTTGATCGTAGTTTGCTAGAGCTTGGTTTAAGTCTTGATCAACTTCAGGAGATTCAATGGTGGCGAGTAGTTGGCCTTCCGTTACATGATCGCCTATATCTACAGCGTAACTTCCAATGTAGCCATTAGTACGTGCTCTTATTGCTGTGTCTTTGATTGCCATCAATGCTCCAGGAAGAGTGATCTCTTGGGAGCGTTTTGCTTTTTGTGTCAGTGTTACTGTGACAGAGATCTGGTTACTTGATTCTTCAGCTGCTTTGAGTACTGCCATACAAAGAAGTCCACTTAGGGCAAAGCGAGAATAAAAAAGTAGAGAAAAAGCTTTCATAAATGCAATTAAGAGTGGGGAGGATTATCTGTAGCGGTCTCGCTAAGTTCTTCTAAAATTTCATCTTCTGGTCTATGGACGCTATGTTTTCTTAGAAGCGCATAAATAACAGGTACAAACAATAGGGTGGCTACTGTAGCAAGAGCTAGTCCTCCAATAACTGCGCGTCCTAATGGTGCATTTTGCTCGCCACCTTCTCCCATGCCTAAGGCCATAGGAAGCATACCAATTAACATTGCAAGCGCAGTCATAAGTACTGGGCGAAGGCGTGTCGAGCCTGCCTCAATTGCTGCTTCTCTGGCATTTTTACCTTCTTTGCGCATATCGTTTGCAAATGTGACAATCAAAATGGAATTCGCTGTAGCTACACCAATACTCATGATTGCTCCCATCATGGAAGGCACACTGAGTGTTGTATGCGTTAATAGTAAGGCCCACACAATTCCGCATAGCGCACCGGGTAAAGCCATGATGATTATCAGTGGATCAATCCATGACTGAAAGTTCACCACCATCACAAGGTATACTAAGATAATTGCAAATAGGATACCGATTCCAAGCCCTAGAAATGCATCGTCCATACTTTGGACTTGGCCTCTTAAAGTAATAAAGCTGCCGCGTTTTAATTTAGCGCTAAATTCAGGGAGTAAAGCACGTACTCTTGATGCTACAGATCCTAGATCTTTACCCTCTACATTTGCATAGATGTCAAAAACAGGTTGTATGTTGTAGTGACTTACTACCGATGGACTCTGCGTACGTGTAATTTTTGCAACGTTTCGCAAAGTCTGAGGCATGAGGGTGTCAGATCTACCACTGATTGGTATATTCAGTAGGCTATCTAGAGAGTTCATTTTGTACTGAGGGGATTGTGTCACAACTGAGTACTGAACTCCGTTTTCTGGACTTACCCAAAAATTGGGAGCGGTAACACCTGAACCTGAAAGTGAAATAAGGAGATTACTTGCAACGGTATTTAGGCCAAAGCCTAAGCCTTCAGCTTTTGTGCGATCTACCTCAATATGAAGTGCTGGAGCGTTAACGACTTGGTGTACGTGAACATCGATGGCACCAGGTATTTGAGCGATGCGACGGGTAAGTGATTGAGCGATAGCGTAATTATTTTCTGAATCTTTACCTGCGATTTGTAAATCTATTGGAGCAGGTAAACCAAAGTTTAGGATTTGTCCTACAATATCAGAACTTTGAGAGAAAAATTGGCAGTCGGGGAACTCGCGTATCAGACGTGATCGAATGGCCGAAAGATATTTAAACGTTGAATCGTGTTTATCTGGATTTAAAGAAACTAAAATATCTCCGTCTGCAGTGCCCACGGTAGCTAGATCGCTATTAGCAATATTGATACCGCTATTGGGAAGGCCTATGTTATCTACAATCGCTACTAATTGTTCTGCAGGTATTAAGTCTTTAATCACTGCCTCTACTTTACTGAATACACGTTCAGTTTCTTCGATACGTGTTCCAGGTGGGACTCGTACATGTAACTTAAATGATCCTGCATCTACTTTTGGGAAAAAATCTCTGCCAATGAAACTAGCTAAGACCCCAGATATGGCTACTATTGAAGCCATTATTATAATAACGCGTTTTGTGTGGTTTAAGCACCACTTAAGTAGAGAAAGATAATGTGTCCTAAATTGCTCATATTTCGAATTGAAACGTGAGTGGATTTCCCAAATGAAGCCTGACGGAGTTTCTTCATGCCCTTTGCCAGCATGACCTTTAAGAAGAAAATGAACAAAGGTTGGAACAATGGTTCGCGATAAAAGATAAGATGCTAACATCGCAAAAATTACCGCAAGTGCTAACGGGGAAAATAAAAATTTAGCCACTCCGCTTAGAAAGAAGATGGGGATAAAAACGATACAAATACACAGTGTTGATACGAACGCAGGTACTGCAATTTGCTCAGCTCCGTCTAGTATGGCAGCAATGAGTGTTTTCTTTTGAGCTAAGTTTCTCTCAATATTTTCAATCGTTACTGTTGCATCATCCACAAGAATTCCAACCGCAAGTGCTAACCCTCCAAGTGTCATAGCATTAATGGTCTGACCAAGTGCCGCTAGACAAATGATAGAACAAAAAATGGACAGTGGTATTGATAGCGCTACAACTAAGGTGTTACGCCATGAACCTAAAAACAAAAGGATCATTGTAGCAGTCAGTAAAGCCGCTAACACACCTTCACGAAGTACACCGTTTAAGGCTGCTCGTACGAAAATAGATTGATCGAATTGAGGGACTAAATTTACGTTTTCTGGGATTGTGCTCAGAATGCGAGGAAGGGTAGCTCTTATGCGGGCAATAACGGCTAAGGTTGAAGCCTCTCCGTTTTTCATAATTGTTAGTAAAACACCGCGATGTCCGTTTTGTCTTACAATATTTGTTTGGGGCTGAAAGCCGTCGCGCACTTGGGCTACATCACCAATGGTGATGGTAGCACCATTTATAACTGTGATGGGAAGTTTCGCTAAGTCGGAAACGTAATTTGAACTATTGTTAAGTAGTACACCGTATTCACGGTCACCAATTTTGACTGTTCCGGAAGGAAGTGTTAGATTTTGAGCATTAATTGCTGCGCTTACTTGGGCTGGAGTTATGCCTTTTGCTTGTAAGAGTTTTGGATCAATATCGATATCGATTTGACGAGCCTTACCTCCCGTTGGCAGTGGGATTGCCACGCCTTGTACTGTAGCTAGCTGCAGTCGCACTGAATTGAGACCTAAATCAAATAGCGTTTGCTCCGCAATTGTTGGACTCGAGATGCCGAGTTGTAAAATCGGTACATTCGTTGCACTAAAACGAATGACAACGGGAGGGTTAATCCCTGGAGGCATACGAGACAAAACAGCCAGATTAATTGCAGTGATTTGAGCTACTGCGGCGTCAATACTGGCACCAGGTTGGAAAAAAACCTTAATAACCCCGTAACCCAACAATGATTGAGACTCTAAGTGCTCAATGTCATTTACAGTCGTCGTGATGGAGCGCTCAGATTGTGTAACTATACGCTGCTCCATTTCTGCTGGAGTAAGGCCTGTGTAAGACCAAACCACACTAACCACAGGTATATTGATTGTCGGGAAGATGTCTTTTGGCATCCTTAGTGCCGACAAAAGCCCCAAAATAATGATGGCAAGTGCCATCACAGTGAAGGTATAGGGCTTACGTAGTGCTAAGCGGACAATCCACATGAAATTGAGTAGACGTAGGTTACAACACTAAGGATGCGCAGAATGCCAAAATAGTATCCCGGTGACTAGCCTTGGGTGTAACCAAAGTAATCCCCAATATGGGGTATATTAGGCCCTATTTCCACCTAATCTTTTAAGTATTAATTGCTTAATATACAGCTACTTTAGTCGCTTTTCCTTGCTAGGAAGGCACGCAGACTTTTTTCTGGATAGTTTCTCCTATGAAAGTACTCGTTGCCGATAAAATATCACCTAAGGGAGTAGCCTATCTGCGTCAGCAGCCTGGCTTAGATGTTGTGGAGGCTTATGGATCATCCCCAGAAAAAATTCTGGAGTTGGTACGTGATGTTCATGCAATAGCAGTAAGGTCTGAAACCAAGATTACAGCAGAGGTATTTGCAGCTGCTCCTTTACTTAAAGTGGTAGGTCGTGCTGGGGTAGGTGTAGACAACGTTGATGTTGATGCTGCAACAGAGCATGGCGTTATCGTCATGAATACACCGGCTGGTAATACAGTCGCTACTGCTGAACTTACTTTTACTCATATTCTGTGCGGTGCTCGTCCAGTACCCCAAGCTGCAGCTTCAATGAAGGCAGGTAAGTGGGACCGAAAAAGTTTTTCAGGCGTAGAACTCTTTAAGAAAACGCTAGGTATCGTTGGCCTTGGTCGTATTGGTGGAGAAGTCGCTAAAAGAGCTCAAGCGTTTGGTATGCGTGTACTCGCTTTTGATCCGTATCTAGCACCTGCTCGTGCTAAAGCAATTCAGGTTGAAGCAGTAACTCTAGATGAACTCTTAAAACAAGCTGACTTCATCACAGTTCACATGCCGCTTACTGATGATACGAAGTATTTAATCGATGAGGCAGCACTCGCGAAAACCAAGAAAGGGATTCGTTTATTTAACTGTGCACGTGGGGGAATTATTAAAGAGTCTGCTCTTATTGCAGCACTTAAGTCAGGCCATGTAGGCTCCGCAGGACTGGATGTATTTGAGGATGAACCTCTCGCAGAAAATAGTGAACTGCGCACACTTGCTAATGTTGTCTTAACCCCCCATCTAGGTGCTTCCACAGCTGAAGCCCAAGACGCCGTTGGTCTTGAAGTTGCTGAGCAGATTGCTGACGTCTTAAACGGTGGTGTCATCCGTAATGCCGTTAATATGCCATCAATAGATGCAAATGCGCTTAAGGTACTTTCTCCTTATTTAGATCTCGGTGCTAAACTAGGTACCTTGGTGCAACAGATTTCTCCTGCTCAGATCGCAAAACTGCGCATCACATATAGTGGAAAAATGCTGGATATAGATGCAAATTCAGTGACCCGTTCAATTCAACGCGGCTACTTAAAGCGGATCAGTGGAGAAGAAGTAAATTTTGTAAATGCTCCATTCATGCTTCAGCGCTTAGGTATTCAAGCTGAAGTTGTGAAGTCCAGTGGGGATAGTATTTATAGCGAAGCTGTCAGTGTTGAAGCTACAAGTCCTGAAGGGGCTGTCTTCTCAGCAGTAGGCACACTCGCTGGAAAATCTAATGAACCACGCATTGTTGAAATCAATGGCCGCGATGTTGAAGTCGCTGCGGATGGTAAGTTACTCGTTTTAGAAAATCTAGATAAGCCAGGTATGGTGGGTACTATTGGTACCATCTTAGGTAAAGATGGAGTCAACATTGCTGATATGTCCTTAAGTCGTATTACACCTGGTGGCACAGCTTACATGGTCGTTCGTGTAGATAATGAACCAAGTTCAAATGCACGTGCAGAAATTAAAGGTCATGCTGCAATCAAGCTAGCAAAGTTTGTTCAGCTCTAGGCTTATATGAATTACTCCGTTTTAATTGCAGCAGCTTTAGGCTACCTCTTAGGGGCTTTGCCCTTTGGGTGGCTTGTTGCGCGTGCAAACGGAGTAAATATTTTTGAAGTTGGTAGTAAAAGCCCTGGAGCTACCAATGTAAAACGCTCGGTGGGTAAGCATGCAGGAAATCTTGTATTCTTACTGGATGCACTGAAAGGAGCTGCTGCGGCTTATCTGCCTATAATTCTTTGGAGTAATGGCAGTGACGTACTAAACTTACGTTTAATGGCGATTGTTTTTGCTATTTTAGGTCATAGCTTTTCCTGCTTTACGCGATTCAAGGGAGGCAAGGGAGTAGCCACTGGCGCAGGCGGATTTTTTGTATTAATGCCACTGATGGCTGCACTCGCATTACTTTCATGGGTAATTTTGTTTTATACCACTCGCTATGTATCTGTAGCGAGTATTGGAGCAGCAATAGTTCTACCTTTGGCAGCTTATTTTTCACATCGACAAACAGCTTTAATTTTAATGTGTGTTGCTTCAGCGCTCTTTATTATCGTGCGTCACCGCGCAAATATTGTGCGTTTAGTAAACGGCACCGAAAATCGTTGGGACGCAAAAAAGAAATAATTTCATGAAGACAATACTCACTGTTAACATTGGTCTTTGTGGCTTTGGCACTGTGGGCCAAGGGGTATGGAAACATTTACAGCATTCACGTGCTGAATTAACTTCGCGCTTAGGTGCTAATGTCGAAGTAACCCGTATAGCAGTAAAAGATTTAAAGAAGAAACGCTCCGTGAAAGTGCCCGTTTCTAAGTTAACTGAAGATGCGCTAGAAATTGCGAACGATCCTTCAATTCACGTTGTATGTGAATTAATTGGTGGCACTACACTTGCTCGTAAAGTTACATTGGCTGCTCTTAAGAATGGTAAAATTGTAGTCTCAGCTAACAAGGCGCTTATCTGTGATCACGGTGCAGAAATTTTTGAAGCTGCACGCAAGCATGGAGGTCACTTCTTTTTTGAAGCTAGTGTCGCTGGTGGTATTCCAATTATTAAAGCCTTGCGTGAAGGCCTAGTGGCTAATCGTTTCCCTCGTATTTATGGAATACTTAATGGGACATGTAATTATATTTTAACTCAGATGGGAACTCGAGGTCTTGCTTATAGTGAAGTGCTGCGTGAGGCTAAGGCACTAGGCTACGCTGAAGCAGATGAATCCTTGGATGTAGAGGGCTGGGATACAGCACATAAAGCTTCTGTCTTAGCTTGGTTAGCGCACGGCGTATGGGTTCAGCCAAAGGATATGATTGTTGAGGGTATTAACCGCCTAAGTCCTGCGGATCTTCACAATGCAACAACTCTAGGCTATACAATTAAGCTACTGGCAGTAATTAGCCGTGATTTTAAAAAGAATGAACTTTCAGTTAGAGTCCATCCAACATTGCTACCAATCAATAGTGTGGTTGCTAGTGTAGGTGGCGTATTTAATGCCGTAGCAGTTACTGGAGACGTCGTTGGCACAACGCATTATATTGGCCGCGGTGCAGGGCAGGATGCAACAGCCAGTGCAGTGATAAGTGACATCGCTGATGCAGTTGCATTAATTAAACATGGTAAGGGAACTCATTTAACCAGTGAATCCTACGAGCCAAATCAGAAGGGCTGTAAGTTAGCTCCTGCAGAAAGAATTATAGGCTGCTATTACGTTAGACTCACCGTGAAGGATCAATCAGGGGTACTTGCAAATGTTGCTAATGTGCTTTCAAAAAATAAAGTCAGTATTGCAACTGTTATTCAAAATCCTGCACACACAGGAGCTGCGTCACTTGTCCTTACAACGCATGAAAGTAACGAAAAATCAATCGGTCAGGCTTTAAAACAGCTCACTAACTTAGATAGTGTTCTAGAAACTCCTCTTGTCTTACGCATAGGAAATTTTACAGACTAATCTTTCATTACACATGGCACGTATTGTTCAAAAGTATGGCGGCACCTCTGTAGGAGATGTCGAGAGAATCAAAAAAGTCGCTGAGCGAGTAAAAGCTTCGCATGAAGACGGTAACGAATTAGTTATCGTTGTTTCAGCTAGAGCTGGTGTGACTAATGAGTTACTTGCTAGGGCTCGTGCAGTATGCAGTGAACCAAGTGAGCGTGAACTAGATCAGCTGCTCTCCATTGGTGAGCAAGAGACGATTGCCTTAGTCGCTATGGCCTTACAAGGCATTGGCGTGCAAGCCGTAAGCTACACGGGTGCTCAAGCGGGTATTGTAACAGACACCTCGTTTACAAAGGCTAAAATCCAGAGTATTGACGCTTCTCCAATCGTTAAAGATTTGAAGTCTAAAAAAGTGGTTATTGTTGCTGGATTTCAGGGCGTCAATGTTGATGGACAAGTTACAACCTTAGGTCGTGGGGGTTCTGATTTAACAGCAATCGCTCTGGCTGCAGCAGTTAAAGCTGATAAGTGTGAAATTTATACTGACGTTGATGGCGTCTATACCGCTGATCCACGTGTAGTTAAAAACGCACGCAAATTAGAAGAAATTTCCTATGATGAGATGCTAGAACTTGCTTCTTCAGGTTCCAAGGTCATGCAATCTCGTTCTGTTGAGTTCGCAAAAAAATATGGAGTCGTTTTTGAAGTCCGTTCTTCGTTTAATTATAACCCAGGTACAATCGTGAAAGAAGAAGTCGCTTATATGGAGAAGGTCGTTGTTCGCGGCGTAGCCGTTGATAAAGACCAAGCTAAAGTCACTGTGAGCAATATTCCGGATAAGCCGGGTTCTGCTGGCAAAGTGTTTCGCTCGCTCGCCGAAGCAAACATCATTGTGGACATGATTGTCCAAAATTTAGGCCGCCAAGGTGTGGCTAATTTAACGTTCACAGTCCCTCAAGGTGATAGCGCTAAAGCAGTGCGTGCTCTAGAGCCTGTCTTAAAAGCTCTCGGGGGTGGTGAAGTGGCCGTCTATGGCCAGGTTGCTAAACTCTCGGTTGTTGGCGTAGGTATGAAGACCCACAGCGGTGTTGCAGCAACTTTATTTGAAGCACTTGCTGCAGCGGGAGTGAATATTGATTTAATCAGTACTTCAGAAATTAAAATCACTGTCGCAATTGCTGTAGATAAAGCAGATGAAGCATCACGGGTTGCGCACGGTGCCTTTAAGTTAGATACGCTATAAGCGCTAGGCCTTGTCTGTTTAAGTCATGCGTTACATCTCCACACGCGGTAAGACTGCAGCGCACTCCTTTAGTGAGGCTGTTGCAGTAGGGCTAGCTCCTGATGGAGGTTTGTTTCTACCTGAGAAATTCCCAACGATTACTACAAAGTTAGTCGCTTGGGAGAAGTTGGGCTACGCGGACTTGTGCTTTGAGTTCATGAAACTCTTTGCAACGGATATTCCTGAAGCAGATCTAAAGCAGATCGTTTTGGATTCTTACGTTCATTTTAGTGATCCTAAGATTGCGCCTTTAAAAAAGCTCTCTAAAGACCTGTATGTTTTAGAATTATTTCATGGTCCAACGTTGGCCTTTAAGGATTTTGCACTCCAGCTTCTAGGTAATTTATACAGCTATTTGTGTGCGCAAAAATCCGAGTCTATTAATGTACTCGGAGCCACGTCAGGAGATACGGGTGCTGCTGCAATTCATGGCCTTTTAGGTAAGCCAAATACAGCTGTTTTTATCTTATATCCTAATGGCAGAGTCTCTGCACTTCAGGAGCGTCAAATGGCATGCTCACAAGCGGCTAATGTTTTTGCATTAGCTATCGATGGTAGTTTCGATGATGCACAAGCTGCTTTAAAAGAAATTTTTGGCGATCAAGACTTTAGAAAAAAGCACCGTCTTTCAGCAGTAAATTCAATCAATTTAGCCCGTGTCTTAGCACAGTGTGTATATTATTTATATGCGTGGCTTCAAATTCCCGAACAGGACAGAAGTCGCATCGAATTTGTCGTTCCTACGGGAAATTTTGGAAATGTTTTAGCCGGGTGGTTACTTACTCAAATGGGTGTGCCCATAGGCAGCTTTAAAGTAGCAACCAATCAAAACGATATTCTTTACCGCTTGTTTAATACCGGTGAATACAAAGTAGGCCAAGTAGAGCCAAGTCTTGCACCTTCAATGGATATTCAAGTGGCTTCCAATTTTGAGCGCTTATTGTATTACCGCTTAGGCTGCGATCCAATCCAAGTAAGCCGTGCAATGGATGAGTTTAAACATAATGGATCGTTTATTTTACCAGAATTTAAAGCAGGAGAATTTTCCGCATCACGCTGCACTGATAGTGAAATTCCAGGAATTATTAAATCCGTTTACACGCAGTATGGTATGGTAATTGATCCGCATACAGCTTGCGGTTTTAAGGAGCATACGGTAGGTAAAGTCAGTATTGTTCTAGCAACCGCAAGTCCTGCTAAGTTCCCAGATACGATACAAACTGCGACTGGAATTGAGCCTAAGGATCCGACTCTTGAAGCTCTGAAACTTAGACCAATTGTGAAAACGCATATTACTGCAAATGCAGCTCTCATTAAAGCGTTTATAACAAAAAACGGTGTCTAATTTTATGCTTAAATTACTGCGGGTAGTAGCACTTAGTCTATCCGTGAGTGGTTTAATTTCACAGGGGCTAGCTGAGCCACTGTGGGCGTACGGGTTTTTAACTCCTGCTAAACCAACAGACGTTGCAAATCCAACGTTTCCTCCAACACGTAAACCTAAAGCAGATAAATCTGTAGAAGTTCAATTAGCACCCCAGCATTTGCCAGGTAGTACTGCGAGTTATTCCTTAATTGATATTCATTATGGTGGATCTGTAGCGGATTGGTATCCAAGCGAGCATCCCAATATGCCGTATATTGTTGCACATGGTTCAAAAGGACTAGGGAAAGCCGCTTATGCGTGTGGTTTTTGTCATTTACCTAATGGTAAAGGCCGTCCTGAGAATGCACCTGTTTCTGGGCAAAGTGTTGAATATTTTATCAGGCAACTTCAGGATTTTAAATCAGGTCTTAGATATACCTCAGATAACAGAAAGGCTAATACGCCACTGATGATTGCCTTGGCTAAGGCAATGACTAAGCAGGAGGAGATTGAAGCGGCAGAATACTTTGCAGCCATTCCTTGGACACGTTGGATTCGAGTTATTGAGACAGACCTAGTTCCTCGAACGCATATTGAAAATAGTCTTTTTTTAGCCGCTGAGAAAAAACTTACAGAACCAATTGCAGGACGTATTATTGAAATTCCAGAGGATGAGGAACAGGCTCAGGCAATGCGTAATCCACATTCGGGCTTTATTGCTTATGTGCCAAAAGGCAGTCTTAAAAAAGGCGAGGCCTTAGTCACAACGGGAGGTTCAACGCTTCGTGGTTCGAAAGTTATCCCAGGTAAAACAGTTGCCTGTGCTACGTGCCATGGCCCAGGTCTTATGGGACTAAAGGATGCACCTAGTATAGCAGGGCGTTCTCCGAGTTATCTTGCTCGGCAAATCTATGATATGAAACAGGGGACGCGTAAGGGCTTACTTGCCGTTCAAATGCAGCCTGTTGTCAGTCAATTATCAGACGATGACATTACTGCTATAGTTGCCTATGTCAGTTCGCTTCCTTAATTTTTTAACTGGCAGGTTTGATCGCGAGCACTTGAACAACTGCACCCATACCGGTATGATGGGTACCCTCGAATACTTCGCGTTGGCACTCGTGGCCCACGAGAAACTTAAGACCATAGAGTTCCTCTTTTAAGTCCGATAAGCTCATGCACAGCGCTTCGTCTTTAGGCCCACCTGTTTTAAAGGTAAGCTGCGCAGGAGTGTAGGCTTCGAGTATAAAAACACCTCCCGGCACTAGACCTTTTACAACCTGAGAAAAAACAACTTTGCGTAAAGCGGGTGGCAAATGCGCCCATGTTGCTATAATACCTGACCATGCATTTGGTGTGATCGTGTAAGCTGCTAAATCAACGGCCTGAGTCGTGATACTTACTCCACGTAATGAAGCTAAAGCCTGTGCTTTTGCCAGTCCTTTTGTAGACAAGTCTACAGCAGTTGTAGCGTGGCCTCTTTCAGCTAAGTAAACAGCGTTTCTTCCTTCTCCTTCAGCTAAGCAAAGGGTAGGGCCAGCGGGTATTCTGTGAGCCACAGCTGCAACAAAATCATTAGGCTTAGTACCGTAGATGAACGTGGATGTTTCGTAGCGTTCATTCCAAAAATTCGCACTCATGGTTTTTTATTAAGCCAGATCCTTACTTTAAAAGGATTAAGTGATTCGCTGAGATAGACTCTTTGTCAAATCTGTGAAAAAATCAGACCCTTTGTATAAGGATTTGAAGCCTGCAATTGCGGCCTCTGAAGATGCTTCAGCTAATAGTTTAGATTTTTCTAAACCGTGCATAGAGACAAACGTTGTTTTTCCTGCCTTTGCATCTTTACCCACGGTTTTACCCAAGGTCGCATTATCAGAAGTGACATCTAAAATATCATCAATGATTTGAAAAGCTAAACCTAAGTGACGTCCTGCATGACGTATTTTTTCAGTCTCCTCGTGTGAGGCTTCTGCAATGATTGCCCCAAGAACAAGCGAGCATTCAATCATCGCAGCAGTCTTATTAAGATGAATAAATTCTAAATCTGCTTTTGAAACATCTTTTCTTTTTTCGGCAAGCAAGTCCTCCACTTGTCCACCAATTAACTTTTCACTGCCTGAGGCACTCGATAGTTCACGCACTAGGTTAAGAGCAATTGCTGCAGGATAGTGGTGGCTTAGTAGTATGAAAGCGTGGGTTAAGAGGGCATCTCCAGCGAGTAAAGCAGTTGCTTCATCAAAGGCTCTATGGACAGTAGCTCTACCGCGTCTTAAGTCATCATTATCCATACACGGTAAGTCGTCATGGATTAAGGAATAGGTGTGCACACATTCGACTGCCACTGCAGCCGCTAGGCCGTCTTGGGCTTTCGTATTAAAAAGGTCCTTAGCTGCCAGCACTAATACGGGTCTAAGGCGCTTTCCGCCCCCTTGCATGGCATAACGCATGGCTGTATGCAGCTTCTCAGGGCGGGTGCTAGCCAAAGGTAGGTAGCGGTCAATCGCTGCCTCAGTTTGGGTCACATAGCCTGCAAACACCTCGTTAAAACTCATAAAGCTTAGGATTAGCCCCAAAAAGAGACTCTGGCAAGTGAGAGCTTATTGTAATCTTTCGACTTCCGCACGGGGCGTTTACTGTTTCTAATACAGCTTTACCAATTATGCCTACCTACGAATACGCCTGTCCTAAATGTGGACATGAGTTCGAGCAGTATCAGTCCATGAAGGACGATCCGCTTAAGACTTGTCCTAAGTGTAAGAAGAGTGGAGTGAAGCGTCTTGTGGGTGGTGGAGCTGGGCTTATTTTTAAAGGCACGGGCTTTTATATTACCGACTATAAAAAGAGCTCTAGCTCTTCTGATGCCTCCGCTACAAAGCCAGAGGCAGCTAAGCCTTCTAAAAAGAAAGAGACTTGAGTTGTTTCTAAGTCAGTAACACTACCTGTGTCAAAACGCCTTAAAGACATCAGTGTTGTTTCTTTCTTAACGGTGGTGTCGCGTATTCTTGGGTTAGTAAGGGATTCTCTTAGTGCAGCTGTGTTTGGAGCTAGTGCCGTGTATTCGGCTTTCTTAACGGCATTTGTAGTTCCTAATTTATTTAGACGACTCCTTGCTGAAGGGTCCCTTACAGCAGCTTTTGTCCCAACCTTTCAAGAAGCGCTTCATAAGGAAGGAAAAGAAGGAGCCTTTAATCTTCTATCTCAAGTGGCTTCATGGCTTGTAGTCATTACTGGAGTTATGACTACTTTTGCTATGATGACTTTTAGTCATTCTCGTCTTATTTCAGGGCAGGATGATAAATGGTATCTTGCAGCAGATCTTACCGTTATACTTTTCCCGTATCTTGCCTTCATTGCTTTAGCAGCAGCCTTCAACGCAGCTCTTAATATCTTAGACCATTTTCTAGAACCTGCTTTATCACCGACTTGGCTAAATTTAGCTATGATCGTTTCGATTGCAGGCGCTGGACTTCATTTTTCTCATACCACTTTAGGTCAGGTACATTGGCTTTGTGCAGGTGTCTTAGTGGGAGGATTCTTTCAAATGGCTGTACCTGCAGTTATTTTAATTAAAGAGGGATGGAAGCCTAGCTTTGACTTAAGACTTGCTCCCCATGTGAAGGAAATAGCCTTACTGATGGCTCCTGGTATTTTTGGCACTGCAATTTATCAAATCAATATTGCTGTATCTCGTTTTCTTGCGTTCTCCCTGGATGATGCTTCGGCAACATTTTACTTTATGGGTAATCGGCTAATGGAATTTCCAATTGGGGTATTTGCGATTGCTGTATCAACGGTAGTTTATCCTCTGATTGCAAAACACGCCGTTGAAAAGAAGTTCGATTTGATGGCTGAGGATTTTAGAAAGGGCTTAAGACTTATTTTAATTATCAATGTACCTGCCGCGGTTGGCTTAGTCCTCTTAAGTCATCCAATTGTTAATCTGATTTATAGACACGGGCGTTTCACCGCAGATAATGCCACAGATCTCTCTACCTTAGTTGCACTGTTTGCACTCGGGATGCCGTTTTTCTCGGTCGTTAATCTTACCGTGAGAGCATTTTATTCAGTCAAAGACACTAAGACACCAGTTAAAGTGGCGACTATAGATTTCGTTTTAAATGTTATTTTAAGTATCACCCTTATGCATCTAATGGGTGTAAGAGGGTTAGTGATCGCTAGTACTTCGGCTATCATCGTACAAACGCTGCTACTTCAAAGAGCTCTAGTTAAAAAAATACCTGGACTTACCTTTAAGCCTTTATGGATTAGTTTATTAAAAGTCATAGCTGCGACAGCTCTTATGGCAATAGTTGTAGCAGGACTTTGGCACTACGTGGATACATGGCTAGTTACTAATCTAGTGAAGGGTTTAGTTGCAGTAGGATTTATAATCCCATGTGCAGTTGCTGTATATGGGGTTCTTCTTTTTGTCTTAAAAATTGAAGGTAGGGAAGAGTTGGTTAGTTTGGTTAAACGTAAATTAGTGAAGTAGGATTTTGTTAAGTTAATAGTACAAGTTGTTAAATATATATATTTTTGATAAACCTGAGGTTGTATTCAAAGTTTAATACTATGATTGCTGTTCAATTCCCTGCCGCTAACGCTTTTGAAATTGCTCAGGTTGCTCAACCCGTAGCTCAAGCTGGAGAAGTCCTTATCACACTCAAGGCTGCTGCTCTTAATCACAGAGATGTGTGGATTAAAAAAGGACAGTACATGGGACTTAAGTATCCGTGTACTCCTGGATCTGATGGCGCTGGTGTTGTGACTGCAGTAGGTGCAGGCGTATCTGGTTCTTGGATTGGAAAAGAAGTAATTATAAATCCTAGTTTTAATTGGGGTAATAAAGAGTCTGCACAGTCTGATCAGTTTACTATTCTTGGACTGCCACGTGAGGGAACATGTGCTGAATTTATTACTATACCTGAAAGCCAGTTAGAACTTAAACCTAAGGCCTTGTCCTGGAGTGAGGCAGCAGCACTGCCACTAGCAGGTTTAACTGCTTGGAGAGCTCTTAAAGAGCGTGCGCAGTTAAAGTCTACAGACCGTGTTCTTGTTTCCGGTATTGGTGGTGGCGTGGCACTTTTTGCCCTTCAATTTGCTGTAGCTTCGGGAGCAGAGGTTTGGGTTACATCCAGTTCTCTAGAAAAGATTTCAAAAGCAATTAGCTTGGGAGCTAAAGGAGGGTTTTTATATACTGAAACTGGTTGGGTAACTCATGCTCTTAAACAAACTGGTGCTTTTGATGTGATAATTGATAGCGCAGGTGGAGAAGGACTTAATGATTTAATCGATGCCGTAGCTTCAGGAGGTAAGATTGTGTTTTACGGCGCTACATGCGGAAATCCTACTTCGATTGCTCTACTTAAAATATTTTGGCGGCAAATTTCTTTACTAGGAACTACCATGGGAAGTCCTTCAGATTGGAAGGCGATGATTGCCTTTGTTGAAACGTATTCAATTAAACCTGTCATAAGTAACGTCTTTTCTTTAGCAGAAGCTTCAGATGCTTTTAAGCTCATGGAAAAGGGTGGTCAGTTTGGTAAAATCGTACTCAAAATCAGTTAAAGTAAGCTAATTAAGTCTAAATTTTGTACGGTGGACATTGGTTTTGTTATCACCTAATACTTTTACGTGCGTCCTGCAGTAAACATGACTAAGATTTTTGTATGCCTAGCGTCTTTGCTTATTTTTTCCTCGTGTGCTCAGGTAGCTTCGAGAACGGCCAAAAACGTAGATCTAAGTAAGTATAAACATCCTTATATTATTCATTCACTCACCGATGGCCGTGGGATGGATAAGATTATTACACGAGAATTAATTAAATTAGGTTACGATGCCTCAAGCGGTCCACAGACCATGATGCCTAAATATGCAGATGTTGTGATTCGTTATCAGGATCGTTGGACTTTTGATTTTACAACCTACATGATCCAGATCGACCTTCAGGTGTATAATAGTCACCCCGCTAATCTTGTAGCTGAAGATAGTTATTTTAGACCATCTTTCACAGGTGGTTCTGAAGTGGATATGATTGATGTTGTACTTAAGCGCTTATTTAAGGCGCATGTGCCGCCAATTCCATCAACACCTCCTCTTGAAGAGCCAGCTCTTTAAGTGTGAAACGACTTAAGTTTTAACGCTTAGGTAGGATAACTTCAGCTAAGTACTCGGTTATAGACTGCTTCATAAGCAGCAACTGCAGTATCACTTGAAAATAACTCAGAGGCTCTTTTCTTAGCTTCTATTCCCATTGTTTGTCTAAGAGCTTTGTTATCAATTAACCGAGCTGCAGCTTCAATTAAACCGGGTAAATTTTCCGGATCGCACATTAAGCCCGTCTTTCCTTCTTCAATGACTTCAGGAATTCCACCAACTTGAGTTGAGACACTTGGTGCGCCAAAGCACATTGCTTCAAGAATACCTAAGCAAAAACTTTCTGAATCTGAGGTAAATAAGCCCATATCTGAGGCATTTAAATAGTCTTCAATCGAAGCTACATTATCCAAAACGATTACTTTATTATTTAATTTAAGGCGATCTACTTGGGCTTTATGGGTAGAAAAATCACCTCCCGCTAAAATAAGCAGTTTAAATGGAGTCTGGGTATTAAGACCTGCAATTAGATTCAATAAGCGGTCGATTCGTTTTAAGGGTCTTAAGTTTGAAGCATGGCATAAAAGCACTTCATCTTTAAGACCAAGTGAAGTTCTAATTTCCTCACGTGTTTTAAGTGCTTTCTTAGGTTCAAAGAAATTATGAATCACATCAATTGGTTTTGTGGTACCAATAATGCGACGTGTTTCACTGGCTAGGAAATGAGACACTGCTGTAACTGCGTCTGATCTTTCAAGTGCATACCGAATTGCAGGACCATACGATGGATCTTGGCCCAAAAGTGTAGTATCTGTGCCGTGAAGTGTTGTGACTACTTTGGGAAGGCTTGCTTGTGCTATCATCTGCTTAGCTAGGACTGCAGCCGTGGCATGGGGCACTGCATAGTGCACATGTAGAATATCTAACGAGGCGGACTGTGCTACCTCAGCCATTTTGACAGATAAGGGCAGCGTGTAATCTGGATATTTAAATAAGCCGTAATCGCTAATTTTTACGGGATGAAAAAAAAGATTATTATCTAAGTGAGGTAATCGTATTGGTCTTTCATAGCTTATGAAGTGCACGTCATGACCCTTAAGAGCTAGTTTTTCCCCTAAAGCGGATGCTAAAATACCACTTCCGCCAATTGAAGGGTAGCAGGTGATACCTATATTAAGCTTCTTAGGCATACTAGAAACTACGAGCACTTGTACCGAATTGACTTAACGAGTTAAAGACTAGTGAGTGCTCGTGATACAGGGCTTGAGCGTACTCTAGACTAGAATTTAAGCCGAGGACTCGTGCTCTGGCTAATTGAAATTCAACATACTTTTTAGATTTTACCTGAGAGGCGTGTGCTTGCATCGCTTTTTTCCAAAGTGAAATTACTTTGGGTGAGGAAACATCAAAAAGAAGCGGTAAACTATCTTTAGGTTCTGCGTCAGGGGTAACTGCGTAAAACAAAAGCTGATTAATTTTATGAGCAGTAAGTGCTTTAAGCTCCTTAACACCTCCATATCTTGCTAAGCGTGTTGCATCCCGTACCATTTCTCCAAGTTTATAATGATCGGGATGCTGCGTCTTAGTGGTGCTTGGTGCTATAACCATCGCTGGCTTTAGGGCCCGTATTTTTTCAGCTAAGGTTAAGATGTGTGCAGTCTTAATTTCTAAGTGAGCATCACCGTCTAAGTCTATAAGCTGAAGTTCAGCACCCAAAAGTTTTGCAGCTTTAGTGGCTTCTTTTGCACGTGTTTTAGGATTACCAAAACTTCCAGATTCGCCCCGGGAGCATACGATAAAAGTAATTTTACTACCCGCTAAGTATTCACTGGCAACGATGGCTCCACAGCCAAATTCGATATCATCAGGATGTGCTCCAAAGATAAGTATGGAGCCTTTAGTGCGAGATAAACGGGTAAGCTTCATTTGGATTTTCGATAAGGTCTCGATCTACAAAGGTAATGTCAGGGGCCTGACTGGTACTAAGATAGGCACGTTCTCCAAGCCCGGCAATGTAATGTGTGCAGTGAAGAGCAGATTGCATCCATACTAGCCTAGAATCACGGGTTGGGCTAATCATGGCCTTAGTTTCTATAACAGGATCTAGACTGATGTAGGATGTTCCACCTTCATGTAAGAGTAGCTTATCCCCTGATTTCCTAGCTCGTACGATTTCACCTTTATAGGGTATATCCACAAAGTAGTCATCAATGTCGCAGGCCTTATTTCTTAGTTCTGGATCACTTGAACGTACCACTGTTATTCCCTTAAGTATTCCCATTGTTTCGTAGAGCTTAAGACAGAAAGTTGCTACGTCGCTTGCAGTGCAGGATTTAAATAGGCTAGCGGCCTGTTTATCAACATAGGCAGGCAATTGGCGAGCAGTGTTTGAAATCCAATCTGATTCGATTCGTTTTAAATAAAGTGGGGACCACTTTTTTTGAATCTTATTAACTGCAGTAAAGTTAAATGTCGTTGGCGCTAGAGTTACTTTATTCTTAAGAAGGGTTTGGGTTTCTCTTAAGTCATGGTCACTATCATGAAAGAAAAACACAATCTTTCCTCCAATATCGGACTGTAGTCTTAAAGCTGTTTTAATCTTTGCATACAGGAAATTTTTCGGAAAAAATCCGCACGGTTGCTGGCCAAAGCAAATCACTGGATTATTCATGATTTACTTTCTGTAGGCTTGGTTAAGGTTGGCAGTATACCTTGAAGGATGAGGCTTAGAATAATACACAGTCCACAGCCAATGAGATTATACCAGAGGTAAGAGATACTTAAGGAGTAATACAGACAAAAAATGATTGTTTGGGATATAATTGCTGCCCAAAATGCAGCAGTGCCACGAATGCTTCGAATAAAGAAGGCGACTAAAAATAAACCAAGCACTACGCCGTAGAAAATAGAACCCACAATATTTACAGCTTGAATAAGATTTTCTGTGAGTGAGGCAAAAAGTGCAAAAGCAATAGCCACAATTCCCCAGATTACGGTAAAAAGTTTAGTAAGAAATAAGCTATAGCTATCACTAGGTGTTTTATTAGCTAAGGGCTTATAAAGATCAATGAAGGTCGTTGTTCCTAAAGCACTAAGCTCTCCTGCTTTTGAGGATAGAGCGGCCGCAAAGAAGGCCGCAACAAGAAGGCCAATTAAGCCGTGGGGTAAATAGGAGATTATAAAACTTACAAACACATAGTCTGAATCATTAGATGAGCCCTTAATGTGAGTATTAATCAGAGCCTGGGTTGCCTCTTTTCTGATCATTTGTGTCGTCTCATGCGCCTTAAGGACTTCAGTCTTTGCATGCGCTACACGTGGAAGATCATTTAAGTTGCGAAGCTTAATCCATGTTTTTATCTGCTCAGTTTCATGAAGATGGGCCTCAGTGTAAGACTTATCTAATGCTTTAAAACGCCCTGAGGAATCTTCAGCTAGTGCTTGATTCCACACCGATTGATTAAAGTAGAGTGGAGGCTTTTCAAAGCGGTAAAAAATGAAGATCAAAACGCCTAAACAAAGGATGAATACCTGCATCGGAATTTTAAAAATAGCATTAAACATTAAGCCTAATCTACTTTCTCTTAAAGAGGAACCAGAGAGGTAGCGCTGGACTTGAGACTGGTCTGTACCGAAATAAGATAAGGCTAGAAACATGCCACCTAAGATTCCGGAATAAACTGTGTAGCGCTTATGTACATCTAGTGAATAATCCACTGCATCTAATTTCTTAAATAGGCCTGCTAAAGCAAATGTGTCATGAAGAGTTAATTCAGATGGCATTGACTTTAGAATAATCAGGAATGCGGCAAACATTCCTGCAAAGATTATTCCAAGCTGATATTTCTGCGTTACATTTACTGCTTCGTTACCACCAATTGTTGTATAGATAATGACCAGTATACCGCTTAAGATGATGGTCGTATTTAAATTCCATCCCATTACAGTAGATAGAACAATTGCTGGAGCATAGATAGTGATTCCTGCACCAAGACCGCGCTGAATTAGGAAAAGTGTTGCCCCAAGAAGCGATGTTTTCTTGTCAAAGCGGTGACCTAAAAATTCGTACGCTGTATAGACATTTAATTTGCGGTAATACGGTAAAAAAACCGCTGAAATTATAATTAGTGCAATAGGTGCTCCGAAATAATTTTGTACAAACCCAAGCCCATCTTCATAGCCTTGGCCTGGGGTAGATAAAAAAGTAATAGCGCTGGCTTGAGTGGCCATTACAGCTAAGCCAATGGTGAACCACGGTGTATCACTTCTCCCTTTTAAATACTCATGCAGGTTCTTTTTTTTTCGTGAGCACCATAGGCCATAGCCTGCAATGATAAGCAGGGTACTTATAAGTACGATGTAGTCGGTCCAATTCACGCGAAATGGTAGGCAAATGCTGTGAGAAGCAAAATCCAGATAATGAGTACACACACAACTGTAGTGTATACGCTAGGCCACGTTCTAAGCAGGGGTACTCCCGTTGATTCATTCTCAGGCTTGGGATTAATCACGATTTGTGGCTTATTTTCCAAGGGCAATTAAGTTAGCCATTAGCCTGTACGCACCAGGTACACCTGCAGGCAATTGCCTAAAAAAGGAGAGTCCTGTGTAGATAAATATACCTTTGCCGTAGTGGGATACAAGTAGACCGCCTTTAAGGGGTGCTTCATTTACATCACTGCAGGCAATCAGTGAATCAAAATGGGTCTCATCCCAGCTGCTTGCAAAGTTAAGGCCTCTTTCTTGTACCCAATGAGTAAAATCGTCTTCAGTGATACGGTTAGGAATAGTGAGTGCTAAATCATTTGGTTTAAGAAATACGACAGGGCCATTTTCATTGGTTACCCGGTACTTAGGTAGATCACGCGAAAGACTTAAGTGGTACGGAGTGAACTGATCTACCTTAAGCCCATTAGGTGTATTATACTGATCAATTACTGTGCCACCTTGTTTCACATAATCAAATAAACAGGGTAGTGCTACAGCTAGATCGTCACGTGTATTGAATGCTCTTACACCGATTACTATGGTATCAAAAGAGGTCAGATTTTTTAAAGTAAGATCACTTGTTTTAAGTGAGGTTACATTATAGCCCATCTGTTCAAGACAGTGAGCTACATTATCTCCTGCGCCTGGCAGGTAGCCAATTGCATGGCCTTTAGTTTCAAGATTTATACTAAGGGCTTTTATTTCTGATGTAGGCAGCAAGACTTGCTCAGGTATGTGAGCGTAATGAATTGAGGTGCGACTCGTGTTATAGGTCACTGAGTCAATCACTGCAGAAGCTGTAATATTTGTAGTAGTAATTAAGTCAGGGGATGTGACCTCAAAATGAACTAAACAGTGATCACCTTTGTGCTCTAGGCTAAATACCTTATTTTTTGGAGTATAGGACCAACCATTAGGTACGTTTAAACTTACGCTACCTGATAAGCGCTCACGTATGGCTTCAAGGTCAACTTCGACTGACTTTGTATGCTTGGGTGCTAGTATAAGTACAGGTGCCGTAAAAGTCAGGGAAACTGGTGCAATGACTATGAGAGGTGCGGGACGTTTAGTTGTGTATTTTTCGTCCGGTTTTGCAGTAGGCTGGGTGCTAACGACAAGGCGTTGGCCTTCAATTTCAAATTCTGCTATTACTGGAAAACTCGGTAAATTAGTAGGTCTACCGATTAAGGATTTGTCCTCTACTGAAAACATACCTGCTGAACCTTGTGTTTGTAACCAGTAGGGCTGACTTACATGGGCATTACTAGGAATTACCTCACTGCGTGAAAGGGTAGTTGTATCGCCGGGCGATAGGCTGAGATTTAAAATTTCTTTTTTATTAATTAAGGGATAATTAATACTGACCCATGTGACGTGTGTCTTAGCTTTGATACGAGCGTACAGTTCTAGTAAGACAGATTCTCCTGGGATTACTTCAGTATGAGCAGTCTGTGTTGTGAAAGACAGTCCTAGGCATAAAGCTATTAGATTATCTAAGTGCTGAAGCTTATTCTCAGTGAGTTGTGATTTCTCAAGTTCGTTTAATTTAAGCCGTAACTTAAGCAGTTCTGAAACACTTGCCTCAGGATTAGTTGCATCAAAATGAGTTGTTATCTGTTTAACTAATTCGTTAATAGCTCCGCCACCTGGAAAGCGTGACCAGGTACAGTCTATATTCTCAAACAGATCATGTGAGACTGGATCGCCTTTTAATAATTTAAAGTATTCAAGGTGACGGCCGCTTGGGTTACTTGCATTAAATAAACCAAACCCTTGGGTTTTATGCATTGAGCGACTGCGTGCTGCTAGTGAGCCAAAGGTTTCACCTGTTTCTGGATCTTGGCCTGCCGTATCTAATGTAATAATCGATGGGTTAGGGGAAGCAGCGTCTGCATTTCTCATTCCTGCATTTAGGAAAATACTGCGTGCTTTCCATGGCTTTAAAGTACTTAACTGTTCTTGAAAACTGAGTGGATCTCCCGATAAAGAAAATGCTTCTTGGGCAAGGTAAGCGGAAGCTGTGTGATGACCATGCGTACCACTAGGCTCTGGCGAAAACCGGGTGATAATGATATCAGGCCTGAATTCTCGAATAACTCTTACAATATCTGAGAGAACTCCTTCATGATCCCATTTGGTTAGTGTTTGCCGATAGTCTTTCGAATACCCGAAGTCACGTGCACGGCTAAAGAACTGTTCCCCACCGTCTATAGAACGAGCTGCAAGTAGTTCCTGAGTCCTTGCTACTCCAAGACTATCTCCAAACTCAGGGCCTAGGAGGTTTTGTCCTCCGTCGCCGCGGGTGAGTGAAAGGTAAGCAGTTCTAAAACTCTTACCGCGTGAGAAATAAGTGATAAGTTGTGTGTTCTCATCATCTGGGTGTGCTGCAATATAGAGTATACTTGCTGTTTCACTTAAGCTGCGTAGTTCATGTGCGATGATCTGAGTCTTGGTAGGCTCAATCGCTTTACTGCAGAGCTTAGAAATGAAAACACAACTCAGCGCGCCTATTACTAGCGCAGCATTTAATAGGCGCTTCACGTTACTTCGATTTTACTTTTGAACCGTGAAAGGCAAAGCAAACTGTGTTTTTTCCCAACTGATTTTGATTACTCCACCACCTGTAGCAACTGCTTCAATTTTAATGGTGAGCTGAGGTACGTCTGCTTCGAGTGTCGATTTTTCTAAATCAACTCGGCATACGTCGTGACCTTCATCTACAGGTTCACCCCAGGTGCCTAGTTTAGAACTGAATGCTAGTTTTGAAGCGCCGTTTTCTGAAGGCACTAAGTAGATTGTATATGCACCTGCAGGAATTGTTGTTGAGCCAATGATTAGTGCCTTCTGGGTTAAGAGCAGGGAGGATTCATCAGCACCTAAACGGTAAGCCTTGTCCCAGGATACTAAAGAGCCCCAGATTGTTCTGGTTTCACCTGTCTTTGCAGACTTTGAGTAAGGTCTACCATAGACAATCGTTACCCGATTTGCTTCAGCTTTGCTTCCTATCACTTTACTGATGGTTTCATGCGGGCTGACTCGTTTTTGCTGGGCAGAGAGCGGCAGTGAGAGCAAAGCTACACTGGTAACTAGGAGGGTGAGTTTGAGGAGGTTCATAGGATAAGTTTTAAATGATATGCTAATCGGGGTTTTTTGCAAAAAAAGTGGTGCGACAGGAGAGACTCGAACTCTCGACCCATGGTTTAGAAAACCATTGCTCTATCCAGCTGAGCTACTGTCGCATGTAGAGCCAAAACTATGAGAGTCAGAGCATCTCGGGCAAGACGTAAGGTAGGTGGAATCAAAAGTACCTTCATAAATGAGGTAAAAATCGAGGTAAGGATTGCTTGACTAGAAGCTGTAGGGACTTACTTTGAGCCTTTCCTGTTTTAAGGGGTGGTAGCTCAGCTGGTTAGAGCGATACACTGTCACTGTATAGGTCGCGGGTTCGAGTCCCGTCCATCCCGCCATTACATAAATGGCTTAACAGAAGTAACTTACAAAAGTGGTGGGCTTATTTTTACGATTAAATCCCTGCCTGTAGATATTTATACTCTTTCCAATGCCTAAAGAAGACGAGT
>CAILHZ010000012.1 GCA_903834135.1 uncultured Opitutia bacterium | reverse complement strand
TGTCACAAAGATAGCGTTCAAGATATTAAAAAAATATACGCTGTCCTTCCTAAGGAATTAACGTGAACAGCCTGAGGCAAGAGAGGAAAGTAACCATTCTTAATTGCCTAGGTAAAACGCTCGAGCTTGGGATGAGTACGCGTGTTATGGGTATTTTAAATGTTACCCCTGATTCTTTTTCGGATGGGGGAAACTATACTTCTAGTGATCAAGCCATAGAGCATGCTGTTTTGATGCAGAAGCAAGGTGCTGCAATTCTAGATGTGGGAGGACAATCTACACGGCCCGGTTACAGTGAGGTAAGTGAAGCTGATGAAATTTCACGTGTTGTGCCTATCATTGAGGCACTTAAGGGTAAGCTTACTATTCCTATCTCGATTGATTCTTACCGTGCTTCAGTAGCAAAAGCAGCTCTTACTGCTGGAGCTCATTTAATTAATGATCAACATGGCTTTCAGGGAGATGAGCTTATGCCACATGTAGCAAGCGATTGGAAATGTCCCGTTGTACTCATGCACTGTGATAAACATTTAGCCACACAAGCAGGTTCTCTCATTGATTGTCTAAAGCGTTATTTCGAGTCTTCTCTTAAGATTGCTGATCGCTTTAGTATTCCGCATAGCCGTTTAATTCTAGATCCCGGTATAGGCTTTTATAAAACACAGCCTCAAAATTTAGAGATAATTGCTAAACTCTCTGAGTTAAGAACCTTTGGTCTTCCATTACTCCTAGGAGCTTCTCGAAAATCCGTCATTGCTCATGTACTTGGTGGTGACCCTCAAGATAGGCTGGAAGGCACTCTGGTTACCTCAGCATTAGCTGCAGCCGAAAAAATTGAAATAATACGCGTTCATGATGTGAAAGCTAATTTAAGGGCTGTAGGGATGGCAGAAGCTGTCTTTAATGCTCGGAACACGTAGTACAGCTTTACACCGAGGCAACTCGGCGTTTTGGTTAAGGCTTACCTCAATGACTGGACGCATACATCTTAAGAATATGGCCTTCTATGGCTACCATGGTCATCACCCAGAAGAGGGTACGCGTGGACAGAGGTTTCTTGTAGATTTGTATCTCACGTATGACATGCAGGAAGCGGCCAATTCAGATAAACTAGCGGATTCTGTGGATTACGCAGCTGTATATGAAATCTGCAAACGGCTTTTAGAAAAAGAACGGGTAAAGCTTTTAGAAACGCTATGTGATAGGCTCTTAACGGCAATTCTTCAAGAATGTCCCCGTGTTTCACGTGTCGATTTAACCATTAAAAAACCTTCTGCTCCAATTCCAGGAGTCCTTGAGTATGTCGCCGTTGAAGCAAGTAGAGACCGCGTACCTAGCGCTGGGAAGTAATTTAGGGGATAGGCTTTGGCATTTAGCTGAAGCGTATAAACGCCTTAAGGCGGATCCATGTGTACAAAGTGTACGTGGGTCACAGGTGTATGAAACTCTTGCGGTTGGTTTGAAAGATGCACCCTCATTTTTAAATGCAGTGCTTGAAATTAAAACTGAGCATACTTCAGAGTCCTTACTTACTTGTGTGCATAATATTGAGAAAACACTTGGGCGTGTGAGAACCGAAGTCGTTTCATCGCGTACACTTGATATAGACATACTCCTCTACGGTTCTTTGCATCAGAACCTAGAAAGACTCACTATTCCACATCCCCGAATGACTAAGCGAGCTTTCGTACTTATGCCTCTTATGGATCTTTCTAAGCATTTATTAGTTGATGACTTAACACTGACTGATTGGCTTAAGTTGTGTGATACCTCTGGAGTTAAACGATTGTATGTAACACTGCCTTGGAATACTGAGTTTTAAATTAATATTTTTTTATCCTATGAGCTTAGCTATCGGAATTGATGCAGGAACCCAAAGTATCAAAGCTGTTGTACTTGATCTAAAAAGAAAACGCGTTGTCGCAGAAGCACGTGCTCCATTAAGTCTTATCTCGGGACTTCCCAGTGGACATGCAGAGCAACATCCTAAGGATTGGATTAAGGCCTTGGACATGGTTATTAAAGCCGTATGCAAGCAAGTTAAGTGCAGTGATATAATAAGTATTGGTATTTCAGGTCAGCAGCATGGTTTTGTTGCCTTGGATGAACACGGTAAGGTAATCCGCCCTGCAAAGTTATGGTGCGATACAAGTACACAAGAAGAGTGCGATATTCTGACTAAAAAATTAGGGGGAGAAGCTGCTGTTATTCGAAATGCTGGACTTCCTTTTAGGCCAGGCTACACAGCGCCAAAAATTCTGTGGCTTAAACGGCACGAGCCTAAGCATTTTGCAAAGTTGCGTCATATCTTACTGCCTCATGATTATTTAAATTATTATCTCACCGGTAACTATACAATGGAGTACGGCGACGCCTCAGGCTCTGGATTACTGGATGTGCGTAAGCGGGTGTGGAGTAATGTAGTTCTAAAAGCGATCGATTCTAAATTACAAAGCTACTTACCAGCTCTGCAGGATTCTAGTAAACCAGCTGGCTACTTAACTGCTGAAAGGGCAAAATCGTATGGGTTATCTCAGAAAGTACTCGTGAGTGCGGGTGGTGGAGATAATATGATGGGTGCAATTGGTACTGGCAATGTGACGGAAGGTATCGTGACAGCAAGTTTTGGCACCAGTGGCACTATCTATGCGACTGCAAAGAAACCGATCATAGATCCAAATGGTGAGATTGCTGCTTTTTGTTCATCCACGGGTGAGTGGTTACCACTGTTATGTACGATGAATGTAACTACTGTTACTGAAAAAATAAGAGCTTTGTTTAAGATGGATTTAACTACACTAGATAAAGCTGTTGCTTCATCTAGAGATAAAGAAAATCCACTGATATTTCTTCCTTATATAGCTGGTGAGCGTACCCCTAACGTTCCAGATGGCTCTGGAGTACTTTTTGGTTTAACTGCAGACGCGTTTGATTCTACGTTGATTGCACGCTCGAGTATGGAGGGAGTGACCATGGGTATGAACTATGGCCTACGCCGTTTAGCGCAGCTAGGAGTTAAGGCTAAAGAAATTAGAGTGACTGGTGGTGGATCCAAATCTGCAGCCTGGAGACAAATTATGGCAGATATTTTTGGTCTTCCTGTTGTAGCTATGATGGAAGATGAGGGGGCAGCTTTAGGAGCAGCGATTCAATCGGCCTGGTGTCATGCACGCTCAAACGGCAAGCCTAATGCAAAACTAATGGACTACACGCGTGGGGTTGTGGCTTTAAATGAAAAGACACGCTGTATGCCAAATCGTAAAAATACTACTCACTACGCTAAGCTACAAGCACTTCAAGATGAACTTAGCCTTGTGCTTCGCCCCTTATTTGAAGCGCACAAAACGCTGCGCACTTAGTGCGTAGCTGGTGCTTTGATAAAGTGTATAGTATTTGCTAGAGCAACAAGACGATCTCTTAAAAGCATGTCTTCTTCGTCTTGCGTTTTCTTGTATGCAGAGCCTTCAGTGATACGTTCGCCAAGCTCCATACTAATTACATAGATAAAGCCATTTTTAATGAACAGCAGGTTTCCACGTTTCGCTATAGCAGGTTCAGTTGGTTCAATTAAACGAGGACTCTGATTCACAAACATTGAGCCGCCTGGAATAGTTATAAAAGTCACTAAAGCGCCGTCGTTTAGACCAGATAAGTAACGACCATTAGGTTCTACTTTTAGTCCTCTATAACTTGATGCAAAATCAGGCAGTACGAAATCATGTAAGAAATACTGCAGATAATCTTTTAGACCTTTAACTGAAAGTTGCCAGGACTGCGTCGCATCTAATTTGAAGACGGCAATACTAATGTGAGTGGTATAATCATCACGGAAAGTGACAACACGGTCAGTGTCAGAAAGACGTCCTCCTAATTCAGTGAGTACAGGAACTTTTAGGTAAAATGCACCTGTCGGTGAAAAATACACACCGTCTGATATTTTACCCAAGATACTTGCACTTTGTGCTTCAGGTGCTGGAGCAGAAGGAGCTGGTGCATTAAACTCGATTGCGGGAGTTGATGGGCTCGTAGTCTGTTGATTTTGTGCTGAAGCAAACCTAGCACAGGTAATTACGAGTAAAGCAGATGCAAGATATCTCATATAATTAAGAAAAAAGGTATAAACAACTCTTAGTCAGTTTTCAAGCTAGCTTACACCAGAGTTCAATAGGGATATCTTCAGGACGACTTTGTGCGCTCAAGCCGGCCTCAGTAAGACATTCAATCCAGGCTTTGCCTTGATCGGGTAGACGGTCTTTAAGCAACGAGCCAATTTGCTTACGGCGCTGCTGAAAAACACCACGAATGAGCGTTTTAAACTCAGGCTTAAAGAGTACTGGAACTTCTTTTCTTACTAAATGAAGTAAAAATGACTCAATGTCAGGTTTTGGATAAAAACATGCCGCTGCGACTTTATGCCCCGGAGCTATCGTATATGCTGATTGAACAAAAATTGATATAGCTCCGAACGCTTTAGTGCCCGGTTTTGCGCAGTAGCGCTGCGAGGCCTCCTGTTGTAGCATAAGTACCATGCGCTCGGGTAGTCTTTGTTCGAGTACTCCATCCAACCATGGTGTGGAAATTGCGTAGGGTAAGTTTGCTACAATTTTAAATTCAGGTCCTTTAAAATCTGCTAAAGGGAAATCCAGAGCATCTCCAAGTAAGAGATGAAATGAAGTTGGAAAATTAGCGACTAAGGTCTGTGAAAGATATTTATGTAAAACAGGATCCTTTTCAACAGCCCAAACTTGAGCGCCGCGGCTTAGAAGAGCACGGGTTAATGTGCCAAGTCCTGGACCTACTTCTATAACCGTGTCATCAGCTCTGATTTGGGCTAAATCGAGTGATTTACGTACAATATTACCATCTATTAAAAAGTTTTGCCCAAGCGAATGCCGCGGTCTGTGAGCCAACTGCTCAAGGAGCGTGCGGGTCTCAGACGGTGACAGGGGTGCCTGGTCTTCAGAATTAAGTGCCATGAACTCATCCATGGCCGCAAAGTTACGGCATAAGAGCAAGCCGTGTTTTTGTTAAGGTGAGTATTTTCTCTCACTAACACACTTGCCGTAGAGTCACGATTAGAGCGTACTTAAGTTATTCTTTTATGAGCGCAATCGATGATTTAAAGCAAACCATGGCTAGGCTTAGGGCTAAAGATGGATGTCCCTGGGATCAGGAGCAGACACACCAGACGCTCACACGCTGTTTAATTGATGAATGTAGCGAACTACTAGAGACGATCGATCGTCTTGATATGCCGCACATGCGAGAAGAGTTAGGTGACGTACTGATACAGATTGTATTTCATGCACGTATTGCTGAAGAGGCCGGCCTCTTTAATTTTGATGACGTAGCGCATGATATTAATGAAAAACTAATCAGGCGTCATCCCCATGTTTTTGGAGCGCAAAAATTAGATACCTCTGATCAGGTTATTTCACAGTGGGAATTAATTAAATTAGAAGAAAAGAAAAAAGCAGGTATCACTGCAGCTCCGTCTGTATTTAAGCCACTACCTCCAAGGCTCCCTGCGCTCATGTTTGCTGAAGCGGTATGGAAACAAATTAATAAAAAGGGACTTCCATACCAAGGTATTGTAGATAAAATAGCTGTTGATGGGGTAGCAAAAGATTTAACTGATGAACAGTTAGGTAAGCAGCTTTTTGAGCTCACCTGTGCCGCACAATCACGTGGTCTTGATCCCGAGGGTGCACTGCGCCGCTACGCAGATAGGGTTACTTATGCAGTTGAGAAGAAAATGAGTAGTTAGTTTAATAACCTCAGATTTCTCATGTACTTGTGGGCGACACGTTAAAAACAATTCCTTCAGAAGTAATCGAAACTTGGTGGGTTTCGTTTGCAGATCACCTTGCTCTAGAAAGGCGTTGTTCAAAATATACACTCAGAAATTATCGCCAGGCCTTTGAAGATTTTTATCTTTGGTTAGAAGCATCTAGCTTGTGGGAGGGTGGACTCGATGCGCTTAAAAGTAGAAATATGCGAGATTTTGTTATTGAGGCGCAGCGCAGGTATGATCGTAGGACGTTACATAATCATGTTTCAGGGCTTCGCACATTTTTTAGATTTTGGCTTAAGAAGAAAAAAATATCTGCAAATCCTTTCGTTGGGGTGCCGCTGCCTAAGTTAGAAAAGCGACTTCCTAAGTTTTTAACTGAAGAACAAATGAAGCTTCTTCTGACTGGTCCACAACGTCTGCTTCAAAATGAAACAATAGAGCCTTATGTTGCATGGCTTGATCGGCTCATTCTTGAATTATTATATGGTGCTGGGCTTCGTGTAAGTGAACTCACTGGTCTTACTCATGGTGCTATAGATCATGATGCAGGTGTTGCGCGTGTATTAGGTAAGGGAAATAAACACCGTGTATGTCCTTTAGGGAGTGTGGCATTAGCTGTTCTAGAACGCTTCACTAAAGAATTTAAACGACCCACCGGAGATTTAGATGCTATTCTTCTTACCGCTAAAGGTAAGCCAATTGGCCCTCGCTATGTACAGCTTATGATGAAGCGCTACCTTGCACTAGCGGGACTTCCGTTAGATATGTCTCCACATAAGCTGAGGCATGCCTATGCGACACATTTACTCAATGCAGGTGCTGATCTAAGACTTGTGCAAGAGCTACTTGGTCATGTCAGGCTGGCTACAACACAGGTATATACGCACGTAAGTGTAGCTCGGTTGAAAGATATATACCAAAAAGCGCATCCTAGAGCATGAAAGTAAATATGTACTGCAACTTTCTTTTATCCCTGAACTTGTATCTGTTTATACTTTGCAACTAATCTAACTAAGCATTTGCACTTATGCGCATTTTGATCGTTGAGAATGAAAAAAGATAGCGCATTTTATTCGTAAGGGTCTTATCGAGGTAGGATTTAATTCAGTGCTAACGCACGAGGGTCTTAAGATCGGGCTAAAGAATCAGCAGCTGACAAATTAGAGGCTAGAAAAGCTAAGTCAGTTAAAGAAAAAGATGAGGATGATGAAAAAGACGAAAAGGACGGGAAAAAGAAGTAATTTTCGTATGTGATACTTGCGCTGTGGCTAATTAACTGCAGCTTTTCGTTTTACACTTTAAACGATATTTTAATGTTAATTCGATCCTCATTGGTCTTACTTGTAATTGCTTTGCCTGGCACTCTTTTCTCTCAGCAGATTAGTGTTAATGCATCTGTTTCAGACACTGTAGCTTCGCCTGTAGTTAAAATGCAAGAAGTGGAAGTGCAGGCTAAAAATCAGGTCTTCTTGAATTCTATAGATCGAAAGATTTATAATGTAGGTAAAGATATTCAAGCTACCTCAGGTAGTGTGAGTGACTTGCTTCAGAACATTCCCGCTGTTCAAGTAGATATTGATGGCAATTTATCGCTTAGAGGTGAGTCGAGTGTGCAAGTACTTATCGATGGAAAGTCGTCTGCATTGATGGGAAGTACTAATCGAGCAGATGTTTTAGCACAATTACCCGCTGATTCCATTGAGAGAGTAGAGGTAATCACAAATCCATCAGCTATGTATAAACCAGATGGAGCTGGTGGTATTATTAATATTGTCCTTAAAAAAAAGCGTAACCCAGGGCTAACAGGATCTGTTAAAGTAACGGTGGGTAATAAACGTAGATGGGGCTCATCCCTGAGAGGTAGTTATAATCCCGGCAAGTATAATTTTTCTTGGGACTTAGGTCTGCGCCAAGATGATCGTATCCGTATTGCAACAGATAAGCGCACATCGATTGATTCTAAGACAGGTACTACAACTGTAACGCAAACAAATACTACTGAACACAGTCGACCTCTGTCTCGCTTAGGGCAGATAAATATTTCAATCAATTCGAGTAAAACAGACAAATTAACTGAGTCTGTGGATTACAATAACCGAACCTTCTACAGACGCTCTGCTGAGATAGAGTCAACACTCTTGAATTCTGTGCAAACTCTGTATTACGACCGTCTACGTTTCGATCCTGAGCATGAACAGGATGTTGAGTCTAAAACAGGGTGGGAGCATACCTTCGGTGAAGAGGATCATGTCCTTACTGCTGAATTAAGAACGGAACATCATACAGAATTAGAAAATAATTTTTATGCTAATACGTATGGCATACCTCAGGCGCAGACTAATTACGATAGCATGCGCGCTTTCACTGGCGAACCTGTTACTGAGCTTACTGTTGAATATGCAAACCCTATTAGTGCGAATTCGAAACTTGAATTAGGATTTAACCAATCTGATGATAAAAGTAATCAGGATCATTACCGAGCCTATGCGACTTCAGCTACGTCTCCCTGGCTCATTGATACTACGACAACCAATCGGTTTATTTTAGATCAGTTTATACAGGCGATGTACGGAACGTATCGTACAAAATTAGGCCAAGTAGGTATTCTTGCTGGGCTTAGATTTGAAAAATCAGATATTAATACAAACCAGATTACCACAAAGCTTGTTCATGATACAGTACTATACCGTTTATATCCTACGTTACATTTAAACTATGATTTAAATGATACCCAGCAAGTGCAGTTAAACTATAGCCATCGTGTACGTAGACCTGAAAGTGATGATCTTAATCCATTTCCTCAGTATCAGGATCCCTTCAATTTAAGAGCAGGGAATCCTTTACTTAAGCCAATGGAAACTCACTCCCTTGAAGCTGGTTATCAGTATAAAAAAGAGGACACGAGTTATTTAGCGACGCTTTACTACAGGTATAACTATAATGGTTTTACTAGTGTGAGTGAGTTTTTAACACCTACAACAATCCTCACAACAATGCAAAATTTAGCATCAAGTAGTGCGGGTGGGCTTGAAGTTGTTGCAACTATAAATCCGCTCAAGAAACTTACACTTAATTCTACAGGCGATATTTATTTAAGCCAAATTAACGCCAGTAATTTAGGTTATACTACGAGTCGCTCAAGTACGGTTTGGTCGGGTAAAATAAATGCTGAATATGAACTTAGTAAGGTGACCACATTTCAACTAAATGCAGTTTATACCGCTAAGCGATTGACACCCCAAGGCTATCGCATGCCTACATTCGTATCTAATTTTGGGATTAAACATGATATTAAGGAAAAAAATCTAAGTATCGTTGTTACAGTTTCTGATCTCTTTAATACACTAAAGGAAGAAACAATCCTTAATACGCCAATACTGAGAGATGACTCTATGCGTAAACGTAGTTCACGTATAGTTTACGCAGGCATTATATACACCTTCGGCGGTGGAAAGAAAAAGGGCAAAAATGATGCTATGCAGTTTGATAATAATTTATGAGGTATACATAAAAGTGTACCATTTATTCTAACTATTTAACTTCCTGTTATCACTCTATTGACTTACTAGTAATCGCTCAGCTTTCTTAACTATGAAAAATAACATCCTCACACTCGCAGTTGTTTTTATCGCCAGTGCTTTTACGGCACATGCTGAGTATAAAGTGCTTAATCATTATCCCGTAGGTGGTGGTGTATCGTTTGATTATGTACGCATCGATTCTTCAGACCGTCGTCTCTACATCGCTCATGGTGTTCAGGTCGATGTGCTCAATGCAGATACTGGTGAAAAGCTTGGGGTCATCGCACCTACAAAGGGTGTTCATGGCGTAGCGATTGTGCACCGTGTAAATCGTGGTTTTATTACTTGTGGTGGTGACCGCACTGTTGCCGTGTTCGATCTTAAGACACTTCAAATTGTAAAAGTAATCCCAGGAATGGGTGTTAAGCCTGATGCGATTGAATACGATGAAGCTACCAATCGCGTTTATGTCGCAAACGGAACATCGGGTGGAATTACGCTCATTGATCCAGATACGCTCAGTATCTCGGCAAATGTACCTTTAGTAGGTAAACTAGAAGGTATGGTTTTTGATGGCCGGGGGCACGTATTTGTTAACACGGAAGATAAGAGTGCTATACAAGTAGTAGATCTTAAGACGCTTAAAGCTTTGGCATCATGGTCAATTGATCCTGTTGAAGGCGGTACAGGCCTTGCGATAGATCCTGCAACGCATCGACTATTTTCATCTGGTGGAAATGGATTACTCGCTGTTGTGGATAGCGACTCGGGTAGGTTAGTAGCTACACCCGCTATTGGTGAAGATCCCGATGGAGATACTTTTGATAGTTCAACTGGTCTTATTTTTACATCTAATGTCGAAGGTACAATTAGTGTCTTACATGAAGACAGCGCAGATAAATACTCATTAGTACAGACAGTCCCAACTGCCTTTGGTGCTAGAACCATTACTGGTGTGGATAGTAAGACTGGGCACCTTTATGTTGTAACGGGCAAGTTTACTGAAGCGGTTAAGCCTGTAGAGGGTAAAAAGCCAGCAAAACGTAAGATGATTCCAGAAACCTTTGAGGTTTTGGTTATCGGACAATAATCAGTATTATCACCCAATTGTTATTTCAAAGGTCTATCCTTGGCGGGATAGACCTTTTTTATTTTACAGTAGATAAATGCTCTGCAGACTTAGTTACATACCCCTTATGTTAAGCGTCTAGATAGCTATAATCTATGAAACGTTATTTTATCCCTGCACTGATTGCATCCTTAATGACCTTAAGTTTAAGGGCTCAGCCGATTGATTTCCATGATCATATTGGCCTACAATTATGGAGCTTAAGAGCTCAATTTCCTAAGAATCCTTCTGGTAGCATGGATTTAGTAAATACGTACGGAATTACTGAAATTGAAACAGCAGGCACTGCCGGACTTCCAGTTGGGGCATTTAATAAAATGCTCGTTGATCATCATTTAAAGCCTGTGGGTGCTCACATTAGCTATGAGCAGTGTGCTAAAGATCTGAAAGGTGTTATCACTAATATGAAAGCACTGGGAGTTACTTATGTAACGATCCCTGTGATTGCGCATCCCCATTCAAAATTTCTTACTACAAAGCAGGCGCATGAAGCAGCTGCGAATTTAAATAAATGGGGTGAAGTTTTGAAATCAGAAGGTCTTCAATTGGGAGTACACACCCATGGCTTTGAATTCACACCACTTCCTGATTCTAACAACGAGACAGGGATGGATATTCTCATGCGTGAGACAAAACATGATTTAGTTGTTTACGAAATGGATGTATTTTGGGTGTATGCAGGCGGTGGTAATCCTGTAGGGCTGCTTAAGAAATATCCAGACCGCTGGCTTATGCTTCATATTAAAGATTTACGTATAGGTGCTGATCGTGAAGACGGAGTTCCAGCGCATACAAAAACCGGAGATGATGTTGCAGTAGGAACTGGAGTAATTGATTGGAAGGCAGTTCTTAGTGCAGCCCAAGAGGATGGTGTTAAGTACTATTTTATCGAAGACGAAACAACAGATGCGCTTAAAAATATACCTCTTAGTGTTGCCTATTTAAAAGCACTCAAATTGTAATCTCAAAGTTTCATTAAACACTATGATTCTTAATAACAGTTAAATTATTTCACACTATGCCCCGTCCAATTACTCTATTCACAGGCCAATGGGCCGACCTTCCTCTTTCTAAATTAGCCCCGCTTGCTAAGAAGATGGGTTACGATGGTCTCGAACTTGCTTGTTGGGGAGATCACTTTGACGTCGATCAAGCAGCAACATCAGAAAAGTACATCAGCGATAAGTGGCAGCTTTTAAGCGATAACGGCCTAACATGCTTCGCAATTTCTAGTCATTTAGTGGGCCAAGCCGTGTGTGATTTAATTGATGAAAGACATAAATTAATCTTACCACCTGATGTATGGGGTAATGGAGAAGCAGAAGGCGTAAGGCAAAGGGCAGCAGCTAAATTAGCTTTAACAGCTAAGGCTGCTAGACGTTTTTTTAATGCTAAACCAGGAGCTAAGGATGCTAAAGCACCTGTTACCGTGAATGGTTTTACAGGGTCATCGATTTGGCATTCCATTTATGCTTTTCCTCCAACCTCACAATCGGACTGGGAAAAGGGATATGTAGATTTTGCAAAACGTTTTGGGCCAATTCTTGAGTCATTTGATAAAGAAAATGCACAATTTGCACTTGAAGTGCATCCTACTGAAATCGCTTTTGACATTGTGAGCGCACAGCGGGCTTTAGAAGCAGTTAAAAACCATCCTCGTTTTGGATTTAACTATGATCCGTCACATTTAGGCTATCAAGGTGTAGATTATGTAAAATTTATTCGCACCTTTAGTAAACGCATTTTCCATGCACACATGAAAGATGTGTGGTGGGGACATGGTGATGGCACAGTAGGTGTTTTCGGCGGGCATACCAGTTTTGGAGATGCTCGCAGGGCCTGGGATTTTAGATCCGTAGGTCGTGGTGACATTCGTTTTGAAGATATTATAGTTGCACTTAATGATATCGGCTATGCAGGACCGCTATCCGTTGAATGGGAAGATATTCGCATGGACCGTGAGCATGGTGCTGCAGAATCACTTACTTTTTTAAGGAAGCTTGATTTTGCGCGCAGTGCGATTGCTTTTGACGCAGCCTTTAATACTGAAAAATAATGAAACGAAAACTTCGCTACGGAATGATCGGTGGTGGTCGTGGTGCATTTATTGGTGGCGTACACCGCATTGCTGCAGCAATGGATGGCCAAGCTGAACTAGTTGCTGGAGCATTCTCAAGTGATGCTGAGCGCTCGAAAGCGTCTGGAGAAGATCTTTATTTAGATCCATCACGCGTTTACGGCAGTTATAAAGAGATGGCCATTGCTGAAGCAGAAATGCCTGCAAGTAAACGGCTTGATTTCGTGGTTATAGTAACCCCTAACTTTCAGCATTTTCCTCCGGCTAAACTCTTTTTGGAAAAAGGGTTTAACGTAGTCTGCGATAAACCTGTGACCCTTAGTTTAGCGGAAGCAATCAAACTGCGTGCTGTAGTAAAAAAGACAAAAAAAGTATTTGTACTAACCCACAATTATACCGGCAATCCTATGGTGCGTGAAGCTAGGAACCTTGTAAAATCAGGGGCTTTAGGTAAGGTGAGAAAAATTATAGTCGAATATCCTCAAGGATGGCTCGCTACTGCTTTAGAGAAGACAAATCAGAAACAAGCTGCTTGGCGTGTGGATCCAAAAAAGAGTGGTGCAGGTGGTGCAATGGGAGACATTGGAACGCATGCTGAAAATCTTGCACGCTATGTTACAGGACTGCGTCTTAAAGAAATTTGCGCAGATTTATCCACCTTTGTTCCAGGCCGCAGATTAGATGATGATGGGAGTATTCTCTTGCGCTACCATGGCGGAGCTAAGGGAATCTTGCATGCATCACAGATTTGCGTTGGTGAGGAAAATGCACTTTCGATTCGAGTGTACGGAGAAAAAGGTGGCTTAGAGTGGCATCAAGAAAATCCCAATGCTTTAATTGTAAAACATTTGGATAAACCGCGTGAAGTATACCTAAGAGGTAATGGGTATTTAAGTGATGCAGCTAAGAAGATAACTCGTATACCAACTGGACATCCTGAAGGGTATCTCGAAGCATTTGGTAATATATACCGCGAGGCTTTTCGTGCTATCGATGCTGAGGTGAATGGTAAAGCAATACCCAAAGACGTAGATTTTCCTACAATTGACGATGGCGTCGAGGGTATGGTATTTATTGAAACAGCTGTAAAGAGTTCGGCACTTGGTGCAAAGTGGCTTAAGTTTTCTCAGCCGTAATTTAAAGTACTAGATTAAGTACTGGTTCACTGCCTCTATCTGTCGTTTGATTAACGAATGCACTTCATGGCATATGTTATTTTGGCAATCAGCGTTTTACTCAACCGGGTATACGCTACAGAGCCTGAACGCATGCTGTATGCAAACCATTGGATGATTATTGAGGATGAAATTGGAGCATACGGTAAATTAACTCTAGATCATATAAATAACCGCTTAGTCGCAACGCACAATGAAGCAAACACTGTTGATTTTTTTGATATAAAACGAAACGAACTCTTCGTTCGTGTATCCGTTGGAGCTGCTGTTGACAGTGTGTACAGTGCTGTGCTCGGTAATTACTATATCTCTACGAGTAAAAATCGTATAGCTATTATTTCTGGCAAAACATGTAAACTTACAGGTTTTATTGCTGTACCAGATAAATGCGGTGAGATGTGTTTGATTAATGGATTAAAAAAACTTCTCGTACTTAATCCTAAAGGAAATTCAGTTTGGATTATAGATTTGATATCCAGGAAAATAATTTCAGAGATACATCTAGGCGGTAGACCTAGATGTATCCAATTGAATGACGTAACTCATTTAGCATATATAGGTCTGCCAAGTGAAAAAGAAATAATATGTATCGATTCACAAAATCTTAGTGTGGTATCACGCATGCCAACTGCAGCTGTAGCGGCGCAAAGTTTAGCTTTGGATACAAAAAATGACTGTTTGTTTGTTGCTGGAGTGGACGGTAATCTCGCCGAGCTTAACTTAACAAACGGTAGAGTACTCTCACTTATTGAAATTCCGCAAGGTGTGCTACAAATCTGTTATGATAATACGTTGAAACGTATATACTGTGCTAGCCCTGACTGGCTCATTGTTGTTAATGAAAACACTGGAACCATGATGATTATTGACCGAATTTATACTGCCACAGGAGCAACAAATGTTGCTGTTGATTTAAAATCACATGCGGTTTGGACAACCTTCACCGATGGAGAGGATTCATATGCTAAATCTTATGCACCTTCTATTTTTCTAGATGATAGGATGCGCTATTAGATTCATTTATTAGTTATGCATACGACTGTTTAACACAGGCCAATCTGCGTATTTGATTATCTTATTAAGAGGTTAAGATTTCCTATCAAAAATACATTTTAAACTCCTAATACTTTATATTATAGTTATATAAATTTGTTTAAGTAATTGATATACAGTTATTTAAAATACAATATATACATTATGTAATTAGTAATCTTTAATTTACTTGTCTCTTTTTGGTATGTGACTAGCTTTATCGTTGCATGAATGTAACACCAAACACATGGCGTTCTTTAACGCCAAAATTACTAAAGACAGCTGCACTAGCAGCTTTGATCACTACTTCACTTAACGCGCAAACCACAGTGCCAGCTTCTTCCGATCAGACGGTGAAGATGGACACAATGGTAACACTAGGATCAAGGTTTAATGATAGAACCGTAACCGATGCAATTGCACCAATCGATGTTTTCACATCCGAAGATTTGAACAATAATGGCTATACTGAATTAGGTCAGTTATTATCTGTTCTAGTTCCTTCCATTGATTTTCCTCGTTCTGCAAATACAGACGGTACAGATACTATTCGTCCAGCAACCCTGCGCGGCCTAGGGCCTGCAGAGACTCTATTATTGCTTAATGGTAAACGTTATCATACTAGCGCGCTTGTTAATTTGAATGGAAGTGTTGGTAGGGGTGATGCTGCTGTCGATTTAAACACGATTCCATCCTTTGCTCTTAACGGTGCTGAAGTATTACGCGATGGTGCAGCTGCACAATATGGCTCTGATGCTATCGCAGGTGTTATCAATCTGAGACTTCGCCATGATGTTGGGTTTAGTACCACCACTGAAGTGGGGCAGTTTTTCGCAGGCGATGGTGCTACTGTATATGGAGCAGCTAATTATGGAGTAAAGTTAAGCCCAGGTGGTTTTTTCAATGTAACCTTATATTTTAAGGATTCTGGTAATACTAATCGTTCGGGCCCAGATTTACGCCAACAATACTACGGCACTAACGCAACTGGTGCACTCATTGCCGCAGGTACTACAGCTAATGTGATTAACGGTACGCCAAATCCTTTGGAGGCAACGTTCAATCGTAATCAGGTGATTTTCGGAGATCCAATATCTCATTCACGCGGTATATTCGCTAACTTTGAAATGCCTGTTACAAGCAATTTAACTTTCTACGCAAACGGTGGTGCTAATCATCGTTTAAGTTATTCATACGCTTCATGGCGCCGTGCGGCTGATGCAACAGATGTGCGCGCAATCTATCCTAATGGTTTTCAACCACAGATTAATCCTCACGTTACTGATTATGATCTAACTACAGGTATCAAAGGATCAATTGGTGATGGCTGGAATTTTGATCTCAGCCAAGTAATGGGAGCAAGTATTGTCCGTTATTTTACAATCAATTCAGTCAATGTTACATACGGTAAGAATAGCCAAACTCGTTTCTACGACGGAGCTATGGAATTTGATCAATATACGTCAAATTTCGATTTATCGAAACAGTGGAATGTAGCTGGTCTATCAGCCCCAGTAAAAACAGCGGTTGGTGCAGAGTACCGCAAAGAAACTTATAACATCACGCAGGGTGATTCAGCTTCTTGGGATAATGGCGGAGTGCTCGTACTTGACGGACCATCTATTGGTAGTGTTCCTGCATATGGTGCTCAAGGCTTCCCAGGCTTTCGACCAACTGACAATACAAATGCTTCCCGTAACAATGTCGCAGGCTATTTCGATATAGAAAATCAACTCACCTCAAGGCTCGGTATCGATATTGCAGGACGCGCTGAAAAATATTCTGACGCAGGCTCAACAGCGACTGGAAAAGTGGGTGCTATTTACAAGCTTACTAACTGGTTAAATTTCCGCTCTTCCATTAGCAATGGTTTCCGTGCTCCTGAATTGCAGCAGGAATATTTTACAACAACTTCATCGGTTATTTTAACTGTGAATGGCGTAAGCGGTCCTTATGAAGTAAAAACCTTCCGTGTAAACGATGCAGCAGCAGTTGCTTTAGGATCAAAACGTTTAGTGCCTGAAAATTCCACTAATTTTAGTGCTGGATTTACTGCAACTCCGTCTGAAAATCTTACAGCGAGTTTCGACTATTATAATATCTGTATTACTAATCGTATTGTTTTATCAGCAAATTTTGCAACTACCTCGGTTGCATCCTTCCTGAGTGGTCTTGGCTATTCTGGAACTGAAGGTGGTCGCTACTTCACAAACGGTTTAGATACACGTACACAGGGTCTTGATTTTACTACAAGTTATGCGCTCAAGTTTAAAACTGGTGATAGCATGACTTTCACAGGTGCATATAATTATAATGACACGGTTGTTACTTACACAAAGGCAACTCCAGCTAACGTTCTAACTTTGACTAGCAATCAGCCGATCTTTGATCGCCAAAATGTTCTTAGATTTGAACGTGGTACGCCTATGAACAAAGCAGTTCTTAGCCAAACCTATAATTGGGGTAAACAGTTTAGCTTCTTACTACGTGAAGACTGGTATGGAAAAGTACTTTCCGCTGGATCTGCCTCTCCTGTAACTGCTCCTGCAATCATTGGCTTTCAAGCAACAGATCAGTGGTTGAACCCAAAGTGGTTATTTGACGCACAGGCATCTTGGCACATAAACAAACGAATTACATTAGCAGTTGGTGCTAATAATTTCTTAAACACTTATCCATCGAAGTTAAGTGCTGCTAACAATACAACTGGTTTATCACAGTATAGTAGTTTCTCTCCATTTGGATTTGATGGAGGGTATTATTATGGCCGAGTTGATGTTAAATTCTAAATTATTTTAGATCACAAAAAACCCGGAGTCATATGGCTCCGGGTTTTTTTATGCACCTAAGTGTCAGTCCATTAAGCAAGGCCAAGCTTTTTCAGTACTTCAGGTGGTGGACCATCAAATGAGGCGAGTGGAATGTTACCCACATACCCTATATCTTTCATGCCTACAGGCGTTGTATAAAATCCACCTGCTGTAAGATTTCTAAATTTACTAAAGAACGTTGCTGCTTTCTTAAATTCTGGTTTTGCAGTCGCTGTATAACAAATGTCATCACAGATTGCGTGTTGTTGACTACTAATTAAATCTGCAAATGAAGCGCCAAACCGCCTCTTTGACTCACTATCTATCCAATCAAGACCATAAAGGATCACATCTTTTGCTTCGGCATGATTTGAATTAGGTGAACCAACCCACGAGTAAGGAGCACTGACCCATTCGTTAATGAAGTCTTGTACACCTACACTAGAAGCAGAAGGAGAATGGTTATCTGCTGGTATAATAATGTCACATAAAGCAATTGTAGCTCTACGCTGAGTCGGTGTAAGTATTAGCGGCCATACTTCTCCTGGTTTATAGGTCTTTAATAAGTTTGAATCTAAGCCGTAGCCCCCTGCTTCAAATTGAGGCAGGGGAGCTTCATCACCAGCGTGAAGCTTATCCATTAATGTAAGGGATGAAGCGGCCGCGAATAGCCATTTAATCGCCATACGACGATCAATCGCAATAGGGTCTGTAGGATTCATAATAAGTTTTTTAAATGTTACCGCGGCTTAGTTCGCCCAGAATGTAGTCACTGGCTCTCCAAGCTAGAGCCATAATTGTTAGGGTAGGATTTTTGTCAGCGTTACTCACGAATGGTCCACCGTCTGTTATAAATAAATTTTTAACATCCCAGGTTTGTCCCCACTGATTTGTTACGGAATTACGTGCTGTAGTTCCCATGATAGTTCCTCCCACTTCGTGTATAATTTTACCGCCGGGCTCAATATTTTTGATGCCAGGAGCGACTGGCCGTGATGCTTTTCCACCCATAGATTCAAGTATAGCAGTGAATGTGCGCTGCATGTGCTCAACTTGCTTTAGTTCATAGTCAGACCATTTCCAGTGAAATTTAAGTACAGGTGTTCCCCATTTGTCTTTAACTGTTGGATCTAATTCACAAAACGAATCATCATTCGGAATCATCTCACCACGCCCAGCAAATCCAACCATTGAGCCGTAATAACGTCTAGCATCTGCTTTGAACTCTTTTCCATAGCTACCTTGGGTAAAGCGATCTATATTAGTTGCCGTATTTGAGTTCGGCATCATGCGACCTCCACCAAATTCAATGTGATAGCCACGTGGGAAGTCTAACTTACCGGCTTTTTGTTCCTGGTAGAGCCACCAAGGTACATAGGCATGACTACCTCCAGCTCCATCTTCATTATGAAGGGGTAAGCTTTCTAACAGTGGAACCTGGCCTCCTAGGCCACCTCCTACCGTATCCATGATGTATTTTCCAACAAGACCACTTGAATTTGCGACACCTTGCGGAAAGCGTGCTGATTTAGAATTAAGTAATATACGTACGGACTCTGCAGAGCTAGGTGCAAGGACTACAACCCGTGCTTTGAAGTGATGGAGTGTTCCTGTTGTTTTATCGATACAGATTACTCCTGTTGCTTTGCCGTTATCGTCCAAGGTTACTTCTCTTACCATTGCGTTAGTAACGATATCCAAATTACCTGTAGCAAGAGCTGGAGGGAGGTGAACTGTGGTTGATTGATAGTTTGCTTTAATTGAGCAACCGCGTCCGCAGTCGGTTGCCCAAAAACAAGCCGAGCGCTCACGCATTGCTTGAGCTAAAATACGCTGAGCTTTTGCATTCTTAGGGTGTAGCTTTTGAGGTACATTATCAGCGTCTTGTTTAGTTGATAAAACAGCGCGGTGAATCGGAATTACAGGTACGCCAATTTTCTTTGCATGCTTTTGAGCGAGTAGCTCATTGGCGCGTAATTTAGGGGCGGGCAGTAGTACTCCTGGGCTTGAGTTGGGGGTGTTTTCTAGCCCTTCATTAGTTCCGTACACACCAATGAGCATTTCAACTTTGTCATAGTAGGGTGCTACGTCCTCATAATTAAGAGGCCAATCAAAACCTAAACCATCGCGTGATTTTGGTTTGAAGTCGTAGTTTCCGTTACGCAGAGAAATTCTTCCCCAGTGATTACTACGTCCACCAAGCATGCGTGCCCGCCACCACCAAAATTGTTTTTCAATTTCGTTGGATGCACTCGTATAGGGTTCACCTGGAATATCCCAGCCTCCGGATGCTGTAGAGTCGTAGTAACCAAAATATTTATCTGGTGTGTTAGATCCGCGTAAAGGTGCTTGATCTGGGGTGTTAAACATCGGAGTTTCACGCACGGGATCGTAGGAGCGACCTGCTTCAAGCATGAGCACCTTAGCGCCCTCCATCGTAAGTGTATAAGCAGTTTGGCCTCCAGCTGCTCCGGATCCAACGACTATAACATCATAACTTGGCTGAGTCTTACTCGCTGTTATAATAGGCATACTTTAAAAATTATACTAGGGGCTAAAAATTATAACTGTACGCCTAATTCGACCTCTTTAGTAGTGGTCCTAGCAAGTATATTTTAACACCTACTTAGTGGCTTCCACAAGCTTCGCGGCGGTTTACTGTTTTTTTGAAAAAAATCTCACAAATACACCCGTTAATCCACATTCTGGTATTTTAGCCCAGGCTCTTTCGTGGAAGTAAAAGAGGATTATTTTTGAAATTGCTTCTGTAGAACCAATCATAAGTGAAATGTTAACTTTACGTGTAATGATCCAAGCCCAAATCATGGTATCAATGGTCCCAATGATGCGCCAACTCACTGCCTTCACAATAGAGCGTGAATGTGAGTCTTGGCTAATAGGCTGATCCTTTGTGGATTCAGTCGCAAACTGTGCGGGTGTCTCTTGATTTACCATGAGGTTAAAGGATTATCTTAAGAATCTAATGAGAGCTAAGATATATTATATAATAATACATCAAATTATTAATATATTATAACTACTCATAAATCATTGTTTATAAATAGTTTATAAATTAAAAATGCTATACATTAAATATGAAATTATGGGTATATGCCTCTAACATTGCTGGATTACTTTGGGTGGGGTGTGAGTAACTTGCATAATTAGTTATCAGGTTATTGGTTTTTTTAAAGGTATACTTTCTGTAAGATTCTTAGGACAGAATTTAAGTATGCTGTTATTTATGTAAGTTAGCATATACCAAAAACGGATTGGATTAATTTGTTCACTTATGATTTTGAGTTACTTGATAACTTTTAAGGTAGTTAGTGCTATAAGTTTTGGTACTACAACTTGCGCTAACAGTGGCGCATTGCGTTTGTCTGCTTAATGCCTTATCAGTTTCTAATCCCAAGAGAGTTGATATTTAGACTCTATAGCTGATCTGTCGCAGATCATTTTTTACACAACTTTACGAAATAGATCCTGTATGAATACTCACCAAATTAGGTTTATAATTTTTATCTGCTCATACTTTTTATGCGGGAACTTTCTTAAAGCACAAAATTCTCAACCTAATATTGTTTTTATATTTTCGGATGATCATGCATACCAAGCAATCAGTGCCTATCATGAAGACAGAAAATTAATACAAACTCCGCACATTGATCGTATTGCTGAAGAGGGAATGCGCTTTGATAGATGTTTAGTGACTAATTCTATTTGTGGACCAAGTAGAGCAACTGTACTCACGGGTACCTATTCGCATATCAACGGATTTTATAATAACACAACGAGCAGATTCGATGGCTCTCAAATTACATTCCCTAAATTATTACAAAATGTCGGTTATCAAACTGCGATTATAGGAAAGTGGCACTTGGAATCTGAGCCAACTGGATTTAATTTTTGGCAAATTTTAATAGGTCAGGGCGTTTATTATAATGCGCCTATGATTTTAAATGGAAAAAAGATAAAAACCAGTGGTTATATTACCGATACCATCACAGATTCATCTATTAAATGGCTAGAAACAAGAGACAAAAGTAAACCGTTCTTACTTATGTGTCAGAATAAGGCTCCTCACCGCGGATGGGAGCCTTCACTCAGTAATCTCAATTATGATAATGACAGAATCTACCCAGAGCCTCCGACTTTATTCGATGACTATTCAGGGCGGGGTCTTGCTGAGCATAACCAAGATATGATGATAGCTAAGCCAGGTAAATTTGGACTCAATGACTTAGATTTAAAACTCATAACTCCTACAGATTTGAATCCAGAACAGCGTAAAATATGGGATAGTTACTATGAGCCAAGAAATGCAGCCTTTAGAGCAGAGCATCTATCAGGCAGAGCTCTCGTTAAATGGAAATATCAGCGCTACATGCATGATTATCTCGCCACTGTATTAAGTGTGGATCAAGGCGTGGCCAAGATTTTAGATTATTTAGATAAAAACAATCTAAGTAAAAACACTATCGTAGTGTATTCATCGGATCAGGGATTTTATCTGGGTGAACATGGTTGGTTAGATAAACGCTGGATTTTTGAAGAATCACTAAGGGCTCCTCTTATGATACGGTGGCCTGGTGTTATAAAACCAGGGAGTATTAATCATAATATTGTTTCAAATTTAGATTTTGCAGAAACATTTTTAGA
>CAILHZ010000011.1 GCA_903834135.1 uncultured Opitutia bacterium | reverse complement strand
GTGTTAATGGAGCCCAATATTTTTCACCTAATGTAATAAAAGCAAATGCACCTTCACTAGCTGAAGGTACTGTTCCTAATTTTAATCAAGTCACAAAAGATATAATCAGTTTAAATAAACTACCAGATAGGCAAGTCACTCCTTCTCTTTCTGTTGGGTCATCACCAGGTAGTGTAGACGTTGATTTGAATGTTAAGGATTCTAATCCGATTCATGGAAGTATAGAGCTTAACAATCGTTATAGCTCTAATACTAGGCCCTTGCGTATTAATGGATCTATCAGTGATTCAAACATCGCACAGTCAACTAATGCACTTGGTGTTAGCTTTCAGATTTCACCGCAGAGTACTGCGGATGCCAAAGTGTTTAGTGGTTATTATTTGGTGCGTGCTACAGGTATAAAAGGGCTTACCTTAATTTTCCAAGGAACTAAACAGGATAGTAGTGTATCAACACTTGGTGGTGTGAACGTTGCAGGCAGAGGTGAATCGGCTGGTTTGCGAGCTATTATGGAGCTGCCAGGTTCAAGAACATTCTATCAGTCTTTAAGTTTTGGCACTGACTATAAGCACTTTGATCAGAATGTATCTATTGGAACAAACTTACTCACTGCTCCTGTTTCTTATCTCCCACTTAGTGCTTTGTATAGTGGTACAATTATAGAAAAATTCGGCACAACAGATGTAAATTTTGGTGTCAATTTTGGTATCCGAGGTGCAGGTAGTAATACAACTCAATTTGATGCGCGCAGGTACCTTGCGAGTGGCGATTTTATATATGTTAAAGCGGATGTATCTCAGACACTTAATTTAACTTGGGGTCTACAGGGATTTGCTAAACTACAAGGACAGATATCCGCTCAACCATTATTAGATAGCGAACAAATCAGTGGAGGTGGATTATCAACTGTTAGGGGGTATTTGGAATCTGAAGTTGTAGGGGATAATGGTGGCTTTGCTACCGTGGAATTACGTTCCACATCGTTATCCCACTTCGTAAGTCCTAAAATGAACGATTGGCGCATTTATTTATTTTCAGATGTAGGTGCAGTTGTTGCTACAGAAGCACTACCTCAGCAGGCTTGGCGTTTTGCTCTAGCTAGCTATGGGATAGGTACACATCTTCGATTTGACGAACATTTTAACGGCTCACTTGATGCCGCAGTCCCACTTATTAGCCGTTCACCGACCAAGGCTAATGATACACGTATAACCTTTAGATTATGGTCGGACTTTTAATTATTACCATGAAAAGACAGCTCAAAACACTGGCCTCATACCTTTTAATTATTGCCTTCGTTGCTATCGCTCTGCCTGTACGTGCTAGCGCATGGTGGAATAGTGATTGGTCTGCACGCAAAAAAATTAATTTAGACCTTACAAGTAAGGGAGTTCCTATTACTGATAATGTCGGTGACACTGCAGTTTTAGTGAGGTTGTACGATAGTAATTTTACATTTTCTATATCCAAGCCTGATGGATCAGACCTTAGATTTATTGCAGATGACGACAAAACTGAATTGCCTTATCATATAGAAAAATTCGATACGCTTCTTAATGCAGGATTTGTATGGGTTAAGATTCCTGCTTTAAAGGCTAATGCTGTTACGAGTTTTTGGATGTACTACGGCAATACTTCAGAAAAATTAGACAAAGCTGAAAATTATAAAGCAACCTATGATGCTACTACAGTTCTTGTTTACCATTTCAATGAACATGGACAACAGGCTTTTGATTTTAGCGGTTTATCTAACATAGCAAAAAATGCAGCTTCATTCACGGATGGCTCAATGATTGGTACTGGAAGTCGTTTTGATGGACAGAAATCAGTAGAAATTCCAGCTTCTGCTTCACTTAATTGGACAGAGTCTGCTCCCTTCACTTTAAGCGTATGGGTAAAGCCAACAAAATTTGAATCCAATCAAGAAATTATTAGTCGTCGCTCTGGAATCGCAAAATTTGCTGTTGGATTAGATCAGGGTAAAGCCTATATAGAGGTGATCAATAGTGGTCGTACTACACGTGCAACTGCTACAACTGGTATACCTATTGGATCGTGGCATAATATCGCAGTAAGTTCTGATGGTAGTAAGCAGAAACTTTATGTAGATGGCGTTAATGTTTCATCCCTTGATGTGTCCACACCCTCTATAACAGGGTCTGTATTTATTAGTAATACAGGCTTTATCGGTGAACTCGATGAACTTACGATATCAAGCATAGCTCGCTCTGCTGATTATATTAAATTTCAGGCACTTGAGCAGGCAGGCGATACTGCAAGCAAGCTTGTGTCTATAGGTGAGGATGAGGTAGCAACTAATTGGCTTAGTTGGATGAACAGCGGTACTTTCGGTATTCTTATACATTCACTCACATTAGACGGTTGGGTAGTCATAGGAATCTTATCAATTATGTTTATGATCAGCTGGTACATAATGATTACTAAAGCAGGGTCATTGAATGCAGGAGGAAAGGCTAACGAAATTTTTATGAAGCATTGGCATCACTTAGCTAACGATCTTACACTTTTAGACAGTGATGATGTGGATAAGATAAGGAGTCTAGGTGGTCGTATGACTAAAGAAGATCAACGCTTGATGAAAGACGCAGGTGTTTACCGTATTTATCATATAGGAGTTGAGGAAATACGCCGCAGGCAATCAGCTGAGCTAAAGAATAATTCTAAAGTTTTATCTGCACGTTCTATACAAGCGATTAGATCGAGTCTTGATTCAGGCTTAGTACGTGAAACGCAAAAGCTAAATAGTGGATTGGTATTACTTACAATTGCGATATCTGGCGGCCCATTCTTAGGACTTCTTGGTACTGTTGTTGGTGTTATGATTACCTTTGCTGCTATTGCTGCTGCAGGAGATGTTAATGTTAACTCAATCGCTCCCGGTATTGCTGGTGCACTTGTTGCTACGGTAGCTGGTCTTGCGGTCGCTATACCTGCATTATTTGGTTATAATTATCTACTAGCGCGTGTTAAAGATGCTACAAGTAACATGCACGTTTTCGTTGATGAGTTCGTTACACGTATGGCTGAATATTACGAAGAGCCGTCAAATAAGTGATATTTTATAAACTTTAAATAGGAGTATAACCATGCAAGTCCAAGACAGTAAAGCGTATGACGATATCAACATTACACCGATGCTTGATTTGGCTTACGTACTATTGGTTATTTTCATTCTAATGACCACAGCATCCGTGCAGGGTGTAAAAGTTAATTTACCTAAAGCCAGTCCTGCGCCTAGTCTAGCTAAAGCTAAAACTAAAGCTATCACGATTAATAATGAAGGTAAGATATTTTTGGATACAGTGCCGGTTACTCTAACTGAATTAGAACAGCGTCTTGGACAACTGAAAGCTCAAACGCCTGATCTACCTATTGTTATAAAAGGAGATAGTCTTACTCAGTATCAGGGCGTAATGGATGTTTTGGATATCCTAGGGAAAGTAGGTCTTACTCAAGTTGGCTTGGCTACAAAGCCACGAGGATGATAAAAAATGGCTGAAGACCAACAAGACAAACCAGCATTCTTGTATCGTTACCGATTCTTGGTAGCGATTTTTGTGTGCGGAGCTATTGCTTTGTTTGTTATGGTAGTTAAGGCCTTCAATTCTCAATCGCATAAGCCTTCTAAAGTACAGCAGATTGAAATGGTTAAACTTAATCCACTGCCGCCCCCTCCGCCGCCACCCCCACCACCTAAGGTTCCTGAACAGAAGCCAATGGAGCAGAAAATGGTAGAGCAGCAGCACATGGACGATCCTGAGCCAAAGCCTGATGATAAACCCGCTCCAGAGCCTGCTCCATCAGCTTTAGGTACAACAATTAAAGGTGATGGCTCTTCAGACGCTTTTGGACTTGCTGCAGGTGGAGGTGGAGGATTTTTCGGTGGGCCAACAACCCAGCATAAGCAAGGAAGTAAATATGGTTGGTATGCTGGTAAGGTTAAGACGAGCATTACCTTAGCACTTCGTAAAAATAAAGTATTACGTACTGCGGCTTTCAGAGTAGAGATTCGCGTATGGTCTGATCCCCTTGGCCGTATTACACGAGCTACATTAAAGAGTTCATCTGGCGATCCTTCTGTTGATGAAGCACTGACTAAAGAACTTCTCGTCGGCTTACAGTTACCTGAAGCTCCCCCTGAAGATATGCCAATGCCGATCGTATTAAGTATTTCCGCTAAAAGACCCAATTAATTTATGTTAAGGAATTATAAAATTAAAATGAAACGCACTTTCTTGATAGCTAGTGTAGCTACACTTTTGGCAGCTTATCAAGGATCCGCTTTTGCGGATACCTCAGAAAAGCCCCAAACTGCCTTGTCAGAGAACATTGCTGTTAATCTTATAAATCGTTTAGTTGAGCGTGGAGCACTCACAGCCCAAGACGGCGCTGAGCTACTTAAGTTAGCAGCTGCTGATACAGCTAAAGCCCATTCACTGGCTGCTGCAGAGCCAGTTGAGGAAGATACCGTACGAGTTACTTATGTTCCGCAATCAGTAAAAGATCAAATTAGACAAGAGGTTAAACTAGACGTAATGGCTGAAGCACGACGTGATAATTGGGCAACACCAAATACTTTTCCTTCTTGGGTTTCACGCTTTGCATTATTTGGAGATTTTCGGATGCGCTATGAAGGGATATTTTTACCTACTGGTAATAATAACACGGGAGCTTTTCCTAATTTTAATGCAATCAATACAGGTGCTCCTTTTGACGTAGCGGGCACCCAATTTTCACCACAGTATAACGTTGATCAAAATAGAACCAGGTATCGTATTCGTGCTCGTTTTGGTGCTGATATAGCACTTACAAATGGTTTCTCTACAGGATTTAGAATTGGCTCAGGGCAAGATTCGCAACCAGGCACTGAAAATCAGACACTAGGAGGTGCTAATCAAGCACAGGGTGGTGGTTTCTCAAAATATGCAGTTTGGATTGATCGTGCTTTTCTTAAATATCAATTAAATGCAGGTACTGAAAATTCAGTCTCTGCTACAATAGGAAGGTTTGAGAATCCATTTACTAATACTGTAATGCTTTGGGCCAATGATCTTGGATTTGATGGCGCTGTAGCTACGGCTAATCACGTTTTATTTAAAGGCCTTAGTGCTTATACAACAGCTGGTGTATTTCCGATATTTGCAACTGATTTTAATTTTCCGTCTAATCAGCCAGCAAAATACAAATCTTCGGATAAGTGGCTTTATGCAGCTCAAGCGGGTGTAACTTTTGATAAACTGCCAGATGTGATTTTGAAAGGATCTGCTGCTATCTATTACTTCGATCAAGTGCAGGGTAAGCTTTCAGTGCCTTATACACCTATCACTTCAAGCGATATGGGTAACACTGACAACACAAGGCCTATGTTTGCACAGGAAGGTAATACGTACATGGAATTACGTAACATTATACCAAGTGTTCTTAATAATTATGGTGCTATTAACCAATATCAGTACTTCGGTTTAGCCTCAGCATTCGATGATGTCGTCATCGATGGCGAAGTAGACTTTACACATTTTTTACCTAACACAGTGAGCTTGAATGGTGAATATGTTAACAATATCGCTTTTCACAAAGGACATGTTGGTTCGAAAGCAGTAAATAATTATGACAATTCGACTACTACTTCCCCTGGTAAGTTTGGAGGTGGTAATCAGGCATGGCTTGTAGGAATTAAATGGGGCGATATTACTATCAAGAATCCAGGAGACTGGAACGTAGGGCTTAATTACCGCTACGTTGAGTCAGACTCATTAATTGATGGTTTCTGTGATACTGATTTTGGAGGCACCATGCCAGGTACTAATCACAAAGGGTATACACTTCAGGGGAATTATGGTTTATCTCAGGGTGTTTGGTTGAATTTACGCTGGATGAGTGCTGATCAAGTATCAGGACCTACTTTTAAATGTGATAACGTACAAATGGATATTAACGCTAAATTTTAATTATGTCGCGCTTACCTAAATTTTACTTAACCGCAGTTACATTGCTTCTTGCATCTGGAATTGCGTTACATGCAGCTGATGGATCTGATCCAGCAGTAGCACGCATGCGTGATGCTTTAAAAACAGCGTCAACTCAACTTGCATCAGCTCAAAGTGAACTAACAACTGCACAGACTGCACTAGCTGAAAGTGATGCACGTGCAAAATCGGCAGAGGCGCGTGTAGCAGTTCTTACTAAACAGGCTATCGCTGATCGTGTAGATTCAGATAAAGTGCTTTCTGCTATTAATACTAAGACTTCTGCTGCATTAGTACAAATTGAGTCATTAAACGTATCTCTTAAAAAATTAAAAGAGTCCTATGACAGTAAAGTTAAAGCTGCACAGCTTGAATCAACTGAGAACGATAGGCTTAAGGCTGAAGTAATAGTGCTAGAACGCCGTATCAGTAATCTAGAAGCAAAAAATATTACACTTATAGAACTAAGTGATGAGATATTAACTCGCTATAAGGAATTTAGTCTAGGTGAGGCGCTAAAAGCTAAAGAGCCGTTCGTAGGTACTACACGTGTTAAGTTAGAAAATTTTGCACAAGACTATAAATATAAAATTAGAGATCAACGGGCTAATCCATGAAACGAATTGGGGGTATTAGTTTATTTTTGTCTTTGGTAGTAATTGTTACTACAAGTGCTCTGCACGCGCGTGATATTTTGCGTCAATCGTCAACATCAACGACCACTGTAGGTGCAAGTGAAACATCTAGCGTAGCAAGTAGTGCAGTAGTTCCAGCAAGTTCTTCAGCGCAAGATCTGATGGCCCGTACTGCACAGGCTATCTCAGCTGTACAGGCGATGCAGACAGCTGCACATACACTAGCTTTAACAGGAGCAAACAATTTAGGTTTAGATCCTAATCATATAGGTTTAACGCTTCCTAATGTTCCTGATGGCTTAACTAGTGGAGGGCTTCAGCCTGCTGGATCAGCTGACACGCTACTTTGGCAGGGCGCAAATGCTCCAACGCAAACAGTGTCGGGTGCTCAAACAACAGTTACAGTTACACAAACATCTGAACAGGCACTTCTTAGTTGGAAGTCTTTCAGCGTTGGTAAAAATACAACAATAAATTTTGATCAGAGTTTAGGCGGAGCTAATGTAAGTCAGTGGGTCGCATTTAATACAATTACAGATCCTTCAGGTGTACCGTCTCAAATCTTAGGTAATATAACATCACAGGGACAGGTTTACCTTCTTAATGGAAATGGTATCATTTTTGGAGGTTCTTCCCAAGTTAATGTAGGAAGCTTAGTGGCATCATCACTACCAATAAATTCGAATCTAGTTTCTATCGGTTTATTTAATAATCCAGATCAACAATTTCTTTTCTCATCACTGTCAATTGATTCTGGAGTAAACGGAACACCAGCTTTCAATCCAGTGGCTGCACTCACACCGACAGGTGCTCCGGGATCTGTGTCTGTGCAATCCGGTGCTATACTAGCCAGCCCTACAACAGCCAGTAACTCGGGTGGACTCATTGCATTATATGGAACAAGTGTAACTAATGCTGGTACGATTTCTACTCCAGATGGACAAACGATATTAGCGGCTGGGCAGCAAATAGGCTTAGCGCCACATAATTCTGCAGATCCTAGTTTACGCGGTCTTGATGTTTATGTTGGTAGTGGTGGGGGTACTGTAACAAACGCATCGAATGGATGGCTAAATGTCCCATTTGGCGATGTTAGTATGATAGGAAAATCTGTTAACCAATTAGGTGCCATTAGTAGTCTTACTTCAGTAGCTTTGAATGGACGCATTGATTTATCTGCAGTTTATAATTCGATAAGTGGTGGTGGCTATTCTGGTGTGCCAGCATTCTTACCTCAAAATACCGGTACAGTCACTTTTGGTCCGTCAAGTATTACTCAAGTCTTACCAGATCTCTCGGATTCCACAACAACGGTAGTGGGCACTCAATTGGCTTTAGCATCGCAAATTAACGCTACAGGACTATCTGTCTATTTAGGAAATAATGGATCTGTCATAGCGCCAAATGGTAATATTAAATTTTCGGCAGGTAATTATTATCTTACTGGTTCTGGTGCGTTTGCTTTAGATCAATTCGCATATACGAACGGCCAAATTTATATTGATACAGGTGCAAATGTGAATGCGGCTGGTTCTGCTAACGTTAGTGCCTCTGTAGCAGAGAATGTCATATCAGTTCAATTACTCGGGCCTGAACTTGCTAATTCCCCGTTACAAAAAAATGGTCCACTCCAAGGACAATCAATCAATATTGATATACGCCAAACAGGAACCTATAATGGTTCTCCTTGGATTGGTACGCCACTCGCTGATACGAGCGGTTATGTCGGTTTAATTTTACGTAATGTAGCAGAACTTACTACAGCAGGTGGAGCCATTCAGTTTAATGCAGGTAATTCTGTTGTAGTAAAATCTGGTGCTACTGTGGATGTATCTGGCGGTTGGATTAACTATCAAGGCTCGAATGTTAATTTGACCGAACTGGTTGATACAAGCGGTAATATTGTTCCAATTAATCAGGCTACACCAGATCGCATTTATTTAGGTATTTATAATCCATTTGATACTAAAACTAATTCGAAGTGGGGCACTGTAGTAACGTCTACTAATCCACAGCTACTTACGATTTTTGATCCAAGTTATATACAAGGTGGCAACGGTGGAACGCTTTCTATTCAAGCTCCCTCGGTCGCATTACAAGGTACACTTACTGGTTTAACTCGCTCTGGGGCCTACCAGGTTAATACTCCTGCTGCTCCTAGTTCATTTAACTTACTCTTGGCGGGTCAAGATTTAGCGCTACCAAGTTTTAATTATCCATTTTATTCTCAGTATACGCCGTCGCTTAGTTTTCAGGCTAGCTCTAGTCTTCCTCAAGCAGCAGGTTTTAGTCTAAGTAGTTCTGGTATTCCTAATCCACTTAGCGCTGCTCTACAATCCCAGGTAATATTACCTCCTTCAATTCTTGGCTCTAATGGGTTTGGTAAGGTCGCAATCAATGATAGTGATGGAATAATTACTATTCCTTTTAATTCTAATCTTACATCAGCTGCAGGAGGTGCTTTATCGCTGACTGGCGCATCTATTAATATTCAAGCTAATATAAATATACCAAATGGAACCCTATCGTTTACTGCACTTGATTTCTCTCCATATGCAAATAGAGCTTTAGGTGGGGGTGTTGCATCAATACCCGATATTGATTTCACACGTGGCACAGTGACACTGGGCTCTGGTGCAAATTTAAATGTAGCTGGAATGGTTATAGATCAGAGATCTAGTATTTCTTCGGCTAGTGTATCTCCAATACTAACACAAGGCGGCTTTGTAACTATCGATGCATTTAATGTAAACTTACTATCAGGCACATCTATAAATGTGTCAGGTGGTGTAAATGTTAGTGCGACAGGATCAGCGACCTATGGAGTTGGTGGTTCTTTTCAAGTAAGTGGCGGTGTTGATCCGTTAGTTCCGCCTCTTGTCGGTGGTAGCTTTAACATGAATTCTGCACTAGAAGGTTATTCTGGGCTTCAAGGTGCATCCCTAAGTATAACAGCTCCACTTGTACAAATTGGCGGTAGTTCAGCACCTGCTGGTACACTACTTCTAACGCCGCAATTTTTCAGTACAGGTGGGTTCAACAGTTTTTCGATTAGTGGTCTAGGTACAACTACAGCTGTATCTGGCGTATATAATCCTGGAATATCAATCTTACCTAATACGGTTTTAAAGCCAATAGTTACGAGTAAGGTAGAACTTGCTGATCCGTTTTCACCAACAGGCTTCTCGTTGCAGCCTATAATTTTACCTCAAGCTGCACGCAGCCCTGTTAATTTAAGCTTTGCTTCGTTAGGGGTACGTAATCCCTATAATTCTAGCGCTTCCCTTATAGCTGCAGGTAATTTGATCGACGGTTTGGGTTCTGTTATTGAAACAGATCCATATGGTAAGATTACGCTTACTGGTGATACAGTCACTGTCCTAGGTTCACTTTTCGCTCCTGGTGGCACTATAACGATTAGTGGTGGTAAAGATTCAGGCTTTTTATTCCCGCTAGCTACTGCTGTTGTACCTACAGTAGATTTAGCACCTAGTAGCTCACTATCAGCTAAAGGCACGGTTTTGTATACAGCTAATCCACTAAACGCTGTAACAGGTAGGGTACTCGATGGTGGTGATATAACTATTTTAGGTAACATTGCTGCAGAGACGGGCTCTAAAATTGATGTTTCTGGCGCAAGTAGTGTTCTCGATTTCCAAGCTGGGTACTCGGGTGCTCTTACAACCTCAGATGGGAGTACATCAGGTATGCGTTTAATTCCAACACGTGTACAAAGTAATGGCGGAACACTTACGCTTATTGGTTCTCAAGAATTATTTTTCGATTCTACTATATTTGGTTCTGCAGGAGGCAGTTCAGCAATTGGTGGTACGCTCACAATGTCCTCGGGGCTATATTTCCCTACCGGTGCTGCAAATACACAGACACCTTTAAGTGTAACTATGACTGTGTCGCAGTCTGGACCAGTCATACCTGCATCTTTTTATAGTACCGGACAGACTGCAATAGGCCATGCAATCATAAATTCCAGTGGCGTTTCACTTCCAGCTGGTGGGTATTTTGCAGCTTCAAATTTTAATACAAGCGGCTTTGCTTCATTAAGTCTTTTAGGTACACCTCAATTTGTAGGGTCTGTTTCTTTAACCGCTCCAGGTAGTTTAATTATCGGTACTGACGGAGTAATATATTCTAATGCAGCAGTAAATTTAAATAGTTCGCTCGTATCTGTAGGAACTCAATTTGCTAGTCCTTTTGCCCCCCTACAGCAAACGTCAGCTTTTAGCTACCAAGGACAGAGTTTCTTTCTTTCACCTACCGCAGGTTCAGGATCACTTAACGTCACAGCTCCTGTCATTAATATCGGTAATTTGTCTTTGCAAAATATCAGTAAGGCTAACTTTACTGCTCAAAATGGTGATATCATAGGAGATGGTTATTTTGATGTGGCAGGATCAATTGTAATGACTGCAGGGCAAATTTATCCCCCTACATCAACTGTATTTCAAGTTACTGCCTTTGATTACAAATTAAATGGCGTAAGTACATCAGGTGCAATTTCTATACTTGGTTCTGGAACTCGTCCTCTGCCTTTATCTGCAGGTGGCAGCCTTAACTTTTATGCTTCAACAATCTCACAAGGAGGTACTCTTAATGCACCAGTCGGAACTATTAATTTGGGTTGGAATGGTTCAGGCGCTGCACCTTTTGATATGTTATCTGGTCCATTGCTCTCCAGTCCAATTACTCAGCAGCTCACGCTTACTTCTGGAAGCCATACTTCGGTATCAGCTATCGATCCAGTTACTGGAATAAATTTTACAATACCTTATGGGCTAATTTTCAATGCGACATCATGGATAGATCCATCGGGTACTGATATTACCAATGGTGGTATTCCATCAAAGCTTGTTAACCTCTCAGCTAAAACCGTAACTGATCAAGCTGGTTCAGTTATAGACATGCGTGGTGGTGGTGATTTACTAGCTTACCAGTGGGTATCTGGGGTAGGTGGTACAAGTGATATTCTATCCTCCGCACAAAGCTACGCAATTATACCTTCATACGGTTTATCATACGCTCCTTTTGGTGCATATAATACTAATCCTATAACATTTAATTTAGGTTCCGACCCTGGATATGTGAATCAAACTTTAATGGCTGGACAGCAAGTGTACTTGCAAGCTAGCCCTGGATTATCTGCTGGTATGTATACTTTACTGCCTGCACGTTACGCACTTCTTCCAGGAGCTTTTCTGATTACGCCACAAAAGAGTATTCCGATTGGATCTCCAGCCATTCAGCCTGATGGATCTACTGTAGTTTCAGGTTATTTTTCAGAAGGACTTAATTCAACTCAGACGAGCCAACCACTTTATACATCGTTTGATGTTGCTTCAAGTGGAGTTGTTGCATCACGTGCACAGTATAATATATCACTTGCAAATACTTTCTTAAGCCAAAGTGCTATAGCTAGTAGTAGTGCTGTACCACGTTTGCCGATTGATTCAGGACAGCTTATTTTTACAGCTACTCAGGGTATGGCAATTTCTGGTTCTGTTACTGCAAGTGCAACAACTGGGGGTCTGGGAGGTTTAGTAGATATAGCTAGTCCTGTAGATATATTAATTACAGGGACGAGTTCACAAAATCAGCCGGGATTACTTGTTTTAAGTGCTTCAACTTTATCTGCTTTTAGTGCTGAGAGTTTACTGATTGGTGGAAAACGTAGTACACTCACGTCTGGAACTCAGATTTCAGTCGATACAAATAATCTAACTGTAAATAATGCTGGAACTGCACTGACTGCTACAGATGTTATTTTGGTAGCCAATGGTGCTCTTACTCTTACATCAGGCTCTATTATACAGGCAACAGGCGCAGCCTACGCTGCACCTCAGCAATTACTGATCGGTACAAATTCCAAGTCAGGTAGTGGAAATGGTGCGCTTGTTGAAGTTACTGCTGGACCGGCATCAGTTATTAATCGTTTAGGTGTTAACTCAACGTCCGGACCTAATTTAAGTGTAGCTTCAGGAGTAAAATTAACTGGCGCTTCAGTAACTCTAGATTCAACACTAGCTACATCAATTGATCCCTCTGTAAGTTTCACTAGCCAATCCATATCTCTTGCTAGCGGCCAGATACAGCTTGAACTCACTAATCCAGGTACAGTACCTAATATTACAGGTTTAACATTACTGCCAAGTCTAGTCACTGCACTTCAAAGTACACAGTCTTTATCACTACTGAGTTATTCAACGCTTGATATTTACGGTACTGGTCAATTTGGTATTACAAATAGTGCAGGACAGCCAACTTCCTTATTTTTAGGCTTATCTACAGGTGAAATCCGTGGCTTCAATGCGCAATCAGGTACTGTAAATTTTAATGCGCAAACCGTTAAACTTAATAATATTGATCAAGTCGTAGGCCCTAGCGCTATGTCTACCGCTAGTGGTACTTTAGCCTTTAATGCTACAACAATTGATATTGGCTCAAATGCCTTATTTATAAATCAGTATGGTTCAGTTGCACTTAACGCCACACAAGCAATAGTTTTACAGTCTAGCGGTTCACTGAATGTTGTAGGTAACCTCACCGCAAATACACCTTTAGTTACTGCAAGTGCAGGTGTCATTCAGACTTTAAGTGCTACTCAAGCTCTTAATTTCAGTGGCGGTACTACGGCAGTATATAATTCCGCGTTATCCGGTTTAGGTGCTAATCTCAATTTTGTGGGTTCATCTGTTGCAATTAACAATGCCGTATTTGCTCCAAGTGGCTCACTGCTTTTTCATGCAACCTCAGGTTCGCTTTTAATTGGCAATACAGCTCCAGCTCAACTGAATGTAAGCGGACAATCAGCTGCATTCTTTGATCTTCAAGCAAATACAAATGCAGGTACTATTCTATTAACCGCAGATCAAGGCTCTGTAAGTGTAGGCTCTAATGCCGTTATTAATGTAGCGGCTCAAGCTTCAGGTGGCAATGCTGGTTCCCTGCATGTATCGGCTCCACAAGGATCGTTCGGTTTATCTGGTACTCTATCTGGCTTAGGTGCTGCAAACGCAGTAAATGCGTCCTTCAGTCTTGACGAAGCTAATCTATCATTAACCTCAGTTGATAGCCTTGATACATTACTTTTTGCAGGTGGTTTTACTGAAAGTCTTCAGTATAGGTTGCGCACGGGTGACGTTACGATAGCAGGCCTAGCTTCTGCTAAAAATTATTCACTCGCTGCTGATACCGGTTCAATAACGGTAGCATCCACAGGCTATATTAATGCATCGGGTGTAACGGGAGGCACTATTGATCTACAAGCAAACGGTAATGTAACACTTCAAAGTGGTGCACGCTTAAGTGTAGCAGCGCAGAATTTTAATAACTCGGGTAGGGGTGGTTTAGTGAATCTTTTTGCTGGCTCAGAACTAAATGGCGTAATAAACCCCAACGGTTTTATAAATGTTCTAGCAGGTTCTAATATTGATCTTTCTGTAGCCTCTTTTAGCAGTGCAAGTTCAGGATTAGGAAACCTAACAGGTGTACTTCATATCCGTGCGCCTCAAAACATGGATGGTTCAGATCTGCAGGTTAATTCACTTAAAGCTACGATTGTAAATCCATCTAGTATTATCCTAGAAGGTTATAATGTTTATAATTTAACATCCTCTGGTGGAATTATCACAAGTAAGCTCCAAGATGCTATTAATTCCAACGGGCAAGTGTTTGGTTCTAATACTGGATCCATTACAAATCGCTTACTTGGTGCAAATTCAAATCTAACCGGTTTAACTCATGTACAACCCGGTGCTGAAATTATAAATACATCTGGCGATATTACACTTAGCACAGCATGGGACTTTTCCACATATCGCTATGGTCCATCTGTTAATTCAGTAATTGCCGGCTCGGGAGAACCTGGAAACCTTGTTTTAAAAGCTTTGGGTAATATCAATTTTGCTTACGCTGTTAATTCAAGTACTGGTCAGAAGGGTTATGGTTCACTTAGCGATGGCTTCGGTGGTTCTTCAAGCTATGGACTATGGGATCAGAATCTACTCCCTGCTGGTAGTCTTTCCTGGTCATACCAACTTACATCTGGTGCAGATTTTAACTCTGCTAATTTAACAACTGTACTTCCCCTAAGTTCGTTGGCAGCGTCCAGTGGTTCAATACTTTTAGGCTTAGGAAGTCAGCCTCTACCGTTAAAATCGATTTCGCCTTCAAGCGGTATAATACCAAGTTATTATCAAGTAATACGTACTGGAACAGGCTCAATTAATATTAATGCGGGGCGTGATTTGCAGTTACTTAATTCAATTGCTACAATTTATACAGCAGGCACTCAGATTGCTAATCCAACTACTGTCATTAAAGCCGGTGATTTTAGTCTACCTAATTTATCACTTCTGATTAAAAATTCTCAATTAGGTGCTGCTCAATTACCTATCGCTTCTGCGCAATTTAGCATGGACGGAGGTAATGTCACAATTTTCGCCCAGCAGGACATCACACATCAGATTGTTACTGGCTCGCCAGTGGTTACCTATCAGGACTCATCACTTGAAATGCCAAATAATTGGCTCTACAGGCAGGGTTATGTTAATCCTGCTACTGGTCTTTTTGATTCGTCATATGCAGGTGGCCCGATTCAATCTACAGCTTGGTGGGTAAACTTTACTAACTTTTTTGAAGGCGTTGGTGCTTTAGGAGGTGGCAATGTTATACTCAATGCAGGTCGTGATATCAGTAATATAGATGCCGTAGTTCCAACGAATGCACGTATGGCAGCAGGTATACCAAATTCATCTAATCTTGTTGAATTAGGAGGAGGTAATTTAACAGTTCTAGCAGGAAGGAATATTAATGCTGGAGTTTACTATGTTGAACATGGAGCAGGTGTTATTCAAGCCGGAGGCTCAATCTTTACCAATAGTACCCGTGCTGCAATAACCCAGTCTCAGGCTATACAACTTCAAAGTTCAAGTCAGATAGCTGATCAATCTACATGGTTACCGACAACACTGTTCTTAGGTAAAGGTAGTTTCCAAGTAAATGCTGGAGGTGATCTACTTCTTGGCCCAATAGCTAATCCATTTTTAATGCCGTCTGGGCTTAATAATAATGCCTATGAAAAGAGTTATTTCTCAACGTACGCGTCTACAGATTCAGTAAGTGTTAAATCATTAACTGGAGACATAACCCTTTTAGATAGTCCTGCTGATAATCAATCTGGGTCATTATTTGCCTGGTATCAAAACGTACTGCTCTATGATTCAGCGCATAGCTCAACATTCTCATCTTATTCGCAGCCTTGGCTACGCTTGACTGAAACCACTGTTTTACCGTTTCAGACTGTTATGAGTATAATGCCTCCTACATTGGATGTGAATGCCTTTACAGGGAGCATAAATATTATAGGAAGTCTTGTTTTATCTCCTTCATCTACGGGACAGTTAAATCTAGCTGCTAATAAATCAATTAATGGCATGCAGTCTAATGGTGAAACCGTAATTAATGGTTTGGCAACACAGCTTTGGAATTCGAGTTTGATTAATCTCTCTGATGCAGATCCAACACGTATACCATCAGCACTCACACCACTCAATTTATCTAGCGCTGATGCACTCACTCCAACAGTCACGCCGCTTCATTTGATGGATAATTTGGACAGTATTTTCAGCGTATCTGGTTCAACTACTGGCTCTTCATCACTCATCCAAACTAAAGAAGCACTTCATGCTCCTGGACCTCTGCATTTTAATGATCCATTACCTGTACATTTATATGCAAGTAATGGAAGTATTTCAGGTCTGACATTATTCTCAGGTAAAGTAACTGATGTCGTAGCTGGTTTAGATATTACAGACATTGGCTTATATATACAAAATGTTATACCTTCTAATGTAAGTATAGTTGATGCTGGGCGTGATCTGATTGCTTATAATCCTAATTCACTTCTCCGTTTGCAGGCTCAGTATGCAGGAAATCGTCTACTTCCTGGTAATTCGAATGATCCAGGGCCACTGAGTGGCAATCCAACCTCTGGCGATATTCAAATAAGTGGACCAGGAACTCTTGAGGTGTTAGCTGGACGTAACTTAACCTTGGGAGTAGGCCCTAATGCAATCGACGGAACTGCACGTGGAATCACAAGTATCGGCAATACACTAAATCCATATCTGCCCTTTGTAGGATCTGACGTAATCACAGGTGCTGGTATTGGCGCTGCCTCGAGCCTTAATCAAAGTCAGATTGGATTTACTGCATTCATAGCAGATTTTCTAAATCCAAGTACTGCCGGTAATTACTCAGCAAGGTATTTACCTGATTTGGGTAAACTCATGGGTATGACTAGCACAAGTACTACTCAGATTTGGAATCAATTTAATACTCTATCAATCAAGCAAAAAGATATTTACGCTTTAGATATTTTCTATCTTGTCTTACGTGATGCTGGGCGTGATCACAATAATAAGTCATCACCTGGTTATGGTAATTATACGGCTGGCTATGCTGCGATTTCAGCTTTGTTCCCAGCAAAACAATACCAGGGTTATATAAACCTTACTTCTAAGGAGATTATGACTGCGAGTGGAGGTAACATTAACATATTTGCACCCGGTGGTTATTTAACAGTTGGTATAAACACTACTGGAAATCCAGCAGTTGATCAGGGTATTCTTACAGAGTATGGAGGAAATATTTCAATATTTACACAAAGCGGTGTAAATGTAGGCACTTCACGTATCTTTACACTACGTGGAGGAAATGAAACGCTATGGTCTACTACGGGTGATATCGCTGCAGGTGAATCTGCTAAGACAGTACAATCTGCGCCTCCAACACGTGTACTTATTGATCCTCAAAGTGGTGCTGTCGAAACCGATCTTGCAGGTTTATCAACTGGCGGCGGTATCGGTGTTCTAGAAACAGTTGCAGGAATACCTCCTGCTGACGTAGATCTTATTGCCCCTTCAGGCTCTATTAATGCAGGAGATGCAGGTATTAGAGCATCAGGAAATTTAACACTATCAGCTGTAAAAGTTATTAACGCAGGAAATATTCAAGTCGGAGGTGCTACAGTAGGCTCTCCTATGGCAGCCGCACCAAGTATGGGTGGATCTCTGGCAGCTGCCTCAGGTGCTTCAGCTGCGGCAAGCAGTGCGGCTGCTGACGTGGTCAAACAATCACAATCTTCACAAACTGCTGAAGACCCAGATTCTGAATTTGATGTAGAAGTCTTAGGCTACGGTGGTGGAGGAGTGGCTCAAGATCCAAGTCCTCACAGTGATAATAAACCCACTGCTTTTACAAAAGTTAAAGCGCAGTCTAGGTCTAAATATTAATTTAGATTTACACAGTTGTAATACAAATCTAGTGCAAATCCATGAGTTGATATATAGAATCAAGTTGTGCCGGTGCTAGTAGTGATTAATCAAAGCGGTACACTCAACTTACGTTAAGGCATACTTAACTTATAGCCTTACAAAACATTTCCTATTCTACACTATTCGCAAAGGAAAGAGTGTCTGCTACTTCTCTATCGCTACGACATCTAGGCATTTTATTTTGACCACCCCATTTTCCCTTCGCCTTAAGCCAAGTCTCAAAAGTCCCTGGCTTTAAGATATGTACTATAGGATCAGCTAGACCACCTGAAACTCTTTTTGCTTCGTAGTCTTCGTTTTTTATTTGTAAATGACTATCCAGCCTTATGCTAAATTTTTTAATATCGGTGATATTTCCTGATACTAATTCAATCCACCATTCGTGACAGCCCCGATTTCGATCTTGGCTTGGATCAGAAAATAAAGGTGCCACATGGAAATTACCTATATTAACTTCAAATTCATTGCAGGTTTCTACAAGAGAGTCTGTGACTTCTTTTTCAATCACATGCTCACCGAAGGCACTTAATTGAAGAGCTGTTCTACCTCTATAGACTAGCCTTAGGGGTGAGATAGAGACAAAACGTATAACATCGCCTATTACATACCTTACAAGACCGGCTGGGGTGCTTAAAATGAGTGCATAATCGATTCCAGCCTTAACTTCAGTTACTGGAACTGCATATTTACCAAGTCCCCCTAAATCTGTATCTCTGTAGTCTTGCATGGGTAGGAATTCGAAGAAAAGACCGCAATCAGTCATTAGGCGCATTCCTTGATCAGAGTTATGAGTGTCTTGTGCTGCAATAAAGCCTTCAGAGGCAGGGTACACTTCATGAAAATTGACTGATGGCCCTAGAACCTTTTTTAGTTCATTTACGTAAGGAGTAATAGGCACACCGCCATGCATAAGACATTCAAAATGTGGCCAAAGCTGCTGTAAATTACTTACGCCAGTTTTCTTACGTAATGATTCTGCCAGTATTAGTATCCAGCTTGGTATACCTGCTATTAAACTTATATCACTATCCTGAGTTCTTTCTGCTATGGCCTCAATTTTAGCAGGCCAATTATCCATCGCTGCTATTGTCTTACCTGGTTCGAAAATGTATTTTTCAATCCATCTGGGTAAATGCCTAGCAGTAATACCACTTAAATCTCCTGCGTAAGCTGTAAAACCAGAATTATATGTATGTGGAGTTAAGCCTGTTGAACCCCCTAGAAACAAATGACTTCCCTTAAAAACAGCTGCTTTATGTGAACGACTTGCATAGTAGAGAAGTGATTGAAGCCCGGATTTTTTAAAATGAGCCAGCATCGCTTGCGTGATGGGTATGTATTTTGTTCTTCCTGCTGTAGTACCAGATGATACTGCGTAGTAGCTGCATTTCCCCGGCCATAGCAAGCTAGACTCTCCAGCCTTCATTCGCTCTACATAGCTAGCAAGATCCTCATAGCGATTTAGTGGGATACTCTTACGAAATTTATCATAGGATAAATTCTCGTGTATCCCAAGGGAACTCCATACTGAAGTATTAGAGTAAGACTTAATTAATTTAGAATAAATTTTCTTTTGATCTGATATAGCTGCATTGACTTGCTTGAGTCGTTTTCCTGTACGTGATGCAACAAAACGTGCACCTAGGCTAACTAGAGAGCGTGAATAGGTAGCAGATGCCTTATTTTTCATGCAGCAATTGAAAACTTTCGAGTCCGAATTGTTCTATAAAATAAAGTAAGATGCTGCAAAAATTGAAAATAATGAAAAATAAGAGAAGCATGTTGTACGGGTGTAGCACCACCACTTACGACACGCATTGTACCATTTGGAAAATAGTCTGTTAAATTCGATTGTAATGCTAAACGTGTGGGTGAATTTTCACATAACACGGCACTTTCTTTTTCGGCATATAATATGAGTACAGGAGCTAAAGTAAGAGGTAGTGACTTTTGATCAGCAAAATATAAAAGTGGCTTCATCTCCGATATAGCAAGCACTCGCTCTGAGGAACCCTTTAAATCGATTCCTTGAATTGTACGAAATACTTTATCTTTAAGGACGTTTATTTCTTCAGCAGTCATCACTGCTGCAATGCACTCTTTATTTTGTGCACCAGCTTCAAACATTTTCATAAAAATTGATCTAGCTCTCTCAACTCCTTGTTGATCAACTCCGCAGATATTTTCAAAATAGGGTTTAAGTGCGCGGCCTAACAGCGTACTAGGTTTTACTTGCGTTTTATCTAGTACGTCACCTAGGCAGGCTACAGGGCTAACTAGTACAACGCCTGCAATACAATAGCTAGTTTTAATTTTGCTATTTCTCTTAAGCCATTCCAGCACAACTCCAGCTCCAAAACTTACACCAAAGATTATAGGATTTTGATGATGCTTAGTATTTATTTCTGTCACTAAGTCATCAATTTGAGCACATAGCAGTTCAAGAGAAAACGAGCCTTCTGGATAGTTGATATAGTAAACACTTCCTCGTCTTAAAAAAAATCCGCGCATTAAATATACTTGTTCAGTTGAATCAGGTACAAAGCCCCCAAGTACAATTGTTGGTATATTGCCTAAACGTTTTTCACAGAAAATTTTCGCTTTATACGATAGCTTATTATCCCTTGCACACTTATCCCAATTTTCCGTGGTTTGAATTTGGTAGAATGTTGGCTTAGGTGGGCGCAACTTGTAACCAGTAGACCTAAGCAAGGTATGCAGGTTGTTTGGGTGTGACAGGCGAGTAAAGGTAGCAAGAGTTGATAATACTGGAACGATCAATCGCGTTGCTGGCATGGAGTATAAAAGCGCTCTTTTCCTTCATAAATTGCAAAACGAAAGTTTGTCTGTTTCATAAATGTTTCATTTTTGAAACTCTACTGTGACACTAATCTATCTTTTGTAGTCTGACATATAAGGTGCTATGAAATCTCGAATTTGAGAACAACAACTTTTCAATTACGAATTATGTAAATTTGTAATCAAACTGTAACATAAATTTAACACAGATAAGATGTGCTATTAAATGCCACGTTAGTAGGATGATTTTAAGACATTGAGAATTCGTGATTACATTTATTACACTCTAGCCCTTGCTGTAGTGAGAGTGTCACCATCGTGCTATGCAGATGGTACTTTTACTACAAACCAAGTAGGGAATCTATTTACGGGATGTTATTTACGTATCAATAAGCTTATTGATACTCTAACGGATAAATTAAGTCTTGGCTTTGAACAGCGTGCAGCAATTACCAACATTTTAACATATAAAGCTGTACAGATATCTGCCCTTTACGACCGTGCTGATTATTCAGAAACAATTCGTAAGTCTAAAATTCGCAAGATTTCTCAATCAGCTATTGTTAAAATTAAAGCAGTTCTAGTGCCCGAGCAGCGTATCGTTTTTGATGAGATTCCTTTTGCTAGTGCTTATAATAATACACTTAGACTGGATTTAAATACGTAGCAGCACCTGATAGGACGTCACTCAATTTCCAGTGATGCAGAGCACTATCTGAGATTTTTTTGATCCCTAGCTACAACTGTCGCTCCGCTGTAGATTAGACTCTATATCTAACTTAATTCTTACTAGCCGAAAACTTAAATATCGTTTGCGAATGATAGGTTTGTCCTGCCTTTAATACATTCGTTGGGAAGTTAGAATGATTAACTGTATCAGGGAAGTGCTGTGTTTCCAAACAGAAGCCTCCATATTGTTTATATACGACTGCTTTCTTACCTGTAAGAGTACTGTCTAAGAAATTACCGCTATAGAACTGAACACCAGGTTCTGTCGTGTATACTTCCATTGTTCTACCGCTCGTGGATTCGTGTACACGTGCAGCTAAACTTAGGCCGCTAGTTTTATTAAGCACATAGTTATGGTCATAACCGATAGGGTCACCACCTACTGCCTTAATTCTTTCTCCAATTGCGTGAGAGCTTGTAAAATCCATAGCAGTTCCAGTTACAGTTTTCAGTTCACCGGTTGGAATCAAGGTCGAGTCAACGGGTGTGTAGTGGTCAGCATTAATTAAGATTTCATGGCCTAAGATTGAGCCATGCTCAGGGCCTGCTAGATTGAAGTAGGTGTGATTAGTGACATTAATCGGACAATCTTTATCTACAGTTACAGCGTAGGTTAGTTCTAGGGTATTGTCGTTTGTGAGGACATAGGTGACGTCAGTCCTACAATTACCAGGATAACCTTCTTCGCCATCTTTACTTAAATAGCTAAAACGGACTGCACAGCCGTTACTTTCAGGGACTTCTGTTGCACTCCAATTGACTTTATCAAAGCCTATTAAGCCACCGTGTAAGTGATTTACTCCGTTATTGGTGGCTAGGGTATAGGAAACACCATTTAACGTGAAGTGGCCCTTTGCGATACGGTTACCGACACGACCTACAATTGCGCCAAAGTAAGGGACTTGTTGGGTTGTATATTCTTTGAGTGTATCAAACCCTAAAGTAATATTATCTAAATCTCCATTTTTATCAGGTGCTTGAAGTTCAGTGATTGTAGCTCCACGAGTCATGATTTTAACAACCATGCCGTGGGTGTTAGTTAACTGATACAAATCTACTAAACTGGAGCCGTCTAATCCAAACGCAGTTTTTTCAACATGTGCATTCAGGGGAGTGGCCATAGTTTGGGTAGCTAAACTTAATGCGAGAATTAAAGCTAAGGTTGCAGATGAACAGATACGTATCAGGGGTATAGACATAGAATCAAGGGGTTTAACTTAAGAAAATTGTTTTTACTATGTACGCTACTAAAGTCCACTCAAGAATAGTTCAAGATTTGGAGTTATTTTGCAGCTTCTTCGTCTCTATGTACAGTGGAAGGCTGTTGGCTAGGAGGTGTACGAGTGGGTGGTGTGTAAGTTGGCTCAGATCTTGGGGGAAGTCTTTGCGGCTCAGGCTGATGTCTTGGAACAAAATTAGATTCAGTATTTTGCGAAGGCAGTTTCTGCTGTTGACCCTGATTTATTGGAGCAAAATTAGTTTGGGGTGTTTGAGGGTAAAGTCGTTGTGGGTCGAATTGATTTCGTGGAACGAAATTAGACGGGGGATTTTGAGGGGGTAGTCTCTGCTGTTGACCCTGGTTTGTGTGAGGATTCTCGGGTCTAGTCTGTTGATTATTTATAGAACCGTTGTGCTGAGGGATACTGCGATTTGGCATTCCTGGCTGTAAGACTCGGGTTTGCTCTTCCCTAGGCGAATGACTGTGAATTTGCGGAGCCCCTGGTTGCAGTTCAGGATGTGTAATGACTTCAGATACCCTAGGATCACGTATAGGCCTTCTCATTTCATGTGTGACTATGTGAGAACCATTAAACCGATTCAATTCATGGGAACGACTTAACCTAGAATCATACTTTAGGTTTGAGACTACATGGTGATTCTTCCAATCACAGCCGTAGGTTAGCCATTCTCCCATGAAGTAAGGTCTATCAAATATTATCCAAGGTCCCATTAGGCCTTGGGTTGCATGCCTAAAGCAAACGTTAGCATCATAGATAGGTATATAAATGAGTTCAGAATCAGCGGGCTCTATATAGATAATCCCATCAGAAATAACGACACGTTGTTCTGGGGTATCTTTAAGAATTCCATCGATCATTGCTCTTTGTCTAAGTCTTTGTATCGAACTAAGAACCTCCGATTCTTGAAAACTAAACGCTGTTCCAAGTTGTACAACCCAAGGCGTATTATAACTCATCCACACTATAACTTGAGAATAACGAGCCAGTGATTTAACACTGGGTGCCCACCTAGCGGACTCAATGCGGGAGGCATTCCCACCACCAAGTACATAAAATGCTGCGTCACTGATATCGTTAGGCTGTGTTGAAGCAGGTAGTATTAAAGAAACCAGTAAATCAGGATAAAGGGCGATTGGTGCCGTGAGCTGTTCGAGTTGATCAGCAGTGAAAGTTTCTGCTCTGAGTAGCGAAAAGCTCGAAAGTAACAGAGCGCCTGCAATTAATAAAATACGTTTCAAGACGAGTAGAGGTGTTTATTAGTTTTAATTACATCCACTCAGACACCTCTAAATTGGAATTATCCAAAAAAATAGTAAAAAACTAGAAATTGGGTGTTACTGGCTGCTCCGGAGCCTTAGGTGTAACAGGTAGCGTTGCGGGTAACCCCATTTGAGTCTTTAGATATTCTTTAATCTGGGTGGGATAAGATACACCTTCATAAAGTTCTGAGGTCGTTCCGTTGGATAGAGTAATAGTAAAGCGGTACACACGAAGGCTGTTTTCAATTTCATAGATCCACTTAATACCCTCGTAGGTTTGGGTGATATCTATGCCTTTGGCTTCCCAGGTGTTGCCTGCGATTTCAATTGGTGACTGCGAAAGCATAACCATGGGTTCATCATCGCTCATATCTTCAATTTTTACACTGATTGGCTTAACGGGTCCTTTAACCTTAAAAGCCCAGTTGAAATTGCCTACTTTGGTAGCGCCTTGGATTTGAATAAATGCTTTTTCAATTGCTATGTACTCATCCTCAGCATGTACAGGTCCTTTGGAGCCAAGTTGTATTTGGCGCATTTTACCACCTGCGATTGGCACATTGACTGAAAAAGTGCCTGTTGTGCAGCCAGCGGATAAAAAGCTGAGTACTATAAGGCAGAGGAGTGATGTCTTAGGAGCCATAGGTGTGAGCCCTAATAATCATCCTAATTCGTGAAAACGACAAGCCTTTCGTTTTGGCAAAAATGAACTCTAGACAGTACGCTTCTTTACGTTCTAAACGCTAAAGGCACGCTTCATGCCTGAGGTAACGATAGATAGGGTCAGTAGCGAATTAATTGGCATTAGGATTGCGGCTAGCAGTGGATTCATTAGCCCAGCAATTGCGAAACCAACAGCAATCACGTTATAGATAACAGAGAATATTAATATCCAGATTTGGGTTCTATTTCTTATTCTATCGATTTTAAATAAAGAGATAAGGCCTCCAATACCTTGACCTAAGTAATAAAAGTCAGCTTTACGCTCAAGTATACCACGGTGAATAACAGGGGTTCCGCGACATAACGCTTGATCAAAGGCGAGGCTATCGTTGGCGCCGTCCCCAAGCATAAGGCTATCATTGCGTGCGTTTGATGTAATCCAATCCGCTTTTGCTTGTGGGCTCATCTGAGCGAAAGCGTGTGTTTGAATAATCCCTAATTCCTCTGCTAGGCTATTTACTTTGGCGGTACTATCACCGCTTAGAATATAAGCTACTAAACCTGAGTTTTGTAATTTCTTTAAGTCGTCTCTTGCGCGAGGCCTTACTTGATCACTAAATTTAAAGCGAGCGAGTACAACCGAGTTTTTCGAAAAAACCGTATCTGAATTAATTTCAGCGCTATCTTTCCACCCCGCTTTACCTAAAGCCCAGGGACCAAGACTTACTCCGTGGCCTATGTGCTCGCTTAGCTCTCCCTGTATGGCTAGCGGTGTCTCATTCACAAGTAAGTTTTCAAGTAATGCTTCACTAATCGGGTGGTGGTTATCTCGAACCAACGTAAAAAGAGCCGCAAGTGATTCTGAAGTTAGATTTAATATGGACTCGGGATTAAGGAGTACAGGAGCCTCCAAAGTGAGTGTTCCTGTTTTATCAAAAATAAGTTTACTTACTCGGGAGAGTTTACTCCATAAATCAGAATCACGTACAAAAACTCCTTTTCTGCGTAGTGCTAAGGTAGCTATTTCTTCTGCGAGTGGAAATGCTAGGCCAATAGCACACGGACAAGAGACAACCAAAATTGCAGTCACAACAGACCAGGTGCGTACTAGGTTGTGTGATGATATCCACCAACTTATACCCGTTAAGCATGCAACGGCAAGTATACCTACTAAGTAACCACGCACAATACGTTCTAAAAATAAATGGCGTTCACTGTGGCGTTGTTTGCTTTCGAGTAACTGATAAAGCAGTGATTCATTCCAATTTTGAAGCGTACTGAGTTCACAGTTTGTATTACTTAAACTTACTGCGCCTGCAGGAATGTATTGACCTTTATTATAAATTTTAGGCTCAGATTCTCCATTAATTGAGGCTAACGAGAATACGGCCCCAGCTGATACAAGACGGCAGTTTACGGGAAGCGTATGGCCTGCTTTAAGTAAAATCTGCATATTTGTTATCACATGCTCTGCGGGTATCTCTTTACCTGAAGTAAGCGTAATGCGGTTTGGTCTTGGGTTTTTACTGAGCAATCGGCGCTGATTATTTTCTACAGCTGCAACTTGTGCCCAGCGACCCACCAACATTAAAACGATAAAAGTACCCAAGAAATCAAAATACACAAACCCAAGTTCGTGAGTAAACCAGCCATATACAGAGCCTAAATAAGCGCCTAAAATGCCAATCGAAATTGGCGTATCAATGTGGAGTGCTTTTTGCCTTAGTGCTCGGTAAGCTCGTGCTACAAAATAAGTACCACCGACAAGAAAACTTAATGTGCCAAAAAGAAGAGAAAGAAGCTGGAAGAGATAAGCATATTCAAAGCTTGGCTGCATCCCGAAATAAGTCGGGAAACTAAAAAGCATGATGTTCATGGCGAATGCCGCACATAAGCCTATTTTTTTTACTAAACCACGACTCTCTGGAATACTCATTGATTCTCCTACGGGGCCTAGGAGGTAACCCAAGCTGAGTAGTTTCTGCGCAAAGGCTTCCACTGAAAAAGTGGGTGGATTCCAACGTATTATCAAAGTTCCATATTGGGCATTAGTGATACATTCGCGCGCTCCTGGCTGCTGCAAGAAAAGGCGCTCAATTAACCACACGCATCCCACGCAGGATATTCCTTGCACATCTAAGGTTAGTTCAGGGACTTTTTTTCGCCCTGAAGAAGATATACTAAAATTTTCAGCTTCGGTTTGTGCAGCCTTAAGCCAAGTATAGTCGTGGGATTGGAAAACGTAGGAAGCAACAGGTGCTGTGATATCGTCTTTAATGTTATAATACCCATCTAATCCATTTTCATGGATGATTCTGTAAACATAGCTACATCCTGAACAGCAAAACCCAGTCTTTTGCTTATGTTCATCCAGAAGTGAAGCTCCGCAGTGTCTGCAATTAATTAACCGTGCTGGTGCAGGATTACCTGCTCTTACGAAGATACTCATTTAAAAACAAATGAGATTACTTGCTGAGGGTCCTAGAAATCCAAGGGTGCCGCGTAGGCGCCAACTAATAATAAGTGCTGTACTGAGTGCTAGAAAGATACGAGCTCTATTAAACCACAGCGGAGATAGATATTGGCGAATACGGTTGAATTGAAACTGTGCAATCCAAAGTAAGGGGACAGTTCCAAGACCGAAAGCTAGCATAAATTCTATTCCATGAAGCGCTGAACCAGAAAGCAGTGCCAGGGCTAAAAGAAAATATAATGGACCGCAGGGTAGTAGAGGAGTGCAAAAGCCAAGAATTGCAGCTGCTTGTACTAGCGTTTTGCCCCGTAGCCAGGTATGCACAGTTAAGGTAAATCGATTTAAAAAAGCGGGACGAGGCAATTTACGATCTAAGCGCAAGGCTAGTGCGATAAAAAAAAGAACCAAGAGCCACGGTAGCCACTGTGCGTAGGAGCGCGATATCCAGGCTAAAGGGAGCATGCATAAGCCACCCGCTAATGCACCCAAAAGAGCATACGAAGTAAGCCGCGAGGTATGGTAGATGGTTGCAATTGTTTCAGGATCACCGGCTTTACCTTTACCTGGCATAAGTGTACAGGCCAAGGGTCCACACATACCTGCACAGTGAAGGCTTGTGACTAGACCTGCAATAAACGCAGCACTTGGTGAATTTATTGATGCTAATTCCATTATTAGTGAGGGAGAATGACTTCTTTCACATCAGCTACGGGATGGTGTGCAGCAATAATAAACCAAGTTGTCCATGCCGCGAATTGCAGCAAGGTTGCGGCTACAAAAAAAAGCCAAATTTTACTTTTTTTCTCAACTGGCATGAGGTGTAATTGGCACTATTTAAGATTAAACTGAGGATCTGGACCTAAAAATTCTGTTGTTCGCTTAAGTAAGAAAGAATGAGTTGAATCTTCCAGTTCAACGGTGAACAAAAAAGCTCCTTTGTAGGTTGTGTCTGTTTGCTGTAGAATAAGCGGTGCGGCAACTTCTGATAGTGCAGGAATTTCAAGTGATGTAGTTAACCCAGATTGGACTAAGCCTTCGGGCGCATTCTTGATATGGACCAAGAACTGAGTAGAAGTATTACGCTTATTTACAATACGCACTAAGTATTGATTACGTATCGTATGGGCATCCATAATGTAGGGTGCTCCAACCATGCGGGTTACACCTAAATTAGCAGGCTTAAGTGTAGATATAGCCCAGCTTGCGACACTGGCACCAATGACTAAGAAGAAGCCATATAAGATAACACGAGGTCGTAAAAAGCGTGTAGGTTTTCTGAGTAATTTATTTTGTGAAGCATAGCGGATAAGACCACGGGAGCGCTTTAAACGGTCCATTACATTGTCGCATGCATCAATGCAGGCGGTGCATCCTACGCATTCTAATTGTAAGCCCTGCCTTATATCTATGCCTGTTGGGCAGACGCTTACGCAGCGGTTACATGAAATGCAATCTCCTGCACCAGGAGCACCTGCTTTACCACGGGGTTCACCTCGCAGTGAATCATAGCCAATAGTAATTGTGTCATCATCTGTTAGCACTGACTGAAGTCGTCCGTAGGGACAAATAACGATACAGATTTGTTCACGAAACCAGCAGAAGATATAGTATGTAAGCCCTGTGTAGGCCATGATAAAAACAAAAGTACCCCAGTGCTCGGTTGGAGCTGAAGTAATCATCTTCCAGACTTCACGAATTGAGACAAAATAAGCTAAAAATAAATGGGTTAAAATTAATGATGTGATGAAAAATAGTCCGTGTTTAATTACACGTTTACTTATTTTTTCTGCATTCCATGGTGCTTCATCCAGTGCCCTACGCTTTAAGGAATCGCCTTCAACGAGTACTTCTATACGCCTATAAATGTGCTCAAGGTAAATGGTTTGAGGGCAAGCCCAACCACACCATACCCGGCCTAAAAGAGCTGTAATAAAAAAAAGTGTAAATCCAAGGCCTGTGATTACAAAAAATAAAAGCCACATATCTTGTGCTGCAAAGGTAAGGCCAAACAAATGAAATCTACGCAGTGCAATGTCTAAGAATACGGCAGGATAGCCGTTAATTTTGATCCAGGGTAAACTTAAATAAAAAACAATTAGAGTATATGCCACAATGCGGCGTGCTGTAGTGAAAGTCCCACGTGTATCACTCGGATACATAAACGGTCTTGAGCCATCTGATAGAATAGTTGTGACCGAATCTCGTGTTGGGGCGGTTGCATGTGGGTGTGTTTGCATAGAACGATGCTGCGACTGCATTAACTTACCTCTACAAGTACTTACTTAGTCTGACTTTCTGGTAGGTTTTGAACTACTTCGATTGGCTCACCTTCAGTATGCTTACTTAAGATGTAGGCTACTGCTTCCGTAATTTTTTTAGCTCCTAAGACAGGGCCCCATGTAGGCATACCTTTAATGAGTACGCCGTTTGTGACAGTATTATAAAGTTCAGTGGGATGGCCCCCATGGATCCATTTGGTATGGGTTAAGTCAGGACCAATCGCTAAAGGATTTTCACTTTTACCGCGTAGACTCACTAAGTGACAGGCAACACAGTTTGCTTCAAAGGTAGCCTTGCCTGCTAGGACAAATTGTGGGGTGCGACTCATTTTCCATAAATTTTTATCATTAATTTCAGGAGATGATGCCAATTTTTGTACTTCTATTTGAGCCATGGCTTGTTGGACTGCTTGAGGGCCGTTTAGTCCAATGTGAAACCACTCGAAGTAGGACCAGTAGCCGATCCAAAATACGATTGTCCCATAGAGTGTGAATAGCCACCAGTTGGGAAGGCGTTTATTGTACTCCTGTATCCCGTCATAGGAGTGTTCTCTAATTTCGCCATCTTCTTCGGGATTAGGAGGTGTGGGTGTCATGACTTACAGGATTTCTATCAGTTTCAAAAGGTAGGTTTTCAAACTTTTCGATTTCGGATTTTTTCATACGTATTGCTCTGTAGCTTATCGTACAAAAAATTGAACTCGCAGTGATAAAAGCGATGACAGTTGCTAATGTTGTACTATCATAGATCAAAAGATGCTTAAACATATGAGATTGATTAAGGATTTATTTGAGGCGCTAGGGATTGAGTGAACGTGATTTTAGCTTTACCGAGTTGTTGTAGGTAGGCGATTAGTGCAATAATTTCACGATCACTCTGGATAATACCACCCGCTGCATTTAGGTCAGAAGCGATGCCATTAGCTTGCGTCTGAACAAGCTTCTTAATTTCTTCAGCAGTCCAATTTGGATAGGGAACTCCTAAGGTTCGTTGCACTTCAATTTTGCGATTAAGTGTTGAATTATTGAGTTCATTTTCAAGTAGCCACTTAAACGTTGGCATATTTGATCCGGCAGAGGTTGCACGAGGATCTTCCATGTGACGTAAATGCCATATGTTAGGATATTTTCCACCAACACGTGCTAAATCAGGTCCGTTACGTTTAGATCCCCATTGATACGGATGATCATAAATCGATTCACCTAAGCGGGAATAGTCTCCATAGCGTAAAACATCTGGCACTAAAGTTCGAATCATCTGGGAGTGACACAGGTAGCAGCCTTCCCGCACGTATATATCTCTACCTTGTAGTTCAAGAGGAGTGTAGGGTGTTTGCTTTCTGTCTTCAGCACTCTGGGCATTGTGCATAACAACTGTAGGGATAATTTGAATCAGTCCACCTGCAATGACAGCTAATACTGTAAGTACAGTGAAAGGCAGTGAAGTGACTAAAAGTTTATTGTACCAGTCCTCCCATTTTTTTCCTTTCGATTCAAAGTGTGCAAAAGCTAGTACTACAATTAAGACTAAGCCAATTAAGCCAACGATACTTAAGAAATCTTTTCCAAACATCCAAACACAGGCAAACAAGCTACCAATAACCGAGAATAAAACCGGAGTACTGAAGATTAGTGCAATAGGGCTTTTATATGTAGAGCTATCCTCAAGGGTTGCTTCTTCAAATACTTCAATTGTCCCATTAACTTGATTTGCACCTTTAACAGTTTTCCAAAAGTTGTAGCCCATCATGAACCAACCTACTAAATATAGACCGCCACCGATCACACGCATAAGCATGAGTGGACGTATGGTATTAAGTGTGTCCAAAAAATTAGGATAGGCTAGCACCGTGCCATTATCACTGGTTGCATTTAGCATAAGCCCTTGCGTGATACCACTTGTCCACATTGCTGCAACATAGAGTAAAATACCCACAAGCCCTGTCCAAAAATGTAGATTTGCGAGTGATTTTGAATACAGAGGCTTATCCCATAGTTTTGGAATTAACCAATACGTCATGCCTGCTGCCATGAAACCATTCCAACCAAGGGTTCCCACATGTACGTGACCTATAATCCAATCCGTATAATGGGCTAAGGCATTTACTGATCTTATGGCAAGTAGCGGACCTTCAAACGTTGCCATGCCGTAAAAGGTTACTGCTGCTGCAAAGAATTTGAGTACAGGATCTGTTCTTAATTTATGCCACGCGCCTCTTAAGGTAAGCAGTCCGTTTAGCATACCACCCCAGGAGGGAGCCCAAAGCATCAGTGAGAACGTTGTTCCTAGTGTCTGAAGCCAAGAAGGAAGCGCGGTATTAAGTAAGTGGTGAGGACCCGCCCAAATATATAAAAATACGAGCGACCAAAAGTGAACGACTGAAAGCTTGTACGAGTATACAGGTCTTTCTGCTGCTTTAGGAACAAAGTAATACATGATGCCTAAAATTGGAGTCGTTAAAAAGAAGGCTACTGCGTTATGCCCATACCACCACTGCACTAAAGCATCTTGAACTCCACCAAACAGAGGATAGCTATGTGTGATACTAGTAGGTATCGATAAGTGATTAACGATATAAAGGATAGCAACAGTTACGATTGTTGCTATGTAGAACCAGATAGCGACATACAGACTTGGTTCGCGTCTTTTTTTAATTGTCCAAAAGAAATTAACTGAGAAAACAACCCATATTAATACAACAGCAATATTGATTGGCCAAATAAGTTCGGCGTATTCTTTGCCACGTGTAAAACCAAAGGGCAGGGATGCTGCAGCGGAAACAATAATCAGCTGCCAGCCCCAGAAATGCAGTTGTGACAGAAAATTACTAGCTAACCGGGCTTTTACTAATCGCTGTAGCGAATAGTAAATACCAGCAAACATCATATTACCAACAAGGGCAAATATTACAGCATTAGTATGCAGAGGACGTAAATGTGACCAGGTAAGCCACGAAGTTCCAAAATTGAGCTGCCAGTAATTAAGTTGTGCAGCGATCAGTACGCCAACAAGCATTCCAACTGCGCCCCAAACAACGGAGGCGATTAAAAATTGGCGTACGATTTGATCATTAAATTCAATCGTTATTTTTTTATTAGACATGCGAAGTGGGTATAATAATTGCTAAAGCTTAATGTGGAGTGCGGGTATGATTACTTGACTTTTATTGTACCGCTTAGACGTCTGCCTTCCTCTGCAAGCGGCATAAGTGAGTCACGCTCTGCATTGCTTATTCTATCTCGGGTGTATTCTCGTAAGAAAAAAACAATAAAAGTAAATACAAGGCATAAACTAACAGTTAGGGTTAGTGGAATAACAGCCATGGTGATGAATATTAAAAGGGAAATTTAAGTGTAAGGGATCTGGTTATGACCGACCTAATAAACTCTTTTTTGACAAACTTCCTAGATGATCATAGCCCAGTAAATGACGGGCAGTTTTGAAATAGCTTTGTGGTGACTTGTGTGCACCATGATAGTGGAGCCATAAATGACAGGCCACATAAGTGATCTCGTTATTTACGTGTTTACTGCGAGCAAGTGGGGATAATTTCATACGCGTATTTTCTTCCCACAAGATATACACTTTAAATGAAATCGGCTCCGCGACCATTGGCAGGCACTATGCATATTTTGCTATAGTCATTTTATACAATGACAATTCATGCGTACGGTTTGGCAAAGCTCGCGGAGAACTAGCTGAGACAAATGGTTATATTCAAAGGATGTTAACTGAATGTGTGCGAGCCCTTGAAGCGCGTCGCAAGGAAGTACGTTTGAGATGGGAGGATTTGCTGCGTACTGAGAGAGCTAATAGCCCATTAGCAAATCCAGATACGTTAGTTTATTTAATCGATGACACCTTTGATGCTCTTATAGACGCTCTTTTGAAGCCCTCAGTACTTAAACGTACTGTGCATACCGCTGATTTTTCTGTGGTTCGAGCAAAGTGTATTTGCGGAAGGAATCCTTACTTAGCATATTTTACAGCTGGCGAGCAGGCCCTTCTTGAGGCACTGGTGCTCATTCAAGCCAGTAATGGACCTCTAGACCCGGATGTTAGAGATTCTTCCGTACAGGATCTTTATGGGGTTATCCGTGCTGCTGCTTTGCGTGAGATAGAGGCTTTTTGTTCTTTATGCCAGTACCGTGTTGATACAGGACGTGTCCCAGGCAGTGAAACACTTAAAGCCTGATATGATTTAACGTACTTAGATCAATTTAAGCGCTATGTAGTTTTTCCCTATATGTGGTAGGTGGTTCTCCAGCAACGCGCCGAAATACGCGATTAAATTGGGATAAAGACTGAAAGCCAGATTCATAGGCTGCCTCGCTGATTCGTTTATGAGGATTTAGAAGTAGATTTTTAACTTTCTCGACACGCACTCGGGCTAAATAATCAGTAAATGTCATTCCCGTTGATTTCTTGAATGTTTTGCAGAAATAAAAGGCGCTTACATTCACTGCCTTGGCAACTTGAGCTAAGGAGAGATCTTCACTTTGGTGCTCAGTAATGAAGAGTCGCGCCTTGGCAACTTGAGGGGACTCTATAGTCGATTCTTGCACTAACAGTTGGTTACTTACTGTCGATAAATGCTGGGCAAATACAGTGACCAAGCGAATAATGGAATCATGTTGTTTTTTGTTTAGTACACGGGAATTAAAATAGGCTTCTTCTAAGCGCTTTAGATCTACTTGGGTTCCCCATTTAAGGATCTGTTTAGTCGCAGTGGCAAAATCTGTTTTCGTCGGATTATGAAGTAAGACTTGGCCAGTTTGTAAGAAAGCAATTAAGTTATCCCCTACGCGAACAGGTACTGCAGAGTCGCATAAACCAGCAAAACATTTGAGTGTTTTTGGCTCTAAGCGTGCTTCTAATTCTACTTTTTTCTGAAGTTGTAAGCAAGCAGCGCAGGATTGGTTAGAATTTGCCATGATTGCGCAGAACGGGTTTTGCTTAGGATCATCATGGTGAGGCAAATCGAAGGCTTCTGTGGCACGAAGCGCCAAGGGCATACCGGTAGTTTCACGAAACGCTTGTTCGTAATCTTTGTAGATTTGTGAGCGTTTTAGTTGGGAAACTAAAAAACGGCTTCTCTGTGCAGAAATTGACGACTCCTGCATTTGCATAAGTTCACTATGCGCATATTTTTCGGCATAGCAATGATGATTAATTGATTTTATACCTGACTGTTCAGAAGTAGGAGAATTACCTGCTGGCTGAAATTTTGCTAATGAAGGGCTTCAAGAATATATCAAGGTTACGTAAGTACATATTTAAAGACTCATTTTTTTCTTTGCATTAAATTTACTTATCGATGCCAAATGCGTGTAAATCTGACACAATTAATTCTTCTGGGATATAACTACTTACGAATCTTATAGTTTCATGGGACTCGTGTAACCTGTGAGCTCAAGATAAGCTTCACCGATTTTTTGATTGGCATCATTTAAAACACTACATGAGCCTTCCCAGTAGGTATTTCCTCCTAAATGAGTAATCAGTTCTTGTTCGGCTAAAGCTGGAGTGAGAATAAATTTTACCCAAAGATTTGTTTTAGGGTTTATAGTCTCTAAACTGATGCATGCCGGATAGGTCGTATTACTTTGAGTGCTATGCCACTCACTTAACACGGTCCACTTAAAAGGTTCAGTGATTGGTTTTCCTTCTTTATTAACCCATTGCAGTTGCGAGTGAGGATCGCTTTTGCCGTCGCTACGCCTAAGTCTATAAAGCATTAATTCATACTCGGAATCATCACACTGGATACAGGTCCAGTCCCAGCCAACTAAGTCCTCACTGAGTTGACTTGAGCTTATTTCATGATCCATCCAAGCCTGACCTGAGACAGATAAGTGTTTACCTTTGTAATCTAGAGTGCCTACGGCGGCTAATTTCGAATAGGTGAGGTAGTAACTTGCAGCTCTTTCTGAAGAACCTTTTTTTGATACACTATTTTTACCGAATATGACGACTGGTTTAAGTGAATTAAGGCTTAGTTTAAACGAAGCATCTGCATGTATTGATCCCGTGAGATTAAATGACGAGCGCTCTAATTCAGGTTGTATAAGTGACCAGTTCCCATTTTTGATATTCAAAAATTCTTCAGAAGAATACGCGTCCCATCCATTACGATTTAATCTTTCTTCGTTTATAAAGGTAGATCCCTTGATATCTGTGAGCGCCATATGGGCTAAGAATATTTGGGTATGACCAAAAGCTTGATTTGATTCACTCACGCCAAGCGGGCCTGCGACTCTAAAAAAAGTAGCCTGAAATCCGAAAGGGTTACTCTTATCATCTTGTAGGTGTCCAGTGATATACCACCATTCTATTTTAAATTTTGGATGTGAGCCATTGTCTTTAGGGAAATTAAAGCTGTGGTTTTCTTGTGGGAGTGCCCAGTCCTCATCTTGCTCCACTGATCTAGCTCCGCAGTTGATGTGGATAACCGTAAGTGCTAATAAGATTAAAAATATTTTATATTTCATGGGAGCTTACTTTATCGACAGGCAGTCTGCTACCTAAGTAGGCCACGATATAACTTAAAATAAAACCAGATGATGCAACGCTGCAGCAAAGAATTATTAAATTAGTTACCGGTAGTGCCGTGCCTAGTGTCCATCCAAAGGCCTGTTTATTGACAATGTAGATTAAAATCCAACCCAGGCCTAAACTTAAGCCTATGCCCCACAGTAAGGACCAAAGAGCGAGGGCTAAGCCTTCAATTGCAGAGGCATATGCAATTTCATTATGTGTGAAACCTAAAGATCTTAGCGTGATCAATTCATCAAAGCGGTCCGTTAAAATACTAGTCATTGTTAAGCCAATGCCTGCAACAGCTACTAGGACGCCTATGATTTCTAGTGCATAGGTAATAGAAAAGGTCTGGTGGAAAATAAGCAGAACCTCGTCTCTTAAATCACCATGTGTTAAAATATTAAATCCGGGATATTCTTTTAATAATAGTGCTCTAAGGGTTGCCGCTTTAACACCGGGCTTAAGCATAAGAGAAATGTGAGTAACTGAATTGTCGTTTGTCCAGTTAACTAAATGAATTCGATCAATGATTATTGAGCCACGTTCATTTCCATAGTCTGCAAAAACAGCCGCAATTTTTACGCTATGATTTACTCCATTAAAAGGAATGTTAAGTGTCATTCCTTTATATAATTGGTAGCGCTCTGAGAAACTTTCACTCACTAAGACTGAGTGTTCATTACGCGTTTGATCAAAAACAGTTTCGTCATCTGGTTTTTCAACCCATGGTAAATTGTTATAGCGTTTAATCAGTGCTAAATTATTACCCGTTAGTAGCACGGATTGTCCTGGGCTCATTTCAAACAAATAGGTTGTGAGTACCCAGGCTTCCGCTATGCCTGGATGTGAAGCTATCTTATGCCATGTTGCTTCTGGTATCCGACTCGCTTCAGTAACATTTCTTGAACTAGCGCTGTATAAATAAAGATCAGCTTGAAGTACCTGACTGACCCAGCCTTTAATTGTCTTCTCAAAGCTAGCGACAAGGATTGCCATACCAGCACACATTCCAATTGCACAGACTAGTGCTGCTACAGCAAGTCGATGCCTACTGGAGGCCTTAGTTAGATAGCCTCCTGCAATTCTAAATGAGATACGCGCCTTTCCAATTTGTTTAAAGCATTTACCGGCAAACGGTAAACTTGCTGCACATAGCATCCCGGCTCCTGCAATCCAAGCAAGAGCTGCACAGTAACCAGCAAAGGGTAGTCTTACGCCACCTGGTAGTCTTATTGCATGAAACTGAATCAGGACAAACCCTGCAGCAGCTAAGGATAAGCCCAAGGTTGGGTTTTTCCATAGCGGAGTACCTTGATGGGTAACGTGTGAGCGTACAAGTTCTTGAGCGGGAGATACCTCAGCAGCCTCTTTGGCTGGCCACCATCCAGCTAGAACACTTGCACCGATTGCTAGACACAAGGCAAGCAAGGCTTCACTGATTTCAAAGTGGGTCGCTTTAACTGTAGTGCTAAAATAAAGTGCATTTACAGTTCTTCCCACAATTTTGACAGCTTCGTAAGAGCCTAGCCAACCTAGCAGTAAGCCGCCTAAGCCTCCTAGAAGACCTAACAAGGCTGCTTCTAATATCCAGATAGCTCTAATTTGTTTGGGTGAAACACCCAGTGATCGAAGGACTGCTATTTCTAGGCGTCGTCTCACTACAGCTCCGTCTAAGGCTTGAAAGACTAAGTACAGGCCAACCAGTAATGCAATTAAGGAGAGTATAGTTAAATTATAACTAAACGCTTGGGTCATAATCTGAGCATTTACTCGTTTAGACTCATCAGTTTTAACACTCCAGTGGTTTGTTTGAAGTCCGGCCTCAGATAAAGTGCGTCCTAATTTGATACGGCGTTCTTCAAAATTAATTCCTGGTTCAACAACAAATTCGATTCTGTTTAATAGTCCTAATTTTGCACTGAGTGTTTGCAAATCAGGTAGGTCCATTACAAGCAGTGAGTCCGGAATTTTGGGTTTTTCTGGATCACTTGGAATTACTCCTGCAACAGGTAATACTACTATTTTATCAGAAATAATAAGGCTAATAGATCTCTTATTTTTTAGAGCTTCAGGAACCCACACTTTAGGGCCTGATCTTAAATTGCTCCAAAATTCGTTACTTTGATTCAAATAAACAGCAGAACTTTTCTGGCTAAGCGGCAAGTTACTAATTCCGATTAAATCAATTCCTAATAAAGTGTAGGTGTTTGCGTTTAACTGGCTGACAGATCGATCAGAGGTTACTTCTGTGGCACTTGCTTCACATACAGGAACGATATGTACTGCTTGTGAGCCTAGTAGGGTGCTTAATTCTGAAATTATTTCTTCTTTAAAATAACCTACCTTAGGTTCAATGATCCAATCGCTTTGGCCTGTTAGAGAAGTTGTAAAACTGTGAAAGCTAGCGATAGCTGCGCGATTAGCTAAGCGAATTGAAAAATAGACACCAATACCGAGCGACAAAACTAAAATAAGAATTACGTTTTGCTTTAATGAGAAACGCCAATGTCTTAAGGTGGTTCTCCTGATGAGTAGCCAAAGAATTGCCATAGTCTTTTAGGACTCCCTTAAGATGACGCCATCTTTGAGATGGATACGTCTGTGACATATTGCAGCAACCTCTTCACTATGTGTCACAATAATTAGAGCAGGACCATGATCATCTGTAATTTCTCTAAATAAAGTTAAAATACTTTGGCCACTGACTGAATCGAGATTCCCGGTAGGCTCATCTGCTAAGATCAGATCTGGCTTATGGGCTAGTGCTCGTGCTATCGCGATTCTTTGTTGTTCACCTCCTGAAAGTTCAGAGGGGTATGCTGAGCCCCGTTTGAGTAAACCAACCTTAGAAAGTAGGTGCTGAACTCGGCCTATACGCTCCGCTTTTGGGGTCTTCGTAAGTTGTAACGGAAGTTCAATGTTTTCAGTTACTGTAAGCGTGGGTAGGAGATTAAAAAACTGAAATACCGTCCCTATCTTTTCTCTACGCAACCTGGCTAGTTCTGTGCTATTCAAAGCATGTAAATTGGTACCTGAGAAAAGAATAGTACCGCTATCAAAATGATCAAGGCCGCCTAGGCAGTTAAGCAATGTTGTTTTTCCGCTACCTGAAGGACCTGTAAGGGCGAGACGCTCACCTGCGTACACTTTGCACGATACACCTTTTAATACGATACTAGTACCATAGCTTTTGACTATAGTTTGTGCATCAATGACTGCTGTCTTTTTATCTATATGCATACTAATTGTAGTATACTGATACACGACTTGCGCGACTTAACAAGTTAGACTAACCAATATTTGCTGGAACTAAATTAGCTGTCCTCAATCTCTGATTTTTGCTTTGAGCGCAGATCCATACTGCTATAGCACATGTGAATGCTTCCCCAACGTAATTTGGCTTTAGCTATTGCTTTTAGTCTAGGCCTAGTAAGTCATACATTTGCAGTAGATGATGTACCGCTAAAAATAAGTCAGCTGATTGTAACGCCAAGTCAATACAGCGTGGCCGATAATCAGTATGCTTCTGCCGTATCTTTGAGTAGTCAACAGCTTGAAGAGCTCCCTCAGATCGGTGATGATCTTTATAGATCGATTGCAAGACTACCTGGTCTAGCAACCGACGACTTTACGGCTAAATTTTCGGTACGAGGTACTCCTTTTAGTGAAATTAAATCACTTCTAGATGGGGTAGAATTAAATGAACCGTTTCACCTTAAAGATATAGACGGAGCTTTATCGATTGTTGATCCCCAAATTATAAGTAGCCTGCAATTTTCTACAGGTGGTTTTGGTGTGGATTTTGGAGGTAAGTTGTCAGGCGTTCTTGATATGCAGACAAAATCGAGCACTCAGACCTTAGACCGATTATCTCTTAGTTTAACTGGTTTTGGTGTTGTTACAGCACATGGCTTTAATTCGGGTAGAAGCAGTATTCTAGTTTCAGCTCGTCGTGGTTACCCTGATGTAGCGATGCATTTAGCAAATCGCTATCAAGAGGTGACACCTAGATATTATGATTTATTTACTAAATACTTGTTTATCATAAATCCAAAAAATTCTATTTCATTAGAATTCCTGCACGGCTCTGATACGTTAGGTTATACGCATCCAAATGATCCTAATCTTAAGAGTGCGTATTCGAATGATTATTTATGGTCTCGATGGAACTCTAAGATAAGCGACACTGTAGATATGGATACTGTATTATCTGTAGATCGAATAAGAAATTCTCGTACTGGCGCTGGATTTCTCGATGGGTATCCCTTTAAGTTATCTGATGATCGTCGTATCGATGAGTTAAAATTAAAGCAAAAGTGGCATGTAAGTGTTAATGAATTAGTGGTAGTAGATTTTGGATTTAATGCTCAAAAAGATAGTGCTAATTATTCATACACATTAAGCCGACAGCAAAACCAAGTGATTAATGGTAAGGTCACTGCTGCACTTATTCAGCAGCGCACACTTATAAAGCCTAAGGGTGATCAAGTAGGTGAATTTGCAAAAGTAAGGTTTAATCCACTTAAAGATTTATTTGCAGAGATTGGTGTCCGCGGCGATCACGCAAATCTATCACGTGGAAGTGAGGTAAATCCACGCATTGCTGTATCGTATAACTTTTTAGGTGGTGTATTTCGTACTAGCTGGGGCCTTTATTCTCAAGTGCAAGAGCTTAACGAATTAACTATTGCTGAAGGTGAAGTTCAGTTTAAGCGTCAGCAAAGAGCTGAACATCGTATCTTAAGCTATGAGCATAAATTAGGTTTATCCGCAGAGATTAGAGTAGAAGTGTACGATAAAATAGAGTCACATATAAAGCCCTACTGGGAGAATGTGAATAATGGGTACCAGCTGTTTCCAGAAGTGCAGAGTGATTATTTATATATTTCGCCAACACGTGCAGAAGCTAAGGGTGTAGAGATACTTATTAGTAATAAATTAAGTAAAACTCTTACTTGGAATTTCAATTACTCATTAGCTAAATCTAATGAAACAATTAATGGGGTATTAACTCCTCGAGCACGTGATCAGCGTAATACTATTTATACTGATTTTACTTATTCTTTTAATCATTCATGGCAGTTAAGTGCCGATTGGCAGTACCACACAGGCTGGCCTACAACTAATGTTTTATATTCGTACGTGCCATTAACTAACGGCCAGCAGTACTTGAGTGCTAGGAATGGTGCAATATATGGTCTTAATTTACCTTCCTATCATCGTTTGGATTTAAGACTCACACATAGACTAGTAACAGCCCATGGAACCTTGCGCATGTACTTGGATATATTTAATGCCTATAATCATTATAATTTAATAGGCTATGATCATACAGTAACGTCTGTTGGGGGTATTCTGACCAATACGCTTAAGCCAAGGGATCAGTTGCCTTTATTACCTAGCGCAGGACTTGTTTATGATTTTTGACTGAAGTCGGTTGTTTCGGTTTAAGGAGAATTCACCGGAAAGCAAAAACCCCATAACTTCTTGGGTTATGGGGTTTTTAAAAGTGGTGCCAGAGGGCGGGATTGAACCGCCGACCAAAGGCTTATGAGTCCTCTGCTCTACCACTGAGCTACTCTGGCAAAAGTAACACTAACTTCTTGTAAGTTATTATTCTATCGGGCTGCGTCAAGGGTTTCTAAAAAACAGTTAATTACCCTAATTCCAGCAACTTAACCATCTGTTGGGTCTGTAGGAGTGGGTAATATAAGCTGAAAAAACTCAAGATCTAGCCATTTTCCGAACTTAAAGCCCGATTGTTTGATCGTGCCGCAGTGCTCAAAACCCATTGATTTATGCAAATGCACACTGACTTGATTTGATGCATCAATTGCTCCAATCATCATGTGCAGGCCATTTTTCTTTGCTAATTCAATGATGTTTTTAAGTAAGAAACGTCCAACGCCTTTGCCACGAAATTCAGAAGCAACATAAACAGAGTGCTCAACGGAGTACTTATAAGCAGGTTTTTCCCTAAATACACCATAAGTTGCAAAGCCCATTAAAACTCCTTCAGGAGTTTCAATGCCGATCACAGGATGCTTTGTCTTATCTTTAAGATCAAACCATGTAGCCATGGTTTCTAGATTACGTGGCTTGTAATCATACAGTGCGGTTGAATTAACAATCGCATCATTGAAGATATCAAGAATGGCTTGGCTGTGCTTTCTTGTGCACGTAATTAATCTCATTGAATACAAATTTACTTCCTATTTTTGATTCACTGCATCAATGACAATATTTGGTGTGAGTAGTTCAGGCAGTAGAACTGGATCTGCTTTACCTGGTAGCCATACTAAATTAAAGGGAACTGCACTACGCGAATATTTTGCTAATTCCTGAGAAATAAGGGGATCACGATTTGTCCAATCTCCACGTACAGTAGCTATATTCTTATCCCGGAAAAGTTTTAAGACATCATTCGAGTGAAAAACGACTTTCTTATTTGCCTGACAGGTTGCACACCAACGCGCTGTAAAATCGACGTATACGATGCGTCCCTCAGATCTGAGTTGTTCTATTGTCTGTGTACTCCATGGAGTCCATTTGATTTCACTAGCTGCAGGAGCTAGAGGCCAACCTGTCCATAAGCCGCCTAAAAGAACAAGACTAGTAAGAACAGTGGCTACACGTGCTTTTCTTTGGCTATACCTTCCGTAAATCCAAACAGCCATTGCAACTAAGACTAAGCCGATAAGCGAAGATAAAAGACCTGCTTCATTAACCTGTCCTGCTAAGACCCAAACTAAATAAGCGACAGTTGCGTACAATGGAAAAGCCATGAACTGCTTAAAGGTTTCCATCCAAGCACCTGGCTTTGGAAGAACACGAATCGCAGCTGGAAAAATTGAGAGCAAAAGATAGGGAGCTGATAAGCCTAAGGCTACGGCTGTGAATACCGTAAAGGATTCTACAGTCGACATCGTTAACGCCGCACCTAAGGCGGGAGCTAGGAAAGGCGCGCTACATGGAGTAGCCACCATGGTTGCAAGAATCCCAGTAAAGAATGACCCCATGAAGCCAGACTGCATTTGAAGATTTCCTCCCACAGATGTCGCAGAAAGACCAAATTCAAATACGCCACTTAAATTAAGTGCGAATACAAGCATGACAGCAGCAAGTGAGAATACAAAGGCTGCTGATTGCAGTTGAAAACCCCAGCCAAGCTGAGCTCCACCTGTTTTAAGAATAGTTAAAATAGCAACCAATACCCAAAAAGAAAGTACGACACCTAAAGTGAAGGTAAGGCCATGAAGGATAACTTTTTTTCTTTCACTTCCTGCTTGGTTAACAAAGCCTAAAATTTTAATTCCTAACACAGGAAATACACAGGGCATTAAATTTAAAATAAGCCCACCTAAGAGTGCCAGTAGGAGTGTAGCACCAAAAGACGTAGCACTTTGTGCTGATGCAACAGGCGTACTTGCACGTGCAGCTGAAATTGGAATATCTACTCTAAGCCCATGAAGATTTTTACCTGGAAGCCATGATGTGTCAGAAGTAAGTACACCCACCAGATGATTTGAAGCAGGTATATCTGCACTGATTGGAAGAGTAATTTCTGTAGTATTTCCAGCACCTATAACCTGAGGTAAGTCATATGCAATTGAACCATCATCAGAAAAGAAATGAAGGTTGGAGGGTTTAACATCCGAAGGTGACTGGTTTGAAGCAGTAGCTGTTAGTACGACTGTTTTATTATTTTTAAATGCAGAAAGCGACCAAAGTGCACTCGATTGTGGAAGTTCATTTACAGCTGTTATAATTTTTTGTCCCCAGTTTGAATCTTCAACAGCTTTTTCACTAACAGTTACGCTTGTAGAAACGGTAGCATCACCTGGCTTACAAACATCCTTACACATAAGCCACTGTGCTGATGCAGAAAGAGAAACGGTTGAACCTAGTGCTGCATTTGCAGCCGGTGTGATTGTTACGGGAAGTAGTAAATCATCATCATAGCCTGTCCCTGTTACAGCACCGTGATCGTCTTTGATCATATGCGGAGTAGGCCACAAAATTTCAGATGCTTTCCAGCCCTCAGGCAGTGTCCAGTTAAGACTTGTAGCTAAGCCAGTCCCTGGGTTTAGCCAGTAGGTGTGCCAGTGTTTTTGATGGACTAGATGCAGCGCAACCGTAAAGGGCTGGCCAGCAGTGACACTAGTTTGGCTAGTAACTAGGTTTGCTTCAACTTGCGCCTTAACAAAAGGGGTAATTGAGCTAAGCGCTAGGACTAATGCCAAACTCAGGATTTGGGATAACATCATTTAGTTTAGTGTGGGAAACTCTTGGTAAGATGTAAACATTGGGTTTGTCACCGTTAGAGGTATTGGGTTCCTTTAAAGTCGTCCCAAATTGCTTTGAATTCCTCCAAAGATAGATCAATTGCCGTCACACAGCTCATCCTTGCTGCCCTTGCATGGAGTTTGGGTGGCTTACTAATCAAATCGATTGATTGGGCGCCCCTTGCTGTAGCAGGAGCTCGTGGACTACTTGCGGGTACTTTTTTAATCCTAATTACTAGGCCGCTTCACTTCACCTTTACAAGGCCACAGGTTTTAGGAGCACTCGGTTATGCTTTGTGTACCGTCACATTTTGTACTGCGACTAAACTTACCACGGCTGCTAATGCAATTCTCCTGCAATACACTGCCCCCGTGTGGATAGCTCTTTTGGGTTCTTGGTTACTGAAAGAAAAAGCAACACGTAAGGATTGGGTTACTATACTTTTTGTTTTAGCTGGTATGTTACTGTTCTTTAAAGACGGTTTGCAGGGGGATCATTTACTGGGTGATACACTGGCTGCTTTAAGTGGACTCTTCTTTGCAGGTATGACGATTGCTTTACGTAGGCAGAAAGATGGTTCACCTGTAGAATCTATTATTCTAGGTAACTACTTAGCATTTTTAATTGGTCTACCATGGATTGTTCATTCCAGTAACTTAAGTTCAAAAGGCTGGATATCACTCTTACTTTTAGGCGTTGTCCAACTAGGACTATCATACGGGCTTTACGCTAAAGCGATTCGCCACGTTACAGCCTTAGAGGCTGTGATAATTCCTGTTATTGAACCGATATTAAATCCAATTTGGGTTCTCATCGCTGTAGGAGAAAAGCCCTCATTACTCTCGATTTTAGGCGGAGTCGTTGTTTTGACTGCAGTTACAGTAAGAGCAATTTCAACGACAAAAATAAACTCTATTCCAGTTTCACTTGAGACTTAGGCGGAGGATTAAGTTGAATTAACACGTTGGCTAGAGTGATTAAAGCTCCACCAATCAAGAGGTGTGAGTTTAGATTTTCATTTGGATAATTGATCATTGCCCATACAGACAATAAAGCAGGCAGTACAAGGGAAAACAAAGATCCAAAGATCGGCTCAAAGCAGTAGATTAGACCTGCTTCAGTTGCGGTAATCTTTGATTGCCACTTAGACATAATAGAAAATGAGCCAAGGGTAGGGAATAAAGTAAGGGCAAAAGTAAAGCCAAGCCACGGTAGTGATGTCCAAGGTGTCCAAAATGCGTTAGCTGTGGGACCGCTAAAAATACCTATGCAGGTTAATAATATTGCTTCCGAGGCAAGCCAAACAAGGGTTACTTTCCCATGACGGCAATCCGTATGGCTTGAGCCCTCAACTCCAAATACCTGAGCCATAAAGAAGACTGAGCACAGAAGAGTTTCCCATTCACCACGGCCTAGTGTGAAGTTATGCCAATTGAAATTTCCAAGAATTGCGACGCCAGCTAAAACTAAAATACAACTGATACGAATAGTTGCACTCGGAAATTTACGATGCTTTAAAGCAAGCCAAAGCGGAATCATAAGCGCATAAAATTGCGTTAGAAAAGCTGATGTTGAAGCATCCATGAAACGAAGGGCATCATTTTGCAGCAGCATACCTGCAGCTCCAAAGATTCCTAAGTATAGTCCCTGATTAAATTCTGCACGGGTGAGCCATGGTTGATCACTTTGTGACGTTTTACGTGATTGCCACAGAGCTAAAATAACCGTGCCTAAAAGAAACCTCGGTGCCACAGTACATGCTACAATAAAAATACCATTACCTGGGCTTAATTTTTGATTAAGCAGGATAAGCGATTTTATAAGCGGAAAGCTTAGCCCCCAAAAAGCATTTGCTAGAAGCAGCATACTGACTGCTGAAATGCGTTCTTTGCGATGATGGGAATCCATGGCAACTGCTTAGTGTAAGGTAATGGTCTAATTTTGCTAACGAATAATACTAACACACAGCAGAACTAAACGATCCATTGTTAGTTCAATACTGTGAAACGCATAATTAATTTAGATCTTTGCTGAAAACCTTCAAACAACTCACCTTTAAAGATAATTTATCTTTTAGGTAGAAAATTAACGTCAAGCGATATGCTTAACTAGCACTTTAGCGTTACGTCCGTTATCGTCGTAAAGTTTAAGGCGTGCTTCAGGTAAGATTTCTTTACCCACTTCTTCAAAGCCACACGTATTACTAAAGAATCCAAAACTCTGCGTAGATAGTGCGATTACGGACTTAGCTCCACTTTCCTTTGCTTGTAAGCAGGCGTATTCCACCATCTTTTTACCGATGCCTCTATTGTGATAGAAAGGTACTACATAAAGAGAACCCACTTCAGCAATCTTTGGATTTTCCGCGTAAAAATATAACGTCACGCAAGCGATGATGTTTTCATCGATTTCAAAGACAAAGAAGTGATCGATATTCTTTTGTATACCTTCTTGAGTTCTATGTAAGAGTTCTTCTCTTTTTACAGCGCTACGGGTAAGATTGTAGATAAGTCTTACATCCCTACGGGTTGCTTTTCTAATTTGCTGATAATCGTTACCGTAAATTAAAGAACCTACGCCTTCGTTTGAGAAGATTTCATTTAATAGACCATCAAATACACGGCCATCCACGACATGCACTCTAGGAGTACCTGTTTCAATAGCTTTGACTGCGTGAGCGGCTTTACTGCGACTTGCTTCGTTTAATTTTTCTGGGTGCTCGTGTAAAAGAGTGCGCAATTGATCTACTGAAATTTCACGTCTTACTTGGCCATCAATTTCTAGTCCTGCGTTTGGCGTTAAGAAGATAATCTTTGTAGCGTGCAAGGCCTCAGCTAATTCAGCTGCTAGTAAATCTGAATTTACTCGAAGAGACTTTCCGTCTGGACCAAAGGCGAGTGGTGAGACAAGCGGAACTACTTGCTGAGCGATTAATTCGTTCAGCAGTTCTTTATCAATACGGTCAACTCTACCTGTTAGCTGCTGATCAATACCTTTAATAATACCAACAGGCACAGCTCTTACTGCATTTGTGATAACTGCTTTCAGTGCATTCTGAGTTAAACCTTCTAAAATCTGGTGTGATATACGTGATGAAGCGCGCACTGCAATATCTAAGGTCGCAGGATCAGTTGCTCCGGTCCCATCTGCATTACTGATTGTTACATTCCGTAATTCAGCAAGCTCTTGTAGTTGCTTACTAATGCCGTGTACTAAAACAACTTTAATGCCTAAGCTTCTTAATACCGCAATATCGACTAAGAGATTACTAAAATTTTCATCTGCAACAATGGAGCCATCAATTGCGATGATAAAAATTTGACCCTGGAAACGAGGAACGTATTTTAAAATACCACGCAAATCGGTTGGCTTGATCGTGATAGCCTGAGCCGATGTAGGGGGTGTCGTTTGTGCAGTACCGTTACTCATTGATATGTATGACCTTTAGTTTTCTTCGAGTAAGGCCCTCACGTCAAGGTAGCACATTGGGTGTTAGCCAGGCCCGATTGCCCTATTTAATGAGTACTTTCCAGCTTCTTGAGGTAGTTCTACCGACAACTGTAAAGGTATAACTCCCGGCTTCTAGTGCTGCAGCGGGTAGTTCAAGAGCAATGACTGTATGGGTACTGCGAGCAGAAAGACCACCCACTAGACTTTCAAAGTCGGTGATTATGAACACTTCATTTGCTTTTACATATAGCCGAGTACTGGCCAAGGCGTGATGTAAATCTGAAATATTACATCCAAAACTAAAGGGATAGGTTTTACCGCTTTCACAGACAGCAGGCGCTGCTGTAGAATCTATACTTACAGGTAAACTAACAGCAGCTCCAAGTGCTTGGTTAAGTTCAGGGGTTAGGCCACCGGGATGAGCGCTGACTAGCGCACTGGTTACTGTAACGGGTACTAATAAGCCTGAGGCAGGCTGGGAGGCAGGTAAGCTGATTCGAGTAAAGCCAGTGCGAGCTAATACCGTTTTTTCCTTAGCATCTTGGTATGGCTGGTAGGCTGGGCCTGGTTTACGGTAATGCAGGGTCAAAAAGGTATACGGAGCTATAAATAGGACCATAGCTAGTATGATCCATCCCATAGGCCACGCTTTACGTTTTTCGGTATTCACTGCTATGAATATAAGGCTCTTCCTAGGTAAATGGCAACGGGATAGCTGAAAGTTACGGCTCGATTACCGTTGATCCAAAGGCCGAGGACTGTTTCGATCTTAAGCCTGCATGAAATATTGGTCTAAGTACTTCATTCCTACACTTAAAGAAAGCCCAGCTGACGCTGAAATTGCTTCCCATCGCCTCCTCGTGAGAGCAGGGCTGGTGCGTAAATTGGGGGGTGGTCTGTATACCTACATGCCGCTTGGCCTTAAGGTCATGTCTAAGTTAGAGCAGATCTGTAGAGAAGAGATGGAACGTGCTGGAGCAATCGAGCTACAAATGCCGCATTTGCATCCTGTTGAATTTTGGGAGAAGGGTCCACGATGGTCAGCCGCACGCCAGATTATGTACCGAGCAGATCATGCCGGGGCAGGTAAGCGTCCACCTCAGGAGCCTGAGTTTGTTTTAGGGCCAACACATGAAGAGATTATCACCCCACTGATTCAATCGGAGATTACAAGCTACCGGGATTTGCCAAAGAATTTTTTCCAAATCGCTACTAAATTTAGAAATGAGATTCGTCCTCGTTTCGGTTTAATGCGTGCACGTGAATTCGTGATGAAGGATGCGTATTCTTTTGACGTAGATGATGCAGGAGCAGGCCGCAGCTATCAGTCGATGAAGACGGCCTACGAGCGTTTCTTCGCGCGAGCTGGACTTAAGACAATCGCAGTAGAAGCAGATACTGGTGTTATGGGTGGCAGTGCTTCACATGAATTTATGGTCCCTGCAGAGGTAGGTGACGATGATGTCGTGTACGGTGAAAAAAGTGGGTACTCAGCAAACCGCGAAAAAGCCACTAGTGGCATTGTACCTAAAGATTTAGTCGATCAAGCACCAGAGGGAACACTCGAAAAATTCTCAACCCCAGGAGTTGTGACAATTGCATCCCTAGAAAATGCGCCGCACAGTGTGCCAGCGGATAAGCAATTTAAGACATTAGTCTATGTTGGAGATGGTAAGGTTTTCTTAGTTATCTTACGCGGCTGTGATGAATTAGAAGAAGCTAAGCTTGGCTCCTTAGGTTTTACTTTATTTAGACCAGCAACTCCCGAAGAAATTCTGCCTTTATTAGGTGCTAATCCAGGAAGTTTGGGTGCTGTAAAAAATACCTTTAAAGACCGCTCTGGTATTGATGGTATTTATGCAGACCACGCTATTCGTTTAATCGGTAATGGAGTAACGGGTGCTAATAGTGACGGGTTTCACTTTAAGCATGTAAATATTACACGTGATTTAGATATCACACGCTTTGGTGACTTTAGACGTGTAAAGGCAGGAGAGCCTGATCCACAAAGTGGTGAACCTCTTAAGATTGAACGAGCGATTGAAGTAGGTCACGTATTCAAACTCGGAACAAAGTATTCTGAAAAATTTAATGCGATTTATACCGATGACCAAAAGCAGTCACACTTTATTGTAATGGGCTGCTACGGTATCGGAATTAGTCGTACGCTCCAAGCCTGTATCGAGCAAAAGCACGATGCAGATGGAATTCTTTGGCCTTGGGCGATCGCTCCTTTTCAAGTATTAGTCTGCTTACTTGATCCTACCGTTCCTGAGGCGCTTCAATGGGCTGAAACTTTAGGTAAAGCTGCTGAAGCTGCGGGTGCGGATGTCTTAATAGACGACCGTGCTGAAAGGCCTGGTGTTAAGTTTAAGGATGCTGATTTAATTGGTATACCACTGCGTATAACGATTGGTGGTAAAGGCCTTAAAGAGGGTATAATAGAGCTTAAATGGCGTTCTGAAAAAGAGGTGCACAAGATTGCACTTACAGAAGCTTCTTCACGTATTGCTGAAGCGATCACGAAAGCTCAAGCGGCAAGCCGTATTGAATGATTATCCCGTTAGCGAAATCTAATCCTTCAACTGAAACCCAAGTAGCTGTGCAAACACAGCTCTCGGGAAGTTGGAAAGTTGTGGTCTTAAATGATCCTGTAAACTTAATGTCTTACGTTGTCTTAGTCTTTAGAAAAGTGTTTGGCTTCGATGAAAGTACAGCGCGTAAGCACATGCTTGAAGTACATGAACAAGGTAGATCTATCGTGTGGGTAGGGCTACGTGAAAAAGCAGAAGCCTACGTTTTTACTCTCCATCAGTGGCATTTATCAGCCGTTCTAGAACGCGATGAAGCGTATTGAAGTCAAATTAAGTGTATCTGTTGTTGCACCTCTTTTAGATGTGCTCAAAGGCCTTGCCTATGAGGCAAGCTCAGAAGACCAGAAGCAGGCTCCTAGGGATATTGATAGTGAATTTCGAGATGCCTGGAATCAGGAATTACTTGAGCATCAAAAGACAGATATGGATGTCTTGTTTGGCTTATTTAATGAACAGTTTTTTGTCGATGGATCTATTATTTTAGATCCAACTAATGCTGAACCTGTACTTAGAGCGAGTGCCATGCTTCGTTTAAGACTTAGGGAGACTGTCTTAGGGGATATCAATGACGAAGACTTAGAGGCCGGGCAAATACATCTAGAGACATTACCTGATAATGTCGTTAGGGCTTTTATGGGCTACCTGTTTTTAGCTACTATTCAAGAGCTTGTGATTAAGCATATTGAGGGAAAATCTGACGAAGCCTGAGAGGTTGACGTCTTAGGCTAAGGTGACTACATCTAAGTCTGACACCCTGCAGTGTTCGTGGTGCCTTAAAACATAGCTCTTTGCCTTAGAATCAAATCGGGAGCCGAAAACGTCGTGAATGCTGCTAGGCCGTAAATCGGAAAGCAAAAGACACGGCGCAGGCGCCCACTTTAACATAAAAAGGTCCCGAGCCTTTGGGCATACGGCACAGGTGGGGTGTCAACTTACTTTAGCTAACTAATAATCCTCTTACATAAACCATGAGTCCTGGCGAAATCTACTCCCTGCACATAGTCCACATTTTTTCAGTTATGCTTTTAATAGGCACGACTTTTTATGCTTTTGCTGGTGCTCCGGAAACTAAGAAACGCATTGCAATGTATTCTGGTATGGCAGCGCTACTGATCGTCTTAACAGGAGTTCGCATGTGGCAAGCTCAGTTCGGTTTTGCTCTCGCTGGCTGGATAGTTTTAAAGCTCATTTGCTGGCTTGGTATTTCAGCAATGTCAGGCCTTGCTTACCGCCGCCGTGAACAAGTAAGACTTTGGATTACACTTACCTGCTTATTTTCAGCAGTTGCAGTTATTATGGCCTACGTTAAACCGTTCTAAACTAGACTTTAAATTTATAAAAAAACTGTAATCGGATTGATTACAGTTTTTTTGTGCTTACTTAAATTACTCTTTATCTTTAGGACCAGCGCAGATCCGTATGTGAGAATGGTAATTGTCTAATACGTTTACCAGTCGCTGCAAAAATAGCATTTGCTACAGCTGGAGCTAACGGAGGTAAGGCAGGTTCACCCAGTCCTGTGGGTGGATACTTCGTTTTACTAAAGTGAATTTCAATATCACGAATTGTATCAGGCATTCTTAGCATTTGATATTCGTGGAAGTTACTCTGCACTAAGCGGCCATTTTGAATATCTAGTTCCTGTCTCCAGGATGAATTTAGTCCGTCGATAATTGCTCCTTGTACCTGATTTTCAGCGCCACTTAAGTTCACTATCTGGGAGCCTACATCTACGGCAGCTACGACACGGGTGACTTTAAGTTCACCTTCTTTTGTTACCGTGACTTCAGCAACTTCTGCAACATAGCCTTGATGACTGAAGTAGTAACCTAAGCCCATGCCTTGGCCCTTAGGTAGCGTTTTACCCCAGCCGGCTTTTTCTGCAGCCAGTTTGATAACACCACGCATACGTGCTGCATTGTAAGGAGCACTGCGAGGGCCGGTTCCAGGGAGTACGTCTTTTGTACCTAAGATTTCTAAACTAAATTCAACTGGGTCTCTGCCGCCTGCATGTGCGAGTTCATCTAAGAAACTGCAGATAACAAACCCGTAGGTGTTACTTCCAGGTGCGCGCCATGGACCGGTCGGTACGTTGTTAGGTATTTTTCCAGCTTCAATTCGGCAGTTATCGATGAAGCGTGCTGGGTAGTTATCTGCACCTGAAGCTGCATCAAAGCCCATAACTTTATCTGCAAAGGCAATTAATTTACCTTTGGCATCTAACCCTGCTTTGAAGTGATGGAAACCACCTGGACGGAAATGATCGTGCTGGAAATCATCTTCACGACTCCATGTGAGCTTTATGGGTTGACCACATTTTTTAGCGATAACTGCTGCTTCCATACAAGGATCTGGATGTAGTCTGCGACCAAATCCACCTCCAATACGAGTCATGACAATACTTACGTTTTCTGGTTCTATATCCAGTGCTTCAGCAACGCTTGCTTGAACATCGCCAGGATTTTGAGTCGGACTCCATAAATGTATTTTATTTCCAGTGAAGTGAGCTGTTGTATTTTGCGGCTCTAAATTGGTATGGCCAATAAAAGCAAAGTGATAGTCGGCTTCGATCACTTTAGCTGCAGTCTGAAACGCTTGATCAACGTTGCCGCTATCTCGTACCTTTTTAAGTCCTTTGCCTGTAGTAGCCATTTGCTTAGCTGCTTCGCTGTAGCCAGACCAACTATCGTTAGCAAATTTGCCTTCGTCCCAAACGACTTGAAGTTGTTTGCGAGCACTGAAAGCATTCCATGTTGAATCAGCAAGAATCGCTACACCAGGAACTAAACCTAGTACTGGATTATTATGATAAGGGACAGTTTCATTGATAATAAATGCGTCACGAACACCTGGTTGTGATTTAACCACATCTAGATTTGCAGAAACTACTTTACCACCCCAGACCGGGCACTTGACATATACAGCATATAGCATTCCTGGAATAACTTGATCAATTCCGAACAGAGGCTGTCCAGTGACAACTTTTTGGTTGTCCACACCACCAATGCGGGAACCTAAGAGGGTAAATTCTGAAGGATCTTTTAATACAACGGAGTGTTCATCTGGAACAGGTAGTTTTGCTGCTGCCTGCACTAAAGCTCCGTAGCTTAGAGATTTTCCTGTAGGCTTATGGACGACTGATCCGTCTTTAACATAGCACTCTGTGACAGGTACTGACCAGCTTGCTGCAGCAGCCTGAATTAAAAGAGTACGTGCTGTAGCGCCCACACGTCTTAAGTGCATGTAGGACGTAGGAGTGGAGGTACTACCTCCAGCAGCTTGTCCTCCAAAGATAGGATCAAGTGGTACTGATATAACCTTAACGTCTGTCCATTTTACTCCGAGTTCCTCGGCTATGATCATCGGTAGGGATGTTTTAATTCCCTGACCAATTTCAGGACGTGCTGAAGCAAGAGTCACTGTTCCGTCATGCGCAATGTGAACAAAAGCACTTGGTTTAAATGAGTTCTCGTCAGTAGATTCCGTTAGCTTACTTACTTGGCCTTCAAGCGACGTTGCTGATTTTAAATAGTAGGCCAGGGCTAAACCACCCGAAGCGAGTGTAGAGAGCTTAAGAAATGACCTGCGATTAAGTTCTTTAGAAAGAGTGGGTTTCATACGCCTGCCTCCTTTCCTGCAGTAAGTTCTGCTGCTTTATGGATTCCAGCACGGATGCGAGTGTAGGTAGCACAGCGGCATAAGTTGCCAGCCATTGCATCATCAATGTCTTGATCCGTTGGTTTTGGATTACGTTTTAAGAGTGCAGAGGCTGTCATGATTTGACCAGATTGGCAGTAACCGCATTGAGCTACATCCAGTTCACACCAGGCTTGTTGAAGTGGATGCTTACCTTCTTTATCTAGGCCTTCGATTGTCGTGATATCGAAACCCACGGCTGAGGAAACCGGAGTTTGGCATCCACGCACTGCAATACCGTTTAAATGAATGGTGCAGGCTCCACATTGGCCAATGCCGCAACCGAATTTGGTGCCGACTAAGCCGAGTGTGTCGCGTAATACCCATAAAAGGGGTGTATCTGATGCGACAGTAACGGACTTCTTCTCTCCGTTTATTTTAAGATTATACGTACTCATTTATAGGGATAGGGTAGTTTTTTAAAAAAATTAACTGCGACTTTTAACCCAATCAGCGATTAGATCGTCGTTGGAATTAAGACGCCATAACACACTTAAAAATTCTGCAGGCATAATATTATGTTTTTTAAAAAAGCTGCGGTCACCACCGCAGCAAAACATTAATTCAGGTGCAAGTTCACCACGTAATTTCGCACGTGCTTTAGGAAGTAGTCTTGGTAACCAAGTGATTCCTTTTAAGGCCTCTGTCTTCGCAGGTAATTCAGATTCTTTGAGTATAACTAAAGAAGGAGTTTTGTTTTGCTGGTTTAAAAAATAATCACGTCTCACGAGTTCAATGGCGAGCGCTTGTTCAAACCCAGGATCCTGATAATTACAGTGGTCTTCAGCATAATCATACATGTGCTGAGCATTAATTCCGTTACTAGCTAACCATGCAGATTCATCCTCTGTGAAGTAAGTTAAGGCACCCCGTTTACCTGAAATATATGCAGCTACAGCTTTATCATAAAGCGATCGAAAGCCTGAGGTGAATTCGTAGTGCTTCATATGATGGATAAAATTTATGTGTAAGTATCAGGAATGCAAATTATTGCATATAAGTTTTTGCGTTTTCCTAACTATAGCCTGTTTATGAAAAACCAGAGTGAATCAATGTGAGTTGCCAGGTATGTATATATACTTTGGTACAGTGTTTTCTTTTTGAGCTATTTTAAACATGATACTATTTCGTTTTCTAGCTTACCGCAATCTACCTTCTGTTGTATCCTAAATAATTACATAATAGGCATTTGCAAAATTATAAATACAATTAATATCAGACAAAGTAATTTGATTTTAGTTGTTAATCTATAAATAGATACGAATAGTTTTAGAGTCACAGTCGATGTTATTTTTCATCTCTTTGCAGCATCTTGTTACTCCAAACTACTTTTAAAAAAACTATGGCTCGTTACTTTTTTATTCTATTGGCGATCGCACTTACTTTACGTGCTGAATCGCTAGCTCCTGAGGTTGCACAGGTAAGCCATGAAGTTGTAGTAGCTGGTCATCCTCAAGCAGCAGAGGCAGGCTTAAGGGTTCTTCAAGGTGGTGGAAATGCAGTGGATGCTGCTGTTGCCGTCTCATTATGTCTGGGAGTTGCTGAACCCTATGCATCAGGGCTAGGTGGAAAAATAGAAATGCTGTACTATGAAGCATCGTCTAAGAAACTATATGTCGTAGATGGAATGGACACGGCTAGTGCTACACTTCCAGTAAAAGCTTTTATAGCGCAACCTGCCCATGAACGTATTGAAGGTGGCCCTAGTGCTGCAGTACCTGGTCTAGCCGCTGGGTTGTATTTGGCACAAAAGAAATGGGGAGTATCTTCCTGGGATAAGGATGTTCAACCTGCAATTAGTTTAGCTGAGCAAGGGTTTGTTATATATCCAAAGACGATTCAATTAATTAAGGAAAGCGCTGCCAGGATTAAGAAGAGTCAGGAGGGTGCCCGAATATTTTTACCTCGTGGTAAATTACCTGAACTAGGTTCACGTCTTCAGAACTTAGACCTAGCTCAAACATTAAAGCACCTTGCAAGTGAAGGTCCTGACTCAATTTATAAGGGCGTTACTGCTGAAGCTATTGTAAATGCAGTGAGTGCTGCTGGTGGGTATATGACTTTAGACGATTTAGCTAGTTATCATGCTAATATAGTAGAACCAGTCAGTGTGCCTTTTAATGGCGGAAATTTATATTCTACGGCACCTGTTTCTGGAGGAGGGCAGTTGTTAGCTGTATTAGCTGCGTTTGATAAAGCTAAATGGTCATCTCCATTATTTCATAGTGCTTCGAGCTTAAATCGTTTCGGACATGTATTTCTAAACGTTTATCCAAAGTTTGATGCAGCTACTGGTGATGATGATAATGTTACAGCTCGGTTTGCAGAACTGCTTTCAGAAAAAAATATCGAGTCAATACGTAGTGAAGCATCGCGTTCAAGTGAAGCGGAACAATCTGGCGCAGATGACGGTAAGCAATCTACAACACATTTTATTATTGTAGATAAAGCACGCAACATCGTGTGTGTTACGCAGTCATTAAGCTATCATTTCGGCTGTGGTGTAGTGCCAATTGGAACGGGAATTGTGATGAACAATTCTTTAAGTAATTTTTCTATTAAACTTCCAGGTAAACCAAATTACGTTATGCCCGGAAAGCGCCCAAAGAGTACAATTGCACCTACCATTTGGCTTGATATAAATAGAAATCCAAAACTTGCCATCGGTCTTCCTGGAGGCGCACGTATTCCTACCGGGATTGCGCAAGTTATTTTAGATTATACTGAATTTCATCGTCCACTTGCTGATGCAATTGGGGATTCTAGAATACATATTCTAAAAACGGGTAAAAAACCAACGCTTGAATGCGAGACGGGTTTGCCTGCTTCAGAAATCCAATTACTCAAGTCTTACGGCTGGACGGTTAATTTGACAGAAAAGATAGGCACGGGAGAACTCTTTGGTGGTGTTAACGCAGTGGAGTTCTTACCCGATGGTAGCTTAACTGGAGTCGCTGATTTAAGACGTAGTAACGCAGTTAGGGGAGACTAGTGCAAACTAATGATTTGATTTTAGACCTGTCTAAAATCAATAAGTCTTTTGTAACGGTCTACTTTATCAACGATAACTTCGAGTCTTGTTCCAACACTAATCTTTGCATGCTTTTTTCTACCAACATACGTAGAACCAGATCCATCTAGAGTATACGTATCACCGGTTAGTTTATCTGAACTCATGAAACCAAATGTCATTGATTCTGTGAGTTCGATGAATAGCCCCTGACGTCTTACGTCAGTTACAATCGCTGCAAATTTAGTTTTAATTTTCTTTTGAAGTTCTCTCTCAAAGAATTCAAGCAGCTTGATTTTAATGCTGTCTCGTTCTGCTTCTGCTGAGTTAACTTCAGTCTGACTTAAGTGTTCGGCTAGATTTTCAACTCCCCGAATATCGTAGCCTTGTTTGCCTTCAGGGCCTTTGCCGTTTTTAGCAAGGTAGGAGTGAAGGACGCGGTGAACCACGAGATCAGAATAGCGTCTTATCGGGGATGTAAAATGAGTATAGTCTTTTTTATGAAGCCCGTAATGCCCATCAGCAGTGGATCGGTAACATGCTTTTTTAAGACTTCTTAAGAATTGAGTGCGTAGGGTATAGCCCTGAGCGTGCTCGGATAAAATGGCTAAGAGTTTAACAACATTTTCTCTGCGTGATAAATCTCCAGGTTCGATTCCAAAAGTGCTTACAAACTGGCTAAATTCTTCAAGTTTTTCTTCATCTGGATCATCATGAACGCGGTAGACTGAAGGTAGAAGCTGTGTTCTTGAGAGCCGTGCCATTGCTTCATTAGCCGCTAGCATGAACTCTTCAATGAGCTGATGACTTTCATCATGCTGTATTTTTTCCAGTCTATCTGCATAGCCCTGAGCGTCTACGAATATTTTTGTCTCTGGCATATCCAGATCAAGACTACCATGCGCCATACGCTCTTTTCTTAATTTGGAAGCTATCTTCCATAATGCTCTAACCCAACTTTGCAGATCTTTTAAGTCTGAATCTGCCATATCTTTAATGGCTCGACCCGTTGAACCGGTTTGATGTTTTGGCGGTAGGGGTAGTGCCTTTATCTTTTCTAAATTATCTTCGAATAAAAGTGCGTAGGCTTGTTTGTAGGTGAGTCGCTTACGGCTGCAGATAACAGTATTTGCAAAATATGTATCTTCTATTTTTCCAGATTTAGAGAACGTAATAAACGCTGCTTTACAAAGACGATTCTCAGCTTCGACTAACGAGCACAGACCATTTGAGAGGACTTCAGGGAGCATGGGAATAACAACACCAACTAAGTAGGTTGAATTGCCACGTCTTTGTGCCTCCTTGTCTAAGGCTGTCCCTGTTCGAACATAGTGAGATACGTCTGCAATATGAATACCCACACGTACAGAGCCATTTTCTAAAGGCTCATAAGATAAAGCGTCATCGAAGTCTTTTGCATCGTCGGGATCGATAGTAAAGACAGGCAGTTGCCTATAGTCTTCTCTTCCAAGTAAATCCTTGTCAGGTACTTTCCGATTTAAGTGAGCAACTTCAGTTAATACTTCGGCAGGAAATTCTGGATTTAATTCATACTTTTCTAAAACACCCAAGAGCTCTGTTCTAGGCTCGTGTGTTTTTCCAAGACTTTTTGAAATTGTTCCGGTGAGTGCTTGATGGCGCTGTTTCCACTCATTGAGTGTGATGACTACTTTTTCACCTTTTTTTGGCGCTGGCTTTATTGCAGTCTTCGAAGGATCTGGAACTTGAATTTCATGGATAAAGCGTGGATCATCCGCAACGACGACAAAACGCACACCAAATTGACGCAGTTCACCAACGATACTTGTACGTCCTCTTTCGAGTACTTTGACAACACGGCCTACGAGTTCGCCTGGTCTTTTTCCTGATATTCCCTCAAATATCTTAACTAGTACTGTATCACCAGGTAGTGCTACGCCGGTGTCCTCAGGTGATATCTGAATTAGAGGTAAGCGTGTGGTAGTAGTAGTCGGTATTTCTTGGGCTACATAGGCTGAACCCCCAGCTCTAAATTGAATTGTCCCTTTAACCTCACCAGAATTGCCCTTACTTCTGATACGATCGCCTTGGACCCGCATAGCCTCGCCCTTAGAGAGCAGTAGGCGTACCTCATGGGTTAAGGTAGCTCGTTCTTTTTTGTTTAAACCGAGCCTCTTGGAGAGCTCAAATTCATTAGCTGGTGTGTAACCCGGACTACCTAGAAGGGCTAGCAGCTTTTCGCGAAGTGTCATGGAAAGGATTGGCTTTAAATAAAGCCTTAGCTTTACTACTTCGCGATGAAAATCGTTCATATCGCTAGTGAAGTCTTCCCTTATATGAAAACAGGGGGGCTTGCAGATGTCGTAGGTGCACTTAGCTCCACCCAGGCTGATAGCGGGCATGAGGTTTCTGTGATCATCCCAGGCTATAGGTTGGCTATGAGTCACCCTGATGCACTTCAGAGCGAGCGCCGCTTACGCCTTAAAATTGAAATGGGTGAAAAGTTCATTTCAGGGGATGTGCGGGTGTTTTCACCAAAACGTAACTTGTCGATTTATCTGATTTGTAGGGATGAATTTTTTGATCGTAGGAACCCTTACGGTAACGGTGAACGTGACTATGAGGATAACGCGGAGCGTTTTATCTTTTTTGCTAAGAGTGCTGTAGAGGCAATTCGCTTGCTCGATTTGCAGCCTGATATCGTGCACAGTCATGATTGGCAGGCGTCTCTTGCGCCAATCTTTTTAAGATTTAGTGAAAGACGCTATGGGCTAACACTTGCAATTAAAACAATCTTAACGATTCATAATATTGCATATCAAGGGCTCTTCCCGAGTGCAGTGTTTGAGCTCACGAATTTACCTAGAGAACTTAATTCAGTGGATGGCCTAGAATATTACGGCCAAGTTAATTTACTTAAAGGTGGTATACTCTTTGCAGACCAAGTCACTACCGTAAGTCCTCGCTACGCGAAAGAAATTCAGACAACTGAATTTGGTTTTGGTTTAGATGGGGTAGTGTTGTCCCGTAGTGAAGGTATTATTGGTCTAATCAATGGAGTGGATACCCAGGTGTGGAATCCTAAGACTGACACTCTAATTCCTGCACGTTTTTCGTCGAATGATTTAAAAGGTAAAGCGACGTGTCGTACGGCACTTTTACGTGTAGCTGGATTTAATCCTCAATTCACTGGTCCACTGTATGGCATCGTATGCCGTTTAGTAGAACAAAAAGGAATGGATCTACTGCTTGAGAACGAAGAATTTTTCTTAAAACAAAATTGCCGCTTGGTAATCTTAGGCTCTGGTGATCAAAAAATTGAAGCCCGTATCCGCGAATTACAAAATCAGGCACCCGATAAAGTTTTCTTAAATCCAAAATTAGATGAGGCGATGAGTCATTTAATTGAAGCGGGCAGTGATTTTTTTGTCATGCCGTCATTATTTGAACCCTGTGGTTTAAATCAGATGTACTCTCAGATTTATGGTACTGTTCCTATTGTAAGTCGTGTAGGTGGACTTGTAGATACTGTCATTGATATAGACGAGTACGCTACTCGTGGTACAGGGATTACCCATGAACCCAATGCAGAATCGCTAAGGGCTGCACTCAAGAGATCTCTTGTTTTATTTGCTGATAAAGCTACCTATCAAGAAGTTCAAAAACGCGGTATGCAGACTGATTTTAGCTGGAAAAAGGCAACGCTAGGCTACGAAAAATTGTACAGCGACGCTCTTTAATTAATATTTTATAAATATATGCAATGCATGTATTTATAAAATAATTAATCAGTTTTAGGGCTTGTTGATCGGAACTTAACTCAATCTTAACAGTCACTGAGTTGTGTAAAAGCCTTATGCAATTTAGTGTAATGTAAGTTAGGTTATTACCCTGTTTTCTCTTTCAATCTTTAGTCATGAAAAATCAATCCCAAGAACAATCAAGTTCGGCCCACTTCTTTGAAGATGAGCTGTATTTATTGCAACTCGAGGTAGCACACCTTGCGGATGAACTATGGAAGCATGATATGACAACGCGCGGTAGTGATTTAGAATACTGGCAGCGTGCCGAGAAAGCCGTGATGGAAACTAGACTTACTGAAGTCTATTCTACTTCCATAAACAAAAATAATTAAGTTTAGAGTTTAGGCGTCTTTGGCTTGTTGGGAGCATCCCAAGCATTTGCGCCATGCACTTTTACTTTACGGCTGTATACGTTTTCACCGCATACAGCGTACAAGATATTAAAATCTTTACCACCGAAGCACAGATTTGTGACTTTACCATTTGGCGTTGGAATAATTGCATTCACACGGCCTATCTGGTCGCAGACCTGAATTCCCATCTTTGTGGTTACATATAAACGACCATCGCGGTCTACACGCATTCCATCTGCAGCTGTGTCATCATCTACGTCTCTTACATGTAAGTCATCATAGCGCTGTTTGTAAGCGAGTGTTCCATCGGGCTGAATGTGATAGCAGTAAACCCAGTGTGTTCTGGAATCATCTACGTACAGAAGAGACTGATCAGGAGATAGTGTTATTCCGTTTCCAAAATGAAGGCCTGTATCTACAATTTGTTTAGTGTGGTCAGGCTTTATGAGCCACACCTTACTGGGTGCAGTTGGCTCAGTTGGGGGAAAATCATCGGTGAGATATATATTCCCATTATGAGCTACTACCACATCATTGCCGTGTACTATGCCTGTTGCGATAATGCTGACTTGGCCTCTTGAATCACGCGCTACTAAACGAGCTGATGTGCTTTGAACACAGTAGAGTCGTCCATCTGGTCCGAAGATTTGCCCTGAGGAACGTCCTGCATCTGTAAGAAATACACTCACAGTGCCATCAAGACTAATTTTATATGTCTTATTAGTGGGTCTATCTTTAAAGAAAACTTCTCCACTAGGACTTACTGCTGGTCCATCTGTTGAGATATATCCACTACCAACTAACTTCCAGTCTTCACCTGGAATTAATATATCACCCAGCATAGGGTTTTGAGTTAAACCTACTTCAATAGGTTTTGGGTAATCTCTCCAAAGCCAGCGTAGTGCATCTGGGAAAACAAGTGTAGGATGCTTACTGTTATGTTCTCCGTCACCCCAGACATGATTTACATCATAGCCTGCAAATTTAAACGATCTTTCCATGGATTGATTGGCCATCCACCAATCTCCACCGTAAGAATTGTGATCATTGCTACCATCCTGCATGAAAATGCGAATCGGCTTAGGTTCAGTTTTTCTTACCAGAATAGAATAACGTTCTCCACCGCGTAAGCCAACAAAAGTTCCAATCGTTGTATATACACGTCTAAATGAATCAGGTCTTTCCCAGGCTACAGTAAACGCTGCAATTGCACCGCTACTTTGGCCAGCAATCATACGGTCATTAGGATTGTCAGAAATTAAAATAGGAAGACCCTTGCTTGTTGTGTGTGCTTGTACTGCTGGTAGCACTTCATCAATAATGAATCGTGCGTATGCATCACCTAGTCCGTCGTATTCAAAACTGCGATTGAAGCGGTCTAGCGCTTGTGTGGGATTAAGTGCTTTAACAATTCCTGGTGTAACAAATACACCAATCATGACTGGAATCTCATGCTTAGAAATGAGATTATCTAGTACAGTTGGAGCTAGCCAACTGATTCCATCTTGAAAAACGGAAAGACAGGCAGGTGTTTTGCCAGTGTATTGATCGGGTATGTATACACTTACTGTACGTGTTGTCCCCGGAAATATTTTAGACTCTTCAAATATAAACTTCAGTATTTCTCCTTTGGGTACACCTGCTTGAGGTTTTGAGTCAGGACCTGGTTTATAATCATCGATAGCAAACAACGTGTGTGTTACTAAAGAGCATAATAATAATGCGAGTACAGCTAAACAGTGGCGGAGTAATTTCATAGATTCTAGAAGGTAGCTACTCTACGTAGCAGATTTTGATTTGAGGTAATTATACCAGACAAGATAGCTGGCGATTGGAAAGGCAATGCCTGTTACTGTAAAAAGTACTGAGTAGCCAAAGCAATCTATGAGGTTTCCAGCTGCGGCATTCAATATAAGACTACTTATACCAGCTAAGGCACTCATAATGCTAATCGTTGAAGCAATACTTGTCGCAGGAACTAATTCAGAGGCTAAAAGGGATGCACCACCTAACCAACCACGACCTAAGAATTGTATAAGTATTAACATGATTAGTGCCACGTGAACATTATGGGTCCAGGCCATAATAAAGATGCAGGGAGTAAATATGATTAGCCCTGTTAGAATTACTGCACGTGCTTTAAGTGCAGGCATACCTTTTTTGATCAGATGATCAGAATACCAGCCAAGGACAATTCCCAGTATTGCTTGTCCTACAGGAGGAATCCATAAAAGTTCGGCAGTATCAGATAAACTTAAGCCTAATTTTTCTTGGAAATAAGCGACCTGCCAAAATTGCAAAATAAACCAAAATGGATCTGTAATAATACGTGCAGCAAATATTCCCCAAAGGGACTTATTTCTAAGAATCGATTTAATATAAGAATCCTTTTTATCGATCTGGACTATTTTGGGAGATCTATCCACTAAGTACCAGACTGAGGCTAGGCCAAGTCCCACAACCCCAGGGATGCAAAATGCCATTTGCCAATTAATATGCAGGGTGATTAAGGCGGTAAAGGGAGGAGCTAATACAGTGCCTAGTGTTCCTAAAGGAGCAGAAATTGCGATTGCAGTTCCACGTGCGTTTACTGGAAACCATTTTGTTACAGCGACAAAGACTGCGGGCAAGATACCAGCACTAGCTGCACCAAAAATGAAACGCAGAGCCGCCATCTGCCACAGGCCGTGCGAGAATGTGAACAGTAAAGTTGATGCACTAATAATAGTTAAGAAAAAGGTGATGCAAAATCGTGTACCGTAACGATCAACCCATTTTCCAACGACGAAATACATGCCAATATAAGGCACCATAAATGCAGTTACTAAAATCGAGTAGTCGCTATTACTAATCCCGAGTTGAGTAGTAAATGTAGTTTTTAGTTGGGTTAGAATTGCTCGATCTAAATTGCTTAATAGGGTGACTAAACCAGCAAGAATAAGCAGTAGCCATGTACTCAGGGCTAGAGCACTGGGTTTCGCACTATTTATACTACGTTCTGAAGTATTAGACATGTAGGTTCTGCCTTACGGTTTCTCCTTCATGCCAGGAACTTTCAATAAGTAGTGTGCGTGGGTGATCAGGTATACCGAATTCATTTCGCCTAAGTTGGTCTACAAGCATGTCCACAGCTGCTTCTCCAGCTAGGTAGTTATTTTGATCTGCACCTGCGTAGTTGCCGTAATCTGCATGCCAATCAAGTAGTGCGAAACCAACATCATCTGGAATGATAAGACCGTGCTCTCTAAGCCACTGCGCTGTATCTGGATTTACCGAAACAACGGCGTCTGGCTTATGAGTATGATACCATTCTAGGAATGCTAATTTTTCTAGATTTTGAGGAAAGTAAATAGGAACAATATTTTCTGCAGATTGTGTGCTTTGCCAAAGCAGTATTCCTGAAATCCAATTTTGCTCAGCAGCTGCATTCTGCTTAGCTGTGATTGCAAATCCTAAACGGGTATATCCTTTGTTTACTAGTTGGTTGCTTACCAGACGAAGGGTATGCGTTTGATGATTAACAGAGCAGTTAAAACGTAGTGTCTGGTGAGATAGTCCAATGCGTACTACAGAGAATCTTTCCCACGGGATTTCATTGAAAGTTTTAATTGAGCCGCGACTACTTATGATAACTCCTGCAATGCCACGTGCTAAAAGAATTGAAGCTAAGCGCTCTGCAGTAATCGATGGGTTAGCTGCCCAGTGGATTTCAATTGTGAAGCCCTGTTCTATAGCGCGTTTATAGGCGCCTTCGTAAAAGTCACGGTATGTAGCAAAATCCTTCCATTCGTGTTCAGTGGGATGCGCAGTAAGAAAGGCTAAGGTCCCTAGGGATTCTTTTTTATTACCCCGTCTCATTGATCTAAAAATAGAAGCAATTAGTGGGTTAGGAGTGTAACCTAAGTCACGGGCAATTTTCTGTATTTTTAACCGGGTTTTTTCAGGTAATGCAGGATGATTTTTGAGTGCTCGTGAGACTGTGGATTGTGAGACCTTTGCTTTTTTGGCTATCTTTACTTGAATCGAATTCATGCATGGTATGCATAACAGTGGGATGTTACTTCCGCAAGTAGAGAGTGTATGCTATGTTAGTCTTACTCTCTTACTCTACCATGTCCAAAACCTTATTCTCTTTAATTTTAAGCTGCGTGGTGCTTTCCAGTGCTTACGCAAACACGTACTACTTATCGAATGTTACTGGGTCGGACCAGAATTCAGGTTTGGACACAGAGCACCCTTGGAAGAGTTTAGCTAAGATAGGGGGTGTAGCCTTACGTCCCGGAGATCAGGTATTATTAAAATCTGGATCTGTCTGGGAAAATGAATGCTTGGTTTTATCTGCGCATGGCGATGAGAAAAATCCAATCAAGGTGACATCGTACGGCGAAGGTGCACTTCCAGTTATTGCAGGCAATAGTGTAGCTTTATCAACAGTCGTAATCGATAATCCTTCGTACCTAGAAATATCGAATCTAGAAATTACTAATATTGATAATACGCACAAGAAGTTGCTTCGCGGAATAACTTTTCATGCGCTTAATTCAGGAAAACTAGCTCAGGTGACAGTAAAGAATTTATACGTACATGATATTACTGGCCCAGTGGCAAATTATCATGATGAAGACACTTCGCATAAATCTTATGGTGGTATAGTCTTTTTAATTGAGGGTAATGCTGTGAGAACTTGGTGGGATGAACTCTTAGTAGAGGGATGTAAAGTTACTGATGCAAATGCGATTGGTATAACGTTTGTTTCACCTTGGGCGAAGGGTCATCGTATGAACGATGAAGCAACGTGGGCTCCAAGTACACATGTTGTTATTCGTGGAAATACGATTATGCGTTCTGCTCGCAATGGACTGATTATTCGCGCCTGTGTTAATCCTATAATTGAACACAATCTTTTCAAAGAGTGTGCAATTCAGGGTAGTGGAAATGCCTGTTTTTCATTTGATTGTGATGGTGCTCTTTTTCAGTACAATGAGTCCTGCTTTACTAAGTTTAATCCTGGTGATGTGGATGCAGCTGGGTATGACAGTGATTGGAACTGCAGAGGTAGTATTTTCCAGTTTAATTATAGTCACGATAATGATTATGGTTTCATTCTCGTGTGCTGTATGGGTAAGGGCTTCAATGACGGAACCATTGTGCGCTACAATATTAGTCAAAATGATAACGGAGTTTTAGTTCGTTTTTCGGGTACTGTAACAAATACTTATGTCTATAATAATACGCTTTATGCGAAATCAGACATGACTAATCCACGTACAGCAGGAGATTTGCCTAAGATATTCTATTTCAAATCGTGGAATGGTTGGGCTAAGAATACCTTTATATTTAATAACCTTATATATAATTCATCTGAACAAAGTATTTACGATAATGGCGGTAGCACTGGAACTCATTTCTCGCATAATTTATACTGGGGCTATCATCCTAAGAGTGAACCAAATGAGGATGTTAAATTTATTGCTGATCCTAAAGTAGGCGCTGTCGGTGCAGCTGAAGCAGGCTGGAATGCGCCGAGTAAAGTATTTAGTATAGGCAGCGATTCAGCCGCTAGTTCTGGGGGGCTAGCTCCATTAAAAGATGATCCAAGAAAAGATTATCTATCTCACTCGCCAAGTGACTTAAGTCATGGTTGGTTTATTGGTGCACTTTTAAATCAGGGGAATTAATACCTATGTATAATCTAATCCGTTCTTACTTACTATGTAGTATAATAGCTCTTTATTGCTTCACTGAGCTGAGTGTAAAAGCAGATATTAGCATACAAAATGATGTTTCATATTTAGATGCATCACGTAGCGACAAACTAGATATTTATTTACCCGATTCTAAAGTGTATACAGGAGATTTACCTGCCGTAGTTTGGATTCATGGAGGTGGATGGCAAAACGGTACAAAGAGTGAAGCACGTGCTTTAAGTATATGCACAACGCTTGCCAATGCAGGGTATGTTGCAGTCAGCGTTGAATACAAATTGGGTGCCGCATCTTGGCCTACTAATTTATATGACTGTAAGAATGCTGTGCGTTTTCTTCGTTTCAATAATGCTAAATACCATATCGATACTAAGCGTATCGCAGTTATGGGAGGATCAGCTGGAGGGCATTTAGCTCTAATGGTTGGCTTAACTTCTGATAGACCAAACTTGGAGCCTGAATCTCCTTATCCAGGTGTTTCAGATAGCGTTTTGGCTATTGGCGACTTCTATGGAATAACCGATTTATTTACGCGTCAAAAACCAGGCCCACATGGTGAAGTTACTGGTGTATTATCTGATGATAAGGAATTTAAAAAAGTATTTGGAGCAGCTCGCCATGAAAACGATGCACTATGGCGTGATGTCTCCCCTGTATTTCATGTTTCAAAGTCGTCCCCGCCTGTTTTGATTGCTCAAGGTCTTGCTGATCCTACGGTAAACCACGGCCAATCTGAAGAGCTTGATAAGGTACTAACCCAGTATCATGTTCCACATAAATTCATTCTTCTTCCAGGTATCGGACACACCTTTGATCTGACCAAATGGAATAAAAAGCCACTACCTTATGACTTACGTCCTATTGTGCTTCAGTTCCTTGCAGAGCACGTTGGGACTGCTCAAAAAGTTGCGGCGAACTAAGTGCTAAACTTTTTCTACGATTAAGGCGTGGTCATTCGCTATATTAAGACCACTCCATACGCGCTCGCTTGTGGTTAAAACAGAATCATCAGCCCAGAAGGAATCATCGCTTGGAAGTCCTAGTGGAAGAAATGCAGTAGAACACAAGTAAAGGCTGCCTGTAGAAATGTATTCTTCACCAATGCTAGGTTGATGCCCACAAAGACCAACTTGTAACCAACCTTCTTGATCATAGGTGCCTTGAGCGCTTAAGGTTCGCTCAATTACTTTAGTTAAGGCGCTGCGTACTTGTGCAGGTGTAACAGAACCAGGGAGCTCATGACGTAAAGCCATATTAGCTAAATGATGCATTGCTCCACAACGGTATGCAAGTGAGCGACCTACTGCTGGAAAACTTCCGTCAGGAGCAACAAGTTTTTCTAAAATCGCAGCATAGCGAATTGCGCGTGTGCGCACATTGGGTAGTAGTGCAGTCCAAGCTTTATTGTGAGAAGCTGATGCTTCTAAAACGTCGAGTAACATTGGTTGTATTACATAGCTATTGTAATAGTCCCAGTGAAAATCAGGTCCATCACCGTAAATGCTGTCACCCTTGTACCATGATTCGTGGGAGCGAACGGCATAGTCTATTCTCTCCATATCAGCAGAACCGGTGAATTTAAGTAGGGCGATTTCGACGGTCGCTGAGAATAAAAGCCAGTTATTATAGCCCGGAGTAATTGTCCGAGATGACTGTAGTTCTTTGATGAGACGTTCTTGAGTTAATTTATCCAGTGAGAACCAAAGTGCCTTAGGTGCTCTAATGAGTGCCTGGCATAGAAACGCCGCATCAACTACGGGTTGTTGCCCATGGGAAAAGTTAAGATAATCAGCAGAGGTAGGATCTACCGCATTTTTAAGTGCAGCGCGGGCAATTTCACGCATTTCTGTCTGCAATTGTTTTTCAGACTCTGGCACATGTTTAAGTTCCAGCCAAGGTGCTAATCCACTTAAGGCTCTCCCTACAGCTTCTAAGTGGGTTACTTGAGCTCTATTCTCACGGGATGACTTAGACTCGATTGGCATAGTAAGGCGAAGCTTACCGTTGGCTTGAGCCTCGAGGGGTTTTTTTACTACACGGATCAAATGATTAACCCATGACTGACGTAGGGATGTGGGGCTCATTGGGGAATTAATAAGATAAAATGATTTTATCCATATTCACAAGCACTCAAGAGTTATCTTTTTATCAAAAATTCAATTCGACCTTTTGTATTGTTATGTAGTATAAATACCTAATCCTATTGGTGTTTACCCCTAATAAAACACACGCTTTTGTAGGTACTTTTGCTTCTTATAATTTTTTAGCATTCTATGTTCACTATTATCACAAATACACTCACTCCGGTATTTTTTGTCTTAGCACTCGGGTTTATCGCAGGAAAAAGAAGGATTATAGATAACGTTCAAGTAAGAAGTCTGAATTTATTTGTGATGAATTTTGCGCTTCCGATAGCGCTTTTCAAAGCTAGTTCTCAAACGCCACGTGCTAAGTTACTGGGTGAATATAACTTCGTGGCAGTTTTAGTGCTAACTATGTGGACTGTGTATGCCATTAATTATTTTATCCAAGGGCGATTTTTCGGAGCAACTCGCGGAGAGAATTCAGTACGAGCACTTACCGTAGGACTACCTAATACTACAGCGATTGCGCTCCCTTTATTAGTCAGTGTTTTAGGCCAGGGTATCTTAGTTGATATAGCTATCTCTATTTGTGTGGGTGTTGTATTTATGTCACCTATTACGCTAGCTATCCTAGCTGCTACAAAAGCAACCACTCAAGGGCTACCACTAGGTAAGCAGATGAAAGACTTAACTATTCATCTTCTTGAAAGACCTATCATGATAGGGCCTTTTGCTGGAATTGCGGTAGCGCTACTTGGCTGGCACATTCCAGAAATTGCTCTCACTTCTTGCGATTTAATTGGTAAGGCAACACCAGGCGTTGCCCTGTTTCTTACTGGACTAGTGTTATCAACTCAGACGATCCGTTTTAGTCCTCCTGTTATCATTGGCGTTGTACTTAAGAATTTTTTACAGCCTTTGATTGCCTTTGGTTTTGTTATAGCCCTAGGACTTACTGGTCCTACGGCACGCGCAGCTATTTTAATTGCTGCAGTTCCTTGTGGTTTTTTTGGTATCCTTTTTGGTCTAGCCAATGACATTAAATCTGAAGTATCAGGAGCTAGTTTACTTTTAAGTAGTATTCTTAGTCTGTTTACACTTTCAGCAGTGATCTATCTTACAGCGGGTATGTAGTAATGCGGATAGGGTTGAGCTGTAACTTAGATTAGTGCAATACGTCTTAGTCATCATAGTTAATCCCAATACCCATTATGAATCGTCGTAAATTTATCACTTCGGCGGCTATGGCCGTCTCTGCACCGCTTATTTTGTCTCAGATTAAACTTTTTGGAGCTGATGCACCTAGTAATAAGCTCAATTTAGCACTTATTGGTACATGGGGAAGAGGTGAAGCTCACTTTGATGCGCTTAAAACACAAAATGTTGTAGCTTTGTGTGATATTAATGAAGACCACTTAGCGTTTGGAGCAAAACAGTTTCCACGTGCTAAGCAGTATTTTGATTGGCGAAAATTATTAGATGACCATCAGAAACTAGGTTTAGATGGGGTAGTGATTTGTACTGCAGATCATCATCACGCCTTTGTATCCAATTGGGCATTAAATCGTGGACTTCATGTTTACTGCGAAAAACCGTTAGCAAATACAATTGAGGAAGCCCGTATTGTGCGTGCTAATTATTTATCGAAAAAAGATAAGTTAGCCACTCAGGTTGGAATGCAGCGTCATGCTTTCCAGAATTTTAATCGCTTACGTGAATTAATACGGGATAAGGCAATTGGTGAATTAACGGCAGCCTATGCTTGGGGTAATCGTCAAATTCGTAGGCCAGGGTATTATCCTGCAGCAGGTGCACCTCCTTCGAATCTTCATTATGATCTATGGCTTGGGCCTGCTCCCTACCATCCATACAATCCTGGATACTTTAGAGGTGGTTCAGGAGCAAATTGCCTTGAATGGAATATGTTCTGGGATTTCGGAAATGGCCAAGTAGGGGATATGGGCAGTCATACCATGGATTTATTATGGAATGTTGTAGATGCAGAACATGCTACGAGTGCAGAAGCTAGTGGTGAGGCGTTTAACCCAGAGGTAAGTCCAGTTACCATGGAATCTCACTATGATAATCCAGCTAATGACTGGCGCGGACCTATTAAAATTAGTTGGTATCAAGGTGGTGCAATGCCTAAGTCTCCTAAGAGTTGGCTTGATTTAAAAAAGATTGATCACGGAGCTATGTTTAAGGGCAGTAAAGGATTTGTCGTTGCTGATTTTAATAACCGTTTAATCATTCCTGTAGGAGATAATGCGGATATGACCTATTACAAGTCTCCATCTAAAGATGAACTTATACCTACGGTAAATGGGTTTCAGCAAGAATGGTTTGCTGCCTGCAAGACCGGTCAAAAAACATCCTGTAATTTCGATTATTCAGGTACTATGATTGAGCAGATGCTTCTTGGTTTAGTGGCTTACCGTGTTGGTAAGAAAATTGAGTATGACGGAGCTAATGGCGTAGTTACTAATTCCAGCGAAGCAAATACTTATCTCAGCCGTAATTACAGGGCAGGCTACACGCTAAATGGCTAAAAAGTAGTTTAGTACAATTTCAGACTGTCAGAGACAGTCTGGAGTTGTTCACAGACTATTTTTATAGATGATAACCGGTGTTTTCTGCTAACTACTATTTATATATGCGAATTATTGTTTCTTTGCGTGTTTGCTTATCTTCAAGTTTTCTTTGTTTATCTGTATTAGCTGCTGCCTCCGATGATATTAATCATGGTAAACTGTTGTTTCAGCAGAATTGTTCTATCTGTCATTCTATAGGACTTAAGGATCAAGCGATATCAGGGCAGGGGCCTTTGATTGCTGGTATTGTAGGTAAACCTGCAGGATCACTTTCTGATTTTAGCTATACAAAAGCTCTGAGTACCTCGGGTGTTATATGGTCAAATAAAACACTTAATGAATTCTTAAAGGGTCCAGCTCTACTCATACCAGGAACAGCAATGGCTGTTATGATCCAAAATGAATCAGATAGATCTGATCTAGTTTCATATCTTTGTACACTGACGGCACCTGCGATTGTTAAAGAAGGAAATCTAGTTAAGCAGGCGCACGTAAAAACATTAGGTGATTATCAAAACGATGCACCAGGTATTACGCATCAAATTAATCTAAGTAATCTACCTAAACCTTATGCAACTAAATCTGCAGGGAATTCACCTAAAACAGTTAAACGTCCTGAGGGCGCTTCCTTATCAGTCCCACGAGGATTTCAAGTTAAGTTGTTTGCATCACATTTGTCTGGACCACGGCTTATGCGCACAGCACCGAATGGTGATATTTTCATAGCTGAGACAAGAGCAGGGAAAATTAAAATTCTTCGTACAAAGGACGGAGCTAATGAACCTGTTTCTTTGAGCGTTTTTGCTGAGGGTTTACAAGGGCCATTTGGAATAGCATTCTATCCGTTAGGAGATGATCCTAAGTGGCTTTATATAGCTACTTTAAATACGGTTGTACGTTATCCTTATCATTCAGGTGATTTAAAAGCATCTGCTAAGCCTGAAGTGATTATCCCGGAACTAGCTCATAATACAGGTGGGCATTCAACACGTGATATTGCTTTTACACTCGATAACAAACGACTGATTATATCCGTTGGCTCAGTATCAAATGTTGCAGAGGCAATGTCTAAGAAAACGAGTGAATCACTTAAGGCTTGGAACTTATCACATGCACCTGGAGCAGCTTGGGATGACGAGGAAAATAGAGCTGATATACTACACACTGATCCAGAAGGTAAATTACCTTTAAAATATTATGCAACGGGTGTTCGCAATGCCGTTGGCATAGCTATACAACCAGATACAGGCAAATTATGGGTCTCAACTAATGAACGTGACGCATTGGGTGATGATTTAGTACCTGATTATATTACTCACATTGAAGAAGGTGGATTTTATGGTTGGCCTTGGTATTACATGGGTAATCACGAAGATCCACGTCATGCTGGAGAACGTCCTGATTTGGCTGGAAAAGCGATTGTCCCTGATTTACCAGTGCAGCCTCATTCAGCTACGTTACAACTAACATTCTATCCAAAGCAGCAAGCTGGTGTATCTGCATTCCCGTCGGATTATACGGGTGATATTTTCGCAGCTTTTCATGGTTCCTGGAATCGAACTGGCCGCACTGGAAGTAAAGTTATCCGGGTTCATTTAGTAGATGGTAAAGTTACAGGTTCATACGAAGATTTCATTACAGGCTTTGTAGTCGATGATGGTCACGTTTGGGGTCGACCTGTAGGTGTAACCGTAGCTCATGATGGAGCGTTAATTGTAAGTGATGATGCCAATGGAACGTTATGGCGTGTTTCTACGCATTCTAAGTAGTTATACCGTCTTTTGTAGGGTTAATTGTGGACCCTATGTAAATCAGGTTAATTTAATAGATGCGAATACGCATCGCACATATCATACTATTGTAACTAACTGATGTATAAAGAACTACAGTTTCATGAATATATGATTTATCGCACAATAGATATTATGTTAAATAATAATATCCTGAATAAATCTATCGTTTACTGTACATTTAGGTGTCTTTAGTAAGCACCTTAAGATACCACGACTCTTTCGTTATATCGGTAATTTAGTGTTCAGTTGCTACGTAGGTTTAAACGAATAAGTTACTTGATATGATCAATTTATTACCACGCTGGGTGTGGTCTGGTGCGTGGGCTTTAGCTTTCATCGCCGGAATTGTAAACGTGGTCGGATTTTTAGGTTTTGAGCATCAAGGTATCACTCACTTGTCTGGTTCTACGTCATTATTTGGTGCAGCGCTTGGTCACTTTGATATGTTCGCGTGTATAAAACTATTTGGTGGGATTTTCGCATTCGTGCTAGGTACTGCAATAAGTGGATTTTTAATCGAAGATTCAGCCTTAAAGATTGGTGGCCACTACAGTGTAGTTTTACTTTTAGAGTCACTGTTACTTGCTTGTGCGGTTCCTTGTATGCAGCACAACAGTGTTTTTGGATATTACTGCGCTGCTTGTGCCTGTGGCCTTCAAAATGCCATGGCTACGACCTACAGTGGTTCAGTTGTTCGAACAACCCACGTGTCCGGCATGTTCACTGATCTTGGAATTGCAATTGGTCACGTACTGCGTGGTAGACGTGTTGATGCAAGACGTCTCAGACTATGTGTCATAGTGATTTCTGGATTCATTTTTGGAGGTTTTGTAGGAACGCTACTCTTTAATAAAATTAACTATGCTGCGCTTTATTTTCCAGCACTACTCACCGGAGTAACTGCGATAGCTTACCAACTCTTAAGTTTACGCAATAAGCGGCTATCTTTTAGAAGTTAATCACTACCCTGTTTTACTTCCGCTAAAAACAGTGCCCATTCCCGTGGTGATAATGGAAAGCTTCCATGTAAGTACTGTGAAGAAATAATAAGCTCTAAATTATGAAGTGCCTCTAGGGTGTGTGTGTCTTTTAAAAATTGAGGATCATTTTTAAAAACTCGTTTTGCTGCTATAAGTGCAGTGAAAGCTTTTTCTTTAGTTGGTGCCCCTTTGGTTAAGAAATCTTCATTGCGATTTATTAAGCCGATTTTAATACAGTCAATTATTGCACTGTGTGCTGGATTACTTACAGGCATCACTTCAATAAGTTCACAAAGCGCCTGCATCATAATATAGTGATACGCTGGTCTAGCATTATGCTGATCAAGCCACCTGCCACGTTCTGGACCTGTAGTTAATTGTCCTGGAATGACGCCTAGCGTAGCTTTGTGTATAGCCTCGTGTAAATATATAGGATTGTGTGTTACACTATAAGCTTTGGCTAATAAACCGATACTGAATGCATTGTAGTTCCAGTTACGAACAATGATGTGATGTGCGGCCCAATCTGCAGCTTGTGTAGCTGAAATGAGATAGGCTTTATCCTGCGTTAATTCATATAACTGAAACATCGCGATACCCACTTCGGCATTATCAAACTGAAGACCACCGTCTGAAAAATCTGCGCAAAGCCAGTTATTGTTAATTACTTCTTTGAGGTTTCCTTGTTTTTTAGCCTCACTTAAAAAATGATTCACAGCATTAAACGCAGCCCCTTTGCCTTCATTAGTCATCGGGAAAGGATAAACACCCGTTCCAGCTTGTGTTTGAGTCCAAATAAGGAATTGGGATATATCGTGAGCTAATTTAATGCTTAGATTTTCATCTCCAATATGTGAACGTATTGCTGTTACAAGTGCTGCAAGTATTGAAGCTTCAGCGCGTAGTGGGTATTTAAGTTCTCTAGGATTAATTCCTATTTGCCAGTTTTTCTCTTCTTTATGAATTTGGCTGTAGATAGGACTAAATGCTTTTTCAACTTCAGCTGAAGTTAGGATTCGAGCACTGTGTGGAACTTTTGTGTAGGTATCAGCTACCTCAGGAATACCGGCATTAGGACCTAGCTTTGTCTTTAAATCTTCAACCTTGAGTTCAATTTCTTTCAGTGCTTCTGCGTAAGAATCTTCAGAAGCTATACACATAGTACTCAGTCTTAGGGCATAAAAAAGTCCCACGATAATTAGGCACCCGATATTCATCGCTCGTGCTTTCATCGTGGGACGTTATTTTAAGCGGCAGCTGTCTGCGGCTTTTATATATTACATGTGGCTAATGATATTATCGCCAAATGCAGAACATTTAATTTCGGTCGCACCTTCCATTTGACGTGCAAAGTCATAGGTAACTTTCTTCGAACCGATTGCACCGTTAAGACCCTTAAGGATTAAGTCAGCTGCTTCATCCCAGCCCATGTAGCGGAACATCATTTCTCCGGAGAGAACAACGGAACCTGGATTAACAACGTCCTTATTAGCGTACTTAGGTGCAGTACCATGGGTAGCTTCGAAGATAGCGTGACCAGAGATGTAATTGATATTTCCACCAGGAGCTATACCGATACCACCCACTTGCGCAGCGAGTGCATCGGAGAGATAGTCACCGTTAAGATTCAAGGTTGCTATAACGTCGAAATCAGTTGGACGTGTGAGTACTTGTTGTAGAGCGATATCTGCAATGCTGTCTTTGATAACTATTCCTGCACCAGGTTTACCTTCTGGAATTTTGCACCATGGGCCTCCGTCAATTTCTACAGCACCGAAGAATTTCTTAGCTACATTGTAACCCCAATCACGGAATGCACCTTCGGTGTATTTCATAATGTTACCTTTGTGAACGATAGTAACACTCTTGCGGTTATGTTTAATTGCGTAAGCAATCGCGCTATAAATTAAGCGAACACTGCCGGATTCACTGACAGGCTTAATACCTACACCAACTTTAACATCGTTGGATACGTCTTGAGAGCCAACTGCTTTCCAGAATGTAGCTGCTTTCTCTTCAGTTCCGAAACGAATCTTTTCGAAGCGCTTTGGGAATTCCTTTGCTATAAAATCTAAGATCTTAGCCGCTTCAGGAGTGCCAGCTGCGAATTCAATTCCTGCATAAATGTCTTCTGTGTTCTCACGGAAAATAGTCATATCGACTTTTTCAGGATGTTTTACAGGACTTGGCACACCAGTAAACCATTGTACAGGGCGTAAGCATACGTACAAATCAAGCATTTGCCTCAGTGCTACGTTTAGAGAAGTAATTCCACCACCTACAGGAGTCGTGAGTGGTCCTTTAATGCCGACTAGGTATTCACGGAATGCTTCTACTGTATCATCAGGAAGCCAAGTGTTGAATTTCTTGAATGATTCTTCACCAGCAAACACTTCAAACCAAGATATCTTCTTTTTTCCGCCGTATGCTTTTGCAACTGCTGCATCAAATACGCGAACCGATGAGGCCCAGATATCTGCACCAGTACCATCACCCCGAATAAATGGAATAATAGGTTGGTCAGGAACAGTTAGTTTTCCGTGAGCAATCGTTATTTTGCCGCCAGCAGGAGGAGTTACGTCTTTATAGGCCATAGGTGTAATAGGGTATGTTTTGAAATTAAGATTTAAGTGTACGGCAGAAGCGAGCTAAGCGCTCCACGCCTTTTGCTATAATAGCGTCACTGGTTGCGTAGCTTAAGCGCAGGTAACCTTCTGCTCCGAAGGCACTGCCTGGAACAGCTGCTACTTTTTCATTTTCAAGTAATTTAGCGCAGAAATCATTGGAGCTTAAACCGAAGCTCGAAATATTTGGAAATAAGTAAAATGCACCTTTTGAAAGTACACAGGAAACGCCAGGAATTTTATTGAGTTCAGCGTGTAGAAATTTGCGGCGACGATCAAAGGCCTCAAGCATTAGCTTTAACGAAGCTTGGGTTTTATCCTTTTCGACTAAGGCTGCGAGTGCGCCGTATTGACCAAAGGTGGTCGCATTGGAAGTCATTTGACTTTGGAGTTCTGCGGCTGCTTTTGCAATTGGGGCTGAGGCTACAAGTGTACCTAAGCGCCACCCTGTCATTGCGTATGTTTTTGAAAAACCAGAAACAATAATGGTTCGCTCTTGAGCTTCAGGGCTTAAGGTTGCTGGTGCCACCATGGTTTCTCCATCATAAACCAAGTGCTCGTAAATCTCATCAGACATGATGTAGAGGTTGTGCTTTAAAGCTACCGCTACCAAATCTTCGATTTCTTTTCGTGAATAAACTGCTCCAGTTGGATTTGAAGGAGAGTTTAAAATTAGCAGTTTTGTTTTAGGCGTAATTGCAGCTTCGAGTTGTGCTGCAGTTATGCGGAAACCTGTCGTATCTGGGGCTAGTACAAACTTAGGTACTGCACCTGCGAGTTTTACCATCTCAGGATAGCTCACCCAGTAAGGTGCTGGTATAATCACTTCATCCCCTGGTGAACACACCGCGAGAATTGCTAAGTAACATGAAAATTTTCCGCCTGGACTTACAACTATTTGGGTAGGTGCAATTTTAAGTCCGTAATCAGCGAGGTACTTTGCTGCAAGTGCTTGTCTTAATGGCTCAATACCAGGATTTGCTGCGTACTTAGTCTTACCTGACTTTAGGGCTTCAATGGCAGCATTTTTAATATGCTCAGGTGTATCAAAATCAGGTTCACCTGCTGCGAAACCACAAACATCTTCACCAGCTGCTTGAAGCGCTTTTGCTTTACCATCTATGGTAAGCGTTGGTGAAGGCGATACGTTAAGAGCCCAAGAGGATAATGGTGCCGGGGAAGACATAATTAGAAGTCTTCCAGACAAGAATCCTCGGGCTCTAAACGCAAGCCTCTTGGGGCCTAAAAAGCCTAGAAAATTAGGCTTTCCTTAGCTCCTAGCTGGTCCTTTTGAGGACATTTCGTCGATTGCGACACGTAGAAGCTCTCCTACGCTAGCACCTTTGCTCTTAGAATAGCGCTTTAAAGTCGAGCGCTGCTTGCCTGATAAGCGAACGGAGATTTGCTTATGGTCACTTTCTTCGCGCTTATAACTGTTAAAATCGCATTCATCGAGGGCTGCACGAATGACTTCACTGATAGAATTGAAGCCCTTCTTTTTCATTACTCCTTCGATTTTGTTGAGTAGATCTTCGGGAAGATCAAATGTTACAGGAGATGTTGGATTGGATTTAGCTTTTGCCATGGGAAATATTCAGTTGTGTAAAGGATCTGTTGTATGTTCCTGAATACAGATCTGTCCAATTAAAAAATAATATTTATTTAAAATCGTGTTATTTCGCTTTCGACTGGTACCTGAGTAGGCCCGTTTAAGTCACCTGGGTTAAATACCCAAGGGCTTAGATCAAGGCTTAATGCTGCCGAAATCACCTCAAATTGGGTCTTATTTCGAGTATTCTCATTTCTAATATCTACAGTCTTAGGAATCCACTGGCCTTGAACTTTTTTTAAGTCGCCTAAAGTCAACGTCTTCAGAATTTTACCGGTATTACTTATAAGCTCAGTTTGGACGGGTGCGTTGTACTGTGTATCCAGATACGCTCTTACTGCAGATACTTGAGTAGGAAATGAGTTAAAATCAATCGGAGCTTTAAATAAAAATTGATACGAAGGTCTACCCCGCATCCGACTTAGCCCAAGAATTTTAATATCAGACCAATACAGGTAAGGCATTTGTAAATCAAAGGCGCTCGCCTCGGAACCAGGAAATAAAGGCGTCATTAGCCCAATTTTTTGCGCTGTTTGTGCCATACCCTTTGGATCCCAGTACCATACGGCTGGATCTACCCCATTTTGAACTAAGAAACGGCGTTCATTTGGTTTTCCTGGGTTAATTTCGATACGCCAAACATTTCCCCTCTCATTGCGTGTGGCCCATAGATGCCCAGGAATACGCGTTGTATCACCATGTCTAGGGATCTGATTAAGTGTAAACTCTAAGTAATAAGCCGTGGATGGAGAGGCGTCTCTAAACTTTTTAATTAGGGCGCGAGCACTAGACTCATCTAAAGCTGTACTTGCACTGTAATCCTCTGCTCTTACTTCACTAGGTAAGTACGCAAAAAAACTAAGGCTAAAAGCTAGAACATAAAGCCGAATTAGGTTTAAAGACACTAATCGGCTAAAATACATAGCTAAGAAGACGGTTTTCCGTCTTCAAATTAAGGCTTCTTTGGAGCAGCCGCTGGTGCTGTAGGAGCTACTTTTGCTGGAGCTTCAATGTTTGGAAGAGCCCCACCTGATACTACAGCATGCTTGTGCTGATAAAGACGGCCTAAATAAAGGCTGATGCTAAGAATGAAGAACAGAACTGCAGCACGGATTGTTGCTGTACTAAGGACATTGCCTGTTTCAGCGCCAAATGTGGCTTCGGCCATGCCGCCGCCCATAGCTGCACCAACTCCACCGTCTGATTTCGCCTTTTGCATAAGGACGACTAAGACAAGGAATAGTGAAACTAATACGAGTGCTAGAGTGAGGATACCGAGGAGGATGCTCATGTTTGTAAGGGGTCTATCGCATCAAACCGGGGCATACTGTCAATGCGATTAGCTAAAGAGTCTAAATTAGGCCTCAATACCGATTTTTTCCAGAATTCTCTGAAGATCTTGATTTCCACGATATTCGATAACAATACGGCCCTTTTTAGGGGTATGTAGGAGTGCTACCCGAGCCCCTAAATGTGAGGTTAAACGCCTCTGAATTCCGTCTACAGCGGCTGCATCGGCGGCGGTTACCCCCTTCTTTTTAGAAGGGGCACCTTTGGCTCCTTGGCCCTTCACGCTGGAAGCGAGCTTTTCAGTGGCTCTAACGCTTAGGCCCTCGGATATTACGCGGCGTGCCAATATTAGCCTATGGCTTGCATCTTCTACACCTAGGATAACCTTAGCGTGGCCAGTCGAAAGAAGACCCTTACTTAAATAGCCTTGGATTTCACCATCTAATGACAGAAGGCGTAAAGCATTGGCAACGGATGCCCTACTCTTACCAACCCGTGTGGCTGCTGTTTCTTGAGTTAAATCAAAATCTCTAACTAAACTAGCAAAGCCCATTGCCTCTTCCATCGGGTTTAAACCCTCGCGCTGTAAATTTTCGATTAGGCCTAGGGTTGCTGCGGAAGCATTTGTTGCTTCTGCAATGCGGGCAGGAATTGATTTAAGCTTTAATAATTGGAAAGCTCTCCAACGTCTCTCACCAGCGATGAGCTGATATTTTTCACCACTTTTACGTACGACGATTGGCTGTAAAAGGCCTTCATTGCGGATACTTTCTGAAAGTTCTCTTAATTGCTCATCAGAGATTTCTTTTCTTGCCTGGTATGGGCTTGGTTCAATCTGGGAGATTAAAATTTCTTGGTAGCCCAGAGCTTGTACTGGCGCGGGTGTACTCGTTGTAGGACTTTTAGTAGGTGCAGGCGCAGCGGGTGTAACTGCGGGTTTAGCTGCTGAAATAAGGCCCCCAAGACCTCTTCCTAGACGTGACTTTGCTGGGATAGACATAAGTTATTTGGCTCCGGGTATAAAAAGCGTTTGTCCTACAAAAATGCGAGACGGATCGTTTAATTTATTAGCGTTAATGATATCTTTAAATTTAGAAGAGGTTTTCTTTGCGATTAAAGCCACCGTATCTCCCCGCTGTACAACATAGGTTATACCGTCTTTAGGGAAATCATCACTAAAGTTACCCGATGTAGTTGTATGCGATGCTGATGATGGGTGATCGCTAGAATTAACTATTTTCTTAGATGTACTAGTTGCAAGCTGAGTCGTTAAGTGACTGGGCTGTTCATCTTTATTTGTTTCTGAACCATTTTGATTGGTGAGTTTCAGTTCACTTAACGCGTCATTTAATTGAGCCTGGGTTACGTAGGACTGCGTCTTCGTTGGGCCTGCATTTCGTAGCTTAGCGTTTTCTGCTTCGAGTTGTTCAAGCCTCAAGCTTAAATCATTTATTTTATCTGATAAGCCGTGTAAGTCTTCGCGTAAATTAGCTACGTCAACAGTCGTTGCTGTATTTTGAGCAAAACAAAAACAGGTGCTTAGTAATAAAAGGACTACTGTGAGGCGCTTACCCATATACCGTAATGTTGGCGAAAGCTTGTGAGATAACAAGTCTGGCTTCATCGAAAAGCAGTCTTAGAAACTAGGTCTTTCATAGTACTTGAGCTAAGGAGAGTCCCCGTTTCTATAGGAAAACCTCGAAGGAAGTCTTTAGCACTAAGCATGCGTCCACCTGGACGCTGTAGTTGTCTTAGACGTAAAAGGCCTGTTTTACACTGAATAAGTAAGCCCAAGGCGTCTGAACCAGTTATTGTACCTACCCCATACTGGCTTAGATTTTCACTCTCTAGGCTGTCGGCTAAGCCTACTTTGATTTTTTGGCCATGGATTTCGATGCTGGCACTTGGCCATGGATTTAGCCCATTTATACGAGCCGCTAAAAGTGACGAAGGATAATTGAAATCAAGATTCTGATCTTCTTTGGTTAGACGTCTGCAAAAAGTTACCACTTCTTTATCTTGGTCTTTGAAATGAAGACTTTTATTTAAAATCTTTTCAAGATTGCGTGTGACTAAAGGAACACACGCTTTTGATAACTTTAATTCTACATCAGTGGCAGTATCAAGTTCAGCAATTTCTACTTTCTCTTGATCAGCAACTGGTCCCGCATCTAGTTCTCGCACGATACGCATTAAACTTACACCTGTTATTTTTTCTCCTAGTGCAACCGCTGTTTGAATAGGTGAAGCCCCACGTAAAAGAGGAAGTAAAGATGTGTGTAAATTAAACGTTCCTAGTGCGGGTACTGCGATGACGGGATCTCTCAATATGTGGCCGTAAGCCATGACTAAGGTCATGTCAGGCTTAAGTGAGATAAGAATTAAACGATCATCATCAGTAAATTTTTCAGGCTGAATAACGGGAAGTTTATTTTTTATAGCCCATACCTTGATAGCATTTGGCTCGGTCTTTTGACCACGTCCCGAAGGTCTATCTGGCTGGGTAAAGACACCAACAAATGTGCACGCACTCTTAAAGTCGTGCAGCAGCGACTCCAACATCGGGAGTGCAATGGGATCTGAACCCATAAAGACAATGCGCATGATCACAGACATAACTTACGCTAGCCTAAGACCATTAAGCCCGCAAGCTTGCTTGATGTGGCGCTGGATTAGTACTTAAAGTCTAATGTAAAAGTATAGTAATTTGCTTTCTATAAAAACAAAAAAGGTGCCGCATTTAAGCAGCACCTTGGAGATTTAAAGACCGACTTGATGAGGTGCAGATTCCGTGTAATTACCAAACGCCACGTATACCTACCTCATAGATTGGGTCACCATATTCAGCATGATTGAAAGGTAGAGTTGGTGTAGCCCAAACGATTGGTCTACCTAGGATATTTCTAACCTGTACGTAAGGAGTAAAACGAGTGCTCCACTTGTAATCTAACCTAAAATCGAGTGTTTCACGTGGTGCTTGGTACTGTAATTCATTGAAGTACTGATTAAGGGCAATATCACTATACTTAACTGTTTTTTGAGTCACTGTTTTGAGAACATGGCCTGTGTAGTTACTTTGTATATTTATTCCAATTTTTTGATAAGTATAATTAATAGAAACATTGAGTGCCTGCTTAACAGAAGATAGCTCTAAGTTTTTACTAATTTGATCAAGAATTACAGCGTTGGCGTTTGCATCTAGTGAGTTAAACGTTGCTTTACTGTTGATTGGGTCAATTGACATAAGTGTGCTGTTTATTTGCAATCCTAGTGTATTAAACGGCGCAGGTAGTGATGTGAAGGTTTGAGCATACGCGAGCTCTATTCCGTTATAGTAACCAGGATCTGCTACATTAAACTTTGTGGTCACATCATATTGATTTGTTGGAGCACCAAAAGACGTAAGCGGAATACCTAGGGCTTTTGCATAGTTATCATCTAATGACTGCGTCGCAGTAATAATATAATTTACCATTTTTTTACGGAAAAGCGCAGCTGAGACGTAACTTGAAGAACCGAAGTAGTATTCTATGCCAGCATCAAAGTTATCAACTTTGTAAGCTTTTAAGTTTGGGTTATAGATACTTACTTTACCACGAACGCTTGATGTTGGATCGCTTATTGTAAGTGGTCCGGGAAGTAAGTCAGAGAAGTCAGGTAGACCTAGAGACTTTGAATAACCAGCACGTACTACAATTTTATTTGTAGGTGTGTACTTGATGTTAACTGAAGGATAATAGCTTTGATCAGTAAAGTAAGCAGTCACAGGAGCTGCCAATGTAAGAAGTCTGTTTTGTGACATTGTCTTTCTGTCTTCATAGCGAACACCACCTGAAATAACAAAATTCTTAATAGGAGTGATATCAAAACGTGCGTAACCTGCATTTGTTGTTTCTTCAAATCTAGCCTGAATGTCTGAAGCAGGTGTATAAGGTAGAATGGAATTGCCACCTAAATTTGTATACGCTGTATAAAGGTTTATGAAATTATAAGCAGGTAATCCGTATCCTATAGGATGCGTTGAGAAGCCTTTATCGGCCAAAGCTGCTAGTTGAGCACCTGTAATTCCATTGTTTAAAAATCCAGTAGCGACGGTTGTGCCTGTACGATTGTAAATTGGATTTGAAATATTACGTGAATTTTCATCAATACGTCCACCAACTTTAACGGTAATTGGAATCGTTGTTTTTAGGGCAAATTTGTAATCAGCGTTGTAGCCATCTTTACTATCAACACCTGTTTGAGGTCTGCTACGAATTTGTGTAACAACGTATTTCGACATATCATTCATATCAACTGCAGTGCCTGATGTAGTGACTGCGCTGTAGGTAGGTGCAATAGATCCAATATTTGAAAATGTAATTGTTAGTGGATCTGTTACAGTGTTCGTTGAGGGATTGGTGCCACCACGTGTCATGGTCATATCTGAATACCAACTGCCAGTTGTATCACGATATTTGCTATACGCCTGGGTCCAGTAGGCGCTCGCATCTAATTTTGAGCCGTCTGAAAAATCATGAGACAAGATTAAAGGAAAGTCCCACGTCACACCTGATTTCCAGCGATTGATTGTTTGTAGTGCAATAGTGCCTTTGCCTGCTGTGCCTGTAAAGGTACTGGCTGCTGTAGGTGTAGAGCTAGTCGATAAAGCTGCTGATGCACCTGGTGCAACAGTGACAACGCGGTCTGTAAATAGTAAGTCGTAAAATGCCCAGGACGAAAGGAATGTTAGTTTTGTGTTTTCACTTAACTTATAATCCACTTGCGCAGAGAGAGACTGACGACGTGTATCTTTTTGTTCATTTTGAAGAGCAAAATTACTTATAATAGGACGAGATGGAGTGCCACCGTTAGCAGGATTATATTCCCAGGTATATTGAGCGCGGGGATAGTCATTAAATAACTGTGAATTTTTGTAGCTAATACTGAATCCTAAGTTTGTATTAATGAGCGTAGAATAATTAACGTCTACACCAGGTAAGATCTTGCGGGTTTTTTCTTGGCCCCAACCTTCTGTTTTGCTCAAGGTTAGATCATTATTTAGTCCTTGAAAATAAACTCTATATGTCGCCAGTGAGCCCACGTGATCGAATGCGCTTTTTGAAATAAAGTTAATATCTCCAGCAGTGCTTGTTGCAGCAATATCAGGCGTCAAAGTTTTAATGACTTCAATTGTTTCAACATTATTTATTGGAGCTTGTTCAAATTCAAAACGACGATTCAAATTTCCTGAGGTAGCGCTAGCAATGGGATTCCCATTTAAGTTCACGTTCGTGAACTGTGTATTCATACCACGCAGTGTAACAGCACGTGCATCATTAGCGTTATAATCGATACCAATACCAGGCAGAAACTTTAGGTACTCAGCAGCATTGCCTTCAGCCACATCTCCATATTGATCGCTAGCAGCAACTATTTTAGAGTTTAGCGACGCTTTACGTAGTGCTACAGCTTGCGCCATACCTTCTTTGGCACCAGCTACTTTGAATTCCGAAAGTGTCACTACGTCAGATTCAGCTAACTTTACTTCTACGGAAGTAGTTTTACCTGTCGTGACTTCGACTAGAACTGATTTTGTAAGTAAACCAGGGTAACTTACGATCAGTGTTTGAGATCCCGAAGGTACATTACGTAAATTGAAATTACCACCGTGTTCTGTGGTTACTTTGATGTCTGTTCCTTGTAACGTAATTTCACTACCTTCTAGGTATTTACGAGTTAAGCTTTCAATTACAGATCCATTGATTTGGCCTACGTCTTTTTGACCCTGAGCATATCCTAAGCTAGTTAGTAAAAGACACAAGCAGCTGATTTTGGTGATTAGTTTTTTCATATGTTTATATCGTAGGGTTTAAATTATAGGATTTTATTTTATAGGACACGTGTCCGTTTTCAAATTGTAAAAAATATTTTTGCTTGGTGTGATACAAGTTAAATTCCTAATTACAGCGTAGTAGAAAAACTAGCACTACTAATTAATTTGTCTAATGTAAAGATTTAAGCCATTTTTTAAGTGGCTGCTGTAGGTACTTAGTAAAACGAGCGTCCGTATTTGGCTTAGGAATTTTAGATACAACAGTCCAAAATTCAGTATGGATAATTTTTTGACCAGGCTTTAGCTCGCGAATTGGACTTAATGTTTCGAGCTCGAACATGTTACCATTTGTGAATGTTTCAAAACTTGAACCAAGATCTGTATAGGCTGAATTTTTTAAAGGTTTTGAGTATTTTACGAACGCACTATTCTTATTCCAGTATGCAGACCAACCTGGGTATTGGCTTATGCCTAACTTTTCAGGTCGATTAGCAAGATTAACATTTATACCGATAAAATCTGTTTTAAAATCCCACACCTTTGAAGCTAAGTTAGTAAAGCTCCATGGAATTAAAATGTAATTCGGTAAAAGGTCTTGTTTAGCGTGATCTCCTTTAGGTAGTAACGGCAGAACACCATAGCCACCGGGTGGTAGCATAGTGACAGCCCATGCAGCGCGCTTAATAGATTTTTTTGATCGATTCTTTAAAACGTGGGTTACTTTAACTGTATCGTTTTTCAACAGTTCAACTTGAATTGATTTTTGTAGTCCCGTCTTTTTTTCTATTGGTTGTATGAATAAGGCACCCTTTTTAAGCGCTTTGACTGTTAAGGTCTCGTCATCTGGTAAGTAGGTATCTACTAAATCTTCAGGAGCATGCCACAAGCGGTGACCTCCACGTAAATAAAGACCTAGATAACGTTTCTCGGGACGTGGAAATTCAAAAAAGAAATTTCCCGCCTGTTTAGCTTTCTTAGACTTAAGAGAAATGATACGTGGACCACATGACGTCGTGACAATCAGTTCAAGTGAGCCACTACTAAACTGGATTGCATCATAGTCTTTGTACTTAATCTTCGCTTTTTGCATGGGTTTTTGGGAAAGCAACACCGGCGCGACTTTCGCGTGGTTTACCAACGAGTTCAAAGTAAACAGGGCACCCGTTTAAGCCGAACTCTTCCACGATGCCTCGCTCAAGATAACGGCGGTAAGATTCCGAAAGTTTTTCTTCTCGGTTACAAAACAGTTTAATTCTAAAAGGACGATTTCCTGTATGCGTGGCATAATAGATTTTAAATCTACGAGCACCAATTGCAGGAGGCGGAGTACGTTCTGTTAAATGCAGTAGTACACTATTTAATTTAGCCGTCTGCAGCTTCTTATCCAGAGTACGGCTAAGTAGTACCGCAGCATTAAGCATACGATCTACTTCGTAACCAGATACTGCTGATGCAAACACAACGGGTGCACCTGGTGTAAAGAATAGACGCTCAAAAAGTGCTTTCTCATACGCTTCACGGTATTGTCTTTCAGTTTTGTATTTACCAATACCCTGCCCCTTTTCGTAGGCGTGTCTAACTAAGTCCCACTTATTAACTACGATTACAATAGGTCTACGCTCTTTGAGGGCTTCACCAGCGATTGCTTTATCCTGTAAGGTTACTCCATCTACAGCATCCAGCACTAAGTAAACAACATCCGCTTTTTGAATCGCATCCAGTGACCTTAACCGGGAAAAATATTCAACAGGCGAAGAAAGTTTTGCAGACGCTTTAATGCCTGCAGTATCGATCAATCTAAATGGATACATTTCACCGTCCCTACCTTTAAATTCAAAGGGAAGTTCTACTGCGTCACGGGTTGTACCTGCAACATCGCTTACAATTAAGCGGTCACTTTTTAAGAAACGATTAGCAAGTGAGGATTTGCCTACATTAGGTCTACCCACGAAACAAAAACAGATGGGATCTGTTGCAGATTTAGGTCCAGCTTCAGCCGGTACAGGGCCAAGGCGCTCTAAAATAACTTCACGTAAGGTACCCTCTCCATTTCCGTGTTCTGCTGATGTACGTACAGGTTCTCCAAAGCCCAAGCGGTAGGCAGCTGCTAGATCAACTTTATCATCTGTGAAATCGGCTTTGTTAACGACTAAGACGACTTTCTTTTTCGCTTTTCGTAGGCGCATTGCAATGCGTTCATCCAAAGGAATAACACCCGTTAAGCCGTCGATGATAAATAGAATTAAGTCTGCAGCATCGATTGCGAAGCCTGCTTGGACTTCAGAAGCCGCCGCCATAGCAAGTGTGCCCTCATCTCCGGTTAGGCCTAAGCCACCCGTATCCATTAAGGTGTATCCACCTTCTTCAATGTCCGCAGAAATAACGTCACGCGTGATACCGGGTTCGTCATGGACGATCGATATCTTTTTTTTAGCGAGTCGGTTAAAAAGGCGACTCTTGCCGACATTAGGACGGCCAACAATTGCAACAATGCGTGACATGAAGTGTAATGAATTCGGCCGACTTAGGTGCGGCGTTTCGAGGCAAGATTTTGAGTATAACGTTCTATGCGGTCGCAGGCTTCAATGAGTTGTTCGTAGCTTGTAGCAAAACTAGCACGAACAAACCCAGTTCCACTTTGGCCAAACGCAGTGCCAGGAACGACAGCTACCTTTTCAGCTTCAAGAAGCCCAAATGAAAAGTCGCGTTCACTTACCCCTGTGGCTACTATATTTGGAAAAGCGTAAAACGCAGCTTTAGGTAAATGACAGGATAAGCCTGCTTCACGGAAGCGTCTTACCACTAAATCGCGTCTACGGTGATACTGGTCTCTCATGACTTTCATGCCATCTTCACCATGAAGGAGTGCTTCTAAGGCAGCCTCTTGAGCTAAGATTGGTGCACACAGCATTGAGTACTGGTGAATCTTCATCATTGCTTCAATTAAGTCTGGATGACCACAAGCGTAGCCAATACGAAAACCAGTCATAGCAAATGCTTTAGAGAAACCATGTAAAAAGAGTGTTCTCTCTTTCATGCCTGGTAAGCTGGCAATGCTTGTGTGGATTCCGTCGTAAACAAGTTCTGAATAAATTTCGTCACTTAAAATGATTAAGTCTTTTTCAACTGCAAATTTTGCAATTGCTTGAAGTCTTTCTAAGTCACACGTGCCACCTGTTGGGTTACACGGTAAATTCATCATCAGGACTTTGCAGTTTGGTTTCCAAGCCTTAGCAATGTCTTCTACATTTAGTGAGAAGCCGTCTTGTGCTCGTGTAACAATTGGAATCGCTTCACCAAAAGCTAGAGCAATACTTGGGGAGTATGAAACGTAACATGGCTCATGGAATAGTACCCCATCGCCTGGATTGATTAAGGCACGTAATGCTAAGTCAATTGCCTCGGATACACCGACTGTAATAATTACATCCGTTTCAGGTTTGTATGAAACAGCATAATTTTTTTCAACGTACTTACAAATTTCACGTCGCAATTCAATCGTACCTAAATTGGAAGTGTAATGGGTTTTTCCTTTTTCTAAAGCGTAGATGGCAGCTTCTCTAATATGCCAAGGCGTATCAAAGTCTGGCTCACCGATACCCAGTGAGATAACATCTTTCATCTTCGAAACAATTTCGAAGAAGTCGCGAATTCCAGATTTTGGAAGACTAACGACGTGGCGTGCTATATTTTTCTTCACGGTGCTACTTTCAGTCTCCCCGAAGCTTGTTCAGGAGCATCAATTAAGAAGCCACCCTCTTTGTATGACCTGAGCATAAAATGTGTGCTCGTAGATAGTACGCCTTCTAGAGTGGATAATTTTTCAGACACAAAACTTGCAACTTTTTGCAAACTTGGACCTGTGATAAAAATCAGTAAATCATAGGAACCTGACATGAGGTAACAGGATTCAACTTCATCGAAATGACTTAAACGCTCAGAGAGTCTGTTGAAACCACCGCCACGTTCAGGTGTAATACGCACTTCAATGACTGCACGCACAGCCGCTCCTGCTACCGCTTCCCTGGAAAGATCAAGCACGGGACGCCAGCCTAAGAAGATTTTGTCTTTCTTTAGCTGTTCCAAGTGCTTATTCACATCAGCCTCAGACAGGCCTGCTACAACAGCCATTTGGGCTGTGGAGAGCTGACCGCCTTCGATTAGGAGCTTTAGTACTGGGTTCATGGAAAGTGTTGGATTAACAGTGGTTTAAGTAAGTCTACCTGTCCAGATAGCTAAATCCGGATAAATAGACGAATGTAGAGTATTCTCGGTTAAAGGCACTTTGACCAGACTGAAAATAGGCCTAAGAAACGGTATATTAAGCACTTCAGATCGTTAAGACAGGTAGTTGACGCCTTGCAATAGACCGCTACCAATAGAGGAAACCATGTTTGAATCATTAAGCGATAAACTCGGACAGGCACTTCGTAACCTCAGGGGCGTTGGTACTCTATCTCCTGAAAACATGGCGGAAGCCTTGCAAGAGGTGCGTACAGCTTTGTTGAGTGCAGATGTACATTTTAAAGTTGCTCGTGAATTTATTGAGCGCATTCAAACGCAGTGTGCTGGTCAAGAGGTCTTAAAGGGAGTCGCTCCAGGACAACAAGTCGTTAAGATTATTAATGACGAACTAGTTAAGTTACTTGGTGAAGGCTCTACAGAACTGAGTGCCGCTCGTCCGCTAAAGATTATGCTTGTGGGGTTGCATGGTTCAGGAAAAACAACTTCAACGGCAAAATTAGGTAAGCTACTTAAAAAACGTGGCTATCGTCCAAGTGTGGTTGCCTGTGATGTGTATCGTCCTGCTGCTATCGATCAACTTGAGATTTTAGCTAAACAAGAAGAGCTTGGATTTTTTGCTGATCGTACTTCAACAGATGTACCTCGTTTAGGAAAGAAAGCACTAAGCGATGCTCTTGCCTCAGGCTCAGATGCAATTTTATTTGATACCGCAGGTCGTCTTCAAATTGATACCGATTTAATTGAAGAAGTTAAGAAATTAAGATCAGAAATTAATCCTGATGAAATCTTACTTGTTGTGGACGGTGCTCTGGGACAAGAGGCTGTTAATGTTGCAAAAGCATTTCATGATTCGCTGCAAATAACTGGTCTTATTTTAACAAAGTTAGATGGTGATGCACGTGGCGGTGCTGCCCTATCAATTAAGTCTATAGCAGGTGTAGGAATTAAATTTGTAGGTACGGGCGAAAAGATTGCAGACTTTGATATCTTTTATCCCGACCGCTTAGCCTCGCGTATTCTAGGTATGGGAGATGTGGTATCCCTTGTAGAGAGAGCTCAGGAATCAATTGACGAAAAAGAAGCAGCCAAGATGGCTGAGAAACTGCGCAAAGCTGACTTTGATTTAGAGGACTTTTTATCTCAGATGCAGCAGATGAAAAAACTCGGCTCCATGCAGAGTCTAATTGGTATGATGCCTGGTATGAACGGTGTTAAGTTAGGAGACGGAGCTGAAAAACAAATGGCACAAGCCGAAGCTATTATTAAGTCGATGACTTTTCAGGAAAGACGCAATCCGAGTGTTATTAACGGAAACCGTAGACAACGCATTGCGAGCGGCTCTGGTACAAAAATAGTTGATGTGAACCAACTATTAAAACAATTCCAGCAGATGCAAAAGATGATGAAGATGATGAAAGGCGGAGGTGCTATGAAGATGATGCGCCAAATGAATGCAATGAAAGGTAAAGGTGGATTTCCCGGCATGGGTATGTGAATGCATTCCTAGTTTTTTAAAAACTATGGAACACGTAGCGCATATGTGAGCTCTAATTAAATACGATTTATGCCAGAGCTGATCACTACATTTTATAGCAGTTTTAAAACTCCTTTAGGGGATTTCTGGGTTCAAGTAGATGAATCTAAAGCTTTAGTTGGAGCAGTAATCGGAACTAAAGAGCTTCTTTTAAAACGCAGTAAATGTAGCTCAGCTACTTTGGATCCAAAGAAAACTAGGCATGTACAAGATCAGGTGATTTCTTACTTAAATCATGAGATTAAGCGTTTTAGCCTAAGTGTTAATCCCCAAGGAACTGCATTTCAGAAGGCCGTGTGGAAACAGTTACTTCAGTTAAAATATGCTGAAACAACCAGTTATGGGGCTATAGCAGATAAGCTTAAGTCTGGCCCACGTGCTGTTGGTGGAGCTATTGGTAGAAATCCGATCGCTTTAGTCATACCCTGTCACCGAGTTATTGGAGCTGACGGTTCTTTAACTGGATTTGCTTTTGGTGACACAGCGAAGCGTTTTCTTCTTCAACTGGAAGGCTTTTCATTCTAATTTAAACAAAAGACTCATGAAACGATTAATCCTTACTTTTGCTGCACTGTTGGTTCTAGCTGGTTGTTTATCTGCACCCAAGCCACCTACTCAACTTACTGCACCTGCAAAATTTCAAGTTAATTTTAATACTTCTAAGGGGCTTATCGTAGTCGATGTAAACCGAGCTGATGCACCTATTGGAGCTGACCGTTTGTATAATTTAGTTAAAGCAGGCTATTTTACTGAATGCCGATTCTTCCGTATCGTTGCTGGTTTTGTGGTTCAATTTGGCGTCGCCTCTACTCCACCCGTGACGAAAGCTTGGAATATACAAATTAAAGACGACAAGGTTATTAAATCAAATACCCGTGGTGTCTTAAGTTTTGCAGCCAGTGGAGATCCAGATACACGTACAACACAGCTTTTCTTTAATTTAGGTGATAATGCTCGGCTAGATAAAGTCGGCTTTGCAGGAATCGGCCAAATTTCTAAAGGTCTTGAAATTGTAGATAGCTTATACGCAGGAGACCGCGAACTTCCAGATCAAGCAAAGATTGAACGCATCGGAAATAGTTATCTGCAAAAAGAATTCCCAAATCTTGATTATATCAAGACAGCTACCATTACAGTTCTAAAGTAATTAGAGGTACTATTTTCTCTTCATCGCGTCTGTGAACGCTTTTATAAGGGAATTATCTTTTACTCCTGGTGCTTTTTCAATACCACTATTTACGTCGACAAAACGAGCTGAGGTTGAGCGTAAGGCTTCAGCAATATTGGTAGGATTTAGGCCACCCGCTAAAATCCACTGAATGTGTGGATGTTCAAGGCGTAGTTGCACAAAGTTTTTCCAGTCGCCTATTTGACCTGAGCCCCCGAATCCGTCTGCATGGAAAGTATCTAGGAGAACTGTTTTTGTATGAGATAGCCATGCTATGTTAAATGGCTCACTCTGGGGTAATTTAGGGGCAAGCCAAAGTTTGTCTGAGGTTACTAAACGAGACCACTCCGCTATTACAGGTACAGGAACAACGTGTTTAAAATGGATCTGAAAATAATCAAATCCAGCACGCTGAAGTGTTATTAATTCGGCTGTAGTAGGCTCTACACAGACAGCTACTTTTTTTCTCTCGGGTAAACGAGCAGCCATAGCCGTATAGTTTTCTACTGATATAAAGCGTGGAGACTTAGGATAAAAAATGAATCCTAAGTAATCTGCTCCGGCTTGATCTGCGGCTTCTGTGTCTACAAGAGAGGTTAAGCCACACACTTTGAGTCTAATACCATCAATCATGATAAAAAATTAGAAACGATTAATACTGTGAATTACGTGCTCGACTTGAGCATCGGTTAGTTCAGGGAAAATAGGTAAACTAACGCACGTGTCTGCAGTAACTTCTGATTTAGGAAAAGCACCTTTAGTATAACCTAGGCCTTCGTAGCATTTTTGCAAATGTAGTGGTACAGGATAAATCAAATCTGTACCAATCTCACAGTTACTTAAATGAGCTCTTAATAAATCACGTGTAGGATGTTTTATTGTAAATTGATGATATACGCTTGCTCCGTAAGAAACTTCTTTTGGAAGTACGATATCTGTTTTATTAATTCCTGAGCGGTAGGATGCAGCAATCGTCTGGCGTCTTTTTGTCCACGACTCTAGATGTGGTAATTTAACACAGAGGGCTGCAGCTTGAAAACCGTCCATGCGGAAATTTCCACCGATAATGTCGTGATAATATCGTTTATCTGATCCATGTACTCGAATTTGACGTGCTTGGGTATGAACTTTTTCGTGCTTGGATACAAACGCACCACCCTCACCACAACCTGCAAGATTTTTAGTTGGATAAAAACTAAATGTTCCGCAATCACCGATTGCACCTACTGAGGTTCCCTTGTAGCGAGCTCCAACTGCTTGTGCGCAATCTTCAATGACGAATAAATTGTGTTTCTTAGCAATCGCCATGATTTCATCCATTTTGGCGGGTTGACCAAACAGATGCACAACAACAATACCCTTTGTTTTTGAAGTAATCGCAGCTTCAAGTTTTGCTGGATCGATATTAAAGGTTTCGTCTTCGATATCTGCAAATACAGGCGTTGCTCCGACATAGGATATGCCCCAAGCCGAAGAAATAAATGTGAATGGAGAAGTGATAACTTCATCCCCTGGTTTAAATCCAGGTATCATGCACGCAACATGTAGCGGTGAGGTTCCACTGTTCATCCCTAAGACGTGCGAATATCCAAAAGTTGAAGCAAATGATTTTTCAAAATCTTCAACGTCCTTACCTAGACAGAAACGATTTGCATCATAGGTAGCAGTAATAGCTTCTAAAATCGGTGTACGCAGATTTTTATGTTGGATTGAAAGATCAAGGAAAGGGACTTTCATGGGTTTTATTAAAAGAGATTAAACACGTTCTAACTTCTTAATTAAAGCTGCAATCAAAGCATCTAGACCTGGTTCTTCAGCTTCAAAGTCTACTGCCATGGCATGCTTCTTTAAAGTCGTGCTAGTCTGTGGTCCGATTGATCCATATAGAGGTTTCTTAGCAGATGAGCCTAAGGTGAGTAAGCTATTTTGCTCTGCAAAGAATTGTACGGCTGAGGAACTAGCAAATAACACAGCGTCTGCACCCTTAGCTTTGTACTCATCTACAGATGAATCATTTGATAAATCAAACTTCTCAGTTTTGTAGACTTGAAGCTTATCTACGATAGCAAGAGCGCTTTCTAATTTAGTAATTAAGATATCACGGTTTAGATTACCCATTACTACGAGGACTTTAGCGCTATCTAAACTTCCTGTCTCAATTAGTGCATTGGCGAGTGCTTCAGCAGTCGCTACCTTGGGTTGGCATTCTACCTTCAAGTGTAGATCAGTAAGGCCGCGAGCTGTGCCCTCTCCTACACAGGCAATTCGCATAAGTCCTAGGGAGCGAATGTCATCAAAAATTCTACGAAATTCTTCAAAGAAAAAAGAAACTCCGTGTGCACTTGTAAAAACAATCCAGTCATAGCCGCCTAATTCAAGCATGACGTCAGCAAGTAAGTGCTTATCAATTTCTTTAGTAATACTCAGTACAGGTAGTTCTAGTACTTCAGCCCCTAAGAGTTCAAGGCGTTGCTTGAGTTCAGAGGACTGACCTTTTGCACGTGTGAGCACAATGCGTTTACTGCTAAGAGGTGATTTTAAGTCCGTAGCCATACTAAAGATAAATTACAAAATAAAGTGCTGATGAAAAATTAAAACCCAAATTGTTTTAAAATACGTGCTGCTGTTTCTGCGGTATTAATCCAATCTGAGTGAGTTAGACTGATCTGCTTAACACCTGTTTTTTCGTGAAAAAAGTAAAGCATGTCACCGTGAACATGTACACCAAGTGCACTTTGGCAGCCGCCACCTAACTGTGCCTGAATTGAGCGCTCTAGGCTTAATTCTTTAGCCGTAGATTGATCGAAAATAGGTGCATACACCGATTGGTCTTCCAAGCGTGTTTCAATAGCTATAGCGGCCTGCCCTACAGCAGGAACCATTTGAGTTAATTCAAATGGTTTAAAGACAAGTCCTGGCCAACTTTTAATACCTAAGCGTTTTAACCCAGCAGCTGCTAGTACAGTTGCATCTGCAGCACCATCTGCAATTTTACGAAGCCGTGTATCTACATTTCCACGAATAGTTGTGAATGTAGTATATGGCTTAAGCAGTGAAATTTGGATACGTCTTCGTGGGCTATCTGTTGCTACATGTTTTGCTTCATGCAGACCTTCGCGTATCACAAGTACATCTCTTGCATCTTCTCTAGGCATATAGCCTGAGACTATGAGGCCTGCCATTACTTCACCGGGTAAATCCTTAGAGCTGTGTACTGCAAGGTCAGTCTCTTTACGTAGTAAACTTTCTTCAAGTTCGCTAGTAAAAAGACCTTTACCACCTTGCTTCTCAAGAGACCATTCTGTTTGGCGGTCTCCTGTCGTAACTATTTTAAAGAGCTCAACCTCGACTCCTAAAGCAGCACGCACATGTGCTGCAACGAGCTCGCTTTGCGCAAGGGCAAGCGGGCTCTTACGGGTTGCGAGGTTAAGCTTCTTCACTCAGTAGCTTGCTTGTACGCCCTTGATGTTTTTCTTTTTCATCCAAGGCATCATGCTGCGCAGGTAAAGACCGGTTTTCTCGATCTTATGTGCAGCACCTTTGTTGAGCAGCTTGTTATAATTCTTAAGTCCACCCTTGTACTCTTTGACCCATTGACGGGTGAAAGTGCCATCTTGAATTTCGGTAAGAATCTTTTTCATTTCCTTCTTCGTTGCTTTATTTACAACGCGAGGACCACGCGTGATATCGCCGTACTTTGCGGTCTCGGAAATCGAGAATCGCATACCAGCGATACCGCTCTCATACATTAAATCACAGATAAGCTTTAGTTCGTGTAAGCATTCGAAGTAAGCCATTTCAGGTTGATAACCTGCTTCAACTAAAGTTTCGAATCCTGCTTGTACGAGTGCACTTGCGCCGCCGCAAAGTACAGCTTGTTCACCGAAGAGATCTGTTTCGGTTTCTTCTTTGAAGGTGGTTTGAAGTACACCTGCACGTGTGGAACCAATACCCTTAGCCCAAGCTAAAGCTTTTTGCTTAGCTTTGCCGGACTTGTTTTGGCCAACTGCAATAAGTGCAGGCATTCCCTTACCTTCGTTGTAAAGACGGCGAACCATGTGACCAGGTCCCTTAGGAGCAACCATGATAACATCGATATTCGCTGGGATCTTGATAAGCCCGAAGTGAACGGAAAGACCGTGACTAAATAATAATGTCTTACCAGCAGTTAAGTTAGGAAGAATGTCTGACTTGTAGACACTGGCCTGCTTCATGTCTGGTAGACCTACTAAGATGACGTCAGCTAAACGCACTGCTTCTGCAGTATCGTAGACCTTGAAGCCGTGCTTCTTAGCGACAGCGCGGGATTTTGAGCCCGGATAAAGGCCAATGATGACCTTACAGCCGCTATCCTTTAGATTGAGCGCATGGGCGTGGCCCTGCGAACCGTATCCAAGAACGGCGAGCGTTTGATTGCGGAATACGCCTAGATCGGCGTCTTTGTCGGTATATACTTTTGCGGGCATGTTATATAAAAAGGATTAAGAGTTTTTAAATTAGCGCTTTAGGGAAAGTTGGCCGGTGCGTGCGAGTTCGAGAATACCAAAAGCTTCGATCGCTGTTAGAAAAGCACTAACCTTGGAAAGTTCTACGGTGACTTCGATGATAACACTGTGAGGAGTTTCATTCACAATTTTTCCGTGGAACGAGTTAGTAATTTCTAAAAGTTCAGAGTGCTTTTTAGGATCTGCTTTTACTTTTACTAAAACAAGTTCACGAGCAATGGCTTGAGTTTCCTTAATGTCAGAAACATCCACGACATTAATCAACTTGCGCAACTGCTTCATGCAAAGGTCCAAAGCTTGATCATCACCCTTTAGCACTAAAGTGATCCGTGAAAGTTCAGCATCGTGCGTAGGTGCAACATTGAGTGAATCAATGTTAAAGCCGCGTCCGGAAATCATTCCGGCCACGCGCGCAAGTACGCCGAACTTGTTCTCTACAAGAACGGATATCGTGTGCAGGTGGGTTGTCATGTAAGGTTACGGTTTGGTTTTAAAGTCGAACGTGGCTGACATCCGATCATTATTCAGGGCATTAGGTGTATTAACACTTATGGTTGAACAACAACGGGAGTTGGAAAATCAACCAAGCTTAGCCCTAAAAAGGAAGCATAATCCGCACCTATATTAGGGTCTGTGTGTACGCCCTAATAAACTTTCAACCTGCAGATTTGTGGGTTTCAGGCTCAATAGGCTTCTAAAACACCCAAAACCGCATCTTTTTAACCTTTAAAGTTGTATTAACCCTTGTATAGCAATAGTATACAGTATTTTAAGGAAACAATCATTAAAAAACGCTAATCAGGGAAGTAGCACTTTGAGTAAAGCTGCTAGGAATAAGACGTTTTAAGAACCATTAAGTCCTCATTAATCGTTTTGATTAACTGAAGTACCAAATGGTGGTGAGGGAGGGAATCGAACCCCCGACCCGAGGTATGTAAAACCTCTGCTCTAACCGCTGAGCTACCCCACCGTCGCGTGAAAAACTGAAACTTGTACCTAAGTTAAATACCTT
>CAILHZ010000010.1 GCA_903834135.1 uncultured Opitutia bacterium | reverse complement strand
TTTAACAGCTGTTCCCTCTCCAGAGGAAGTTGTCGCAACTGGAATAGCTTTCGAAAAATTAGACTCAATGCTTTGTTTCTCATTCTTTCGAATCGCAAAGGCACCTGTTTTTTCATCAATAACCACAGAAAGTCCAGTCCCAGCTAGAATGCGTGAGATTGCATCCTGCGCTGTATAATCTCCCTTGATACTCTGCGTTCTTACATCACGTACCACTTCAGCAGCAAAAAGTGTCTCTCTACCAGAGATTTCAGAAAATTGTTTAAGTACAGTTGCTGCATCTGAACTCGGAAGATCATAGCTCTTTACTGAATTATCAGCAGCAAATGTAGTTGTGAGGATAGCAGCTAAAAGACTAACTAAGCTGCCGAGACGGAATAGTGTTCGCATAGTGTGTAATATAAAAACATGCCCTTGGGATAAAGGCCTCATAAATAAGACGAATGATAGAGGTAATACCGTAAAGATTTTACCTTAAATTAACCTCATCCAAAATCTGCCCAAAAGCAACTACAATAATCATCTAAAATAATACGTATCAACGTCTTAAGCTAGTTTTACCATCGGCAGTAACATCAGATTTTATATCGAGTGTCGTTCTAAGTAGTCGCACGAAACCTTCTACGTTGTCAGAGCGAAATGTACCACCAATTTTAATGGAGTTTAGGGAAGGGTCGGAGATGACGATTTGTCTATGCTGATTTAGACGATTAAATTCAGCAACTGCATCAGCCATAGGCGTCTCATGAAAGTTTAGCCGGGGCGCTTGCCAATCTAACTGCTGACTCATTTCTTCTGGGCTAACAGGAGAGATTGTCGAATGAAATAAGGCAAATGCACTCGGCAGTTGAACAACGGCTTTCTCACCAGCAGTGAGCATAGGCACCAAGGTTATGTTTTCATGCCTAAGACTGGACTCTGTAAGCACCTTAACTTTCCCTTCAGTTACAAGAACTTCTACAGCGCTTCCATCTAGTTTAACATTAAAGGCGGTACCTACAGCCCTTACTTCAATACCAGCTACTTCAACATAGAATGGACGTTTAGAATCCTTCCATACTTTAAACTGAGCTTCACCGCCCGTAAGTCTGACTCTTCTCTCTGAGTTGCTAAAATGAACAATTACGTTGCTGCCATCTTTGAGTTCAACTCGTGATCCATCAGGAAGCACCATCACCTCGTTCACTTTTAAAAAACTTTTGCTTTGATCTATAGCTTGAGAACTTTGATGCCTGTGATTCAAACCAACAAAGCTTAAGACAAGCACTGCAGCTACAGCAGCTAGAGATAGAGGTACTGTAAAAAACGACTTAAGAGGCTTAGGCTTAAATAAATCAGCATTAGGATTCGCGCTTTGACCAGGTTGCCAGGCATATAATTGCATCATTCGCTCAAGCACAGCAGCATGACGCTTCATGGCCTGTGCATGCCTTTCGTCAGACCGCAGCCATTGTAAATACATATCCTGCTCCTGCGGAGTTAACCCACGATCTCTTTTCGCAAGCCATGCGGTAGCCTCATCATCAATTTTTTTTGAAGCCTTCTTTGAAAAATAATTCTGGGGGTTAATACTCATCTATTCGTTAGCGCCTACTTGCGAAATACTCAGCGCAAAGACGTGTGCCAAGTGCCATAGATTTTTCTACAGTGCTGAGGGAGACTCCGAGCTGCTGTGCAATTTCAGATAGAGTCATGCCATAAGCCGTACGTAGAGTGAAAACTCTGCGGCAACGACTGGGAAGAGACTGTATTGCATGGGTCAAAATTTCGAGCTCCTGTTGTCTACTGATAGATTCGATAATATTTGTGTCATCTATTAAGACGCATGAAGGGGTATCATCCGTAATAGGTTCGAAATTAATTACTTTTTGCCTACGTATTGCATCAAGCGCTAAATTACGTGCTATCGTAAACAAAAGTGCCCTAGAAGATCCCACAGGACCCTTAGCCTTAGCCTTTAAAATACGTGTAAAACTATCTTGAACAAGATCATCGACATCAGGAATCGTGGGAAAACGTACTAAAAGCCAAGACCGTAGTGCACGCGCATGTGGCTGAACTTCCGTCTCAAACCAAAGCGCTTGGTCTGTGAAATCAGTTGGGTTCATACGTTTATAAAATAAAATGACCTAAGAGAATAAGTTCTAACCAATTACTTATTTAATTCAGTTACAATACGCTTAACAACAGATGCTATAAGAGTGTGGTTAGTTGCATGCTCTTTACCTGCCGTAAAGGTAACAATAATATATCTCTTACCACTTGGTAGTTCAATTAAGATTGCATCATGGCGAACGCTACTGGTCCAACCTGCTTTAGACCATAGCTTTGTATTAGCAGGTAAGCCTGCTGCAGAAAACGCAGTAGCTTGGTAGTTTGTTATGTGATTTTTACGGTAAGGCTCTCTATCTAAAAGCTCTAACATCTGCTTAGACCTATCAGAGGAGATGCTTTCCATAAGGGCAATTTCAGAGAGTAGCCGAGCTGTGTCGTTTGTTGATAAATAGTTATTTTCTGGAGCATGCACTTTTTGAGCCTGAGATTCTCTTCCAAAGGGTCCATCACCCCAGGGCTTACGATTGGCATTAACGTTAGTAAATCCAAGGGATGTATAATAATGAGTCACGACATCACGTTTCTGACTCCATAATTCTAGGTCTGCTGGTGAAAGTTCAGGTCCTGCAGTGGTGCCCGTAAGCATATCTACGATATAACCTGTAGCATCATTAGATGAATCAACAATCATATCATGCATCGCACGACGTAATTCATCTGTTTGTGAAAGTTTTTTGTCTTCTAGCCATCTATGCGTTGCTACGAGATAAAATAGTTTAATAATACTGGCAGGATAAAAACGCTGGTCTCCATTTACTGATGCACGAGCAATTGTCTTCTGATTTAAATCAAGTACAGTAACTGCTAACTGATCTTCTTTAAGTTCTGGCTTTTGAAATTGATGGCGTGTTTGTACTACAGCTTTCGTTACAATAGCTTGGAGTAAGTCATTGGATTGAGCAGCACTCATAATATTAACTGCGATTAGCAGTAGTAAGCCTATAATAATACGTATCATGAAAGTTAAACCTATAGGTTAAGTAGCGTATTAAACCATGCGACTATAAGCCCCAATAGCCAATCCTTAATCGCAGTAACCTTACCTCTTTGCAGTGCGAATCCGTTCATACAAATCGCGAGCTTGGCTAAAGCTCGGGTCGATCTTAAGGAGTAGTGAAAGCTCTTCCAATGCTTTTTGCGTCTGACCTAGATTAGCATACAAAATAGCGATTTTATAATATAATTCATAATGATCAGGTCTAAGAAGAACGGCTATTTTGTAGTGTTTAATTGCGTCCTCTTTTTTATCAGGATCCTGACATAATAGTTCAGCATAATTATAATGTGCCTCGGCATAACTAGGCTTGATCCGCACAGCCTCTGCAAAATGCATCAAGGCCTCATCTTTTCTTCCTAGAAGGGTTTGTAGATTTAAAGCCACATTGTTATGCGCTTCAGCAAAATCAGGTTTAATTTTAATTGCATCTAGGTAGTGGGTAATACCTTCCTGCAAACGCCCCGGTATGCTAATTAATTTATTAGCGTAATTGTAGTACGTCTCTGCAAGTACGGGCTTCACCTTGAGTGCTACTTCGTACTGAGCTAACGCATCAGACATTCGTCCAGGCACTCGCGCAAGAGCGTTAGCATAATTGCTCTGGGCTTTTGCGTTGGTTGGATCAAGCCTTATAGCCATCTCGTATTCGTGTAATGCTTCATGCATGCGGCCTGGTAAACTTGCTAGAGCAATGCCAAGATTATCATGCGCATCTGCATAGTCGGGATTTAGCCTTATGGCTTCCTGAATCTGCATTACCGCATCAGGTAAATGACCCTTAATATCAAGAAGTGTTGCTCCGTAATTATTATGCACTTCGGGATGATCTGGTCCAAGTGCGACTGCTTTCTTGAAATGCACAAGGCTATCCTCATTTCGGCCAGGCATAAGCGCTAAGACTCCTGCATAATTTTCTTCGGCTTCAAAAAAATCAGGTTTAATATCTAATGCTTTTTTATAGTAGGCTTCAGCAAGAGATAAGCCATCGGGCTGAGAAGTGTAATACCATCCTAAATTATAGGCTGCGCCATGCGCCTTTGGATTTTCATCAAGGGTATACCTCCAATATGTTTCAGAGCTTTTAAATATCGCTGCATGCGTATGCGAAGCCTGTATTAGTGTTAAAATTAAACCTACTAGTGCAACTAAGCCTACCCAAGTCACCACGTAACGATCTTTTATAAGATAGTACAGATAATCTAATCCTGCCACTGCAAGACATACAGCGCTAACTAATGCCAAATACCCCAAATGGTCAGCGACTTCAGAAATCTTAAAAAAAGACATCGGGATAAACCCGAGTACGGGGATTAAGTTTAACAAAAAAGATAAAACTCCAAAGAGTAGACCGCGTGACGTAAAGCGCTGTTTGGTTGCAATCAGTATTAGAAAAATAAGTGTGATAACTCCTGGAAGAATACTCACTTGCCATGATCCCCAATGAGGTAAATGCGGATACATAGGAATAAGTCCCACAGGAAAAACCACTTTTGAAATATAAAATATACTAGCCTGAAGTGCAGTGTGTAGACGAATCAATATCCCCTGCTCTGGTAAATGCATACCTGCAAGAGCACGGTTTGACTGAAACCACAGTGTTACTAGCCCGAGTATTATCGATACACTAATGAAAGGGATACTGAGCTTAATTTCAGCTGAACCAAATTTCCCGCGTCTGTACCATAGATACAGCAGTAAAATTACAGGAAACATAACTACAGAACTCTTGCAGAGCATAGCTGCTATGAAGAGTAGCAATGAAATATAATAATCTTTTCTTCTTTGAGTTGGATTAGCTTCGAAAGAGATAAATACTAACAGTGCAAGAATCAGAGGTATCAGTGAAAGTGTATTTTTTAGTTCAGAGATCCAAGCTACAGATTCGAGCGCAAATGGATGAATTGCGAAAAGTAGCCCACCCAGCCAGCTGAGTCTAAGACCCAATACGTGAAGCAATCTCCAAATCAGTACACAGGAAACTAAATGTGTTACAATATTTAGCCCATGATAATAGGTTTCATTGTTACCCACCAACTGCCAACTCACCCACTGCACTGTACTTTTAAGTGGAAAATAATCTAGTTCAGCAGTTGAAAACCATATCTTTCCTAAACCAGACAAATCATGCAGAAATACGTTATTTGTAATTTCTGCAGAATCATCCCAAAGCCATAAACCGTGAAGGGCTGGTGCATAAACATAGATACCTGCGACTAGCACAATCAAAAGCTCAACAGCTATCCAAAACCAAGGATGTTTAATGAGTCTTAATGTACTCTGGGGCATGCTTGTAGCATGCTGTACAACCTGTTTTAAGGGTCAAGAGGCCTAGTATAATCAAACGCTTATAGCTAAGCCTTACCCACCTATTCAACTCAGAGGTTGGACCTCTTAGTGGTCTAAATCGCGCTTTTGTTGATCAATTTGCGCTTTAGCTAGGATCGCTGGATCTACTTTAATGCCAGCTCGAGCAATTTGGGCCTCTAGAAGTACCTCTCCTGGAAGATAGCCTACACAGTGCCCAGCAATAATGCCGTTACGATCAATAATATATTGGTGAGGTATCATTGTAACACCGTATTGCTTAATCGCAATGGTTGCAGGTGTGCGACCCGCAGGATCATGGGCAAATATGAAATTAGAATATTTAGCCTGATTGGTTTTAACCCATTTTTCAAAGTTTTCGCGTGTATCGCTGGTACAAGATCCAAGTACAACAACGCCTTGGTCCTTGTAGGTCTTTGCTACTTCATTGGTATGTGGCATTGAAGCTATACAAGGACCACACCATGTTGCCCAAAAATCTATAACAACTACTTTACCCAAATAGTCGGATAATTTAACAGGGTGACCTTCAAGATCTACTACTGTAAAATCAGGTGCTTTTGCACCAATCTCTAAAAGTTTTGGCATAGCTGTTTTAGTTGGGACTATTTTAGTTTCAGCAGAAGTATATACTTTGGATGGCATATCTTCTGGCGCTAACTTTAAACCAGCTCTGAGAAGTAAGTTTTCAACGCCATCATTCACATTTGGTAACATACCCAATGTCCAACCCACTAACTGACCCTCTGCGTTAACGACCACAATCGTTGGTACAGGAGTAATCTTACCCCCTAAACGCATAGAGATTGTTTTACTGTAAAACTCTGTTGAACGAGCCCTCTCTGCCTTAAGCTCATCGACTGTCATCTTGTCACGAGTTTTTGTAGGAAGACTATATTTACCGAGCGGATCTAGTGTAACTGGGAATGTAAATTTACCTGCATTTTTATCCTTCCAAGCCTGAACATCCACGTTAGTTCCATATACTGCTATACCCAACATTTGGACTCCAGAGGATGCATATTTAGTAGCAAGTGTGTTAAAGAATTCTAACAACTTCTCAGGTGGTCCACTCACTGCTGGCCAAAGACTAAAAATCGTCACCTTACCCTTTGAGTAGTCATAAAAATTAGCGTCCCTGCCTTCAGAAGTCTTTAATGCAAAATCAGGCACCACTGAACCAGACTTAAGATTTCCAAAGTCTTCCATCAAGGGAACCCGTGCCTTAGCTACAATTGGTTTAGGCCCTGCAGGTTTAAGAGCTGCCGTTTGAGCAGAAGCAGAATGGCACATAAGACCGGCTAGTATAGCGATCAAAACGCAAAGAGTAGATTTCATAAAAAATAAGTCCCAATATTAAGGCTAAAGATAAGATAAAAACTTAATTTCTTAAAAAAATCTCCGCAATCTCTATTAAGGGCTATAGTGATATATTTACGTCAGGTATGGAGTTATACGTCTTGAAGGTTGAGGCTCTTAAATCCATCGTATCGGACACCTCTATACTGTAATACTTAAAATCATAATCATAGCTATGACTAAAAAATTATTCTCATCTCTAGCTTTAATTGTATGCTTATCTGCCTGCGCTTCTTTTTGCCTTTCCCCTAAATCCCCTTTTGTGGGTATTTTTAATGGCCGCTGGGAATCAGCAGGTGCAGCAGGTGGTAACTTACGTTTTACAATTACTGAGGCGGAGGACAAAAAACTAAGTGCAGTAAGCTCATTTACTTTCAACGATACTGACGTCCATGCAAAAACTGAGTCACTGGTAATCGATGGAGATAAATTCACAATAATCTTAGATTGGGAAATTCAAAGTACAAGCGGTACAACTAAGTTAACGGGTACCCTTGTGGGAGATCAGATTAAAGGTACGTATATCAATAATCCTTCAGAAGAGCCTGCTACAGGCACCTGGAGCGTGACTCGCGTTATAACGAAGCCTTAATACACTGAGCTTCATACTCAGAATAAGTATAAAGGCTTTTACATTTGCTTTAGCTTCTCTAGCACTTCGGCTGAAGCTATTACTGCATTCGCTTTAGCCAATGAAGTCTCAGTTATAAAAAGCTCTATAGTAGGATCTTTGAGATTAGCTAACCCAAGTGTAATAATTGCAGCGCTGAGTTTAGCACCATCTGGATTAGTATGGGTATTGTCCTGCGGAAAATAACGTGCCTTTATCCTTTCTGGCCCAATTTTTTCGTAGACTCGAGCAATCGCATCATTTACGTCCACAAATTGAACGGACTGCGCACTGGCAACCTGCTTTGCCCAAGTCACATGCTGGCCCTCGTCGCGAATAACGTTTGAATTTTTCCAGTTACAACGAGGTACAGATCCTAAGACAATCACCTTCGCTCCAGCAGCTTTTGCCTCACTAATCATACTACGCATATAATAGCCGTAGGTATGAAGTGTATATGGTTTTTTTGTTTTTGGTTCTTCTATTTGCTGCGTCTCGTCTCCTAACCCAGGCAAATCATAGCGAGCAGTACTTATTTTACTAAACGTATCATTATGTCCAAATTGTATAATCACGATATCTCCTGGCTTAATAGCACTGCGTACAGATGCCCAAAGACCCTCAGTAATGAACGTGCGTGCACTTCTACCCCCACGTGATCGATTCTCGATATGCACATGCCTTACATCTAAATAATTCCCAAGCATTTCTCCCCAGCCAATAATAGGCAGTTTGTTTTTCGCTGCAGTTGAATCACCACATACATACAGGCTAGGTATTATTGTTTCACCCGCCCTTACGCTCGATTGTAAACAAAGCGAAATTAGTAAGGAAAAAATAAGATACTTCGTTTTAAGCATAGGCTAAACCTAACACCGTAAGCTGCGTGGACAAGTGCCCAATAGTGCCTGCTTACACATTTTATAGATACACTAAAAAAGCCGCTATAAATAGCGGCTTTGAAAATGTATCAAACTAACAGTAAATTACTTAGAATTTAGCTTTGATACCAGCAGTCCATACTGGCTGGTAGTAGTCGTTCTCGAGATTCTTTGCGTAGTTTGGCGTCGAAGGACTATACTCCTCAAGCACATACTTGTATTTATTAATGTCTCGACCATTAACAAATAACGACAATGTGCGCGTTAGATTTATAGTTAAGTCTAAATCGACGTGGACCGTAGGAAGTAAGTAAGTGAATGTAAGTGGATCATATTGTCCGCCAGCAGTTGTATAATCATTATACGCTAAGCGCTGCAATGAATCCCATTTACCGTTCACCATGATTTGAAAACGTGACCGTGTTAACGAGATACCACCACCTGCACTGTATGGTATTTGAGCTAAATTCTGGGCTACGAACTGAATAGCCTCAGCTCCACCACCAGTTTGCGTTGCGCGAGTAGCTGTGTAACGAACACCTAGTCCGCGAGCCCAGTTTGGAAGGATTTTGTCAAATCCGTAATTACCACTCAGTTCAAATCCTGATGTTACGATAACGCCAGGTTCATTGATTGAGGTAACAACATAAGTGTTTGGCCAATCAGCCTGATTGATACTGTACATAGCAAGAAGTGGAGTTGCCTGAGCTGGCGGTATAATCTGATTTGGATTCCATGGATGTGAAACAAAACGGCGGTAAGCACGTAGTGTTACATTCCAGGTAGCATCTGGTGCGTAATATTCTAACGAAGCACCATAGTTGTGTGAAACCCACGGTAATAAACCAGTATTTGTAAACTGTATTTGTTGCGAGGTTGGACCAGGGGCAACTGTTGGATCAGGTGTTGTTAAGCTAGGATATAACTGACCGAAATCAGGTCTACCTACCGTCTGCGAGACGGATACACGCGCGATGATATCATTAGTTACATTATAAGTGGCAGTAGCACTTGGGAACCAATTGTTATAACTATGATCAGATTTAGAACCAAGTGCTGTATAAATAGACTGCGCGTAGGCAATCGTACTTGAACTTGGTAAAGGTAAGAACACCTGCTGTGAACCGTCAGGATCTTGTCCTGATACACTGGCTGGGTATCCTGCTTTATCTACTACCTGACCAGCAGCATTAGTTGGATATTTGAGATAACCATTGATCTTTAGACCAGCTCCATTGTCCATTGTCCGTTCAAGACGCAGACCATAAGCAAGCTTCAATCGTCCGTTCATTAGTTTAGTATCAAAGCGGACATACGAAGCGGCCACACGCTCTTCAATACGATTATCATAGTTGACACCACCACTAAAGTCAGCCCAAGGACGGTTGTCTTGGTAATTACCAGGATTTGCTAGGAAGTCCTGTGCTATAGTAGCGTTATTGATTGCAGTAGCATTTCCACCACCAAGTCCACCAAGGTATGTATTAGAATAAGGTGAAGTGAATGCAGAAAGCGGAAGTGGTCCTGTATATACATAGCCTTGTCCGTTTGTTCCTATATTTAACGCAAGACGTTGTTCACGACTATATTCCTTAAAGTCGTAGCCAACTTTTACAGTAGTTGGCATATCTTTAAAGATAGAGCCGTCTAAATTTAAATCTTTAGCCATATCTCCTTTAGATTCAAATGTGTGATCAGAAGCCCAGGTCGGTTTAATACGAACGGCCGGTAAGGAGGAATAAACGTTTGGTGATTGAGCACCGTTTAGGTACGTCCAACTTGTACCGAATCCACCAGCTGCAGCAAAGGTGTTAATATCGAGGGGATTAACAAGAGTGCCGTTAACTGATTTTGCTAGAACTGATGAGAAGCCGTTAGCACCTACACCATAGAATTCTAACTGAGCTAATGGACGCATATTATACTGAGCGTTGTAAATTTGAGGAGTATTTGCATCCAAATTTCTGCCCTGTTTGCGGGAATTACCATAACTGTTACCAAAATTAATTTTCCAGCCTTGGTAGTCGTAACGATAATTAAGTGACATTTGCCTGTTAGCATCATCGTTTACCCAGCTTTGAACAATATTGGCTACACCAATTTGGGCACTACCATTAACATTTGTGTATGTTGTTAGTGGACCACCTGCGTATGCAGGAACAACCTGATTACCTAGACTATAACTTCCATATTCTGTAGCTAGTGTTGAAGTTGTTAAATTAATATCACCTGTAGAGCCCCAACGAATTTGGTGATCAGACCACTGCATCTCATTGTAAGCTTGTGTGAAGCTAGCGCTCAATGTTCCGTGATCAGATAGTTTATAATCTACAGTAAAGTTGATATTGGTTTTTTGATATATCGACTGAATGTTATCATAGTTTTGCCAATTTAAGAAATAGTGATCAGGATTTAGTGGAGTTGCTAAATAAGTACCCGTTGTAGTGTTGTAATCTGCATTCCAATACATACGACTTTTTTGAATGTATTTTGGAACTGTGTTGGTACTGAAATTTACTGAGAAACCCAGTTTCTTATTAACTGGAACAATTGCTGAAAGATTTAATCCAGGAAACCTATTGGAAACATTTTTGAACATTGGACCAAAGAAAGAAGACTTTCCAATTTCGTTTTGCTCCGATGCACCATACACTACGACCTGATATTGTGCGTGGGATAGTTCGAACGCATTCTTAGGTACGAAATTAACTGAACCAGCTAAAGCTGAACCGGGATCATCAGGTAGAGTTGTGTGATTAACTTCAATGCGTGAAATATTATTGAGCGATAAAGTCATTAACTGAGTTGTACGCACTGCAGAGGAACCACCGCTATTGTTAACGCCTTGATTGTTATCAGATGAAGTCGTCATTGCAAATCCACCGAAAGTGATTGGAACGCTTGAACTTGGTGCACCTGACATTGAAATCGAGGTACCATATCCATAAGCATCTGTTTCCATTTCAACGCCTGGCATGTACTTCATAGCGTTAGCAATACTACCATCTGCGATAAACCCTAAATCATCGACAGAAACAACTGACTTAAAATTATCTGCATATTTTTGAGTATTGATCGCGATTTCACGATTACTCATGTCCTTTTCAACGTTAACTTGGAAGGCATCGAGTTTTACAATTTCATTACCTTTGCGCTGACGACGTAATTGAACATCAGGAATGCTAGCCTCAGCACCTGATTTAATTGTAGCAGAAACAGTCTCAGTAGGCAGACCTAGGTAAGTTATAAATAAAGTAACTTGACCCTCAGGGATGCCGTCCAAACGGAAGACACCAGATTGATCGGAAAGAGCTACTTTATTGTTTACCGATGCGACTGGCTTACTTGTTTGAGCATCTTGTGTAGCAACCACTTGGACGCGTGCTCCGTAGATATACTCTTCTGTTTCGCCATTTTGAACACGGCCAACAACAGAGCCAGTTTGAGCACTCACGCTAAGTGAGGTTCCAATCATCGCGATTAGAGCTAAAAGCATCCAAACGCATTTATTCAGGGATATTTTATTCACAGGGTTCATAGCAGGGGTTGAGTAGTTACTAACGGTATATCATTGATAAGATACAGTTATGAAAAAAACGATGAAAAACTATAATGAAGAAAAGTCACATTATAAACAAAATCGCTCATTTAATAACCAATTTAATGACCTTAAAAACACTTCATTAACGTTCTTTTACAAACAAAAAAGCTACTCCTAGAAATAAGGAGTAGCTTTGTAAAATATTCTAAGAGAATTGTTTATAAAACTAGAACTTGGCCTTTATACCAGCAGTCCAAACGGGTTGGTATTGAGCAAATTGGTTCTTTTGGGCATAATTGGGCGTTATAGGACTGTATATTCTGGTTTGGGTTTCAAAACCATTTATATCACGTCCATTTAAGAAAAAGGAAAACGCCTGCGTGAGACGAATGCTTAAATCCAAGTCGACGTGAAGGGTTGGATCCAAGTAGGTGTATGATCCTGGTGCGAATTGGCCGCTACCTGTAAGCCAATCATTGTAAGTTAAACGCTGGGTTGAATCCCACTTAGCATTAACCATGAATTGGAAACGTTCCCGAGTGATTGATACTCCTCCACTGAGCGCCCAAGGAATAAGCGCTAAGTTTTGAGCAGTAAAGGCAGTAGCAAATAGACCACCACCAGTTTGTGTAGCCCTGGTACCTGCGACTCTAATACCTAAGCCTCTAGCCCATACAGGAAGCATTCTATCCAATTGGTAATTGCCGCTAAACTCATAGCCAGAAGTTGTAACTACACTTGGCTCGTTGATAGCAGTTTGAACATAATAGCCTGACCAATCGTTTGGATTAATCCCATACTCTTGCATGATAGCCTGACCATCAGTTGGCGAAAGCACTTGGTTGGTATTCCAAGGATTTGATACAAAGCGGCGATATGCACGTAGCGTTACATTCCACTGATTATCTGGTGAATAGTACTCTAGGGATACACCGTAATTATGAGACATCCATGGCTTTAACCCCGTGTTATTCAAAACAAACTGATTGCTATTTGCTGCAGGAGGCTGGGTTGGGTCAGGTGTTTGAAGAGAAGGATAAAGCGAATTAAAATCAGGACGACCTACAGTGGTAGAAAAAGAAACGCGAGCGATTACGTTCTGCGTGACGTTGTAGCTAGCTGTAGCACTTGGGAACCAATTATTATAATTATGCTGTGATAATGAAGCTAGTTGGGTAAACACAGTTTGTGCCCATGCAACTGTATTGGTTGCTGGAAGAAGAGCTGGAGTTTGCAGCGCACCAGTTACAGGATCGTTGGCACCTGCTTTATAAACGGACCCAGATTGCGCGTTGATAACTTGGCCTAAAGAATTTGTGAGATAAGACTGCTTTCCACCATTTTTAATTAAAGCACCTGCCCCATTATCCATAGTGCGCTCACTTCTAATACCATAGGACATCTTCAACTTACCCCCGAGTAACTGTGAATCAAGCCGCAGATAACCAGCACCAATACGTTCCATGATGCGGTTATTATACTGAATATTAGCACTAAAGTCAGAGTAAGGACGGCCCTCAAGGAAGGTGGACTGATTAGCTAACCAGAATTGAGCTACTGCTACATTATTAATAGCAGTGCTTCCTGGACCACCAAATCCACCGTAGAAAGTATTAGGATATGGTGAAGTAAACGCAGACAAAGGTTGAGTGCCCGTGTACATGAAACCTTGGCCGTTATTGCCTAGTGCAGGATCTAGACGTTGATCACGACTGTACTGCTTATAGTCAAAACCAAGTTTGATACTCGTAGGTATATTCTTGAAAATAGTACCATCTAATTTGAGGTCTCTTGTTAAATCACCCTTAAACTGAGCTGTATGATCTGAAGCCCATAGAGGCTTAATACGTTCAGGAGGTAAGGTTGAATAAAAACTAGTACCAGAAACACCGTTTTGATAGGTGATATTGGTATTAAAACCACCTGCAGCTGCAAAGCTATTAACATCTGCTGGATTAACCACAGTACCGTTTAGCGCGACTGTTTTAGCAGAGGTAAATCCATTTTGATTAATTCCGTAAAGTTCGAACACCTGCAGTGGACGCATATTATAGAATGAATTAAATACAATTGGAGTTGGAGCATCTAAATTTCTGTACTGCTGACGTGAAGCTCCATAACTTGACCCTAAATTGATTTTCCATCCGTCGTAGTTATAACGGTACTGAACGAAAAACTGCTTATTGGTATCATCACGATTCCAACTGCTTACATTATTACAGATACCTTGTTGCGAATTGGTGTTTTGACCCAAATTAGAAGATCCAGTGCTAGGCGTATAGTTACCTACTTCCTTATCAAGTGATGAAAGAATAAGATTAACATCATTGGTAGAACCCCAGCGCAGTTGATTATCTGCCCAATCCATAACGTTGTAGGCTTGGGTGAAAGATGCTGATAATGTACCGTGACTAGATAATTTATAATCGAGTGTTAAATTGATATTAGTCTTTGAATAGGTAGTATTCAAATTGTCTAACGCATCATAATTAAGCGTGTAGTGATCTGGAATAAGCGGAGTGGCCAAGAAGACAGCATTCTTTGTGTCGTAATTTGCGTTCCAGTATAGATTTTGTTTTTGGATGTACTTTGGCACTGTATTAGTACTGAAGTTAACCGAAAATCCGATTTTCTTATTAATTGGCACTATTGAGGAAAAATTAAACCCTGGGAACTTGGTCGATATTGTCTTCATTCCTGGACCAAAGTAGTTCTCGTTTTTCAATTGATTTTGCTCAGCTGCTCCATAAAGCGCGAACTCGTACTGAGGACGAGAAAGCTCAAAAGCGCTCTTAGGCACAAAGTTTATAGAACCAGCAAGTGCGCTGCCTGGGTCATCTGGCAAAGTAGTATGATTAACTTCAATACGTGAAATATTATTGAGCGACAGTGTCATCAACTGTGTAGAGCGAACTGCTGCAGACCCACCGTTACCAGGGCTACCCGTACCAGGACTTCCAGCACCATTAGGTCCTTGGCTATTATCTGAAGAAGTCGTCATTGAAAAACCGCCGAAAGTAATTGGAACACTAGAACTTGGTGCTCCGGACATTGAAATTGTAGTTCCATAGCCGAAATTGTCTGTTTCCATTTCAACGCCTGGAAGATATTTCAATGCATTAGCAATACTTCCATCAGCAATGAATCCTAAATCATTTGCTGCTATGACTGTCTTAAAATTATCTGCATAACGTTGGGTGTTAACGGCAATTTCTCGATTACTCATATCGCGAGCAACACTCACTTGAAATGCATCGAGCTTAACTAAGTCATTACCTGCGCGAGTATGACGCATTTGCACATCAGGAATGAGATTTTCCTTACCCGACTCAATTACCGCTGGCACTGTCACCGTAGGCATACCCTGGTAGGTCACAGCTAGCATCACTTCACCAGAAGAAATTCCGTCTATACGAAATGTTCCTGATTCATCAGTAGATTGAACTTTAGCATCAGTCACTGCAGCAGACTCACCTGTTTGTTGATTTTTAATGCTTACGACGCGTACACGGGCGCCATAAATATAATCTTCTGTTTCAGCGTTTTGAACTCGTCCAACAACTGATCCAGTTGCTGATTGAGCATGAAGAGGTGCGTTTAATAAAATAAAGAACGTAAAAACAGTTCTAATCAGATTAATTATATTAAGTTTTTTCATATCTAGGTTATGCGTTGGTGTAAAAAATAGGTAGCTTTTGTGTGTTAAATAAAAGTACTAATCAGGGGATAGGGTCAAACAGGGGTAACTAATCAGAATATAGTCTATCTAAAGCTGACTTAGCTATAATTTTGAATGTGTAAGAATAATCAATAAATATACAAAAACAACCACTCATGTAGCACTTTTAACAGAGCTATTTTTCGGACGCCTGAAAGCATAAGTTATTGCCCATCAGCTATTACTGACTTTTGAATAGATTAACCACTACAGATTTCAGATTAATCTGCTCCATCAGGAGGGCCTATCAAAGTCTGCCTCCAAGCATTAGGAGTTATACTGGTAAACAATTTGAATGCCCTACAAAAGTCACTCGTACAGGAATAACCGCATTCAACGGCTATAGCATCAAGTTTGGAATTCCCTTTGGTCATTAGCTGCATAGCTACACCAATACGTATCTTCTCGAAAACATGCGCAGGGCTAGATCGTCTAGCGCTATGAAAACGTCTGCGCAAAGTACTTACCGAAACATGCATTTCACGGGCAACCTCAGATACAGGTGGATTATCCTGAACACGTTCTGAAAACCACTGTGTAGCAAGTTCTACAGTACGCTCTGCTTCATTTTCTGGAGCACGTGCAATTTGTTCAGGAATCTTACGCAGCACCAAGAGCGTTAATTCAGTCAGTGCTCCCTGAAATAATAAATTACTTAAATTAGTCCTCTTTTTGAAATGCGGTTCAAGTTCATCAGCCAATGCCACCAACCTTTTGGCTTCAGCATTATTTAACTCAACTTCACAGTAATTATCCAATTTGACTAAGGAATCTAACTGGGGCGGTACAGACCCAAAGTGAAATGAAGTAATGTATGCTTTTTTAGCGCCTACACCAACCCAACCATGGCTGCTACCCGGCCTAAAGACCCATAGCCGTTTTGTCTTAAAACGCGGGGTCTCATTTTTTTTTAAAAGAGGAGCACACTGCCCATTTACAACGGCATAAAATTCCCAATTGACCCGTGGTTTTGAAACCAGGGGGTATAAACCAAACTGCCGAAAGCCGTGACCTAGGTAGCGTAACATTGTTAGTACTAGCGAACTAAGATATGACTAAATTCTGGGGTGATAGATTATGCCTAAATCCGTAAGGACATTTAGCATGATTAAAAACACTAATTAAGGTTGATCGAATTTGTTCACTTTGTCGACAGTAACAATTACCAAAAAAGTGACCAGGACTTAAACCCGGCTTACCGCTTGCTCACATTGCCTGAATAAGGTACCAAGATTACGCACAAGTAGTTGTTTTAGCACTCATACACGTGTGAATACCACAACGACCAATCCGTCTGCATTTCAGTCACGTCTTAAAGCATTAGATGCATACAGGGGCCTAGTCATGCTACTTATGATGGCTGAAGTGCTTGAACTACGCAAAGTATCACTTGCTCACCCTACGAGTGAAGTATGGCATTTTTTAAGCTCACTACAAACGCACAGCTCGTGGGTCGGCTGCTCACTCCATGATTTAATTCAGCCCTCATTCTCATTCTTAGTAGGTGTGGCCCTCCCCTTCTCTACCGCTAAAAGGTTAAGTCTAGGTCATAGCAAAACTTCTCTTTTAATTCACACGCTATGGCGTTCCATAATACTCATTATTTTGGGTGTATTTTTGCGTTCACTAGGACACCCAATCACTAACTGGACCTTTGAAGATACGCTGACTCAAATTGGATTAGGCTATACTTTTCTTTTTGTACTGAGCTTAAGACCTATCCGAGATCAGTGGATTGCTTTCACTGTTATTTTAGTAGGAGTATGGGCTGCGTTTGCATTTTACACTGCGCCTACTGAGTTAACATCGTTGCATTTCATTAGTCAGCCTAGCTTCATGGATCCTCACGCCCTAACAGGCTTTGCCTCACACTGGCAGAGAGGATCCAACCCAGCTGCCGTATTTGATCAGTGGTTTTTAAATTTATTTCCTCGTGAAAACGTTTTTATAGCAAACCGTGGCGGCTACACGACGCTTAGTTTTATACCTACACTAGCCACCATGCTTTTAGGTCTTATAGCTGGAAACATTTTACGCTCTTCTAGTAGTGATAAACAAAAAGTACGCATATTTATATATGCCGGCATACTCGCTATAATAAGTGGACTCTTTTTTAGCTGGCTTGGTATTTGCCCTATTGTGAAACGTATTTGGACACCCAGCTGGGTACTCTTTAGCGGTGGGTTTTGTTTTCTCTTTCTTTCATTGTTTTATACTACCCTAGATATCAGAAAGTCGTCTAGATGGGCCCTGCCCCTTATTGTCGTAGGATCAAATTCTATGGCCGCATACTTATTGGCTCATTTAGTCGAAAACTTTATTAGCACGTCTCTTATCACACACCTAGGACTTAAACCGTTTGAGATTTTCGGTCTAGCTTACGAGCACCTTACACTAAGTATGACAACCTTAGCACTGATGTGGTTTATCCTCTACTGCATGTATAAAAAGAAGCTATTTTTAAAGATCTGAAATTTAACCTACTGTTCTAAGTAAAGCCCTGTAACCTTCTTCAAAAGGGCTGTATTTTGGGAGCCATCCTAAAGTCTCAATGAGATGAGAGCTGTTAATACGGCGATTCAAAGATCCCATACCTCGTTTAGATTGCACCGCTTCAACGATAGATGGAAATGAGAGTTTGAGCTCTTTGCAGAGCCATTCAATGATAGCACGCTTAAGTACTGGACTATTATCCGAACAATTAAAAATACGGTTTTTAATTGTGGGTGTTGCACTAAAACATGCCGATATCGCAGCCACTGCATCATCACGGTAAATTAAATTAAGATAGTTATCTAGCGGTGCACTCAACTGCCCTAGCCTAACTTGATCCAATAGATGATGCCTTTGTGGCCCATAGATTCCTGCAAGTCTTAGAATAAAAAAGCGTTCAATTAATGATGCCTTAGTAGCCGAGTCGCTCAAAAATTTCTCTGCACGCAGTAGAATTTGGCCGCGTTCCCCCACAAGTGAAGTATCCGCAGATTCATTGACACTGCTCGCATCGGATTGTGGATATACCGAAGTACTGCTCGTGTAAACCAAGGTAGTAATAGGATGAAAAGCACTCCACAAAAGAATAGACTGCATGCCTTGGACATAGCTTTTCTCATATCCATTTAATCCATCTCCAGATGAACCTACACAATTAACTGCATAGTCGAATCGTCCAGAGATTTCATTATGCCAGTGAGTATCACTTAGCTCTGCTACGACAACCTCTATAGCGTGTTGTCTTAAAAGATCAGCTTTCTTTTGGTTGCGAGTTAAGGCTACTACAGAAGAACCCATCTTCTTTGCGTAGAACGCCAAACTAGATCCAAGATAACCGCATCCGAATACAACAACCCTCTTATTTGAAAAAACTTTATCGAAGACTTCAGGCATAGATAAATAAACTACCTAAAATCTTTCTGAAGCAATACTATGTCTGAGGAGAATACATAGTATCCAATAAAAAAGGCATACCCGGATTTGAAACCGAGTATGCCCTTAAAAGAATGCTAACTAGCAGATTTTAGAATGTTATTGTGCCAGAGAACATGAGAGTACGTGGGGCACCTCTAGCCTGGAAACCTTCCCAGTATTTAACATTGGTAAGGTTTCTTTCGTTCAGAGTAAAAACAGTCTTCTTTTTGAAGAATTCAGTATGATAAGAAATACCTGCGTCCTGCCTTGTAAAGCCAGGAACTGTGGGACGTCTGCTATCACGAAATACAACGCTATGAGTTACTGTAAAATCCTTTAAGAACCCTGGAAGATTGTATTTATGGAAAATACTCCATGATTCACGTCCGGGACCCTGACTGACAGGTCCTCCAACTGTTGAAGGAGCATTAGGTGCTGCTGTAACAAATGCATGCAGATTTGTGTAAGTAACAGCTACTTGGTAATCTTTAGTTACCTTTAAAGTAATGTCAGTTTCCCAACCACGTGATTCAGCTGATTGATCTTGGATACTGCGAGCGCCAGTCACGACCAGCGGATCTAAGCCAGCTGCAATGATTTCAGCAGTACTTACTTGTCTTACAATGTTTTGCTGGTCGATTACAAATGCAGCTGCATTGACATTAATACGGTCATTCAAAAATCCTGATTTGATACCAACATCATACCCCTTACCTTCAACTTGTTTAGTTAAAGGGTTACCGAACATATCAATTGAACTTTGTGGTACACCTGCAAATGAACGACTTGAAGATGTATATACAGACAGGTCTTTAGTGACTGCAAAAACTGCACCTAAATTAGGTGAATTAGCACTTTCCTGTAGTTTTTGATATTTTCCAATAGCTGTTGTAGCGATAGGGTTTGATAAAACAATTGTTCCTTCATCATGACGGATACCTGCAAGAACGTGTAAACGATCGTTGAATGCTCCGAAAATATTAGTGAGTGCTATTGCACGGCGGTGCATCTTATTGTTAAGACGATTTTGAGGTAATGTATAGCGGCTCATATCAAGCATCTGGTCATATGCAGGTTGATAAGTTGCACCAAATACGTATGCGGTTAAAGCAGGCGTATTATCACGATTACGCACGTCATCACTATCGATATATTCGCCCTCAAGTACAGACTGCTGAGTGATACCAAAATATTTTAATTTCGCCACTAAATCTACTTGAGCTGAATATGTCGGGACTGTTTCAACGTCATTTGTTGAACTTAATGCATCAGTAGTTGGAGTAACCTTACCTGTGGTAGCGTTAACGCCAGTACTTATTTGCGTTCCACTTAAGCGTAAATCAGTTCGGTGCATCTTACTTGCATTGACCGCAAAACGTGATGAAAAGACGCTATTAAAGCGGTGCTGTATTTGACTGGAAGCACGCAAAATTCTTTCAATACGTCTATTGTTAGGCCCGAGTGGATTAAAGTTCCATGGTATATCAACACCATTCAAATTTAAACCATTGATAGCACCATTATTATGCCAAGTAAGACCTATAAGAGGAGACGTAGAAGCTATTGTGCTACGTGATGCAGGAGGATTTGCAATATAGTCAAAGTACTCAAGATTACCTGTATAGGTAGTGTTTTGATTTAGCTTATATGATACAGCACCGTAGTAAACTGTGCGGTTTGCCCAGGCTTGGTCTATCCAACTCGGTGCTTGTTGGCGCACCCAAACAAATCTGAATGCTAGCTTTTGATTGATTGGTAAATTTGCATCGAGCTCTGCACGACGCATACCCCATCCATCTGTTGAAAATTTAAACTTAGCACTTTTACGACTGCGTGGTAATTTGGATACAGAATTAATAGCTCCACCTGGCTCAGCTAGTCCTGCTAAAACAGAACTTGGGCCTTTGATAATTTCTACACGGTCTAATGTTGCTGCATCATAGAGCATGCCAGCAAAAGGTTCGCGCTGGCCATCGTGATATAGCTTATTTTCTCTAAAACCACGTACCTGATAGGTATTATTATCGTTAGTTTGATCCTGGCTACCAACATTAGTAACACCACTGATATAATCTGTTGCATCAGTTAAAGTGAGTGCACCTAAGTCATCCATAAATTCGCTTGTAACGACTTGGATTGAACGAGGTAAATCGCGCAGTGCAGTATTCGTACGTGTTCCAGATAAGGCATTACTCGCCACCCAAGAATTGTCCTCGTTAGTTATGGTGAATTCTGGAAGAGCAATAACCTCGTCTTGTTTAGACGGTGTTTGAGCTTTGACGTTGGAAACAAGCAGACTAAGTGCGAGCAGTAGGAGTTTTGTGTTGGTGTGTTTATTCATGTTCAGTCTTTTCCAATAAATACAGCGTGACTGGGTCTGAAAAGAGTAAGGGTTTTCCAGAGTCATTTATGCTGAATAAATGGGAATATCATTTTTACAGTAAAATGAGGCAATAATCTTGTTTTAATTTATGCATACGTTGCACGCAGAGGTATAATCGTCAGTTTTATATGACGAAAGCTCATCCTTAATTACTGTAATGTTCTGTAGATTATCGACTTACATTATCTCAGTAGTGCACTAGCAGTCCAAAGCATAGGTGCTTGGCCGTGCAAATCACCGCTTTTGCGATCACGTGCTAAGTAGTACTCTAGTTGCTTTTTTAAGTCAGCACCCACCATCATCTTACCTTTATTTGTACCTACACACACACCAGTAAGATTATCCTCCTCGTTTAAGGAATGTACCAAAGCGATCCATGCTTTTTTTGATGCAGGTCCATACGTTGTTTCATCAAGCCAGTGATTCTTTACACCTGTAACCATTGCAAAAGTAAACATGGCAGAACCTGAGGTCTCAGTCCACGACTGCGGCACATCGATTAGCTGCCTCCATAAACCTGACTCAGCTTGATACTTAAGAAGTGACTGCATCATTTTTGTGTAACCAGCTAGGATACGAGGATACTGAGGATGATCTTTTGGGAGATCTCTTAGAATTTCAGCCATACCTGCTGCGAACCAACCATTACCTCTTCCCCAATAAAAAGGAGAGTCTTCAGCATGTTGAAATAGCCCGTTAGGTTGTTGTAACTTATCGAGGTAAGCACACGCCGTTACTGCAGCTCTGTTTAAATAAAGCACATCCTTTGTCGCACGGTAAGCCTGTATCTGAAGTGCGGGAATCATGTACATATCATCTACCCAGTAGCGTGCCTCAGCAGTGACACCATCATCAGTCGTCTTTCTCCACTGAGCATCTGCAATTTTACGACCTAGGGTTAAGTAAGCAGGCGAGTGAGTTTGAATGTATAATTCAAGTGGTACTACACCAAACACTCGGAAATCGACATGAGGATTAGGTGCAATGCGTGGCGTAAAAGTCTTTGGCTGCACTGTTCCAGGTGGCAGTGGCTTAGATTGCTGCTGTGCATTCTCTACTACCTGAGAATCATCAAAGGGGAGAGCTAAAATAGGATCAAAACGCTTAATAAGCTTATCATTGCGCACTGTGTCTGCAGCAAGCTGTGAAAACGTTAAAGCCCCATACCATGCACATACTTCAGGATAAATAATACCTGACCTATTGCACAAAATATCACGCTTTAGATAATTATCCACTATGCGAGCACCCACAACCTTAGGATCCGTTCCTTCAGGCAGGTTCGCATAAGGATCTGCAGCATGCAGAACGACTAAAGGAGTAATAAAACTAAGATAAGCGATAAAACAGGTATTTAATTTCATGATTCAAAAGCAGGTTTAAATTCTGACTTTATTAGATAAGCAAAAGAGCATAACTAAGCACAAGCAGTGGACAATCGGACAGTTCACTTAATTTAAAAGACGCATCTTTTTGTTGTAAGTTTCATAAAGCTTCATTCTAACAGTCTATTCGACTCATTATTCTTTCTGCCCATGACTCTTCTGTCTTTATTCGATCAATCCCTTATTCAGCGCGCGTCTAAGCAGGCACTGGATTTCAACGGCAAGACGTATACCTTTGGTGAACTCGAAGACCGCAGTAACCGCTTAGCACAGCTACTCATAAAAAAAGATTTAAAACAAGGAGATCGCCTTTCTTTTTTCCTACAAAACAGAGTTGATGTCATCGATCTTTGGATAGCTGGGGTAAAATTAGGCTTAGTTATTGTTCCCGTTAATGTCCTGTACCGTGAGCGTGAATTAAAACACATCTTAAGTGACGCAAGTCCCACGGCTTTAATCACCTCAAAAGATATGGCCTCATGGATTCCTCAAGGCATTACGATTTGGGACGTTGATCAATTAGCTACTGAAGCATCACACGAATCCTCAGTGCGTATCGAAAATAAAGTTACAAACGATACACCTCTTTCTTTAATTTATACCTCAGGTACTACAGGAGCCTCAAAAGGCGCTGTACTCACTCAGGGCAATTTCTTAGCCAATGGGCATACCTTAGTCTCAGACTGGCAATTCACTGACAAGGACCGCTACCTAGCAACCCTTCCTCTTTTTCACGTACATGGTTTAGGTAACGGAATTCACTGCTGGTTAATGAGCGGCTGCCATATGCGCTTAACCGAACGTTTTGAACATGCCCATGCACAAGCCTGGTTTGAAGAGTATAAGCCAACCGTTTTCTTCGGTGTACCTGCTATGTTTATACGACTTCTAGAAATTCCTGAAGTTGCAGCCAAAGCGATTGGCTTGGGACTTAGACTTGCAGTTTCTGGCTCAGCACCACTTCCTGCAGAAATTCATGGAAAGTTTCGCGCTAAATTTGGATCAGTAATTCTGGAGCGCTACGGTATGACAGAAACACTCATGAACGTAAGTAATCCCTACCTAGGTGAAAGAAGACCAGGGACTGTCGGGTTACCTCTAAAACACGTTGAAACTAAAATCTGTGACGAAGCGGGTCAATTAGTTGGCGATAACATCACTGGAGAACTCTGGGTTAAAGGACCAAATGTATGTTCAGGCTACTGGGGAAGACCAGAAGCTACCGCTCAAGCATGGATTGATGGATGGTTTAAAACAGGTGACATCGCAATTCGTGCAGCCGATGGTTACATTACGCTTCAGGGAAGACGAAGTGACTTAATTATTTCTGGTGGTTTTAATATTTATCCTAGAGAAATTGAAGAACTGCTTCTCGAGCAGCCCGGTATTAAGGAAGCTACAGTAGTAGGTGTAGCTGATCCAATACGTGGCGAAGTACCTGTAGCTTACATAGTAGCTGACGCGGCTACTTGGGATGAGGCAGCGCTTAGACCAAGACTAGCTTCACAACTCGCCTCCTTTAAATTACCTAAAGCATTTGTTAGAGTCGATGCACTCCCCCGCACAGCTCTTGGTAAAGTCCAGAAGCACTTACTGCCTCCTCTTAAGAGTTAAGAATACAGGCTAGATTCGGAAATTGCCGTTTAAGCTCAAGCCGTACAATATACTGGCTTCATGCGTTTATTTTCACGTCTTTTCTTATTTGTTTTAGTCTACTCAGGCTTTGAGATTTCAACATTTGCACAGTCCACTGTGCCTACACTTGTCACCACTCTGCCAAACCAAACGCTTAAATTAAACGCACCACCCCTTACCCTTGATCTAACAAGTTACTTTTCGATCCCTTCAGTAACCGGGCCTATCGTACAATTTAATACAATACTAGGAAGTTATAATGCTGAACTCTATACTTCTGCAGCGCCGATCAATGCTGCTAATTTTTTAAGTTATGTAAATGCTGGCAGTTATACCAATTCCTTTATCGATCGCTCGGTACCAGGATTTGTCGTCCAAGGAGGTAGCTATGATATTGTATCAGGATCTATTGCAGCAATTCCAACCTCAGCTCCTGTGGTGCTAGAATATAATTTACCTAACGCTTTAGGCACATTAGCTGCAGCTAGAACAAGTGTCCTAAATAGTGCAACAAGTGCTTGGTATATAAACACCGTTGATAATTCAACAAACCTAGGACCTACCAATGCAGGTGGATACACAGTCTTTGGTCGTATTTTAGGAACAGGGATGACTGTCGTTAACGCAATCGCATCACTTCCTGTGTACAATGTAAATTCAGGTCAGTTCCCTAACCTGCCTGTATATAATTATAATAGTACATCTGGTTCCCTAACTACTTCAAACTTAGTGATGGTGAATTCCATTACTCAAATTCCAATGTTTCCAACTCCTACTGCCAAGACTGCAGTACTTACATGGAATATTTCTTCAAGTAATCCTGCTACTGCATTAGCTACACTAAGCGGTTCGACTCTAAACCTATCTGCTCTTTCAGCTGGCACATCCCTTATTACAGTTACAGCCAGCGACACCAATGGTAATGTTGCGCAGGGATCTTTCACGGTTACTACGTCAGCAAATTCACCCACCATAACAAGTCAGCCTGTTTCTCAAACGATTACTGCAGGAAGTAGCGTTGTTTTCACAACAGCAATTATTTCAAGTGCAGGTGCAAGCTACCAATGGAATTTTAATGGCACTGCAATTGCAGGCGCTACTTCTTCTACCTATTTAATCCAAGCTGCAGGGAGTTCAAAAGCGGGAAACTATACCTGTACGATTACAAATGCAGCAGGCACAACAACCACAAGCCCAGCTAGTCTTAGTGTCATTACCTCTCAAAACCCAGGGCGTTTAGTTAATCTCTCTGTTTTAACAATGGATGGACCTGGCTCACAATTATTAACCATAGGCTTTGTAAGTGGTGGCGCAGCTACTTTAGGTTCTGAGCAACTCCTTATCCGAGCAACGGGTCCTGCACTCACTAATTTCTCAGTAGCTAATGTGTTAGCTGATCCAATGCTTACACTCTATCAAGGCAGTAACGTGATTGCCTCCAATGATAACTGGGGCTCTACAGCTACAAACATCGCTGCTGTGAATGCTGCAGATGCAGCAACTGGTGCCTTTACTTTACCTTCTAGTACAAGTCTAGATGCAGCTCTTGTACAAACTCTCCCCAGTGGCGGCTACACGATTCAAGTTGCTGGCAAGGGAGCACAAGTAGGCAACGCCTTAGCTGAAGTGTATGATAATACACTTTCCTACACAGCATCATCTCCTCGTCTAGTTAACTTATCTTGCATGCAACAAGTTGCAGCTAATGGCTTATTAACTGCAGGCTTTGCAATCAGTGGTACGACCTCAAAAACAGTACTGATCCGTGCATCTGGACCGACCTTAACGACATTCGGAGTTCAAAATGTGATGCCTGATCCACAGATCAATGTCTTTAATAGTAATACTACAGTGATCGCATCTAATGCAGGATGGGCTGGAGATACTTCCATTACTACAGCACAAACTGCGGTTGGCGCTTTTGCATTCACAAGTACGACAAGTAAAGACTCTGCTGTCTTAATCACTCTAGCTCCAGGCTCATACTCAGCACAAGCAACCAGTGCTTCAGGAGCAGCAGGCACCACCCTTATCGAAGTCTACGAAGTTCAGTAAACTTTACTGCTCGAAAATAGCTATACCATTTCGTCCATCAGATAAACGGTAGCCTCGGTACATGCCTGGAGAATTAAAAGGCATGGTAATATTACCATTATGATCGATTGCAATTAATCCACCATCGCCTCCGAGTTGGGCCACTTTGTTTAAGGAATTTTGTGCAGCCTGCGTTAACGGAGTATCTTTATATTCCATTTGCGCAGCAATATCACGCGCTAGAACAACACGAATAAAATATTCACCCCAGCCCGTTGCACTGACTGCGCATGTTGCATTACTTGCATAGGTACCTGCTCCAATAAGCGGAGAATCTCCTACTCGCCCGTACTTTTTATTAGTCATGCCTCCAGTTGATGTACCTGCGGCTAAGTTGCCTGCTTTATCAAGTGCTACACAGCCTACTGTACCGTAGTGTGATGTCTGTATAAAATAACCGTCGGGAACAGTCACAAAGCCTGCCTTCTCATGTAATGAAGCAGAAGCACTTGTTTTCTTTTCAACTTCAAGCTGCTTTGCACGCTCAAGTTGTTTTTTTCTTAATTCTGTTTGAAAATAGGTATTATCAACAAAGCTGTAACCTAATTGTTTAGCAAAAATCTCTGCACCTTCACCCACAAGAAATACATGCGGAGATTTTTCCATCACATCACGGGCTAAAGTGATTGGATTTTTAATATGCTTAATTCCTGCAACAGCACCGGCACTGAGTGTTTTACCATCCATGATGGCTGAATCGAGTTCACACATTCCGTTTGCATTAAGTACGGCACCCTTACCTGCATTAAACAAAGGATCATCCTCAAGAACCTTAATTGCTGCAACCACAGCATCAAGTGAAGTTCCGCCATTCTCCAAAATAGCGTAGCCTGTATCACGAGCTAAAGTAAGTGAGGCATTATACTTTGCCTGCATCTCAGGTGTAAGATTAGCACGCAGTATTACACCTGCCCCACCATGTATAACTAATCCAAACGGCTTTGACATACTCTTATCTACATCTGCTTTACTTAAAATGCACGCGCTTAAGCTAAGCAATAGACAAACACCCTGAGTGAATCTTTTAAATTTCATTACCTCAAGATCCTAGCCTAAATACAGCTAGGATCGAGAAGTAAAAAATTAAGGATTAGCAGGTTCAGTAGGACCTGGGTTTTTATCTAAAGCGGCTGCCTGCTCGAGTGCTTTATTGTTTCTTGCCTTAGGCTTCTTATTGGCATGGCGTCCTGTACCATCACCCTCATCTAAGTGACCACCTGCTGGATTAAGTTTAGCAAGCACTGCACTTAATTTTGCTCGTGCTGCTACAGCTTCTGGATCTGTAGATGTTGCATCAACAGGCTTCTCCGCAAAAGGAGCATCACTAAGATCAAAGAGTTTACCAGACTGTGTTAATTTCCAATGCGAATCAGCAGCATACCATTTGCGTGCTAATTCAACGAAAACATATTCTCTGGGATGAGTTTGTTGACCTAAAATTTGTGGTAGAAAACTGTGTCCATCAATAATGCGTTTTTCTTGCATTGGAGATTGGGTAAGTTCTGCAAAGGTAGGGAAAAAGTCACTCGAATCAATTAAGTCGTCGGAGACTTTTCCTGCAGGCGTATATCCTGGCCAATTTACAATAAAAGGAACACGGCTTCCACCTTCTAGAACAGAGCCTTTAGAGCCCAAGAGGTGTCTACCATGAATAGTATTATGCGGTGCAAAGCCACTAGCTGTCCCATTATCTCCGAAGTAAACAACAAGTGTGTTTTCACGCAGGTGTAAGCGTTCAAGCTCCGACATCAGTTTACCAATTAGCTTATCCATGTAAGCGATGTTATCTGCGTAAAGATCCTTACTATCTGGCAGACTATCTGGAGTAGGCATAATCTCTGCGTGGATATGCGACATTGAATAATACACATAGAAAGGATCCTTCTGATGCTTTTCTAAAAATTGAACTAAATGGGCATGCATCACTTCAGGCATGTATTCATTGTCCTTAAGTGCGACTGTCTTACCGTTCATTTCATAGGTCTTACCCTTGGCTTGGGTATTATAATAAATGCCGCTGCCTTGAAAATGAAGGTCATCATCAAACCCAAAGTCCGTAGGCCCTAAGGGTAGTTGTCCCCACTTACCAATCATTGCTGAAACATATCCACGCTGCTTTAATACAAGAGGCGTCATGGTTTCATCCTTTGGAGTAAACAAGCCCGTTGCATCCTGATTAGTAGCTCCGGTCCTAAACACATAACGTCCTGTTAAAATTGTAGCACGTGAAGGACCGCAGAGCGGTTCTGCATAAGCATGGGTAAATAAAGTACCCTCATGCGCTAACTTATCTATATTGGGCGTCTTAAATTTATCTGAGCCGTAAATAGGCATGTCACCTATCCCAACGTCGTCTCCAAGAATAAAAATAATATTAGGCTTATCTGGTGGAGTAGCTGCGTGCAGAGATACACTTACTGCTACAAGACTAATAAGAGCTAAAAGGGATTTACCGTATTTCATAAAGTATAGAAGGAGTTAACTAGAATGACGTGCCAATCCTATGAAGGTTATTTGATAATTACAAATTATGCCTGATTAATGCTACTCATACAAAAGTACGATCTGACTAGGTTTCGCGGTTGCAGGCCTTTAGTTTTTAACGAAGACTCTAGACCTACCCCCCCCACTCCCCTGTGAATAATTCCGCTTCTTCTGACATATCGCGTCGTAATTTCATAGCCACCGCAGGCCTTACTGCTGCAGGTGCCTATCTTTTGCCCAAAGTACTTAAGGCTGAAGTAGCCCCTGTAAAGCCTAAGTACGAAATTGCATTCTTAGAAAAATGGTTTTTTGACGGAGCTAATGGTGGACCACTTAAATACACCTATGAGCAAATGGCTCAAACCTGTGACGAGATTGGTTTAGACCTAGAACTTACCCTGCGTAAAAAAGGCCACATCTCGCCTGAAAATGCGCCAGATGAACTTCCTAAGATGGCAGAAGCTTTAGCTTTAAAGAACAGAAAGATGCTTTTTGTTGCTATGGATACAGTCCGTGCGGATGAGCCTCACTGGGAAAAAGCGCTGCGCACAGCTCGCTCTCTTGGTATTAAACAATACCGTCACAGAGGTTTCATGTATCAGGGAACACGCCCACTGAAAGCACAGATAGCTGACTTTAAAGTCATCGCGAAAGAATTTGCTGCAGCAAATAAAGAAATCGGGATTCAGGCACTCTACCAAACACATGCCATGCCGCAGATGGCAGGAAGTGCGGCTTGGGATTTAGATCTCATCTTAGATGATATTGAGCCTAAGTACTTCGGTGTCGCGTTCGATACACGTCACATAATGGTCGAGCAAGGTCTGTCCTGGCCTAACGCAGTCAAACTCTTAGCTCCACGTATAGCTGCACTTTGCCTTAAAGACTACCGCTGGGTTGGAGATAATCCAATTGGAGTTCCATTGGGTCATGGAAATGTAAAACAAAAAATCATAGATCAAGTGCTCGAAGCTCACGGTGGCCCACTGCCTATGTGTATTCATATTGAGCACCGCAAACTTGAAGCAATTCCTTTTGAAAACAGAAAAGACACTGTAGAGGCCTTCAAGGCAGACGCGCGTGTTCTTAATAACTGGCTTGCTCAAAGCCCAGCCTAAGTTGGCTTAGCTTCTATTATTCAACTTTTACACGGCTCGTGTAAAATGAGTGCAGCAAGGCGTGTATTTCATGCGCTGTTTCTTTTTCTAAGGCCTCTTTTACAAGAGCCTTAGCATCAGAAATCTTGATTGCGCGAATTAAATATTTAACACGCGGTATAGAAGCAGAGGTCATACTGAGATGATCTACGCCCAAGCCTAAAAGCATAACTGTGTAGATAGGATCTCCTGCAATTTCTCCACATACGCTTACAGAAATTTTTTCCTTCTTAGCACACTCAACTATATGCTTTAAAGTTCTTAGAACTGCGGGATGCGACGGCTCGTAAAGTGCAGCCACACGGTCATTACCACGGTCTACTGCAATTAAATACTGAATTAAGTCATTTGTCCCGATACTAAAAAAGTCACATTCCTTAGCCAATATATCTGCTGTAGTTGCAGCACTAGGAATCTCGATCATCGCACCGATCTGTATTTTAGGATCAAAGGAAAGACCCTTACTCTTAAGTTCAGCAGTGCACTCCTTGATAAGAGCTCTTGCTTTTCTAATCTGCTCAACACCACTAATCATTGGGAACATAAGCTGCACTTTACCGTACACACTCGCTCTTAAAATTGCCCGTAGTTGATTTTTAAAGAGTTCAGGGGTTTCTAAACAAAACCGAATCGCTCTATATCCCATGAAAGGATTAGCTTCTTTATTATCTAATTCCGGAATACTCGGCATTGGCTTATCACCGCCTAAATCAAGTGTGCGAATAACGACTGCATTGGGTGCACACGCTTCAACAACAGCTTTATATGCCAGAAACTGCTCTTGCTCAGTGGGTACCTGGGAAGAATTTAAGTAAAGGTACTCCGTTCTAAAAAGACCAACCCCTTTAGCAAAATATTCTTTTACGTGTTCTGTCTCAGAAACTTTTTCAATATTAGCCATTAAGCTAATAGAAACCCCGTCTAAGGTAACCGCAGGTTGGCGGTTAGCCTCCAGCATATGATCTTCGAAGGACTGCTTTGCTTTTTGAACTTTGCCGTACTTAAGAAGTGTTTCTTCAGATGGATGTAAAATAACCACCCCTTCGTATCCATCTACAATAAGCCAGTCCCCTGTTTGTGCTTTAGTCGTTAAGTCATGCACTCCAACAACTGCAGGAAGCTTCATCGAGCGAGCAACGATTACTGCGTGACTGGTCTTGCTGCCTTTGTCCGTCACAAGTCCTAAAGCTCCGCTACGATCTATCGAAGCACTCCCTGAAGGAGATAAGTCATTTGCAACCACAACACGCTTATCGGCTAACTGACTTAAATTATTTTCTGACTGTCCTAATAAATTCTGCAGGACGCGCTGAGCTACGTCTCGGATATCGCCTGCTCTTTCGCGTAAATACTCATCATCAATTTCTGAGAAAGCTTTAATATAACTTTCCGACACACGCTCAAAACAAGTCTCAATATTTTCGTGCGTGGTTTCAAATTCTTTAATCGTTTGTGAAATAAGAACCTGATCTTCTAGCACAAGTAAATGCGCATCAAAAATAAGGGCTTCATCAGCGCCTAAATTTTTCTCAACCTCATTTTTAATTTTCGTTATTTGTTGACGCGTCTTAACAAGCGCCTGATCAAACCGTGCAATTTCATCGATACTTTTTTCTGCAGGAATTTCATACCTTGGAACCTGAACGTCACTTTGCAAGTAGACAAAGACTTGGCCAAAAGCGATGCCCGGCGAGGCAGGAATTCCCTGCACCGTGAGTTCGGTTTGGACGCGGTTATCCTTAGGCATAAAGTATGGCTTTGTCTAAGAGGGGTTGAGTTTAGACTTAGCCTCTCTGACTAACGCTATACAGACGCTTTGGGTCAATGCCGATGTTTCAAAAGTAATATAAAAGTCAGCTAGCTTAAGCCTACCAGTGATTCTACTTAACCCACTAAAGCAGCAATACAGACAAATGCCGTATTACCTAATACCTCTTGAATCACCCGTGTGAGCTCCTCTTTGGTTGGGCAATTTTTAAGAGGTAAAATTGCAAAACAAGCACTCCCACTTCCACTCATCAGTACCTTAAGCCCGAATGTCTTTTTAAGGTGCTCTGACATGATAGCCAAGCTAGGGAACTTCAAAAAAGCAGGTGCCTGCATCCCATTAAAAAGCAAATCCTCTATTGGGGCACTTAGGTTATTAATCCACTGATCTAAATGTTTTTCTGCCTGTTCACTTGGCGTATAGGCATTCTTTAATTCAGCCATTCGCTTATAAGCCCAGGCTGTCGAAATCCCAAAATCGGGTTTGAAAATAACGACCTGCCTTTGTTTAAAGCGTGCTTTAACATCTTTAGGTAAAGCTGTGATTAATTCACCTCTTCCACGCATTACATTTAAGTTACGACTTAAAAACAAAGGGCAGTCCGAGCCTAGTTCAGCTACTCTATTAAGAAGAATAGCTGGATCAATTGGCTTACCTGTTAATTGCCCTAATGCGGTAATAGCAGCCACTGCATTACTACTGCCTCCACCTAAACCTGCCCCCATGGGAATGACTTTTTTAAGTAAAAAATGAGCTCCACCCGAATAACCACTGAGTTCATTATATAAAGCAGCTGCTTTAAGAATGAGGTTACTGCTATTAAGGGGTACTTCGGGATTATCACAGGCTAAAGTAAATCCAGACTCACTAAGATTAACGGTTAATTCATCATGCAAACTAACCTGGCTAACCACTGAAACAAGCGAGTGAAAGCCGTCCGAGCGCTTCCCCGTGATTGCGAGAGAAAGGTTCAGTTTGGCTTGGGAGAGTACCGTCACCGATTGCATAGGTATAACTTCTTGCGATTTTGGCCTAAACGGAAGCAAGAAAACCTTCCATCCGAGACTCATTTAGCATGAACTACATACTACAGCTTATAAATCATGCCTTGCGAACTCATATTAGCTCTTGATGTTCCCTCCCGCGAAGCGGCTAGTCCCGTTCTTGCCCAAATCCAAGGAAAGGTAAAATGGGTCAAAATTGGCCTTCAGATGTTTACTGCCTATGGTCCCGACTATGTGCGCCATGTTTCTGACCTAGGCTTTAGTATATTCCTGGATTTAAAGCTCCATGATATACCCAACACAGTAGAAAAGGCCGTAGAATCCTTAAATCCACTTCCGATTGGTATGCTCACTCTTCATACAGCAGGCGGCAAAGCAATGATGCAGGGCGCTTTAAAAGTAGCTCGGCCTAACTTGCTACTCTTAGGCGTCACAGTACTTACTTCCATGGACGCAGCTGCACTTGATGAAATTGGAGCTATCGCAGATCCTGCAGCACAAGTAAAGCGCTTAGGCCTACTTGCAAGCAGTGCTGGCTTAAAGGGACTGGTCTGTTCTCCGCATGAAGTAACACTGCTACGCAGTGTACTACCTAACGACGTAAAACTCGTGACCCCAGGGATTCGTCCAGCGGGTGAAGCAGGCAGTGATGATCAAAAACGGGTCATGACTCCACGTCTTGCTGCACAAGCAGGCTCAAGTTACATCGTTGTAGGGCGCCCTATCCTTCAAGCAAAAGATCCGGCAGCAGCAGCAGTTGCGATTCAAGCAGAACTTGCTTAACTTTTCTCATGAGCCGCACAGCAGTCATTCTTCTCGCAGCAGGTAGTGGTAAGCGTATGCAAGGCAGTGTGGAGGATAAAGTCCTAGCACCGCTTGCTGGAAATCCCTTATTTGCCCATTCTGCAAAAGCATTTCTTAAAAGTGGAGTGGCTGATTTATACGTCGTTGTTTACCGCGATCAAAGACAGATGCTTGAACTCTCCGCTTATGCACCAACACCTTCTTTATTAGTACGTGGAGGCAAAGAGCGCCAAGACTCAGTCATGAACGCACTGAGTGTTTTACCTGCTGATATAGACTATGTCTTTATCCATGATTGTGCACGGCCACTAATCGAACCAGAAACAATTAAACAACTACATGCAGTCGTTAGAAAATATAACGCAGTGGTTCTTGCCCATCGGGTAACTGATACAATTAAAGAAAAACAAATCTCTAAGGGCTCAAAACTAGCACGCTTAAAGACAATTGACCGTAGTAGACTCTGGGCTATGGAAACGCCTCAAGTTTTTTCGAAAGCTTTGATTGTAAAAGGATATTCAAAAATAGCTTCTCTGAAAAAAATAGTTACCGATGATACGGCTGCTGTAGACGCAATTGGCCATCCTATTGCCCTTTTAGAAAACCAATACCCAAATCCTAAACTCACGCACCCTTCGGACTTAGCGTACCTTGAGTTTCTACTTTCAGCTCGGTAACGTGCCTTAACACACACCACTCATGTTTAGAATCGGTCACGGCTACGATATCCACCGCATAGCAAAAGCAAGAGTCCTTGTACTAGGAGGCGTCACATTTGATACCGACTACGGCTTAGAGGGCCATAGTGACGCCGATTGTTTAACGCATGCTATTTGCGACGCTCTTTTAGGTGCAGCAGGACTTCCAGATATTGGTCACTTTTTTCCGCCTTCAGATCCTGCATACAAGGGTATTAATTCTCAACTTTTACTCAGCCAAGTGATTGCTGAATTAAAGAAGCACCACTTTCAGGTCATTAATATTGATTCAACTCTGATTGCAGAAAAACCAAAAATCTTGGCTCATGTGCCTGCCATGAAAATTGCATTAGCTGCCTCAACTGGGCTAAACCCAAGTGCTATTGGCATTAAAGCAACCACCAATGAGGGCATAGATGATATCGGTCTAGGCCTTGCGATTGCAGCGCATGCAGTTGTATTAATTCAGCACGCATGAAGCCTACTATGCGTATTGTTCAGATCAGCGTATTTGCGTGTGTAGTACTTTGCTTAACGAGCTGTTTTAAAAGAGAAACTCCAGTACAGCGCGCAAATAAAAATAATGTTCTTTTAGCAGGGCTTGGCTATGAGGTTACTTCACTTGATCCCCAAATAGCCACTGGTACAACTGAACAGGAAGTCATCACTGCTTTATTTGAAGGCTTAGTCAGTGAAGACCCTGTTGACTTACATCCAAGTGCAGGAGTTGCCTCGAGTTGGAAAATTTCTCCTGACTTAAAAACATATACCTTTTTCTTACGACCTGAAGCACGCTGGTCAGACGGTAAATTTGTTTCGGCAGAGGATTTTCTTAATTCTTGGAAGCGCATTCTTAGTCCAGCACTGGGATCTGAAAATGCTAGTCTACTTTACGTAGTTCAAGGAGCTGAGGCCTACAATAAAGGCTTAAATAAAGATTTTAATAAAGTGGGAATCGAAGTCTTAAATCCCCACACCCTGCGTGTTACCCTAGAAAGACCAACTCCGTATTTTCTGTCGTTATTAACGCACTGGGCTTGGTTTCCTGTTCCATTACAGGCACAAGCTTTAACAGACCGCACCAGTTCATGGACTAAGCCAGAGAGCTTTATAGGCAACGGTCCTTTCACTCTTAAAGCTTGGGCTCCAAATCGGATCATCGTAGTAAATAAATCAGAAACGTACTGGGACAAATCACAAGTAAACTTAAAAGCAATTCAGTTCTATCCCTTAGATAGTGCAGATGCTCAGGAACGAGCTTTCAGAGCAGGTCAGTTGCATGTTACTGACACACTCTCTGCTGGTAGAATTGATGCGTATAAAGCTAGCCCCTACTTAAGAACAGATCCGTATTTAGGAACCTCGTTTTACCGTATTAATACTCAGCGACCTTATTTAAGTGATGCACGAATCAGAAGAGCACTCGCCCTAGCCGTTGATCGTAAAAAAATAACGGATAAAATATTACGCGGAGGCCAAATCCCTGCAGGATCTTTTACACCACTTGGAATTAATAACTACTCACCGCCTCAAGTACTCAGTACAAACATAGAGGAAGCTAAACGCTTACTGCGTGAAGCAGGTTATCCAGAAGGTAAAGGCCTTCCTACCTTTGAACTACTCTTTGATGATACGTTTTCAAAACGCATTATTGCTGAGTCAATCCAAGGTATGTGGAAATCAGAACTAGGCATCGATGTTCGCTTAATAAATGAAGATGTAAAATCCTCCCAAGCAGATCGCAAAACAGGCAACTACCAAATTTTGGTTTCCGTGTGGATTGCTGATTATCAAGATCCCACAAGCTTTTTGGATCTATGGCTATCGACGAGTGGCAATAATTTTACAAGTTGGTCTAATGCAGATTATGATGCAGCACTGTTTGCTGCCGCTCAGAAGTCAGATCCTGTGCAGAGAAGAGCTCTTCTTACTCAAGCAGAGAATACCTTACTGAAGGAAACCCCGATTATTCCGCTGTATTTTTATACCCACGTGTTCTTACTGCAGCCATCGGTTAAAGGCTGGTACTCAAATCTTCTGGATCATCATCCCTACAAAGCAGTTAGCTTAGCTCCCGCAGAGTAAATACTGCGAAAAAGTGCTGTTTAATAGCTAGCATTTTCCCTTGCCCCTAGGCCTTCAGAGCCTTTTGATTTCCCTTCGGCTTATTATGGACCCTTAGCTCAGTTGGTTAGAGCGTTTCCTTGACATGGAAAAGGTCGCTGGTTCGAGTCCAGTAGGGTCCACCATTTAGTCTCCGAACGGGAATAAATAGATCTAATCATAGAAGGGCTAAAAGCGCTTTTTAGTCTAAAGTCGATAATACAAAGAATAGATTCAAACTCACCAAAGAAGAATCTGAATTCATTAAAATTAACTCTTACGTTAGACCTGTCTTTAAAAGCAAAAAAGTCGTGAAAATTCCATTAACAACTAATGAAACTTTCGTAAGAAAATTAAATTCGCTACCTTTGAAAATAAAATAGACATAAGAGATTTTTCCAACTCTTTATCAGCTCTTACAGTGATCCTAACTTAATAATTTTACAATTTCTTCCACGCTTATGTCTACCACACCCATTTCAGAAGATGAACACCGCAGGCAGATGGAAGAATTGCAAAAAGAAATGCACGCTAAAATAAGTGCAGCTAAAGAAAAAAAAGATCTCGTTATAGTTCACACAGGTAATGGCAAGGGAAAGAGTACTGCTGCATTTGGAATGCTCACTCGCATGCTTGGCCACGCAAAGCCCTGTGCTGTTATTCAATTTATTAAATCAGGCGATCACGCTGCAGAGAAAGCCTTAAAGTCTCCCCTGCTAACTTGGCACAAAGTTGGAGACGGCTTTACGTGGGATACTCAAAATAGAGCAGCCGATATAGCTCGCTGCAGAGAAGGCTGGGCACTGGCATGCTCCTACCTAGAAAAAGCTAACGTCAGATTGCTTCTCTTAGATGAGCTTAACATTGCACTTGCTCATGATTACTTGCCTGTCAGTGAAGTGATTGAGGCCCTAAGTAAACGTACTGCTGGAATTCACGTAGTCATTACAGGCAGGAGTGCACCTAAAGCATTAATTGATGCTGCAGATCTAGTCACTGAAATGACTGAGATAAAACACCCCTTTTCAGAGGGTGTTAAAGCACAAAGTGGAATTGAATTTTAAACTTCCTGCTTACTGACTTGGAGTAGAGCTTGGATGTAACCAAAGCAAAAGCAGAAGGCGCGTGCTCTTTCCACATCAGACTCAATTAAGGGAACATGGTCTGGCATTATCATCCCTTGAAAGCCTACTTCTCTGTAAGCTCTTAAAGCGGCTATCATATCTACATCACCTTCATCTGGAAAACATTCCTGAAAGTTTAAGAATCCACCTTTAATATTTCTGAAGTGAACGTTGAAAATTTTTCCTCGTGTTCCGAAGTATCGAATAATATCTCCAATTTCTTTATTAGGATCTTTGAGCATTTCACAGATCGTTCCCTGACAGAAATTAAGTCCATGATATGGACTTGGAATAGTATCAACAAAACGTTTTAGCCCTTCCACAGAACTAAGTACTGCATGAATACCTTGGTAAGGACGATCCTGAGGTAAACCAGGATCATTAGGATGTAGAGCTAACTTTACTTTACATTCCGTTGCTACAGGAACTACACGACTTAAAAAATATTCAATTCTTGCCCAGTTTTCTTCTGCAGTAATTAAGCCTGCCTGAGTAACTGCCGGTGTAGGTTTTGCTTTTGAATAAATAAAATTAGGGTCTAATGCACCGCCCCTACCATGAGCTTTGCCCGTTCTTACTACCCCTAAGAAAGTGAAATTGTATTTCAAAAGCGGTATGCCGGCTTTACCAGCATTACGAATCATCTGACAAATTTGATCTATCGCTTTATCTCGAGCGGCACTTTTATCTAAAAATATTTCTGGGTATTCTGCTTTCGCTACTGGACTTGAACTCATAGGTAGCGGCACGGCATCGAGTGTAACTCCAAAAGACTCAACATGCTTTCTAAGCCGCACTAGTCCATCTACAGACCACTCCTCTCCCATGCGTCTTGCAGGTAATCCACTACAAATATTTTTTACACCCAGGGCTGAAAGTAAAGTTAAGGTACCAGAGGAATGATCATGCTGGTGACCCACATACATTTTAAATGGCGGTAAAGGCGCACTCGCATTACTTGCAGCAGGTGTTTGCGCAGATACTGCTTTAGCACCAAAAAGGCCTAAAGCGGCTATTCCAGCGCTACTTAAAAATTCACTACGCTTCATAGGAAGGTCATTCATGGGGTATTACGTACTGTTCGCGTGAAGAGACCTCATTTGCGAGTGTAAATTTAGCTCAAAAATGGTTTAGACTCAGTGCTGGACAACTTAATGACATTGTCTCTTAGTAAACCTTCCTTGGTTAGTTTGCTCGGGTGGTGGAATTGGTAGACACACTCGCTTGAGGTGCGTGTGCCGTAAGGCGTGCAGGTTCGAGTCCTGTCCCGAGCACCATTTAATATTTAGTAAGTTAAAAATCCTCAACAACTTACATTAAAAATGAACCGATCGTGGATTCATTTATTAGCCTTCTAGCAGACTTGGAATATCGTTGCCTAAATTCAGCTTAAATTTGCTCAAATCGATATCAAACTACCTAAGGTATTTTGCGCACAAGCCACCTTGGTTAGCTTTATAACAGTGAGGCTTAACGGAAAGTGCTACTCTATAGTACTTAAGCACAGTTTAGATTTGATCTCGTTTTCTAATCACCACTTCTAGGTCCAATGCGTTCAAAAGCTTGAAAAGCCTATCGACGGAAGATCGTCCTGCATTTGATTCAATCAAAGAAATAGCATTCTGCCTAAGATCTGACTGACTTCCGGCCTCAAACTGAGTCATACCTTTCTCTTGACGCGCGGCTTTAATCAAAGGTCCAAATTGCTTACTCGTACGGATAATATAGTTCATTTTATACGATTTATTGATATTTAATGAATTAAACTAGGTATATCAATGCAATTTATACGATTTATTGATATAATAACAAAATATTCACTGCCTACTTTTCAAGAATCTCTGGTGAAAGTGGACTTTCCATTTAAACGTTTAATAGAAAAGTCCGCTTTCATTGAAGAACGCTGTTATCGCACAAATCGTCTTTAATGAGCCTGAATTTAAACACACATCGTAAGTCTAACGGCTTAAATTCTGTTATTTTGCTACACCAGGAACTAGGTCCAGGTGTGCAATCAAGGCTTACAGCGTTTCGTACTCAAAGCGTCAGAGATGCAGCCCCAAAGACTCCAGCACTATCTCCAAGAGTCGGTTTAAGAAATTCGGTGCGTACCTCAGGGTTAAAGACGTGAGATAAGACCTCAGCTCTTGCTCTTGGCGTATAAAGTATATCGATATTTCCTACACCACCACCAATTACGACTGCATCTGGATCTAGAATATTAATAATGACTGCAATCGCCTCACCAAACTTTGTGACTAGTCTATCTAAGGTAGCTATTGCCTTTGAATCTCCTTCAGCAGCAAGTTTAACAATTTCTGGAAGACGTGCAGCCTTACCGGATTGTTCATGATAAAAGCGCTCTAAAGCAGGTCCACTGAAGACACCTTCAACACAGCCTTTATGGCCACAGTAACAAGGTGTATTTTCTCCATTCATTGGGTTATGCCCCCACTCTCCTCCAATACCGTGTAGTCCATTGATTACTTTCCCATCAATCACTACACCCCCACCCACGCCTGTTCCTAAAATAAGTCCAACTACATTTTTACGTCCTTTGGCAGCACCAAAGACAGCTTCAGCTAAAGCAAAGCAGTTTGCATCATTCGCGATTTCAACCTGAGTACCTAAAAGCTTCTCCAGATCATTTTTAATCGGCTGCTTATTTAAGCATAGCGTATTTGAATTCTTAAGTAGTCCCGTTGAGGGTTCAATTGCACCTGGTGTACCAATTCCAATCTTCTTGGGTCGTGCTAAGCCTGATTCCTTCTCAAGCATTTCTACTACACGCACAATCTGAGCTAAGACATGATCATAGCCCTGAGTAGATTCAGTAGGAAGTCTAAGACGAGCGAGTGCCTTCTGCGGATTCTGCGGATCTACGAAAGCGCCTTCAATTTTAGTTCCACCAAGATCAATGCCAAGTATAGGGGTGCTCATAATCTTTATATGCCGAACACTCCTTTGGCCGAGTCAACGTCTTTTGTAATCTGAGCTTTAAGTTCATCTAAAGAACTAAACTTAGTTTCTGGCCTTATAAATTCTAGCCACTGAACAGTAATCTCATCTCCAGCATCAAAAGGGCATACTCCAGACTCTAGAATATGCGTTTCAAGTTTGGGATCAGTTGTGTTTTCAACAGTCGGCCTAAGCCCATAGTTAGCAACTGCTGGTAGAGACAATCCCTTACCGCAGACACGCACAGCATACACGCCAAAGCGTGGTCTTAATTCAGGTGAGTAAAACGTATTGAGTGTAGGAAAGCCGATTGTTCTTCCAAGTTTTTTGCCTGACTCAATTTTACCCGTTGAAAAATAGGTATATCCCAAAAGCTGTTTAGCGGCCGCAATTTCACCTGACAAAAGAAGACTTCTAATGCGTGTAGAATTTACAGGCGCTCCTGCAATTGTAACTGATGCAATTGCAGTCACTGATATGCCAAGGGGTAATGCAGAAGATTTAAGTAGCTCAATATCGCCTGCTCTACCTGCTCCAAACCTCCAAGTTTCTCCTACAAATACTCCAGCTAGGTTTGCCCACTTCGATTTTAACCAAGCTAAAAATACTTTCGCTTCAATCGTTGCAAATTCAGCTAAGAAAGGATGCACCACAACTGCATCTACACCTAGTTCAGATAATAAAGAGGCCTGAGTGGTCTCATTTTGCATCAGTAGGGTTGGAACATTGGGTCTAAAAATGCGACTCGGATGCGGTCTAAACGTAAGCACTACAACACAACCACCTGCTAACTTTGCAGCATCTGAAGCAGCTTTAATGACAGCTCTATGGCCTAGGTGAAGACCATCAAACATGCCTATGGCAACATACAAAGGCTGCTGCTTTAGACTTAAGGCCTCTACAGATGGAAAAGACTGAACTGTTTTCACGATAATAACTGTGAAGGAGCAGCAATATGAGCGGGAACTAAATGCTTCTCAATTTCAGGAATTGTAAGTGCTTCGATTTGTTCAAGAGTAAGTGCTTGAGCAATCTTAAGCGTACCTGAACCTGTTCTGCGCAGAGCTGAAAGACATCCACCACAGCCAAGCTTTGCACCAAGATCATGAGCTAAGGTACGCACGTATGTACCCTTTGTGCACTGGACTCTAAAATCAATGTGCGGGGAATAAAACTTAAGCATCTCCCAACTCACAACACGAATAAAGCGAGGTTCACGTGGAATTTCTTCTCCACGCCTTGCCATTTTATAAAGCGGAACACCATCCACTTTAATTGCAGAATACATAGGAGGAGTTTGATACTGATCGCCTAAAAATCCCTTCATCACTGCTTTAATGTGAACTTCAGTTAGTTCAGGTATGGGACAAGTTTGCATCACTTGACCATCCAAGTCTTGAGAATCTGTTACTTTCCCAAGTTCAACCGTCCCTTCATATTCTTTATCCACACCCATTAAGTACTGGGACAGACGCGTTGCTTTACCTACTAAAATAACAAGAAGCCCAGTAGCCATCGGATCTAGCGTACCTGCATGCCCAATTCTTTTTGTACGTAATTTACCTCGTAAACGAGCAACTACATCATGTGAGGTGTGGTCACGTGGTTTATCCACAAGCAGAATACCATCGAGTTCTTTTTGAGGAACTAGCATCGGCTGATTATACGTTAGAGGTTACTTTTTTTGCCTTATCAACTTCCGCTATACGCTGGGATAAAGCATCCACTAAACGCTCGATAAAGCGTTCAGCGTATTGAGGGGGCAGATTAAGACCTGCAGCACAGGCATGCCCTCCTCCGTTAAATTGAGCAGCAACTAAATCTAAACGGTAGATAGGATCGTTTGATCGTAAACTCGCTTTCTTTCCACCACCGGGACGCTCTTCCACTAAGACGCCTACTTCAACGCCTTCAATACAACGTGCATAATCAACTAGACCTTCCGTATCTTCAGCTGAAGTACCTGTTTCTTCAAAAATACCTTCAGCAAGTACACCTACACATACTCGCCCCGAGCAGTGCATCTGTAGTGAATTTAAATACCGTTTAAGTAAATTCATTTTACCTAACGATTCCCGAGCAAATAATTCATAACCGGCTTGAACTGGTGAAGCACCACGTGCCACCAATTCTCCTGCGAGTACAAAACAGCGCCGTGTTGTAGAATTAAATCTAAATTGCCCCGTATCTGTTAAAATTCCTGTAAATAGGGCCTGAGCTGCAATGGCATCTACTTCTAGTCCTAAATCAAAAAATAGGCCTGCTAAGATTTCACACGTTGCAGCAGACTGAGTGTCTACAATATTAACTGAAGCGTAGCCATTATTCGACATGTGGTGATCGATACAGCCTTCAGCCACTGAGAAACGCGCCTTTAAACGATCTCCCACACGAGCTTGATCTGCACAATCCACAAAAATAACTGACCAAGGTACAGGACGATTTAATACATCCTCTGCATTTAAGAAGCGTTCTTCTTTAGTAAGAAATTGTAATCTACGAGGTACAGGATCTGCGTTTACACACGTCACCTGTATTCCTGTAGCTCTTAGCACACGAGCAAGGCCAACTTGTGCACCAATACAATCGCCGTCTGGGCGTGCATGTCCAACCACAGCAACTCGTTTACCCTCTAGCGATTTTAGCAACCGACCGAAGGTGTCTTTGTATTCAGGATAAAAAAACTCCTGCTTCACTGCGTATCCTCCGGCTCTATTACTTCAGGCTTAGTAGGATTACGCTTCAAATCGTCTTTTTCAATCTCATCTAAAATCGTTAAGAGTCTTACTCCACGATTCACTGAGAGATCTAAACGATATTCAAATTTAGGAAGATACTTAAGAACAATGCGTCTACTAATTTCCTCACGGATATCATGCGCTTGTTTTTTAAGCCAGCGAAGGCGCTCTTCTACAAAATCGTCATCTCCAACAATCGATACAAATACACGCGCATCTCTTAAGTCAGGAGCAACTCTAACTTCTGAAATAGTAATGGATACAGACTCAGCTTGATATTTTTTTCTTAAAATATCGCTAAGCTCGCGTTGAACGAGCTCATTGATGCGAACCGTACGGTTAGACATGGTATCGAAACGTTAAAAACGAGGCAAAACCTCGATTACAAAGATGCTCTAACTTTTTGGACTTCAAAGCACTCAATAACGTCACCGACTTTGTAGCCGTTGTAGTCATCGAGCTTAATACCGCATTCAAGACCAGCGCGGACTTCATTTGCATCATCTTTGAAGCGTTTGAGTGTGTCCACTTTACCTTGATGAATGATTTCACGGCCACGACGTAGTCGTGCCATGGCGTTACGCGTAATTTTGCCTTCTGTTACTAAACATCCAGCAACAAAACCCTTCGCAAGCGGGAATACAGCACGTACTTCAGTTGCACCGAGCTTGGATTCCTTCAAATCAGGATCAAGTAAGTCCGCCATCATTTCGCGAACCTTATCACCTAATTCATAAATAATTTCGTACGTTTCGATACGAACGCCGTGATGCTTTGCAAGTGAGGTAACACCATTCTCTAGCTTTGTATTAAAGCCGACAATGACAGAACCAGCTGCACCAGCCATCAACACATCGTTCTTTGTAATAAGACCGACATCGGCAGAAACAATTTCAAGACTCGCTTTATTGGACTTAATACCTTCAAGCACATTGCGTACTGCTTCAGCAGAACCATACACATCGGTTTTAATGATGAGCTTTAAGATGCGAGCCTGAGTAGCTGCAATATTAGCGAAAAGTTGTTCAACAGAAACGTCTGTTGGATTTGGATTATTGAAGGCGTTAGTCTTCTTTAAGCGCTGCTCTTCTTCTTCAGCAAGTTTTTCGGCTTCACGAGCATTCTTAACAGCCTTTACTAAAGCTCCACTTTCTGGAGTTCCAGACCAACCAATAACACGTACAGGAGTTCCAGGAGGAGCCTCTTTGATTGCCTTACCTTGATCATCAAACATAGCACGTACACGTGCCCAATTTGGACCTGATACAAGTGCATCACCTACACGCAGTGTTCCGCGTTGAATAATTAAAGTAGAAAGAGGTCCGCGACCTACATCGACTTGAGATTCAATAACGACTGCTAAAACTTCTCCCTTAGGATTTGCTTTTAATTCAAGTACGTCTGCTTGAAGTAAAATCATTTCAAGTAAGTCATTAATACCAGTTCCCTTTATCGCTGATACTGGAACTGTGATTGTCTCACCACCCCAGTCTTCAGGAGCAATGGAGCGCTGCTGCATCTGACCTTTAACTTGATCTAAATTTGCACCCTTAACGTCCATCTTATTGATGGCTACCACTAAGGCGACTTTCGCATTCTTGATATGATCTAATGCTTCATCGGTCTGAGGCATAAAGCCGTCATCTGCAGCTACTACTAAGATAGCAATATCGGTTACCGAAGCACCACGAGCGCGCATTTTTGTAAATGCAGCGTGACCTGGTGTATCTAAGAAGGTGATCTTACGATTATTAAATTCGATTTGGTATGCACCAATGTGCTGCGTGATACCACCCGCTTCGCCAGCAGCTACGTCTGCTTTACGAATTGCATCCAAGAGAGATGTTTTACCATGGTCGACGTGACCTAGAATACATACTACAGGAGGACGTGGTTCTAAATTCTTAGCTTCGTCTTCTGCAACAGGCTTCTTCTTTAATTCACGATCCTTCTGAGCTTGTTGTTGTGTATTTGCATCACCTCTGTGCTTAACTTCTAGTAAGAAGCCATGCTTTTCAGCAACCTTGGAAGCGACTGCTTCATCAAGGGACTGAGTAATTGAGGCGAAAATACCCATCTGCATCAGTTCCGATATTAATTGGAACGGACGAAGACCTAGTACTGTAGCGAAATCGCGTACAATTACTGGAGGCTTAAAGTGAATCATCTTCACATCCCCAGTCACAGTGACAGTTGCAGTACCTACGGAAGCAGGAGCTGCTTGAGGAGCAAAGGTCTTAGGTGCTACAGAAGGGAGTTTCGCTGAAGGAAGTGTTGGAGGTGCTGATACACCGGATTCACCAGCGAGCTTAGGGGCTTCGCTTGGTTTAGGTAATACACTTGGAATTACTACCTTAGCTGGCTGATTTCCAACTTCAGGAGTAGAAGGAGCTGCTTTTACAGGAGCTTTAATACCTGGAATAATTGGAAGCGGCTTTGGCGAAGCAGCACGTACTGGAGCTTCAACTACAGGAGGAAGTGCAGGGGCTGCCTTGCTAACAGGTAAAGCGGGAGGACTTGCAGGTGATTTAACAGCGCTTACTGGAGCTTTAACCGGTACTTTAGCTGCAGCTACCTTAACAGGTGCTGGTGCAGAAGCAGCTGAAGCGGCTGCTTGCTCAGCTGCTTTAGCTGCAGCGGCTGCTTCTTTTTCACGGGTAATATCTTGTGCAGACTTAACGAAAGCACCCACTGGCATACGCAGTTTCGGAGCTTCGACAACGACTTCAACAGGCTTTGGAGGATTCTCGGCGAGTTCTTTATCAGCCTTCTCCTTAGCCTTGAGGGCAAATTCTTTATCTACTTCTTCCTCGTAAATCTTGTTAACCGTACTGGAAACCGATTTTGTATCTGCTGAGACATAGCCGCGTTGCTTGAGCAAGGCCAACATGTCCTTGCCCTCCATGTTGTGGCGCTTTGCTAGCTCGTGAATGCGGATACTCATTTATAATTTAACAGTAGCTTAGGTGCAGGGTGTGCTGGGGCTTATGGCGTGACGCGAACAATAATCTCTTTTGCTTCTTCGTCAGTAAAACCGCCGCCTACTAAATCTTCAGCTGCAACACCTTCAAATGCGGCAGGAGAATTAATTCCCATGTCGACTAAACGGCCTGCAATGATAGGATCGAGTTCGAACGCTTTCACTAATAAAGACACTGCGTTACCGCGTGGATCATCTCCAGCTGCCTTAAATTCTTCGATATCTAAGCGCCATCCAAGTAGACGAGATGTTAAGCGTGCATTTTGACCCTTACGGCCAATTGCAACAGCAAGATCGTCAGTGGCTACTTTAAGAATGATGCGATGATTTTTTTCATCCAAAGTGATGTCACGTGGTACCGCAGGCTTTAAAGCTTCGATTACCATTTCGCGAGGATCAGCAAAGAATTTGATGATATCAATTTTCTCACCGGCTAATTCACGGACAATCGTTTTTACACGAGCACCACGAGAGCCTACGCAAGCACCGACTGGATCCACCTTAGGATCAGCACTCGTGACTGCAATCTTTGTACGGTAACCAGGTTCACGTGCAAAGGCTTCGATTTTCACTGTACCATCAGCAATCTCAGTGACTTCGAGTTCAAATAAGCGGCGTACAAACTTAGGAGATGCACGACTTAAAATAATTTCTGGCCCACGTGGGGTACTCTCGATTTCAAGTAAGAGACTACGAATACGATCACCTGGTTGAAATTCTTCACCAGGCATCTGCTCTTTACCAGGCATCACTGCCTCAGCTTTACCTAAATCGATATAAATATCATTTCGCTCACGACGGCGAACCGTACCGGTAACAATATTACCGATCTGATCTTTAAAGTCGTCATAGATACGATCTTTTTCAAATTGGCGTAAGCGTTGCATCACAGCCTGACGTGCTGTTTGTGCCGCAATACGTCCTAAAGAAGAAGGATCGATCTCTTTCTCAATTAAGTCTCCAAGGATAGCACCTGGCTTAAGAGCCTGAGCTTTTTCAACATGGATCTCCATGCGTGGGTTACTTACTGAGTCCACAACCTTAAGGATGGACCATGCATGAAGTTGGCCGTTCTTAGGATTGATATCGATCTTAAGCTCTTGGCCTGAACTTACACCCTTTTGGGCGGCAGTTTTAAGTGCATTCGCAATCGTGGCGATCATGTCCGCCCGTGGAATGCCCTTCTCTTTCTCCATATATTCGAGAACGGAAAGTATTTCGCTGCTCATGGTGATGTGTGGAAAAGTGGAAAAAAAAAGCGGGCCGAAGGGCCCACCTCTCTGTTAAGTGAGTTTGAGTGAGTCGTATAAACTACCGAACGCCCGCAAACCTTGTCAAGGCTAGCGGCAGTCAGTACGGGTTTAATTTAGCTCAGCCCAAAACCTCACTGCTATTTTACGAACAAGCTGATGATAAGTTATTTAGGTCACTTATGATCCCAGGGCAACTTAATCACTAGTTTCTTGTGTTTCCACACCTCAAAGACCTCGAACATCTTACCCGGATTAAGGATTCCCTTGGGGTCTAAAGCCCGTTTTATAGCATACATTGCCTTCACTTGAGCTTCCCTATGCTGAATCCTCAAAAAGGGGCTCTTTGCGAGCCCTATTCCATGCTCGCCAGAGATAGCGCCGCCAAGTTGTACAACTTTCATCATCAACTGTTTAACTGCTTTTTCGGCCGACTTACATTCCGCTTTTATAGCTGAATGATACATGATGTTAACATGGAGGTTTCCATCCCCTAAATGACCGAAAGTAGGTATAGATAAGCCGGAACTCTTCCTAAGCGAATCCAGAAACTTAATAAAAGGGACATACTGTCTCATTGGGACTACAATGTCCTCATTAAGCTTAGCATCCCCTAATTCGAACATAGCGCCCGAACATTTACGCCTGACTTGCCATAGTTGCTCAGTTTCCTCCTTAGATTCTGCAACCCGGTAGGCCAAGGCGTGTTTCTTAGCCCACGCAAGGACCTGGTCATTTAGGCCATCTAATTCAGCCTGTGAACCGGCAAACTCAAGCAATACGACAGGTTTTCCAGCTTGTCCCTTAAAGACGGTTTTACCGGTCGCTCTTTCTGCACATAAAACAGAGTAGCGGTCCAGGAATTCACAAATGGAAGGCTGAAGCTTTGAAGCAAATAAATCACGGACTGCTTTAAAGGCACTGACTTCATTATCGTAGGCAAGTAGCAGTGTCCAATTTGCCTGAGGCTTTGGTACAAGACGAAGTGTAGCTTCTGTGATCACTCCTAACATTCCTTCAGAGCCAATCCACAAATCACGTAAATTAAATCCAGCTGAATATTTACGCGTTGGGGTCCCCCACTCGACATATTCTCCTGTAGGAAGAAATCCCTTCAGAGCTAAAACGAAATCCCGTGTGACTCCGTATTTTCCGCCGCGCATACCACCCGCATTACAGGCAATATTTCCGCCTATCGTACAAAATTCTTTAGAGGCAGGATCAGGTGGATAAAACCACCCTAGGGCTTCTGCCTTACTATGGATTTGCGCTATATTAGCACCAGGGCCAACCCGAGCTAAACCAACCTCATCATCAATTTCGATCTTATTTAATTTAAGTAGATCAAGCACCCAGCCTCCCTTAATAGGAGCTGCAGAACCTGTGAGTGAACTGCCCCTACCACGTACAGTAAGCGCAACACGGTGCACATTCGCCAATTTAAGTACTTTACCAATATCTGTATTGTTACGTGGGAAAATAACTGCCTCGGGTAAAAAAACTAATTTAATTCCATCAAAGGAAGCTGCGTGCAGAGATTTAGTGTCGGTCTTTACGACCTTTTCACCAAGTAAACGCTTAAGGGCTCGGGTGGCTACTAAATGGCGCTTCATACAAGAGCCAAGTGATGGCATATCTTAGGATAATTCCAACCTCTTTAGTCATGAGTACTCACTTCTGGTTTGCAAAGTCATAAGGCCTATTATGGTTCTTTCTACTTTCATTGGTACTATACTGTATAAAAAAGAGGCATATTTATACTTTTCAAACAGTCCTTAAAGGCGTTCAATAAACCCTCCATGACACGTGTTCTTCTCACCACCACTTCTTTTCAAGACACTCCAGGCGTTCACCACGAACTTCTGCAAAAATCGGGCGTTGAAGTCGTTCGCGAGCGTGGCCCGCTGCCTGAGTCAAGAATGCTAGAACTTGCTGGCCAATTTGATGCCTTCTTATGTGGCGACGATGCAATTACACGTGCAGTTATTGAAAAATCACTTCCTCGTTTAAAAGTAATTAGTAAATACGGTATCGGTTTAGATAAAATCGATGTGAAGTGTGCTACAGAATATAAAATTCCTGTTCTTTTTACGCCTGGCGTAAATCACACAACCGTTGCTGAACATACGTTCTCCTTAATGCTTGCTTCCGTACGTCACTTAATTGCTTCAGCAAACGCAGTAGCAAAAGGTGAATGGAAACGTATGACCGGTCATGAAATTGCTGGTAAAACTATCGCAATCATCGGACTAGGTCGTATCGGTAAAGAAGTCGCCATACGCGCTAAAGCATTCGGTATGACTATCGTTGGCTATGATATTTACTGGCCAGATACGCTCTCACAAGAATTTGGCATTAAGCGCTACACAGACTTAAAAGAAATCTTTAAAGTCGCTGATATCATTTCTCTTCATACAAACTTAAGTGACGAAACCCGTCACATGATTAACAAAGATTCGCTCAAGTTAATGAAGAAGGAAGCAATCATTGTAAATTGTGCACGCGGTGAATTAGTCGACACAGAGGCCATGGTTGAAATCTTAAAAGCAAACCCACTGTTTGCGTACTGCACAGATGTGCTCGATGAAGAGCCACCTCAGAAGAATCATCCACTCTTAGGATTACCTAACTGTATTATCACGCCACACATTGGTTCACGTACGTACGAATCCGTACAACGCCAAGCCTGCTGTGCTGTAGAAAATTTAACGCTATTTCTTGCGGGTAAACCACCCCACGCACAAGCCAACTTGAAGTAAGCTTAAGCCTTTTATTTTATGCCTGAATCCTTTAACGTAGTTCCAGAATCACTTCACAATAGCTTAATTGAAGCTGCCTACCGCAAACGCGGTTACCTAGCTGATGAAGCTGCAGAAGGTGCACGCTTCTGTGCACAAGCTTCCCGTCACGGGATTCGCACACACAATGGTCTTAAGGCACTGCACTTAGATCATTTGTTTGGAAGCGGATCAAAAGGATGTGTACCTGGTGCACAAATTGAAGAAAAGCCAACACGCTTTCCTGCTGTTAAAGTATGGAATGCAAATAAAAAGCTTGGGCAATCCACCGCCTACCGTGCAATGGATGCAGCAATTAAATTAGCTGACCAGTACGGCGTAGGCACAGTCTCTGTAGATAATGCATTTCACTACCTCTGGGGTGGTGGCTATGTGATGGAAGCTGCAAAGAAAGGTTACATCGCTTATACAAACTGTACTGCAGCACTTGCTGAAGTGGTTCCTTTCGGTGGGAAATTCCCTACCCTTGGTACAAACCCACATAGCTGGGGCTTTCCAACTACAGATGCAGTAGGTTTTCCAATCGTAATTGACTGGGCTACCTCTGTGATTGCAATGGGAAGAGTTCAGCAATTAAAGCGTGAGGGAAAACCACTTCCACCAAATGCAGCTGTAGATAAAGACGGTAAACCAACTACCGATGCTAATGCAGCAGTGTCACTTGTACCCTTTGGTGCACACAAAGGCTACGGCTTATCACTTATCAATGAATTAGTGGGCGGAATGATCGGCGGCTCTTTACCAACACTGCGTAGCCGCTGGACAGACGGTGATGAAAAGCATTCCTGTGCTTTCTTCTTTCAAGTGATTCATCCTGACGCAATTAATTCAGGAGCGTTTGCTAAGGGTCGTAACCAATCCCAGAATTTAAAAGCAGTGATTCAAGATATCCTAGGTCACGGCAATGAAAGTGTCATGCTCCCAGGACAACCTGAAGCTGAATTTGGAAAGAAAACTGCTGCTGCTGGTGGACTACTCTTTAGCGATGCTGAAGTTGAATCCTTCAATGAACTTGCAGTTGAATGCGGCCAAAAGATTTGGGCTAAAGCCGATCTTAAACAAGTCGTCGTTTAATTCCTAGACCATGCCAATAGGCCTCTTGCAGATCATCATCTTAGGGTTGGTGCAAGGGGCTGCTGAACTACTGCCTGTCTCTAGCTCAGCACACGTAATTGTTGCTGAGAAATTAATGGGCATAGATCCGTCTAGTCCAGAGGCAACGTTTCTACTGGTGATGCTTCATACAGGAACGATGTTTGCAGTTCTTGTGTATTTTTGGAAATCTTGGATGAAGGCTTATTTTTCAAGCCAAGGCGTTTTTATAAAAACAGCAATCCATGCAGGTGTAGCAACAGCACTGACTGGAATCGTTGGTTTGGGCTTGATGAAGGGAATAGAAAAATTATTTCTTCAAAATACAGGAACAGGACAAATCGAAGAGCTCTTTGGTCAACTCCCTCTTGTTGCAACAGCTCTAGCAGCAGCGGGTGTCTTTATTTTGATGGCATCTCGCTTTAGAATGTCGCAATCACAGAGTACTAATCTTAGCGCAACCTCAGCACTTGCTATGGGAATTGTCCAAGGCCTTAGTCTACCATTTAGAGGATTTTCTAGGTCAGGTGGAACGATTTCAACGGGTCTTATTTTAGGCAGTAGTAAAGAAGCCTCTGAAGCCTTTAGCTTTCTGTTAGCTGTGATTCTTACTCCTGCAGTAGTCCTTCGAGAACTCTTAAGACTAATGAAGTTAAAATCGGCTGAAAGTGAACTTCACCATCTCACTCACATGATCACCCCTGGCGTAATCGGTATGCTAGCTAGCTTTGTAGCAGGATTATTTGCATTAAAATTACTTTCCCGTTTTCTTGTTCAGGGGCGCTGGAGCTACTTTGGCTTCTACTGCCTTGCAGCTTCAGCTCTTATTTTCATTCTAGCTGGAACTGGTCTATAACTTTTTTTACTCATGAGCCTAAAAATTAAACCTGCTAACACTTGTACATTCGACGAGATTTCTCTTGGAGAAGTTATGCTCCGCCTAGATCCAGGCGAGGGCAGAATCCGCACTGCGCGTGAATTCAAAGTCTGGGAAGGCGGCGGCGAATACAATGTCGCACGCGGTCTTAAAAAATGCTTTGGCCTACGCACTTCAGTTTGCACAGCCTTTGTAGACAATGACGTGGGTCGCTTAGTCGAAGACTTCATTATGCAAGGTGGAGTAAATACTGACTACATTAAGTGGCGCGCAGATGACGGCATTGGCCGCTCTGTACGTAACGGTCTTAACTTCACTGAAAGAGGTTTCGGCATTCGCGGAGCAGTAGGCATTCCTGACAGAGGTAATACTGCAGCAAGCCAGCTAAAGCCTGGTGACTTCGATTGGGAGCACATCTTTGGTAAACTAGGCGTTCGTTGGTTACACACCGGAGGTATATTTGCAGCTCTTTCAGAATCAACTGCAGCAGTAACTATTGAAGCAGTTAAGGCAGCTCAGAAGCACGGCACAATCGTAAGCTATGATCTAAACTACCGCCCATCGCTATGGAAGAGTATCGGTGGACTTAAGAAAGCTCAGGAAGTAAATCGTGAAATCGCACGTTACGTAGATGTGATGATCGGTAATGAAGAAGACTTCACTGCTTCACTTGGCTTCGAAGTTGAAGGTGCTGATGCAAACTTAAGTCATATTGAAACAGATGCTTTCAAGAAGATGATCACGAAGGCAGTTGCAGAATTCCCGAACTTCAAAGTCGCAGCAACAACACTTCGCAAGGTCATTACTGCTACAGTTAATGACTGGAGTGCAATTTGCTACATGAATGGAAAATTCCACGAGAGCCGTCATTATGAAGCACTCGAAATTCTTGATCGTGTAGGCGGCGGAGACAGTTTTGCTTCAGGCCTTATCTACGGATTTTTATCCTCAGGTGATGGTCAAAAAGCTGTTGAATACGGCGCAGCACACGGTGCTCTTGCAATGACAACTCCAGGTGATACCTCCATGGTTAACCAAAAAGAAGTTGAAAAAGTAATGGGCGGTGGAAGTGCCCGTGTTGTTCGCTAAGTCTTAATTTACTTTATTTTACTACAAGGCTCGGAGATTAAAACTCCGGGCCTTTTTTTGTGCTACCTAGCGAAACTCCCCGCAATTCAATGGAAGATGCAAAACCTCAAGCGTCTTAAAAAATCTAATCGTGCTAAATTTCTAGCACAGTCCGGTGAATTGAAGCGCTTCCTTAAGGCTTACTTTGTAGAAAACTAGATTGGCCGTGATAGTAGAAATTGCATCAAGAAATCGCGGTGTACTACAAGTCGCTACTCTTTAGCGCACATAACACAGCCAGCAATGTCTAGTTTACCAGAGCCTAAGCGTGGTATAGCTGATACCTGGACAACACGTCTAGGATAAGCAATGTGCGGAAGATTAGTTTTTGCTAGTGCACTGCGCACTGCCTCTAGTGTGATAGATAAGCGAGTCACCATAACTAACTGCTCGCCTCGGGCACTATCGGGAACTCCAACAACAACAAGCATAGTCTCTTCTGTGTCTGTAAGACCTAAAATTTCTGTTAAGGTATGTTCGACAAGACCATGGGCCACCATTTCTGCACCCACTTTAGAAAACCGTGAGAGTCGTCCTGAAATAGTTAAAAAGCCATCTTCATCAAGTACACCCAAGTCTCCCGTATGATACCATCCTTCTACTAAGCTTACAGATGTACGCTCTGTGTTATTTAAATAACCTTCAAAAATATTTGAGCCTTTAAGCCAAATCAGTCCCTGAGTTCCACAAGCAACTTCTTTATTTGTTTCAGGATCTATTAAGCGAATTGTCATTCCTGGCATTACCCTGCCCACAGTTCCTGATTTTTTACCTGCTTGATGACTTCCTGTGCGAGTCACTACTGGCGGATCAGGCTGATTTACACTCGTTACTGGGGAAGTTTCCGTAAGACCATAACCTTCCAGAATATCTAAATGAAAAGCTTTTAAAAATTGCTGCTTTAAATCATGCGGTAATTTTTCTGAACCTGAAATAACTAGCTCAAGTGATTTTAATTCTGATGGGTGTGCTTTTTTAAGAAGCGGTCTAAGAAAAGTAGGTGCAGATACTAAGACTGATATTTCGTCTTCATTTATTGCATCAATCATGCGCCCAGTATCAAGAGGACTGGGAACTGTCACTAGACCACAGCCGCGTAGCAGTGGATACCATAAAGTCACCGTTAAGCCAAAACTATGAAAGAGAGGCAAACACCCTAAGATTGTGCGCGTGTGTGGTAAAATTGACAGAGATGAAATCTGTTCTGCATTAGCTAGTAAGTTTCTGTGACTAAGAACAACTCCCTTAGGTTCTCCTGAACTCCCACTCGTTAAAAGCAGTACTGCTTCACTGCGGTCTGCTTTTGTAGGGAGTCCTAAGAGAGCTACAACTAAGTGACGCGGTAATAGCCAAGTTGAAAGCATCCATAGAAAAATAGATTTCTTTACTCCTTTTCTTGAAAGAAGAACTCTCAAATCAACTGTACTCTCAGGCCATGGAAAATCAGGAACCTTACTTTTCATGGCTTCAGCAGTAATCACTGTTTTAACACCACTCATCTTAAGTGCTGCTTGGTTAGAGGCCTTACCCGCAGTAAAATTTAAATTAACAGGGCTCTTCCCTGACCACACAATGGCAAGATTTGCTACCATTGCACCCATGCCAGGTGGGAGTACAACACCAACACGTTCTTCAGGAACAGATGTCTTAAGCCACTTAGCTAAGACTGCAGATGCACCCAAGAGCTGAGCCGATGAAATAGCCCTACGCTCAGCTGTTCGATCAATGATCACAGTTTTCCGTGGGCTCTTAGCAAGACTAAGCGCTACTTGTTTACCTATATTTGCCTTAAGAGTCGGCCTATTATCAAAAGCAACGTAACCTAAATCAAGTAACTCAGATCTTACTTTTTGGACTGTAAGATTTTCTGCCGCAATTGGTTTTCCAAAGACAATTGTAATACTAGGTCTACTCAAACGTGGGACTTTTAGTAGATAGGTATTACCTGAGAAAGAAAATAATGATCCCCATATCCCATCATGAGCTACCGGTATAACAGGACATCCTGACTTGCGTGCAATCATTTCTACTCCCCTTTCAATCTTCATTAATTGACCGGTTCTAGAAATTCCACCTTCTGGGAATAAACAGATGCACTCACCACGCCTCAGTGCTTCAAGTGCACACTTAATACCCTGCGTTGGCTTATCTGCAGAAACAGAAATGACACCAGATAAATCAAATATAGTTTTAAAAAAACTAGATTCTTTGGCTGCTGCAAACCCCATAAACCGAATCGGTCTAGATGTTGCAATCTGCAGGAGTACGGGATCTACATACGAAAGATGATTAGCGACTAAAATAACCCCGCCTTTTTTAGGCACATGGTAAGACTCCAAAGTGCGAATTTTATACCTCAGTAATGCCCCAACTCCTACAGTAAGCTCTACTGGCCAAGGCAGGTAAGAGCGGCGGCCCAAATTATTAAGGACACAGGATGAGGTTAAACGTTTTACGAAAGCAAATAAACCCACACAACTACGTTAGTATCCTAGATGCCTGAGGCAAGAGCTGAAGAAAACAGATTAGTTTCCAATGATACGATTTAAGAGCTCCCCCGCCCCGCTACGGTCTATCGCAATTTTTTGTAAACTTGCCTCAAACTGGGTAGTATCAGGATGCGCTATACTACCCCCAATCTGTATAGGTAAAGTACAGGGCAAATATCCCAAATCATCTGGTTTCTTAGCGTTTAAGATACCGGCAACTTTCAAAGCCTCAGCTAAATGACCTCTGGCTCTTAATCTAAAGTCCATTGCCATAGGCTGATTAAGTAATGAGATGCCTTCGACTTCAGTAATACGGCCAATACCACCAAGACGTATCTCCGGAGCAATAAGTGTAAAATCTTTTAATTCCGTATCAAGGGTATCATCCCTAGAGATTGTGACACTTAACTGATCGTAGCGGATCGGTGATATGACTTTAGCAAAGGTTGTTAATGCAGAGACTGAATTCATCAAATCACCGGGAAGTCTTCTACCAATGAGTGCATCGGACATACTATTTACTAAGGATAGTGTCTGATCTAACTTACCTAATTTTCCTAATTTAGGTATAAAATGAGACGTGAGCATTCCAAACGATCCACTCTTACTAGTCAGTGTACAGTCTCCATGCAGTCTCTGAGTTAATTCATCGAGTGAGGCTCCACGGCCAAGTAGATGTGCCTCAATATCGAATTTACCTTCTACACTCGGCGGCTGCGTAGGATTAAAGGCCTTTAGTATTAGACCAGGATTCCAGTCTTTAGTCTTAAGCTCAGCTGAAAAATCATACGGTCTTAAATTCTTTGCATCAAAATGAACACTCGCATCAAGCTGGATATCCCCTGACTGAGCATAACCAATACGCACATTATTTAAGTGTAGAGCTAAAGGATCGCAGACGAGTTCTCCGGATAAATGCCCAGGTGCACTCCCTGTAATGATTACTTCTTTTAAATTAAATGCAATCTGGGCATCTACCCCTGACCAGAAAGCTTGTTTGGGTGGAGTAACAATCGGAATTAAAGCTGGACCACTTTCATCCTGTTTTTTGAACACCAGCTCCTTAACCACCGCGAAGACTGAGGCATCTACTCTATCAGAAGCAACCTGAGCTTTAAGGTGAAAAAGATCATCTATGTACACTGCATCGCCAGTAACCATCAGTTCCATATGGTCGAGTGATTGACCAAACTCAATTGGAGCGGTGAATGATATATGGCCCTCTTTATTTTCGTTAAGAGTAAGTTGGCAGAAAAGATCCGGCAGTGTTGCACCACTATTGGCAATGCGAAGATGATCCGCTTTAAATTTAATGATACTTGTTTTTTCCTCGCCAAGACTTGCTGTAATATCTGCTAAGACATGCCCTTTAGGTTCATCTTCCTGAGGTATATAAGGGATGATTCCGTGAGCATGAGAAAAAATAAGCCAAGCTTGAGTATCTGCATCTATATGACCTGAAACCTTAAGCGGTTGATCAAGTCCAGCAAGACGGCCCCATTTAACCGCAAATAAAACCGGTGTAGCTGCATGAATTAAACTTCCCTCTGGGAGATCTAATTGCCAGCCATGGGGAGTATACAAAGCATGCAGCGGACTTTGCATGTCCAAAGCCTTAAATAATACTTTATTGTGATGACTAAGTGACACGTTAACTCCTTTGATCAGACCTTCCGAATTTAAGGCGAGCCCTCCCGAGTCTGCGACTAACTGACATGATCCTTGTAAGTCACCTGAATTAACCGTGTAAGACCCAAGCCACGGCTTAAGCCATATAAGCGGTAATGAACTAGAAGTAATTCCTAATAAAGGCTTAGCTGCGTCCGCTACCTGGAGTTCACCCGTTTGAATATTAAAGGCGAACGCTTGTAGACTGTTTAACTCTAGAAGTGGACTTGTCTTAGCTACATGCACATTGAGCCTATCAATGCGCAGTGAATAATCAGCACGTGTAAGATCAAACTGAGTTTGTATTTTTAATTCACCGTACTCATTTAACTCAGAGCGTATAAGCCCCAAATGATCGACCTTGCCACCGAGTGTACCACTGACTCGAGTACGCATAAGTCCAGAATCCGTATTAAAAGATCCGCTGCCTGAGAGATTAAAAACGGGCAACACACGTCCTAGAATAAATGGCTCTAAGTCGCTATTGCTACCATTGACATTCCAAAGACCACTGACTCGTGATGATTTACGATCAAAATCAGCACTTAAATTAACAAGTTCATTAGAGGCCTGCTTTAAGGAAAAACTATAGCGCTCTCCTCCTGCAAGTTCACTGGCATTAAGTTTAGCTACAAGTGTTACACCTAAAGGTATCTTAGGTCCACGAGCTGCAGCATCCAAAAGAAGGCCTAAGTTAGAAAACGAATGCGCTGTACTCATGCGTGCATCTAAAGAGCCTTTGATAAGCATAGTATCCAAAGGAACATGGCTTGTTCCTGTAGAATCAGAAACCAACGTAAAATCAAAATGCGCATCTTTACCCACCTGCATTTTTCCCCCAACTAAACTCACATGGACACGAATAGCATCACTGGAATTATGAGCTGGCGGCAAAAGCACATCTCCTTGTGTCTGAAGATCCTCAATAGAAATACCTAAAGGAAGTGAAAGTTCCGAAAAAACGCCTTTAAATCCAAGAGCGAGTGCTGCCTTGGCTAAATCTACAGAATCTTTTTTAGCATCACCAAAGTCTTTTTGTGTCCACTGACTTAAATCAAGTGTCCAACTTTTGGCTTCAATACGTCCTACATTAAATTGATCCTTAATGAGTGCTCTTAGTACAGGCATCTCACACGTAACGTCGGGCAAGGTCAGGGTTGCACGGGAGCGCTGAAGCACTAAGCCACGTACTTGGATATGACCAAACCGTGCGCAGACAAAAGAGACACTGCCTTGTAAATCCCCAGAACGACCAAGGACTTTATTTAAGTACCAGGTCTGAAAAGGTGAAGAAAGAGCTAGTGCTAGCCCGCACAAGAAAAGCCCGACTAAAATAGCACATAGAGTACGGCCTTTCATTATGTGATGCGTATCCTGCTGAAAGCTTTAGACTTTCTGCACTTACTTAATTTTTTACGGTTATATCTACCGCACCTATAGCTTTATGAATTGTAGCAAGAGCAACACTATACGCGTAATTTGATTTTAGTTCATTTGTACGAGCAACAGTGAGGTCTACTTGGCTAGTAAGTACATCTAACTGAGTTGCACTACCAGAGTGGTAACGTGCTTGGGCAAGACGAAGCGACTCGAGCGCTAATTGAACTGTCTTTTTGGAAGCACCGACTAATTCATTTGCTTCTTCTAGTGCACTTAATGCCTGACGCACTTCAACATCTATAGCGAGCTGCTCAGACTGAAGTCCTAAACGCGATTGAGTCTCCTGAGAACGTGCTTGTCTGACTTTTCCTTCAGTAGCACGTCCATCAAAAATAGCCCAAGAGGACTGCAGGCCAACAACCCACCCATTGTTATTAACATTACTGCCATGAGCTAGGCCTAGACCTACCCATTCATAGGTTCCAACTGCAGATACACTTGGATAGTATGCAGCCTTAGCCTGCACAACCGCTTGTTCTCCAGATTGACTGCGCGCCTGTAAACTCAGTAGTTCAGGACGACGGTCATGTGCTGTAGCTACTGCTGATTCTAACACATAGCTTTCAGGTGTATACTCAAGCGACCCAGAAATATCAGGGAATGCACTGGTTGTTCCACGAGGGCTAGAAGGTACACCCATAACCTGGCGTAATTGTTCAATAGCCACACGGTAATCATTACGTGCAGAAATTAATCCAGGCTGCTGATTTGCCAAAGCCACTTCTGCACGAAGCGCCTCAAAATTAGATGCCTTGCCACTACGGAGCTGATTTTGAGCGTCTTCGAGTTGGCGCGTATATAAAGCAATATTCTCTTCTTGGACTTTTATTTTTTCACGTGCGAGAAGAACACTATAAAATCCTGTACGCACCTGAAGTAGCGACTGGTTAATGACTGCCTCTAAATCATAAGCTGCTGCATCTCTAAGAAATTTTGCAGCCTTAATAGATGCCTGTACTCCACCACCGGAATAAAGCACTTGCGAAGCCTGTAACTGGATTGAGTATAAACTAGTCTCTGCTGGATAGCTGGTTGAAACAGCACTGCTATTTTTAGAATAGCCACCATTAACCCCTATATTAGGGATAGAGCGTGAACTTACTTGGACTAAGACACCGTCTTGTAGCTTAATTTGTTCGCGAGCCTGTAAGATCGAATAATTATGATCTAGGGCGTAGCGGATCGCACCGTTTACATCCAAAGTACTCGGCAATTCAGAGGGCTGCACCTGTGCAGTCACTTGACTTGCAAGACTTACCGCAAAGATAAAACAAAGAGAGCGTGAATAAGAAATAAGATTCATAAGGATCAAGCTTTGGCTGAATTAAGTTCTGCAGATGTTACCTGTGCTGTTTTTTTGTGATCTTTAGCGATTAACATGTAAACAGATGGAATCACAAATAACGTGAAGACTGTACCAATTGACATACCACCAACTAAGGTTAACCCAATTGAATTACGAGCTGCAGCACCTGCGCCTGTAACTAAGGTGAGAGGAAAGTGACCTGCAACCGTTGCAACCGAAGTCATTAAGACGGGACGAAGACGTGTAAGTGATGCTTCACGAATAGCCTCTAACTTTGATTTTCCTTCAAGTTGTAGCTGGTTAGCGAATTCAACAATTAAGATACCGTTTTTAGCGATAAGACCAATCAAGGTCACAAGTCCAACCTTAGAATAAATATTTAGTGTGGTTGTCCAGCCGTCTGTAAAAAATGGCATCATTGGATTAGGCATTTTTTCAAACATGAAGACTGCAGCTCCAAATATAGCTAATGGAACGGATCCAAAGATAATCACGAATGGATCACGGAATGAATTAAACTGTGCTGCTAGAACAAGGAAGATAAGCGTGATGGCTAGTCCCATCATCGTGTAAAATTCTTGGTCACCACCACCCCTGCGCAACTGACGGGACTCTCCCATATAATCTATCGTATAGCCCTTAGGAAGAATCCGAGCAGCCTCATCTTCGATAAACTTTAATGCCTGATCAAGAGATCGCCCTGGAATACCAGTAATAGTAACAGCGTTTAGCTGTTGAAAACGGTTAAGAGACCGAGCGACTACTTTATTTTCAATGCGTGCAACAGTACTTAGTGGTATTAACTTTTGATTAGGACCAGTTACGAAAATATTTTCTAATTGATCTGCATTAAGACGATCTACGCGTTTAACTTGCGGGATAACCCTATAGCTACGTCCTCCAATATCAAAGAAGTTCACATAGTTGCCGCCCATGGCAGCTGATAAATCAATACCCACTTCAGTTAAATTAAGCCCCAAGGTAGCGACTTTATTGCGGTCAATAATTGCCTCTGCTTGAGGTTGATCTATTTTAATATCAACAAGAGGAGGAAAATAAAACATTCCACTCTTACCTGCGTCATCTGCAATCGTTTGTGCAAGTGGGAGCAGTTCATCATAGTCATGTGTTGATGAGATCACGACTTCAAACGGGAAGAAGTCTCCACCAGGAATCGCTGGTGGCATACCCGCACGCAGCTGTACTCCAGGGATATTTTGTAACTTCCCTTGTAGACTTGCATTAATTTGGAACGCCGTTCGCTTACGCTGATCCCAGGGCTTCATGACAGCTCCTGCTATACCGCCAGATGGCTGAATGATCTGAAAGCTAAACTGTGTTTCTGGTTCTGTGAAAAATTGAGTGTTAATCTCGTTTTCAAAGGGAAGCACTTGATCAATGGATGCATTTGCTGGAGCAATAGGGATACCAAAGATTACGCCTTGGTCTTCCGTAGGAGCTAATTCCTTAGGTGTGAAGGGACCAGCAATCATGATTACTCCTAAGAAAGTAATTACTAACCATGCTGTATATACATAAGCTCTATTGCGCAGTGTTGCATCAAGCAATTTAGCGTAGAAATTCTTTACCCGCTCAAACGTGCGTGCAATCACAGCCGCGAACCCATGACTTTCATCATCTGATTTAAGTAAATGAGCAGCCATCATTGGCGATAAGGTAAGAGCAACTACCCCAGAAATTGCTACCGATCCAGCTAGGGTAAATGCGAATTCCCTAAATAATGATCCAGTAATGCCACCTTGAAGACCTATAGGAGCATACACAGCAGCTAGGGTAATTGTCATGGCAATAATTGGCCCAACTAATTCACGAGCACCCGTAATAGCAGCATTAAGTGGAGATAAGCCGTCTCGTAAGTGACGCTCCACGTTCTCAACTACGACAATAGCGTCATCAACCACAAGTCCTACAGAAAGTACAATAGCAAGTAGGGTAAGTAAATTAATTGTGAACCCAAATACTTGCATCAGGAAGAGTCCACCAATTAAGGAAATTGGTATTACAACAACTGGTACGATAACTGATCTTACCGAACCTAAGAATAAAAAGATAACAACGATAACAATTAAAAGTGTATCAAGTAACGTGTGCACGACTTCATGAATCGCTGTGTTGATGTAAGCTGTAGCATCATAAGCAATTTTAGCATGCATGCCTGATGGCAAATCAGCTTGGATTGCTTCCATCTCTGTTCTTACCTTTTTAATTACATCCAGTGAATTTGCATTAGGCAGTGGGAACATGCCCATAAATACTGCTGTTTTGCCCGAGAAATGAACAACGGTGTCATAGTCTTCTGCACCTAGCTCTACATCGGCAACATCCTTAAGTCTTACGATGGAGCCTTTAGCCTGATAGATGACTAAGTCTTTAAATTCTTCAACGGACTTAAGATCAGTATCCGCAATTAGGTTTACTTGAATTAAAGATCCCTTGGTACGGCCTAGTGCTGTTAAATGATTATTATTGGCTAAGGCATGATTAACTTGGGAAGGACTAATATTATAGGCAGCTAAACGATCTGCCTTAAGCCATACCCGCATTGCGAAAATACGGGCTCCAAGAATATCTGCACGCTGAACACCCTCTAAGGCAGATAAGCGAGGCTGCACTGCTCTTACTAAATACTCAGTGATTTCATTTTGCTTAAGTACGTCGGATGTAAAACTAAGATATGCCGATGCAAATTGACTATCAGCGGACTGAATTTGCAGTGTGGGTATCTGAGCTTCAGGTGGCAGCAGATTTCGAACGCTATCTACTTTTGAACCGATTTCTGCCAAGGCCTTAGTACCGTCATAGTTTAATTTTAAACGAACTGTGATAATAGATACACCTTGTGAGCTTTGGGACTGAATATAATCAATACCATCAGCAGCAGCTATAGCACGTTCAAGAGGTGTAGTAACGAATCCACGAACAAGTTCAGGACTTGCTCCGATATATACAGTTGTTACAACAATCGAAGAATTTTCACTTCTCGGGTATTGTCTTACGTTTAAGGAATTGAAGGCTTGGACACCCGCAATGATAATCACCATACTCACGACAAGCGAGAGCACGGGACGGCGGATAAATAGATCAGTAAATTTCATGGTCGGTCAAAAGTGACTCAAATAAAATAATAGAAGCGCTTAGGAGTCTGTTGGCTTTGGAGCCAATTCAAACTTTGGAGCAAGAGCAGTGTTAACAATAACTGTAGCACCAGGACGCAGCTTAAATGCTCCAGTTGATACGACTTCATCTCCTTTGTTTACCCCTGAGATAACTTCAATGTAATCACCGCGTGTTACACCTAGGCGCACCAGTTGCTGACGTACTGTTTTGCCCTGTGGAGTAGTCTCAACGATATAAACTGAATTACCGTACGGAGCATAAAGTACAGATGAGATTGGAATTGAGATAAGTGTTTTCTTTGCAGTAAGCATTACTTTTGCATTAACAAACATTCCTGGTCTAAGACCTTCATCTGCATTGTTGAATGTAGCCTGCACTCTTACATTACGCGTTTCACTATCCACATCGGGATTGATTGCTGTGATTTTTCCTTCCAGTAAATCTCCACTTACTGCGTCCCCAGAAATATTCACTGTTAAGCCAGTAGCGATACGAGCGACATCTTGTTGTGGTAAATAAAAATCAACGTAAATTGGATTAAGTGCTTGAAGGGATACAATTTGGTCCCCTGCTCTTAAAGTTTGTCCAACATTTACAAGTCTTACTCCTAAGCGGCCTGCAAAAGGTGCTCTAATTGTTTTCTTTTGAATCGTAGCCTTGATTGTGTCCACTTGAGCTTCAGCTTGCTCAAACGCAGCGTTATCTGCATCGAACTGAGCTTGCGACACCGTGCGGTTATTTAAGAGTTCACGCGAGCGCTCTAAAGACAGACGAGTTAATTCTTTGGTAGCTTCTGCAGCACGCAGTTGAGCCGATTCAGTGGAGATATCCATTTGAACAAGTAAATCACCCTTAGCCACAGTACTTCCTGCGGTAAATGCAATGGCCACTACATTGCCATCAAGCTGCGCTGAAACATTAACACCCTGCACTGCAGTCACATTTCCTACGGTGGATAAGACAGGAGCCCATAGTGATTCTTCTGCAACAGCAGTTGTTACCGTTTCAGGCGGAGGGACCATCGTTTTACCCTGGTCTATCATTGCCTTAATTTGCAGCGCTTTAATGCCACCAATAACGGCGAATAAAACTACGATTCCTAAAAGGGTTAGTGCTATTTTTTTCTTCATATGATTACTGCGTTTTAAAAGTGTGATTAAATTATGAAATGAGTTCTGAAATTTGTTTTTCTATATTTTGTGCTTCTTCTTGCTCCACAGCCTTAAGCACCTTGGCTAATAAGCTTACGAGAGTTTTACGGTCCGGCTCAGATAATAGCCCCATCATGCGGGCCATTTTCCTAAAATGGCCTGGAAGAACGCCAAGTAAAACCTGCTCTCCTTTATAGGTTAGGTTAACAGATACCATGCGCAGGTCTTTTGGGTCAGGTTGACGCTTTACAAGACCGTCTTTTTCCAATGTATCAATAAGTCCCGTCATCGTCGCACGTGTCACACCAGAACTCTCTGCTAATTCTGCGGGTGTTCTTGCAACAGGACACTTCTTGCACACTTCCATTAACTGCATAAGCACAAAGAAACGACCCTGAGTTAAGTTATGTTCAGACAGATAGGCTTCGACTGTGTGAGTGATCTCGCTACCTGTTCTTAGCAAATGCAGAAATGCCTCACAGGCTGTGGGGTCTAAGTCTGGATGAAGCTGCGCTGCTTCGAGCAACTGCTCGTAGCGTGGCAGATTCTTTTTCATAAGGTAGGTCATAGTTTGTGCAGACAGACAGACATATAGTTAGGCAACTAATCAAATCCCGCAAGTGAGTTTTTGAATATGATTTAAACAACTGGCTTACAAAATGATACAAATCTATGAGGACGATTCTGAGTTAAACTTAAGCTACATATCGCAGCGCTTATGCAGGAAGACTCAATGCTTGGCGTACTTTCTTAAAATCACTCCTATCATGTACTTCACCTAGCTTAGTTTATTTTAGACCACGCTGAACCGAAGTCTAAGCTAAAGCATCTGCATAAAGCAAAGCTACTGACTCATGCGATTAAACCCCCAAATAAAAAAACCTCTACCGCTTTAGAGCAGATAGAGGTTTTGATGAAATAAAAATAGAGTAATTATTTATTACAAACTACTTGCAGCCTTAACAACTGCCTCAGTCGTAATTCCTAATTCCTTATAAACAACTGGAGAAGGAGCACTGATACCAAAGCGGTTAATGCCTACCACAGCACCATCCAGACCGACGTACTTTCTCCATAAATCAGTAACACCAGCCTCAACAGCTACACGCTTTCTGCAGCTTGGAGGAATAATGCTATCACGGTATTCTTTAGATTGTTTATCAAAGCGTTCAAAAGATGGCATTGAAACAACACGTGTTCCTGCACCAAGTTGCTTTGCAGCATCAAGAGCTAAAGAAAGTTCACTGCCTGCTGATAAAAGCAGATGGGTAAGTGGCGCAGTTTCTTGGAGTGCAACATAACCACCCTTAAGAACACCTGCTCTACGAATGTGAGAAGGAATATCGTTTAAGTTTGGTACTGCCTGACGAGTCAGTGCAATTAACGTTGGCCCATCGGTATTTTCTAAAGCTGCTGCAAATGCACCCACTGTTTCTTCTAAGTCAGCTGGACGAATCACGTCAAAACCAGGAATTAAACGAAGTGCAGAAATCGTTTCAACAGGTTGATGCGTAGGACCATCTTCGCCAACTCCGATTGAGTCGTGCGTATAAATATAAATAACAGGAAGTTTCGAAAGTGCGGCAATACGCATCGAAGGACGCGAATAATCAGCGAACACTAAGAAGGTTGCACATGACGTACGGAAAAGACCGTCGTAAGCGATACCGTTATTCATCGCAGCCATTGCATGCTCACGAATACCATAACGTAAATTACGACCACCACGGTTGCTAGGATCGAAGTCTTTATCCTCAGCGATGTAATTGTACGTTGAGCCGTGTAAATCTGCACTACCAGAAATGAGCAGCGGGAGTTGTTTTGCAAGCGGCTGTAAAACATCGCGGCCTGCAGCACGTGTTCCAGATAATTTAGCATCCGCTGGGAAAACAGGCACATTAGCCATTAAGTGTGCAGCGCTAGGACGTACTGATGCAGAATCTAACAGAGCTGCTTTTTCAGGATTTGCTACACGCCACGCTTTGAAATTCTTTTCCCACTTTTTGTACTGACGTACTAAACGTTTCTTATGGTCAGCAAAATAAGTACGTACGTCTTCACTAACAAAGAAGTGAGGCTCTTTTGGTAAGCCAATACTTGCACGAGCTGTCTCTGCAAACTTTGCTCCACCCTCACCGTGCCCTTTTGCAGTGCCTTGTACTTCAGCAATGCCTTTCCCAATGATTGTCTTAGCAATAATTAATTGAGGTCTACCCGATGTAGATTTCTTTGCTTTCTTAAATGCACGTGAGAAAACTTCCATATCGTGGCCATCGACTGTTTGTACATCCCAGCCAATTGCCTTGAAACGAGCTGCTGCATTTTCACTTTGTGTTTTCGATGCCATTGCATCGAGGGTCACATCGTTTGAATCATAAATTAAAATTAAGTTATCAAGCTTTTGGTGCCCTGCAAAAGCAGCTGCTTCCATAGCAACTCCTTCTTGCATACATCCGTCTCCAGCAAGTGCGATTACATGATAATCAAATAAGGTGTGCTCAGCTGTATTGAAACGTGCTGCAGCCATTTGACCTGCAATTGCCATACCTACGGCATTTCCTACACCTTGTCCTAAGGGACCTGTAGTAGCTTCAACTCCTGGAGTTTCACGAAATTCTGGATGCCCAGGTGTTAAGCTATGTAACTGACGAAACTTTTTTACTTCCTCTAAAGAAACCGCATAGCCACTTAAGTGCAGCCAAGCATAGATAAACATACTGCCATGACCTGCAGATAAAATAAAGCGGTCGCGGTTTAACCAGCGCGGTTGATCAGGATTATGGCTTAATGCATCGCCAAAAAGAACAGCTCCCATATCGGCACATCCCAAGGGAAGACCGAGATGACCTGAGCTGCAGGCATGTATTGCATCAATAGCTAGGCCGCGTGCTTGGTTAGCTGCTTGGGAAAGAAGGTGTGTTTGAAGTGGCATAATAGAAACGAAAGTCGAAATAAACTTAGGAGAGCCTGATCAAGAGTGAAAGCTCAAATAATAAAACCTCCTATAAGGTAAAGTCGTTGAACGGTGCCTTTATTACGGCACAAAAAAGCTCCGAATCAGTGAAGACGCGGAGCTTGGGAAATATTTAATCGTTACTCGATTACGAAGCTGCAGGAACAGCAGCTGCTGATGCTGCAGGAGCAACGGCTTCTGTACGCCGTTCTTTTTCACGGATTGCCACAGCTGCCTTACCGGTACGACCACGTAGGTAGTACAAGCGTGCGCGCATTGGCTCGGATTCGCGTTCAATTTCGATCTTCTCAACGTTAGGTGAGTTAACCGGGAAAACACGTTCTACACCTTCGCCATAACTAATACGGCGAACAGTAAAGGTTTCATGGATGCCCCAACCCTTGCGGGCGATCACTATTCCAGAGAAGATCTGGGTACGCTCTTTGTCGCCTTCACGTACCTTTGTGTGTACGCGTACGCCATCGCCTACCTTGAAAGGAGGCAGATCTTTTTTCACCTGTTCTTGGGTGATGAGATTGATTATCGGGTTCATAGCTATGACTTTATGTTAGTAAATCTGGTCTGACTGAGCGAGTTTTCTCCAGTGCACGTGAGTCTCGCCATTTCTCTATTTCGGAATGATTACCGGAGAGAAGAACTTCGGGTACTGGTATACCACGAAACTCAGCGGGACGCGTGTATTGAGGAAAGTCGAGCAACTTGCCATTGAAGGATTCGTGCGTCAATGACTTTTCCTCACCTAATACGCCAGGAATAAAACGGCTTAAACAATCGATGGTCACAGCCGCTGCTAAAGTGCCATTAGTTAGGACATAATCCCCTATACTAATCTCCTGGTCTATGACTGAATCCCTGATCCTTTGGTCTATGCCTTCATAGTGCCCACTTAAAAAAATGATATGCTCTAGCTTGGATAGCCCTTTAGCTATGCTAGGAGACAAGCGTACGCCGTCTGGGGTTAAATAGATACGCTTACAGCCTGGAGTCTGGAGCTCCTCTATAGCGGCAAAGACAGGCTCTGGCTTAAGGACCATACCCGCACCCCCGCCAAAAGGGCTATCATCGGCTTTTTTATGCTTATCTAAGCACCAGCGCCTTAAATCGTGAACCTTCACCTCAAGTAAGCCAGCAGAGCAGCCACGACCCAGAATGCTTTCAGTTAAGAAACCATCTAACATCTTGGGGAAGAGGGTGATAACGTCGATTCTGAGCATAAATATAAAAACCCCGGAATGTGAATCCGAGGTTTGAAAAGAGTCCTTGAGGTCGGGTCTAGCACCCTGCCGGAGGCGGCCTAAAAAAGCCGTAACCCCTTATTAAGCAGCGGTTACTGAACGACGAGCTTTCTTGATGAGTGCGTGGAGGGTATCTGTTGGCTTAGCGCCTTTGGATAACCAGTAGTCTACGCGGTCAAGCTTGAGCTTAACACCGTTAGCTTTAGCACGTGGATCATAGGTGCCAATAACTTCAGTTGGGTCGCCGTCGCGGCGTGAACGTGCCTCAGCCACAACTACGCGGTAATGCGGTTGGTGGGTGGTTCCAATACGAGTGAGACGAATTTTGAGTGCCATAGAGATTGCTTAGGGCCTGAATTGACTTGAAAAGCCGAACAGTGCACAGGTCACGAAACCGGGTGTCAAGCCGTTAGAATAACGTTAATTTCAATTGACCCCCCTCTTTTTGGCGGTGACGGTGGTCCCCTTATGCTAAAAGCAGGTATCGTCGGACTGCCCAATGTAGGCAAATCTACTCTTTTTAATGCCCTTACGCGCTCCCGTAAGGCCGAGGCGGCTAATTACCCCTTCTGTACGATCGACCCCAATGTGGGCGTCGTAGTCGTTCCTGATGAACGCATGTATGTGCTACAAAAAATAGCTAAGACAACCGTCATTATTCCTGCAGCCATCGAATTTGTGGACATCGCAGGCCTTGTTGCAGGTGCAAGTAAGGGTGAAGGCTTAGGTAATCAATTTTTAGCGAACATCCGTGAAGTGGATGCGATTGTTCATGTTGTAAGATGCTTCGAGGATTCTGATGTTATTCATACGATGGGCGGAGTAGATCCAGTCCGTGACATTGATATTGTTACTACAGAACTTATTTTATCGGATTTAGATAACGTTCAAAAACGAATCGATAAAACACAGAAGAAAGCAAAAAGTGGAGATAAAGAAGCTCAAGCTGAACTCACCCTACTTGAGCGCTTAGTACCGCATTTAAATGCAAATAAGCCTGCAAATATTTTACCCGTTCAAGAAGAGGAAGCTAAGTTGCTGAAACTATTCCAGCTCTTAAGCGGTAAGCCAGTCTTGTACGCCTGTAATGTAGCGGAGAGTGATCTTGTTAATGCAGAGGCAAATCCATTTGTTAAAAAAGTAGCTGAATTTGTTAAAGCTCACCATGACGCAGCCTACGTTCCAATCAGTGCACGTATTGAATCTGAATTAATCGACTTACCTCCAGAAGAAGCAAAAGCGTTTCTTAAAGATTTAGGGGTAGATGATTCCGGTGTCTCTTCACTGATTCGTTCTACGTATGGCCTATTAGGCCTTATGACGTATTTCACAGCAGGTGAAAAAGAAGTCAGAGCTTGGACCATTAGAAAAGGTTGGAAAGCACCTCAAGCTGCTGGCGTCATTCATACGGATTTTGAAAAGAACTTTATCAAAGCAGAAATCGTCAGCTACGAAGATCTTGCTCGTTTGGGCAGTATCGCTGCTGCACGTGATGCAGGTAAGTACCGCTTAGAAGGAAAAGAATACGTCTTCGCAGATGGAGACGTAGCGATTTTCCGCTTCGGTAATTAATGGGTTAAACTAAGCCGTGAGCAAACGGCTTCAGTGTATAGCCTGAGCGGTTAAGCATACTCCTTACGCTCCAAGCAATCTCCAAGACATTGGGGTTATCTCCGTGTACACAAATGGTATTAATAGCCATGGGTAAACGTGTTCCATCAGTTGCTTCAACGTAGTTTTTTTCAATCGCATCTAAGGCTTGCGAGGCTGCCTCATCACCCTTCTGTACAGTTGCATTTAAATTTCCACGGGGTGTAAGACTACCATCAGACTGATAGGTACGATCTGCAAAGACTTCCTCAGCTACTTTAAGTCCCATCTCACGGGCCTCAAATATTGAGGCACTTCCAGCGAGCCCAAATAACACAAGACGTGGATCTGCATCACTAACAGCGTGCGCAATCGCGTAAGCCACGTCCTGATCTTTAGCGGATGCATTATAGAGTGCTCCATGGGGCTTAACATGCATCACTCGAATTCCCTGCCTAGCAGCAAGCAGGCAAAAGTCTGACACTTGCTGATACACTAAATCATAAGCGTCTTGGGGTTTAACTTTTTTTACTGTTCTTCCAAATCCTTTTTTATCAGCGATGCCAGGATGCGCACCCACAGAAACACCTGCTTTAAAGGCAGCATGCAGTGCAGTCTGAATTGTTTCTTTTGTCCCAGCATGTGCACCACAAGAAATATTTGCAGAGGTAATCAGCTGCATGAGTTCAACATCATGAAGCCCACCCTCACCCACATCACAGTTAAGATCGATTACGCGTTGCATAAGTTATGCAGAGAAATAAAAGCGCTCGCTTAGTCCTTCACGAATAAGCGAAATCTCATGTTCTCTTTGTCTAAGTAATTCATGTGCGTGACTGAGTGCAATTAAACTAAATTCAACAGCGTCTAAGGCTTTTAATTGTGCCACTAAGGGAAGATCAACTGCGCAGACATGAGCAATCTGAGGATAACCTCCTAGTGTCTGTGCATCAGCCATTAAAATAATAGGCTGCCCATCTGCTGGCACTTGAATTGTACCACAGACAACTGCACTAGACGTTAACTCTTTACTTACTTTTCTTTGTAAGGCTTTGCCTTGAAGCCTAAGTCCCATGCGGTCTGAGACAGGACTTACCTTAAAAGATTGTGTAAATAATCCGGCCGCAAATTCAGAATGCTGAGCACCTACAGTAACTCGTAGTGTTAAAGCTGAACTGTAAGGAGGTATGGGAGAACCGGATAAATAAAACTTTGCTAAACCCTCTTTAAGCGTACGGCCCTTACCTAAACTAAGTAGATCTCCCTGTTTTAAAGCTCTGCCTTTAAAGCCGCCAAATGATCCACGCAAATAGGTACTCTGAGATCCAAGAATAAGCTCTGTTGTAATACCTCCTGAAATTGCGAGATAAGAGCGTACTCCACTGGTACATGCACCGAGATTAAGTTTTTGTCCTTTTTTAATTAAATGCGGTCTATTAACTTCTATGCCTGAGAGTTGAGCTCCGCATACAGCAATTAATCTGTCTTCTGAAAATTCAATTTCAGGCCCAAGCAGTGTAATTTCTAAAGCAGCTGTAGTTTCGTTATTACCTACAAGTAAATTTGCTAACCTAAAAGCAACCGTGTCCATTGGGCCACACACAGGTACCCCAGAACTTCTATGCCCAGTACGGCCTAGATCTTGGACGGTTGTTAAAAGACCTGCTTTATGGATTTTTACTTCCATATAGAAAATTCCTCTTTTGAAATAGCCTTAAAAATGACCTGATCACCCACATGTAACAGTGCAGGTGAATCCCATGTAATATCAAATAAAGTAAGTGGAGTTTGACCGATTAAATTCCAACCACCTGGAGTTGAAAAAGGATACACTCCAGTGTGATCGCCTCCAATACCAACAGATCCTGCAGGTACTTTCTGACGGGGTGTCTGAAGACGCGGCGTATGCAGCTTACTACTTAGCCCTGCTAAATACGGAAATCCGGGAGCAAAACCAACCGCATGTACGTGATACGTAACACTAGTGTGTAGTTTTATAAGTGCTTCAATTGAAAGCTTTGCTTTTGCAGCAACACTTTCAAGATCTTGCCCAAGTGACTTATCATAGCAGACAGGAATTTCTACAGGCTTTGCGCGTTTATTTAATGTGGGGGTACGTCTGGCAAGTACTCCTGATTTAACTGCGAGTGCTTTAATCCAGGTACAGGCAAACTCGTAAGGACTTGCTGTACCCGGTGGCATTTTTATTGGATTATAAAAAACAGCTACTGTTCCGTACACCGGTAAGATATCTATTATCCATAAAGCGGTTTCTTTTCTTAAGGCTGATGCAAGTACTTGAATACGCTCTAAGACGCCTGTTTCTGAAGCTGAACCTAATTTGATTTCAAGTGCTGAATCTCCTAAAGCGCAAAACGTAATGACTTGGGTTCTGAGTCTTACTTGCATGTAAGTAGTGTAGGCATGTTTTAGAGTTTCAGGCGATACGGAACATAGCAAAATATGCGTCTACAAAAAAAGCACTCTTAGGATTTGGATACCCTAGCGCAGTGTAAATGCATTGTTAGGCCATTGACCTATTAGATTAACATAAGCTTTAGCCTTAAATAACTGATAATAACTCAATTTTAGGCATTAAAACTCAACTTTGTTTAAAGAAAATTGCATCTGCCTTGAAGTGTAAGATAATAAGGTAATCCCACATGACCGCACTGCTTCGCCAATTTAAAGACTTTTTCGTGTCACTGCGTTTGACGGTAGTCCTTCTAGGACTTTCGATCATTTTAGTATTTTGGGCGACCCTAGCTCAAACCGATCTGGGAGTATACGGGGTACAACAGAAATTCTTTCATAGTCTGTTTATTATGGTGAAGATTCCTGGTACGGAGTTTCCGTTTCCAGTTTTCCCAGGCGGTTACTGCATAGGAGGCCTACTTTTTATTAATCTTATTATTGCTCAAATTAGCCGCCTGCATCTGTCGTGGCGCAAATTTGGGATTTGGATTACCCACTTAGGGCTCATCATGCTTCTGGTGGGTGAACTCTTAAGTGGCCTACTTCAGCAAGATAACGACATCGTCTTAGATAATGGCCAAACGAAGAACTACGCAGAAAGCCAACGCCAAAATGAACTCGTTATTACGGATGTAAGTGATCCTAAAATAGACGACGTTACTTCAATACCTTTAGATCTAGTGGCTGATCTTAAAACAGTTCAAGTCCCTCAAATTCCATTTCAAATCGTTGCTAAGCAATTTTTCCCTAATGCAGAAATTGCGTCACGTGCTCAAGCACCCAATGCCCCTGCTGCTCCTGCAACCCAAGGCGTTGGCACCCAAGCAGTGTTAATGCCCCTTGCAGTAACTGTTAAAGATAATGAGAGAAATGAGCCTGCTGCGAGTATTGAACTTGTAGGCTCAGAAGGAAGTCTTGGCACTTGGCTAGTCTCTGCAGATCCAGCAATGCCTGTTCAAAAGTTTGATTATAAAGGTAAGACTTGGAAAATAGCGATGCGTGCTACAAGACGCTACTTACCGTTCTCTCTTACTTTAGTTAAATTTAGTCACGACGTCTATCCTGGTACAGATATTCCAAAAAACTTTTCTAGTTTGGTAAGACTTCATGAAGATTCCAATCAGTCTACCAGGGAAGTACTCATCTACATGAATAATCCTTTAAGAACACATGGCCTTACATTTTATCAAAGCGGATTCGCAAATCAGGATAGAACAGCAATCTTACAAGTAGTAAGAAACCCAAGCTGGCAACTTCCTTACATAGCGTGTCTTCTAATGACAGGGGGCCTATTGTTTCAATTTAGTATTCATTTAGTTGGTTTTTTTAGCCGCAGAAAACCTGAGGTTAAACTCGCATGAAAAAATTTATTCCCTTTCTTGCTCTCGTGATTGCAGTCCTTGTGATTGCAGTCTCCGTAACTCCGGTTAAAAATTCCACAGCATTTGACCTAGTAGGTTTTGGTCAATTGCCCGTACTCTCTAATGGACGCATTAAGCCACTAGATACGGTAGCACGCAGCTCTCTTCTTCAATTGCAAGGTAAGCAGTCTGTAAAACTTTCAGACGGAACAAAACTATCTCCTGAAGCTTGGCTACTGGATGTTTTCTTTAGACCTGAAAAAGCAGATACCTATCCTATCTTTTCAATCCATAACCAAGAGCTCTTAAGTTTGGTGCATAAGGGAAGCGCAAATGAATCAAGTGAGTTTTTATCGTTTAAAGATTTCATTCCCTACCTGCAGTCCATTGAAGACCAAGCAAAACTAGCAGGTCCTATTGAAGAGAAATCACGCACCGCATTTCAGCGCTCGGTCATTCAAATTGCTGAAGACTTAATGCTTTATGAGCGCTTAGAGCATACCATTGAAAAACCAGGAACAACCGACTTCTTAGGTGAATTACTTCAATTTCAAAAAGATATTCCAGCTGGAGTACAAGCCGTTCGATTAAAACAAGAAGGTAAAGCACACGATGAAGTGATCGCTCAAAAAGTAATCGAAGAAGGTAAGCAGTTCATGGATCTAAGCCAAGCTACAACAATTATGGTGATTCCTTCTGCAGACCCAGTAGGTCACCCAAGTCAGTGGCGCACCATGGGACAATCACTTCTGGAATCCTTTGAGCAAGGAGGCATTGAACCCTCTGCTCTAGCCTTCGCTGGTATTGGCTATGCCTGGCAAAAACAAAATACTGATCAGTTCAATCAACTGATCCCGCTTTACCGCGATGAATTAAATAACGGTTATGCAAAGGCTCTTAAGAAAACAAGTGTAGAAACCCATTTTAATACAGCAGAGCCATTTTATATAAGCCTGTGTCTATACACATTAGCTTTTATAATCGCGATCATCTCGTGGCTTAAATGGCCAGACTCCTTAGGTAGAGCTTCCTTTATTTTTGTCCTATCGGCATGGCTTCTTTCTACAGCAGGCATTGCAACACGCATGTGGCTTGAAGGTAGACCTCCTGTTACAAATTTATATTCCTCTGCACTCTTTGTTGGTTGGGGAGCAGTTGCATTATGTCTTATTCTTGAAGTCGTTTATAAAAATGCGATCGGAAGTGTTGCTGCAGGACTTATCGGATTTGGCACACTGTTAATCGCTCATCATTTAGCTTTAAGTGGAGACACCTTAGAGATGATGCGAGCAGTGCTTGATTCTAATTTCTGGCTAGCTACTCATGTAGTCATAGTCACAACGGGTTATGCTTCCACATTTCTGGCCGGTTTTCTTGCAATCATTTATATTATTCGTGGTGTGTTCACTCACACACTCGATAAAGCTACAGCAGATAGCTTAGCGCGTATGGTGTACGGCATTGTATGCTTTGCTACCCTTTTTAGTTTTGTTGGCACTGTCTTAGGCGGCATTTGGGCAGATCAATCGTGGGGACGTTTCTGGGGCTGGGATCCTAAAGAAAATGGAGCCTTAATTATTGTACTATGGAATGCCCTTATTTTGCATGCACGTTGGGGTGGACTAGTAAAACAACGTGGGCTTATGTGCTTTGCCCTTTTTGGTAACATAGTAACATCCTGGAGCTGGTTTGGAACCAACATGCTAGGTATTGGCCTACATAGCTACGGCTTTACTGAGGCCGCATTTTGGTCACTGGCTTTATTTGTTTTAAGCCAAATCGCTTTGATTGGAATTGGAAATATTCCGCTTAAAAATTGGCGTAGCTTTAAAGCGAATCCTTAGAAGTTATAACTTCATACGGCGCAATGTATACATTTGCGTCGAGTGTGATGAAGTAACCGCTTATATAATCTTACTTAAGTAACTCTTCAGCGTGAGCTAATGCGCTTTTTGCAGTGCGGTCTCCAAGCATACGAGCAAGTTCGCTAACACGAGCCTTACGACTAGCCTGAATAGGAGCAATCGTTACAACAGCACGCTGTTTAGTTTGGTCTTTAGTGACTACTAAGTGACAGGTTCCTTGAGCCGCAACTTGAGGCAAATGAGTAACGCACAAGACCTGACGGGTAGCACCAATCATAGCCATTTTTTCTCCGACCACGCGTCCAATTTCTCCACCCACATTAGCATCTACCTCATCGAACACTAAAAGAGGGACGTCATCGATCTCAGCTAAAATAGACTTCAGTGCGAGCATGACACGCGCTAATTCACCACTAGAGGCAACTTTAGAAAGTGCTCTAGCCTCTTCACCTACATTAGGTGAGAAAAGAAATTCACACGTGGTATCTCCCTTAGGTCCTGGAGCAGCTAGCGTAAAGACTCGGATATTAAATTCTGCTTTAGTAAACCCTAATTGAACAATTGCTTTAGCTGCAGCCTTACTTAATTCCTCGGCTGCTTTTTTACGTTTTGTAGCGAGCACTAAACCCTGTTTTTTTACTAACGCCTCAGCCACTGAAATTTCTTTATCTAAGCGGGCAAGTGTTCCTGTAATATCTCCTTGAGCTTCAAGACGCTTTCTCATGGTCTCACGCGCTGTTTTTACAGCTGACAGACTTCCTCCATGCTTACGTTTTAATTCTAGCCACGTATTCATCTTGGCCTGCAAGGCTTCGATTTGCTCAGGATCAAAATTTAATTCTGACCCAAGGGTAGTAAATTCTGCACCTAGTTCGGTTAGTTCAACAGCAAGACTACTGAGTCTATCAGCTAAACTCTTAGACGCTGAATCAATACCCTCTAAACGCCTCGCATCCCTTAAGAGTACAGCGATCCTTGTTTGTAAGCCTTCATCTCCTATTAATCCATTTGAAAGAGACTGAGTAAGTTCGAGTAATTCCTGAGAACGACTCATACGGGCCATATCTCTTTCTAAGGTTTCAATAGCCTCTGGGGTTAATTCTAGAGCATCCATCTTAGCGAGTTGCTCACGTAAGAAATCGATTTGATCTGAGGTAAGATTTTCTTCTAAAGCAACTCTTTCACGGTCTAATTTCTTTTCACGCCAGATGTGATAGGCCTCACTATAGGCACTCAACTCTTTATAGGTTTTCCCAAATAGATCTAATAAGTCTAACTGACATTCATCTCGTAAAAGTCTACGTGGTTCACCTGGTCCATGAAAATCAATCCACCGACCACCTAATTTTTGAAGTGCTGCAAGTGTAGCTAAACTACCATTGATAGTGATTTTAGGTGCCTTCTCGATTGGAACTGATCTTTTTAAAATAAGCAGCCCCTCTTCACAGACTGGGAGCTCCAACTGCTCAAGGAGTTGATCGATAGCTTTAGAATCAGAAAAATAAAGAGACGCCTGTACTTCGCAGGAGGTAGCTCCTTGACGCACCATTGTCTTATCTGATCTTTCTCCTGCTAGTAAACTTAAAGCCCCTAGAAGGATACTTTTACCCGCACCTGTTTCACCTGTAACTGCAGTGAACCCAGCCTCAAAATCAAGACTCACCTCTTCTAGGAGGGCTAAATTTTTAATATGTAGGGATTGAAGCACGCGCTTTAAAATTTTCTTCCCTAATATCGAGCTTACAAAAGACAGACTAGCAAGTCACAAACGCTTAATTGTTATAAAGAAGGCTTAGATGAAACGATGTCTGAGCGTGTTGGGATATCACTCACACTCCAGCCACCGCCTAAACCTACGACTAGAGCAATACTAGCCTGTATATGCCTAAGTTTAATCTGTAGCGCAGCTTGTCTTGCAGTAAGCAGCGTGTTTTCAGCCGTTGATACATGCAGTGAACTATCAATGCCTGCTTTAAAACGAGTAAGGCTTAAGTCTAGGGTGTGCTTAGCTGATAAAACAGTTGTTTGTTGTAAACGTGTTTCATTGGAAAGTACTTGGATTGCATTTAAGTTATCCTCAACGCTTTGAAAAGCGGTGAGTACAGATAGCCTGTAATTAGCTACTGCTTCATCATACTGCGCTTTTGCTTGATCATTAATTCCTTGTAAGCCTCCGATATCAAATACTGTACCACCGAGTTCAGACCCTAGGGACCATAATTTACTGGTTGTTTGAAACCACTTTGCAGCTGTAGAGGTTTGCAGGCCTAAATTAGCACTGAGTGTTAAATTTGGAAAATAGGCAGACCGAGCAACACCTAGCTGTGCATTTGCAGCAGCAACACGTCTTTCAGCTGCGGAAATATCAGCTCTTCTCTCTAAAAGCCGTGACGGTAGCCCCGCAGGAAGCGATGGAATTTGAATATCAAAGCTTCCTCTAGGTAGTGAAAATTCAGAAGGCGATTTACCAATTAATACAGCAATTGCATTTTCATAATTTGTACGTGCAATCCCTAAATCAGCAGCTTGAGCAGTGACAGAATCATACTGGGTTTGAGCAATCGCAAGATCTTCTTCTGAATCAATACCTGCTTTAACCAGTGTCTGTGTTAAAGTAAGAATTTGGTGATACGATGAGACCGTGTCATCAAAAATGGTGCGCTGCTCATCCACAGCTTTTAATCCAAAGTAGTCATTCGCTAATTCAGCTTGGATACTTAGTTTTGCTGTTTGTAAATCAGCTGCACTTGCTTGTGCATTATACACACTTGCTGAAACTGTGTTCCTGACTCTGCCCCATAAATCGAGTGTATAGCTAGCATCTACTGGTAAACTATATTGCTCATAGGGACTTCCACTTGAATAAGAACCTCCACTTGAGTAGGTCTTTGAGGCCCCTTGTCTTGTCACAGCACCTGCAAGACTAGCTACTGGGAAAAGTGAAGCACGTGCCTGTAAAGCAAGAGCCCTTGAACTTCTAAATTTAGCGTCTGCTGCAATAAGGGTTAGGTTCGACTCTTTGACCTGATCTTCTAAGGCATTAAGGCCTGTATCCTTGTACATCTTCCACCACTGGCCTTTATCGACTGTGTCCTTAGGCTCAGCTTTAGCCCAGAGCTGATCAGTGCCTTCAGACTGTTCAGATTTATAAGCACTAGGTGTAGTTACCTTAGGCGTTTCATAAGTCGGTGCCAAATTACACGAGGTAGTACTTAAAGTAAGTACACCTACACTCAGAAAAATGAATGCATAAGAACTAACCAAATTAGATTTAAATTTTATTTTCATTTCAGTGTCTGAGAACTGGGTTGAGTCACAAGTGCGTGTGAAGTCTCGGTAGAATCTGCACCTAATTTGGTTAGTTTAACAAACCAAGTATTAAGACGGTCCATATACAAATAAATGACTGGAGTAGTAAATAAAGTCATCGCTTGGCTAACAATTAATCCACCCACAATCGTTATACCAAGAGGTCTACGTAGTTCTGCTCCCATACCTGTTCCTAGAGCTAAAGGAAGACCACCAAGTAAGGCAGCCATCGTAGTCATCATAATTGGTCTAAAGCGAAGAAGCGATGCTTGAAAGATAGCTTCTCTAGGCGAAAGATTATTTCTTCTTTCTACATCCAGTGCGAAATCAATCATCATAATTGCATTTTTCTTAACTAAACCAATTAAGAGAATAATTCCAATTAATGCTATGAGACTTAAATCCATGTGCATAATCTGAAGAGAAAGAAGTGCTCCAACACCTGCACTTGGTAGTGTGGATAAAATAGTGACTGGATGAATAAAACTCTCATACAGCATGCCAAGAACTATATAGACAGCAATTAAGGCAGCTAAAATTAGAACCGGTTCACTTGATAAAGAAGAACTAAATGCTTGTGCAGTACCACCGAAAGCACCGTGGATAGTACTTGGAACACCCATGGATTGCTCTGTTTTCTCGATTGCATTAACGGCGTCTCCTAAGGCAACACCAGGTGCTAAATTAAAAGAGATGGTAGCTGATGGAAAAACACCTGAGTGATTAACTGCCAGTGCTGCGTTACGAGGTCTAAAGCGTGCAAAGGCAGATAAAGGAACGGCCTTTCCATTCGAGGCAGTCACATACACATGATTAAGTCCATCTGGAGATTGCAGGAATTCTGGAGCTGCCTCCATGACAACAAAGTACTGGTTAATAGGTGTGTAGCGGATAGCAACTTGGCGCTCACCAAATGCGTCGTAGAGTAAATTATCAATCGCTTGAGGGGTAATACCCATACGAGAGGCTGTAGCACGGTCGATTTCTAAATTTACAGCGAGTCCATTATTTTGGGCATCTGTAGTAACGTCCATTAACTGAGGAATACGCCGCATGGACTTAAGTAGTTCAGGAGCCCAATAGGTGAGATCAGCTAAAGTATCACTCTGAATTGTGTACTGATACTGTGAGGCACTGGTTCTTCCGCCAATACGGACATCTTGTACGGCTTGCATGTACAGCATTGCCCCAGGAACACTTGAAAGTTTAGGTCTTAGTCGTGTTATAATTTGTTCAGCACTTAATTTACGTACTGCCAGGGGCTTTAATGTAACAAAGCATCTTCCTGTATTAATCGTAGATCCACCACCTCCTCCGCAAAAGGCAATAACTGTATCTACTGCAGGATCTTCCTGGAGTATAGCGACTAGTTTTTTAATTTTATCAGACATTCCCTGAAAAGATATATTCTGATCAGCCAAGATATTGCCTGTAATACGCCCCGTATCTTGCTGGGGGAAAAAGCCTTTCGGAATAATAACGTAGAGATAAATATTTAAAAACAGAGTTCCTATTGCGATCCAAAGAACGATGAAGGAATGCTTAAGTACCCATGTCAGTGCAATTTCGTACTGCTTAAGAACCCAGTTGAAACAATTTTCGTTAAATTTATAAATTTTACCATGTGCTTTTTTATTCTCTTTAAGCCGTGAGCACATCATTGGAGTCGCAGTAAGAGATACGACTAAGGAGACTAAAATTGTGATGGATAAAACGACTGCAAATTCACGAAAGAGCCGTCCCACTAACCCACCCATAAGAAGAATCGGAGTAAACACTGCGACTAGCGAAATACTCATCGAAATGACTGTAGAGCTAATTTCAGCTGCTCCCTTGTAAGCTGACTCCATAGCACTTAGTCCCTGCTCTCTATACCGAGTAATATTTTCTAAGACAACGATTGCATCATCCACGACAAAACCTGTGGAAATGGTAAGCGCCATAAGTGATAAATTATCCACACTATAGCCGAGCAGATACATAAAGCCTAGTGTTCCGATTAAAGATACAGGTACAGCGACACTAGGAATAAGAGTAGCTCTTACTTCACGTAAAAAAATAAAGACGACTAAAATAACTAAGATAATTGAAATAACTAAAGATCTCTCTACGTCATTTACAGAAGCACGAATCATTTGCGACTGATCGGAAGCAATCGTCATCTTAATTGACTGATTTACAGACGCCTTAAGCCTTGGAAGCTGAACTTTAACGCTATCAATTGTTTCTATGATATTAGCACCTGGCTGCCTAAATATCATAAGTAAAGCTGCAGGATAACCATTGGAAAGTCCAAGGGACCTAACGGTTTGTACTGAGTCTGTGACTTTAGCCACATCTGAAACATGCACAGCAGCTCCATTATGGTAACTTACAATAATGGGTGCAAAATCGGCAGCACGAGTAAGTTGATCATTAGCAGATATTGACCAGCGATTTGTGTCATTAGAGAGACTCCCCTTGGCCATATTAGCTGTCTGTGACCTAACGGCCATTCTTACATCATCAAGCTGGATTCCATAGCTATTAAGCTGGGTTGGATTTACATCAATACGCACTGCAGGTGATGAGCTTCCCCCCACATACACTTGGCCTACTCCCTCGATTTGAGCGAGACGCTGCGATAAAACAGTTGAGGCTATGTCATAAATTGCAGAAGCACTTAAGGTATCTGAAGTAAGTGCAATAATCATAATAGGTGAATCCGATGGATTCACCTTTCTGTAATTGGGATTAGCTGGCAGATCTGCAGGTAGATTGCTACGCGCTGCATTAATAGCTGCCTCTACATCGCGCGCTGCAGCATCTACATTTCTGCCCAGATCGAATTGTAAAGTAACACTGGTTTGGCCCAGTGTACTTTGAGCAGTCATTTCAGTTACTCCTGCAATCCTACCGAATGCTCTTTCTAAGGGTGTAGCAACCGAGGATGCCATGATCTCTGGACTAGCTCCTGGCAAAGACGCCTGAACTTGTATTGTCGGGAAATCGACCTGAGGTAATGGAGAAACCGGTAAAAATCGAAATGCAACAATACCTGAAAGTGCTACAGCAATCGTTAAGAGTGTTGTAGCTATTGGCCTACGAATAAATGCCGCTGACACACTCATAAAGAAGGCTTCTGTAATTTACCATTAGGTCCTGCAACACGCTTGGCCATACGATCAAAAAACAGATATATCACTGGAGTAGTATAAAGAGTCAGCATTTGGCTAAAAATAAGTCCCCCAATAATAGCTATACCTAATGGCCTACGCATTTCAGAACCTACACCCTGCCCCATAGCAAGTGGCACAGCTCCAAGCAGGGCCGCCATTGTAGTCATTAAAATTGGTCTAAAGCGCAGAAGACATGCCTGATGAATTGCTTCGAAAGCGCCCATCCCTAAGCGGCGCTGCGCATCCAGTGCGAAGTCGATCATCATAATCGCATTTTTTTGAACAATACCGATTAGTAATACGATACCGATAATAGCCACTACAGTGAGTTCTGAACCACATAGCATAAGAGCTAAGAGAGCACCCACGCCTGCTGAAGGAAGAGTCGATAAAATAGTGATTGGATGAATATAACTTTCATACAATACACCCAGTACAATGTAGACTGTGACTAAAGCACTTAAGATAAGTAAGAGCTCATTGCTTAGTGAGCCTTCAAATGCTTGAGCCGTTCCTTGGAAGGATCCCTCTAAAGCATTCGGTGTTGGAAGAGTTGTTTTAGCTTTTTCTATCGCTTTAACTGCTGCGCCCAAGGAGGCACCAGGTGCTAGATTAAATGAGATGACAGTAGCAGGAAATTGCCCCATGTGACTTATCGAAATTGGAGCTTTCCTTGGTGTCATTTGAGTAAAGACACTCAGTGGTACTGGCTTTCCAGAAAGTCCTTTTACATAAACATCTCCTAACTTATGTGGGTCAGTCTGAAATACAGGGTCTACTTCAAGTATGATGTGATACTGATTAAGCTGAGTAAATACTGTGGAAACAGGTCTTTGACCAAAGCTGTCATATAAGACGGTATCAATTGCCTGTGTAGTCACTCCCATTCGAGAGGCAGTGGTACGATCAATCGTAAGGGAGATCTCTTGTCCGTTTGTTTGCAGATCACTTGCTACATCGGTTAATTCTGGAAGTGCCTGTAATTTACTTACAAAAGCGTTTGTGTAGTCCGTTAATTCTGTAGCGTTAGGATCTTCAATACTGTACTGGAACTCAGTCCTACTCACTACGTCTGCAACCGAGATATCCTGTACTGGCTGCATGTAAAGCGTGATGCCATTTAAAGTAGCAATCTTTGTTTTTAATCTACGAATCACATCTGTTGCTGAAATACGTCTTTGTTCAAGTGGCTTAAGACTGATCTGCATACGTCCACTATTTAAAGTCGTGTTAGTTCCATCTACTCCGATAAAAGAAGAGAGACTTTCTACAGCGGGATCCTCTAGCACTACAGCAGCTACTTTTTGCTGGAGTTTAGCCATCTCTACAAAGGAGACGCTCTGCCCTGCTTCAGTAATGCCCTGAATTTGCCCGGTATCTTGGGTAGGAAAAAATCCTTTTGGGATAATGTAAAAAAGTAGTCCTGTTAAAACAAGCGTTCCAACTGCGATATTTAAGGTAAGCGTTTGATGCTTTAAAACCCAGTCTAAGGATTTAGCATACGTACTGATAATGCGTTCAAACCCACGTTCTGACTTTTTATAGAAAGTACTCTGATCTTCTGGCTTCTTATGCTTGAGCAGTTTTGCACACAGCATCGGTGTTAAAGTAAGTGAAACAACAGCAGATATTAAAATCGTAACACTCAGTGTGATTGCGAATTCACGAAATAAGCGTCCCGTAATATCCCCCATAAAAAGAAGAGGAATAAGTACCGCAATTAGCGATACAGTTAAGGACATAATCGTGAACCCAATCTGCTCTGCACCTTTTAAAGCTGCCTTAAGAGGCTCTTCACCCTCTTCAATGTAACGCGAAATATTTTCGATCATCACAATAGCGTCATCAACGACAAAGCCAGTTGATATCGTAAGGGCCATGAGGGTTAGATTATTTAAGCTGTAGCCCAAGGCATACATGACAGCAAAAGTACCAATCAAGGAAAGAGGCACAGCTATACTTGGAATAATAGTCCCTGCTGCAGTACGTAAAAATACAAAGATTACGCCAACCACTAGTGCAATACAAAGCACTAGCTCAAATTCTACATCACTCACAGATGCCCTCACTGTCGTAGTTCTATCCGTTAGAACAGTGATATGAATTGAGGCAGGTATTGTAGCACGTAGTTTAGGGAGTAACGTTTTAATCCTATCTACTACATCAATAATATTTGCTCCAGGTTGGCGCTGAATATTTACAATAACAGCGGGCACTTTATTCATCCACGCTGCCTGTTGCACATTTTCGATACTATCTACAACCTTAGCTACATTCTTAAGCGTTACTGGTGCACCATTTATGTAGGCAATGATAACATTTGCATACTGGGCACTTGTCGAAAGCTGATCATTAGCGTTGATCTGATAGTTCTGCTTTGCGCCATCAAAGCTACCTTTAGCGGAATCAAGGCTTGTTGTAGCTAAAGCACTTCGTACGTCTTCAAGACTTAAACCAAATGAAGCAAGTTGAACGGGATTAACCTGAATACGAATTGCAGGCTTTTGACCTCCACTAATACTGACTGCACCCACACCTGGGAGCTGAGAGATTTTCTGCGCTAGCCGAGTATCTGTATAATCCTCAACTTGGGATAAAGGAATTGAATCTGATGTGAGGGCAAGGGTTAGAATTGGAGCATCCGCAGGATTAACCTTATTGTAAATGGGAGGCGTAGGAAGCCCTGCAGGTAAAAACGTCTGTGCTGAATTAATTCCCTGCTGCACTTCTTGCTCTGCTACATCGATATTTAAGCTTAAAGCAAACTGCAGTGTGATCACTGAGACTCCCTCAGAACTTGTAGAAAGCATCTGGTTAAGCCCTGGCACTTGACCAAGCTGTCTTTCTAGAGGAGCAGTGACTGCACTTGCAACGACCTCTGGACTTGCTCCAGGGTAAAACGTAATCACTTGCATCGTTGGGTAATCAACTTCAGGCAAGGCTGCAATTGGAAGCTGGTGAAATCCAACTAGGCCAATCAAAAGAATAGCCACCATCAGAAGCGACGTAGCTATAGGACGCAGAATAAACGGACGAGACGGATTCATTTTACGCCGTTAGCGCGGTTAGCACTCTTTTCAGCACTGGGTGCACGGATCACTACTTTAATACCATTTTGTAATCTATCAAATCCGTCTGTAACAATTGTCTCTGATTCATTTATACCAGTAACTGCAGTAATATCAGCTTCCGTTGCGAGCACTTTAACAGGGCGAAGTGAAACGACTTTATTTTCATCAACGACATAAACAAACCGCTGATCATTATTCATCTGCACTGCACTTGATGCAATTAAGACTACATTTTTTAGTGTCTTGTAGCGAAGTCTCGCATTTACAAATTGGTTTGGGAATAAAAGTTTTTCTTGATTAGAAAATAAAGCCCTACCTTTAACTGTACCTGTAGTAGGATCAATTTGATTATCAATTGTAATTAATTTACCTAAACCAATTTGTTTTTGCTGGGTACGATCAAACGCTAAGACAGTGAGTGCTTGGGTAGCATTAATACTGGGTAGTACGTCTAAGAGACGATCTTCAGCTAGGGTAAAAACGACTGTGATTGGTTGTAGCTGTGTGATTGTGGTCAGTGCGAGATTTCCATTTGCTTGCACAATATTACCTGCATCAATTAAGCGAAGCCCTACACGGCCATCAATAGGTGAAGTAATACGTGTATAGTCTACATTAACTTGTGCTGCTGCTACATTACCCTCATCTAAACGCACTAAACCAGAATCCCCTTCTACTAAGGCTTGCTGCGTTGCATACTGTTGTTCAGGAATCGCGTGCTGGTGATACGCATCGGTATATCTTGCTAAATCAAGTTGCGCATTTTTTAAAATTGCTTGATCACGCTGAAGCTGACCTTGGGCTTGCTCTAACACGGCTTGATAGGGTCTTGGATCTACAACTGCAAGTAGGTCACCTTTTTTAACGAGCTGACCTTCTTTGAAATTAATTTCGCTAATTTGACCAGCAACACGGCTAGTTACAGTAACAGTTGATACAGGAGTTACGGAACCAATTGCATCAATGTATAAATCAAGGTTTCCTACTTTAGCTACAGATGCAGCAACAGGTACAACGCCACCTCTCATCCCAGCAGGTGCACTAGGAGAAGAATCACGAAGAAAGAAGTAAGCTCCTACAATTACAATAGCGATACCACTACTGATAAGTAATCTGTTTTGTTTAGGCTGAGTAGCTTGTTGCATGGGAAATAAAAAAACTTAGCTAATCATTTTATATAGTTGGAGCTGACTAAAATGAGTAAGTAAAAGAAGTAAAAACTGTGGGATATGCGTTAACTATATAGGACGGTTTTGCCCTGCGAAAGTTACTTCCTACAATAGTCATTAAGCCCTTGGTTGCAAGGACGTCAGTGTACTGAGTAAAGCGACATTATGTCTGCTCTTCTAGCTTTTGGACGCGCTTAAAGAGTTCTGGCAATTTACGGCGTAAAATTTCTAAGCGCTGTTCAGTCATATAAGGCTGAGCAGGCATACCACGTACCATGGTTCCAGCAGGTACACTTTCATTTACACCGGCTTGAGCACCCACTTTGGCTGCTTTACCGACTGTTAAATGCCCACCCACTCCCACTTGACCAGCCAGTACGACATAGTCTTCTAGGGTTGTACTGCCTGAAATACCACAGTGAGAGCAGATGATACAATGCTTACCGATGGTAACATTGTGACCAATTTGAACCAAATTATCGATCTTAGTGCCTTCGCCAATTACTGTACCACTAAAGCGTGCCCTATCTACGGTAGAATTTGCCCCGATTTCTACATCATTTTCTAAAGTGACATTACCTACCTGAGGTATTTTCACGTGCTTACCACCAACAAATTCATAACCAAACCCGTCTGATCCAATAATTGCACCAGGCTGTAAGCGGACACGGTCCTTAAGGACACAATCTGCAGAAATTACTACTCCTGGCATAAGCCAGCAGTGAGCACCAATACAAGAACCACGGCCCACAAAGACCTGACCATGTAAATGCGTGTAATCACCAATAACTACTCCAGCTTCAACCACACACTGAGCACCAATTGTAGCAAGCTTACTTACTGTGGCTTCGGGACTAATCCAGGCTGTCGGATGAATTCCTGGTGCTGGTTTAGGCCATAAGTTTTGCTCTATTTTTGAGCACAACTTGGCCAGTGCTACGGAAGGGTTATCTACAAGGTAATAGACCTGATCAGTACCTGGTAATCCCTCATAATTTAAAGGCAGTAGTAGGACAGAAGCTTTAGAGGAAGTAACTTCAGCTTTATATTTAGGATTCCCTAGAAAACTTAAATCTCCTGGCTTAGCTTCAGCTAAACCTGCAATACCGCTTATTGTCTTTGTAGTTAAACCACGCACCTCACGGGGCTTAAGCAGTGAGAGCAACTCCTCAGTTGTAAAGGCGACTTGCATAACTTGAACGTAAAAAAAAGCTGGCTGGGTGCAATCCTTACATTAGGGCATTTAAAAACCCACATCCAGTAAAGGAGGTGGGTTTTAGAAAAAAACTGATAAATCAGATTACTGGGTTACACCAGGAACTGTGATCTTAGGAGTAGTTTCAGCTGCTGGAGCTGCAGAAGCACCTGCTGGTACTGGAACTGCTGCTGGCATGTTAGCTGGCTTACCCTTGTTGATTTCAGCAATAACTTCGCTTGTGATGTCGTAGGAAGCATCAGTGTAGATGATTGGTGAAATGCCAAGTAAGGATGGGCCTGACTTGTCGATAACAAGAGTAGCGTCATGACGTTTTGCAACGGTAACAACAACTTTTGAGATCGAATCCATCATAGTTGCACGGAAGGACTGAATGCGCTGTTGGATTGTGCTACGAGCGTTGTTTGCGAAACTATCGCGGTCCTGCATCTTCTGCTGGATTTGTTGGCCAATCTTTTGAGCTTGGTCAGCTGCTTTAGTCTTAGCATCTTGAGTTGCTGCTGGATTCTTAGCTTGTTCAGCGAGATCCTTATATTGAGCAACTAAAGTGTTACCTTCTTTGTTGATGTTATCTAAAGCGTCTTGAGCCTTCTTATTGGCATCATCGAGCTTAGTTTTTTCAGCCTGTGTTTCGTAGTGGTTATCGAAAATGTTGGCCATATCGACAACAAGCAACTTAACAGGAGCATCAGCACGAGCGCTTAACATTGAAATGCTAAATGCGCCTAAGGATAACAGGGTTAGTATAGTTTTCTTCATGATATTGTTTAGGAAAAGTAAGTAGTTAAGAAATCAGAATCAGAATCGTGTGCCAAAGGAAAAATTGAATTGGTTACCGGATTTGTTGTTAAATTTACTATCCCCGCGGATAGGAATACCATAATCAAGACTTAGAGGTGCTCCCATGACAAAAAGGCGCAAGCCGATACCAAAGTCGTCTTGGTAGTTACTTAAGCTAAAGTCGTAGGCACCCCTATTAACGAATCCTGTATCATAGAAGACAGCAACGCGGATTGGGCTTACTACGTCCATGGAATACTCTGCAGTCATCATGCCGTAGGTCTTACCACCCACTGGTTCACCATAGACGTCACGAGGACTAACAAAACGGTACTGGTATCCACGTAAATCATCCGGTCCCCCTAAGTAGAAGGAATCATAGTAAGGGACTACTTTAGAGGAACCAAAGTTTTGAATCACACCACTACGAGCAACCAAGGAAAGTACCTGGGCTTGTGTTTCAAATACGTTAAAGAATTGGGATCCACGGAACTCCCATTTGTAGTAATTGTTTTTACCACCAAACGGGCCACCGGATAAAGTTTGGTTAAATTCAACACGGTTACCCGAAGTTGTATTTACAATCTTATCACGGGTATCACGCACTAAAGTAAGTGCTACCTTGGACTCTGAATTGTTACCCTGCTCTGCTAAAATAATAGGTGAAGCTTGAGCAGATACATTCTTAATTTCTGTGACTTGGTAGGTATAGCCTAATTGAGCATCCACTAATTCAAAGAGATGCTTTCTTACGTAAACGGTTCCACCTAGGTCAACTTCGTTGTAGTAGGTACTAACATAATCAGAACTAGTTCTAAATAAGCTAAATCCTAAGGCTAAAGCTTTCTGGAAAAGGTAAGGCTCCTCAAAGGATAGAATCGCCTGACTAGAGAGTGAACCAAGTTCTAAACGGATACGAAACTTTTGACCGTCTCCTTGAAACATTGAGCGGCTATTAAATAAGTCGAAGTTAGACTGTGAAACTTCAGCAAAGACTGTTGCACGCTCAAGCGAGCTGTAACCAGCACCGAAGGTTAAACTACCTGTACGGCCTTCTTTGACAGCAACACGTAGATTTTCACGTCCTGGTAAGTTAGTGGCTTGAGGGGTCACGTTTACGTCATCGAAGAAACGCGTATTATCTAACCTCATTTTACTGACCTTCATACGAACAGTATCGAAGACATCTCCTGGACCTAGCACTAATTCGCGAATAATAACAGTGCTCTTAGTCTTTGTGTTTCCCTCGATTGCAATAGACTCAACATTGAATTTATCCCCTTCCTCAAGGTTATATTCTAAGTCGATGTTACCAGTATTTAAATTTGCCTTACGGTTTAAGCTAACGCGTGTTTCAATGTAGCCATCCTTACCATAGAAATCTTCTACACGTTCACGGTCCTTATCGATTTTTGAAGGTATAAATATAGCACCTGGCTTCTGACGCACAACACGGCGAAGAAGTACGGAGGAGTGAAGTTTATTTCCCTTAAAAGAAATTTGTCCTACATGGTACTGTCTACCTTCATTTACATGCACAGTGAGAACTAAGACGTCAGGCTTTGGATACTGGAATACAACTTGGTCTTCTAGGATTTCTACGTCGAGGTAACCTGCTTCATGGTAGTACTCGCGCAGTTTTCCTAAATCGTCATCGAAGGTATCATCTTCAAAACGGCCTGAACCTGTGAGCCATGAGAACATCCAGTAGCGCTTCGTATCCATTTCGCCACGCAAGGTTTTTGTCTTAACGTGAGCGTTACCCAAAAAACGAATTTCACCGATTTTGACACGGTTACCTTCACGTACCTGAAAGATTACTGTACCTAGACCAGTAGCACGGTCACGGTCAATTTTGTAGGTAACAGTGGCCTGATTATAACCTTCTTTTTGGTAGTAATCATGCACCTTTTGTTCGTCTTCTTTTACTTGTCTCTCATCTAAAGCGGTACTTGGCTTTGTCTTAATTTCTTTCTTAAGACGATCCGTTTTAACTTTCTTATTTCCTTCAAAGCTTACTGCTAGAACACGGAATTTAGGTGTTACTTCAACGACAAGATTCCAAATGCGAGGACCTACGGGCTCCCACTTTGTTTGTACGAATTCAAACAAACCTGTTCTGTAAAGATTTCTAATATCTCTATCTAAAATAGTATCATCTAAGTCTCCGCCTTCATGCAGCTGCATGTTAGCCCGAATCACCTGTTCATTTACGTTTGCTGTACCTACGAATTTGATCGTTACAGTGCCTACTTTATAAGCAGGTGCATTTTCTGGAGTTGGACCTGTCGCAGGTTGTTCTTGGCCTAAAAGCCCAGCAGACGTCGCAAACAGCGATAAGCCAATAACTAATAAAGAAAAGGTGACCCGTAAAAGCGGGTTACTGTGTAAAGTTTTCAAATCGGGTAATATCTCTTAGGAAAGTGAGTTTTAAATCTCCTACTGGTCCATTACGTTGTTTAGCAACGATTAACTCAGCGGAGTCTGCAGCTACTTGAAATTTTTCGTCGGCGTCTTTGGGTCTAGTGAGGATCAAGACAACGTCAGCGTCTTGTTCAATGGCACCAGATTCACGTAAATCGGCTAGTTTTGGAGTTCGTTGTTGAGTTTCGGATGAGCGGTTTAACTGACTTAATACAATGACGGGGACATCAAGTTCCTTCGAAAGAGCTTTTAATCCCCTAGATGCCTCAGAAACTTGCTGTTCCCGAGGCACTTTCGAATCAGTAGGACTCAAAAGTTGAAGGTAGTCCACAACGATTAGACCTAATTTTTGCCTCGCATGAAGCCTTCTTGCCTTAGCCCTAAGCTCCATAATTGAGAGGTGACTGGAATCATCGATAAAAATGGGTGCCTTTGAGAATTCATCAGCAACTGCGACAAGGCGTGCATTATCGTCCCCATTCTTTGATAAAAGCCCTTCCCTCAACAACTTAAGGTTAACTTTGGCCCTAGAACACAGCATACGTAGCGCAAGCTGAGCCGAGCTCATTTCTAGGGAAAAAAGCAAAGTAGCCACTGGTTCACCCCGTTTAGGCATTGAAGCTGATTCTACGAAGTTTAAGGCAAGGGAGGTCTTACCCATCGAAGGACGGGCTGCTAGGACGATCATTTCCTGCTTCTGGAAGCCCCAGGTTAGGGTATCTAGGTCCTTAAAGCCTGAGGTAACTCCCGTGAGCTCACCTTTCTTCATCATCATCTTTTGGATGACCCGCATTGCTTCCTGGGTTGGGTCCTTCATGGACTTAGCCCCATCACTTACTCTTGCTTGGGTGACTTCAAAGACGTCTCTCTCTACAGAATCTACAAATTCTTCGATACCGCCTTGGAAATTAAAACAATTTTCAACAGTAGTTGTTGCTACGGTAATTAATTGGCGCAGTAAAAATAATTCACGTACTCGGTCAATAAAGTACGGAGTCTGAGCGGTAGTAGGAATCCTAGCACTGAGTTGTGAGAGATAAGCAAACCCACCCACTGAATCTAAAAGCCTAGCAGAGCGTAATTCTTCAGCTAAAACAGAAATTTCTACAGGAGGATTCTTCTGATAAAGTTCACAGAGTTTCTGATAGATGGTGCGGTTAGCTTGGTTATAAAACGCCTCAGGTGTGATCTTAGCTTCTAAGCAGCGTGCAATACTATCTGCCCCATCAATTAAGCAGCAGCCTAAGAGATATTCCTCTGCTTCTGCACTATGCGGAACTGTACGTCCTATAGGCTTTGAAGCTGTAGCAGCGGCTGCCGGGGAGGCATTTCTTTGAGCTGCACTTGGGGTGACGTCTTCAGGCATGGATATGAACTACTGATCGGACACTATCAGAGGGTAAGATGCAATGCGGAGTTTTGCACTTCTTATTCACGAAGACTAAACGAAAACCATGTAAATAATACCTAACTCTTCGTACTTATTCGTTTTTCACACTTACAGACTTTAGAGGCCGTAATAAGTTTTTAAGATATTTATATTAAGTACAAGAAGACATGACCTAGATGCTTGATACAGTTTAAAAGACAAAAAAACCCGAGCTTCAAGAAGTGAAGGCTCGGGCTTAAAGTAGTTTTAAAAAGTGAATTACTTTTTATCGTACGACTTACGAGGAGCACGGCGCTCTTGCTTTACTTCTACAGGAGCTGGAGCTTCTGGGATGATCGGATTTTCAGATACGACATCGAATGGAAGATCAACAGAGACGTCTGCATGAAGTTTAACCTTCACTTCGTGACGACCTAAGGTCTTCACAGGTGTGAACAGGTGAATCTTCTTACGGTCGATTGTGAAGCCTGCAGCGACTAATTTGTCGTGAACGTCAGATGCTGTAATAGCACCGAACATCTTGCCGCCTTCGCCTGTTTTAACAGCGAATGCAAGACCTGCTTTTTCAAGCTTACGGCCTAATTCTTGAGCGTTATTGAGCTCTTCGTTTTCGCGGGTAGCACGGCGTTGTTTAAGCGCGTCTACTTGCTTACGATTAGCTTCATTAACTGGAGCTGCAAATTTACGTGGTAAGAGAAAGTTACGAGCATAACCTGCGCGTACTTTAACTTGATCGCCTTCATTGCCGAGTCCATCGACAGGCTTAAGGAGCAGAATTTCTGTGTGAGCCATGGGAGTAGTGATTAAACGTTATTTGATTTTAAAAGTGTGTGACTAATGCCGACTAAAATGGAACGTCTTCGTCGGGTTGATCTTTAAAGGATGGTTTTGAAGAAGGACTAGACATGTCTGCATCTTCTGAAGGAGCTGAACCAGGAGTGCCTGAACCAGCACCACGTGAGGACAAGAACTGAACGTTTTCTAAAACGACCTTTATCTTGCTGCGTTTTTGGCCACTGGTCTTGTCATCCCACTGATCAAACTTAAGACGACCTTCAACCATAGCGGGGCTGCCCTTAGTAAGATACTTGGAAACAAGTTCTCCTTGCTTACCCCAGGCTTCGATGTCGACAAAGGTTGTCTCATCGCGGGTAGCGCCACTCTCATCTTTAAATTGACGGTTTACCGCTAAGCCGAATTGGCAAATCGACGTGCCCTTAGGCGTTACACGCAGTTCTGGATCGCGTGTAAGATTGCCGATTAAAAATACTTTATTGAGGTAAGCCATAAAGAGGAGTGCCCTTAAGCTAGAATCCGATTAAACGGATTCTACAAAAGTGCGGTAGACGTTTTGATTTAAACGTAGACGCTCTTTAAGTGCTGCTGGAGCTTCAGCAGGTGCGCTGAAGTCGATTTGCACGTAGGAGGCGCTTGTGAATTTTGGATCAGTAACGCGAACAAAGTCGCGCTTACCTAAAGCTTCTACAGCTTTGACATCACCGTGAATGGAGGTGATTTCTGCTTTGACCGTCTCAATGATTGCATCGGTCGAGTCTTCCTTGCCGCGGTTATCAAGAATGAAGGTAGCGCGGTAGTTACGTTTGGAGGTATTCATGAGTCTGCTTTTCGATTGATATGGTTCATTGCTAAGGGGGCTCCGTCATTAAGAAGGAGTTCTAAGCTTTGAACTGTCTGGTCTAGTGTTTTATCTATGAGTGAAAGTTGATCTGAAGAAAATGAGCTAAGTACAAAGTCCTTCATGTCCATCTCTTTGGGCTCTTTAGGACCTATACCGAGCCGAAAGCGTGCGAAACCATCTCCTACGTGTTCAAGTAGACTTATTATACCATTATGACCACCGGCACTTCCAGTGACTGTCACTTTGATTCTACCGAGTTCAATCGTCATGTCATCATAGACAACAGTGACTGACTCGGGAGTAAGTTTATGAAATCGGGCGATTGCTCCTACGGAGCGACCACTTTCATTCATAAAAGTCTGAGGCTTGACTAGCCAGCGGACACCTTTGGGGTGATTCCACCGAGCAACCAAGGCGTCAAAAGCTAATTCCTTTTGCCAAGAAAGCCCATGCTTCTTGGCCAAGTGCTCGAGAACAATCCAACCCAAATTGTGGCGGGTGTTCGCGTAACTTTTGCCCGGATTGCCGAGAGCGGCGACGAGCGTGAGGGACATGACTCAAAGAACAAGCGATTGGGATTATTCGATGTGATTCGATTAACCCCAGTCGCAGAAAAATTACTTCTTGGCAGGAGCTGCAGCTTTCGCTGCGGCTGCACCAGCGGCTGGCTTTGCACCAGCGGCGGGAGCTGCACCAGGTTTTGCACCAGCGGCAGGAGCTGCGGCTGCGCCAGCGGCTGCACCGGCTGCAGGAGCTGCACCAGGAGCTGCGGCTGCTGCTGCTGCTTGCTCTGCTGTAGGTGTGGAAACTGCAGATACGACTTCTGCGACAGGTTCGACACAGGAGACGACAGGTTGACCCTTAACATCGAGGAACTCGACTCCTGGGACTGCCTTTAATTCGCCAACCTTGATTGTTTCACCGACTTTAAGTGGGGAAACGTCTACTTCGATTAATTCGGGAAGATCTTTTGGTAAGCAGCGGATACGAAGCGTGTGCGCACCGATTTCAAGAACGCCTGACTGGTTCTTAACACCGAAGGACTCTCCTGTGATGCGGATATTAACTTCTATTTCGAACTTCTCATCTGGCTTTACTTCGTGAAGGTCGACGTGGAGGTACTTGTCTGTGATTGGATCACGACTTACTTCTTGGATAATGGAGAGAGCGACTTCTTTACGCTCTGGGCTCATGATCTCAATCAAGATGGATCTGCCTGAAGCTGCTTTTAAGAGCTTACGGAATTCTGGTCCGTCGATTGAGAGCTTTTCAGGGCTTGTGTGCTTTCCGTAAAGAATAGCAGGCACTTGGTTCACATTGCGCAGACGGCGGGAGGCACTACGGCCTGTTTGCGTGCGCGAGGCTACGTTTAATTTAAGATTTGTTTTCATGGATTCGTTCCCCCTGAGACCCCGGAATTGAGGGCAGGCGTAGTGGAAAGAGGGTTATCACATACGATTTGACCTAGGGATGGCAACTAAAACTTTAGGGGGTATTAGGGGTGTCAGAAAGGGGTAATTACTAGGGGATCTTTAGCAGAATGTGGATTATTGGGGAAGTTAAGCCGTAAGTGTATGGTGGTGTATTGAATACAAATACGGTAGGATGTTTTAGGGCGCGGGATAACGGCAGGCAGGAGAAGTCGGAACTAAGAAAATATAGAGAAATACTCTTATAAGGTGAAATCTGCCTAAAGTGTGAGTATATGAGTAGGAATATCTTAAGATACCTTCTTCTTATGCTAGTTTCTCTAAGTCTAGTTTAACCTGCTTTAAGGCAGTGTCCCAGCTATTTAGCTCAGTTTGGCGGTAGAGCTTAACTGACGGATACCAGGGACTGTCGGTTCTGTCTAAGAGCCAACGCCAATCCGGTGAATAGGCAATGAGTATCCAGGTGGGAATGCTGAGCGTTGCAGCGAGGTGAGCGACACTTGTATCAACACTGATAACAAGATCCATTAATTGTGTTAGAGCTGCAGTGTCTGTGAAATCGTTAAGCTCAGTGCCAAAGTGTTTAATCTGATTTTTTCGAAGCAAATCTTCATCTAAGGAACTAATTTCTTTTTGAAGGCTGATGTATTCAAACTGAGGAGGAAGTAAGTGAATGAGCTCAGAAAGATTAAGACTACGGAAATGATCTTTTTTATGGATAGTACTCCCACTCCATACGAGTCCTATACGAGGTTTAACTCTTTTTCCTAGGCGAATTACCCATTCGTTTAATTTATTTTCGGGTACTAAGAGCGCTCTAGCAATTGGCGGAATATTAGTAAGCTCAGTTTTGAAAAGGGCAGGCAGAGATAATAAAGGACACTGATAATCAAAGGGTGGAACTTCATCTCCTTTCGCAAGAATTGTGGTAACACCATCAAGACTAGAAAGTAGTTTTAGAATAGACTTTTGTACCTCGAAGATTACAGATGCTCCTTCTTTTGCCACTTCTGCTATATAACGAGAAAATTGGATTGTATCCCCTAGCCCTTGTTCAGCGTATATAAAGATTGTCTTACCCCTTAGATCATCTTTCCCATTCCAGAGTGGCTTTTTGAAACTACGATTTCTTGTGAATACAGATGAATCTGGATCCATGAGCCTTGCCTCATACCCCACCCATCCGTCTTTGAAATTAGCTTTTAATAAATGATACAACCCTAGGTTAAAATTAACTCTTGGGTTTGTGGGTTCTATTAGCGCTGCTTGAGTATAACTATGAAAGGCTTCATCTAATTTTTTAATCTCTATTAAAGCATTACCCTTGTTATTATAGGCTTTAAAATAGTCAGGCTTAATTGCAATGGCCTGATTAATACTAAGTACTGCTTCATCTAGTCTTTTTGAAGCGATTAAAGCGTCACCACGGTTATTGTAGGCTTCGTAGGCGTCAGGCCTTAGCTCGATAGCTTTGGAGTAACTAGCTATCGCTTCATCTAATTTTTTGAGCTCTTTTAAAGCAACTCCACGATTATTAAAGGCCTCGAAGTAATTAGGTTTTAAAGCGATTGCTTTATCATAGATTCCTACTGCCTCATCGTAGCGTTTAAGTGCAAATAATATATCACCACAACTTAGGTAAGCATCCGGAAAATCTGGGGTAACTGAAATTACTAGAAAATAACTTGTGAGTGCTTCTTCTAAACGGTTCAGCTGTTTTAAGACATAGCCGAGTGTATTATAGACGCTTGCACTGTTTCGATTAATCTCGAGTAACCTGTAGAGGTAAGAAACGGCTAATGGGTAATTTTTAAGTTTTACTGAAATGTCTGCTAAATACTTTAAGGCGTCCCAGTTTTTCGGATCCACGTGCAATGCTGAATTATAAAAGGAAGCGGCTTCATTTAAGTTACCTAAGCAATAGGCCTCATACCCCCGGCTTAAATAGATAGGTATCTTAGAGTTGGTGTGCTCTAATGCATTACTAGTAAATTCTTGACTCACTTAATTGTGAGTTAATGGGTTATAGCTCTTTTTGACAATACAGGTTAATACATGGGGTTACATGAATTTTCAGAAGTATTTATGAAAAAAACATGCAGAATGAGTCAAAAGTGAACCCAAACGGCTGATTGTGAACTGCTTTAGGAGTAAATAGAGTAAATCAACCAAATCTCTTAACTCCGTGCTCCTTTTTGCTTGCGAGTGTAGGATCACATTCCCTAATACATATCCTCTCTTCTGTCGCAATAAGGACTTAACTTAAAGCTTTGCTAGTGCGAAACTTTTAGAGTTAGGTTTAGTTTGTTAAGGAAGAATGGTTAGAATTGCCTGGTAGCTCAGTGGCAGAGCAGGTGACTGTTAATCACTTGGTCGTTGGTTCGATCCCAACCCGGGCAGCCACTTTATAATCAAGGACTTACGACACTATCGTAGGTCCTTTTTTATGCCTCTAAAAAACTACTTGGCCACTTCTTGGCCACTTTTAGGGTTCTGGTCATACCAACCAGATTACTCCAATTGATCGATTTCTAACGAAAATCCTCAATAAACTCGGATGCCGGAACTACACCAGACACCAATAGAAAATCCCTAGCCCGAGTACAGGCTACGTATAATAGATGCCTTTCAGTATCATATACATCCTGAAGATCACCGCTATCCCCTATCTCCTCGATACGCTCTTGTAGAGGCAAAATCTCATCATCGCAGGCCATAACAACCACTGCTCTAAATTCTAACCCTTTGGCTAAGTGCATAGTGCATATGGATAGTTTACCAGATGAAGTCTCTACAGACTCATTTAGCTTCTTATATGGAATACCTGCTTCTGTAACAGCTGCCTCAGCCCTTGGGATCTGAGCATCCGATCACTACTAAGTAGCAATATAAAATACTAGGATCTAGACCGGACGCTTACTCTTAAGTCTACCAAACTCTTCAAAGAGTTCTTTTTCACGTTCTTTGGAGTATTCAGCAGTGTGCCCGTTTTACGGGCAATGATTTCGGGGAGTCTTTCTGATATTTCTTTATTCCAAGCACTTCCACGGAAAAACCTCAGCCAATCCCAAACACAACTGCAGTCAACACATCAAATCAAGCCAAAGACTAACACTCCACCTGGCCCAGTTTTCGGGACCCGCTCACCATCGCTTTCTCGCCCTCGGCTCCAATAAAATTCTGGTAAGGGTAGATAGATAGGTGCTGGCGTTGTCATATTGAAAGCAGCAGGTACTACCTATTTATTGGATCTTCATCTTATTTATTCATCTTAACGGCACAAAGTATATTGATAATAATATATTATTCTAAATCTTTAATCATGTCGTTTAAATGCTCAACAAATGAGTTAATCGGTTCTTTGTTTTTTGTCTCGTGCAAGAAACTATCGATTAATAATTTATTATTTATGATATTACCTTTTTTCCAATTTCGCACATATTTATCAAGTAGACTGTTAAACATTTTAGTATAAAATCCTTTAGCGGCTAATCTTTTTAAATTATCTGGTAATTCGCAAATGATTCGGAGAAGAATATTTCTATTCAATGAGAAATACTAAGCCTGCTTAGGACCATGCATGGAGGTAATCCCATGAAAAATTGACCCTTTAAAATTATGTCTAATAAAAATATAGCCCTGCTAAGCATAGCAACAGGAAGTGAGTTCAGAGCAAGTTTAAGTTCTTGTATCAAAAGCCATGAACAGTATTGCAAAAAAAACAATTACCTTTATGTTCATCACGTAGAGTACGACTATAAGGGCAGACCTGCTCCATGGGGCAAAATCCTGGCAATATCACAATGTTTAGCCGATAATCCGGAAATTGAATATATATTTTGGGCCGATGCCGATACTTTAATTACAAATCCCTTTTTCAAAATTGAGATTTTATGCAGAAAATTAGATAGAAGCAATCGGTGCATGTTATTCGCCGTAGATGGAGGAGGAAACTTAAATACTGGTGTATTTTTAATTAAGCGAAATGAAACAACAAATGTGATTTTAGATCTTATTTGGAAACAAGAGCAGTTTATCAACCATCAATGGTGGGAGAATGCTGCTTTGATGGCACTGTATCCGTACATTTTTCAAGCCCTGCTAGTAACAAGAGAAAACAATCTTTTCAATTCATATTTAACAGGAGAAAGCCCCTGGCAATTCGGAGATTTCATCCTGCATTTTGCAGGCCTTGATAACAATTCTAGAAACATCCTGTCTAACAAATTTTGGGATTTAGTAAAAATCTGCGAACCCCTGTTACAGAAACACAGCGAAACTAATATTTAATAAAATTCTAAATATATGTTAATTGAATTGATAGTAAGCGTCCGGCCTGGTGCCCTAGATCTAATATTAATAGTGGCCACTAATTATAGAAGTTTGTGGCCGTATCGCATTAGTGATAGCCACCACTCATATATTAATTCTTCGTATTCTTCCAAAGAGCTGGAATAAGTGCATCCAGATCATCTTTGGTAGTCATCCTCGGAAGCTTTGTGAGTACATCTCGCATGTATTCAAGAGGATCTATGCCACGTCTCTGACACGATACGACTATCGAGTATATAATAGCAGGTCTTTGACCTGCTTCTTGATGACCAATAAAAAGCCAATTCTTTTTACCTATAGCAGATGGCCTAATTGCATTTTCAACCAGGTTATTATCGATCCGAGTTTCTCCATATTCGATATGTGCAACCAAGGGCTCCCAGTATTTAAGTATATAGTCACAGGCTTTACCCAATCCCGACTTCGGCAACACTTTCGCTCTAAGTCCAATCACTACTTTCTTAAGCCAGTAGAGTTTTCTGGGGTAAAACTTCTTTCGATGATAAGCCCTTCGCTCTGCACTTAGTTTATGACTATCCATCAAAGCTTCTGTTTCATACATCCAGCCAATAATTCTTAGGACGAAGGCAACCGCTTTAGGATCTTCACTCTTAGCTTCAAAAAACTTTCTACGAGCATGGGCCCAACATCCAACCCATTTCACCTCAGGATGATTCTTCGCATATCCAAAATACGCCGCATACGCATCTGACTGCAGTATCCCACTAAAGCCCTCTACTAACGAAGTCAGTTCTCCATGCTTACGCGACAACCGCCAATCAAAGACCACGTCAGAGCCTGGTCTACTGACCACCCAAAGCCATCCTTCTTTAGTTCCTGCGTTCTTTTCATCAGGATCATTACACCGTACCGGAGTTTCATCCACTTGAAGGTAACTTCCTTCAAGTAACCTCTGATGCATTCTCTTGTATATAGGCTCAAGCCACTCAGCTGTTATCCTAATCCAGTCCGCCATGGTCTGCCTTGGGATATTCGCTCCCCATCTTTCAGACTGTTTCTCTAATCTGTACAGCGGC
>CAILHZ010000009.1 GCA_903834135.1 uncultured Opitutia bacterium | reverse complement strand
GGCACAAATATCTGAACAAAACAGGCGTAAAATATCCCTGAATAACCTCTCGGAAATGCGTGACCTGAATTGATACTTATTTTTCATTGCCCTTCATAGACTTAAACAGATTTTGCTCTGCTCAGCTAGGAAAGACCCTAAAAAATTAAGTTATAAGCGACTGTATGGTAGTTTTATTAATTGCCGATTAATAGGTATTTAAAGTCCTATCCTCCCCAAAAACTACTTTAATAAAGTAAGTATATTAAAAGCACAGGAATAAATTAGGATTGGCAATCATGACTAAAACCATCATGTTAGTACTATACAGACAAAATAGTTCTCCTTTATATCAGAATCAAAATGGCTAAAATATATAACGACATTACAGAAACAATCGGCAATACCCCGCTTGTTCGTTTAAATCGAACAGCTAAAGCTCATGGAGCTGTAGCTGATATTCTACTGAAACTCGAATTCTTCAATCCCCTCTCAAGCGTAAAAGATCGTATTGGTTTTGCTATGATTGATGATGCTTTAAAAAGCGGTGCAATAAATCAAAATACAGTATTAATTGAGCCAACAAGTGGAAATACTGGTATTGCCCTAGCCTTTGTTGCCGCAGCTAAAGGTATTAAGCTCATCCTCACTATGCCTGAGACGATGACTGTTGAGCGTCGTAAAATATTAAAAGTTCTTGGAGCTCGAGTGATTCTAACAGAAGGGCCAAAGGGCATGAAAGGCGCAATCGCTAGAGCCGAGGAACTTCAGAAAACAATTCCCAATAGCGTAATTTTACAACAATTCTCTAATCCATCAAACCCAGCTATACATCGCCGCACAACAGCAGAAGAAATCTTACGTGACACCGATAACAAAGTTGATTTTTTAGTATCCGGCATAGGTACAGGTGGGACAATCACTGGCGTGGGTGAAGTCCTCAAAGCAAAGAATCCTAGTATAAAAATCATTGCGGTAGAACCTGCAGGCTCGCCGGTTTTAAGCGGTGGTGCACCAGGACCTCATAAAATTCAGGGAATTGGTGCAGGATTTATACCAGGAGTTTTAAACACCAAAGTTTACGACGAAATTATTGGCGTTAAAGAAGACGACTCAGGCCCAATCAGTAAGCAAGTAAGTAAGCTTGATGGTATCCCTGTTGGTATTTCCTCAGGTGCATCTATTTGGGCAGCAATTCAGATTGCTAAACGTCCTGAAAATAAAGGTAAACAGATTGTCGTGATCGTTGCGTCATGCGCAGAGCGTTACCTTTCATCATGGTTATTTGCAGATATTGGTGTAGAGAGTGATTCCGTTGAAGACTTGCTCGCAAAGTAATTAGGTCTTGGCATGATTTTATTTTAAGTCATGCCAAAAACTTCTTTTCGTACATCGACTTTTACAGAATCTCTTATTCGAGAGATGTCGCGCGTAGCTCAAACTCATGGTGCTATTAATTTGGCCCAGGGCTTTCCCGATTGGGATCCGTGCAAAGAGCTGATAAAAGCGGGTAAGGAGGCTATGGATGCGGGTCGCCATCAGTATGCAGTCACCTGGGGATCACCAGAATTACGCCAAGCACTAGCAGCTAAACTTAAAGTATTTACCGGTTTAGATGTTGACGAAAAATCAGAACTCGTAATCACCTGTGGGGCAACTGAAGCCATGATGGTAGCTATGATGACTGTCTTAGATCCAGGTGATAAAGTAGGACTCTTTTCACCGTTTTACGAAAACTACTCAGCGGATGCTATTTTATGTGGTGCCAGGCCGATTTTAATTCCACTTAATCCACCCGATTACACCTTCGATCCTGATGAGTTAAGAAAAGTATTTAGGTCCGGCTTAAAAGCATTTGTTTTATGCAATCCTTCTAATCCTTGCGGACGTGTATTCAAGCGTGAAGAACTAAATGTAATCGCAGAAGCCGCCGAGGAAAACGATGTCTGGATATTAACTGATGAAGTCTATGAGCACATCGTATTTAGACCTAATAAGCATATTTATTTTTCGACACTTCCTGGAATGGCAAAGCGCACACTCATGTGCTCATCGTTATCTAAAACTTTTTCTATCACAGGTTGGCGCTTAGGCTACGTGCATGCACCAGCATCCGTTATTGCCCAAGCTCGCAAGGTTCATGATTTTCTTACTGTAGGTGCTGCCGCTCCACTGCAGCACGCCGTTGTCACTGCCTTAAAGTTTCCTTCAAGTTATTACGATCATTTAGCTGAAATTTATACCCAGTCTAAGGACATCCTATTGGGCTATCTCGACAAAACAGGTCTTAGCTACACGAAACCTCAAGGTGCCTACTTTGTGATGGTTGATATTTCAAAATTCGGATGGAAAAGTGATGTCGAATTTTCACATTGGATGACCAAAGAAATCGGCGTAGCACCAGTTCCCGGTTCAAGTTTCTTCAATAATGCAGAAAATAGGTACATCCGACTTAATTTTGCTAAACGCCCGGAAACACTGCATACCGCAGGCGAGAGACTATTGAAACTGCCTCATTTCCTAAAGGTTTAAACGTCAAAGCACCTACTCTTTCCAACATCCGCATACTACACCTAGCATGCAGGACATACTAGATGAGAGCAGATACAAACACACATAAAACCTAATATCCAACGGCCTTCGAGTCATCCTTGCGAGGATCTGCAGCACCCAGAATGAGATGTGTTTTTGGATCAATCATAACACTTTCACCATCTCCTTGATAGGCACCTTCAAAATTTGCATGAGCTGTAATTTTGTGACCCATTGCAGCTAAAATTTTTTCAGTATCAGGACTCAACCCGTAGCGCTCAAAGGTTATCAGATCAGGCATCCACTGATGATGAAAACGAGGTGCCTCAACAGCCTGCTGCACAGGCATACCGTGATCGATAACATTGGTGATAACTTCTAATACGGTATTTATAATCGTTGGGCCACCTGGACTTCCAGTAGCTAAAAATAATTTACTATCTTTAAATACAAACGTAGGTGTCATAGATGAAAGCGGTCTTTTACCTGGTGCGATTGCATTTGCTTCACCTTGGATGAGACCAAACATATTAGGCGTACCTGGCTGAGCAGCAAAGTCATCCATTTCATTATTCATGAGAAGTCCAGTTCCAGGAATTGTAACACCAGAACCAAAACCACCATTTAAGGTGTAGGTGTTACTTACCGCTGCACCGGCTGCATCAACGACTGTAAATTGGGTTGTCTCATTTGACTCATGTCCTGCAGGAGTAACAGGAACTGCTTCCCAGCCAGCTGGCTTACCGGCCTTGAAGCCTTTACTCATACTGGCATGGTTAGGATCATAATTAGCCATAAGGCTTTGCACATAATGAGTATCAAGTAATCCTACTACAGGTACTTTAACGTAATCTGGATCACCTAAATAGGCTGCACGGTCGCGAAATGCACGGCGCATCACTTCGATAAATAAATGATCCTTAGCAGATGAATTTGCCCCCATTTTAGTGACATCATATTTCTCCAACATCTGAAGCATTTGAAGAATCGCAATACCTCCAGAACTAGGAGGTGGCATTGTAACGACTTCATACCCGCGGTACGTTCCACGAAGAGGTACTCGCTCAACAGCTTGGTAGGCTTTAAGATCTTCAAGACTTATAGTTCCACCATTTTTAGCCATAGCATCGGCTATCAAATGAGCAGTTTGACCTTCATAGAATTCACGAGGTCCCTGCTTTTGAATACGCTCTAAGGTAGCTGCTAAGTCAGATTGTATCCAGTTTTCACCAGCTTTTAGAAAAGCACCGTCTTTAAGATAGATGTGTTTTGATTCCGGAAATTGTCCCAAGAGTTGATCCGTATGCATACGGTGAAAAGCATTTGCAGTGGCCTGAGAAACGCGGTGCCCATTGGCTGCTAAACGCCTTGATGGCTCGATAATTTCAGCCCAAGTCACTTTACCCGAACCATACTTTTCAAATGCTAGCGCAAATCCAGCTACAGAACCTGGAACTCCACTTGCTCTCCAACCTACAGTAGATGAACCAGCGCCCTTAGTGGGTTTACCATCTTTTCCTAAATACATATCGCGAGATGAAGCAGAGGGTGCTTTCTCGCGGTAATCCACTGCAGTATCTTTTCCATTAGCGGTATGAATCATCATAAAACCACCACCACCTAAGTTGCCCGCAAACGGATAAACTACTTCTAGTGCAAAACCTGTTGCTATCGCTGCATCAACCGCATTACCGCCTTTTTTTAGAATTTCTAGCCCTGCCTCTGAAGCAAGTACATGAGCTGAGGTCACTACCCCATGCTTAGCTTCAACAGCATTTCGCTGTGCAAGTACAGGAGTTCCAACACAAAGAAGCAAACAACAGGTAACTAAAATCACTGACTGCAGTTTCGGAGCGATGGTCAATTTATTCATAAAATAATATTAGTAATAAGAAAGTTAAAGTAAGACGCTAAAAAATAGGAAACAATATTAGCTTCGAGTTAGTTTACGGTATTTAATTCTATGAGGACGATCTGCAGTCGCGCCTTTGCGCCGTTTATAATCCTCAAGATATGCAGAATAGTTACCTGAATACCAATGTACATAACTATCTCCCTCGAAGGCCAAGATATGGCTTGCGACACGGTCCAAGAACCAACGGTCGTGGGATACGACTAATGCACAACCTGCAAAATGCTCGAGTGCTTCTTCAAGTGCTCGAATAGAATTTACATCTAAGTCATTGGTTGGTTCATCCAGCAAAATCAAATTAGCTCCACTCTTAAGCAATCGAGCCAAGTGAACACGGTTTCGCTCACCACCAGAAAGAATGCCTACTTTTTTCTGCTGATCTGCACCCGTGAAACCAAACTGAGCACAGTAGCCACGTGAATTAACTTCTCTATTTCCTAGATGAAGAATTTCTTCTCCCCCACTAATGGCCTGGAAAATAGTCTGGTGATCCGGAAGTGAATCTCTGGACTGATCAACGTGAGCAATCTTCACAGACTCACCTATTCTTAAAGATCCGGTATCTGGGGTTTCTGCACTTGTGATCATTCGAATCAATGTCGTCTTACCTGCACCGTTTGGTCCTACGACACCCACAATACCACCTGGGGGTAGATTAAAATTGAGCCCTTCGAATAGAAGATTCTCACCATATGATTTAGAAATCCCAGTTGCCTCAACAACTAGATTTCCTAACCGAGGTCCTGCAGGAATAACGATTTCGTAGCGCTTTTCTTCCTCAGCCACATCCGCTTTAAGCATCGTTTCGTAAGCTGTAATACGTGCTTGCGACTTAGCTTGGCGAGCACGCGCAGACTGTCTGATCCATTCTAATTCCCTAGCCATTGCTTTTTGCCTACGGTCTTCAGTTCTTTGTTCTACAGCTTGGCGAGCACCTTTTTGCTCAAGCCACGAAGAATAATTACCTTTCCAAGGAATACCATGCCCACGGTCCAATTCCAAAATCCACTCAGCTACATTATCTAAGAAGTAACGGTCGTGAGTAACAGCAATTACAGTACCAGCATAACGAGATAGATGCTGCTCTAGCCATTCAACACTTTCTGCATCTAAGTGATTAGTTGGCTCATCGAGTAGCAATATATCAGGTTTCTTAAGAAGTAAGCGCGCCAATGCGACACGGCGTTTTTCACCACCTGATAACTTATCCACCAAAGAATCTGCAGGAGGACACCTTAGAGCATCCATTGCCATCTCTACTTGAGGTGCTAAGTCCCAGGCACCCGCAAGATCAATCTTCTCCTGGAGGTCTCCCTGCTTTTGCATTATCTTGTCCTTAGCTGCATCGTCTACTGCTTCTCCCAGTTCATCCCAAGTCGCATCATAGGCAGCCACCAAGTCTGTTAAATGTTTGATGCCTTCTTCGACACAGGCACGCACAGTTTTACCTGCCTCAAGCTGAGGCTCCTGCTCAAGTAAACCAACGGTCGTTCCAGGCTCAAAGTGAATACGGCCATCAATTTCAGTATCCTTGCCTGCTAAAATACGCATTAACGATGATTTACCCGAGCCGTTAAATCCAAGGACTCCAATCTTTGCTCCAAAATAAAAGGATAAAGAGATGTCTCTTAAAATTTCTTTGCGTTCTATTTTCTTCGATACCCCGAGCATCGAAAAAATGATCTTTGGTTCGTCAGTCTTTGCCATTATTGAAACCCTACTGGTGTTAAACCAAATCGCAATCTTAGAGGATAAAGAAATTGCTTCGCTTGAGCACAAATTCCTGTCTAATTTCAGTACAGATGAAAAAACCCCTGTCCTGGCTGGCCTTTAGCTTACTTTCACTAATAAACTTATCTGCTTCTCCTATGCTCGTTTTTATTGGAACCTACACCCTCACTACCAGTAAGGGTATTTACGCTCTGAAGTTTGACCAATCAAACGGTACATTTTCTGAACCTTGGCTGGCAGTAGAAGCACAAAACCCGACGTTTTTAGCATTCGATCCTTCTAAAAAGCACCTCTACTCCTCAGGTGAATTAAAACTACCTGGTGTGAAGCCTGCCCTAGGCGGTATTACCTCATATAGTGTCGATGCAACTGCAGGTAAATTGACCTATATAAACCAAGAAGCTACTGGAGGTGGTGCAACAACACACTTAGTCGTTGATGCCACAGATCGCATGGTGATCGCGTGTAATTATAATGCTGCATATGAATGTTCCCTTCCAATCTTAACAGACGGCTCACTTGGAGCACGGACATCACTTATCCCACACGTAGGGCCACTTGGTCCTGACAAGGACCGTCAAACCCAAGCTCATGCACACTCTGTAACACTGTCACCTGATAATCGTTTTGTGATGTGCTGTGATCTAGGCACCGATCAAGTCATTGTTTGTAAACTCGATCCACAAACAGCTACTTTAATTCCACACTCTCCATCATTTGTTAGCGCACCTGCAGGTGTAGGTCCACGTCACAGTAAGTTTTCTGCTGACGGCCGTTTCTTCTACGTTGCAAATGAAATGGGAGGCTCTGTTAGCACCTATGCTTATGATGCACAAGCAGGCAGCTTAAAGCTACTGGCTACAGATTCTACACTGCCCTCAGATTTCAAAACGCTAAATACCGTTGCTGAAATTCGCGTTCATCCTAATGGCCGTTTTGTCTATGTCACAAACCGGGGTCACGACAGTATTGCTGTTTTTGCACGCGACTCTGAAACAGGACTATTAAAGCGTATTCAAATTATTGGTTGTGAAGGAAAACATCCTCGCAATTTCAATATTACAGACGATGGCAAATGGCTTCTCGTAGCTAACCGCGATACAAACAACATCGCTTCATTCTCTATAAATACCGACACTGGTGAACTTAAAGCCTCAGGCCATAGCGTCACTATTTCACAACCTGTAAGTATTGTATTTTATAATTAACCCTAAGTTACTTATCTAGGCAGTCAGGCGTCTTACAACTACCCCATGTATACTCCCTCTAATTTTTCACGTCGTCAGTTTCTTAGACTAGCCTCACTTGGCTCAGCTGCACTTGCAGGTGGCTCTACTCTGCGCTCCTTTGCACAAGCTAACAATTCTAAGACTGATAAAGTACTCGGAGTAGCTCTCCTAGGTCTTGGTGGATACAGCCGCGGAGAATTAGGCCCGTCACTTTTAGAAACTAAGAACTGTAAATTAACCGGCGTCATTACTGGACACCCTGAAAAAGGCGTTGCATGGGCTAAGCAGTATAACCTTAAGGAGAAGAATGTGTATTCATATGATTCGATGGACGCGGTTGTTAATAATCCTGACATCGATATTATTTATGTCGTAACACCTCCTGGAAACCACCGTGACTTTGTGATTCGTGCAGCGAAAGCCGGCAAGCATGTCATTTCAGAAAAACCCCTCGCTACAAATGTCGAAGATTGCGAGGCGATGATAAAAGCCTGTAAAGACAACAACGTTCAATTTTCTGTGGGCTACCGCCTATTCTTTGATCCGTATCACTCAGAAATGCGCCGCTTAGCAAGAGACGGAGATTTTGGTGTATTTAAAAAAATGAAGGGGCAACGCGGTTTTAAAATGGGACAACACGCTTGGAGAATTGAAAAGAAACTCGCTGGTGGAGGCCCAATGTATGATATCGGCATTTATTTAATTCAAGGTGCATGCATGGCACAAAACGGAGAAACGCCTGTTGAAGTAGCAGCAAAAGAAATGACAAAGCTACGTCCTGATTTCTTCACTGAAGTTGAAGAGACAATGCAGTTCTCGCTAAAGTTTGCTAACGGGTCACGATTTGACGGCCTAGCAAGCTACAACGGCACAGGCGATAATTTCCGTGCCGAAGGTGATAAAGGCTGGATTGAATTTCGCCAACATGCCTTCACCTATAAAGGTGTTGATGCCTATACTAGCCGTGGAAGATTAGACTATCCAATGGCAGTACATCAGCAAGCGCTCCAAATGGATGATTTTGCAGACTGTGTTCGAACAGGTCGTAAAACAATTGTCCCTGGTGAAATGGGACTACGCGATATCAAGATTTTAGCTGCTATTTACGAAGCTGCTAAAACAGGCACCTGGGTTAAAGTCTAAAAAAAAAGACCTAAATTTTATTTAGGTCTTTTAAGTTTTAATATTAAAGGTGCTTTGAATCAGTTTCGTCTTTAACGACGTAGCCTGAATCTTGTCGCTGATGATTAACTTGATTTTTCTTCAAATAAGCTTGGTACACATCCTCAGCACTCATGTTCAAGGTTTGTGCAAGCGATACCAAGAAGTGAAACAAATCAACCACTTCAACGCGGGCATTTTGTTCATCAAACTTTTGGTACTTTGCCCACCACTTCCAAGGTACACTATCGATGAGCTCGGCGGTTTCTTGCTGTAAAGCACGGGTGTAGTTGAGAATCCACTTAGCCTTCTCCTCATCCGTAGGGGGCGGAAGGGTTACACCGATCCGCGCATTAAGGGCACTCTGCATCCGGAAAATCTCTTCCAGTTTATCCATACCTCAAACTTGAGGTGTCTTGTGCATGTAGGCAAGTCACAAGGTGTAAGAATATGAGGACTTTAGGTGATTTAAGGGCTTAGCCTTTGCTGTTGCGCTTAGAGGCAATCATAGGTAAGGTAGATTCTTCATGCCACGTTGAGCGCAACTTATTGCGCTCCGCAGGCTTAACATAACCTCGGCTGCTCCTTTATTTTAAAGTGAGCGCCTGAATAACAAAAAAGTAGTAAAATGACAGATCCAGTACAATCAGGTGAGACTTCCGCACAAGCGGCATCCCCTGACTCTGCAGGCGCGAACTCCGCAGCCAGCACACCCACGCCAGCATTTGGCGTGTTCACAGAAACCCGCGGTTCCGGTCTTGCACGCGGAAAACGCCCTAGTCAAAACGCGGCACCTGCCGCTGCAGCCATCACTGGCGAATACAAACCAACCGCACTCGAGGTCATAACCCCTGAGCGCGAATATAAAAACCCATTCAGCGGAGAAACCTCTTCTCCACGTGCTGAAGTAACCCCTGCTATTGAACGTACGCCAGCTTCTGAAGCTGCTCCTACTACAACTGCAGAATCATCCAGTCCTGCAGCTCCAGCAGCAGAACGTCCTACCTGGAAACCACAACCACGCGATCCTGCGGCACCTAAATCAGAGCTCAATATCTTGCCTCCAGCTGAAGCAAGACGCACCTCTGTTTCATGGGAAAAGCCTCAACAAGATAGCCGCCGTAATCCTGACTACACAAATCGTCCACCACGCCGTGATGATCGCAGAGATGAACCTCAGGGTAACTTCCAAGCAAGAAGCCCACAGGAACGTAATTCGAACCACAGAACCGATCGTCCAGAGCGCACCGATCGCCCTGAAGCAGCAAAACCTACGGTTAAAAAATCCGGCGGCTTCTTTGCGTGGTTAAAAGGCCTATTTACGAAGAACAAGAAGGCTCCAGAAACCGCCACAGGTGCTCAATTCGACCGTGATGGTCAAAATAGACGCCGTAGACATCGTGGAAACCGTGGCCGTTCGTTCAATTCCGACCGATCAGGCGGATATCAAGGCCAAGGTAGTCCAAAACCTCAAGGCGCAGAACGCCGTGAAGGTGGTAATCCAAACAGGGGCGGAAACTACCCTAGACGCCCTCAAGGCGGCCCTAGACGTCAAGATAACGGCCCTCGTCCAGAAGGCCAACAAGGTGGCGGTTACATTTAATGTAAGTTAATCCTTGCCAAAGCGCCCAACAAAGCGCGCATTTTGAGGGCGTCTGCAATACTTGCAGGCGCCCTTTTTTTAAGCCCAAATCATGGCAGATTTAATTGTTAACGGTGGCAAACCGCTTTGCGGAACCATCACTCCTTCAGGCAACAAGAATTCGGTTCTTCCAATTCTTTGCGCAACCCTACTTACGGATGATCCTGTGACGCTCACGAACGTCCCTGACATCACGGATTTAAATAAGCTAGTAAGCTTCATGCAGTCGCAAGGCTCTGTAATTACCTGGGATAAACTAAAAGCTCAGATGCAGATCGATCACTCGAGGTTCAAAAAGACCCTTGCCTCCGATGAACTGCCTCAAGACATGCGCTCTACGGTTCTTTTGTTTCCTGGATTACTCAAACGCTTCGGTGGTTTTGTTCTTAATTCCGAATCCAAAGGCTGTACCTTAGGTGTAAGAGAAATTGATCCACACTTAGATATTTTAAAAGCACTTGGAGCTGAAGTGCATGACGGTGATGCTCTTCGGATTACTTTAAAGAACGGCTTTAAAGCAGGTCGTCAGTGGACTGATTATATGTCAGTCACAGTCACTGAAAATTTTGCTATGGCTGCCTGTACTGCTAGTGGCAAATCTGAATTAATAAACGCAGCAAGTGAACCTCACGTTCAAGATTTATGTGAAGCCTTAGTCGCTATGGGAGCACACATAGAAGGCATTGGCACAAGTCGCATCACTGTAACTGGAGTTAATAAACTGCACGGCGCAAGCATTCGGATTAATTCAGATTATCATGAAATTGTGACTTTCCTTGCTTTAGGTGCGATTACAGGTGGCACAATAGCAGTCCAAGACTCCCTTCCCCATCACTTTGATTTAATCACACGATCATTTGCAAAGCTTGGTGTAGTAGTTACTCACGAAGGCACTACAGCCCACATAAGACAGCCACAAAAATTAGTTATTGAAACACCAATGACTAAAAATTTACTACCTAAGATTGAGGCTGCACCTTGGCCTTATTTTTCGGTCGATTTACTGCCTTTACTCATTGCCTTAAGTACGCGTGCTGAGGGGACAATGCACTTCTGGAATAAAGTCTATGAGAATGGATTTTCTTGGATGCCTGAATTAGCTAAATTTGGCGCTCACGTGGTAACAAGTGATCCTCACCGCATTATAGTTTTTGGTAATCGTCCTTTACACCCTGCTGTTGTTGATTCTCCGTTTATTATTCGAGCTGCAGTTGCCCTCACTATGGTTGCAGCCTCAATTCCTGGTCAAAGCATTGTTCGAAACGCAGAAATTATTAAGCGAGCTCACCCTAGATTTGTAGAAAACTTGCGTTCCTTAGGCGCTGATTTGGAATGGAAATAAGTTATGGCACTTGAACCTGATACAGGCGTAAATTTTTTAACAACTGCACTTGCTTCGTCTCCGACGCAAGCCGAGGCAGCACTGCGCCCACAATCCTTTAGTGATTTTACAGGCCAAGCTAAAACTATAGAAAGACTTCAAGTGATGGTGGGTGCAGCAAAGCACAGAGGTGAAGCCTTAAACCATATACTGCTTTCCGGACCTCCCGGTTTAGGAAAGACAACCTTAGCTTTTATTTTAGGCCATGAATTAGGTAAAGCAGTACGTGTAACCTCAGGCCCAGTGATTGAGAAAGCAGCGGACTTAGCCGGACTTCTTACAAACCTTGAAGAAGGGGATATTTTATTTATCGACGAAATCCATCGAATACCAAAGACCGTAGAAGAGTACCTGTACAGTGCTATGGAAGACTTTAAACTCGATATTATGATCGATCAGGGACCAAACGCACGGAGTGTTCGTTTAACAATACCTCGTTTTACGCTCGTTGGTGCAACTACACGCAGTGGTCTTTTAACGGCTCCCTTAAGATCACGTTTTACTCTTCAAACACGCCTGGATTATTACGATACGCCAACTCTGTGCGGTATTGTAAGACGTAGCTGTGGTCTTTTAAACGTAGAAATTGATACCTTAGGAGAACAAGAAATTGCAGCTCGCTCACGTGGTACACCACGTATTGTGAATAATTTAATTCATTTTGTTCGCGACTTTGCACAACAACGTGGCACAGGTAAAATTACGCAAAAAATTGCCTCCGCAGCTCTAGCGCTACTTGAAATTGACGCAGCTGGCCTAGATGAAATGGATAAACGTGTACTACGCGTTATTGCTGAAAATTATAAAGGAGGCCCAGTGGGTATGAGTACGATAGCTGTCGCAGTAGGCGAAGAAGCAGAAACCCTAGAAGAAGTGCATGAGCCGTTTTTAATTCAGGAGGGCTACATTCAGCGCACGCCTCAAGGACGCGTAATAACTGAGCGTGGCTACGGAGCGATTGGCCTAAAAGCTAGTTCAGGAAGCTAGCTTTATCTTTTAGAGATCGCCTAAAATAGGTCGTAAGACGATTTCCTCGACTACAGTGCGCTTACTTAAGCAGTAGATATCGTAAAATGCGCGTGCCACATCCTCTGCAGGCATAAGCCTTTGCTGAGGAACATTACTCCCCCTCCAGGATGGAGAAACCGTGGCGCCTGGACACACACAGCAGACTTTAATTCCGTAAGCCTTTAATTCTGTGCGCATGACTTTTGAAAGACCGGTAACACCAAATTTAGCAGCGCTGTAGCCTGAACCACCCGGATATGCGATGAGTCCTGCAATTGAACTCATATTAAAAATATCTCCACGCTTACGCTTTACCATACTTGGAACAAATGCCTTAGAAATTAGAAAGACACTGCGTAAGTTACTAGCAATTAAGCCGTCAAATTCTTCAACACCCATGTCCAGAAAAGAGGCCGCCTTAAATACACCGGCATTATTAACCAGTACATCGATGTGTTTGAACTTCTTTAGTACTGAAAGCTGCAGCAATTCAACAGCGTTCACATCACTGACATCACAGCTGTAGGTTTCTACTAGAGCACCCAGTTTAGTGCAGTCACGTGCAACCGAATTAAGTCTGGACTGACTGCGTGCAACTAAAGCAAGTTTTACCCCTTTAAGCTCTTTTGCAAAAACGCGTGCAATTGCTGCACCTATACCCTGTGAAGCACCTGTGATTAATATAACCGGCTTTGCCATAATAAGATTAGCACACGAGTGCTGAAAAATCATTAAATTCTGCGGCAAATCCGCCTTTCACACCTTTGCAAATTACACTCACCGCATCATGGGAGTGCAAACTCTCCAAGTGAGAACAAGCAATTTGGAAATCTTTAACTTTTTTCTCTTTATCAAATTCTCGGTAAAGTAGGCGTGCAGCATCTTCGACAAATTTAAGGTTTACTCCATTTAATTCAGCAAACGCTTGCTCATCCTCACGCTTAACCATCACTTGAGTTTCGGTTTTAAGAGCGTTTAGACATAATTGGTGAACGTCCTCTATCCAAATCTTTTTTCCAGCTACCTCTTCAATCACGACACGGGCCTTACTGCGCTGAGAATGAGGAACACCGTAAGCACCGCGGTGATCACGGGCGTGTTCATTCAATTCAGCTGAACAAGGGCAAGCTGATGAATACACAAAGTCTAAATGAATAAAACGGCGGTATACTCCCTTAGAGTTTAAAACACCCTCAAACGCTGTTCTATAAAACTGAAAACCCTCCATCTGGCTACGCAAACTTTTTTGTAGCATGGGGTATGAAAAAACGAGCTTAAGACGAGCATCTTTGGTTTTAACATTCTTTAGATAGGCCTTCAAAATACGACCTACTCGCTCACCAGTCATGATTTCATCTTTATGCTCATAAAATGAGCGAACGATGCGACTCATGTTAATACCCTTTAGTTCAGCTTCTAAAGAAACTGTTCCAGTAATACTCGTTTCAAGAACAAGGATTTTGCCATCTTTAGTTCTATATTTAAGTGGTAACTTAAAGTTGGAAACACCTACTTGCTGAATTGGCACGTGTACTCCTGAGACAGCATCATGTTTAGCATTCATCATGTCAGGTAGTGACTCACGATATGCAGGAGTTACCTTAAGCTTTGAATCATACGTGCGCTTAATCCGTGGCTTAACGCCAGCGGCTGTTTCATGAAGATACATGCCTTGTTTTTGTTTACTCATACAGGACCTAAATAATCTGCGAAATTACGCGGTGTTTCAAAAAGACGAACTCGGTACAGTTTACCATCAGTAATGTGAGGCTCGAGTTGATTCCAAAAAGCGATAACTAGATTCTCTGTTGAAGGTATAATATCTTTTAAGAAACTAACCTCCGAGTTTAAATTGCGGTGATCAACCTTATCTACGATGATAGTATTTAAGATTGATTTAAGCTTTCCTAGATCGATTACATAGCCGGTATCAGGATTGGGTACACCGCTGACCGTTACTTCCAAGATATAATTGTGCCCATGCCAATGAGGATTCGTACACATACCGAACTGCTTTTGGTTCCATGCAAGGCTGTAGCGCTTGTTGTACAAGCGGTGAGCCGAATTAAAATGAACCTGCCGAGTCACATAGACAATGCCTTTGCCAGGGACCTTAGGTCCTGACTTGAGCTTAGGTGTGCGTTTAACTGCAGAGGGTTTGCGAGCCATTTACCCTCCACTATTAGCACACTTTTGGTCTAGGTCAATCAGGGCAAAGTACGCAGCTGAATACTATCAACTAGTCTATCTTGGGCTATAATATCAGTAACAATGATCAATTTATCACCAGATGAGACACGTTTCTGATGTTTTAAGGTCGAAACTGCGTTTTCTATAGTAAGATGAGGCTCTTCTGCGAATGGCATTAAAATAGGAATCACCGAGCGCAATAGCCTAAGCTGGCGAAACAATTCTACGTGAGGGGTAAATGCTATGATTGGTGCATTCACTGGCCTTAATGCTGCTATGCCACGAGCAATCATTCCATGACGCGTAAAGGTAACAATTTGTGAACCTGCGATCTGATCACTTAAAATAACTGCAGAATGAAGCACTTTCATCTTTTCGGTAATAAATACCGTTGGTTTTTCACCATCTGCTGTTTCCTCACGTTCAATACGCTTTGAAATTTTATCCAGCATTTGTATACACTCACGGGGATATTTACCAATGGTTGTTTCACCCGATAACATTACACAATCTGCTTTTTCGTATACAGCGTTAGCAACGTCAGTGATTTCAGCACGTGTTGGAACAGGCTGTGTAATCATTGATTCAAGCATGTGAGTCGCGATGATAACAGGCTTACCATAAGTAAGACAGGTGTTGACCGCACGACGCTGAATCACAGGAAGATCTTCAAAAGGACATTCAATACCTAAGTCTCCACGTGCGACCATCAAGGCGTCACAAACATTTACTATACTATCTAAATTTTCGATTGCAGATTGATCCTCAATCTTAGCAACAATCCACGCTTTAGATTTATGCTTCTTTAAGAATTCACGTAATTGAATTACATCATCTGCGCAGCGCACAAATGAAAGTGCAACTAAATCAATACCTGCTTCAATACCCACTAAAGTATCAACACGGTCTTTCTCAGTGAAGGCAGGTAGATTAACTTTAACGCCGGGAAGATTAATATGGCGCTTTGACTTTAGTTCACCGGGAACGAGCACTTTACAACGAATGTGAGCCGCTTTTTTTGATAATACTTCTAGCTGAATTAATCCATTATCAACTAAAACGGTATCACCTACGCTAATATCATTTACTAAATCCTGATAATTGACGTCAACCGAGCGAATTTCTTCAGCTTGTTCACGGTCTGTACCTGGTTTGACAGTAAAATCAAATATTTCACCTGGTTTTAGCTCAATAGGAGACTCTAAAATACCGGTTCGAATTTCTGGACCTTTAATGTCCATCATTATGGCTACTTCTATTCCTATGCGGGCACTCACTGAACGAATGCGTGCAATAATGTTACGTGTCCACTCATGCGTAGCATGCGCCATATTAAGACGAATCACGTCAGCGCCGTCCTTTAGCAGCGTTTCAAGCATCGCTTCACTCTCGGTCGCAGGACCAAGGGTAAAGATAATCTTAGTACGTCTAAAAGAATCGAAAGTAGAGGACATTAGCATGAAAAGTAAGTAAATTCTAATCTACGGCAAACTAATCTTACACCTAAACTTACTCTACAGTATAGTATCTTTATACGACTAGAGGATATCGTAAAACGGGCCACCTTCACCAGCATCAATAATGGTAACGACACAAGGCATTGATTTCTTAAATTCTTGGAAAACTTCCTCTACTCTTTCCCTAGAATTACAGTCCCGCGACAAATGCGTTAAGTAAATTTGAGTCCACAAAGGACTAGATACCTTAACTAGCAGATCTCTAGCTTCCTCATTAGATAAATGGCCATGCTTACCACAAATGCGATTTTTAAGGAACCAAGGCCTCTTCGTATCCAATTCTAACATACGTGGACAATGATTTGCCTCAATTACAACAATATCGCAGGTTTTAATAAGTTCCGGTACGCAATCAGGCACATACCCTAGATCTGTGAGCCAAATAATTTTCTTCCCTGGGGTAAACACTTCGGCCTGATGTCCAGTTGTAATACAAAAGCCTACTGGGTCATGTGCATCATGCGGGATACTGAAACTTTTAATCTCTAAATCCCTATAGCGAAAGGTGCTTCCTGTTTCAAAAATTTGCCACCGTGATTCAGTGCCATGCTTTTCTTGCAACACACGCGCTGTAGCCTGATTAGCGAAAAGCTTTATGGACGGATATTTCTTAATCCCAGCAATAGCTGCTGCATGATCGGCATGTTCATGGGTAATAAAAATAGCATCAATACAACCTAAACTTTCACCCGCTTCTTCAAGAAGACCTTCCAACTTTTTAGTAGTAAAGCCTGCATCAACTAGAATACGAGCCTGCGGGGTAATCAGTAAGCTACTGTTACCTGAACTCCCACTACCTAAGATCTTAAAACGACATGTCATTTATAACCCATTGATTGATCGCTAAATGCCTAAGAGCAAGCCCTTAAATTAGGAGCTAACACTTACGTCTTAAGCATACAGCTCGACTCTTTATTTAGTTTTATTTAGCCGTAGCGAAAATAGTGGTTTCCTGACAAATCTAGGTTTGCTTATAGGCCAAGATACGCACAGTATAAATTCAAGTTCTTACCCCTAAGACTCATACCCATGATTGCTCATTTCTTCCGCACGAAAATAGCGCTGGTTTTTGTAACGACTTTATTAGTATCCCAAGCCCTAGCACAGTCACCTCGCCTGACTAATTTATCAACCCTGGGTCAGGTCGGAACCGGTTCAAACATTATGACGTCAGGGTTCGTTATCGGGCCTGGAGCAGGTGATCAAGTAGTCATTCGTGCGGTAGGTCCATCGTTAGCAGCATCGCCTTTTAGCATGAGTGGCGTACTCGCTGATCCTTTACTTAATCTTTATACGAGCACTAATACACTCATTGCTACAAGCAGTGCTTGGAAATCTGCCGATGCAGCCACAATGGCATCAGCTGGTGCATTCAATTTATTAGCTAATAGTAAAGATGCAGCAGTTGTTACTACACTAGCGCCGGGAACTTACACCTTTCAAGTTTCAGGAGCGGCAGCTGATTCAGGCAAAGCTATCGTTGAAATCTATGAGGTTAATTCGAATGCAAGCTCTTCACGCTTAGTTAATCTTTCGACACGTGTCACCTTAGCAGCAAACGCAATAGCAACATCAGGACTGAACCTCTCTGCAGGTTCAAGTAACCGCACATTACTCATTCGTGGCGTTGGTCCGACGCTTGGATCTTTAGGGGTTGCTGGAACACTGGTTAATCCAACAATCACAGTACTTAACAGTTCTGGAGCAACTATCGCTAGTAATGATGACTGGGGTACTCCTATTGGTACAGGCGCTGCTACAGCCGCTCAACTCACAGCTGCATTTACACAAGCAGGTGCATTTCAACTCCTCGCTGGCAGTAAAGATGCAGCACTACTTCTCTCATTAGCTCCAGGTGCGTATACAATTCAACTTTCGGGTAACGCAGGTGCAGGCGTTTCAATGATTGAAGTCTATGACATCACTCCAGCAAGTACCTCAGCCACGACAGTCTCAATTGCAGCCACTAAGGCAAATGCTAGTTCCCCTTCTACAAACGGCACTCTAACAGTCACGCGCTCAGGTGATACAAGCCAACCTCTGACTGTTCCTTACACCGTGTCTGGTACTGCAGTAGCTAGTGTTGACTACCAAGCCTTAGCAGGTTCGGTCACAATTCCTGCAGGATCAAACAGTGCAACGATTACAGTAAGCCCTATTACGACATTAGTAAATGCAACTAAGACGGTAGTAGTTAACTTACCTACAAGCGGTGCCTATACACTAGGAACTAGCTCAGCTACAGTTTCAGTGTCGAACGTTCCACCTACTTTGTACTTAGCAGAACTTAGACCAGCAGCAGGTGCAACAGGTTCGATTAGTTCTGGCACTGCGACTATTTACCTCTCAGCAGATGGGACTACCGCTACAGTAAACGTAAGCTTCAGCGATCTAAGTTCTGCTGAACAAGCACCTCACCTCACTGTAGGTGTACCTGGCCCAGGGAATAATTTTGTTTTAAATCTCACCTATCCTGGTCAAGTCATCAATCAAACATGGACGCTAGAGGCTACAGGAACTTATACAGCTGCAAACATTTTATCAGCACTTCAGTCAGGTAATTTATACGTAGAAATCGGTAGTCAAAATTATCCTACAGGAGAATTAACGGGTGTATTTCAACAAAGTAACGGAAGCCAAACTTTTACAGCACCGTCTGCTCCTCCCTCAGTTGATTTAACTAACGTTACACCCAATACTGTAAGTCGTTTCTTAACGCAGGCTACCTTTGGAACAACCCAAGCTGACATCGCCGCTATACAGTCGCAGGGCTACTTAGCTTGGATCGCAAGTCAAATGGCACTCCCTGTAACATCACACCTATCAGCTACACGCGCTGATGCAGCAATATTTCCTAATACTGGTCAGTATCCGATTAATCAAAATAATCGCCAAGCAGCTTGGTGGAAAATTACAACTAGCGCACCAGATCAATTGCGTCAACGTGTAGCCTTCGCACTGAGTGAAATTTTTGTAGTTTCTGATGCGGCTTCTTCATTAGCACAGCAACCTGAAGCACTTGCTAATTATTACGATATGCTAGCACGAGATGCTTTCGGAAACTTCCGTCAGCTATTACAAGATGTAACGCTGAGTCCAGTAATGGGTAATTACCTCAACATGTTAAGGAATGCAGCTCCTATTCCTAGCAAAGGCACTACTGCTAACGAGAATTACGCTCGTGAAATCATGCAGCTATTTACAGTAGGTCTTAATTTCTTAAATCCAGACGGTACCCTTGTATTAGATGCAACAGGACAACCAATTCCTACCTACAGCAATGCTTCGATTATACAGACAGCAAATGTATTAACTGGATGGGCATATAATTCAACAGCAGCAACACCAAGTTTCACTGGAAGTTCAGCAGATTGGTACAACCCAATGATGGCGTACCAAGCCTACCACGACATCACTCAAAAAACATTAATAGCAACGACTCCTACGAGTTCACCTGTCATAGTCCCTGCAAATGGTACTGCTGCTACTGACCTAAAGATTCTACTAGATACCTTAACAAACCATCAAAATACCGGACCTTTTATTTGTAAGGAATTAATCCAGCGCTTAGTCACAAGCAACCCAAGCCCTGGATATGTCTACCGAGTATCCCAAGTCTTTGCTAACGACGGCACAGGAACACGCGGCAACTTAGGGGCTGTCGTTAAAGCTATTTTAACAGACTACGAAGCACGCTCTCCTGCAATGTTAGCGATAAGCAGCTATGGTAAATTAAAAGAACCACTGCTAAGACAGACAGCTCTTTACCGCGCCTTTAACGCACAAGCTGTAAATGGTAGAATTCCAGTCTTCACTCCAGACAGCACACTTGGCCAAGCAGCACTACGCTCACCAACTGTGTTTAACTATTTCCTGCCTGGTTACACCCCTCCAGGAACCTTAGCTGCAGCAGGTTTACTTGCTCCTGAATTCCAAATCACCACTGCAACAACGGCTCTAACAGTACCTAACGCTTTGTATGCAATCGTGTATACCTCGACAACACCGAGCGTTACGACACCCGTTCTTAATCTGTCTACACTCACAGCAGCTCCCGATAATGCTACTTTGGTCTCAATTCTGAATACCCTACTATGTAACGGTAATATGTCTACGGCAGCAACCAACAGAATCCTTACCTCACTCACCACTTTACCAAGTACTACAAAAGCATTGGACCGCGCTCAAGCGGCTCTAGAGCTTGTCATCACTACGCAAGCCAGCGCTGTCCAACACTAATCAATAAACTCTTACTCCTATGCTAAGTCCATACGATCTTACGCGTCGCAAATTTATTGGTAATGCATGTGCTGCGGTGGGCGCTACCGGAGTGCTCTCTGCTTTAGCACAGCTACGTGTTATTGGTGCTCTTGCAGCAGATGCAACAACTGCAAGCTCTGACTATAAAGCACTTGTCTGTATATTCTTATATGGCGGTAATGACGCCAATAACTTAATCATACCAGTTGATACAACGGGCTACAATCTTTACTCAAGCCAACGTACAGCTATAGCACTACCTCAATCCACAGTCACTGCTTTGAAGCCAGCAAAATATAGTGACGGCTTCACCTATGGGATGCATCCCGGGATGGTTGAATTACAAGACCTTTTCGGTGCAGGTAAAATGGCGATTCTTGCAAACACGGGAACTTTAGTTCGTCCGACAACGCTTGCAAATTACATGTCTGGTAATCCTGCATTTTTACCACCACAACTTTTCTCCCATTCAGATCAACAAACGCAGTGGCAAAGCAGCCTTTCAGATCAACCGTTTCAAACCGGATGGGGCGGACGCTTAGCTGATATCATTAACGCAATTAACACGAATTCATCTATTTCGATGTCCGTGAGTGTTGCGGGACAAAATTCATTTCAAGTAGGTCAAACTACATCCGAATATTCGGTGAGTACCTCAGGAGCGATAGGTTTAACGGGAGCTACAGGTGGCACGATTAATCCAGTCCGCTATCAAGCCCAACTTGATTTATTAAGTCAGACTGAGAAAAATCTCTTTAATGCAGCTTTTGCTAACACCTCAACTTCCGCAATCACCGATTCAGCTTTGTTAACGAGCGTTATCAGTGGTGCAACTGCTATGCAGACGAAGTTCCCAACAACTTCGCTTGGCCAGCAAATGAGCATGATTGCTAAGTTAATTTCAGCTGCGCCTCAGTCCGGTCTTAAACGCCAAGTATTCTTCGCTAGCATAGGCGGATTCGATACCCATACCGTACAACTCGCAACTCAGAACTCACTTTACCCACAAGTAAGCCAAGCTATTAACGCGTTTTATAATGCTACAGTTGAATTAGGTGTTCAAAATCAAGTAACCTCTTTCACTGCTTCCGATTTCAGCAGAACCTACAACACAAACGGTGACGGAGCAGATCATGGATGGGGCTCCCATCACATGATTGTAGGTGGAGCTGTCAACGGCGGTGACATTTATGGTGCTATGCCTTCTCAGAAACTAGGCGGTCCAGACGACACAGGACGTGGACGCTGGATTCCATCCACAAGTGTAGATCAATATGCAGCTACACTTGCCTCATGGTTTGGAGTCAGTGCAACTAATCTTCCAGTAGTACTTCCTAATATTGGTCGTTTTGCTAAATCAAATCTTGGATTTATGAGTGGCACGTAAGCCATGGCTGATCTTACTGCTTCGGCTCAGAAAAAAATAGTCTTAGGGGTTGTTGCTCTTCTAGCTGCTGTAGAATTATTTTTCTACATTAAGAGTACGACTAAGCCATCAGAAAAGAGTTTAGAGGATAAATCTACATCAGCAGTAACGAGTAAATCTGAAAACTCTCCTTCTTTAGCACGCAGCAATCAACCCAATGTAGCTAAGACTGAAGCTGGCTTAAGAGCGGATGATGCACCCTCTCATTTAGCTGACTTACTAAATTCTTCTACGACAGATATCCATGCAGATTTACGTCTACTTGATGATATTTTTCAACAGTACCGCAGTGCTATGCACGGAGATGATCCTATCGGTGATAATAAAGATATCACGGCTATCTTAAGTGGTAAAAATAAATTAGACTTTGCTTTTATACCCAAGAGTTGCCCAGCCATAAACGCCCAAGGAGAGCTCTGCGATAGATGGGGAACACCCTTTTACTTCCATCAACTCTCGGGTACAGACATGCAGATTCGCTCTGCAGGACCCGACAAGAAGCTTTATACAACAGATGATGAGGTACTGACCCCTGGGTTATATCCTCCTCATCTGTAAGTCTAAGGCATTAAAGAATGCCCTGCTTCCACGGTTGCAGCTTTAAAGAGATTAGCTATAGTGTTTGGTTATGGCAGAAGGTCCAATTCCAGTCACAGTTCTAACAGGCTTCCTTGGAGCCGGTAAAACTACCCTATTAAACCGTATTTTAACCGAACAACATGGGCTTAAACTAGCCGTGATTGAAAATGAGTTTGGTGAAGTAGGTGTCGATAACCAACTGGTTATCTCAAGTGATGAAGAACTCTTCGAAATGAACAATGGATGCATTTGTTGTTCAGTTAGGGGTGACTTAATTCGTATTTTAGGACGCCTACTTAAACGCAAAGACCGTCTTGACGGCATTTTAATTGAAACAACAGGTCTCGCAAATCCAGCACCGGTTGCTCAAACCTTTTTTACTGATGATGAGATACGCACTGCATTTCGTTTAGATGCGATTGTTACAGTCGTTGATGCAAAGCATGTCTCAACTCACTTAGACGCAGGAGATGAATCCGTAAAACAAATCGGCTTTGCAGATGTAATCGTTCTTAACAAAACAGATTTAGTTACTGCGGAGGAACTCACGAAGCTTAAATCACGCATTCATTCAATCAATGCGGTTGCCAAAATACACACGACAAACAACTGCGCTATTCCTATAAAGGATGTACTAAATGTAGGTGGTTTTAATTTAAGCCGCGCTACAGAACTTGATCCTGCATTTTTGGAACCCGAATACCCTTTCGAATGGGCAGGTGCCTATGCGCTACCTCAGGGTAATCATGATTTTGTAATCGGCCATGTGGATCATGATCATGATCATCACGACTGCGGGCATGATCATCATCATGAACATGATCGCAACGAGAACGAACTTGATGTAGTAATCCTACCTCTTGATAACCTAAATGAAACAGATATTCATGCAGCAAGGGATTTAGCATTAAATGTATTTTCAGATTGGGAAAAAAAGGTTGTTGAATCTGAAAATCTCGCTTTGGGTGCAACACTTAATCGTCTTGAACTAAAAGACGGCAATGGTCGTTTCAAAATAGAGATTAAGACTCCAGGATTTTATGTGGTATTTGAGCAATGCTCAGAAGTCCCTCTTCACATCCAAGTATGCGGCGAAAATGTAAAGCCAGGATGGCAAAACGATTATCACCCAGCACACAGCCACAACGAAGATGTAACCTCAGTTGGTATTCATGAAATAGGTGAATTGGATGGAAAGAAACTCAATGCCTGGATTAGCGAATTACTGCGCGTAAAAGGAAATGATATTTACCGCATGAAAGGCGTTATTTCAGTTAAGGGAAGCACCAAGCGCCTTGTATTCCAAGGTGTACACATGCTCTTTGATGCTAAATTCGATCGTGAATGGGGCTCAGATAAACGAATGAATACACTTGTTTTCATCGGTAAAAATCTAGATCGAGCAGCACTAAACGCCTCCTTCAAGTCCTGTCTCGCATGAACCTGACTAAGTTTTGGGCAGCACAACTGGATGACTATGTCATCGACTTAGAGTGGTCTAGAGATGGAAGTCTTCTTGCCGCAGCTTCGGGCTCAGGTCCAATAGAAGCGTATAATGCTAAGGACGGCGCTAAGCGCTTAAGCGTTTCTGGTCATGCCAATGGCACAAACACACTTCGCTTTTCTCCAGACTCTCTTGTCTTAGCCAGTGGAGGCCAAGACGGCTGTGTTAAATTTTGGGATCCTCTGGCAGGTCAGCATACTTCAACTGCCTCAATCGGAAACGACTGGATAGAACACATTGGTTTTAGACCTACCCTAGGCTCTAATACATCTTTAGCTGCAAGCTGTGGGAAAAAATTAAGCATCTTAAAAACCGATGGCTCTGTACTGAAACAACTCCCCGATGCTGCTAAAACAATTTCAGCACTAGCCTGGGATCCTGAAGGAGGTTGTCTTGCAGCAGCACATTTTGGCGGTGTTAAACTCTGGGACAGTGATGATTGGATTGTTCAAAAAGAACTCACCTATGCAAACGGTATAAATACACTAGCATGGTCTCCCAACAGTCGTTGGCTTGTGTCAGGAAATGCAGATCCAAGTGTTCACTTATGGATTCCTTCAGAAGACGCTGAACTTCACATGAGTGGCTACGAAGGCAAAGTGAAGCATTTAAGTTTTGATATCACGAGCCGCTGGCTAGCAACAAGTGGTGGTAGAGATGCTTGTTTATGGGACTGCTCAGGCGCAGGACCTGAAGGGCGTGAACCAAACATGCTCCCCCATGATGCACCCGTATGCGCATTAGCTTTTCAAAATTCGCACGGCATTTTAGCCACAGGTTCACTCGACGGCACCTTAGAATTATGGAGTCCTGAGCGTAAAAACCCTCTCAGGGCTACCGTTAAGATGCCCGCAGCAGCCACAAAGATAGCTTGGTCATGGGATGACCGCTATTTGGCAGTAGGCTCCACCCAGGGCATTATTTACGTACTTAAATGCGAAGCTTAAAACGGTTGTAATTTCCGCTTGCCGAAGAGAGCGGGAACATACCTAATAACCCTTTGTTTGATGGCGACTTAGCTCAGTCGGTAGAGCAGTAGACTGAAAATCTATGTGTCCCCGGTTCGATTCCGGGAGTCGCCACCATCTTCTCTTTCAACGACTTAGGTAACTATAGAGGTATCATATGGGTACGCTTTACCAGGTTAGGTCTTAAGCGCAAATTCCTATCCTCTTTAAGTCACAATTATGCTTAGTACGTTGAAAGCCTTAGCTTGTTCACCGGAATTGCTTTCCTATTATCTCTTACATGGCTGAAACGGAATCCACCTTACTCAACGCTCACGAAGTTCGTGTACTAGGCTCTCTCATCGAAAAAGAGATCACTACACCTGAATATTATCCAATTCGCCTCAGTGCTCTTACTGCAGCGTGCAATCAGACATCGAATCGCGAACCTGTGATGGATCTTGAAGAATATGAAGTGATGAGAGCTTTAGAAAGTTTACGTGATAAGCGTCTGGCTAATTTATTTAAAGGTGCAGATAGCCGTGTACCTAAGTATTCCCACCGATTTGCAGAGACTGATGTAGACCTCTCTCGCCCGGAAATATCACTGCTGTGTAACCTCATGCTACGTGGACCGCAAACGCTGGGCGAACTACGTACACGCTCCGCTCGCATGCACGAATTTGAAAGCTTAGACGAAGTAGAAAAAGTACTCGAGTATTTGTCGACTCGTCCCAGTGCCCCACTCGTTGTAAAATTACCACGCCAAGCTGGATACAAAGAGCAGCGCTACATGCATCTTTTCTCGGGTGCACCAATCATTACTGAGACAACATCAGAAATTAAAACAGAGGCTACCCTTTCACCACTACGTGTGGAGCCAGAGCGCGTTTTGAAGCTAGAGACTGAAGTTGCAGCATTAAAAGCTGAGATTGAGACGATAAAGGCTCAATTTAGTGCATTTCGTAAGCAATTAGAGTGATTTTAGCTCCTTAAAAGAAAATTTTTCTAGGCATTGCACGTCGATAGTGAGTTCTCTACGTTGGACACTGAATGGCATTACTCAGTCTCCTCGATGTTAGTCTCGCCTTTGGCGGTCCCTCAATTTTAGAGAAAGCAAATCTCCAAATTGATCCGGGAGAACGCGTCTGTTTAGTTGGGCGTAACGGAGCTGGCAAATCGACTTTGATGAAGATCATCACAGGTCAAATGCAGCCAGATAAGGGAGATATTTTTAGACCAGAAGGAGCACACTTTACTTGGCTTACCCAAGAAGTCCCTACAGACATTACTGGTTCAGTCCATGATATCATTAGCTCAGGACTTAGGGAGACATCCCATCATGAAGAAGATTGGGAACGCGATGTTCGTGTAGAAGATTTAATTGAACGCCTTCAGCTAAATCCAAAAGCAGAATTTTCTGTCTTATCTGGTGGTTTAAAACGTAGAGCACTTTTAGGCCGAGCCCTAGCAGGTCAACCTGACCTACTCTTACTGGATGAACCAACTAATCATTTGGATATTGAATCCATTATTTGGCTTGAAGAATTTCTGCTAGAAAGTCGCCTATCACTCATGTTCGTGACTCACGACCGCGCTTTCTTGCGAAAGATGGCAACGCGTATTCTAGAACTTGACCGCGGACGACTTGCAAGCTGGTCATGCGATTACGATACCTACTTAGTACGAAAACAAGAAGTACTTGAACAAGTAGAGCGCCAACAAGCTCTGTTTGATAAAAAGCTAGCACAAGAGGAAGCTTGGATTCGCCGTGGTGTTAGAGCTCAAAGATCACGCGCTCAAAGCCGCATTAATCAACTGATGCAAATGCGTGCAGAACGCAGTGCACGCAGGGACCGTACAGGCAGTGTTAATTTAAAACTCGCCGAAGCCGAAAGGTCTGGCGTTAAGGTCATCGAGACTGAAAACCTATCGTTTAATTGGCCTAATGGAGAATCACTCGTTAAGGACATGACAACGACAATCATCCGTGGTGACAAGATAGGTCTGATAGGTCCCAACGGTGCAGGTAAGACAACGTTAATTAAAATCCTTTTAGGTCAGATTGCCCCGACTGAAGGAACCATTAAACACGGCACCAAGCTTGAAGTCGTGTATTTCGATCAACTACGTGAGCAAATTGATGATAAAAAAACCGTAGCAGATAATATCGCTAATGGAAATTCTACAGTCTTCATTGATGGGCACTCTAAGAACGTAATCTCTTACTTACAGGATTTCCTCTTCGAACCAAGTCGTGCGCGTACACCAGCTGGTGTATTATCAGGTGGTGAACGTAATCGCCTGCTGCTGGCTCGTCTTTTCACTAAGCCCTGCAATGTGCTCGTCATGGACGAGCCAACCAATGACTTGGACGCAGAAACACTCGATTTACTCGAAGACTTACTTGTTGAATATAGCGGAACTTTACTACTCGTAAGTCACGACCGTGAATTTCTTGATAATGTAGTCACCTCAACTTTTGTATTTGAGGGTAATGGCGTTATTGGTGACTACGTCGGTGGCTATCAGGACTGGATTCGACAGAAATCTCTACATAAACCAAATCCAGCACTCGCAATAAAACCGTCTATTGAAGTTAAAAAAGAAAAACTGACAAAAGCAGCTCGTAAGCTAACCAATAAAGAGCAAAAAGAATTGGATACCCTACCCGCTAAAATTGAAGCGTTTGAAAAAGAACAGGCCTCTGTTGCCGCTTTATTAGCCGATCCCACTTTTTATCAAAAAGAACCTATCTTATTTAATAAAACCCGCGCACAACTCGAACAACTAGAGAACGATCATGCTACGGCATTTAGTCGCTGGGAAGAGCTTGAAGCACTGAGGCTAGGAAGCTGAACTATTTACTGCTTTGCAGGACTAAAAAGCTCAAGCCAGTTGCCGTCAGGATCTGTGATAAATATCTGAGTTGCTCCGTCAGGCCTACACAGTGGTCCCATGTAGACTATACCAAGCTTTTTGAAATGGGCATGCACTACAGAAATGTCTGCCACTCTTAGTGCAAAGTGACCGGCTTGCTGATCACCTTGTGATTTAGGTGCTTTACGACCTCCAATCAAATGAAGTTCTTGTACGCTCCCTAGCCTAAACCAAGATCCAGGAAAATCAAACGCTGGCCTAGGCAAAAGCTCAAGTAAGAGTACATCTCGGTAAAATCGATTACTCGCATCCACGTCTGTAACAGCAATAGCTACATGATTGAGTTCAATTATACCCAGTGAATCGTTTAAATTCATAATTTAAGAATTATATTTTTATATTCATATAAATAAAGAGGTATTATTTTTTATACATGTCATGCAATGACTCTGAAACCTTACGCAGTCTTTCCCGTAAGACTAATGGTTGTATTACTTCAGCTGCTGTACCCCATCTTAAGATCCATGTCTCAACTTCTTCTAACGCACCTAGCCTAAGTCTTAACTCTAGTCTACCACCTGGCAATTCATGCATGACTTGAGATTCATGCCATTCTCTTTCTTTAACCCTATCTGCACTCTGGGCATTGAATCGAATGACGACCTGATGATCTCCATCACCTTGAAGAACCCCCATAGCACCTGAAAAGAATTTTTCCGGTGTAAAGGTACTAGGCCGAGTAAATTCTATAGTACTTACCTCAACTGAATCTAAACGAGGTAATGCGAAAGTTCTTAGCGCTTTACGCTCTAAATCAAACCCAATGAGGTACCACAAATTCTCACGGTGAGTTAAGTGATAAGGCTGAATTGTGCGTTTATCAGGCTTTTTACCTCCCGGCTTTTTATATTTAAAGGTAACTTGCAACTGCTTTAGGACCGCCAAACTTAACGCATTAAAAACAGTAAGATCAGTTTTACCTAACCCAATATTTTTAAAGGACACGCTTCCTAATTCGTCTGCTGGAGAGAATGATATTCTATCTTTTAGTCCGGCTGCTAATTTATCAAAAGCAACTTCTAGCTGCCTATGAAAGGGAGTTCCTCGGTACTGCTCTAAAGCTCGGCGTGCAACAAGTAGTGCCACTAATTCACCTTCCGAAACCTGTACCGTAGGAAATGAAGTTACAGGTTGGGTATAGCGGTAAGACTGAATTTGCGGATCAAATTCAATCGGTAGATTAAGTCTATCTCGCATAAAACCGATATCCCTCACAATCGTTTTACGGCAAACCTCAAGCTCAGAGCATAAACGTGTACAATTTACGAGTGTGCCACGTCTAAGAATATCATGTATTTTTAGCATACGCTCTAGTGGAGGACGGGAAAGTTGAGCACGATCTACCATAGGATGAGTATTTCAGATTTTTTAGGCTGGGACAAGCAATGTCTCACCTATACCTGTATAGTCCTCTGTATGAACTATAAATCATTATTCGAGGTTACTCCCCCAGCTGATCTTTCGTGGTTTCATTACGGAACCGCTTTCCGCGCTATGCCTTGGCCAGCAGTTCAAATTGAATGCGAAACCAGTAAAGGCTGGGTCGCTGTTAACCCTACAATTGATGTTTACGCTTCTGCTGCTGCAACCCTTAGCAATGATGAATGGTGGGAGTACATGGATTACGTTCCATACCGCGTTCGTAATGTTGTTGAACAGTTTAAATACGGACGCCTTGAAGCTCTCTATGTAATCAACCACTGCCATACCCTATTTGATGCCCTAGAAGAAACACCTGCTATTATTTCATTTCTAGCTGCGCATGAAAATTTACGTGGCATTACTGAACCAGCATGGCGGGAAATTAATGCTATTTATGCGCGTAACGGAATTTTTGGAATCCTAGAGTGGTTAGGTCTCCCAGCTTCGAAACAAACCCTTACCATCTTAAGTCATCTCGCTAGTCCTGATATTCCAAGACGTGTACTGGAGCCTCTACGCTCTCACTTATGGGAACCTAAGGTAATCTTCGATCTCCAAGATCGCGAAGACATCTCTCATAATGAAATCATTGAATTTAACGATGGCTATGCAGCCTAATTGAATACTTTTCTTAAGAAGATTTAAGAGCGCCCATAAATCGGTTAACACGCTTAGTATCTACAGAATTTTTCCAGTTACCTTCTTTTTTAAATTCAGATCCTATAATAAACCCATCGGCTTTACCTTTAAAGGAGCCGATGTTTTTGTGTGTAATACCTGACCCGAGGTAAACAGGTATAGACACAGCATCTTTTACACTGATAACTTCGTTTAGATTTGGTTCTACACCAGTTGCAGATCCAGTCACTATGACAGTATCAGCACACATAAATTCAGCAGCATGAGCTGTTTCAGCGATTGAAACATCCGCAGTAATAGCATGAGAACTATGCTTTTTCTTTATATCTGCCCAGACTTGGATCTTCTCAGCACTGATTGCTTTACGAAATCTCAGTAATTCTGCAGCACAAGATTCAATCAAGCCTTCATCAGCAAAGTGAGCGAATGCAAAGCCTTCAACGCGAATAAAATTAAAATCTGCTGCGTGCGCTACTGCCAGCGCTTGCTTGTTAGCTCCTGCTAGAACTTGCAAGCCTAGGGGAATTTTAACGCTATCTCTAATGCTGCGACAAATAATCGCAAGAGAAGCGACTATTTCAGGTCCAACATAACCTTTCATATAGGGAATATCATGCATATTCTCTAGCATGATAGAGTCTACCCCACACGAGGCATAGAGTTTGGCTTCTTTAAGTGCTGCTTTCTCAATCTGCGTTAATGATAGAGTACTAAGTGGAGTGCCCGGTAAGGCACCCACATGAATCATCCCTATTACAGTGTTTTTTTTCTTAAAGAGTTTCACGTTAAATCAGTCAACTTATTCAGTTTTATCGAGTAAGCGTACCCAGATATTTCTGAAGGCAACAGGATTATGATGGTCCTGCAATTTAAGCGGGAGACTCTCAGCATGAACTGTATAAACTGGCTTACTCATATGAGTAGGTCCTATGACGGTAAAGTCATGTTGTACGATAACACCATTATGGAAAACAGTGATACGCGCTGGTTTCATCAGTGATCCATCAGCTGCAAAACGAGGGGCTATCCAAACGACATCATATTTTTGCCATTCGCCTGGTTTTTTAGAAGCATTTACTAGGGGGGCATGTTGATTGTATACGGAACCCGCCTGCCCTTTTACGTAAGTTGGATTATCATGGGAATCGAGTACCTGAAGTTCATACCTTCCCATAAATATAACACCACTATTTCCACGACCTTGACTAGAACCCTTCACCTCAGCAGGTTCACGAAATTCGATGTGTAGCTGGACATCTTTTAATGCAATTTTAGTGCAAATATCACCGGATTGAGGGACAACAACGAGCGCACCATCTACTATTTTCCATGGAGCAGGTGCATTTGGCGACTTAGCCGAACACCATGCATCTGTATTTGTACCATCGAATAAAACAATAGCATCTGAAGGTACTCCACTCTCATTTACGGAGACTACCACAGGGACAGGTTTCCAGGTATCGGGTGTGTCAGCAGCAAACACGCTCGCTGTAATACACAAAACTACAACACATACATATTGGGGTAAATAACGCATAAGAGCTCTAGTTTCAGGCAAAGAAGGCCACAGGTCAATAAGTTGACGTAAAAATGACTGTTTTTGATACTGACCTATCTTAAATATTCTCTGAGACTGATTTTTGCTTTTTAGATGAAATTCCTATCACCCCAAGGCTTTGGTATTTTAGCGTTAAGTTTATACGTAATTTGTGCAGAAATTTCAGGCCAAACAGTAGCAACAGATAATCTAATCTCAACTTTTAGGCCGTGGCGAGTTGAACATGTAACATTATCCCCGGATGGTACACACTTGGCTTGCTCGATAAATGATGAAGATTCGGCTTCTGTAGAAATTATTGATGTAGATCATCCTGCAAAACCAATACTACTTAAAGTAGAAGAGAATAGACTTGGTTCTCACTGGTGGAGTTTGCAGGCAAGCGCCAAACGCATAAGCTATATCGGCTGGGCTGGAAATCATAGGCTTGTAGTACTTTCAAATCTAGACGGTTTATTCGCCGTAGATTCAGATGGTAAAAATCCAATTAAATTAGGCGACTCAGTAAGCTTAGGTCTTAAACTAACGCCTAGTCAGAATTTTAATAAAAACCTACAAGACGTAGACAGAGATTATAGTAAATTAGGCGAAAATGATAATTTACTTAATTCAAATCAGACTGAGGAAGTAAAACCACGACTTATACCTAGAAAACTTGAAGTACTGTGGGTTCCCACAGAAAACACTTCAGAGATAACAGTCGAGGCACGTGGCATACAAACAGATATTTATCGTATCAATGTAGAAACAGGTGCTTGTAAAATTATATACTCAGTAACTGGAATGAAAAATAGCATCCAGACTGACCGTACGGGACAACCTAGACTTGAATTAGTGGAGTACTCAAATAAAGCGCTTAAGGAATATAAACTCATCAGCGATACAGATCCAAACAACTCTAAAAAAGAGAAACTAAGATCATTGCTTACGAGCCAACTTACCCCTCAAAATGTACTTGGTTATCGTTCAATTCCAATGAGTCTAGATCCTAATCCAGACCTAATATACTATGCATCAAATATTGGCCGCGATACTTATGGTATTTTTAAATTAAATTTAAGTAGTGGTATAAAAACACAACTCACATCAAGCGAATCTAAATTAGATGCAATAAATCCTCTGGAAAACTTTGATGCATCCCCACTCATTTTCGATAACAAGACTGGTAATCTTGCTGGTATACATAATCCAGACACTACAACAAATTGGTTAATACCTGAATTAGCCTCCGTTCAAAAATCAATTGAAGGACACATTCAACATAGAACAATTACATTAACGCAGTGGGATAAAGCTCATGATCGTTTTTTATTTATCTCGTCAGGACCAGGAGAGCCCGGACGCTACTATCTTTACTTCAAATCGATTGATAAAATTATCCAATATTTCAGACGAGCGCCCTGGATTGATAGTGATGCCATATGTCCTTACCAGACTATGAGTATTAAACTAGCATCAGGGATTACGATAGAAGGCACATTCACTCAGGCTAAGGAAACTAAGATCAATCCTCCACCACTTGTCATCATGCTGCATGATGGACCATGGCTACACAATGACTCAGGGTTTGATCGTGAGGCGCAGCTCTTTACACGTCTTGGAGTTAGTGTGGCTCGTATTAATTACCGCGGATCAAGTGGTAAAGGACAAACCTTTCAAAATAGTGTAAGAAACTCTATAGATTACACCGCCTCTGAAGATATTCTAAGTACAATTACATACCTAGCTGATAAAAAACAAATTGATCCTAAACGAGTTATAGTAATGGGAGACGGGTTTGGTGGTACACTCGCTTTAAGGGCCTTAGAACTCAATCCAGGCCACTTCAAGGGTGCAATTACAACCAATGCACCCACAGACATTAAAGCGTGGATAAATACACCATTAAGATTGAACCCTACCCGTTCAGCCTCTGAAAGATTAGATGGCATGAGTAAAAATAATGGAGCCGAGAAGAGTTTAATACGTACTATGCAGAAAAATGAGCGCAACGAATCCCGATATAAGACAGTTGATTTTGATCAGGAATTAAGAAAGTCCTATTTCGACTTAAACTCCTCACAAATTAAAGAGATATCACCAATCACACATGCCTCAGCCATTAAAGAACCAATCCTTATGATTCAGGATTCAAACGGCAGACCTGTGACACTTGACCAAGAAAAAAATATGGTAAAACGTGTCAGAAATTCTGGTACAGAAGCTTACGTATGCGAAATGCAAGGTTCCTTATATTCAATTGAGCCTGAAGCACGTCTACCTGCGTATACCGCAATTGAGCAATTTCTAAATATTACACTCTACAATTATACAGTAAACGTAGGTGAGTTAAAGGAGAAGCAGTGATATTTTTGAGTAGTATGCAAACTCGAGGCCTTAAAATTAATTACTTAAGACTGATTTTACTAGGTATAGTATTTATCTTTTTACAGCTATGTTTACGCTGCTATGCAGAAGATGTTCTAACCAGTACAAATAAAGTAGTACTACCACCTTTTTTTGTTGAGGAAAAAGGTCCACATTGGAATTACGCCTCTGCGCCTGGCCTTGAGGTACTTACGCGGTGTGATGAAAACATAACACTTGGAATTGTTAAACAAGTATACCGAGCACAAAGCTATGTGGATACGCTCTTACCTAAACGCTATCAGGTTAAGAAAACACTACCCAGAGTACTCTTGCTTTATCCACACGAGATGAAACCAGGCTTACCTCAAGGCCTTCTGGGAAAATCAACAGATCAAGATCAGTCTGAAAGAGATAGCTTCTCAAGCAGAGACTTTCGCAATGAACAAAATATCGAAAATATAAATAAAATTGAATTTTTTCCTAATTTAGATCTACGAGATCCAGATGTACTCATAACTTTTTTTATAGCACCGAGCGAACGCTCAGAACTTGCTGAGGCAATAGTTACACCTCAGGCAGTACAAACCTCGATGCTTGAAAGACTGCCAGCATTACCGTGGTGGTTTACTCTGGGCTTCGCAAACATGTACCGTTCATTATATGCTCAGAACAACAAGATTGGGTTTAAATCTATGGTATTTGTTAACCCAACAGAAACAGCTTTAATCGAAAAAAATTCAGAACACCCACGTTTTTTACCTCCAATTAAAGAACTTTTTTCTGAACATGGTTTTAGCCCTACAAAACCAGATTATGAAGCACGGCGTTCTGCACTTTTCACAGAAGCAGAATTATTCATACGCTGGGTATATTCTGACCCTACAGGTAAACGCAGAGATCAACTCTTTAGTTTTGTTGATAAAACAATAAACGATCACGCAAGTGAAAGTACCTTTTTTAGCTGCTTTGGTCTTAACTACACTGAACTTTGGGAGAGACTCTGCGACTATGTTCCTGATGCAATTACTAGGTCCATACCGATTGAGTATAAAGATGACGTAAGCATACCAAATCTTACATTGAGATTGGCAACTGAAAGCGAAATTGGCCAAATCAAAGGAGATTGGCAGCGTTTTGAGGCTGAGTACGTAAAAAAAGCATACCCAGCCTACTCTAATCGTTATCTTCAGGAAGCTCGGTTAAGTTTACAGCACGCTCATGATCGAGGTGGAGATTCAGCGACTTTATTTACAATAAGAGGTCTCCTTGAACTACACGCGGGTGACAGCATCAGTGCTAGAGCATATCTTGAAGATGCTAGTAAAGCTAATGCCATAAGACCACACGCTTATTATGAACTCACACGCTTACGGTATGATGATGTCTTGAAACATCCAGAAGGTACTGAAAATAAACTCAGTGAAAAACAAGTAATGTTTGTATTAGAACCACTCCTGAAATCTAAAACTCAAGAGCCAAGACCTATTGATGCTAATTTATTTTTATGTCGTTTGATCATTCAATCAAGTACGCATTTAAATCCTCAACTAGTTGAATATATTCAAGAAGGAATAGACCTCTACCCTCGTAACATTCCACTGCTTTATTTAACTGCTGGAGTCTGGGCTTTGCACTCACACACTAAAGAAGCAAAAAAATTATTACTGCATGCTTTAAGTCTAGAGCCTGATGATAACTGGAAGCCAAAATTAGTAAATTTACTATCAGCTATAAATTAGCTATTTACTATTAGTTAAACTAGTTTTGGTAAACTGACTCCTAATTTTTCTGAATAAGGTATTAAATTAGGTATAATTGTATCAAACAATTCAACGCCTTCTTTTAATTGTTTACTGCGTTTAGCAAGCGCCATATCGCCAGGCATCCTCACACGATCAAAACCAGAACGCGGTGGTGTTGCACGACAGGCCTCAGCAATAAAAGATGTTTGTTTTACAAAAGAGTGTTCTCCGCCGAATAAACGAGGATCACAAACTTGAATAAACGTTGTGGCTGTCCAGCCCTCAGCAGGATCAGTACGACCATGACCAGCTAGTCCTCCTGTAAGCGCTTCAACCCAAAGTCCTAGAGCATAACCTTTATGCCCATGATCCATTCCACCTAAGGGTAAAAGAGAACCCAGTGGTTTATTGAGCACTAAATCCGGTTCGTCCGTAGGATTGCCCTCACAGTCTATCATCCACTTGCCGGCAATCTTCGTTTTAGCAGCACTAGCCCTACGCAGTACATTATATGCAAGTATTGATAGAGAAACATCAAACATCACAATACCATCTTTAGTAGGCCATGCAGATGCTAGAGGATTGGGGGTGTAGATACCCTTTTTGCCGCCATGTGGAGCCACCAAAGCAGCTGTAGGATCAGAACATGCCAGTGTAATCATTAACCCTTGCTCGGCAACGGATCGAAGGTAAGCAGCCAAACACGCAATATGATGACTACGCCTGATGACAACGGTTCCTGTACCGAGTAATTTTGCACGCTTGACTGCTTCAGCGATACCAAGACGTGTTAACCAAGGTCCAGACTGACGCATACCGTCCCAAGTAAGTGCAGCAGGAAAATCTGCAATAACTTCAGGTTTTCCAGATTTCGCGAGCGAACCAGACTCTAAGTCATTTAAGTAAGCCGGAAGTAGTGATAGGCCATGAGTTGTATGTCCAAGTAGATCACCCTCTACTAATACTTCAGCTGCTATGTGTGCTTTTTCAGGCTCTAACCCAGCTTGGGTTAAGAGCCTATAAGCAAAAATCGAAAGTTCAGTTGCAGAATAGCGCGCAGTCATCGTGCGCAATTAACGCCTTCTTCCATATTCACCACCATGCCAACCAAAACCAATACTCAAACCAACGGGTGCAAACCAAGGTCCATATGCATAAGGGTCTCCATAGTAATAAGGTCTGCTATAATACACCTCAGGAGACTCTGTATAAATAACCGTACGTGCTACAGGAGCAGTAACGTATGTAGGAGCTGGAGTTGATGGTGTTGCAATCACAGTTTGGGGAACAGGCCCACTCTCAATTGAATCTAAGTTATGGTAAGCAACGGTGCTGGTTTGACCACCTGGCATAATATACTGCACGGTAATACTATCAGCAGTTTGAACAATTTGTCCAATTGTTGAACCTTGTGCAGTAGCAACCTTAGTTAATTCGCTCGGTGTAGGAACACGAGGTACATAAATACTTTGGTTTGGCACAAGTGTAGTTAAATTAGCCTCAGAGGAATCAGCGAAACAACGTGTACCAGAAGCGAGGAGCATAAATACACCTGTGATTATTAGTTTTTTCGAGTTCATAGTTGTTATAAGTTTTAAGATCAGTGTGTGCGAAAATTACTCTACCACTAAGACAAATAGCATCATACATTGTTCCAAATATTATACGAAAAGCAACTCGACGAAAAATAAGCTAAAATGCGCCAAAAACTCACTCTCAAGTGTGTATAAATCGACACATAAAGCAATTATACCACAAAACTCTATCACTTATACGATAGCTATGCAGGCAAGGCCTAACTTTTCGTAATCGTGAACGATAATTCGGACGCTGGGTTATCCCACTCGAGTGCTGTTTGTTGCTCAACTATGCGTGCAGATTTGTCAGATATGGATAAAATTTTTCCGATTCCTTGTGTACGTAAATAAAGCCTTAAACGCCCTGGTTTTCGATTCGGATCAAGACTGATCTTACCATAAATATTACCTGAAGCTTTATCTAAGCGGATGTGGTAAGAGACAGATCCGAAATCTGTTTTAAACCGGTCTCCTCCAACTTCACCACGGCTAAGCCAAGATTTATCTACACCCTTGCCCAATATCAGTGTGTTATCTTGAACAAGCACAAGACTATCCCTGATTGCTCGCACTACTGCTACGGGCGTCCATAAATGTTGCCGATCCCCTGATGTATCAGGGCTTCCTGGCTCAGGCCCTCGTTCTTCGCACCAGGAGTATAATGGTGTGGCATGGTTTAAAGTCGCGTAAAGATACCGGCAAAATCCTTCACTATCTCCAAGGCCCAAAAGTGTTTCAGCTAAATTATCTACTGTGATCGCAACCCACATACCATTAACCATCCAACCTGTATGCATAGGCAAACCACCGGGACTTAAATGCGACTGCATTTTCCAAAGAGTTCCAGAAATTAGTTCATCATTTACAGGTAAAATGTTACAAGGGAATGCTGCATTGAGAGCACCCCAAAGACTTCCCGTTGTTTTACCCTGAACACCTGAGATCCATTTATGCCCATCTTCAAGAATTGCACCTTTACGCATTGCTATAATTAAATCTTTTTTAGCTGTATTAGCTATTGCATGTGCTTCAATGGATTCATCGTGTAGCCCCAAGATATCAGCTGCCTGTGCTGTTAATTCATCTGCATATACAGCCCAAATATTATGTGGGATAAAAACTCCATAAAGACTGTCCCCATTCTTAAGGCCTGCATCGCCCATTCCTGGAGGAAGTAAACCGTAACTAAGTGATGTTTCTGCATTCTCAGACTTGCGCATCCTATCTCGTGCCCTCTGCTGCCAGCGAGAACTAGCTAACATACGCGGAAATATAGCTCTTAAGAAATCCTTATTATGTGTAATCTTATAATATTCTAAAACATACCAACTTTTGAATCCTGAACTCATCCAGCAATCATGCACCCACCCATTTGGTTCTGCCCAACACCCGTCAAAAGCCTGCATATCTAAACTAAGCCTATACCCATCAAGTGACTCAACATCCAACCCGGCTTGAACTAAATCAATACTGGCTATTGCTGCTTCAATAGGATTAGGAGCTCTATACATTTCCGTACCAGGCAGTGTACCTAAATAATTATCTGCGACTGGTTCACGCATAATAAAAATATCAGAAAGCCCTGCATAGTATGCATATTGAATATATTTATCAGGAATTTGGATATCAGATGTTCTAGCAATTAGCGTTCGCCATATTTGGATGCTCGAATTAAATTCTGTAGACCAATCACGAGTACGTAACTCAGGCATCATACTTTGATACACTCTGTAGGGTCTAATTACCCATATCGTTTTAGATTCACCAGGCGCTAGACTCACACTTGGTTGTGTTGAATTTGCGAGTACCTGGTAGTGCTCGCCACCCAGCGTACTTATGACTACACGATCAGCCCTATCCTTCCAACCAGCTATTAAAAAATCATTATTAAATTGGTTAAGTTCAGGATCTATGAAAGCCGGGTTAACACCTGTCCAATTGCCAGGAACAGATACATCAATTTCAGCAGTATGTGCTCTGGTTGAATCATGATTACTACATTGAGCCTTAATTATCGCACCGTGCTCACCCCCTACTATCTCAAGAACCACATCAACGGTTTCGCTCTTAAAAGTACTGACAAGTACGGGTAGCCATCCCTCCTTCCTCTGCCAATGTGAGGTTGCATATACATTACCATCAACTAATGGTTTTATAACTGCATGCCACCGAGTGGTAGGTGTAGCAAAATTGGCGAGTGGGTATTGCTTCAAATTTTCGTATGTCCAAGACAAAGTCACTTGGCCGGGTGAACAATCTACAAGTGTTTTATCGCTTGAATCAGGCAAGGCCACAGTCAAACGGTGTGGATACCCAAATGCATACGAAAAATCTACCTTGGGAACTGACTGACTTGAATTTTCAGCCAAAGCCGCAAAATGAAAAACTATGAAAAACACTAAATATGAAAATCTAAAATAGTATTTGAATGAAATCATAATCATGGGTTAACTACATAAGATAAGTTATTGATATTTAGGCAAGTGATCGTGTCGTCTATTAAGCCTATATTTCTCACACAGTTTTTTTACCCCTTTCAGTTCATTTTGTATGCTAGCACTAAGGTACCCCGCTTTTGAATCTCTAGAACTATGTCAAGTTGAGTGTGTTACTCTAAAACCCAACGAAGTGCGTATTCGTGTAGCTGCCTGCGGAATTTGTGGTAGCGAATTAGAATCATATAAAAATAAAAGTCCACGCAGAGCTCCACCCTTAGTTATGGGACATGAATTTTGTGGATACGTAGATGAACTGGGTCGTGACGTAAAGAATACAACTTTAGGAGCAGCTGTTGTTTGCAATGCAGTAGCCCCATGTGAAACATGTAAAAGCTGCAAACGTGGCGATACCCACTTATGTGAAACTCGCCAAGTATTTGGTATGCATAGGCCAGGTGCTTTTGCAGAATACGTGAACGTACCAGCATCATGTCTTATCGACTGGCCTATCGAGCTTTCGGCCGTACAGGCATGTCTTGCAGAACCACTAGGCAATGGAGTGCATGTAGTAAATATCACTAAACACCTCCCAGCAGAAAACGTCTTAGTTATCGGAGCAGGTCCTATAGGTCTATTCTGTCAGCAAGCTTTTCAAGTACTACGTAATTCCAAAGTCTACGTATGTGATTTTAACCAGACGCGGTGTGATGTAGCCAAAAGCCTTGGAGCCTGTGAAGTATTCGACCCTAGAGTCTACGATATTCCAGCACTCATTAAATCGAGAACAAACGATGAAGGTGTAGATTTAGTAATTGATGCCGTTGGTTCAGCTACAACAAAGCAGTGGTCGATCGATGCACTACGTCCAGGAGGAGCCACGGTGTGGATAGGTTTACATCAAGACAGTGTTTTATTTGATACATACGCTATTACACTTAAAGAGAAGCAAATCTTAGGCACCTACTCTGCAAAACTCGATGAACTAGCCACAGCACTCAATTTACTTAAAACAGGTAAGATAAATGCACACACGTGGGTGCAACATTTCCCCTTAAGCGATGGTATAAATGCATTCAATGCCATGCTTGAAGCTAAAGGGAACAACATCAAAGGAGTCTTATGTCCTCACTAAATACAAATTTACCTTACCGTAAATCAATCAGCGGTCGCTTTATGGGCCGCACAGCCCTAGTCACAGGCGGTACAGACGGTATTGGACGAGCGATTGCATTAGAACTGCTACGAGAAGGAGCCAATGTTGTTATTGCTGGCTTAGAAGCAGATAAAGAAAACGGATCAAAAACTTTTTTAGACGAGGGCTTCTCTCCTCTCATTATAACGGGTGACCTAGCAAGTGAAGCTTTCTGCAAAGACCTCATGAAGCAAAGCCTTCAGCACTTAGGTCGTCTTGATTTTCTCGTTAACAACGCCTTTTCTTTTGTCGCTAAATCCCTTGATGCAACACGACAAGATTGGCTTAGGTCGTTTGAAGTTGGCCCATTTGCATTCGCACTGTTAACTCAACTAGCTGCCGAGCCAATGAAGAGCCAAGGTTTTGGAGCGATTGTTAATATTTCTAGCATTTCATGTCGCATCGCACAACCTAATCGCTGGACATATAATGCAGCTAAGGGAGCAGTGGCACAGCTCACTCGATGTTCAGCACTTGATTTAGCTCCGTTTGGTATTCGTGTAAACAGCGTAAGCCCTGGTTGGATATGGACAAGAGAAGTAGATAAAGCAGCGGGATCGGATAGAGCTAAGTATGAACCCATATGGGGGAAATTTCATATGCTAAGACGTCTTGGTCATCCTATAGAAATCGCTGGACCTGTTCTTTTTCTTCTCAGTGAGGATGCAAGTTTTATCACTGGAACAGATATTCCTGTAGATGGAGGCTATAACGGACTTGGACCTGAAGGCTTAGGTGAAACAACTAAAATTGCAGGCTCAACCTGATATTAAAATTTTACAGTCATGAAAGTACTTATCACAGATCACGGTTTTCCTCACGTTAACCTCGAAGAAAGCATTATTAAAAAAGCAGGTTTTGAAGTATGCATTAGCCAGTGTAAAACTGAAGACGACCTAATCAGTGCTACAAATAATATGCATGGATTGATCGTACAGTGGGCACCCATCACAAAACGCGTGATAGAGTCATTAAATGCGTGCCAATGTATTGTTCGTTACGGTATTGGAGTTGATAATATTGATCTAGTGGCTGCTAAATCAAAAGGCATTACTGTATGTAATGTTCCAGACTATGGAATTAATGAAGTAGCGGAACATACCGTTTCACTTGCCCTAGCTCTACAGCGCCAATTGCCGATGATAGATCGTAGAATTAAAAATGGCATTTGGAAAATCACACCAGATAGTCCAATCATACCTTTAGATAACTCAGTCTACGCAACGGCTGGATTTGGTAGAATCGCCAAGGCAGTGCATAGAATGATGAGTGGGTTTGGCGTAAAATCTATAGCCTACGACCCTTTTGTATCCAAAGAAGATATGGCGGCTTTAAATGTTGAAAAAGTAGATATCGAAGAACTATTCAAGCGCGCCGACCTGCTTTCATTACATCTACCTCTAACTGCTCAAACAAAGCATTTCGTAGGTTCCCTTCAGCTCAAGCAGATGAAACCTACAGCCCTGTTAATCAATACAGCACGTGGAGGCCTTATCGACACTAAAGCACTCGCACTTAATTTAGATCAAAAGACTATAGCTTCAGCAGGACTTGATGTCTATGAGCTAGAACCGCTTGAAAAAGATCATCCAATAAAAAACTGCGGTAATGCCCTGCTTACTTCGCATGTCGCTTGGTATAGCGAAGCAAGCATTCCCAGACTACAGCGCTTAGCAGCTGAAGAAATAGTAAGAGCGCTATCTGGTTATCCTGTCAAAAATCCTGTAACAATTTAAAATATGCCGAACTTTCCAATCATCGATACCCATGTTCACCTCTGGGACTTAGGCCTACTCCACTATCCATGGCTTTCTCAAGCCCCAAAGATTAATTCAAATCATCTACTGCCAGATTATAATAAGGCATGTGAAGACATTACCGTATCTAAAATAGTTTTTCTTCAGTGCGAATGCGATCAAGCTAAATTTCAGGATGAATCAAACTGGGTGTCATCCTTAGCCAAGAAAGATAACCGTATTTCTGCAATAGTTCCATGGGCTCCACTTGAATTAGGAGATAAAGCAAAACCAGCACTCGAGTCTATTACTCAAGACTCTCTTGTAAAAGGCGTTCGTAGAATCATTCAATTTGAGAGCGATTCCACATTCTGCATACAACCTAATTTTATAGAAGGTGTTAAACTATTAGAGCAATACAATCTGTCATTTGATATTTGCATTAACCATTTGCAACTAACGAATACTATAAAACTTGTACGGCAATGCCCTAACGTTCGTTTTGTTCTCGATCACATTGCAAAGCCTTCCATAAAAACAGGCTTACTAGATCCATGGCGTTCTGATATTAAAACACTTTCTCAGGAAAAGAATGTATGGTGTAAACTATCAGGACTAACAACTGAAGCTGACTGGGATAAGTGGACTGATTCTGATCTAAAGCCCTATATCGATCATATTATAGACTGCTTTGGCTTCTCACGTTTGATGTACGGAGGCGACTGGCCTGTTTCAGCGCAAGCAACCACTTACAAAAGATGGGTACATACGGTTGATACCTTAACCCGAAGTGCTAGTGAATCAGAACTAAAGTATTTATACGTTACTACAGCTGAATCATTTTATCGTATCTAAATTTAGATAACATTACTACTGATCTATAATAATATTCGATTCATCTGTATTTGTTATTTTTAAGTTAAAAAATAATTAACATCCTGGAAAAATAAATTTATGTCCTCTACCGAAACTAAACTTAATTTAAAATTTGTAAGCTATCCTAACATATTTGAGCCGTCAGAAAAAACAGCAGCTACCGAGCTAGCTAAAATTACTTCAGCAACGCTAAATTTAGGTAATTCTGGAGTGCATATAAGTTTAGCAACACGCGGAATTCCGCAAAATTTACCCACTAAAGCTAAGGATTCAAAAGCATGGATGTGGATTCGCATAGCTGATGACGGATCGGGTGAAATTTGCGCAACACATGGTTCTTTTCTTTTTGCAGCAGTAAGGCTTCTTGCGACGAATCTTAACGATTTTACCCGTGAGAAATTGGCTATTGGATTATGGCTACCGGCGTCTTTTAGTTGGCATCGTACACACTGGGATGCATGTTATGCTCAGTACTGGAGAAGTGCTCGTGATTTTAATCAAGAACATTATGTGGCAACATTGGCAGAAGCTGGCTTCACTCACTGTGAGGTTAACAGCTTAGAAGCTAACATGCCTTTAGAGGATTCAGTAGCTCATGAGTACTACTCACAATTTTATACATATTGTCCCGGTTTTAACCATTTCGTTGATACACCTCTTACACAAGGAATTTGGCCAGCGCACTATCTGGATGCGAATCTCAATAATCTAAAACATTTAGCTGATCTCGGCAGAAAATATGGTTTAAAACCTGGTGTCTGCATGTTCGAGCCTCGTACATTACCCGAACGTTTCTTTGCAAAATATCCTACATTAAGAGGTGCGCGTGTAGATCATCCATTCCGGTCTCATCTCCCAAGGTATACGATGGCACAAGACCATCCAATTGTTCAGAAGCACTATAGAGAGGCCCTCAAGAAAGTAATGATGGCAGTACCTGATCTAAGTTACATGTCAGTATGGACCAATGATAGTGGCGCAGGCTTTGAACACACTGCTTCACTGTATGTCGGTAGAAATGGCGGCCCTTATATGATAAGAGAATGGCGGAGTCATGATAAAGTAGCACAAGCCGCCGGAGAAAGCATAGTTAGATATCTTAAGAACTTACAGAGTGCTGCCTCTGAAATAAATCCAAAGTTTGATGTGATCTTACGCATCGAACCATTCAAGGTTGAACACGAACATATTAAAAAAGGTATGGGCGATCATATAACATGGGAGGCTCCATCACTTCTAGTACGTGGTTACCATTTACCTTATTCACATCCAAAATATCCAGAAAACCAAGCCGTTGCAGGTAGTGTATTTCATACAACGATGGATAACAGTGAAAAAGAGACTCTCATACAATCACGTGCAGCAGGCGTAGATCCTATCATTCACTACTCAGGCTCGAGTGTAATGAATCATGAGCCCCTGTTAGGGATTCCATATCCTCGGTTACTTCATGCTAAGTTAACTGCAATGAGAGAAACTGGAATCAATAGAATTAGTTGCTTAGGAGGTCTTACGAGCACGAGTAAAACTCCTTATTGGCCAAATCCACATATTATAAATGCAGCACAATTTTTTCCTAATAAAAACGTAGAAGATGTACTTTATGATTATGCTTCATCGCTAGTTGGAGTAGAACATGCTAAAAATCTATCTTCACTTTGGGATGAATTTGAGCAGGCTCTTAGTTGGCAGCCAGTAGTCATGTTATATTGTGCTTTCGGATTTTGCTGGCAACGCACATGGGATAGACCATTCGTACCCGACATTGAAGCTGTACCATCAATTGATCGCCAATATTACGAGAAACATGGTTGCTTCCAATTAAACAATCCTGGCATTAATGATCTTGGTAAAGATGTGCTATTTGATCTTATAAATCAGGAGAACGGTGGTAAAATGGCAGCCGATATCGATAAAGAAGTAATCAGTCGATTAGTTCCACTTATCACTAAACTAGATTTACAATTAAAAGTATTAAAAGGAGAACCGTATAAAGTTCATAAAGATCTACGTGACAGAATTCGCATTTATTTACATTGGGTAACGAGCCTGCGGAGTGTTTGCGCATGGTGCGAATGCGTGTATGGTTATTTGGCCGCAAAAGATACTGAAACAAAAACTACATTTAATAACAGACTTCAATTAGCTATAGATATAGAGCTATCTAACGTTCGTGGACTAATTGAACTACTCGAAAACACTTCTAGTGAATTGATAGTTATGTCAGGTACATCTGAAAATACATTTCTTTACGGTGAAAACTTAGTCGAACATCTAAAAGTTAAACTACACCTGACAGAAAAATATCGTCATAATAACCCTAGAATTGATCGTAATATCTATTGGAGAGCTACGCCTGGAACGCAATGGCCAGCAGGTTGGACTGCCTCCAATACGCAGTAATAATATTCGAATAATACTAGTTTAAAGTCCACGGATTTTACGTCTATAAGATGATGGCGTTATACCATGCTCATGCTTGAATGCCTTGGAGAAGTGAAAAACATCACAGAATCCAAGTGCATCAGCAATTTGCTTCAAAGAGTAATCACCTTGATAGATAGCTGAACAAGCCCATTCAAGCCTAGTTCTCTTTTGATAACGACCAGGAGATTCATGTGTCAGTCTAACAAATCTTTTTCTAAAATTCTCATAATTTAGACCAACTTTAATAGCTGCTTCTTGTGGTGTAATCCAACCCGTAGGACCGTGACTTCCGAGTAAACGGAGGCTTTTTTCTAGCCAAATATCATTTACTGATTGCTTATAAAAATCTGATTCTTCTGCAATCATATCTGCAAGCACATTTAAAAATCTACCAATTGCACGCAAAGCCTCACCAGGTTTACCAGAGGACTCAGTTTTAAACACATCTTGTAGTCGTTGCATCCAATATAAAACTGCACCTAGTCGAAGCACAGGATGCTCAGGAGAGATTAAGCCCTGCCCTCTCCAAAGTTGGAACTGAGGCCCATCGAAAACAAAATAGACCTGCTTCCACTTCGTTGCATCCTGTGGGCCATACGCATGAGCGATACCCGGGAAAACCAAAATGACATCACCTGGACCTACTTTTACATTAGTTCCTAATTTATCCTTAAAATAACCATGTCCTTCTACAATAAGTACAAGCGTATAGCGTATTGAAATACGCATATTTTCTGGATCAATTGCAGGAGCATCGCATAAGAAACCGGCAAGCTCCAATTCACCTATTACAGATCTAAGAGGATTCTGAAGCCAAGATTCGGATCGATTTTTTAAAACAATGCTCACAAATCTGTTTTTTACATGTAACTTACATGTTAAAT
>CAILHZ010000008.1 GCA_903834135.1 uncultured Opitutia bacterium | reverse complement strand
TGGGAAAAACCACGTGAACGGTATTGAATCGTTCTGGAGTTTTGCCAAACTCCGTATGGCCAAGATGCGTGGCTTGCGCAAAGCTCACTTATTGGGCCACCTCCTCGAAAGCCAATGGCGTTGGAATCATCGTCGTGATAATCTTTATAAAGTATTACTCAAAAATCTCTCTTTAAGCCCACTCAGCTAGGAAAGACCCAATCAAGATATCCAATCAACTTTAAAATATTTAGAAAATATAAAATCGTTTTGTACAGATGCTAATCATGCATACAAAATCCTTAAATTTTAATCTTTTTGTACTAATTTAGTAAGAGGGATTTGTGCTCTATCTTTTTCACTTAAAATTAGATTTCTTGATGGCCAATTAAAGCCAAAGGAGTCGTATTTAATCCCAGCATCATGTTCTGCACTGAATCCAGATGTCATGTGGTTCACAACTACGGCAAAATCCGATAGTACTAGAAATCCGTGAGCAAAGCCCTTTGGGATATAGAGTGATTGGTTATTGTCTTTTGATAGAATAGTTGAGTATACTTCCCCAACTACATTATCAGGCAGGTTTGAATCGACGCATACTACTACATCAAGAAACTCCCTCTACGACCTGGACTAGTTTAGCATGTGCATGAGGATTTTTTTGGTAATGCATTCCTCTTAGAACATTTTTTTTGGAAGTTGAATAGTATGATTCCTGAAATTCTACATTCAATCCTGCCTGTTTAAATGCATCACTATTGTAGGACTTGATAAAAGTGCCACGATCATCCTGATACTTGCTTTTATCAATAAGGATGACATTCTTAACTTGTGTGCTCTTAAATGTGAATTGGTTAGTTATAATATTCATAAGTAATCTTACTTTGCATTAGACCACAGGATCTGTACCCCATATCGCTAAGGAATCATTTTTTCTATAACCGTATATCCCCAAGTTTAATTTTATTGTACGGTTATTATATTTCATGCGTTGCTCTAGTAATCGTCTTACGGAGACAGGTGAGCCTGAGCAAACATTGTAAACACCATCTGGTTTATTGATTAGTTTGATTAGCTGCTCACAGACTGACTCAATCGGTGAATAATCAAAAAGCTGTTCTCCAAAAGACATATCAAAGTGGTCTGCATCTGAGGCTAAAGCTTTATCAAATAAGGATATTAAGCTATCTGTATGTTGTCCCGCACCATACATATAGAATAAACGTGCCCAAATGAGTTCAAAAGGTTTGTTTTTCTGAAAATGTCTTAATGTTTTATGTAGTGTATCTTTAGCTAGAGAATAAGGAGTATTTGGCTTTGTTTCAGTTGATGCATTCACAGGGCCATACTGTAGTCCGTATTCGTAACAGGAGCCTGTAACGATAATTCGAGTTACTCCCGATTCGATAGATCGTTTGATGAAATTAAAGTGACTTAAGTAATGTTTTTCTAGGTGACAGATAGAAGTTACGTCACGTATGTCGTCCCATGCACAGTGAATTAGAGTGGCATTTGGAACAAATCTTGTTGTGATATTCGCATCACAAATATTGCCATGTAGTAATTCAGATTTGTTAAGTTCTGGAAGTGTTTGAGCTTTTTCTCTATCTCTAACCAAAGCGTATACCTCATAGCCTTGTTCTACTAGTTGTCTCACAAGATTTCGTCCCACAAATCCAGATGCACCTGTAACAATTACAGACTGATGTGGTATTAGGGCAGTATGACTAGTATGTTTAGGCTCTATATTTTTAATATTGGGGCTAGTCATAAGGCTTGTACTCTATCAGCGGCTATAGCCAATGGACAAGTACTGAGAATCTGGAAAGTCTGTTGATTTAAATAGGCGTCTTGGATCCATTATTGTTTTTCCTTTAAGGATACCAAATGATGCTTGGGTTTTGAGTGCTAAATAATCGGGCCATTTTGTAGCTATTATAATGATGTCTACAGAAGAAATATTTTTTTCCCAATCAATTAAACATACCACCTGCCTCATTTCAGGCCAACTCTTTGATGCATTTTCTATAGCAATCGGATCATGAACGATTACCTTTGCTCCGTTTTGCAATAAGTCAGTTATAATTTTTCGTGAAGCTGATTCTCGCACGTCATCGGTATCAGGTTTAAACGCTAGACCGGAACATTCAAGAATCAATTTGAAGAAAGTTTTGATATAAGGAGTTCATTGAAAACTTGAGCAGGAGACCTCCAACCAAGGATTTTTCTGGGGCGCTCGTTGAGCATCTCCTGGTAAGCGCTGAGTTGCTGATAAGAGACCAGCGACAGATCGGTGCCCTTGGGCAGGTAGTGACGAATGCGTCCGTTCTGACTTTCGCAGGTGCCGCGTTCCCAAGGGCTGTGCGGGTGGCAGAAGAAGACCTGAAGCTTGAGGTCGGTGGCAAGCCGCTGATGCTGGGCCATCTCCTTGCCTTGGTCGTAAGTGAGCGACTTAAGCAGGTTTGCGGGGATTCCATCGAGTTTACGCGTAAAGGCCTCGCGCACGCTGGTGGCGTCTTTTTGTGGGAGGTGGCAAAGGAAGGTGAAGCGAGAGGTGCGTTCAAACAGCACACCGACGGCCGACTTGTTTCCCGCGCCAAGAATCAGGTCTCCCTCGTAGTGGCCTGGCAGCAGGCGGCTTTCCACCTCCGGCGGGCGTTGATCGATCAACACCATGTCCTGCAACTTGCCTTGTGTGGCCGCCACGCCCCGTCGCCGGGGTCGGCGCGAGCGATGATGCCGGCGCAGACAGGACGCCAATTCACGTTGCAGTTCACCTCTGGCGACGACGTAAACGTAGCGGTAAATCGATTCGTGGGACGTGTGCATCAAGGGCAGATCAGGGTGGTTACGTTTGAGGGTACCAGCGATTTCCTCCGGAGACCAGCCACGATGCAAACGCTCGTGAACTTCAGCCCGAAGCGGCGGGTGCTCGTCGATCGCGCAGTCGCCCCGCCGCGATCTTCCTCGCCGACCCTGCGCGGCTTGGTGCGCCACGCTGGCACGGTAATGATCGGGTCCTCCGTTGAGTGCGATCTCCCGACTGATCGTGCCAGCCGAACGCATCAGACGAGCCGCGATGGTCGCTTGCGTGTCACCTGCGCGCAACGAGGCTTCCAGCCCGATGCGCTCGTCCATGTTCAAATGAGGTTTTCCCATCGCAGACCTTTGAGGGCGCCGGGCAGCGGGGGCAAGCTCAGGGACAGACGGAGGACCGCCGAGCCGGTCCTCCGTCTGTCCCTGAGCTTCGGGGGGAGGCCCGTAAGGGCAGATACTACAAGGAAGAATAGGAGCTTTATACATGGTGCTTTGGTTAAGATGAGATCTTCGAACTCATCCTTGAGCGCGCCGATCAAAACTTCCGGCAGCGAGGTGGGTGTAACGATATAAGGCATAAATATGGATCTTCGAAATGGGCGCACAAATCGAGCAAGAAGTGGGTACCAATGGAGCAGGCTTCACCAGTAACGAGCACAGTCATTCGAAGCCGCAAACGTTGCGAACCCATTGGCGTAACGAGTATTTAAGTCTGACATCTTCAGGGACGGCCTCGTAAGGTGCGAGCAGAAATTCCTGGTCCAACTGAGGCGTCTTGCGGTCGATGATCTGGATGTTCCGCGGGTTGTAAAAATCGTAGTTGCGCAGCGATGCGTTGGTCGTCACCATCTTGCGCTTGCTGCCAAGCGCCTCCATAGTTCGCATGGTCGCACCACGCTGCTGGGTATGTTCAATATCGAGCACAGCTCGCGATCCAAAGAAGGTCGCCTGGACCACATCCTTGCCCAATGGGTCGAATCGGAAGTCTTCACGTTTCGCGCCGTCAAGAGTATTTGTGAAAATACGACGAATATCGTACATCCAAGGCGCTTGGAGATAGAGATACACAAATGTCCGTGTATCGGGCGGCAATTGTTCGAGCAACGAATGCACAATCCTGTATCGGTCCGAATGCACTGTCCCAATGAAGGACAGGTCATAGGTATAGGTTGTGTCTGTCGGACGGTCAAATCCGTTTGTATAAAACAACGGCCGAAAGCCCATGCCGTACTTATTTGCATCCACTGGGTCGAAGGTTGAGCAGCGGTCATACAAGGGCAGATTGCGTTTGGAAAACGGCTTGTTTTCAATCGAGTCCCATGTGTAAAAGACCAATCTCGCGCGCGGATAGGCATTTCTTAATCCCAGTAGCGTCTTGGTAGTAACGCCCTCACCCTGAATAACGAGGATGGTCGAATAGTCGCTTCGGCTCAGTTCCTCAATTCGTTGCGCGAAAAACCGATCGCAGGTCTGGTGGCCGCCGAACTCCGGACGAAAACGCATCACAGCCTTCATGAACGGACTGTTGAACGGCCGGTCGGGTAGAAGGTCCACTTGGTGGCCAGAACGAGCCAGCTCTGCCGCAATTTCTTGTTCGTAGCCGAAGAATCGCGGAGCGATTAGCAAAACACGAGGGAATGAGGGTTCAGCGTTCATTCTTCCTGTTCCTCGATCGGGCCATGGAATCGCTCGGCTTTAGGTGACAAGTTCCTAGCGGGAACGCCGATGGCCACGTACCCGGCCGGCACGTTCTTCAGCACTACTGCGTTCGCCCCGACCACGCTGCCGTGTCCTAGCGTCAGTCCGCCCAGTACCTTCGCTCCCACGCCGATAACCACGCCATCTCCTACTATGGGGCGCAACGTCGGTGTGTAGGCAAAATCCATTTCCACGGCACCAAGTGTGACCTGATGGTAAAGAGTGACGTTTGCCCCGATGGTGGCTGCACCAAGCACAGTCCCCTGAGTGTGCATGAGCACGAGCCCGGGGCCAATGGAAATGCGAGGAGGTACCTCAATGCCAAACAGTACGAAGTTCACCAACGCAGGCAGCTTGGCCAAACGCGACCAGCCTGCCGCATACAAGCATTGAGCTGTTCGGACCAGGACGACCGGCGCAAATCGGGGTGAGAAGGCGTGCCGTAAGCCTCGTGGACGCGGTCTCGTGTTGGAGAGGGCGGCTAGCCGAGCCCAATCAGCGTCGAGAAAATCAGATAGTCGTCCCATCAGTTGGTCAGCCCTCTTTCCTTCAATTCGGCCTCGGCTTTTGCAGATCGATCTTCATGGACAGGCTGCGTCATTGCCCAGGCGCAAAAGCCCTTTAGCCCATCTTCGAGTGACATATTTGGAGTGAAGCCAAGGTGCTTGGTTAACTGAGTCAGGTCGGCGAAACAATGTCGGATGTCGCCAAGCCGATATTGGCCCGTCACTTGGATGGGTACGTCGAAGCCGGATACCTTCAACAGCGTGTCCGCGAGTTGGGATACGCTTGTCGGGATACCTGAGCCAACGTTCATGATTAAGCCGTTGGGCAGTGTGGCCTCTAGTGATGTGGCCAGCGTGGCAACGACATCATTGATGTGCACGAAGTCCCGTGATTCCAGGCCATCCTCATATACCGGAATGCGCAGTCCTTGACGTGCGCGGTTGAAGAAGATCGAGATGATGCCGGTGTAGGGGTTGAGCAAAGACTGCCCCTCGCCATATACATTCTGGAAGCGAAAAATTGTGGCCCGCATTCCCAGCGCTATGCTCGAGGAAAGTAAAAGTAGTTCTTGTGCCGCTTTTGTGGCCGCGTAGATCGAGCCCGGGGCGAAAGGGAAGTTCTCGGGAGTGCCGACAGGGGTTAAGGGCCGACCAGTTTCGTCTACGGGTTCCCAACGACAATCGTCCAGCGCTTCACGGGTGCGGGCAGCCGCAGTCACTATCGGTCCAGGATGGTGGGAAGGCGTGTACGCGCCTTCTCCGTAAACACTTCTGCTGGAAGCCAGTACGATTTTCTTCGGACGCTTCGTGCACTTAGCTATGGCCTCCAACAATGCGGTAGTGCCCTCGCAGTTGACCCTCGTGTAGTGCGACATCTGGTACATTGACTGGGCCGTACCAGTCTCCGCCGCGAGATGGAAAATAACGTCGACGCCTTCGATTAGCTCATAACGGTCTGCAATGTGACAGATGTCCATTCTCACTACGGTGGCGCCGTTGGGAGAGTTAACTACTGGTAACTCTCCGTGGATCTGCGGGGAAAGTGAGTCAATCAGCAGTACGTCATGGCCTTCTGACACAAGTCGACGAGTTAGGTGCTGGCCAATAAATCCGAGGCCTCCTGTTATTGCTATTTTCATGAAGAGATGTTCCTAGTGTGTTGACGTTCGGGTATAGATCAGACGTTATTGCGAAATCGCCTAAGGGGGGAGATGATGATGCGCCGCACGAACTTAATCAGGGAGTAAGAGACTGCCACTGCAAGGAGACCAAAACCGCAGTCTCTCCGGCTATACGCACGGAGGATGTTGCGCAACTCACCCTTTTCCATAGCGACCAGGTTAGCGCTGAGACCGCTGGCACCGAAGCCTTGTTTACCACCCCCATAGTCAACTAGAACCTCAGGTAGCAGTAAGCACTTGTAATGTGCTGCGATGCGATTGAAAAAGTCACCCTCTTCCGCATGGCGCTGACCCAGAGGAAAGGGTCCGACAGCTTCAACCACCTGACGCCGCACGATCACCGTGGAGGTTTGGAAATAGTTCTTGAAGAGTTGCTGACGAAGGCTGATGACACGGAAAATACCACTAGCCATTGAACGAAGCGCAACTCCACGGTCCATAGTCGTGACGCAGCCTACCATGCCGACCGAGGGATCCGTGAACAGTGGTACCTGGCGGTCAAGTTTGTCACTGAACCACGCATCGTCCGAATCCAAAAAAGCATATAGCTCGCAGTCAGAATTTTGCATGCCATGGTTTCGCGCATTGGCTGCGCCCCCATTGGGTATGCTGAGGATCCGGACTGGGATGCTCAAATCTTGGCAGGCCTTGCGGAGAAAGTCGGCACTGTCGTCTGCAGATCCGTCGTCAACGACAACGATCTCTTGCACCGAGACGTTAGTCTGAGCCACTACAGACCTGATTGCACCGATTGCCTCTCGGCCAGAGTTGAAAACGGGAATAATGACGCCAACGGTTAGCGTTGCGGATTGGGAAGTAGCTCTCACAGTCTTACGCCGTTCGAAATTCGTAAGCAAAAATAAATCAATTTAACGGCTTTCTTATAACCCCGAGTTTTTGATAAGCTATCTCAGGAGTCAAGCCGATGTGGTCACAGAACTCACGATACGCTTGTCCCGCACCGTCATAAATAGGATGTGATGGATCACAGTCGTCTACAACGATTACGCCCCCAGGAATTAGATTATCGTAAAGAGTTGGTAGTATTTCTTTTGTTGGAAGATATAAGTCGACATCAAATAAGCAAAAAGCAATTGGGCCTAATTTGCTGTAGTCAACTTTTTTACAGTCGGATTCTATTACATGCGCATCACGTATGCCGTGCGCTACAAGTGTCTTTTCGAACCACTCTTTTGAATTTGATTTGTAGAATTGGAACTGGCTATTTTTCCCTCTGAATTTGTTTTCGTATGAAATATCTTCTTCTGTGAATCCACTAAATGTATCGATTGCAATATATTGTCTTTTGGGTTCCTGGGACTTTATCGCCTGATTTATCATCACTGATGTAGCCCCCCCTCCAACCCCGATTTCAAGGATCACCCCATCACCTCTTATTTGATTAATGTTTTCGATAATTAAATTTATCTGTGCAACTGTCATATCAAATTTCATGACCGGAAGAAAGTGTTTGTATAGGCTTGTTTTAAAAAATAAATATTTCACAAACCTGATCGCACTCGTTTTTAGTTTCATTTTATAGTTCCTTATGAAAGTTATCAAAAATCGGGATTAATGAGCGGATAATGTAAAACAGGGTGAGTATAAGTTGTAATTTCATCTCTCCCCATTCATTAGATTCCGTTAAAGCACTCAAATATCTTCTATCCTATTTGGATCACAAGCTATTTGTTATATCTATCAACTTCGGTGCAGGGGGCAAAGGCTTTACTGAATATCCTCTTGAACTCCTCACTTACCGTTTCAGTCTGAAATTTCTTTACGGACAGCCTTGCCCTCTGCCCAAGGTCCAGTCGTAGAATCGAATTAGTGGCCAGTTCCCGCAAAGCCTCCACATAACCGTTAATATCTCCTTCTTTCAATAAACGCCCTGTTAAACCATCATCAACAATGTCGCGCGGTCCACTCGGACAATCAAAACAAATACATGGGACGCCGCATGCCATTGCTTCTGCAAGCACCAAGCCAAACCCCTCGGCTCTTGACGTCAACAAAAAAATAGATGAGGCAATATACTTTTCTTGGATTCTGGAGGTTGGTTCTTCAATAAATACACTTTCATTTAAGTCTAATGCATCAATTTTCCTTCGTAAATCTGGCTCACACTCACCCTTGCCAATGATTCTTAGCTTCCATCCGAGACGCTGAATATCTGATAAATGCCAAATATCAAGCAACAGGTCGTGGCGTTTGTCATCAGTGAGCCTACCCACGCATAATACCCAACTGCTAGATAGATCTGATAACTCGTTAGGATAGAAAGATATAGGGTTAGGGACATAGGCATTACGAATACCACGTCTTGAATAGCCTTGGCTATCCAGTTTCGTTGGTACAGTCAGCAGGCCTACGGTCGGGTACAGCTGCGAAATAATCTTCTTGTACATCCAGTTGTATGCTGAGAACGAAGAGTGTTCTGTTACAAATATACGTCGGCTGTTCATTCCGGCCAGAATCACCTCCAATAGATTGAGGGGTGAAGCCACATAAACAACGTCAGGGTCCAACTTTTTGAATTGCTTTCGCAGTGCCACTATCGTCCGCAATGAGGAAAGAGCGATCTTGGCAACGCGCCGCCAGCGGGACTTCATGTTCATTGTGAAATCAACCAGAAGGGAGTCCCTTTGAACTCCTTTGGGCAGGGGAAAAAAAGACGGGCGCTCGTCTTTTGTGACCAATGTTACTTGACACGTCTCGCTTATAAATGCAATGTGACTAGCGATAACCCTTTCAATCCCGCCAGCAGCAGACATGGAATTGAAGTACACCATGACTTTCATGATAATTTCCGATTATTAAAAAATGAATTTATAATCATAATATGGGTTGCTTGCGTAACCTAAGAGCTTATATAGACAGATAGCGGATACAAGGGATGCAATACTGAGACGAGTCAATATATTCGACGCGTTCAGAATCGCCAAACCTACTAGCAGAGTATCGAGAATCGTGAAGTACGAACTCATTCGAACACCAATATCGACTGAGATTGTATAAAACAAAAAATAGATTGCCAATCCAAAAATATACATATTTAATAAATATAAAAAATATGGTTTTTCTTTGAGGCTTCTCCATGTCACCAAAACAATACCCAAGACGACCAGTCGTTTAACACCCCCGATGAAATAGCTGGCAATAATATTATCCTGCACCTCGATGCCATGCAGATAATATGATGCGTTTTTCAAGGTATGCTCGGTGATAAACTGCGCTATCGGTTCCAAAAAATAATAGAAAGCTAGTCCACCCAAGCAGACCCATACCAAATAATGCCATTTAGGTCGACTTCTAGGAATGAAGTAGCCAATAAAAAATACTACCGCAGACATGTGGAATGATGCTGCCACAGTAACTAAAGAGAAGAATTGCAAAGGCTTTTTGGCGACAGCATATCTCAATGCAAAACAGGTTATCGAGATAGCAACGGCCTGCCGCATGCCGCTCAGGTTGAAATACAGAAAGAGATCAGAATAGAACATCAGGATTGCGGCTGCACTTAAGGCTCCTGCTTGCCTAAAAAATGATGATATCAGGGCGATACATATCGTAGTCATGACAAAAAGAAATACGTTGTAATGTATTCCCATATGACTAAAAAGGTTATTAATATATGAATATCCAATTTCAACGCGACTAGATTCTTCGATATTTTGGTAAAACGTGAGGTATGCGTCCCAATCTGTGCCTACACCATGTCTAAGCGAGGCCAGACCAATCATCAAAAGAAGCGCCAGATAGCAGCCTTCTCTCGAGAGTATCCTGAACTGCTTGTCACACTCCACGAGGGTCATGACAATCAGAAAGCTTCCAATCGCGATGTAAATCATATCGTTCGACTCATGGTACTAAAGGGCAGGGGGGACACCTTGCTGGAGACAATCTTCAGATATGTTGTCAGAGCATCGGTTGCTGCGGCGACATCTGGCAGGCTATGAATTAACTTCAATTATTTAAAGCGCAGAATAACATTTTTAAACATACTATTCAATTATTTTTATTCATTGCAATAAGAATCTGCTCTCTTGACCAAAGGCACATTTCTCTCGGTGTATCTGGACTTTGCCAATCTTCGACCCTGTAAAGCGGCTCGGGGAAATTATATGGCGATAGAAATAAATCCATGAATCTGAATTCGCCGGATTTAATATCGCTATTTAAAAAATTACTTGAATTACAATGAGTTGTAGTCAACATATACGGAATGTAAGACTGAATAAATTTATCTAATGCTAGCCAGGTAACGTGATAGGATAAGTGGAACAAGCAATCCCTGCATAACCATAAATCAACTTTTGGAAATTCATTCTTTGTAATATCGAAATGCAAAAAAGTTGGCTTTTGTAAGGCTGTTGCTTGTTGTTTTGTAGTATTTAAATTATCAATTAACGGTTTTACGATATCACCACCAACATATTTGAGAGGATGCATTTTAAGAAATTAATTCATCCATTTAAAGTCACCGCAAGGTGCATCAAATATCGATTTAATCGAAAACGTTTTGATTAACTCCGGTAAGTTTTACCGTAAATTTTTTGTATAGCTAAGCGTTGACCCTGTTCCGCTGACGCTTTCCTCACTCTTCCAATGATTGGTTTCATAAATTCTAGTAAATCTACTTTCGGAGTCAGCGAGTTTAAATATCTGAAATCTATTTTTGTGCCATTTGGCACGATTGATCGGGTAAAGAAAAAGCTTCTTGGTTGCAGAAAGCATTCCCATTGTTAAATACAATTTAATAATTTTTTTGATTGTGCGCTTCATTTATTTTATTCCTAAATATCATACGTGAAAAATAATTTTTCATTAGTTGTGCTGGCAAATTCAAAGAAATGCAAAAATTGCAAAGAAACAAACTCATTCTTAGACATATCTTGGCAGCAAAGAAGTTTTAGAATTGCTTCCGATCCAAGACTATGAAATAGTATTTAATAATTCCATCGATCGCCTTTAAAATTTATACTGGTCTAAAATGGTCAAATCTATGGTTGCCATCAAAACATTTGCGGTGGCGAAATTAATCTAATTTGAGATTTGGTAGAATATGGGACTAAGTTTTTGAGTAATTATTTTACCAAAAATAATAGAAAACTTATATTATAAAATGCACTTAGAAATGTTTATTGTATAAATTTGTTTATAAATTTAAATGTCCAAAATATTTTTACGAATCCTAAATTTTACGCAGTAGTATAAATTTAATATTAAAAATTCGTATAATAATTTTAGAAAAGAACCATGCGATGGAAGCGAAAAATCTTGGAAAATGTATAATCGGTCTCATTATAATCCAGTATGCTAATGTCTTTCTTAGTGGTGCCAATGAAAGCAATATGTTTTCTTCATTGAAAGTACCTAATTTTCCGAAGCGATTTAACCATAATAAACTAGGTATTTGACTCCAAATTAAAAACTTCATTATTATTTTGTAAACGACTGAAGTTGGACCGCATGCGATATCTAGTATTTTTGGAAAGTTTGTGCCAAACACTGTAAATAATTTATAGCCCCCAGAATTCCCAGAGGTGGCAAGCACGCATCGCTGTTCAATAAGCTGCAAGCGGCTGCCGGCCATTAGAAGAGGCAATACCCAGCCAAGCTGGACGAGGTTAGTCCCTGCAAATTGTCTGCTTCTGAATTCTGGATTCAGTTCGCGAAGACGCTCCAAGTTCACGACCATACCGGTGATAAAGGTCACCCCAAAGTTGACTTTTCGTGCGAATTCTGCTCGTGAAAGCAAGTTCGCCGATAGATTAGGGACGGGCTTGCCATTAGTAGGTCCTGTGAGGTGCGGTAACCACTCACTGTTCAAATAGAGCAGGTCGGGTACATCGTCGTCTAGCAGTTGAACAATATGCCTTATAACCCCAAATTTTGGGAGATCATCATCAGAGATAATCCAGAAAAAACGTGAGAGTACATTGTCAATACATGTACTAAAATTTTCGTCAGGGCCTAAATTCACTGAGTGCCGCAAGATCTTTGCGGTAGGATTAGCGGTCAGAAACCCATTTGTCACTGTTGGCGTGTGGTCTGTTGATGCATTATCCCCAATAATGACCATAACCTTATCATTGAGACCTTGCAGCTCCGCCGTTAACGTCGTTAATAGCAACGACAGACATTCTGCACGATTATATGTTGGCACAACTATCGTTAGCAAGGGGCTTAACATCACATAGTCCTTTTGTAATAATTTACAAATAACCATATGGTCCATGGCAACGAGATAAAAAATGTAATTGTCATGTATAGAAACATCATAATGAGAACGCCATAGCTTATACCAATATAAACGACACACGCGGTCAATATACCAACAACGATGGACAGAGTCAGCATCGGCTCTTCACGATGCGCGCGCATGTAGATGGCCATAGAAAATATCGCTGAATTGATAGTCGTTACTATCGCCAAGACAACCAAAACGCTAGGGGATGCTATGCGTAGTATCAATGATAAGCCTAGCTGGTTTAAATACCAAGCTACTAATACGACACATGTAGACGTTAATGCTATAACTACTGTTGAACGGAGAATCAAAGCTTTAAATAAGGTATTTAGTTCGCATCGCTCGCCACGGGCAATGTGCATTGTGAAATTAGGTGCCTTGGCGTTAACCCAGCTCATACCGATAGATGATATGGCGGAGAACACTGTCAACGCCATGCCAAGCCGCCCCGCTTCAACCGCACCATGATGTGAAAAAACCATGGGCGTGAACAGATTAAATATAAGGTAACCACTGACCCAGCTTAATGCAATGCGCCACTGCAGTGGAAGCACGTCAGTGCGCCATCTCAACTGGTTTTGTAGGTCAATCGTACGGCCGGACAGCCAACGCAACATATTGCCATGCGTCTTTAGCCAGTAACCTGTACATACCGCGCTGACGACTGGCACCGCAGTTGCAGCCCAAAGACCTGTTCCAGACAGCAAAGCTGCCCAAAGACACGCGTAACCCAGCACCGATTGCACCAAGCGCAGTCGCGCAACCTGCCCAACTTTGCCACAGCCTTCCATTACCGCCAGCCCCGGGCTTAGCCATAAGTTGACTGCGGTGGCACCAACCAACACAACCCATACACCCAGCCAAACGGACATGGGTTCAGTTCCTTTTTGGCTAAAGAAAACGGCACCGGCAACGCCCCCTATGATCGCGAACAGAATGGCCGAAACACCATACCAACGGCGTATCAGCCGCGCCAGTGAACTTAACCGACCCAGATGCGATTCTTTGCCAGTCAGCCTACCGTCGGACGTTTCGGCTAAGTTCGCCACTTCATGGCTGACAAGCTGCATGACGATCTGGTTCAACCCCAGTTCAAAAAATATCTGAAGCGCAAGCACGCTTGCTAAGGTGAAGTAATAACCCTGCTCGATAGGACTCAACCAAAGCGGCAACAGGAATACTGTGGCCCCACCAGCAACGACGGCCCAACCCCGAAAGAGCAACGTGACCAGAACATGGAAATCCAGGCCAGCAATCGCTTGCCAACGGGAGACCTTCTGGCGAAAGATGGCTCTGAAACGAAGCACTGCGTTATTCATTAGGATGCAGGTGCAATGCGTGCGCAGCCTCTTCCAAAACGCCCTGTAAGGACGTCAACGCTGGCAAATACCCGAACCCCTCAGCCCGCCTATTCAACGAACAGTAGTATGGCTTGCCACCCCTGGCATTCACACCGGCGCCCGTTTGAACAGCTTCATACTGCAAGCCAAACATCTCTTGCATGACAGCCATCAGGGTTGGTTTGTCAATGGGAGCTTTGCTGTAAGCATCAACCACCGCATTGGCCGCAGGCGCGGCAAGTATCGCGTTGACCAAACTGTAAAAATCAAATGGGTGAATATAGTCGAGCACGGTTTTGCGCAGCACTTTGGCGTCAAAGCTCGGCTGGTCTGTTGACGCTGACGGCGTGGTCGGTGTTGGGGAGGAAGCATTCATGGCTGACCCAATTCAGAAATTCACACCCAGGTAACTCTCGATCTTCGCAGCCGAAAATTCCAGCATCTCCCGTGTCAAAGCTGGCTGCACGCCAATCCAGAAGGTGTTGTTCATCACGTTGTCGGTGTTGGTGAGCTCGCCACAGATGCGGTAGTTGGCCCCCAACATGTAGGGCTGGCGGGTCAGGTTGCCGGCAAACAGCAGGCGGGTGCCCACCTTGTTCTGGTCCAGGTAAGTCAGCAGGTCAAGCCGGGTGACCGGGCAGTTGTCCTTGAGCGTGATGGGGAAGCCGAACCAGGACGGGTCTGAGTGTTCGGTGGGCTCGGGCAGATGGACATATTCTTCGCAGTCTTTGAGACGTTCTTTCAAAAAGGCAAAGTTGTTCTTGCGCGCCTGGATGAACTCTGGGGCTTTTTTCAGTTGGGCCAAACCGCAAGCCGCCTGCATGTCGGTGATTTTGAGGTTGTAGCCCAGGTGGCTATAGGTGTACTTATGGTCGTAGCCATGGGGCAGGTCACCTAATTGCTGGCAAAAGCGTTTGCCGCAGGTGTTGTTTTTGCCAGGCTGGCAATAGCAGTCGCGCCCCCAGTCACGAAAGCTCTGTGCGATGGTTTTGAGTTCGTCGTTGTTGGTGAACACCGCACCACCTTCGCCCATGGTGATGTGGTGGGCCGGGTAAAAGCTCAGGGTGCCGATGTCGCCAAAGGTGCCGACCATCTGGCCACGGTAGGTGGTGCCCAGCGCGTCGCAGCAGTCTTCTACCAGCCACAAGTTGTGCTTTTTGCACAGGGCGGTGACCACGTCCAGATTAAAGGGGTTGCCCAGACTGTGCGCCAACATAATGGCTTTGGTTTTGGGGCTGATGGCGGCTTCGATCTTGCTGGCATCAATGTTGTGAGTAAGCGGGTCCACATCCACAAACACCGGCACCGCGCCAAATTGCAGAATGGGGTTGACGGTGGTTGGAAAGCCTGCGGCAACACCGATAACTTCATCGCCTTTTTGGATGGCGCGCTCACCCAATTTAGGGGATGTGAGGGTGCTAAAGGCGACAAGATTGGCCGACGAGCCGGAATTGACGGTAATCAGGTGTTTGATGCCGATGAAGGCGGCGAGCTTCTTCTCAAACTCGGCGTTAAAGCGACCGGTGGTGAGCCATCCATCCAGGGACGCATCAACCATGTTCTTGAGTTCTTGGGCGCCAATGACTTTGCCAGAGGGAGGGACAACCGTTTGACCAGGAACAAATGCTTGTGGCACGTAAACAGCGTCTGCATATTGCTGCACCAACGCTGCGATTTCACGGCGGATGACATCTGGGGCTTTGGGTGTAAATTGAATAGTGGAGGTAGTCATATTTGGTTCAAATTAGATGGATGATGAGTATTTGTGAATCTGAGCTAAGCACAGTTTTTTCATGTCATCGTTGGCTAAGTAGCCTTGGTGCCAAGTGGTGATGAGTTCTAAGGAAGTTGCCAAGTGCCAGCGGGGTTGCCAACTCAACCGGGCTTTGGCTTTGGAAATATCTAACTTGAGGTAGTTGGCTTCATGCGGATGGACTCCACCGTCTTGCTGCCAGCTTGAACCGTTACCCCAACTGGACACCATGTGCTCAACAATCCATTGCACTGGTTGGGCATCGTCGTCTTTGGGGCCGAAGTTCCATCCCTCGGCATAGGCTTGGCCCTTGGTGTACAGGTGTTCTGCCAATGTCAAGTAGCCACCTAGGGGCTCTAGCACGTGTTGCCACGGGCGGGTGGCGTGAGGGTTGCGAATGGTAACGGGCTGGTTGGTCTCAAAAGCTCTGAGGATGTCTGGCACCAAGCGGTCTGCTGCCCAATCACCGCCGCCAATAACGTTACCTGCTCGGGCGCTTGCTAACGCGATGCCTTGACCTTGAAGAAAGGAGTTGCGGTAAGCACTGGTAACCAGCTCGGCACAGCCCTTGCTATTGCTATAGGGGTCGTGCCCTCCCATGGGCTCGTTTTCTCTGTAGCCCCAGGCCCATTCTTTGTTTTCGTAGCACTTGTCGGTGGTGACCACCACGATGGCTTTGACGCTGGGTGTGCTTCGGGCTGCCTCCAACATATGCACTGTGCCCATGACGTTGGTGGCGTAGGTTTCGACTGGCTCTGCATAAGACAGTCGCACCAAGGGCTGCGCGGCCATGTGGATGACAATGTCTGGCTGTGCTACCTGCATGGCCTTTTGCACGGTGCTCAGGTCACGGATATCGCCGATAGTGTGGCTGGCCATGCCTGCTTCCACTTGCGCCACGGTGAATAAGTTGGGCGAGGTGGGGGGCTCTAGCGCCAAGCCGTGTACTTGTGCGCCCAGGCTTTGCAGCCACAGGCTCAGCCAACTACCTTTGAAGCCGGTGTGGCCGGTTAAAAAAATGCGTTTGCCGCGCCAGAAATCTGGTTTTACTGTCATTTCAGTCCCACTTCTTCCAAGGGGCTTGGCCACTGGCCCACAGATTTTCAAGTGTCATTTTGTCGTGTAACGTGTCCATGGGTTGCCAGAAACCGTGGTGTTGATATGCCATCAACTGGCCTTCAGTGGCAAGTTGCATCAGCGGTTGCTGTTCCCATATAGTGCTATCGTCTTTTAGGTGACTGAGTACCCTGGGTGACAGCACAAAAAAGCCGCCATTGATAAACGCGCCGTCACCCTTGGGTTTTTCTTTGAAGCTCATCACCTGGTTCTTTTGGATGTCGAGTGCTCCAAATCGGCCGGGCGGGTAGGTAGCGGTAAGGGTGGCATCTTTGCCATGACTACGGTGGAAGGCAATGGTGGCAGTGATGTCCACGTCACCTACGCCATCACCATAGGTAAAGCAAAAGGCATCTTCATCTTTGACGTAGTCGGCCACGCGGCGCAAGCGGCCGCCGGTCATGGAGTTGTCACCAGTGTCAACAAGTGTCACCGTCCAGGGTTCAGCGCGCTTTTGGTGGACTTCCATATGGTTGGATTGCATGTCAAAAGTAACGTCTGACATGTGCAAAAAATAGTTGGCAAAGTACTCTTTAATCAGATAGCCCTTGTAGCCGCAGCAGATCACAAAGTCATTAATGCCATGGTGGGAGTACATCTTGAGGATGTGCCACAGGATGGGGCGGCCGCCGATTTCAACCATGGGTTTGGGTCGGGTAGCTGTTTCTTCACTGAGGCGTGTGCCTAGGCCGCCTGCCAATATGACTGCTTTCATTCTTTGGGAATCCTTTTTACTGAATTGTTTGCCGTTGCTTGCCGGCAGGGTGCTGTGGGCATATCTGGGGTGGTCGCTGGTTGGTCTACCTGGAGTTGCAGCGCTTCGATTTCCCCCCGCAGCTTTTCATACTCAGCCATCTTGCGTTGCAAGAAGCGTTTGGTCAGCACAGCCTTTTCAGCCACTCCAGCCGGGGTGAGCAGATAGGCGTAGCTCAGTTTGTCCGGGTTCTTACTGAAGTTGCCCATCTTGATCCAACCTTTTTCCACCAGGGCTTTCAGGCAGAAGTTGATGGTGCTGACGTTGATGCCCACTTCTTTGGCCAAGGTGCGCTGGCTCACGCCAGGGTTTTCCTGGAGCACTTTGAGTGTCCAAAACAAGGTGTCGTCGTTGGCAGTCTGGCGGCGTGTGGTCATCGGGTAAATTTGGTTTGGAATAGCTACCGCAGCCAGTAGGCGCCCAGATGGACGTGTGACAGGTTGGCCGGTAACGCACTATCGTTTTACTTTTAAACGATTTTAGTCAATGATTAACCCAATTTGGTGCGATGCAAAAAATATTTGCATGTCGAACAGCAGCCATTTCCTTTTACCCCTCCGCGCTGAGCACCGCTTCGCCCTGTTGCTGCTGCACCGCCTCTTCCATGCTGACGGTGTTGGCCACCAGCTCCAGGTGGCTCAAAATCTCTGGCTCTTTTCTCTCGATGTAGCTTTTGACGGCCGCGTTGGCCAGCAGCTTGTTCAAGTAGCCCTTGGCCACTACCAGGTTAAGTAGGTCTGAGCCGTAATGGTTTTCAGCCTCCTTGTAAGTTGCTTCCACCTGGCTCGTCTCTTTTTCCAGCTTTTCGATTTGCTCGATGGGTGCGGTCTTCTTTTCCCCTTCCGCCGGCTTCACATCGGTGCGCTGATCCGGTGGCGTGGCCTTGAGCAGGGCCTCAGCATGCGCCACGGTGATGGTGTTGCTGGCGATCATCAGCTCCACCGCCTCCACCTGCCTGGCCCCTTTCATGTTGCGCAGGATACGCGTCACATCTGGTGTGAATTGCTTGTCCTGCAAAAGATCTATCGCTTCAGTGCAAATGCCTTCAAGTAAATTGACGCGCCGGTTGATAGCGCTCAGATTCACGTTGAAGGCCCTGGCCAGCCGCTCCTTGCTCACGCCCCGGTCGATGGCGCGGCGGATCATTTAGTGCTCGGCGATGGTGGACAGCCTATTGATGTGGTGGTTGTAGCTGAAGGTTTCGTCGTCCTTGGCGAACAGGCAGGGGCCAACGCTCATGCCCAGCTCTTTCAGCGCCAGCACGCGCAAATGGCCGTCGAGCAACAGGTATTCAGACTTGCTGGCATCGGGCTGGATGACGGCCAGGGGTTCGATCAGGCCAATTTCATGAATAGATGAGACGATTTGTTTGTATTTGCGCGTGCTCATGATGCCGTCTGGCACCTTTTTGCTGGGCAGCAGTTGGTCCAGCGGGATTTGGTAAGTTTCCAGGTCAAACCCCAGTAGGGTGTTGAGGGGCTTGGTGGGCAGCTTGTGGGCATCTGCATCCACATCGCCATCTAACGGGCCGTCTGGGTTGTACACGCCGGGGTAAAGCTGCGCCAGCTTGGGCGCAAGGTTGGTGGCGGGGTTCATGCGCTTTCTCCTTCAAGTTCGGGTTGGGGTGTGGTGGCGGTGTCGGTGCTCATGGTGATTTCTGGGGCGCTGATGCGGTCCGACAGGTATTTGGGCAGGGTGTCCAGGCCTTCGGCGCGCAGCAGGTTGACAAAGCTCTCATCAGCAAACAGCTTCTTTAAGCCCTGCACCACCAGTAGCAGGCGCTGGTGGGCGTGCTCGGCTTTCAAGACCATCTTGCGCTGGCGGTCTACCTCTTTTTGGTAGGTGCGCACCAGGCTGTAGCTGGAAGCGGGTGGTTTGATCTGGTCGGCATTGGGGGAAGCCGGGCCGTGCTCTTGGCGTTTTTCTATCAAACGCTTGGCTTCAATGATCTGGCGGCCTTTGAGTTGGCCGTTTTCATAGGCCTCTTGCACATGTCGCCCAAGTTTTCATCGCCGTCTTTGGCGCGGGCAATCTCCAGCGCGGTGGTGAGCGGTATGGCACCACGCTGTACGCCTTCAATCAAACGCTCTTCGCCTTGGTCAAGCAAAAAGACAATGTCTTTGACGTACTTGGGTGACAAGCCGGTCTTTTGGATGGTGATCTCGGCACTGTAGCCGCGTTTACGCAGGATTTCGATGTCCGCCAAAATCTCCAGCGGTCTGTAACCCCGCCGGGCGATGTTTTCCGCCAGGCTCATGATGAAGGCCTCCGGAAGTTCAGATTCGATACCCCGATACGGGTGTTTTCTTTTTTTACTTCTTGCAAGGTCATTGAGCAAAAACTTCCAAACCACCGGGACATCCAGGCTGCGGTTGCACTGCCCTGCTGCTGGCACTAAATTAGTGCTTTAAACCGCCACACTGTCCATGAATGTCAGAGCTTGTAGCCGCAGCTGCCCCAGATGAATTACTAATCCTTCCAAGGGGGAAAGTCCGCCTCCACGGCATTGACTTTGACGAGGATTTTTTGTCGGAGCTGGTTGCTCGGCACTTTAGGCGACAACAGTGGCTGGCCAAGCCGATGTTTTCGGATGCTTATGGCATCTACATGCGGGAGAACCCTTCCGCACACCGCCGCAAGTTCAAGACCGTGGCGAACCAGGCTTACGCGCTGTTTGTGGCCCAGTTTGGCGACATGCCCTTGGATGAATTGCGCCATGTGCACATCATCGAGTTCAGGGACAGCCAACTGGCCCGTGGGCTGCACGCCAACAGCGTGAGGCGGCACATCAACATGCTCAACGCCATGGTGAACATGGCGTTCAAGCACCTGGACATGAATTGCCTCAGCCCTTTCAGGCGCTTGTACATCCGTGGCGAGGGTGAGTTGTCGCGCTCCATGGCGCCCATCACCGTGGAGCACCTGCGCAAGGTCAAAGCGCACTTGCTCAGCCACCCGATTCCTTCGCGCCTGGCAGCGCTGATACAACTCAACACGGGAATGCGCATTTCTGAGCCTGTGCTGGCGCGCTTGGATGACTTGGTGCTGGACCATGACATTCCACACCTGTGGGTTCGTAAAAACAGCATAACCGACCGCAAGACCCAAGCCAGTATCCGCTGCGTGCCGCTGCTGGGGGTTTCGCTAGAGGCTGCGCAAGAACTGCACCGCCGAGCGGTCAGGCAAAAAAGCGATTGGCTTATGCCGCAATACGCATCAGAGATCGGCAACACCTCGTGCGCCGCCACGCTGAACAAGACCATGCGGCACCTGGACTTCAGAACCCACATGTTCAGGCATGCCTTCATTGACCGGCTGAAGGCCTGCGGCGATGTGCCTGTGCCCATTGCCGAAGCCATCACAGGCCACAGGCGCAACGCTTCCGAATTTGCCCGGTATGGCTCGGTGGGCTACACACTGGAGCAGAAAAAGGCGGTGATTGAGCGGATTTTGGTTTGAGCGGTGGGTTGGGATCCCGTGCGGCCTAGTTGAAGTTTTGGGTTATGGTTAGTAGCTTAAAACCAAGTTAACTGCCTCAACAGGGCTCCAGTTACATTATGTAACTTTGACTCAATTACACGAAATATTACACGCTCATTAAAAATACCCGTAAGTTATTGATTTATATAGATATTTTACGAGCCTGGTTTTCTGTCAGATAATTTTCTTACAGTTAAGATTAGTAGTTTGCATACTAGCTGAATTATCAGAGCTGAAATAAAGGTTAAGGTATCAAACATTCAGTCGTTTTACTGTACTGTAAATACAACTCAGCCTTTTATTACGATAAACTGAGTTGACAGTAATCTTGGAGTTAATCCAAGTTAGTCATTCTTAGTTCTTTTTTCGCATCTTAGTTCTTTCGTCTCGAACCCACTGCTTTTTCCCTACTTGGCGCGTCACGTGCTCACACACGTTACTCACTCAGTATTCTTTTATCCTTTTTTATAATCAGTAAAATATACTCCACGTATTCTATATGACAACGATGAGCCTTCCCCTCGCATTCCTTATCGGCGATCAATCGCCAATGGAACTATTCAGTAACGGCGGTCCAATTATGTGGCCGATTCTTCTTCTTTCCTTTGTTGCCATGACTGTTGTCGTGGAACGCTTACTTTTTATCTTCAAGGAAAATGGTAATCATGAACCTGAAGTCGTATCAAGAATGCTTGAGAACGTAGAAAAGGGTAACTTCGAAGGTGCTCTTCAAATTGGTAAGAAGAGCAACGATGCAATCGCTCGCATCTTGGTCTACACCTTGACCAATAAAGATTACTCCATGTCAAACGCTTTTGTTCGGGCATCAAGCAACGAACTAAATCGCTTCCAACAAGGCATGGCTACTTTAGATACAGCTATTACAGCTGCTCCTCTATTAGGACTACTCGGTACAGTTACTGGTATGATGCGTACCTTCGGTGCGTTAGGTTCAGGTAATATCGCTGAATCTGCTGGTAAGATCACCGGTGGTGTTGCTGAAGCTCTTATTGCTACATGTTGCGGTCTGTTCATCGCAATCTGCTGCTTACTCCCTTATAATTATCTTAACGCTCGTACTGAACAAGCTAAGCAAGAAATCGGCGATGCATCACATGCACTCGAGATCTACTTAGCAAAGTCTGGTGCGCACGCTGATAGTTAATCCTTTAACCCACCCAACGCACCATGGCCGGCGGCGGTAGTTCACGAGTCAGTGGCGGTAAGAAGAAAGCACGTATCGAGATTATACCTCTGATCGATGTTATCTTCTTCCTGCTTGCCACATTCGTATTGTTCACGCTCTCGCTGAACAAATCCAACGGTATACCTGTTACACGGCCTAATGCCGAAACAGGTGAGCCACGTGATCCTGCAGGTTGGGCAACAGTTTCAGTAACTGCTACTGGTACATTAGCATGGGATAGAGATCCTATTTCACTTGATGAATTCATCAATCGCTTGAAGACATTTCATCTTCAACATCCTGAGCCTGATGCACACATTTTAATTAATGGTGATGCAGAAGCTATGTGGAATGTAGCATATTACGTTCTCGATGAAGCCCGTAAGGCTGGTATCCAGAAAGTATTAATCGAAACCGAGAGTCATTCAGGAAGTAAGAGCTAATTTCTTACCCTCACAATTCTCACCTCTTTTTTAGACCCACTTTAACGATATGGCCGGCAAAGCAACAGTTCCACCAACCGAAAAGAAAGCAGCACGTATCGAGATTATACCTCTGATCGACGTTATCTTCTTTTTGCTAGCTACATTCGTTTTATTCACACTTTCCTTAAGTAAAATTGTTTCATTGCCTATCAATCTACCTGTGGCCTCCCAGAGTGCTGCCACGAAGGATGATAATGATATGGTTACGATTCAAATGTCTGACGCTGGTACTGCTTACTGGAATCGTGAGTTAATTACTGTAAGTGATATTGTTCCACGTTTAGAGCAGTATCGTAAAGCAACTCAGAATCCACGTGTTCTTATTGCAGCAGATGGCAAAGCACACTTTGGCGATACCGTTTACGCCCTTGATCAAGTGCGTAAGGCTGGCATCGACCAGGTCTCTGTTGAAACCCGCGTTCGTCCTACCGGACAATAATCCAAAACGTAACCGATTTTCCATTACATGCGTCGCGATCTTATCATCGGTATTTTAGTTTCACTCCTAATTCACGCTGGAACAGCATGGATCGGAGAAATTGTTGCGCATGGTGCTCCAAAAGCTAAACCGAAGGAGAAGGCTCCTACGGTATTGCTTATGGAAATGCCAAAGATCGAGCCCGATGAACCAGAGCCTGTAGATGATACTCAGCAGCAACAAGCTCCTGTGGATTTTGCACCTCCGATGCAAAATGACGTACCACAATTAGTCACAGACACATCTTTCGTACAAAAACTTGAGCCACCACCACCAGAAAACGTATCAATGAAGGGCTCGATTGTTATTCCTCAGAATACCGGTCAGTGGGCTAAGGGTATTGGTGAAATCTTTGATATTTCAAAGTTAGATCAAATCCCAGTAGCTACAGTTCAAGTGCATCCCCAGTATCCTTTTGAAATGCGCCGTGCTGGTATTTCAGGACAAGTGGTTGTTGATTTTATCGTAGATACAGCAGGTAACGTGCGTAACGCATTTGCTGCTAGCTCTAGCCAACGCGAATTTGAATCTTCAGCTGTGCAAGCAGTTGCTAAGTGGAAATTCCGCCCAGGTAAACGTGGTGGTCATACGGTCAATACGCACATGCAAGTGCCGATCGTATTTACATTAAATAACGACGAATAAGATTAACTGCTCCATGCGTCCATTTACCCTGAGATTCTCTTCACTTCTTTTAGCTGCAATTGCAGTTTCTGGTGTTTCTACTAGTCGTGCTCAAGAAAAAGAAACACCGAGTTTGGCTGAAGAAACTAGCGCTTCATTCCAAACGCTAAAGCCAATGCTTGATACCAAGAATTGGGATGGAGCAATTACTATTCTTGATGCTGTTATTGCAAAGAATAAACCAGATAGTTACGACGTTTTCGTATCACGTGATACGGAAGCTAAGATTTATTTCCAAGGTAAGGAAAATCCACTCAAGGCTGTAAGCATTTGGGAATCCATGATGGATGTTTTACCAGCTCATCCAGATTATTTGGCTGCTAAAGATGTTATTCAACATGAGCAGTTTTTGGCACAGGGTTATTACATGGGGGCGCTAAACTTAAAGTCCACAGACCCAAAACAACGTCAATATTACGACCGCTCCATTGCACACATGACCAAGTGGATCGCTAAGACGCCAAAACCTCGTCAAGAGGATCGTCTGTTTTACACTTCTCTTTTATATTATAAAGCAGTTAGCAATCCTGACCGTATAGATGCTGAGTATCTAGCTAAAGCACGCGTTCAAATTGAATATGCCTTCAATACTGAAGTTCGTCCTCGTGAACCCTTCTACCAAATCTACGTAGTAATTCTTCAACAACAAGGTGAGACCGAATTGGCAGCTCATTACCTAGAGCATTTAGTTAAAGTACATCCACAATCACGTGATTACTGGCTGCAGCTTATGGCTGCTTATAATAACTTAGCTGGAACTACAGGTGAGAAGAATCCAGATAAGCAACGTTCATACTATGCACGTGCTATCATCACTGTAGAACGCGCTCAGGCATTAGGTTTCTTAAACTCTCCTAAAGATAACTACAATTTAGTTACTCTATACAACCAGGTAAGTCAGTTCGGTAAAGCGACTGAACTCATGTATAATGGTTTAAAAACTGGTAAAATCGATAACGATTTAAAGAACTGGGAGGTTCTCGCTTATTTCTACCTTCAAGTGAATCGTGAAATGCAGGCTATTTCAATTTTGAAGGAAGCTTCTCAAATTCCTCAGTACTCAGAAATGGGTGAAATTGATAAGCAAATCGCGGAAATTTACTACGGTCTAGATAACACACAGGAAGTTTATAACCACTGTAAGATTGCAGCTGCTAAGGGGCACTTAGGTGCTAAAACTTACGCTACATATCAGCTATTATCATTCTCTGCATACAGCTTAGGTAAATTTGATGACGCTCTTCAGGCATGCGATAAAGCAATGACCTATAAGGGTGCACCGGTTAAGGACCTTGCTCGTTTGAAACAAGGCATCAAAGAAGCTATTGCTGCACGTGAAGCAGAAAAAGCTACAGCTAAAGCACAATCATATTAATCCCAACTCTTTAACATGAAGAAAAAGTCGTTATATATTCTCCCGCCGGTTGTGGCGCTTGTGGCATTCGTTGCCTATTATCTTCATTTCCGTGAGGGTTATGAACAAGTCATAGCAGATAAAGCTGCTGCTGTTGAAAAATCAAAGCAGGTAGAGATTCAACACCAGAATGCTCAACGCCAGAAGGCTATCGATGAAGCTCTAGTAGCTCAAGAGCGCCATAAGAAAGAAAAGGCTGAAAAAGAAGCACTCAAAGCTAAACGTGCAGATGAGCGCCAAACAGCTTTCCAATCTCGTGAAAAATCCTTCCAAGATCGTCAAAAGTTTCGTGACGATGTAGAAAAACTTCAAAAAGACGTTGCTGTTCTTAAGGAAGAAATTTCCAAAATTAAAACAGACAAGCAAGTGCTTCAAAATCAGAAGAGATTTTTAAACGAGTCAGTAGTTAAAGCTGAAGTTAATGCTAAGGCACTAGCTGCAGTTCTTGATAAAATAGCAGCAGCAGATGCAAAAGCAGCAGCAGATCGTGCTGCAGCTTTAGCAGCAGCTAAGAAAAAAGACTAACATCCGCTCCCAACCTTAAACACTTTATTTAATTTGTTATGAAAAAATGGATGTACGTTATATTCCCAGCACTTTTGCTGGTTGTTTTCTTGTTCTTCTACAATCAGGAGATGGATAAGGTTGCAGAACGCCAGCACGTTGTTGCACTGCAAGTTGCTCGCGAAAAGGCCGCATCGGATGCCAAGAAGAAGGAAGCCGAAGCACAAGCAAAGATATCCGCTGATAAGCATGCCAAAGAGCAAGCTGCAGCTGATGCAGCTCAATTAGCAGCAGCCGAAGCTAAATGGCAGGCTGATACAAAGAAGATTCAAGACGAAATTGACCGGAACACTGCTGATGCAGATCGTTTTTCAAAGAAAGCTTCAGAACTTCAAATTCAGTTAGATACACTTCACAAAGAAAAAGAAGCACTCAACAGAGAAGACTTTGATCTCTTAAAAGAAGTAGAAACTACACGCATCAGTGAGCAGAACTCAAATCTTGAGATCCAACGTTTGGTTGAAATCATTGCTCGTCGCGCAAGTGATAGTGCTATGGCTCAGCCTCCAGCACCGCTTCCTGCTCCAAAAGAATAAACTTTCTTAGCTTATTTTATCAAAGCGGCCTATTTAGGCCGCTTTTTTTTGTGATCAATTACATAGCATTACACTCTTTGACGTTTTAACTTTTTTAAGTAGTATAGTAAGCAGTAATGCTTTTATTTGCTGATCATAATTCTACCTTCAGAATTAGCTTTGCTTAATCACAGTCATGCAAGACTCAGAATTTTCAGATATCATAATCTTGATTTGTAAAGATGACACCCGTTTTGACCGGCGGGCTTATGATTTTGTGCGCTTTGGTTTGGACTACACAGTTAAGGAAACAAAAAAACGCGATAAGTCTGCTGCAGGATCAAAACATGTTAGTGGCAAGGAGCTCTTAGATGGCCTACGTCTCTTCGCCTTGGATCAGTATGGTCCTATGGCAAAGACTGTGCTTAACAATTGGGGAGTTAAACGATGCCGCGATTTTGGAGATATCGTATTTAACCTTATAGATTATAAAGTATTTAGTAAAAACGATGGGGATAAGCCTGAGGATTTCGACAAGCTGTATGATTTCGAAGAGGCCTTTGTTAAGCCTTATTTATCCCGTACTAAGTCTAGGGTAGGTGTAGATATGCCTAATATCGCTAAATCAAGCTCTTGAGCTGTTTAAGACGCATTGCTCATGCTCCCAAAGTAGATACCGTCTGCATTCTTCGCTATATCTATGCCTATTTCTACCATTTCTTCGGATCTGAAGTTGCTTGAGCCTTTCTGGAATGAGGGAGTAGAGCGTTTACAGCTCCCTAATGGGCTTACTGTCATAATGAAGCCTGATCACTCTGCTGCCTTGGCTTCAGTTCAGGTTTGGGTAAAGACGGGTAGTATTCATGAGGGTGAGTCACTGGGAGCAGGATTATCCCATTACTTAGAGCATCTACTATTCAAAGGAACCAAAAGACGTTCAGGCCGTGAAATCTCTGCCAGTGTTCAAGCGCATGGTGGCTACATTAATGCGTACACGACTTTTGATCGTACGGTATATTATATTGATTTACCTAGTGAGCATACGGAAGTTGCTATCGACCTACTTGCAGATGCAGTCCTTCACTCGACTCTACCTGCTGAAGAAGTGACAAAAGAAAAAGACGTGATTTTGCGTGAGATTGCGATGACACAAGACGATCCTGATGATCGACTTTGGGAGTCTGTATTTTCTACATCCTTTAGAGAACATCCCTACAGGCAGCCAGTGATAGGGCATAAAGATGTGTTTTCTGCAACGACGCGTGAAACGATCGTTTCATATTACAGCAAACGCTATGTTCCTAATAACATAGTAGTTGTCGTAGTTGGTGCCATCAACTGTGCGAAAGTTAAATCCTCAATTGAAGAGCATTTTGGTAAAACGCCTCGTGCGGCACTTGCACCTATTTTAATTTCAGAGGAGCCAGGGCAATTAGGGCCACGTGAAGCAAATCGTTTCGAAGATGTTGAGGTCTCTCGAGTTGCTATTTCATGGCAAATTCCGGGGCTCACTCATCCTGACGCACCAATCTTGGATTTACTTTCAATGATTCTTGGTAGCGGCGATAGTTCAATACTCTGGCAAGAGCTTCACGAGAAAACTGGATTAGTGCATAGTATTGATTCCTCATCTTGGAACCCAGGAACATGCGGTCTTTTTTGCATATCTTTTACTAGTGACGGAGATAAGCGCCTAGAAGCATCTAAACGAATTGATTTTGTTCTAAAGCAGTGCAGAAAAAAAGGATTTAGTCCTACGCAGATTCGCAAAGCGATAAGGCAATTAGTGGTAGCTGAAATCGCAGGCCGACAAACAATGAGTGGTCAAGCCTCTCGCTTAGGTACAGCTGAAATTGTGGTCGGTGATCTAGGATTCAGTCGCAGTTATTTTGAACGTTTAGCTCGCGTTACCCCTCAGGATTTAAAACGTGTGCTTAATGCATACCTAGTTGATGAACACAGATCTGTTGTTTCAATCAATCCATCTGCCACAAAAAAAGAAAGTCTAGAAATTGCAGTAAAGCCTGGTTCAAGTGATAAGATCGAAGAAATTACTCTTAAGAATGGTGCGCGCTTACTCATTCAAATAGATAGGCGTTTACCCAACGTTCACATGCGCCTATTAGCGCAGGGTGGCCCTATGCATGAGGATGAGAAGGCGCGTGGTGCAACAGCTCTCTTAGCTAATCTTTTAGTTAAAGACACGAAGACAAGAACCGCTACTGAGGTGGCTGAGTATATTGAAGAAGTAGGTGGTATGTTTACACCGTTTTATGGAAGTAATAGCATTGGCTTAGCAGCAGAGGTACTACCGCCAGATGTTGAGCGTGCACTTACTTTAATTACAGATGCAGTTCTTAATCCTACCTTTACCACATCAAGTTTTAAGTTAGAAAAAGATACCCAGTGTGCTTCACTGCGTAGGGATCATGATGATGTTGTTACTGAGGCACGTAAAATATTGCGCAAAACATTTTTTGGTAAACATCCGTTTTCTCTAGATTCCCAGGGTGAGTTATCCGGGGTTGAGACATTGTCTGTTCAGGATATTAAAGCGCTCTACAAAAAACTATTTGTAGCCTCTAATATTGTTTTTTCAATTTCTGGAGATATCCCTGCAGCAATTATAGTTAAAATTAAAACGTTTCTACTCAAGTTGCCGAAGGGAAGTGCCCCTAAGACATTGACCAAAGAACAGCTGCCCGCATTCCCTGCGAATGTTGGCTTATTTAAACATACACGTGCTCGCGAACAGGCCGTAGTTTTGCAGGCTTATCTTGGGCCTGATTTATTGGATCCAGATTTTTATATTGGTGAAGTTGCTGATGAACTGTTTAGCGGTATGGCTTCACAACTCTTTGAGCGTGTGCGTGAACAAAAAGCCCTAGCTTATTTTGTTAGATCCTCTCGTATAACGGGTTTAAATGCTGGAATGTTTTTCTTTTATGCAGGCACTCAGCCTGGAAAAGAAAATGAGGTACTCGAAGAGATAAACCTGGAGATTAAGCGCGTAGCATCAGGGAAAGTTCAAACTGATGAGCTAGAGCGCTGTAAGGCCAGACTTAAGGCTGGCAGACGTCAGGGTCTACAAACCAATGCAGCGAAAGCCTTCCATGCAGGACTTGATGTTTTACAGGGTAGAGCAGCTGATCACTGGAAGCAGTATGATTCTAAAATTGAGGCCGTGAGTATTGAGGATTTAGCGCGTTTCGCTAATAAATATTTTAATGCTTATAAAATGACACAAGTAATTGTCAGTCCGTAGTTTAATAAATTACTAGTACAGTTTAATTTTGTGTAATGTATCAGACATCTGAGCTAGATGCTTTGTACGACTCGAATTACGTTTCCCTAGCAACTCTTTCGTTTTATAAACGTCTGTCTTAGTACCTCATATTATATGAAAAAATCGTTATCAAAAATTACCCTCCTTGCGAGCGTGCTCGCAGTAATCGTGTCCTTCATGACTCCTGTCATGAAAGCACAAAGTGCTCCTACAGCACCAGCAGCTCCTGCAGTAGCACCAGCAGCACCAGCTCCTGCTGATGGTTCAACAGAAGCTCCAAAGAAGAAGAAAAAGAAGAAGAAAAAGAAGAAGACAGAAGATGCTCCTGCTCCAGCAGAAGGCGCAGCACCTGCTCCAAAGAACTAATTTAGTTCAAAGTTTACTCTCACAAACCTCGGCTTAATCGGCCGAGGTTTTTTAGTGCTTTGTTTCTGAGAAACCGCCACTCCACTTTAATTTTTCACGTACTACAGAAAAATGTTCGTAGTTGGATTGATGGGCTAGGGTAAGGTGTTTCTTAGAAATACCAATACGCACAGGTGAATCTTTAGTGACTCTTAGATTACGCTGTCCATCGATAGCAACTAATAGGTTTGCGCCTTTTGAGCAATTTTCGACTCTTAGTTTAACGGACTCATTAAATATAATGGAGCGATTACTCAGCGTATGTGGGCAGATAGGAGTCATTGCTATTACTGCAGAGGCAGGATGAATGATCGGTCCTCCAGCTGAAAGTGTGTATGCCGTAGAACCTGTAGGTGTAGAAAAGATAATCCCATCACATAAGTAGTCAGTAACGAGTTCTTCGTTAGCATAAACTTCTAAGCGAATAAGCCGTGAATTAGTGGCGGACTTAACTAGGACGTCATTTAAAGCAAGATCGCTGCGGTTCGCACCTACCGAGCACTCCAGCATTGCTCTTGATTCTGTCTTAAAAGAGCCGCCCAGTAGTTTTACAAAATGCTCACGTGCTTGGTCTGCAGAAAATGTTGTAAGAAAGCCTAAGCTTCCACGATTAATACCAATGATAGGTACTTGGGCTCGTGCTGCTTCTGCTGCAACTCCAAGCAGTGTTCCATCTCCTCCAATAACACAGCAAGCATCTACGCCTGTGAGATATCCTGTAGGTAGGGTTAGACGTGAGGTACGTTTATATTTAACCTTCAACGTACGAGCAATTGCGGCAAGTTCTTGTTCCAGAGCGTGAGCTCCAGCCTTGTCGTCATTTACTACAAAAGCGAGTGAGCGAATCTTAGGCATGGTATGGAATTAAGAGTGAGGACTATTACGCACCGCTTACTTAAAGAAGACGAGATTTTTTCAGACTCAAAAAACTATCCTTTTTTGAGTCCTAGAAGGTATTCATGGTTACCATCTGCACCGGTAATAGGAGAATCTATAGTCCCAATTAAATTAGCTTCAGGGAGTTCATTTAAAGAAAATTCTTTGATAGTTTGAAGCACTTTAGCCCGAACTGCAGGGTCTTTAATTACGCCTCTACCTCTATCAGCCTCAACTTTTCCTGCTTCAAACTGAGGTTTAACTAACGCAATTAAAAAGCCACCCGGCTTTAAGAAAGGCCAAACTGCAGGAAGGACTGAGCGCAGCGATATAAAAGAAAGATCCATCACTAAAGCATCATAACTGGTACGCGGGAGATCTCCTAATTTTAAAGTCCGAGCATTTACTTTTTCTAAGTTTGTGACACGTGGATCAGCGATCAGCTTGGGGTGTAACTGGGCACGCCCAACATCTACACACGTCACATCAAGTGCACCTGCCTGAAGCGAGCAATCGGTAAACCCGCCCGTTGAGGCACCCACATCAAGTACATGCAGATCTTTAAACTTGAGATTAAATTGTTCAATTGCAGCGGTAAGTTTTTCGCCGCCACGACTTACAAACCGTGGAGTCTCTGTGAGACTAATTACTGAATCATCTGGAAATTCTTTACCGGGCTTATCCAAGCGTTCTGTTCCTTTCCTGACCCGCCCTGCCATAATCATGGCTTTGGCCTGAGCTCGAGTTGGAGCAAGACCTCTTAAGACGACAAGTTCATCGAGTCGCAGTTTAGGCATGAGCAGAAGTAATCAGATGTTGATTTATGAAAGCTGCAAAGTTTTCAAATATAGGAACTTTATTTTCTGCTACCACTGCAAGTGATGACGGATCAATTTTACCTGTTTTAACTGCGGCAATTTTAATACCTGCTGCAAGTGCAGCTTTAATATCTGCTTCTGAATCACCCACCATCCAGCACTGCGTTGGATCTAAATCAAATTTCGTAATAGATTCTGAAATAAAACGAGGGGAGGGTTTGCGATATACGATCGGGTCTTTAGGTCCTTCTGGAGCTATACAGATATCAGTAAATAGGGGACGCTTAAGCCCGATGACTTCTTCCATTCTGGCATTAACTTTATGGGTATCCTCTAAGGTGTGTAGCCCACGGCCAATACCTGATTGATTTGTAAATAAGAATAGCCTGTAGCCATGTTTAATCACTAAATCTAAGGCCTGTATAGTACCAGAAATGAGTTCAACGCCTGCAGGATCACTGAGGTAGACTCGGTCGATTATTAATGTTCCATCTCTGTCTAAAAACAGAGCTTTAGTTTTACTATCCATTAACGTAGGCAGTCAGTTCTTCAGGACTTACAGTTGCAGTCCCTAATTTTCCAACAACAACTCCTGCAGCTGCATTCGCAAAGTGGGTTGCTTCATCCAGTGTTGCTCCTGAAGTCATCGCAAGTACTAAGGCTGCAATTACTGTGTCACCTGCACCTGACACGTCATAGACTTGGCGTGCTGCAGTAGGAATGATTTTTTTAACCTTACCTTTGATACTTGTGAGCATTCCATCTGCACCAAGAGTAATGACGAGTGCCTTGGGAGCATACTTAGTCCAAATATGATTACAGACAGCATCTAAATTAACGTGGTCTTCATCATGGCCAAGACCTGCTAATTCAAATGCCTCACGGCGATTAGGTGTGATGACATCAAAATTATAAAATAAATTACCACTGGATGGTTTTGGATCCAGGGCAATGAACTTACCGTACTTGCGTGCGAGTTTTTCCAGTTGGGCAATCAGTGGAGTAGACAGCACCCCTTTAGCGTAATCTGAAAGAATAATGCCATCTACTTTTTTAATCTTAGCTTCGAGTCTTTTCCAGCGTTTTGGATCTTCCAGTAGTTTCCTGTAAGCGCTTGGATTATCTTCGTGATCAAGACGGCATAACTGCTGGTTACGCACCAAGACTCTTGTCTTAGTAATTGTTTTTATTTCTTTAAGAACAAAGTTTTCATCAAAACTAATTCCATGGTCTTTTAGGTTAGCGCGTAATTTATCGCCGTTGTAATCACGACCCACTGCGCCAATCACTTCAACTTGAGCACCTAAGGCAGCTATATTGTTAGCTACATTTGCAGCACCACCAACTGTATCGGTTGCATTAAAGACATTTACTACTGGGACTGGGGCCTCTGGGGAAATGCGATTTGAGTCACCCCAGAAGTAGTGATCGAGCATGATATCTCCAATCACTAAGATTTTACGTTTAGCGATCTTCTTAAGCAGTTGGGGCAGGTGCTTCATGGTGAAATAAAAAACTTACTTAATTTCCCAAGTGTAGGGTGCCTCTGAGAGCATGCGTGGTTTACTTGCTGTGACTTGAACCACGTCTTCAAAACGGCAGCCACCAATACCAGGATAATAAAGGCCAGGTTCTACAGTAACTACTGTACCGAGTTTAAGAGGCATATCTGCAGTCTTATTCATCCGTGGCGCTTCATGTACTTCAAGGCCAAGACCGTGACCTGTACCGTGGAAAAAGCCCTTCGAGCCATGTGCATCGGTGGTTGTTTCGAAATGATGTTTTTTGAAAGTATCAAGCACTGCTTGATGTACTTCTTTTCCAGCTGTGCCTGCTTTTACCTTCGCGATGGCTGCTTTTTGTGCTTCTAGAACTGCTATTGCGATTTTTTTTTGGGCATCACTTGCTTTACCCTTCAAAAAAGTTCTCGTCATGTCGCCGTAGTAGCCACTGGCACTAAGACGTGGGAATACATCAACTATTATTAATTCATTTGGTCTAAGAGGGCCGCTGCCCCTGTGATGGGGATCACACGCTTGATCACCACCTGCAACGATTGTGTTTAAAGATACTCCACCATGTTCAAGACATGTTTTTTCAACGACCATGCGTAAACGCTCACTGGTGAGTTCACTGCCTTGATAAATTAATTTACGTCCCTTGATCTTACTTTGACTAAGGGCTTTGTGGGCAGCTGCAATCCCCGCAGCACTGCATGCATTACCTAAGCGTAAACATTCCGCTTCCTCTTTAGTTTTAATTTCACGTGAAGGGAAAAGGTGACCTTCAGCAATAGTAGGTTTAAGACCGCGAGCGCATAACTTACTATACAGTCCTGCTGGAAAATCTGCACCAACAACAATGTGGTGTTGGTTTAATTCGCGGGCTAGTAGGACAATGATTTCTGCAGCCCCAATTGGTTTACCAGGCCATGTCTTACGGGCTAAGGCGTGATATTCTTCAAGAGGAAGAACGATATCAAAAGCAGAGTCTCGTTTAACACGGGAAAATTCAAGGGCACTGACTATGGCGTATTTCTTGCCACGCGCTTCGAAGGCAACGAAAGCATCAGGGACGCCAACTCGCCCAAAATAAAGTGCGTCAGCACTTCGTTCAGTATCAGCATAAATTAAGACGGCTGCTTTTTGGCTCATAATAGTTGAAAACAAAAGTTGAGTTATCCTCTGTCTGTTATTACCTAAACTTTCAGTGAAAAACGCAAATCCGGTTTTTAGTTCCTTTTTATGCCTTTTATGCCCCTTTAAGGCCTGCTTTAGACGTACTTTGAGTACCTACGGCATACTTGCCATGATTGGCCTTGTCATGTCGGGTTGTAAAGCACAGCAGGAAACCTCCGCTGCACCCACAATTCTTAAATCTGTGAACGATCATTTTGATATTTTAGTGGGTGCTAAGACAGTCCATATGCAAATCGCAATTTTGCCTAATGAATTAGAACACGGTCTGATGAATCGGCCTTATTTGAGTCAAGACGAGGGCATGATCTTTCTTTTTGACCAGCCCCAGCAGATGCAGTTTTGGATGCATAATACTCAGATTGCATTAAACATTGGCTATTTTACTCCTGAAGGAAAATTAGCAGAAGTTTATTCGATGTACGCGTTTGATGAACGCACCGTTGCCTCACGCAGTAAGCATCTTCAATTCGCTCTAGAAATGGCTGAAAATTGGTACAGTGAATCAAGCGTTACAGCGGGAGATAGTCTCGATATTAAAGCACTCGCACGTGCAGTTAAAGAACGCGGCTTTAAGCCTGAAAGTTACGGCCTACCCAAACTATAACTCTTACGTTATTCCTTAGGAATTTCGTTATCTGTTTTAAGTATGATTACAGGTGTTTTGGTTTTTACCCATACTTCAGTTTCCTTAAAGAATTTAGCAGGCACATTCTCCATTGCTTCACCGACTGTTCTAGCAGGGTAGAGAACGCCTTTTTTGGTCGTATTATAATCGTACACACTCTTAAAGATACGATCTTCGATTGTTGCTGGGCTTTCGTCTTCTGGCATTTGTAGAACCCAGCCAACGAAATCAGTCTTTGGAAACTTGTTATTTGGGTCACTGACCAAAATAACATACTGTTTTTTGATCGGAGGAGGAAGCTCTTCACCGCTATCAGGTTGAACCGCTAAATTGATCTCTTCCATGAGCCGCTTGAACAGTGCTGGATCAATCTGATTTTTCTTAAGGATGGCGGTAATTTTGCTTACATCGATCTTAGGCATACTAGTTTTTTAACCGTTGTGTGGCCGGAAGCCACGGAAAAAAGATACGAAATGTGAGGCTAGGTTTAAAAATGCAATCGCCTCGGCCGCCTGAGAGCTATAATCCCAGTCTTCATGGCTCTTAAAGAGGAATGGTTTGATGTGGTGGATGAATCTGACCGTGTGATCAGTAAAGCCCTGCGTAAGGATGTACATGCTAAGCGTCTGCTGCACCGAGCAATTCATGTGTTTGTGTTTAATAAGGCAGGAGAGATTTTTCTGCAAAAAAGGTCTCTACTTAAGGACATGTGTCCAGGCCTATGGGACTCTTCATGCTCTGGGCATGTCGATAGCGGAGAAGACTACGATACTGCAGCCCCTCGAGAACTAGGTGAAGAATTAGGTATTAAGCTAAGTGTGCTTATAAAGCGCTGGTTTTACTTAGAGGCCTGTGATCAAACGGGTAGGGAGTTTGTGTGGGTCTATGTCCTCAAACACGAAGGCCCATTTGTGCTACATCCCGAAGAAATTGAGACAGGGCGCTGGTATTCTCCAGCTGAGTTAAATCAGCGTATTGTTCAAAATGAGGCTGAATTCTCCCCTGCATTTCTGCATATCTGGAGGACCGCTTCTCGTATGCTTAAGCCTGATTAACTCGTAGGAATTATAATTTGGAATGACGGTAAAATGACGTGGATTTTGTGACCCAACTCATCGATACCGTGGAAACTTCCGCAGGCTAGGGCATTACAGTGGGTAATATGGTAGCTATTGTAGGTGAAGTGTTCCCCAGGTGCCAAACGGGGTGTCTCTCCCACAATCTTATCACCTTCAACGACTAGGCTAGTTCCATCAGCGTGTTCGATAACCCATTTTCTACCTAAGAGTTGGATTGCCCGATCTGAGCCATTTTTAATGGTGATATAGTAAACAAAGGCGTGAGGCTTATCTGTAGGCAGGTTCACACCACCGTGATGGTAGTGTAGTTTGTCTAGACGGGCGCTAAGCCCAGGGAGTGCTACGGATAATGTACTCAAGCAAAGCTTAGCCTACTCCAAAATAAGTGAGTTGCAACCGTCTAAGAGGCTTCCTTTTTGCTTTTCGTTAGGCCCGAGTCTGTCTTGTCTGTAATGACTCATGGCTAAATTCGCGCTTCTTTCTGTTAGTGATAAACGAGGCCTTGTCGATTTTGCGACGGCTTTAGTAAAAGAGCATGGCTTTACCCTGCTTTCCACAGGTGGCACAGCTAAGTTACTTGCAGGTGCAGGTCTGCCAGTAACTGAGGTTAGCACACACACAGGGTTTCCAGAAATTATGGAAGGTCGTGTAAAAACATTACACCCTAAGATTCACGGCGGACTTTTATGCCGTAGGGATAAAACCTCGCATCTAGAAGAAGCCAAGAAAAACGGAATCGATCTGATCGATTTAGTCGTCGTAAATTTATATCCATTTGAGCAAACCGTAGCCAGGCCTGATGTTGAATTTGAAGAAGCGATTGAAAATATAGATATTGGCGGACCATCGATGCTGCGCAGTGCTGCTAAGAATTTTGAAAGTGTTTTTGTCCTTTGTGACCCAGATGATTATTCTGAAGTACTTGTAAGTTTGAAGGGTACGCAAGAACAGGCTCATAAATTAAGACGACGTCTTGCCACAAAAGTATTTCAAAGAACAGCTGCCTATGACGCCGCTATTTCAGCTTACTTAGTTAAAGAAGAGGCTGAAGCTAGTGGTCCTGACTTAAGCGATCTGGCAGGATTTCCTGCAGTACTAAATCTATCATGGAAGAAAGCTCAGAGTCTGCGCTACGGGGAGAATCCGCACCAGCAGGCAGCTCTTTACGGTACATTCCACGATCACTTTCAGCAGCTACAAGGTAAGGAATTAAGTTATAATAATATTTTAGATATTACTTCAGCCACGCATCTGATAGCTGAATTCCAAAGACCATGTGTTGCGATTTTAAAACATACCAATCCATGCGGTGTAGCTAACGCAGATACCTTGGAAGCCGCATGGGAAAAAGCATACGCAACGGATAAGCAGGCACCCTTTGGGGGAATTATTGTTGTTAATCGAACACTCGATATTGGGCTAGCTAGTCAGATTGCGGATATTTTCACTGAGGTAATTATTGCACCTCGTTTTAGTGATGAGGCTTTAGCCTTACTTGGAAAAAAGAAAAACCTACGTCTGATGATTGCAAAATCTGGACCTGCAAGTACGGACGGCTTAGCTGGATCAGAATCTTTACAAGAAATTCGCTCAGTGATTGGTGGTGTATTAGTGCAGGATAGAAATCGTACCCTAGGTGATGTGAATTCTTTTAAGGTAGTCACTAAGCGTGCTCCAAGTGCTTCAGAAATGGCAGACCTTATGTTTGCATGGAGGGTGTGTAAGCATGTTAAATCAAACGCGATTGTGTATGCTAAAGATGAGCAAACACTGGGTGTAGGAGCAGGCCAAATGGCGCGTGTAGATAGTTCTAGAATCGCTGTATGGAAGGCTTCTGAGGCAGGGCTTAGTTTGAAGGGCAGTGCAATTGCTAGTGAGGCACTGTTTCCCTTTGCTGACGGACTCATAGCTGCCGCTGAGGCTGGTGCAAGTGCTGCAATTCAGCCTGGAGGTTCAGTCCGGGATGCTGAAGTCATAAAGGCCGCAGATGAGCGGGGTATGGCTATGATATTTACCGGTATTAGACATTTTAAACATTAAGCTAAAGAATTTGCCCGTGCGAAATTTTCGCATAACCTAAGCCTTATGTTTGATCCTGTTGAAAAATTAAAAGAATTCATTCGTCATCCCAGTATTTCAGCTGATTCGATGCAGAAGGAAGGGATGCTTGGGGCACAAAAATTTGTCTCCAGTATTTTAGGAGAACTCGGCTTTAAAGTGGAGGTTGTTCCCACAGCCATGCACCCCATTGTATATGCTGAACGAATCGGTAATCCCGCTTGGCCACATGTGGTTATTTACGGGCATTACGATGTGCAACCTGCAGATCCTCTAAATTTGTGGAAGACACCTGCATTTGAACCCACGATTATTGGTACACGGATTTATGGCAGAGGAGCTGCAGATAATAAGGGTCCGCTAATGACAAATATTGCGGCTATAGGGTATCTCTTAGAAAAAAATCCTAATCTGCCTCTTAATATTACGTTTTTAGTCGAGGGTGAAGAGGAAATGGGTAGCCCAAGTTTTCCTGAATTTTTAAAAACATATGCCGCTCGTTTAAAGAAAGCAGATTTCGTGTATCTCTCCGATACGCTTTTGCCTACGCCAGATCAGGTAGTGATTACTTGTGGCTTACGCGGCATGACTTTGTTTGATCTTCAAGTCACGGGACCTAAGAGTGATTTGCATTCAGGACTGCATGGAGGTGTTTTGCGTAATCCTATTCAAGCACTCACAGAAATTTGTGCATCCCTGCATACACCAGATGGCCGTGTGAATGTGCCTGGTTTTTACGATGACGTACTTGATGTTCATCCATGGGAGCGTGAGCAGCTTAAAAAATTAGGTGGAGATGAGAAAAAATATGCTGAATTTTTAGGCATTGATTCTTTCTATACTTCACCAGGCCTTACTCCGTTTGAAGCGGTTCGTTTTGCACCAACCTTAGAATTTAATGGTATCGGTGGTGGCTATCAAGGAGAGGGCACAAAGACTGTGATACCAAGCAAGGCATTTGCAAAAATTAGCTGCCGCTTGGTGGCTAATCAAGATCCCGATAAAATTAAGCAACTTGTTATTGCAGCAATTAAATCTCGAGCCCCAAGTGGAGTTAAACTTGAATTTATAGATCAACATAAAGGTGATGCCTATGTCGTAGTTCCACCGGACCGCTCCAATACACCTGTTGATCAATCTAAGGTGCTAGCTCAAGCGTTTCGTGCAACGGATGCTGCAGTTCAGAAGTACTGGGGTAAGGCTCCTCTTTATTTACGGGAAGGTGGCAGTGTACCTATCATTGCTCAGATTAAGGCCGCTACTGGCCTAGATTCTATCATGCTAGGCCTTTTCTTGCCTGAAGATAACCTGCATGCCCCTAATGAAGGCTTTAGCCTTGAAGTCATGAAGAAGGGAATTGCTACTGCAGAGAGTATTTTCGCTTCTGTTGCTGGTATTTAATTAAACTTTAATTTAAGACACAAAAAAGCCCCGGAAGTAATTCCGGGGCTTTTTGATTTAAAAACTAAAAGCTTATTTTGTTACTGGAGCTTCTGCGCCACCAGCTGGTGCTGGTGCACCACCTGGGCCTTTTAAGATAACGATTTCAGCACGACGGTCATGCTTCATTGTTTCTGCATCAGCGTCTTTCTTAGAATCTTCGCTACCCTTGGAGAGTGTATCGACTTTGTCAGCACTAACTCCGAGGCTAATTAAATATTTCTTTGCTTCATTTGCACGGCGATCACCAAGACCTAGATTGTACTCTGAAGTGCCACGCCAATCGCTATGACCCTCGAAGAGAATATGGTAGGATGGGTTTTTAGCTAAGTAATCCTTAGCAGCTTGAATCTTTGCTCTCTCGGATTGAGCAATCGATGATTTATCGAAAGCAAAATAAACTGGCTCAAGTACGTTGCGTAGTTCGTTACCTACGAAACCATCGCGTGCAGAAAGATCTGTTGGTGTATTAACATCAGAAGGATTCAGGGAGCCTTGGCCACCTGCCTGAGGTCCAAGAACAGTCTGGCCTGGATCAGGCCTGAGCGGCTTTTTCGAGCAGCCGGTAATAAAGACCGTTAAGCTAAGTGTAGCGAGACAGAGAATACGCGAAGCAGAGTTCATAAGCTTGTAAGACACTGTGCAGCAACTACGTGAGCCGCAAGAATTTTAACCGTTTTGAAACAATAAAAAATAAGAGGTGTAGCTGGTGGGTCGGCCGGGATTCGAACCCGGAACCAACGACTTAAAAGGACGCTGCTCTACCATTGAGCTACCAACCCATGTCCAGCTACACACTCTAAATCATCTGTCAGACCTTAAGCTTTACACGCCCAAGTACCGTTTTGGCGAGAGGCAAATGCAAGGCTTTTGACCTAAAAGATAAATTAGAGAAAATAGAGTACTCGAATCATTTGCAATGTTGCAAGTGCCCCGAGTGACAACGAGATGTACCACAGCTCTTTTTTCTTCATAACTAAGCAAACACCACCAACGGCTATGCCTACTTGGAAAAGGGTAGCTGCTAGACCCATCTGTCCACCTAAAAAGCCTGCTCTTTCAGCATTCTTGCGGGCTTCATCACGTGCTTTCTCAAGATTTTGAGCTTCTTTCATGATTTCTCCCTTTTCTGAGTTATAGCGTTTAGCTTTAGCCTCAAGTGGAGCTATAGACTTAAGGTCCTTTGCGGATACGTCTTTAAGTAAATCAACCTGATTTTCGACAAGACTTTGCTTAATGCTCTTTGCCTCGTAGAGTGCCCATTGGTCAGATGCTGCAGCTTGGTTGAACGTAGCTTCGTTGAGCTTTTTCATTACCGTAGATGAGAAGCCAGCGCCTTTTTGGGTTGTTACAGCAGCAAGGACCGCTATGAAAATCATGGATAAGGACACGTATTTTGTCCAACCATCACGTTTTTCCTTATCTTTTTGGTTTTGTCGATCGGTTTTGATCGAAGCGACTAAATCACGGAATTCGGTTAAATCTTGCATAGTTAAGGGATTGTTCAAAAGGGAACCTTCGTTTGCGACAAGGTCAAAATTTAAAAATATTCTATATATTAGCCTCTATTGACCGTTTGGCCAGTAAGAGGTAAAGTGATCTTTTAAATCAATTCTGTGGGAACAATTACCAAATATTCGGATCAGACAGAGACATCACGTATGTCTATGAAAGCTCAAGAAGTTGCCCTCGACCGTATTTTGGTGGACCGCTTTAAAAATGGGGATCAAGCGGCGTTTGATGAGATGGTACAGCGCTATTGGAGCAGGATATACTCCATGGTGCACCAATTATTACGTAACCAGCAAGATGCTGAAGAAGTTACGCAAGATGCGTTTATTCGTGCTCACAAAGGTTTGGTCAATTTTAGGGGTGATTCAGCCTTTTCAACTTGGCTATACCAGATAGCTACCAATTTAGCCCGTAACCGCTATTGGTACTGGTGGAGGCGTAAACGCGATAAGTCAGTATCCTTTGATGCTCCTTTAGGTGATGAATCCGATTCAACCTTAGCGGACCTTATTCCTGCCGAAGTGGAAAGTCCGGACGACATTACCGTCAATCAGGAGTTAATTGATAAGATCAGTGAAAGTATGGAAAACCTAGGTGCAAAGCACCGGGAAATCTTAATTTTAAGAAATGTTAAAAATTTATCCTACGAAGAGATCTCAGCTATTTTGGGTATCTCTATTGGTACGGTAAAAAGTCGAATTGCTCGTGCACGTGAAACATTGCGTGCTGAACTCGGGGAGGATTTTAAATGAACGACTCAGAATTTATTGCCTTACTTAATTTGTACGTAGATCACGAGATCAGTGCTTCTGATGCTATTCGTCTGGAGGCCGAGGTCTTAAGTGATCCTAAGAGGCGTCAAATCTATCGTCAGTACTGTCAGATGGATAAAGCATGCTCGATTTTAGCTGCTCAATTTACAGAAGATACGGTGCCTCAAGTTAAAATTGAGGAACCGCGTCGTGATTGGTCTAATGCTTTTTATTCAGCGGGTCTTGCAGCAGCAGCGTGTATTGCAATCTTTTTAGCCATTAGGCATCAAGAGCCTAGTAGTAAATCAACAGCACCACAATTGGTTGCAGTTACTAATCAATCTCCTTCAGTGCAACAAGGCTTCCAGCAAGTTGCCTATCAGCAACCTGCTTTACAGTCTGTTGTTGCGCTGCGTGATTTAACGCTGACTTCAGCACCTGCTGAACAATCGAATACTTTAATTAACCAAGTGCCTAATAATTCACTGGCATGGATGCAGCAAATGCAACAAGTGCAGATGCAAATGCAGCTTCAGGCGATACGCCAAATGCAAACGCCTGCAGGAATGAATATTAATCAACTCAGAGTGCTACCTGTAGCACTACCTGTTGAATTAACACCTTCCTATAACAATCAACCTGACGTACAGGTTCAAAACGCAGCGTTTCACTTCCAGCGCTAAACTTTAACCGAGTGCTTTTTTAATTAAAGCCTCGGTTGTTGCTTTAGGGCCTAACAGTAAGATTGCTTGTCGAACAGATTGGTCTGCATCTTGAGCTTTATAGCCAAGTGCAATGAGTGCTGAAATAGCGTCGCGTTGATGATTAACAACGTTTCCTTCAGCTGAGGCTTCGGTTGCAAATGCGCTATCTGTGGAAATACCACCTACCTTTGTTTTTAATTCTATAATTAAGCGCTCTGCAGTTTTGCGCCCAATGCCTGGACATTTTGCTAGGGTAGCTACGTCACCTAAACGGATCGCATTTTCAAGGAGTGGTAGAGACAGCCGACTCATAATACTTAAAGCAACTTTGGGACCTACACCTGACACGTGCTCAATCATCAGCCTAAAGAAATCGCGATCTTGAGTGGATGAAAAGCCATACATATTTTGCGAATCTTCACGGTAAATAACTAGGGTATGTAATTTTACTGTGGATCCTAAGGCGGGAAGTTTTTCCGACGTTGTTAGAGGAATATTTACCTCATAGCCAAGGCCATTAATTTCTATAATCGCCTTAAGCGTTGAAGCAAAGGTAAGGGTTCCTTGAACAGAAGTAATCACGAGTGATATTAAGCTAAACCAAGCACATCTTGCATGTCGTAAACACCAGGCTTACGACCTGATACCCACTGCGCAGCACGCACTGCACCACGTGCAAAAATAGCACGGTCAGATGCTTTATGTGTGAGTTCAAAACGTTCTCCTAGTGCAGCAAATAAAACGGTATGATCTCCAACAACGTCACCACCACGTAGGGAGTGAACTCCAACTTCAGTGTTTGTTCTTTCACCTGTAATGCCTTCTCTGCCATGGCGTAATGCATCAGCATTTAATTTACGCTCCTCTAAAATAATTTCTAAAAGACGAGCAGCTGTTCCGCTGGGTGAATCTTTCTTAAAGCGGTGATGCATTTCGATTACTTCAGCATCATAATCGCTTCCTAAAATACGTGACGCCTGACGAGTTAAAGCAAAGAGTAGATTAACACCTACTGAAAAGTTTCCAGCCCAAACACATGGCACTTGAGATGCGATTGGTAGAAGTAATTTTTTTTCTTCTGCAGTGTGACCTGTTGTTCCAATAACAATTGCTTTGCCTTTTACTTTCGCGAGTTCGAGTAGTCCCTGCGTTGCCTTAGGAGAACTAAAATCAATGATTACATCACAGGTATCTATCGCAGAAGTAGGATCGATTCCTACATCAACTTGTGCACCTACAGTTACTCCTAAATCGCTACAGGCAGCGATTACTGCTTGCCCCATACGACCTTTATAACCGTTTAGTAAAATGGAAATTGCCATAGCTATATTAGCGCTTAAGAGCTTCGAGCGCTCGCTCTAAAATGAGGTGATTTGCTGTGGTCATTTCGCACAACGGAGCTCTGACTTCACTTGATTTTATAATGCCAGCTTTAACGAGCGCTGTTTTTATAGGAACAGGATTTGGCTCAATAAATATAGTCTTAAAGATATTGCTCATCTTGCGATGAATTTTGCGCGCCGCTGTATAGTCATTTCCTAGGGCGAGGTTCACCATTTTGACTACTTCTTTAACAAAAAGATTTGAAGCAACACTGATAACACCTTCGGCTCCAGCAGCCATGAAGGGCAGGGTGAGGCTATCATCACCACTAAGTACTGTTATATCATTACCCAGAGCATTCTTGATTTGGTCTACACGGTCTACGCTACCGCCGGCTTCTTTAATCCAGCGTACATGGGTGTATTTTCCTGCAAGGCGCTCAATGACTGAAACAGGAATTTCAATGCCGCAGCGGCTTGGGATAGAATATAAAATAATAGGTCTATCAGTGACATCAGCTACTGAAGAAAAATGTCTAAATAAGCCTTCGGCACTTGGTTTATTATAGTAGGGAGCTACGACAAGCATAGCATCTGCACCGGCTTGATGTGCAAGTTCAGTTAAACCGACCGCTTCTGTTGTAGAATTAGAGCCTGTACCTGCGATGACAGGGACCCTTCCTCGAGAGGCTGCAATGACTTCGCGAACCACATCAATATGCTCCTCATGATCCAGGGTTGGGGATTCTCCGGTGGTGCCAACGGGAACTAGCCCATTGATTCCACCCTTGATTTGGAATTCTACGAGTTTACGTAAATCCTTGGTGTCCACCTTCCCATTGTGGAAAGGAGTGACGAGTGCAGTGATCGAACCAGTTAACGGGCGATGCTTCATGGCGTGTTATTACTACTAGATACCAAGCTTGTGCGTATGGCAATCAGCCAAAACAGCGATGTTTAAGGCTTGGAACTAGGGGATTTGGACTATTGTCTGGTGGGTTTACAAGATATGTCACTTGCACTCATATTTGCCGGTCAGGGCGCCCAAAAGGTAGGGATGGGTAATTCGCTTGTAGCGAGTTCCCCTGCTGCCCAAGCGCTTTATAATGAAGCGAATGCTGTTTTGGGCTGGAGTCTGACCCGAGTTAGCTTTGAAGGACCTGAGGCAGAGCTTACCCAGACCAAGGTCTGTCAGCCTGCTTTATATGTTCATGGGCTTGCGTTACTTGCTGCCCTTAAGAAATTAAAGCCAGATTTAGTTAAGCCAACTACTGTCCTTGGACTGAGTCTGGGTGAGGTGACAGCCTGCGCTGCAGCAGGGGTTTTTGATTTCGCTACAGGGTTAAGAATTGTCGCTGAAAGAGGGCGCTTAATGCAGGAGGCCTGTGAAAGTACTGTAGGCAGTATGGCTGCTGTTATTGGCGAAGAAAGGAATGCCGTTCAAAGCCTATGTACTGAATTTGGCATCGAGGCCGCTAACTTTAATGCTCCAGGGCAAATCATTATTTCTGGAGAAAAAGCAAAAGTAGAGCAGGCTGTGCTCGGCGCTAAAGAACGTGGAATGAAAAAAGTGATTCCGCTAAATGTAGCAGGTGCTTATCACAGCCGCTTAATGGAGCCTGCTCGTAAAGCATTCGAAAATTATTTAAGTACGATTACTTTTCATGAACCTAAGTTACGCATCTTAACAAATACTACAGGAAGTTTTGTAAATGATGCTTCATCGATTAAGCAAGCGCTAGTAAAACAAGTAGTCTCTCCGGTACTCTGGGAAGACTGTATGCGCTCAGCCGCGGCCGCCGGTGTCAGTGAGTTCTGGGAACTCGGACCTGGTGGCGTTTTATCAGGGCTTGCTCGTAGAACCGAGAAGACTTGGATAGTTAAATCTTTCTCAGAATTTTCTGATTTGTCCGCTTGATCCATGTCTGAACTGTACACACGCAATTTTTGTATCATCGCTCACGTTGACCACGGTAAGACGACTTTGTCTGACCGCTTGCTTCAACAGACTAATACAGTCTCCGACCGTGTGCTTACTGCACAGCATTTGGATTCCATGGATTTAGAAAAGGAGCGCGGTATTACTATCAAGTCACATCCCGTGACTATGCATTATAAGGCAAAAGATGGTATAACCTATAAACTTAATTTGATGGATACTCCTGGCCACGTAGATTTTTCCTACGAGGTATCCCGGAGTTTAGCTGCCTGTGAAGGGGCGTTACTTTTAATCGATGCAGCCCAGGGCGTAGAGGCTCAGACCGTTGCTAATGCACACCTTGCGTTCGCGCAGAAATTAAAAGTAATTCCTGTTATCAATAAAATTGATCTGCCAAGCGCAAATTTGGAAATGTGCATTAAGCAGCTCGAAGATATTTTAACTATTCCAGAAGAAGAAGTGATTCTTGCCAGTGGTAAATCTGGTATCGGTATCACGGATATTTTAGAAGCGGTTATAAGTCGTATACCACCTCCACGGTGGACAGAGTATAAACAACCTCGCTGCTTAGTGTTTGATTCAATTTACGATTCTTACCGAGGTGTAATCGCCTATGTGCGTATGTTCTCAGGTACTATCAAAGCGGGAGATATGATGCTTCTGATGAGTACTGGCCAGAAAGCTGAAGTAAAAGAAGTGGGTATTTTCATGCCTAAGATGGAAAAGATTGCATCCCTTGGGCCGGGTGATGTGGGCTATATTGTTTCCAGTATTAAAGAGCCTTCGGATATTAAAACAGGAGATACCATTACTCTTGCAAATAAAGCCGCTACAGAAATGTTGCCGGGCTATAAAGAGGTAAGACCGATGGTGTTTTGTGGTCTTTATCCGATTGATAGTAATGACTACGAAAAATTGAAGGCTGCCCTAGGCCGTTTACGATTAAATGATTCTGCTTTTGTATATTCCTCAGAAAGTTCAGTCGCTTTAGGCTTTGGTTTTCGTTGCGGCTTTTTAGGACTGCTTCATATGGAAATTATCCAGGAGCGTATACGCCGTGAGCACGATGTGGATATTATTTCTACATACCCAAGCGTTATTTATAAGGTTAAGACTTACGCTGGCGAATTAATGGAAGTCGATAATCCTGTAAATTTACCGGATGCAGGAATTATTGAGCAAATTAGTGAGCCTACAATTAAGGCCTCGATTCATATTCCTAATGATTCGATGGGTGATATCCTGGCAATGATCATGGAGAAGCGTGGAACGGTTGATCATACCGATACGCTCGATGCCAATAGGGTCATGCTTACCTGTGCACTTCCTTTAAATGAAATCTTAGTCGATTTTAATGACCGATTAAAGAGTGTAACCCACGGATACGGTTCAATGGATTATGAACCAGGTGAATATCGAGTTTCTGATCTAGTGAAGATGGAAATATTAGTAAACGGTGATCCTGTGGACGCTTTTGCAAGTATTGTACACCGTGACAAGGCAGATGGCCGCGGCCGTGAATTTTGTGAACGGCTAGCTAAAATTATACCTCCTCAAATGTTTAAAGTCGCGATCCAGGCTGCCATAGGTGGTAAGGTGATCGCTCGTGACAACGTTAAGGAAATGCGCAAAGATGTGACTGCTAAATGTTACGGTGGTGATATCTCTAGAAAGAGAAAACTCTTAGATAAACAAAAAGAAGGTAAAAAGAAGATGAAACAGTTTGGTAAAGTCTCCATTCCCTCAGACGCATTTATTCAGGTCCTCAAAAATCAATAATTTAAAGGCTTACTCGTGTTTGGATTATTTGCATCCCAAGAAAAGAAAATGCGGCAAAATGCCGTTAACTGGTTGGAGCTTGCCGACAAGGTATGGCATTTTAGACGAGATGTACTCAGAGCTAATGAGCTTCAAGAACTTGATCAAAGACGTGCAGCCTTACGTGTGCTTCTTAAAGAAAAAGCAGATGTTGGAAAAATTAAACTAGGGATCGAATCCTTAGAGGGTATACTTCAAAAAACAGGAGACTCGATTTATCCTAAGACCTCTCTTACAGAAAATATTGAATTCTTTCTAGTCGCAGCGATCGTTATTTTAGGGATTAGAACGTATTTTGTTCAGCCCTTTAAGATACCGACTAATTCGATGTGGCCTACCTATTACGGTATGACTGCGGAAAATTTCCCTCCAGGCACTGTTGCTCCAGGCTCTGTTGAACGTGTGATACGTATGGCTGCATTTGGTGCAGAGCGCTGTGAAGCAGTTGCTCCCAAGTCGGGTGCTATTTCGGCAACCTTCATTGGTAAGGGTCGTATGGGTTACACCCTAAAGAGTGGACGTACTTGGCGTATGACTTCAGCGATTTACCGCGAGTACACCTTTTATGTTGATGGAGATGCAACTACGGTGCGTGTTCCTGAGGACTTCAGTGATTTTGATAAATTAATGATCGAGACAATCTTCGGAACCCGTGAGGCCTTTGATCAGTACTGGGATAAGATGGTTACTGAGCAGAAATTTATTCGTCATGATATTAAGGTCGATGAGAGCTCAAGTTCTTTAATTCCTGCCGTGCTTGTGCCGCTACCTAAAGAAGCTGTAGCTGGGCAACCTATTGTACGTTTTGATCTCATGACAGGAGATCAACTTTTTGTTGACCGTGTAAGCTATCATTTTTTTAGACCTCAAGTGGGTCAGGGCTTTGTCTTTAAAACAGGCAATATTGCTGCCATTGGCCAAGATCAGTACTACATTAAGCGTTTAGTGGGAGTGCCGGGCGATGTGCTCGAAGTGAAGTCCCCAGTACTTTATCGCAATAATAAGCCAATTACTGGTGCAAGATCATTTGATCTTAATGCTAAACGAGTAGCTCCATACACTGGTTATACCGCAGGCGAAACTCTTTACGGTGCAAGATATCTATATACGGGCCAAACACTCACTATTCCTGAAGGATCTTTTTTTGCTATGGGAGATAACTCTTCAAATAGTTCAGATGGTCGTGTGTGGGGTTATGTCCCTGCACCTGATGTTGTAGGCCGCCCTTTATTTATTTATTATCCTTTCACCCGCCGCTGGGGTCCTGCTCGATGAGGCCTAATGGCATAGCCTAACTTAACACCTTGCCTACGGATACTCCGGTCATTGCGTATTTGTTTACGACGTTTCCAAATCCAACAGAAACGTTTCTGCAGCGTGAAGTCATTGCAATGCGCTCCAAGGGAGTGAGCTTAGAGTTATATTCGATGTTTGGTGGGGCTTCTTCGTTTCGTGGTATGCCTGTTACGCGTTTTTCGATGTGGAGACTACTTACGCTTTTCTGGCTTATCCCCTATGAAGGTATGCGTAAGCCTAAAGTACTAGGTCAGTTACTTAAAGGTTTGCTGACACGCAAAGCACCTTCCTGGATTAACTTTTGGGAAAACATGCTTGGTGCAGGTTTTGCGTGTTATTACGCTAGAAAATTTCGTAAACATCGTCCCACTTTAATTCACGCTGCATGGGGAGGAGCTCCTGCAACAGCTGCCTGGATTTTCGCTCAAATTGATGGCCACCGCTATAGTGCTGCTGCACACGCCTATGATCTTTTTGAACATGGTGGAGATTGGTGGTTAAATGAAAAATTAAAGCCTGCTTACTTTATTCACACCTCAACTCAGATGGGACGCACAGAGCTACTTAAGCGCGGAATTGAGGATTCTCGCATTCACTGTATCAGACGCGGCTTAGATCGTATCGCACCACTTAAGTCACTGCGTGCACTGCGTATACCCCTTAGGCTTCTATGCATAGCGCGCCTTGTTGATAAAAAGGGGATCGATCATCAGTTGCGTATTTATGCAGCCCTGAAGGCTTCTGGAATTCCTTTTAAAGCACGTATTGTAGGCGAGGGACCTCTGCGTAGTACGCTTGAAAAACTTGCAGGTAGTTTAGGCATTGCTGCAGATGTTACCTTTGAAGGTCATTTAAATCAGCATGAAGTCTGGACTGCTTTATCACAGTCAGACGTTTTACTGCATACCGGTGTTATAGCACCCAGTGGTGACAGAGATGGACTGCCTAATGTTATTCCTGAAGCAATGTCGATTGGAGTTCTTGTCATTACGTCACCAACCGCAGCAACTACCGAAGCCATTACTGATGGTATAAGTGGGCTTGTTTTACCTGTAGATGAGCCCGCTCGCTGGGTAGACGCACTTAAGAGGCTATCTCAGGATGATCCATATGCCGAACACTTGCGCATTGCAGCTAGGCAGTGGGTCATTGATAATTTTGATGCGCATCATAACGCAGCTCGTTTATTTACCCACTTTCAGCAAGCGATTGCTTCATGATTTACTTTGATGTCACTAAAACATCTGCTTCGAGTCATCACTCTGGTTTGACTCGGGTAAGTCAGTCTTTAGTCACAGCCTTTGGATCGCGCTTTACACCTGTCGTCTGGGATAGTTGGGATAAGCAAGTTACACAAGAGGACTGGTTTATTACCGCAGAACTTTTTAGTGAAGACGAACGCCCCGGTATTACTGCTTTTTTAGAAGCTAAGGCGTGTAAAACAGCAGCCATTTTTCATGATTTAATTCCGCTTCGTTTTCCGCACATGACGTGGCCTAAGAGTGTCGCTCGCCATCCTACGTACGTGAAGTTACTCGCTCACTTTACGCGTGTCTTTTCAGTTTCAGAGTATTCGCGCCAAGATATTCTAGCTTTCTGGAAGTGGCAGGGAATAAATGATTTTCCTAAGATGGATTTACTTTCTCTTGGGGCAGATTTTAATACGCAAGAGCGGCAGACTCATACTTCCCAGCCCTCTGAAGTATGTTTTTTATGTGTAGGTATTCTTGAACCGCGTAAAAACCAGTCTCTTATTTTGCAGGTATGTAAAACACTCTGGGATGAAGGCTTAAAATTCGAGATGCATTTTGCAGGAAGAGTAAATCCTCATTTCGGTAAACCTATTCTTGATGAGATTAATGAGGCTAGTCGTAGCTATCCAGAACTTCATTTCCATGCGCATTTTTCAGATGCTCAAATGAAGGCTTTATATGCACGTGCCAGTGCTAGTTTATTTCCAACACGTGCTGAAGGCTGTGGTCTTCCTTTACTTGAATCTTTATACAGCGGAGTGCCGTGTATATGCAGCGATCTTAGTGTCTTAAAAGAGAATGCAGATTTAGGCGGCTGTTTAAGTCTCAAAGCGGATGATCTGCTTGTATGGACAGATGCAGTGCGGTCATTAATTCTAGAGCCTCGGCGACTGAGTGAGCTACGTAGCCAGGCTCAAAGTCGACCTTTACCTACCTGGGCGAATGCTGCAGAATTAATTTTAACTACACTAAATTCGCTTTAAAGCGTAGGCCATAGCATGGCCAATTTGTTCTATTTGTTCTGGGGTATGCTGAGCTGAAATAGCGGTTCTAATTAAGTCTTTTCCAGCTGGTACAGCAGGGGCTATAGACATAACTGTGAAGACACCTTTTTCAAGTAGTGCTTTCCAGAACAGATAGCATTTATCCCTCGATCCAAGGACAATCGGCACAGCTGGACTTTCACTTTCCCAGATATCTAGCCCAAGATTCTTTAAGATAGCTTTATACTGATGCGTGTTATCCCAAAGCTTTTTAAGATGCTCGGGTTCAGTTTGCATAATTTCAAGTGAAGTTTGCGCTGCTGCTGCTTGGCCTGGACTTAAAGCTGCACTAAAGATGGTTTGCTTCGAGTTGGTGCGCATGTACTCGATTACGTCACTAGATCCAGCCACAAATCCACCTGTACTTGCTAGGGACTTAGAGAGACTTCCGCAGATAATATCGATTTTATCAGTTAGGCCAAAGTGGTCTACTGTACCGCGACCCTGTTTTCCGAATACGCCAAATCCGTGTGCATCATCGATGATATTGAAGCATTTGTAATTATCGCTGATTTTAATTAATTCTGGTAACCTACCAATATGGCCTTCCATTGAATAGACGCCCTCTGCGATTAGGAATTTTGGTGCGTCACTTGCTGCTGTAGAAACCATCTCTTGAAAGTCATCAGGACGATTGTGAGAGAATCGCTCTACTGTGGCTAGAGAAGCTTTTGCTCCATCTAGTAGGCAGGAATGAATATTCTTATCAGCAAAAATTAAATCTCCTTTTTGAGCGAAGGAGGCCACCGCAGACATACATGAAAGGTAACCTGCTGCATGCACATGGCAGGCTTCCTTACCAAGAAATGCAGCAAGTTTATTTTCGAGTTCTAGATGAAAACTGCGTGAGCCATTAGAAGGGCGTGCTCCATTTGTACTGGTACCCCACCTGTGAATCGCTGCGCACGATGCTTCGATTACTTTAGGGTGAAAGGATAGACCTAGGTAATCATTACTTGAGAGCATGATCATATCCTTACCATCTAGGTGAATATGGGTACCTGTCTGAGCATCCATGGCATGGTAATACGGTGCATACCGCTTACGCATAGTCGTTGCGTAGTCCTCCTGACAGCGTGCTACGACTGTATTTTTGCTTTTAGAAAAGAAAGATAGGCCCATACCAATATCAGCCTAAGGTGCCGGTCACTTCAAAGGCAATGCGAGAGTCATTGTTAACTTAAATCACTGGTTTGGCTTAATCTCTTTAAGCCAAGTTGTTACCTCGAGTACATACTGACTCCAAGTTCTGATCGGTCTTTCACGAGCTTGCTCACTGAGTAAAGTCAATAGGGATGGGGTTGTTAAGAGTCTTTCTATAGCATTACTTAAGGAGTCTTTATCGACTGAATTTAAGGTAAGGCAGCCTCCTTCAAAGGCTACTTCGCCGAGTGCTCCACTTGTTAGACATACGCAGGGTTTGCCGCGTGCCACACTTTCAGCGACGGGTAAGCCGTAGCCTTCTGCAATTGATGGATAAACGCTAAAAGTACACGCCTGGTAAGCTTCTTCTTTGGCAGCATCGCTTGCAGCTCCTGCATAATTAAGTGGTCTTGCTTTTGCCTTAAGCTCTGCAATCAAGGCCAGTGCTTTGTGAGCAGTTTGATGTTGGGCTAAGCCGATTAAGTGTAACTCAAAGTCTAAGCCTTTTTGCCACAATATCTCGCATGCCTGCAATAATGCTAAGTGATTTTTTCTACCTTCAATACTCCCAACACAAAGTATTTTTAAGCGGTCACTTCGTTTAGGTGCACTCACCTCACTAGGCATGTCTATTCCTAAAGGTATTGTTTTTACAGGAGGAGTGTTTTTTAGTCCAACCCAACTCCAGTAGTCTAAAAGCTGCGTACGAGAATAATCGGAAATAGTGACTACTGCGTCAAAGCGTGCGAGCTCTTGCAGATAGGCAGGGAATCTTGCCAAAGTTGCTTGGGGTGTAAATTCCGGATGACTTAATGCAATTGCATCATGAAAGAGTGCGACGCGTGGACCACTGACTGCTTTGAATAAATCAGGCAACCTAGTAGCTACTTTAGCAGAAAAAACTTCCGGTACAAATAAAGCACTTCCTAAGAGGTGTAATGGGTTGGCTTTAACTAGGCGCTTAAGGTTACCCCGTATTTGAGCTGATAATGGCCAACGAGCGCCCCGTTTTGATGCCAGAGTAGTGCGGCTAAGATTATTTAATTCCCAGGCTTCTAAGGCCCTCCACTGGCCTAAGTAGGGATCATAGGTTATGCCACGTGTATCTGTTGCTGCGTGGGCTAGGAAAGCACCCGCGACACGTTGAATGCCCGTTTTAGCCTGGGTGTGGCTTGTGTGTGAGAGATCAAGTAAGAGTGGAGCACTCATTGAGTAACAGAAACAACAGTAACATCATATAGGGCAAAAGCGAGTTGCCTTGCATGACTATCAGAGGACTCACTGACCCCAGGGCTTTCAGTAGAAAATTCTAAAACAGCAGATCCACTTCTGTAGGGAAGCTTCAAGCTGCCTGAACTTTTAGTTGGAGTAACCTCACCTGAGTAACAGATTTTGCCATCTATTTTAGCAATCACGTGGCAGGGTATGAGGCTACGAATTTTAAATTCGAGATTAATAGTACCTGAATTTTTTGGCCATGTTTCAACGCTGAGTTTTCCATGCCCACTGCACCATGACCAGGTATGTTTGTAGGTTCTTTCGCAGCCATAAAAGCCGTCTTCAATATGTATAACTGAAGCTACACTATTTAGTCTACTTGCTGAAAGCTCATGGGAGTCGCTAGGTACATCCTTAAGATTTAATAGCCCAGAAAAGACAGTTAAATTACCAATTAAAATAACAACAAAGCCTGTACGTCTTCTTCGGGCTATAACATTAAACGCTAAGGTAAGGGGTAGAAGAATTCTTTGAGCTGCACCAGGAAAGCCCTCCCATACCGCTTGGCCTAAAAAGAGCATAAGTGCTGAGTAAGCAAAACCTAGACGCCACCATAGACTAGAAATTTCAAAGTTGCGTAAAATGTAGAGTGCCTGAGTGCTTAGCCCAATTAATGCAAGGAGTGTAGTAAGAGTAAGTGAAAAATCCGCATTCCAATAAAATGCATCTATAGTTGCATTCCATTTAACGACATAGGCTGATAGGGGCCAAGTGAGGTTACCAATGCCTGAATCGATTATACCTGTTTGATAACGAATATATAAAAGCCAAAGGCTAAGAGGCAAAACGCTTATTAAAATTAACTTAATGCGGTTTTTTGTTACCCATTTCTCGCCCGGTTTTATATTACAGAAGACACTTACACTTAAGAGAGCTGTTTCCCTGCACAGCCCTGCTGCTGCAAATAAATAAGCGGCCTTTGTTTTTTTATTTCTCTCTAGTGCAAGGATTCCTGCAGCTAAAATACACAAAGCGATTAAATCGGTGAGCGCTAGGCGTACACTTTCTAGTGCCCCAGCTGAAAACATAACCCCAATCCACGTAATTAGACTACGCAGATCGTTCACTGAAAGAATACGCCATAAAATGGTGGCTAGAAAAAACCAAGCCGCGCAATTAAGTAGGCAGTAGACTTGTACAATCCAGTAGGGTTTACCTAAAGCGAAAATATAGGCTAAGGCAGAAGGTAGAATGCGCCTAGCTCGGTAAGACAGGCTATCCATAGCTGGTACTAATTCCTTAGCATTAAGCAGGGGATGATAGGCTATCTGGGCATAATACTGGCCATCATAGCCACCCGTATCTTTGTAAATATAAATGGGCTCGTCTTTAAAAGCAGCAATCTTTCCTGGATCACTTGAAGTGTCCATTTGTAGAAATGAAGTAAAGCCGTAAGCGGGGTGCCAAAAGCGAATCACTAAGCATGCAAACAATAAAGCACATCCTAAACCTAGGCTTGTGTAGATATGAGATCTCGAAAAAAGACGTGTTAACATTATTGGCTTTGTCTTTTCCAGATAGTTGTGTCCTTTAAGGTTTCACATTTAATCCAATTACCTGGAAAGTGTTTATGCAGTGCATCGTCTACTTCCCAATTAAATAGTGCTGCGTAAATAGGCCGATTCTGGGCAGTTGTTTTTAAGACGATTTGGTTAGTAAGCTGCTTATCGAGTTCGTCCCAACGAATAATAGTAAATTGCGTGTAGTAAAATAAAGCACCTGATTCTTGCATCGCTAAGATGACCGCATTTGTTGGTACGTTATCCCTTAGCCATTGTGCAGTCCTAGGATAAACTGATTCACCTCGTCCTGCAGTGAGGGCATTTAATTTTTTTGTCCACAGTGAACTAGAAACAGCGATCACAGCTGCTACAGTTATATAGGCCAGTCTTTGATATGTGGAGGGGTATTGCTTAAAGCCAACGAGAGTTAAGACTGAACGAAGTACAATAAGGCCTCCTACAATAAGTGCTGGGCCTGCTGGAAGAATAAAACGCAGATACCACCATGTTTCATGGGTGCAGGAATAAAAACAGTAGAAACCTAAATAAACTAAAATCCAACTCAGCAGGACGAGACTTAAGCGGGTAGATTTTTTAATTAAGAAAATTAATCCTACTGCAAGCGCAGCAATTGGGCTGAAAACAATCGGGATCCAATGCATGTAGTGAAGTAAGGTAATCTTACCGTATGTGGATTCAAATAATGCCCAGGCGTCTCCATACCCTGTGGTACCAATATTGCCATAGGCAGCAGAACTATGTAGTGCAAAAAATACTGCACCCGGAATCCCACCTGCGCCACAGGTGAAAATGCGTTTTGGTGAAAGGCCTAAGGCGAACAGTACTGGAATAAAGATTAAAACATTGGTTGGACGAATGAGGACTGCGACAGAAACTGCGAATCCGCATGCAAGTGACCAACCAGACTCGCTACGTTTCGTCTGGGACTTACTGCTTTTCCATGCTGCAAGTACGGCTAGGGTTGCCCATACCATGGCAGGCAAATCGCTCATCAGCTGAACTGAATAGGTGAGATAAAGTGGACTTGTAGCTAGGATAACTAAAGCCAAGGTACTATAGCGCATCCCTAATCCCATGGCTTGTGCGAGTAGGAATATTAAGATTATCCCAGCTAGACTATGGAGCACAATAACGGCATCTCCCGCGTGGTTCCAACCCATCACAGGCGAGACTGCCATAATCATTAATGAGATACCTGTAGGGTAGGTTGGAACTAAACCACTGAATAGCGGTGCTGGTTTAAGCCCTAGGGGGGTATACAAGTAGCTGTGTAAATTCTGGTACTCTACACCTGTAATAGTACGCTCGGTTGCATGGACACGGCCATTAGCCAGCAGTTGTGCATGGTTCATGTAGCCAGAAGAATCTGAGCCACCTGCGCAGGCATTTACATTGTGAATAATGAGCCAAGAATAACCGGCAAAAGCCATTAAAACTAACCAAAAAACGGGGTTTAAACCGCTCGACTTGGTCTTAGTAGATGGGGAGGTGCTAAAATCCATACTTGCGTCGGTGGCTATAGAGGGGATCTTTATTTTTTTAGCGTGGCAAAGTTAATACCCTTTTTCCAAAGATACAAATCAAACACTCTGGGCGTTGCGTACGCCTTGGTTGTTTTGGCATTCGCTTGGACCTGTGCTCAATTTTATCTCCCTGGGAAAGGATTTACTTATTTGATCGAGTTTGGGGATAGAAGCAATGCCACATACCTACCTGAATTAAAGGCGGTTAACCATTTCGAGGATTCGAGGTCAGACGGGTATGATGGTCAATATTATGCTCAAATTGCAATGCGCCCTAATGTGGCTGATGCTGAGTTAAAACAGGCAGTGCCTGACTTAGCATACCGTGCAAGGCGAATCCTCTTTTGTTGGACAGCCTATGTGTTCGCAGGAGCAGACCCTGTACGGGCGCTTCATCTGTATGCCGTCCAGAATATCATAGCTTGGTTTCTTTTAGCTTTACTGCTTTTAAGATGGTTTCCTGTAAAGTCCTGGGGAAATTGGTTTCGCTGGACTGCCGTATTACTTGCCTTTGGGTTAAGTGTAAGCGTAAGAAAATCGTTAGTCGATGGGCCAAGTCTTTTATTGATCGCTTGCTCAGTGGCGCTTTTAGAATCGAAAAAACCATGGCTTGCAGCAGCTATGGGAGGATTCGCAACTCTAGGTAGAGAAACAAGTTTTCTTATAGCGAGTGCATTTATTCCAGCCCTTAACTGGACTAAAACTTGGAAGAAAACTTTGGGCCAAGTCGTACTGCTTATTCTACCCCTAAGTATATGGCTTATTATTTTAGCAACATATACTTCGGCAAGTGGGGGAGCAGGTGCACGTAATTTTGCCTATCCACTAGTGGGTTATGGCCATAAATTATTTGAGATTATTCACCTCTTTAAGACTGCGCCTGACTGGATTATTCGTGGAAGTGTATTTATTTTAATCGCACTTACTGTACAGGCTTTATTTTTTATCACGCGGTTAAGAGTAAGTGAACCGTGGTGGAGAGTGGGAGTAAGCTATGCGTTATTTATGCTTATCTTAGGTGACGCAGTATGGGAGGGGTATCCAGGAGCTGCAGCTCGCGTTGTACTGCCTATGACCCTAGCTTTTAATATACTCGTACCTCGGGGTAAAAAATGGTGGGCAGTTCTTATCTTAGGAAATTTAACAGTACTTGTAACCCCTGAAACACTTAACCCACCTGGCAGGGAAAGTGTAGTGGTTGTAGGACCACGAAGTTTACGCATGGTTGATTCAACAGGACAGATTGTAGATGCACAGTTTGATTCGAATTGGTATGGTCCTGAAAAATCGCGCCTGGAGTATTGGCGCTGGGCAAAAGCCTCAGCGAGTGTTGCTCTTATTAACCCGCATCCTATCAGTGTGCATGCAACTATTTCATTTCACCTCAGATCAAATGATATCCGTGATGTGGTGATAAAAAATAAGAGTCAGGAATTGTGGCGTGGTACGCTTATTCCTCGTGAGCCAACACAGGTTGTAATCACGTCTGTTGATTTAGAGCCTGGTGAAACACTCTGGCAGTTTGAAACGAGTAAAGCAGTAAATCAGGACAATGCAACGAACGCGCATGCTGTAACTTTTAGTCTAAGAAATCTTAAGATTGAGTTGATTAACCGCTTCGAAAAGGCGCCTTAAAAAGCAGCGATTGTCTCGAGGCGATTTTTATAGCGTTCACCAATCACAGAAGGAGAAAAGTGTGTTGCTATAGTACGCTTAGCCTCTTGGCCAAGTTTTGACACTAGGGCTTTGTCAGAAGCAAGTAAGCGCATTGTATCAGCAGCATGCTTAGTATTTGGTTCAGCCCAAACGCCGCCACGTGTGTAAGGTCCAATATTTCGGTCTAATGTTACTAGGGTAAAGTCTATAGGGCATCCGTTGTTAGCCGTAATAAATTCAGCAGGAGCTGAGAAATTAGTCGAGATGACCGGTTTCCCAAGAGCCATACATTCAGCTAGGGCTAGACCAAAGCCTTCTGCACGGTGCAGAGATACAAATACATCACATGCCGTTTGAAGAGCCGTGATATCTGATCGATTTAAAGTATCTGAAATTAAGTAGGTGCCAGGAATTTCTGACAGCGCTTTCTTAAGTGCATCAAATTCCAAAGGATTTGATTCCACATTATGGACTTTAACCACAAGTCCTGCCTGAGTAGTAGAAAGTCCTGATAAACGAAAAGCTTCGAGTGATGCTTTTGGGTTTTTTCGCTCTGCGTAGGAATTTAAATCAAACAGAGTAAGGAACAGAAATTGATCTTTAGGTAAATTAAAGCGCTCGCGTAATTGTGCACGAGTCTTGGTTGGTTCAGTGACAGCAATAGAATGGGGCATCACTAATACAGGCAGTGGACACTTAAGCGAAATAGCCTGACGGGAAAATTCACTTGGACACCAAATCTCATCGTAGTAATCAAAGGTATCCATCCAGGTGTCTGGGAATTCTGTTAATTCCCAGGCAAAATAGCCTATTGTATACTTTGAAGTTCTAAACGTTTCACCGTGATGATGGTCGAGATCACGAGACGCTGGTGGATCAATATGGATTACGTTTACAGCATATGGATTTGTCTTTTGAAGTCGTGCTTCATAGGTTTTATCTCCGAGGCGATTTTTACAGTTAAGCTTTAAAGAAACTAAAGCGCTCGTTAAACCTACAGCATCTGCCGCTCTAACCATCGACCTTGCGGATTCTCCAATACCTAGATCAGCAGTTAAAAACCCTAAAATATTTAAATCGAGTTTGGTATGCTTTCTTGCAAAAGCTCTACAGAAAGGACTGTTCCTTTGAGAGAAATCATAAATTGATTCACCTAAATCGGTTTCAATTGAGAGTAGGCGTAGTTGTTTATTTTTATTTTGAGCTCTAAACCGTTGCAGTGAACTAAGGCCTGTTATTCTGCCTAGAAAGGCCAGTGTGTTAGTTAAAGAAACATCTGTTAATTGTAAGGTAAGATGGGAGCTCTCTTCTAATGCATCCGGTATATCGATTTTAATCTGCCATGGTCCAACATGTGAGGGTTTGATATGTCCTACTGGTCTTCCATTTAAACTCACGATAAGCCCTGGGAATGCCTGCTCTATACCGCTTGCGGTAGGATGGATCAGGTATTCACCTTTTAGTGTCAGGGAATGAATGCCTTCCAAGGTAGGTAAACGGATATCTCCTGTTTCCCTTATCCAAGCTGAACTTTCAGAAAATTCATCAAAGAAAATTCCTGTGTAGTCCGTGAAGTGCCTTTTGAAAGCACCAGCTTTAGGTGTTAATCTGTGCCTAACCATAGTTAAGAGCTAACCACAGAACGTTATAGGTCAATCTTACTGCGTTTAAGAGCTGGCCATGGCTCCCAGATCCCGTTTGCTTGAACTTCTTAGGTTTAACGATGATTTCTAACCAGGCAGATACCTTTGCGGATAGTGAGCACCATGCTATGGCTGCCGTTGAAGATACGATGTTTTATTATATCGGACTGCATCGTTTACTAGAGACGCAACTTTTGAGTAATTTAAACCAGTCGACACTTTCAGTTTTAGATGCGGGGTGTGGAACGGGTGGTTTTATTAAACGACTTAAAGTAAGGTATCCTAAGTGGACGTTTACTGGGCTTGATTATTCAGCGGTTGCTTGTGATTTAGCGAGACAACGAACTGCTGAGACTATTGTGCAAGGCTCGATACTTGAACTTCCTTTTGCAGATCAGAGTTTTGATGCCGTAGTGACTGCGGATGTTCTGTATCATTTGCCTGACGATAGCGTAGCACTAAAAGAAATTTACCGTGTGCTTAAGCCAGGAGGAATAATTGTAATGAATTTACCTGCACACCGCTGGCTATGGTCTTACCATGATGTCGCTGTTTCAGGGCTTAGGCGGTATACTAGACGTGAAGTAAAACAAAAGCTAGTGGCAGTTGGCTTTAAAGTTAATTTTTGCAGTCACTGGAACACACTTTTGCTACCTCTAATCATTTTAAAGCGTAAGGTAATGGCAGCACCTAAAGAGGGTAGTGATGTCAAAACGTATTCACCACTGCTGGAATGGTTTTGCGGTATTCTTTTAAGTATAGAGAGAGCCGCTCTTTCACTTGGGATTCGATTACCTTTAGGGAGCTCGGTTCTTGCCGTAGCTAGGAAGATGACTAAGGTTTAATCTTTAATTACGCGGTTCATGCTTTCCTACCTCGTTGCATACGGCCTACTCATCCATCTTCTTTTCTGGGGAGCGGGACTTGCCATGGTTGCAATGCCTAAACCGTGGAGAAAGTTTTGGCCACTGCTTGCACCTGCTTCTGGTTTATTTCTTCAGTCCGTTGTGGTTTGGCTAGGAGCTTATCTAGGTTTTAAAGGAACCAATGCTTACGCTTGGCCCTCAGAGATAGTACCTTTAGTTTTACTTGCTATAGGCCTGCGAATTAAATCACAGAGTTTTTTAAAAGATATCTTACGTGTAAGCGCAGTCTTTGTAGTAATGGCTGGTGCGCTTTTTTGTGCAGTAAGGCCCATGACTAAAGCTGCACCTGGACTTACAACTATCTCATTAGGAAGTCGTGATGCAGCGGACTATGCCGGTGGTGCAAGAGCGCTTATGGAATTTGCACGTTCTGACCGGACCGGATTTTTAGGTCTAAGTGAAGTAGTGCGTGTTATGTCTGTAGATAATTTTAGTGATTACTTTCTAAAGTTAAATCATTTCACGCCATCAGCGTTAATTGCTTTCAATGGGACTATTTTAAATTGTGCACCCTATGAATTAATCAGTCTTTTTACAGCCGTCTCTATGGTGCTAGTATTGCCCATTGTATTTTGGTGCGCTCGCTCGCTACTTAAATTAGGTGCACTACCTAGTGTGCTCATTGCAGCATTGTATGGGTTTAGTCCCCCTGTTCTTTATGCAGTGTATCATGTAGCAATTGGGCAACTTTTTGCTGCCTTAGCGATTGCTTGGGTGACTTGGGCAGGAGTCAATTTATGGAAATATAAACAGCACGTGAATTCGCTTAATACTTACTTAGCATTACTGATTATCGCGTACGGTATTATTTTAGGTAGTTATAATTTTATTATCATTGTAACACTTGTTCCTTGCGCCGGTTTTGTTGGCTTGGATGTTTTCTTAAGTGGTAAATGGCGCCCTCTGATTAAATGGTTTTGGTTAATGCTTTTGCCTCTTATAGTTGCAGGTATTTTATTTTGGGACCGAGTTATTGGCCTTATTGAGCGGTTTATTTTATTTAGAACATTTGATGAGGGCTGGAAGATCCCTGCTTTCACACCGGAAGGCTGGCTTGGTCTTGTGCATGGACCCAGTCTTAGTGCTTACGATACAACTTACCGACTAGTGCTAGCGGTACTTGTTTTACTACTTCTTATTTTTGGTATCTTTGGCCAACTTATGCGTTCAAAGCAGCAAGTCCTACTCACCATAGGTTTTATTTTTCCAATTGTTATTGGATATTCTTATTTGATTGTGCGCGGAATTGAACTTGGAACCAATGCAAGCTATGACGGGTATAAACTTTTCTCGGTTTTCTACCCAGTTGTATTACCCGCTCTTTTATGTTGGCTACCTAGGCGTAAATTTCATTTTGGTTTTTGGCCTGCCACTACTTGCATCTTATTTATCGCATTATTTATAGGAAATATTGCCGCTGCTTCTGGATTTTGGAATGCAACACGTGTTGCACCTTTGGTGGTAGGCCGTGATCTTATAGGAGTTAAAGTACTGGAATCGTACCCTGAAATTAAATCAGTTAATATGCGTATTCCAGATATGTGGTCACGTCTTTGGGCTAATGCATTATTACTTAAAGTACCTCAGTATTTTTTGACTCATACCTACGAGGCAAGGCTCAATACAGAGTTAAAAGGTGATTGGGATTTAGTGGGAGGAATCTTTCAAATCGAACTCCCAAATAAGGGCAGTATTCGCTTTAATGAGCACTACTCGGCAGTTAATGTCAGAGATTCTCATTGGCTTCGTATCGAACCTAAGACTGGATGGTACGATACTGAACGTCAGCCTCGGAGTGTAGATACGTGGCAGTGGTCAATGATGCATAGCAGTGTGCAACTCTTCAATCCTCATCCCACTTCACAGCATGTTATCTTAAAAGTTCAGGCAGAAAGTTTAGTAGATCAAAGACTAGGTGTTTATTTTTCAGGTACTAAAGTAGCTGATTTAAACATAACTACTACACGATCGAAATGTGAGTCTGATGCATTTTTTATCCCTTCAGGCACCACACAACTCGAGCTTATAGCAGAAAATACCCCGCCTAGGGCTTCGGCAACTGATTCCAGGTTGCTTGCTTTCAGGGTTTACGGATTCGTAATTCAAGTTCTTCCTTAAGGTATGACTTCTTGGAATAAATACTTTAAATCTAAAAGAGTCCTCATTACAGGAGGTCTTGGATTTATTGGCTCAAACTTGGCGCGGGTACTTGTTGAGGCAGGTGCTAAGGTTACAATCTTAGATAGTCTTATTCCGCAGTATGGCGGCTCGCTACACAATATTTCGAAGATAAAAAAACAGATTAAAGTATACCGTGCAGATATTAGGGAAGATCATAAATTACCTCGATTTGTTAGGGGTCAGGATTACCTCTTTAATTTAGCTGGGCAAACAAGCCACTGGGATTCAATGACTGATCCTGCAGCAGATTTAGATATTAATTGCCGTGCCCAATTATCAATTCTTGAGGCTTGCAGAAAACATAATCCAAAGATTCGTATCGTTTTTGCTAGTACTAGACAAATCTATGGAAGACCTGATCATTTGCCCGTTAAGGAAACACATCCGCTTAGGCCTGTTGATATCAATGGTATCAATAAAGTAGCGGGAGAGTCGTTCCATTTATTATACGCAAAGATTCATGGGATGAACACCTGTGCTTTGCGCCTTACCAATACAATTGGACCTGGTATGCGTATTAAAGATGCTAGACAGACTTTTGTAGGAGTGTGGATTCGAGACATTTTGAAAGGTAAACGTTTCGAAGTATGGGGTGGTGATCAAAAACGTGATTTTACATATGTCGATGACGCCGTTGAAGCCTTCTTGCTTGCAGCGACACACCCTGAAGCTAGAGGTGTAGTGTATAATTTAGGAGGACCTGCAGTGGTGACACTACGTGAACTTGCTGATGCTTTAGTGGAACTAAATGGAAGTGGTGGATATCAAGTTAGGCAGTTTCCTAAAGAGCGTGCTAAAATTGATATCGGAGACTACTACGCTGATTATAATTTAATTAAGCGAAAACTAGGTTGGCGTCCTAAAACAAATTTAAAGTCTGCTTTGATACAAACGCTCGAGTATTACCGCACTGAGCTAAACCATTACATGTGAAGCTATCATGAAATGTTTTTTTGATATTCATGAGGAAATGTTTTGGTTTAAAGCTTATGCTGATATGGTTAAGGTAGCGATCACCACAATGCGTAAGTATACAAATGCGCTTGAGCCTTATGTGGTATACGATGGATGGCCTAACGCATTTACAGACTGGTTGCAGGCACATCAGGTGGGTGTTATTTATAGACGTAGTTTATTATATCCTAAATTAATACAACTTGATCGTGAAACAAAGGATAAGGCGTATTTAAATCACGGCCCAGGGGTTCTGCTTAAACTTGATCTAACTAATATTTGTAAGGAGCTTGGATGGAAGGATGAGCAAATTATTTTCTTTGATTGCGATGTCATTTTTACGGGCGATCCAACATCTCTATGGACTTCACTTCAGGGCAAGTGTTTTGCAGTAGCTGCAGAGGACGATCCTAATGTCCCTGAGCGTCTTAATACTGGCGTAATGCTAATCGATGTGGAGGCTCTCCATAAGCACAGCGATGCACTTAGGCGTTATACCTCTGAAAATTTACCTGAACTCATTCAGATTAGTTGGGATCAGCATGCCTATAAAATGTATTTTAAGGAATTGGGCTGGGCTGTACTCCCTGCTGAACTAAACTGGAAGCCTTATTGGGGGATTAACCCGAATGCACGTATTGTACACTTCCACGGCCCTAAGCCATTTCTTCGTTCAGAGATTGCTGCAGGCAGGGTGCATGAGGCGCATAAGCCTTTAGTCAGTGGCGCGTTTTACCATTACTGTGATTTGTATGATAAAGCGCTTGTTGAGGCTAACGCCTAACTACCGTTGACTGTCGTTCGAGCTTATGGCACATTTATTTGAGTGCCCATGCCTGACTATTCCTTAAGTTTTGTAATACCACTTTATAATAGCGCTCAAACAGTGGGCTCTGTGGTTAAACGTATTGAAGCGTTAACTGTAGAAGGCGGACACGAAATTATTTTAGTTAATGATGGTAGTCGGGATACTACGGATGCAGTTGTAAGGGCTCTTATCTCATCTTTACAAGTACCCGTAACTTATATCAGCCATGCCCGCAATTTCGGTGAGCATAATGCTGTACTTACAGGCTGGCGCCATGCCAAGGGTCATTACGTTGTTAATTTAGATGATGACGGCCAGAATCCACCTGAAGAGGCGCTTAGATTATGGGAGCACGCTAAGGCAGGGCAGTTTGATGTTGTCTTCGGACACTATACGCAAAAAGAGCATTCCCTTTTTAGAAATATAGGTAGCTGGTTTACAAATCGTATTACCGACTGGGCACTTGAAAAACCACGCGGTTTGTATCTTTCCAGTTTTAGGTGTGTATCAGCTTTAGTCGTGAAAGAGGTGATCAAACACAACGGACCTTATCCTTATATTGATGGCCTTATACTTCAAGTCACCCAGCGCTTAAGTACACTTGAAGTGCGTCATGAGGCGCGGCATGCAGGATCAAGCGGGTATACTTTTAGCCGCTTAATTAAGCTTTGGCTAAGTGCCTGGATTAATTTTTCAGTCATGCCGCTACGTGTGGCAACAGTAAGCGGCATAGCACTAGCATCAATCGGCGTCTTAGGCTTCGCAGCGGTTGTTTATCTTTATTTCACTCAGCAAGGTCCCGCATTTGGGTGGGGCTCTTTGATGGCAGCTTTACTTGTTTTCTCTGGTGTACAGTTAATGATTTTAGGCCTGATTGGAGAATACATTGGCCGCATGTTCATTGCTGTTAATGAACGACCTCAATCAGTGATACGAGAAGTAGTAACTAAGGCTTAAACATCACACGCCAGCGTGTGAGTTCATATTCTAAAGCTTTATACACATTTGGTAATGCTTCCTTGGGTGGATCTATAGGGAAGCGTAGTATGTAGTACAGAGCTATTTTACGCGCCAGTGACTGATCTGGAAAATCTCGTGGCTCGGGAAGATATGTTTCAAAATGATGTCTACACCAGTCATCTAAACTAAGTTCAGCCAGTGTATCTTTCCAAGTCAGGGTGAGTCTAAAAGAATTTTCCTCATCCTTTGATTTTCGTCCAGGGGATTGGCTGATGTGATGACGAATAGTACTGCCTAAACAAACGGCATTAATTCTACCTAAAGCACGTACTCTTAGCTGCAAATCGATATCTTCGCTGCCATTGATGTATTTTTCGTCGAATCCGCCTAGTATAAGCCACAATTCTTTACTGATTAAAAAACATGCACCCGTTGACAGCGTATCAATCAGGACAGGTTTGTATAAACGACTTAAGAAGGACAGTGTCTTGATATGAGTGGGTTTACCCTTTGCGTTAATGTAAACGCCTGCGTGATCAATCTCCCCGGATTTAGCATCCCGTTGTACATTGCCAATCACCCCAGCTTTATTTCCTAGTTCTTTATGGGCTTTCATAAGAGGCTCTAGCCAACCTTTACAAAAGATTAAATCGTTATTTAGAAATATGAGTACATCTCCTGTTGCTTCTTTAGCACCGCGGTTATTGGTTGCAGCGTAACCTAGGTTTTTATCGTTTAAAATGTAACGACGTGGAGCTTTTAGTGTTTTTAGCCAGGAACGTGTTTCGTCAGTGCTAAAATCATCTACAAAAATAATCTCATACTCTAGGCCTTTAGGAAGACTCAGCTGCAAACTAGCCAGCATTTCCCGAGTGAGGGGAAGGCAGTTGTAAAGGCCTACAATAAATGAGACGCGCATGGCGTCAGCCGTCGCTTAAGGCTAGGGTGCGTAGGTAATCAGCATAAGCAGACTTACCTAGTTTTGAAATATTTGCCTGCAGTTTTGCTTTATCAATCCAGCCCTTGCGGTAAGCAATTTCTTCAAGACATGCGATCTTAAGCCCTTGGCGCTGTTCAATGACCTGAACGAATTGGCCTGCTTCCAGTAATGAACTATGCGTTCCTGTATCAAGCCACGCTGTACCACGACCTAAGAGTTCAACTTTTAAATTACCCTGGTTTAAATAAAGCCGATTTAAATCTGTGATTTCTAATTCACCACGAGCAGAAGGTTTTAAATTCCTTGCGAGTTCAACGACATCTTTGTCGTAGAAGTAAACTCCAGGAATAGCGTAATTTGATTTAGGCTGTGCTGGTTTTTCTTCAAGCGATAGCACTTTACCATCTGAGGCAAATTCAACAACGCCGTACGACTTAGGATCTGCAACGTGGTAGCCAAAGATTGTGGCACCTGATGTTTTTTCTGATGCGCTTTCTAAAGCCCGCACAAGATCGTGCCCGTAGAAAAGATTATCCCCTAAGATTAAGCACGATGGAGAATCTCCAATGAACTTTGCACCAATTATAAAGGCCTGGGCTAATCCATCGGGTGAAGGCTGCTCTGCATACTCAAGCTTCATACCTAGATTAGCACCGTCTCCAAGTAGGCGACGAAATAAAGGTAAATCAATAGGCGTAGAAATGATTAGGACTTCTTTAATCCCTGCTAACATCAGTACGGATAGGGGATAGTAAATCATCGGCTTATCGTACACTGGCATCAGCTGCTTACTGACAGCGATTGTCAGAGGAAATAAGCGTGTACCTGAACCGCCTGCTAAAATGATACCTTTTCTATTCATGATTTAATGGGTATTTAAAATCGTTAGCTTTAGCTCACACCAAGACGCTCACGGGCATATTTCTTTGAAGTGATATCGTCACACCAGCTGCGATTAGCGAGGTACCAATCTATCGTACGAGCAAGACCAGTTTCAAAAGACTCACGCGGGTTCCACCCTAATTCTTTTTGAATTTTTGTGCAGTCAATTGCGTATCTGCGGTCATGACCAGGACGGTCAGCAACGGTTGTTTTTTGACTGATATAAGATTTTCCATCCTTACGTGGAGATTTTGCGTCAAGCAGCGCACATATACGTTCTACGACTTCAATATTTGGGCGCTCATTGAGTCCTCCCACATTGTATGTCTGACCTGGAATTCCTTTTCTAACCACAAGCCAAATGGCCTCTGCATGATCCTCTACATATAACCAATCTCTAATTTGCATACCGTCACCGTATATCGGCAGATTCTTACCATCTAGGGCATTAAGAATCATTAATGGGATTAACTTTTCTGGAAAATGAAATGGACCGTAATTGTTTGAGCAATTGGTCGTTAAGGTAGGAAAGCCGTAGGTGTGCTGGAAGGATCTTACTAAATGATCACTCGAAGCCTTGGATGCAGCATACGGACTATTTGGTGCAAAAGGAGTTTCCTCTGTAAAAGCTGGGTCAGTTAAACTTAATGTACCATAGACTTCGTCGGTTGATACGTGAAGGAAACGAAACTCTTTTTTCTTAGGTTCTGCTAAGGCTGCCCAATAGCGGCGTGACGCGTTAAGCAGTCGCAGTGTGCCTACAACGTTGGTTTGAATGAAAGGCTCAGGTGAATCAATTGAGCGATCGACATGAGATTCTGCAGCGAAATTAACGACACAATCGATTTGATGTTCTGTTAATAGTTTTGCAATTAAAGCTTCATCTCCGATATCGCCGTGTACAAATACATAGCGTGGATCTGTATCAACACCTTTTAAATTAAAAGGGTTTCCGGCGTAGGTAAGTTTATCTAAATTAACAATACGACCTACTTCAGGGTCTTTAGAAAAGAGACGCTGTCTTACAAAATTGCTTCCAATAAAACCGCAGCCGCCTGTGACAAGTAAGTTCATGCTTTTTTCCATTCTCTTAAGGCTTTATCTACAGACTCATTTACCTCGGTCATATGGATACCAAAGGAAGCAAGTTTAGAAGAATCTAAAACGCAGTTAGAACGAGGTGTTTTAGCTGCGAGCTTCATGAATTCAGTTTCGTCATTAAAAAAGGAGAACTCCTTTTTACAGACGCCACTTTTTTTGATCTGTTCTACGATGCCGTGTGTAGTTGCATCACCTGGATTAGTGACATTGTAGATACCAAACGGAATACGTTTTTCGAAGCATGCAAACGTTGAGGCCACGAATTCATTTAATTCTGAAATCGAATTCGTTGCTTCAAGTAGACGCGCATACCGCATCAACTTAGTAAGATAGTTGCGCGGATTATCGATATTATCGTAGGGAATTCGTAAACGCCAAATGTAGGCATTACTTTCTTGTGCGAGTACTTCTTCACCTAGTGCTTTAGTCCCGCTATAAAATGAGCAGGGACCGTGGCGGAAAGAAAAATTAGGAGTGTCTTTTTCAGTGAAGCCTTTTCCATCTGCACGACTTCCATTGTAAATACATCCTGAAGAGACATGACCCCAAGGAATATTAGCTTCCTTGCAGGCTTGGGCGATACGACCTGGGAGTACAGCATTGCCGAAAAGACATTCTGCTTTATCGAGCTCACAGGCATCTACATTTGGCTTACCTGTGTAGCCTGCTGCATTAATTAAAAATTCAGGCTTATCTTTAAGCAGGGCAGCTTTGAGTACTGAAGGTATAGTATAGTCAACCTCAGCCCGTCTTAAGTTGCGGAATGGTATGCCTTTACGAGTTAAGAGTGCTTGATAAGCTTGGCCTACATAGCCAGAGCCGCCGAGGAGGTAAATCATAGTACTAGATCATCTTACGGATAATAGCCTGCTAATGGAAAGACGAAATATCTGAGTTATTAGTCATCTGATTGATGACTAAAAATGAAAATGATTAATGCATAGGAGTAATTGAACTAAAAATAAAAATGTCAGCTATAGATGACATTAATTGACTTTAAGACAGCTATAACTGACATTAAAGTTATAATGAAACACGTTTCCGCTATGCCACTGCCAGCTGAGCGCGCACTACACAAATTGGGGCGTGATCTCTCTTTGGCGCGCCGTAAGCGATCCATCTCTACAGCGAGTATGGCTGAGCGGCTTTTCGTTAGCCGTGATACAGTGTGGAGACTTGAATCAGGAGATCCAACAGTAGCTGTAGGTACTTTAGCTAGTGCTATGTTTATTCTTTGTTTAGAAGATCGTGTGGCAAATCTTGCTGCGCCTTCTTCAGATTCACTGGCTCTAGGATTAGATGAAAGTCGCGTGCCCAAACGTATCCATAGTCCTAAAAAATCCTTAAACAAATAGTTACTAGCTAGAGCTTACTTACCTTTTGCTGCAGCTGCTGCATCTGCTTTTTGCTTAGCTTCTTCGTAGGCTTTACGCTGTTGCATACCAATATCGAGTAAATCACTTACTAACATACGTGATTCCTGTTCTTGTTTAGCGTTCTCGGAAAGTTGTGTGGGTGTAAAATTAGGACGTGCTGGTGCAACAGAAGGTGTTGCTTGTGAATACTCAGGAGTTCTTTGGTAAGTAGGCTGTATGTAACTAGGTGCAGGCTGGCTTGAAATTGAAGTTTTTCTTAATTCGAGTGTGCGACTCTCACCATTAATTACGACTTGGGCTCTTTCGGTTTTCGGATCGTAACTAAGTACTTTAATGCTCTCTGAACTTTCTCCTACTTTAATCCAGTGGCTTTGTTTAGCTTGGACATCATATACACAAAGCTTTGTACCATCAGAAGTCGTGATTGTACCTGAAATTTCAAAGCTCTGGGGTACGTTGCTTGCGCTAGCGCCTGCAGAAGCAGTAGGCATGAACGGTGAAGCGTTTTGTGCAATAGCATGACTAAGTAGAAGAGAACTTAGTCCTAAAAATAGAATACTTCTTACACAAGGCATCACGGGGCATACACTACGCTAGCACACAAAGAAGGTCAAATTGGAAGCTTTCGGTACTTAAGTATTACTTGTTCTCTTTTTCCACGAATCAACGATTTGTTTAATCGTATCTTGTGCACTTTGGGTAATATCCCAGGTAGGGTAGTGTGCCTTCATCTTACGTAAATCAGAGTAGTAGCAGATATGGTCACCAGCTCTATTTTCTTCGACGTAAGTGCTGATTTGTTTTTTTCCTGTAAACGATTCTGCAATCTTAAATGCCTCAAGAATTGATACGCTGTTAGCTTTACCACCGCCTAAGTTATACACTTCACCTGCACGTGGGGTTGCAATAAAAGCTGCTATAAATCGAGCAACATCGAGTGAATGAATATTATCACGTACCTGTTTTCCTTTATAGCCAAAGATGCGATATTCCTTCGACTCTATATTACATTTTACTAAATAGCTTAAGAAACCGTGAAGCTCTACACCTGTGTGGTTAGGCCCAGTTAGACAGCCTCCACGTAAGCAGCATGTTGGTAGATTAAAATAGCGGCCATATTCTTGGACCATGACATCTGCTGCTACCTTAGAGGCTCCAAATAATGAATGCTTAGATTGATCTATTGTGAATGTTTCTGGGATACCTAAAAAGTAAAGTGGATCTGCATAGTCCCAGCGAGTAGCTTCCTCTTTCATCGCGATACGATTAGGTGCATCGCCATATACTTTGTTCGTACTCATATGAACAAAGGCAGATTCTGGGCACGATCGCCTAACCGCTTCTAAAAGATTAAGTGTACCGACAGCGTTTGTATCAAAATCATCAAACGGAATTGCAGCAGCTCTGTCATGACTTGGCTGAGCTGCTGTGTGAACTATCGCATTAGGTTTGATGGATTCAATGAGAGCTAAAACTTTAGCTCTATCTCGAATATCTAGCTCGTGATGAACAAACCCTGGTAAGTCTTTTTCGAGTCTTTGTTGATTCCAGCGTGTATCACCCTGGGGTCCAAAGAACACCGCTCTTTGGTTATTATCAATTCCGTGAATGGTGTAGCCTAGTTCTCGTGCAAAATAGGTACTTACCTCTGAACCAATTAAACCTGATGAGCCAGTGACCAAGAGAGTTTTAGGCATACGCATATATCTTGTAAATGTAGGCAGGTATGCAACTTGGATCTCTTATAAGTATGTTAAAAAGGTATTTATGGCAGCGCTTGACGGACGAAACGTTATCAGTAAGGTTGTACCTTCAGTTTGGTGTCGGCGCGGTAGCCAAGTGGTAAGGCCGAGCTCTGCAAAAGCTCTATGCGTCGGTTCAATTCCGACCCGCGCCTCCAACTGATGTGTTTAATGACGTGCAGTGCAACAATTGAAGTGCTGCCAGTATAAACTAAACGGTGTATTACAATTGCCTCCTGCGATGAGGGAAAAGTTAGTATTCTCTAAATTAAGTAATCCTAGGGTCCTCATCCAAGAGCGTGACGTAAGACTTTTTATTCAGCCTGCAGTTACATGCCATCAAGAGATTTACCTAAGCCTACAGTTCAGCGTTGGATACAAATAATGAAGACGCGATGAAGATGTTTAATTCCAGTAACAGGAAGTAAGTAAGCCCACGGATAGGATACTTTTAGATTTTCATGTATCTTCTTGGATTTCTTATTTACGAAGAAAATCCAAACCGAAAACGTTCTTCGTCTGATTTTATTTTCAGTGACGTGCAGATCAGTTTAGATGCAGCTGAACTTGCAGCGACTTTTACTATCCTATCAAATTCCTTTTGAGGTAGTTCTACCCCGTCACGCCGGATGCCATGTAGCCCCATTCCGTGTCTGAGGATATTCTCAACAAAGTCCTCACAAGTAATTGGATCATCGGTATAGTATTCATGATGTTCTGGAGGCGAGTGCTTGCGGAACGCTAAGCTGTAGATAACGCAGTATTTTGTTAACATGGTAGTATCTTGAGTTGATTATTTAAGGTCTTTTAAGAAAAGCCTTTCTGATGAACACAGTACTCCTTACTGCCAAAATACGCTGTGCGTATATTGGCCTATACGGGCTAGTTTTTGATTAATTCTAATCTACTTAAAGACTGCCTTACTGCATTAGTTAAGCTACTACAGCCTAACTGTTAGTTTTTACGCCACTGCGTTTAACGAAGAATGATGTCACTAAAGATGCAATCGTTCCAATTGAGACAGTTCCAAAGACTGCGAATACGGATTGCATCATTGGCTTCATGAACATGCGCATTCCTTTTTCTGCCTGATCAAGTGCAGGGCCAGATATTCCTCGTGCAGCTAATTTGTCTAACTGAAATTGAATGATGATCTCTTTGAAATTTGGATTAATATAGACCATGTAGAGGTAATTGGTGAGTATTCCGAATAAGCCCGCTGTGACTGAAATTAAGAAGCCTGCCGTGAGAGCTTGGCCGAAGCTAAAACCAGCATCTGAGGGTGCTTTTGAGCGTACTACTTTTTGACCAAGATATATCGCTGTTGCAGCTATTGCTGCAGATCCAAGCATACCAAGCGTATTTGCGAATCCTAATTTGGAAGGATCAGAGTGTAGACCTAAAATGTATAAGATTACATTAAAGACGAAGTTAGAAAGTGCACAGATTAGTCCGTAAATAAGGTATGTATTCATAGATATAGTCTTTCATGAGTATGGGATCAATCATGCGCTCAGGCAAGTCATCCGTTTTAGCTTAAAATCATACTTGCGAGTTAAGTGCTTTTTTTGGATTGTTATAGCTGATAAGTCTTTCGACTTTCAGCATGTCCTTATGGAAGAGTTCCTCAATATTTCAGTCTACAAATTCAATCCGATTCAGGATCTTCCTGAATTGCGTGAACGTGTACTTGCACTGAGTCTAGAGAAATCACTTAAAGGAACAGTACTCTTAAGTCCTGAAGGACTAAATGTATTTGTTGCCGGTCCTCGTGCTGCAGTGGAAGAGTTAGTTGCACTGCTTAGATCAATTCCTGGTTTTGAAGATTTAAAACCTAAAGAAAGTTTTAGTGATCGGCAGCCCTTTAAACGCATGCTCGTTAAGGTTAAAAAAGAAATCATCGCATTTGGAGTAGATGGAATTGAACCTGCGCGTCACACTGCACCTAAGTTACCAGCTAAGATGCTTAAGCAGTGGCTTGATGAAGGTAAGCCTATTACGCTACTTGATACGCGAAATGAATATGAAATGCGTACGGGCACGTTTAGAGGTGCTTTAAATCCTAAGATTAATCATTTCAGGGATTTTCCTAAAGCGGTCGCTCAATTACCTGAAGCACTTAAAGATCAGCCTGTTGTTATGTTTTGCACGGGCGGAATTCGTTGCGAAAAAGCAGGTCCCTTTATGATGCGTGAAGGCTTCAAGGAGATCTATCAGCTAGAAGGTGGAATTCTAAAGTATTTCGAAGAATGTGGCGGAGCTCATTATGACGGTGAGTGCTTTGTTTTTGATAGACGGGTAGGGGTAAATCCTCAGCTTCAAGAAACAGACTCAATCTTGTGCTACTGCTGCCAGATGCCGCTTACACTTGAAGATCAGAAAAGCCCCGACTATGTTTTTGAGAAATCCTGTCCCTTTTGTATTAATGGTAAGCCTATTAAGAAGCAGACTGTAGACGCTGGATGATAGAAAGACTCAGTCGTTTGACTGATATGGATGATTAAATCCGACCTTGTTCTGGGGTCTTATTGATATAGAACTATCGTATATGAAAATAGCCCCGTTTTCTTTGAGCTTACTGCTTATCGCTTCGTTAAGCTCGAATCTTTCTGCAGCAAATCTTCCATTACCTGATTCAACGTTTACTGGAGTCGTTGGTAGAACATTAGCTGATTCTGTACCTGCCTATCCTAAGGCAGTACATGCTCCGGATGGTGCTCCCAACATCATTGTCATATTAATTGATGATGCAGGCTACGGAGCAACCTCAACCTTCGGTGGTATGGTTAATACACCTGCCTTAGATAAACTCGCTGCAGGGGGCTTACGATATAATCAGTTTCATGTCAGTGCTCAGTGCTCACCTACACGTTCTGCTCTACTTACTGGGCGTAATGACCATGTTGCAGGTTTTGGAGTTGTAGGCTTCGGTGGATATCCAGGTTATGACGGTGTACTTAAGAAAAATACGGCATTATTTGCGGATGTACTTAGAAGAAATGGCTACAGTACAGCAGCCTTTGGTAAATGGCATAATACGCCTAGCTGGGAAGTTACTCCCGTAGGTCCGTTTGATCGTTGGCCAACAAGTGTTGGATTTGAATATTTTTATGGCTTCATGAATGGCCAGTCAGATCAATACGATCCTATCTTGTATCGTAATACGACTGCTGTGAACGCGCCAAATAAACATAATGCATCGTATCATTTAACACATGACTTAGCCAGTGATGCTATCACGTGGATTCAGACGCATGATTCATTAGCACCCGAAAGACCTTATTTTATGTATTTTGCAACGGGTGCAACGCACGAGCCAATGCAAGTCGCAGATAAGTGGATTCAGAAATATAAAGGCAAGTTTGATCAGGGTTGGGATAAACTACGCGAACAAATATTTGAAAATCAGAAGCGTCTTGGTGTAATTCCCCAGAACACAGAACTCACACCAAGGCCTAAAGAGATGCCTAGCTGGGATAGCTATTCTCCAGAAATAAAGAAGATACTCTCTCACCAAATGGAAGTGTACGCTGGTTTTCTAGAGCAAACAGATTTTGAATTAGGTCGTTTAATTGAAGCTTCTAAGCATACCACGAGCGCTAAGAATACTTTAATCTTCTACATTGCTGGAGATAATGGTGCGAGTAGTGAGGGTGGTCTTGAAGGAAGAGACGACTTTCATACAAGGCAAGATACACCACCTACTGTTGAAGAGCGTTTGTCACGTATGAATGAACTAGGGAGTGACTTACATGAAAATCACTATGCGTCAGGCTGGGCTTGGGCTCTTTGCACACCTTTTAAATGGCAGAAATTGATAGCTTCCCATTTTGGTGGAACAAGGGACCCCCTGATTGTTTCTTGGCCAGGTCATATCACAGAGCAAGGGGGCCTGCGTAGTCAGTTCACACATGTGAATGACATCGCAGCAACAATTTATTCTGTCAGTGGTATACAAGCACCCGATATGGTAGATGGCGTCAAACAGCTCCCATTAAATGGAGTGAGTTTTGCTGAGTCATTTATTCAAGCTAACGTACCTTCTGATCATCACATACAAATTTTTGAGCAGTGGGGTAATCGCTCAATTTATCATGATGGTTGGATTGCTGCTGCGCGGCATACCATTCCATGGAAGACCGGCGAGCGTATTAAAGACAGTGGTTTTGATAAAGACACTTGGGAGTTATATAATATCTCAGAGGACTACAGTGAGGCGCATGATTTAGCTTTAGTAAATCCTGCTAAACTTGAGGAATTAAAAGCCTTATTTGATAGCGAAGCTAAGGAAAACCAAATTTATCCCCTAGGTGGTGGTACAGGTAGAACGGACATGCCTGTATTTACAGGCAATAAAAAACATTTTGTCTATCACTCGGGTTTACCACGTATGCAGCCTTTGGCAGCGCCTAAGTTTGGTACTTCTCACCGTATTACTGCACATGTGAATATACCTGAAAAAGGAGCAACGGGTGTCTTAGTAAGTGAGGGTAGCCGGGCAGGGGGCTTTGTTCTTTACGTTAAAGATAATCATTTAGTGTATGAGAATAATACGACATTAAAACATCAGCTCATTATTTCTTCATCCGAAATACCAAAAGGAAAAGTTGAACTTACTTTTGAATTTATTCGCACGGATGATCCTTCCGAAGGAACGGGTAAACTTTATATTAATTCTGCTCTTGTAGCTGAGCAGCACATTGACAGGCTTGGATTTGAAACTTCAGGTGGTATTAAAATGATTGGCTCATTTGGTGTTGGCCAATCTTATGCTTCGTCGGTCAGTAAAGCCTTTGAATCCCCTAATAAATTTACCGGTTTGCTGCAGGATCTTATCGTAGATTTAAACTAAGATTACTTGTTCAATAAAAAAGCGGGCCTTAAATGAGGTCCGCTTTGAATGTGAGCTATAGCTCTTTAACTTATTTACTCAGAAGAAGCTTAAGGTACCGGTTTAACAACTACGTATCCTTTCATGCCGGCTAAGGAGTGGCCGGAACATGAACAGATAAACGGATACTTTCCAGGCTTGGTGGGTGCATTGAATGTAGTATCACCTGTCTCCTTAGGTCCAAGCAGTGGAATAGATGCCAAGACGTGAGATTCTAAGGCTTTAGGCTTATATTCACTAGCACGTGCAGTCATGGCAGCCATTGCGTAGGTGTTAGCTTCACTTGAACTATCAAGTAAGACCCAATTATGTCCCATAGATTCCTTAGGCAGTGTGCCTTCGTTGCGTAGTTGTACGTGAATTTTTTGGCTTGGAGTAACATCAATTTCTATATCATCAAATTTTAAGGTATCATTGGCAATAATTTGCACAAATTTAACGTTATTGTCCTGCGTTAATTGTGCTAAAGCTTTAGGTGATAAGATAAGCCCAACACATAGGCCTAGGGAGTATGTAAGAGTAAGTAAGTATTTGTTCATTTAAGTATTTTAAAATTAAAATGCTATCCAGGTTTCGAGATATAAGGTGTTGTTATCACTCGCTTTTCTGCCTGCTCCGTCAATATTGTTTACTGAGCCGTCAAAACGGTTGTAAGCGACATATTGCAATGAGATTTTAACATTACTGCGTGGCCATGCTGCAGGACCTGTCCCTAAATTTAATGGCATATAATTGAGTTGGAAAATAAAGCCATTACTGTTGGGTGAACCTGTTTGGCTTGAAGAATACAGAAGTGGATTATTCGAGCCTTGAGTGTAAAAATACTGGACTGCGCCTCCTGCTGTTTTATTCCATAAATAATCAAAAGAAGTTTTCAGTGTGGTGAGATTATCTGATTTGTGGCTTGTATCGCCGAGAGCTAAACTAGCAGGTGAGGAGATGTCTTCACGAATGAGAGTCACTAAGTACGTGAGATCATTTTTATCGAAGCTTGTTTGAATTTCTGAATCTAAACCAATATCTGTGAATTTATCGGTTCCGCTGCTATTATCGCCACCTGGATAAACTCTACCTGATAGGCCAAATACGCCTGTTTCTACGGTGTAATTACCCAGTGTCTGAGTGTATGCTAATCTCCAGTAAGGGGCTAAGCCTTTAATCTTATTTTCACTCGAAGGATCTATGCCTAAACTTTTTTGCGTTTTAGCATTAATCGTACGATATTCACCAACATCAATGTATAGATGACTATCAATCATCGTGTAGAAGTTAAGTCCTCCGACTTGTTGCGCTAGGCCTCCGTCAAGGACTGTACCAGCAGCTGGAGTAGGAGCTAATCCGGACTGCGAGAAGGGAAAGCCCCAAGCTGGTACTGTATTCCAAAGATCTTCAACCGTAGGATTGTTATTAAGAGATAAGCCATATTGAAGTGTATGTCCGGCTACGCTGCCCATGTCTGCATATCTAATATCGGTATTATCCCAGTACCAATTTTTACTGATTCCGTCGTATGTGGTTTGGGAAAATATACCAAATTTATTAAGTACTGCTGCTATGGACGGATCGAATGCTTTCGTGGCATAAGGTCCAAAAAGTCTACCAGCGTAAAATACGCTAAATTGAGATACAGCGAAGTTGTTATTGTCATGAAAATTAGGTGCAGCCCCACCATCTTGACCTTTCTGCGTCATTGTAAATGATGGCATAAGCATAAATGCTATAGGCGGAAAATCTGTATTTTCCGCACTCATCGTGTACCCGCTGAGTTTGAACTGCCGCCCCATATCTGTAAGAATCGGAAATTCTGTATGGCATGCGATACACTGCGTATCGAGTTGTCTTGCAAAACTAGGGAGTGCCTTACACTCGTTCACTAGGGGTGAAGTTATTGCTACTCCTAGGCATGCAATAAGGGATAGGGTTTTTATAATATTTCTCACATGACTAGCATATACATATTGCGAATACATGCTTCGCAATATTTGCCTACAGCTACGCAAATATATGGTTAAAATAATGTTACTGTTGTGTTTCAAAATAGCTTCAAGCTCGACCTATAGATGGTTGAATTCATCGTATTAACTCTACTTATGGCGCAATTTTACCGACTATATCTTATGTTCTCTTTATAATTATTTGTTATAACTTCCTAACTAGGTTGCATATTTTATATCCAACTAAGTCCAGCAGGCTGCATCTATTGCTATAATTTTATTGGTTTAGGTTTATTAAATGAAAAAACTATTTCTCTTTTGTGCGTTAGGCTTAGTGCATGCACATGCACAGCCTGTTGTTCCCGCTGAGACCGGCTCAATTGAAAATCCTGCACCTAAATTGGTTGTAGTCATAAGCATTGATCAGTTTAGGTATGATTATCTCCAGCGCTTCAGGCCATATTTCACTAAAGGTGGGTTTGATCGTTTCTTGTCTGAGGGCGCAAGCTATGAAAATTGTCGCTACCTCCACTCTGTGACAAAAACTGGGCCAGCTCATGCATCAATTTTAAGTGGAGTGCATGCTAATGTGCATGGCATTACAGGTAATGATTGGCTAGATCGTAGTGATTGGCATCAGATAAACTGTGTTGAAGATCCGGATTCTCCGCTAGTGGGAGCTGCTTTACGCACTAAGCATGCACCTGGGGGTGCGTTATTAGAATTACGTACTGGGCGTTCACCTCGTAACTTTTTAGCCTATACAGTAGGGGATCAAATTAAGGCTAAATTTGGTGAGTCTAGTCATGTGATTTCGATTTCTAATAAAGACCGTGCAGCTATTTTATTAGGCGGTAAACATGCCAATGCTGCGTATTGGAATGAGAATGCTAGCTTTGTAACTTCACAGTATTACATGAAGGCACTGCCTTCTTGGGCAGTAGCATTTAATACTGAAAATAGAATTGATGCATATTTTGGAAAAACGTGGGATCATCTATTACCTGCAGAAGAATATATTAAAACTCAAGGCCCTGATGATGCTCCAGGTGAATCGAATCTTTTTGGTTTAGGGAAAGTATTTCCTCGTCAGTTAACGGGTGGCAAAACGTATTTAAATCCCGATTATTATAATGCCTTTGATATATCTCCTTTCAGTACAAATGTAATGGAATCATTTATTGAAGAAGCGATTCGCTCAGAACATCTCGGACATCATGCAACACTAGATATGCTTTGTATTGGTTTTTCTCAGATTGATTTTGTTGGGCACGCTTATGGACCAGATAGTCATGAGATGATGGATTCTGTATTACGCTTAGATCGTTCGATTGCTCAACTTTTTGCACAAATAGATAAAGACGTAGGCTTAAAGAACTGCATCTTTGTTTTAACTGCCGATCACGGGGCAAGTCCAATGCCAGAGCGCGTTACTGATCCAGTAGCAAAAGTAACAGCAGGGCGCTTAGATAATGTTATGATAGATCGTACAGTGAAGGTTGCACTTGTGAAAGCGTTCGGAGAGCCTCCAATAAATGACTTTTGGTGCAAGCGGGATAATTTTGGCTATACACTTCATCCTTCGGCTTTGAAGGCTAAAGGAGTAGCTCAGGCAGCTGCTGAAGAGGTGGTCAAACAAGCCCTTCTCACTGTGCCGCAAATCTATACTGCATATACCAGCGCTGAATTATCTCAGAATCCAGTAGGCAACTCTATTTTAGCTAAATCGCAACGCAGTTTCTACATGGGTAGGAGCAGTGATGTTGTGTTCGTCATTAAGCCTTACGTCATCGATAAAACTCCTTTTGGAACAAATCATGGTACGCCTTGGGAATATGATGTGCATGTGCCTATGCTCTGGTACGGCGCGGGGATTAAGGCAGGCGTTCACTCAGAGCCTGTTGCTGTTGAGGATATTGTCCCGACCTTAGATGCTTTGTTAGGTTTAACTAGGCCCGATAAAGCTGAAGGACGGCAGCTATTTTAACTAAATACAGTTTCTAGTTAGTGCCAATCTTGCTAGGTCCTAAAATTAAGGACTACAGGTTAAGTTACGGTGTGGTATTTATAATAAAACGTGTAATTATCTAACGAGTTACAACGTCATAATAAGCTTAGAACTCTTTACCCTTGGCCCCTTTTTTAGACTATGAAGATTATGAACCGGTTTATTTTACTTCTCCTCATTGCATTAACGTCTAGCCAGAGTTATTCTCAGACTGCTACTAGAGAAGAGCCAGAAAGTCCATTTGAGGTTCTTTTACCGACAGCGCAGAAGAGTGAGCTTAGGGGGCGTTTATTTCTTTATGTCAGTAAAACCATAAAAATTGAACCCCGTATTGATGCTTCGGGCAGTATGTTTGCTCAAGACGTCTTAAGTCTAGCTCCTGGGAAAGCTGTTACTATGCAGAATGATGCAGCGGGTGATCCTGAGAAGACATTAAGTGAGCTCGCTGATGGAGATTATTATGTTCAGGCATTATTTAATCGTTTCACAGAATTTAAACGAGCAGATGGTCACATAATCTGGGCACATATGGATCAGTGGGAGGGGCAGAAGTATTCTGTGTCACCTGGTAATTTATATAGCTTAACTCAGCATGTTCATATTGAGAAAAATTCACATAAGAAAATAAGCTTGGCTCTAACTGAAACTATTCCTCCCATAGTTATTCCGGAAGACACGGCTTGGGTTCAGCGTATAAAGTTTGAAAGTCCCATGCTCAGTCATTTCTGGGGACATCCTATGTACCTAGGAGCTACTGTACTGCTACCTAAAGGGTATAGCGATCACCCTGAAGTGCATTATCCCGTTGTTTATGTGCAAAATCATTTTAGTATAGGGGCGCCCTTTGGTTTTAAGCCGCCTGGATCCACTGATCAGGCGCCTAGTCTTAAGGAAGATCGTCGTGGCAAGAAAGCATTTTCAGATCACTGGATCTCAGATAATTATCCGCGTGTTATTCTAGTCACGTTTCAGCATCCTACACCCTATTTTGATGATTCCTATGCTGTAAATTCACCAAACTGTGGTCCTTATGGTGATGCTATCATGCAGGAATTAATTCCTGCTATCGAAAAAAAGTTTAGAATTATTTCAGAACCTTATGCTCGTACTTTAACAGGAAGTTCCACAGGGGGGTGGGAATCTTTAGCCTTACAGATATATCATCCCGATTTCTTTAATGGTGCCTGGGCTTTTTCTCCTGATCCAGTAGACTTTCGTCTCTATTACGGAGGTGTTAATATCTATAAAGATGATGATGCCTTTATAGAACGAACTGAAAAGGGATTTGTTGGTGGTGGATCAATAAATCGAAAGGGCAGTCAACATGCACTAGTTATTGGCATGCAAGATAGCCGTTTTGAGTGGTGGAAGCATACACCATCAGACGCGAATGGGTATCCTATGAATGTTTGGGACTTTAAAACAGGTAAAGTCGACCACGCTGTTGCAGAACAAATGAGAAAAGATGGATTTGACCTAAGAGACTATCTAGCCCGTCACTGGTCAGATATAGGTGATAAGCTAAATGGAAAGTTTTTCGTCTGCGCTGCCTACGAAGATAGTTTTTATTCAAATCTAGCAGTTCATTTATTAGAGCAATATTTAGCTAATACTAAAAATCCTCATAATGAGGCTATATTTCACTACGGACCTGAAGGTTCCCACCACGGATGGCAACCTATGGATAATGATGGATTAATTAGATTAATGGCGACCCGCATCAAAGACACAGCACCAGCAGGTACAGACGTATCTTCGTGGTACACACCGTAGGTCTCTTGGTATGGACAATAAAAAACCCGCTATAGAAGCGGGTTTTTTTGTGAATTGTATTTAGGATTACTTGTTGGCGTGTGAACCATCGCAGTTGCCCTGTGGGTTTTTTGTCTTACCACAGCCACATTTCTTAGGAGCTGGTGCTACATTGGCGTGTGAACCATCGCAGTTGCCCTGTGGGTTTTTTGTCTTACCGCAGCCGCATTTCTTAGGTGTATCTTGAGTATTAGTTGAATTGTACATATAAAATTGATTAATAACTTACACCAACTGTAGCGCAGTTTAATAATAAAGCAAATGATAACACATTTTAGATACTCCTACCTAGCTGCATTGTTCGTAGCATTAGGGTTTACTCAGGTCGTTACGGCTGAAACGCAGCCAAGTATTAATACAGATGCTGCATTTGAGCATGAATTTGGTGAGCATTTTTTAGAAGCGTACTGGGTTGTTAATCCGGATCATGCAATTTATGAAGGGTACTATAAAAACGCTGATTTATGCCAAATTCCTAGTAATCAAACGCGCGCAAATTTAAATAAATTCTTAACTGAGTGGGAACTTAAGTTAAACGCATATGATGCAAATAAACTTAATTCTAGTAATAAAAGTGAATGGGCAGTAATTGATTTAGATTTAAGAAAGAGCTTGTGGGAATTAAATGTATTAAAAGAGTGGGAGTGGAATCCATCCCATTATAACGTAGCTGGTCCTATCTCTCGTTTACTTGAAAGCAATTATACAACGTTAGATCAAAGGCTTCGTATTATTGGGAAGCGCTTGAAGGCTACACCTGCTTATTACAGTGCTGCTGAGCAGTGTGTAAAGAATCCAAGTCGTGTTCATACGCAATTAGCGATTGATCAAAATCAAGGTGCCTTAAAGATGTTAGGGCAAGATTTAGAGAATAAGTTTAAGCACTCTGGATTATCTGCACTCGAGCAAAATGAATACATAGCTGCACTCAATCAGGCGCGAGTTGCTGTTTTAGGCTATATTACGTGGCTTAAAAATCTCGATCAATCGTTAGGAGATACAGGTGCAAGATCCTTTAGGCTTGGAGCTAAGCTATATAACGAAAAGTTTAGCTTCGAAAACCCAGATAGTCTCGGCGCTGAGGCATTATATGCACATGCCTTGATTGAAAAAGAAATTGTACTCGGTAAGATGGATGCCTTAGCCGATACGTTATGGAGTAAATATTTAACTGATAAGGATAAACCTCAGGATAAGTTGGTGAAGATAGCTCAAATTATTGATGTCGTTTCTCGTCAACACAGTGCTCCTAGAGACTACGTTCAGAATTTGAGAGTTTTGATGGCTGACCTTACACGCTATGTATCGAGCACTCATCTTGTGAATTTAGATCCAAATCTACCGCTAGGTGTAAGAGAAATGCCAGTGTATGAACGTGGTATTTCCTTTGGAAATGCAGAGTCTCCCGGTCCTTATGACGCTACAACTGCCGGGTATTTCAATATCATACCTCCAGATACTTATCCTACTAATAAAGTTGAGAGTCTACTGCGTGAATATAACACATGGACGACGCAAATTTTTACAATACATGAAGCAATCCCTGGGCATTTGGTGCAATTGCAGCATGCCAATCAGTCACCCAGCCGTATTCGTTCAGTATTTAGTAATACAACTATGATTGAGGGGTGGGCTGTATTTGGTGAGCGCATGATGCTTGAGAGTGGATGGGGTAACGATACCCCCGAGCTGTTGCTTATGTACTGGAAGTGGTACTTACGCTCGGTACTCAACACCATTGTAGATCATGGTGTTCATGTAGGTAATATGAGTGAAACTGAGGTTAAGGCACTCATTGTTCGAGAAGGCTTCCAATCTGAAGAAGAGGCTGCCATTAAATGGAGACGCGCTGAATTAAGCAGTGTTCAATTAACCTGTTACTTTTCGGGATTCTCGCAAATTTATGACTTTAGAACGAAGTGGAAAAAACAACAAGGTGAGCGTTATACTCCTTTAAATTTTAATGAAGAGTTTCTTAGCTATGGAAGTGTACCCGTGGGCATAATTATCGATCTAATGAACAGTAATCACGAATAAGTAGTTTAATGATTTAATTTATGAATATTATCCGCCCCAATATTAATTTATTTTTACTAATTATTTTATGCTTTTTTACAAAAGATCTCGCAGGTCAGGTAAATATACAAAAAGCAAATGTTGATAACCAGTACACACTCTTATTAGCTAAGTTTCCACTAGAGCATCAAGGGCTCGGTTTAGATGCTGCACAAAAACCTGGACTGACCGACCAACCGATGACTTTTGCTTTGGTTCTATCGTCTGAGGCGATTCGTTATAAAACTAATCCAAATTTAGAATCTAAAAATCGTATAAGAGATGCATCGACATGGCTTCTTGATAATCAAGACCTAGATCATGATGGTATTCCTGGATGGGGTTTACCCCTGCCTTGGGACGCGTTTTCAGATGGATCAATTAATGGCCCTAATCACGTCTATACAATTACTACAGCAATTGTATTAAACGGATTTTTAGATGCACTCGAAGTAAAAGGACTTTTTAGTGCGACGGAGCAAACACAGATTAAAGATTTAATTAAACGGGTAATGCTACACTGGTGCAGTAATTTATGGTCGACAGGCTATGGGGGAGGTTACTTTTGGTATAGTCCATCTGCGTGTGATAATATTTTCTCTATCAATGCACCTGCTATGTATCTAGGGAGTATGGCCCGTTATCTTAAGGCATATCCTGAGTTTTTATCAGCAGCTGATTATAAATTCATTGAAAGTCATGCAGATTTACTCGCTAAGGCAATTCTTTCAACAGTTAGACTGCGTGATGGTTGTCCATATTGGGCTTACGAACCAATACCTAACAAATTTAATAACCGCGAAGTAGAAAATGATTTAGTGCATCAAGTCTATATTCTATGGGGTGTTGAATTATATCGTAGCTGTATTGGCCATGTTGTTTTTCCGTGGAATATTCAGCACAGTTTGCAGTCACTGCGAAATAATTGGAAAAACGATATTTTATATGGCTATCCCCAAGATGTAAAAATTAATCCTAAGGCGTCAGCTCTTTGGGGTATAGGTGCTATGATAGCATTTGAAGCTACCTACGGTTCTCATGAAGAGGCTAAGCGGGTAGTTGAGTATTTGAATAAAGCCTATGGGCCAATACCTGATTTATCTCTTACCCCTCGGCGTAACGGTAAGTCTTCACCCTTTTATCCTCGTCAAGTAGCTCATGTGCTATGGGGGTTATCTTACTATTACTACAGCAACAGTAACAGTAACTAAAAGTTCGACTAAATTAAGTTGGTGGTGCCATTGAGGTGACTGTTTCAACATTGGAAACGTTTGTCTAATTGCTGCGTCTTAGACGTTACTGCATGAATTACTCCACGCCTTTATCCTTTGCTACTCTAGGCTTTGCTTTTTTATGTACCGCACAGGCTGCGGTCATAGGTGTTATTTCTTCTTCTGAATCGGTTACTCTTCAACGTGTAGCTCAATTACCTGAAAATAAACAAGCTGCTTGGATTAGTTACCTTTCAGCTTCAGATGAACAAAGAGTAAAAGATCATGCCTTTGTAGCCTCTGAGCTGCATGTGACTGGCTTAAATAGCCCCATTATGCCTAAGACTGGGAGTGGTCATGCAGGTATGCCTTTAGACCGTGAAATTAACTGGTACCGTACGGCCTATGCCTTACAGACAGCTGAGGCTATTGTTTCATACCAAATGCCTAATGGAGGGTGGGGTAAAAATTTACCTATGCATGACCATATCCGTAAAGTGGGGGAAAGTTTTATAGGAAATAATATTTCTCATTATTTATCGAAGGATGATTTTGATGCTCCCAAAGATCCTTATTGGAACTACTTCGGTACACTTGATAACGATGCAACTACAACTCAGTTACATTTTCTTGCTCTAGTTATATCCGCAACAAATCCCGAACAGAATATAAACTATAAAGCTGCTTTTTACCGTGGTATTAACTACCTATTAAAGTCGCAATATCCCAATGGTGGATGGCCCCAGGTTTGGCCATTACAGGGGGGCTATCATGATGCTGTTACTTTTAATGATAATTCGGTAAATAAGGCAGCTGAGGTTTTAGAAGGGATTTCAATGGGGACTTATCCTTATGCTTTTACACCATCTGAGCTAAGAGCTGTAGCTGCCACACGAGTAGCCAAAGCCATCACTTGTATTCTAGAGTGTCAGATTAAAGTAGATGGGTGTCTTACTGTATGGTGTCAGCAGCACGATGCATTAACCTTAAAGCCAACAACTGCTCGCAATTTCGAACCGGCTTCGCAGTGCAGTGATGAAAGTGCTAATGTGGTTATATCACTTATGGGGTTATCCAATCCAAGTTCTTCTGTTTTAGTATCTATTAATCAGGCAGTAAGTTGGTTTAAAAAAACAGCGATTTATAATCACGAGTGGCAACGAAGACCTAACGTTGGAGCAGTAGGAGTAAATTTACCTAAAGCAATGTCGCAAGTTTCTGGTACTCATTTTATTTCGAAATCAGGCGCGGCTCCTATCTGGGCACGCTACTATGAGATTGGAACTGATCGTCCTATTTTTGCAGACCGTGATAAAACTATACATGACCATGTTGAAGATCTTTCTCTTGAGCGTCAGCATGGTTATAGCTGGTACACAGGTAGGTGTACAGAGATGTTGGACCGCTATGATGCCTGGAAGAAGACGCATTAAAAGCTAAGCATTTATATGTGGCATAAAAAAGGGCGAACCATATGGATCGCCCTTTAAAATTTAGACTTAGTTTAGTTTTTTAGAACCACTTATACTCACCCGACAGTACGAATGAACGATCGCGTGGGTCACCTACACGAGGATCCCAATCGCTACCTGCACCACTGTTGGTGTCATAGTAAGCTGAGAAAGGAGGGTGTGTATTGAAGAGATTCTTAACACCTGCGTGTAGCGTAAGATCCTTAATGTAAAAGTCCTTATAGCTTACCATTAAATTATAAAGATTATATGAACCGACTTTAGGTGTCCAATTTGTTGGATAGAAGGTACCAGTAAATATATTACCTTCACGATTATCCATGTAACCCGAGCGATAAATATCAGTGAGTGAAGCTGACCATTTACCACGTGTATAGGTAACATTAGTCGTCGCTTTATACTTAATTCCTAATTCACCGTAGGTGCCGTGTACGAATCTACCGACTTCAGATCCACCAAAAGGAGCGCTAGCTACTAGGCGAGACTTTTTCTGAAGAAGATCGGAGAGGTCAAAGTTAAGGAATAATTTACCACCACGCAGGTTTGTATCAGCTCGTACGCCGTATTCTAAGCCCTTTGTGACACTTTCGCCTGCATTGAGGTAAGTATTGTCAATTGCCGTAAGATTTCCACCTGCATCACGTACAAGGCGTCGTGGGAAAAGTTTATAGTTAGCAAGAATTGTGGTTACACCCAAGCTTTCAATCGTGTTCTGTCTATCAATTCCCCACCAATCGACACTAAATGTTAAATGCTTGTTAGGCTGAATAACAAAGCCGTATGAACGCATTAGCGCTGTTTCAGGCTCGAGAGTCGTTTTACCACCTGTCCATATATTGTATGAGGTAAGTGTTGTTCCTGTTGCTGGATCAACGATCGAAGCTGTTCCAGGGCTTACAGTACTTGGGTAATATTCCTGAGCAAAGGTCGGTACTCTGAAGCCAGTGCTATATGAGCCACGTACTAAGAACCAATCTACAGGAGCAATACGTAGGGTGTATTTAGGATTAGTTGTACGACCAAATCCACTGTACTGGTCAGAACGTACAGATGGATTAAAATCTACACCGTGAATTATAGGAACATTAAGTTCCCCAAATTCTGCACGGACTGTACGCACTAATGCTCCGTTTGAAGCATTAATGTTATCGAAAGGAGCATTCGCGATTAGACCTGCCGAAGTCATTAGATTAGGGTCTGTATCACCGTTCATTGAATAGCGATCTTGGCGGTAATCGAAACCTACAGCTGACATTAACTGTCCAGCAGGTAGTTTTACAATTGGACCAGAAGCAGTATAATCAACTTCATCTGTACGGTATGTTCCGCTATAAAGTCTTACACCTGAAGCCGAAGCTGCATTTAAAGCAGTCATAGCAGCAGGAGTTTGAGTCAGATTGAATGGTGAAAGTACGCCAGTATTGATTAAGTTAGCGATTCCCTGTGAGTAGTAATAGCCACTTGTTAATGAAGAATAGCTGGTACTTTCAGAGCGTGAAATACCTGTACGATAATCCCAACCTTTTAAGAAAGGTATAGGACCTTCAGCAGAAAGAAGTATACGTTGAGAATCAGTGTGAGTAGCGTATTGACGTTCTCCAGCTGGGTAGAAGCGCCAGCGAAATGGCATTGGTGCACCATTATTAACAGCGAGTTGTGGAAAATATTGCACTAAGGTGCTAAATACTCCTGCATAATCCGCTCCAGTACTTGGATAAGCCATATTATAGAATGGATTAGCAACAACACCACCACTTGGATTAGTTGTCGTTGCTGTAGCAGAACTCGTTAATTGTGATGCTGAGAAAAACTTATTAGAGACAGAGCGTCCAAACACGCCTTCGATTGAAAATATATTTTCACCTAGTTTGTAACTACCTTTAGTAACTAAGTTAGAATTCTTCACAGGCTGTTGTATTGCAGCAACTTTACCTGTGTCTGTAGTAGCTCCGTATTGTGCTGAAGCATTAGACCATAATTGCCAGTCGTATGGAAACATACCTGTACCTGCAAGTGCAGATGGGCCTTTAAGAACTAGCGTATTTACAGTAGACACAGAAAGACCTGTTGAGGGATCAACAAATGAACTTTTAGATGCACCGCTTAGAACGTTTGTGATACTTGTTATGCCATTAAGTGTAGCGAATGGGGTGCCACGTGTATCTGGCGAGATTCCTCGCTCAGGTTGTTGGGTATTTATCCATGAGCGCTGAGTGCCTAATAAAAGCATACTCTTTGAAACTGAAAGAGATGCCATGATATTAAACTTATCTTTATTTAAATTGCCGTAGCCACCTAAAGCTGAATAGCGATAAATATTACCGCCACCTTCTTGGGTTACATCGAATCCTGAATTTACGATCAAACCCTGGAAATCATCACGAAGGATGAAATTTATTACACCACCGATTGCTTCTGTTCCATAAGTTGAGGATGCGCCGTCTTTAAGAACTTCAACTCGTTTGATCGCTTCGAATGGAATTGTGTTTAAGTCAACAACACCACCACCATTGAGACCACCTTGTGCAACGCGTCTACCATTCAAAAGTACGAGCGTAGCGTTTGAGCCTTGGTAACGTAAGTTAGCAGCAGTAACACCGTTGTAGCCACGGGAAGTGCCCGAACTTACAACGTCGGCATTACTTGCCATATTATCCATAGCGTTACCGTTTACATTGAGTTGCTGAATAAGCTGCTCTATACCTGTGATACCCTTGGATTCAATTTCTGCTGAAGTAAAAATATCCATCGGCAAAGCACCCTCGTCGCTTGCGCGCTTGATGCTTGATCCTGTGATGATGAATTTTTCTAACTTAACAACATCATCAGGTTTTTGGCTTTGGATATCTGATGAGCTAGCTTTAGAAGTAACATCCTGAGCACGAAGGCCAGATGATATTAGGATAAGAAACAGACTTGCTGCTGTTAGCAGGAGTCGGGATGCAGTTAAGCTACGATATTTATACATAGGTGTTATATTTAAAACTTAAAACGCACGGTTTGTGTATTGAGAACTAGTTTTACTCATATGAGACTGATTTGAATTAATTCCAAGAGCAATTACTAAGCCTAATTGAGTTATATTACCTAAATAAACTACCTTTTGGAGTAGTTTATGCCTTAGGTCGTAACACAGAAATAGCCTACTTACGGTTTTCCTGAGTATTCTGCGAGCATCAGAGTCAATTGATCTAGATCGTCTGTACTCTTGTGCCAGGATGGGGCTAGGTGGCGGTTAAGCATAAAACTAAACACAAGTTTTTCGCGAGCTGCAGTACTGACATAGCCAGAAAGTGAACTAGCCCAGCGTAAGCCTCCTGTTTTGGCATGTACATTTGCTGCGGCTAATGTACCTCGCATACGTCTAGCTAGGGATCCGTCAATACCGGCAATAGGCAAGGCAGTGTAGAAAGCTGTATATTCTGGATGATGGGCCATGGCAGATAATAGATTCACTGTAGCAGACGCTGTTGTTAGATCATTGCGTGAAAGACCAGAGCCTTCATCAAAAACTACTGCACCTTGTGGTGTGTTAATATGGCTCAAGAAAGTGTCGAGTGCCTGTGTCGCCAGTTCATCCGTACGCAGCCAAACAGGGGTTTCCTGAGTTCGGCTTAATTCCCCAACTTGCGAAAAAATGAGATCAGTTTCTAAATTCTGAGACGGCTTTAGGAAACTTTTTACCATTTCACCTAGAGTGGGAGAGCGTATGCTTCCTAATGTATATTCGGCTTTAGCGGCCATTTCTGGCCAACGTAAAGCTTGGGACAGGCCATCTACTTTAATGCCTGCTTTGATCAGTGCTTCACGTAAACAGTTTGCAAACCAAAGGGCCGGATTTGGGACGGTGGCTTCTGTTAATTCCGGTTTACCATTAAGTGGAAGCGTTCCTGAAATGCGTAGTATATTTTCACCCATTAAGCGTTGTACACGTATATCTCGGATACTGTTTATAGCTCCTGTTGTTGTTTTATTGTCGATAGTCAGTCCTGTAAAGGGCTGCTGTAATTCAATGCTGCAGGGTTTACCTTCAGTATGTGCTGAAGTGATACGTATATTAACAAAATTATCTGCTAAGGTAATACCTGAGATCTCAGCACCAAAGTCACTGTCCATGTCGTCTACTGTCCAGCTTGCTCCTTGTGGTGGTTCTTTAAGCCAAGTTGCATCAGCAATAATATTACCCTTAATTTGGGTTATGTTCTTTTGTTTTAAGGCGGTAATAAAAGGAGTAAATATACTCCAAAAATCAGAATCGCTTACTCTAAAATTCCAGCTTGGGTCACCTCTTCCAGCAATAATCAAATCTCCACGAACTACTCCATTACTATCTGGTGCGGTGGTAGATAGGAGCGGCGTTGTGATCGTGTAATTACTCCTTAACGTGGAAAGTGCGAGTGCAGCGGTATATAGTTTGGCGTTTGAAGCAGGGCTTTGTCTTACATCTGGGTTATGTTCAAAGAGTGTTTTACCTGTATCTAATGAAGTTACTTTAACACCCCAAATTGCACCATCAAATCGTGGTTGTGTGATATAAGATTCAAGTTGGGCTTGTAGTTGTTCACGGGTATTTAATGCTGGTGCTATTACGGCTCTACATGCCATACCGGGTTTTGCTTCAGTGAGTTTACCTGATCGAATTACCGGTACTCCGTTTATTAGTAGATCCTTAACTCCTAATGCATAATGATGGGGATCTGTATAGGTGGAGAATGTGTTTATTTTTTCCGGATCAAATATAGTTATATCTGCCCAAGTGCCGGGTTTTAATTCGCCTCTATTTATAAAACGAAACGTGTGGGCGGGTAGGCTTGTCATTTTTCGAATAGCCTCCTCTAAACTGATGAGTTTTAGGTCGCGTACATAGTGGCTTAGGACTCGCGCATTGTTACCATATCCACGTGGATGAGGGACATCCTTACCAAAATCGCGTATGCCGCTGTCACTTGCAATCATGGTATTTGGATCACGCATAAAGATCTTCAAATCGTTTTCATTCATACCATGAAAAACACCTTTAGCTCCTCCGTTTTTTTCTAAATCCAAGATTATATCGATTTGATTCTCGAGTGAATCAGAACCAGTTAATTTTTTAGCAGCTTTTGGAATACTAAGGCCGTCCAGTACTGGATTGTGCTTATAAGAGGCTATAACTGCATAGCCGTAATCGGTTCTACCCCGGTTAAAGAGGTGTTCCCTCATACGCTTAACTAGATCCGCTTTTCTAAGCGGTGTATTAAGGAGTGCTTTAAACTGATCTGGACCTCCTGCTAAGGCATCATCTGGAATGAGCTGACTCATTGTAGTGCTTGATGCTGTATAAGAGTACTGGTCTTGTGTAATGGTAAGCCCGCTAGTGCGAGCTGCCTGAATATATGCGAGTACTTGATTTGCCTGACCCCAAGCTTTCTCTCCAGAGAGTTTTATATGAGATACTTCAGCACGCAAATGAGCTTCGCGAGCTACTAGAAATACTTCATTTAAAGCATCGTAAATATGCTCATTTTCATAGCGCATGTGACTTACATACATGCCGTCGTAAGGGGTGACTGATTTAGCTAAGGCTACAATTTCATCCGTGGTGGAAAATACGCCAGGTTGATAAATTAAACCTGTGGATAACCCAATTGCACCGTCACGCATGGCTTGATCTACATAGGCCTTCATCTTTGTCATTTCTGAAGTTGTGGGCGCTCGATTAAAACTCCCACCCATAGCTGCTTCTCTTATTGTATTATGACCGATGAGTGTAGCTACATTTACTGTGACGTGTTTAGTTTCGATATCTTTAAATAGTTTTCCTATATCTAAAGCTGAACCTCCGCAATTACCTACAACAATTGAGGTAACTCCCATTCGCAGGAAATTTTCTGCATTAGGATTTTCTATGATATCGTCTGCGTGCGTATGCACATCAATGAAGCCGGGTGATACAATTTGGCCAGTTGCATCAATTTCAGTTTCTGCACTACCTGTAATGGTGCCAATTTTAGCTATGCGTCCGTGGATAATAGCAATATCCGCTAAGTAGGCTGGTTTACCTGTACCGTCTATTATTTGCCCATGGCGGATGACTAAATCGTAAGTTTGTGCCTCAGCGCTTACACCTAGCGTAAAAAGTCCTGCCACTAAAATAAACAGCTTCATTGGTTAAAGCACTAACGCTTTCAAAGCTCTGTGTCTAGCCATGCCTGTTGCGGCTTATTTAAATGAAAATCAGTTTAGCGAGGAATAACGCCGTGTCCCTGTTTGATATGGGCTACGGAAATAGTGCCACCAGTAAGTGTAAAGCCCCCTGTGAAAGGATTTGTTGCCATGAAAAGCGGGGTATCTAAATCAGCAAAAGTAAAGCCACCTTGGCCTGCTGCAAAACATGCAGATACAGTCATTGCTAGGATGGATTCGACGTTACCTCCTATCATTAATCCTATACCATTTTTACGTGCGACTTCAGCGATATCTAACGCTGCTGCAATACCAGCCTTCATCAGTTTAATATTAATGACTTGTGCAGCTTTAAGAATGGCTACTTTTTCTGCATCTTGTTTTGAACAGACACTTTCGTCTGCAGCAACAAGCCAACCACTTTGAATTGCTAAGTCACGCATACCCTCGAGATCATCTTTTGGAAGCCACTGCTCAAGTAGGGCTGGTGTTATCTTAAGTCTACGTAAGCCTTCGACTAATTCACGAGCAGCTAGACGGCTTACTCCTGCATTGCCATCTAAAATAAGAGGTGAAGTGGGAGCAACTTGGTGGATTGCTGCAAGTCGTTCTAAGTCGTATGCTGTGCCCTTAGGACCGCCGATCTTAACTTTTATCTGACTAATTCCACGCGCAAGAATTGCCTTGGCTGCATCAGCAGCTTCCAAAGGTGAACCTGTCGTAACTGTCATATCAGTTTCTAGTGTAGTAGAAACGCCGCCGAAATATTTCCAGAGGGGAATTTGCTCTAACTGAGTGAGGGCATCTAAGATTGCCATTTCAAATCCACACTGTGCTGATCCACAGTTTAAGCCGCCACGCATCCTAAATTCAGAAGCTAAAGCTCGCCAATCAGTACACTCTTTACCCATGAGCCAATCAGATGCGTTTTTATAAATAGCCAACACATCGGCTTGAGTTTCTCCATTATAAGGGGGAAGTGGGGCTGCTTCACCGTAGCCTATTATTCCACTATCAAGTGTGATGGCAACTAACACATTATTAGCTATAGCCTGTGCTCCACCTGAAATGCCAAAAGGTGCGTGAAGAGGAATATCTAGAACAGTATAAGTAAATGCACGGATGCTGCTGCGTACCTTCATTGAGCTACTCTATCAGGCAGCTGCTCAGACGAAAGCAATTTCGAGATGAGTGATTTAGCGTTTTGAACAGATTAAGGCTAAGAAGTCATGAGAATCAAATACCTACAGGTAACCTGAACGTGACTGTTACGTCATAGATGTACCTGGTTACTCTATTAAAATCTTATAGATGATAGGTTAGCCCTTTAAGATCCCGATGATTAAAAAATACCTCTTACTCGCTGCTTTGTTTGCTATACAAAGTGAAGGTTTTGCATACGAAACACTTAAGCATGAGCTTTATGTCTGCGCAGATATGGATCTTGGAAATGGCAAGTGGGTTACTGTGAATGGTATATTTAGAAGGGATAGTCTAAACAACTACAGCACTATCGTCCGTGATACGCCTGGAATTTCTGATTTGGTTTTTGATCCTCGTAATCATGCCTACATGTACGTTGCTTCGATAAATGGTCCTTTAACGACTTATGACAGATGCCATTCTTGGCGTATGGGTGCAGATTGGAGAATGACTGAGGCTAAATCCATAGATATGGATTCCGGTAATTTTGATCGCATATATTTAGCTCTACCTGATGGAGTCGCCATCTCTGAGGATAAAGGTAAATCATGGACGAGAAGAGAAGCAGGGCTTCCCCTACGTGGTAAATATGCTCAGGCGATTAAATCTGATAGAACGCAAACTGGGCGTGTTCTTGTAGGGATAGAAAAAGGCATTTATTTAAGTGTGGATTCTGGAACCAACTGGATATGTGTATTTGAGTCCAATGCCACTGTTACAGACATACAGCAGTCACCTCTAAATTCAAAGGAGTGGATTGCGACAACTAAAAAAGATGGTGCCCTTAAATCTAACGACGGAGGCCTTACATGGCATAATCTACATGTCCCGGCAAAAAATGCATTATACAATGTAGCCTTTGATAGTATAAATCCTAGTCACTATGCTATTGCCAGTTTACTTGATGGTGTTTTAACGAGTGATGATGCAGGTAATACATGGAATTTCAGAAATTCAGGTCTACCTAAAACGCACCCAATTTTCAGAGTAGCTATCGACCCTGATACTCAGGTCTTATATGCAGCTGTAAATCGTGAATATATTTACAGTTCAAATGATTTTGGCAGAACGTGGCGCAAAGATGGCCTCAATCATTCTACAGTCTATCACTTCGTTTTTTTACCTGTAACTAAAAAGTAAAGTAATCGAGCTATGAAATTAAAATTATTACTTACTGTGTTAACTGGTCTTATTTGCTACGGAGTGGTTCAGGCACAGCCCTCGTATTTAGCTCCAGTATTCTCTCAGCGAGTAGAGCCTAGTGCAGGTGTAAGACGTAAAGCGTACGAAGAACGCATTAATGAAGTACTTGTTTGGTCAGCTCATCGTACGAGTGCAGATAAACTAGGAAATCCTGACCTTGCGAGTATTGCAGCAAGATTGGCTTTAGGGCAGGATGCGCAGTACTGTTCAAAACAACTTATTGATTTAATGAGTAAACAAAATCCAGGTCAAAAAGGAACTGGGCCATTTTGGATGTTTCCTGTCGTTGAGATTGCTTTTCTAGGAAGAGATTTACTTTCAGCTGAAGCAAAGCAATCAATTCGAAATGCATGGCATACGAATATCCAACTCAGGGGTGATACTGAGAATCACTGGGCAATGTATCACGCCTCTTTATATTTAATGAGCGAGCTGTATCCTAATGATCCTGCAGAAAGTTGGTATAATGGTAAAAGTTCGCAGGAGAATTTAGCTGAATCACGAGAATATCTTCTAAGCTGGATGGATCTAACAACATCGATTGGACAAGGTGAATTCAATGTACCTAATTATATTGCAGAATATGCTATACCCATGGCCATGCTAGCGTCATGGGCCAAGGATCCTTTAATAAAGAAACGTGGCCAGATGATGCTAGATTGGCTTTATGCAGATTTAGCCCAAAATACTCTACTCGGAATTATTCATGGTCCTGCTGCAAGGTCCGATGACATGGTAGTTATAGAGCCGTCCCTTGCCATGGCTTCTAATTTTTCATGGCTTATGTTTGGTAATGCACCTCCCACGAAAGGTTATGGAGGCTGGTTAGGTATGTATGCCTGTATGGCTATAAACTATGATGTGCCTGAAGTGATCTATAAGATAGCAGTTGATCGTAAAGGCGACTTCTTGCAGGAAGATTTAAAACGCACAAGAAGGCGCTGGCGTAATAGCGATGTGCTCACTGCTCCTGTCTATAAGACTAATTATACTCGCTTAGACTATGCCGTTGGTTCGTATCAAGGAGGCTTAGTTGATCCGATACAAACGCATGGCTGGGATGTGACGTGGGCAGTGCCGAATCCAAAGGGTATACATAATACGATGTTCTCTATGAATCCTATTTCATCAACGGATGATCTTGAGACTTGTTTTACGGTGCTTCCTGATGAAATGCCTCAGAGAGTTATGCTAGAAGGAAAACCTTCGTATGATTTTCCTGGTAAGTTACTTGGTGGATCACGATTTGAGCAGGTATATCAAAATTTAGATACTATTATAGCTCTTTATAATATCCCTGAGGGTACACGCTTTCCGCATATCAATGGTTTCTTCTCGAAAGATCTAAGTCATTTTGTTGTAGATTCATCAGGCTGGATCTTTGCTCAAGGAGGTAATGCTTATCTCGCTTACAAACCACTTGCTGGGTATACCTTAGAGCCAATCTCGCTCGAGAAATCGTGGTTGCCTGGATTGCCAATAAATTTAGGTGATAAGCGTCTTTATAGTCCTCATTTAAAAAATGGAACGATAATTCAAGTAGGCTCTGCAAAAGAGTTCAAAGATTTCGATGCATTTAAACAGCGCATACGTGAATTGCCACTGCGTGTTACTCTCGAGCCTGTACCTACAGTTGAAATGACAACACTGCGTGGAAACCAGATTAAATGCGTCTTTGGTAAGCCGCCCTACTTGAATGCAAAGCCGGTAGACTATTCACGTTGGAAATTATTTGAAGGTCCATATTTAAATGCTGAGAAGAATTCACATGTATTAACGATTACTTATGGCAATTTAAAGCGCGTCTTAGATTTTAACACGGTTACGATTACTGATAATTGATATAGGGTTTTAATTCTTAAGTTCTTTCATCGCAACTGCGCATATATTTCAGGTCTGATTGATTTGTTAATACCGTCATTGAAATCAGATTAGAGCTTCCTCCTAACGGCTCTGAAGATCAAATTTGTGGCTTCGTTCTTCATGAAGCATCCTATTATTATTCAAGGGGGTATGGGTATCGCAGTCTCAAGCTGGAGCTTAGCTCGAGCGGTTTCTAAAGAGGGAGAATTGGGTGTCGTTTCAGGTACGGCACTAGCGACCGTATTTTCAAGGAGACTTCAATTGGGAGATCTTGATGGTGCTATGCGTCGTGCGCTAAAGCATTTCCCTTATCCTGATGTTGCGGCGCGTATTGAGCATAAATACTTTATAGAAGGTGGAAAAGATAAGACTGCTGCATTTGCGACTGTTCCTATGCCAAGTCTTAATCCAGGTGCACCCCTTGTTGAATTAACTGTTGTAGCAAATTTTGTAGAGGTATTTCTTGCGAAAGAAGGCCATGCTGGAGTCGTAGGAATTAATCTTCTTGAGAAAATACAACTCCCGACCTTGGCCTCTATTTATGGGGCCATGCTTGCAGGGGTCGACTATGTACTCATGGGGGCTGGAATACCTCGGTCTATACCTGGCATCTTAGATCTTTTTTCTGAAGGTCATCCTGCTGAAATGAAAATTGAAGTATCTGGAGCAGAGCAGGGAGATCACTTTGTCTTAAGGTTCGATCCTAAGATGTTTGGCGATAGGCTTAAATCTTTAGCTAGACCATACTTTATTGCAATTGTGTCCTCAGCAACACTCGCTCTAACGCTTGCTAAGAAATCAAACGGCAAAGTTGATGGGTTTGTTGTCGAAGGTGATAAAGCAGGCGGTCATAATGCACCTCCACGTGGGGCAATGCAGTGTGATGCTACTGGACAGCCAATTTACGGAGAAAGAGATATTCCTGATCTTGTAAAAATTAAAGAACTAGGAATCCCTTTTTGGCTTGCTGGTTCTTATGGTCGTCCAGAAAAACTTAAAGATGCTCTCAAGCTTGGTGCTACCGGTATTCAGGTTGGAACTGCATTTGCTTTTTGTGATGAATCAGGAATTGAAACGCATTTAAAAGTTGAGGCTATACGTGCAAGCCGGAGTCAGGTGGCTTCTGTCTTTACAGATCCCGTTGCATCACCAACAGGCTTTCCGTTTAAGATAGTAAATATATCAAATACAATAGGTGAGGCTCTTGTATATCTAAAGCGGGAGCGCGTATGTGATTTAGGCTATCTAAGAGAACTCTTTAAAAAATCTGACGGTAATATTGGTTACCGCTGCTCAGGTGAACCTATTGAAGAGTATTTTCGCAAAGGGGGTAGGGAGGCTGATACTGTGGGGCGTAAATGTCTTTGTAACGGATTGGCAGCAACGGTGGGTTATGGTCAATGTAGAGGCTCGGGAGTTGAGGCAGCACTTGTCACTGCGGGTAACGAGTTTACTGATTTGAGTCGTTTAATACGTGAGGGAATGGATAGTTATACCGCTCTTGATGTTATTAAATACCTGCGAAGCTACTTAGATTCTATCACACTTGCTGAAGTTTTGGCTCCTGTAACTGTTAGTTGAGTAGCAAAGAGAAGTTTATCTTTTTTTAAGTCAGACGCACGCTAAGCTCATCATGTGAAGTTAGCACTACTTTGGAACTTAGGGTAATTTTAGTTTTGCCTTCTTCTGTAGTAAATGAGGCTGGAATTAATGATGAGCCTTGTTTGACCGATACGGTGCGGTGATTAATTCCGGAAACAATACTCAGTGAATTAAGGCTAAGAGATCCCCACTTAATTGATACTACCGCATTAAACGCTGCTGGAGTAATTGTTTGAGAATAATTTCCCCAGCCCTCAGCAGCAGTAAAGGGGCATTTAAAGGCTGCAGGAGTGAGTCGAGGTGCAAAACCGATATGGCCTAAGGGTCCATGGTACTCGAAGCCACAGGCGGCTAGGAATACCCCGTAGCTTGCCATAGATCTGGCATAGTGATCTCCACATTCAACTTCGTTCCACGGATTACGCTTCGTGGCATTATAACGGTCATGTACTGCACGGGTAATAGCCATTCCTTCTAAAACCATATTTTCCCAAAGCATGTGACCCGCGACTTGGTATTCAAAACCGTTCATGCACTCATTGAAATAGCCTGCAAATCCGCTTTGCTTATTACCAACTCCTGATGCGTTTTTGAAGTTCCAGTCTTTACGTGGGAAAGTACACATCAGAAGTCCTGCTTCTCCAGCCATTGCATACCATCTGCCTGTTTTATTATGAGCTCTGTAAGGGCCTACATCTGGAGAAAAATTATATTTCCAAAGTGATTGTAGGGCTTTGCGTGTTTCGATTTCAGGTAAGATACGAGGCATTCCAACTTGAAAGGCCCAGCTTTGTCCCATGACTTGGTCAATTTCACAGCCTGTGCCAGAATTGATTGCATTGAGATGCTTGGAATCTACTTTATTTATAAAATACTCTTTATTGAATAACTCGGTAACTAATTTATTTTGACCGCGTTTTAGAATCTTACGGCACTTAAGAGCATATGCTTTATCCTGCATCTCATCTGCAAGTTGTGCTGTTGCAGATAGAGCGCTAATATAAAGACTGCTTAACCAAGCGACAGCACCATACCAATCGCTATCAAGTGTATTATGTTGGTTGCTTTCAATAATGCCATCTTCATTTGCATCTTTAGAAATGAGCCAATTAGTTGCTTGTTTGATCTGAGGCCAAATGCGTTTAAGGAATGCATCGTCTTTACTCATCTGGTGTTCTCTTAATGCTCGAAGGATAGAACCTGCCTGGCCGTCTATTGCAGGAATTTTATTATTCTCAGCTCTGAAGTGAATTGCTCCATCACTTTGCAAGGCTAAGCCAAAATCAATGCGCTCTCTTAAGATGCGTTCTAATTCCGGAAATTGCCGAGCCATCGCCTGAGCGTAATGCCAAACGTGCGTACAAGTTCCCTCGCAGCACCCTACGCCTTCCCAAGCCCAGAAGCGTCCCGAGCTAAACCTTAAGCATGTCGAGGTGGCTAGAGTTGATGTGTTGACCTGGGTCCTATCCAAAAACCAGTAAGGCAGAGTTGAGTCATACCAAGTATTTCTCCATAATTTGGTCGTTTCACTTAAGCGCGAAAAGTTTTTAGCGATATAATCTGCAACGTGGAATGCATCTAAAAACTGAGCAGCATAAAACTGTTTATTTTCACTCACAGAGTGCACTCGGTTTATTCCTTTAGGATATTTACCCTTGTAAATAATATTCGGGAAATGCCATGTGAGAATGAATTGAACAATTACGGACTGTCCTGGATTAAGATCTAACTTTCTGCCGATTTCACCATTTAGGGTTTCACTGATTGCTTTACTTACATTTAAACTAGTTGTGTCTGCAGCTTTGCCCAGTAGGGTGAGAGCCATAGTTCCATAGTCAGGTAAATTTTTATGGGAATTAATATCTGCTCCTAAGGTGTCATCGACTTCAGCAGTACAACACAGTGAAGTATAATCTGATTTCACAATAGACTGGATTCTACGTTTACCTGGAGTATTGCGGTTGTTTAAGAGAACAGCATTCTCTATCATGCCGATCAGTTCGCATGATAGTGGAATTTGTGACGTATTAGTAATTGTATATTCTAATATAGTTGCTGGAAGACTTGAGTCTTCGGTATTAAGCGGAATATAAGGCGAATATGCCTCAAGGTTAACAACAACAGGAATCTGGCTGTCTTTATAGGTGATAAGACCAATCGGGTATTCGCCTCGGAAACTAATGTCTGTAAAGCCTGTGTTATCTAAACTGATTTCTTTATCACCAAGTTTGAGGTAAAATTTCTGCTCTAGGGGTGACTCTGGGCTTGGTGGTTTTGAGTAATTCGAATCACCAGTGCCTTTGACATAATTAAAAATATCCCAATGCCAGAGTTTCCCGTCGCCTCCTAAGTAAAGTTGCCCTGCACATATGCCACCAATAGGCATACCTACATACTGGAGTGCTTTACCTTGTAAGATTTCAGGCTTTCCACGTACAAATAAAGAATCTACCCAACGAGGATCGAGTTTCTTATCTTCAGGAATCTGATAATCGAAATCACTCTCAGTAAAAGGACCCGCCATGATAGCAGGTGTATTCAGGCTAAGAGCAACGGTCCCAAGGCTTGCAAGCCGTGCAAATTCACGGCGATTAATTTTGGGAACACATCCACAACTATCTGTGCAACACGTATCATTTGATTGCGAAGATGACATGTAAGAAGGTGTTCTCTTTATGTTAGATCACTTAGATTTATTTATTGCTGATCTTAGTTCTGCCTCGGCTTGATCGTTCCAGTACCCGCATTCTAATTGAAAGAAAACCGAAGTGTACGGCATTGTTAGATTAGTTTTGATGAGCAGAATTTTAAATGTTTTACCGGCTTCATCGAGTTTACTTATAATTTGCTCGTGTGGTAAGGCCTGTGTTTTTTCATGAGCAAGGAGGTTATTTAAGCTTGCGCGGAAGACACTAATTCCTGGGGAATTATTTTCAGCTACGTAATTAAGTTCGGTATCTGTATAAATTGCTGCTCTGACATGCCTTGATTTTGCAAGTTCAGAAATAACGCCTTTAACAACATCAAGTTCATTAGCATCGATAAACACAGTTTCAATACCAGGAGCTGTTTGAAGCGGATATGCGGAATCAGCGACTACAATCCAATTGCGGTGGCCAAGTAAAGGAAGGTCTTTTTTGAGCAGTTCTTGCCAGGACGGTTCAGCGGCTTTGGCTAGCATTAAAGACGCAATAAATAGTGCAGATAGCCGGCAGTATCGTGATAGCATGGGGGTAGGGGGTAAAATAATCTGATAAAAATATCAGATTATGCCTAACTACTAGTCTAATACTTAGGCTCGGTCAACCGAGCTGACGGTTAAAACTGTAATTATCTCTAACAGCAGGAAGCACCATTGCTCTGAGGAAGGCAAACGTCTTTGGCTAAACAGTCCGTATGCTTTGAGGCTAAGCGAATAATAAAGCTGCTAGTGTCCTGAGTAATTGAGGCAACAGTAACTTGGACTACATTGCAGGTCTGATACTCTAACTCTAATGGAAGGTCCTCATCCTTCAAAATTGGGGCGGCGTAAGCAAATGCTTTCAGTAGTTTGCCTGCGGTTATCCGGTGGTCTATATCTGAGGCTACCCAGGTTTGAAGTAGGCACGTTATAACGGTACGTTGTGTACCGCCACAATCTACAAAGTCTCTTTGAACACGGCCAATTTCTGTGATGTGGAAGTGTGCTTCGATAGGTTCACCATCTGTCTATATTACCGTAATGGGAAAATCAGGAGCCGCCATAAGCGCTTGTTTTAGAGCAGAGATTGTTAAGCCCTGTGTTTGTACTGATTGTGTGCTGCAATCACAGGATGAATCGATTAAAGGAATCATATTAATTTTAGTTTAATTTACTACCTTCTTTTAAACCCGCGCCATAGGCTTCAAATACAAGCCTTATTTCATCTCTTGTTTTCCTGAAAGCATTTAAGATTTCATCTTCAGTTCCTGTAGCATGTGCTGGATCATTAAATCCCCAATGGTGTCGATTTACCTGGCCGGGAAACATCGGGCATACTTGATCGGCGTTACCGCAAACGGTGATGACACTAAAAATCTCTTGGTTAAGATAAATTTCCAAACTCTTTGAAGTATGATCCGAAATATCTATCCCTATTTCTTTCATAACCTGAATTGCTTTAGGATGCACGTAACCCGCAGGTTTCGAGCCAGCGCTTAAGACTTCTACTGTGTTACCGACGCAGGCTTTCAAGATACCATGAGCCATATGGCTACGGCATGAATTACCTGTGCATAAAATAAGTATTTTTTTCATAAGCAGCAAGCCGTTGATTTATTTTAGTAACGGCTTGTTTAGGGGAAAGGCCGCAAGTTGAGCGAGAGGTAATAATACTCATTTTCTGTACATCCTTGCTGAATTGACCGTCTTCTTTTACGCAGTCCTGTAGGCAGGCAAGATTTTTTTCAAGAAGTGCACTCTGCTTTTTAGGTAACATATAGATAACCCAATTAGCATTTCGGCTGGATTCTACTAAAGCATGATTTTTTAAATACTTGAGATGTTTGGAAATCGCAACCTGAGGTTTCCCTAAAATGGATTGAAAATGGCATACACAGAGTGGACCTTTCAGAAGAAGGTTTAATATTCTTAAACGTGTTTTATCGCATAGGCATGCGTAAATTGTAATTAGATCGGTCATTAAATTAAACAATATACCTTAATAGGTATATAGCTATTATTAAATTGTTACGTTTTAAAGCTGATCGATTATCACTTAACTAGTTTCTGCGGATGTTTGTAGGTCATAAATAGCTTTGGATTGATTAGATTGTGTGATTGTTCGGTTTTGCACGTTTTTAAGAGAAAACGAAGAAAATACTCAAAATATGCGCAGCAACTCTGAGTAAAGATGCTATTCTAGTTTCAGTTTAATCCATTCGAATATGACTACTGATCAAATTCAGAAAACTAATAAGTTACTGCTCCCTCCAGTCCTCAGAGAAAATGTTTTAGAAAAACAGTTAGTTTCACGTAAAACGCCTCATCTAAACTTAAAGGCGCTTCATACGAAGGCCGAAGATGGCCATACACGTGTTGGAATAGGTAGTGCACTTCAACGCTTAAGATCTCGTCAATCTGAACCAAAGACTAATCAAAATAGTCATGCAAGAGTTCAGCGCAGGAAATCTCTTACTCCTTAGTAGGTTCCGTACCAAAGCCTAGGCTTAATACGGTCTTTTCCCAACAATCTTAAATACTTAGGCACACGCGTTGGACCGTGTATGAGGCGTATGGATTAGTAAGCCATCCTTAGTCGTTTCTCATGCAAGTGGTTTATTATCTCCTAGCATGATAATTGAACTAATTTCATTAGGGTAGAGGCCTGACCAATTATTCGTTCAGGCAAAGCTTTTAATAAGAATGCTCTCCCCTGGCTATGCTAGCACCTTAGCATAGAGCACATTTGCAGTTACGGTAAAATGAATATCTTTATTCCTATTAATGGAGATTATTTTTCTCATTAAAGGATACGTTTCGAGAGTTAAATTTAGGCTGATCTTCTCCATAGATTGACCAAGGTGTTGTGCCATAGATTGCTTGATCGTTTATTTTTAGCCAAGCGCCTATGGCTCGTAGTAACAGTTTTATTTCCTCTGGGATTGTGCCATTGGCCTTAGGTCATATATGAAGAAGCAGGTAACCGTTTTTAATGCCACGGTCTACTAAGTTAACGACGAGATTATTTAGGCTCTTTAAGCCTTGGGTTACTGGTATGATTTATAGGTTAAATTCGCTGTAACGAGGATCGATTAAGGGCGTCTTAAAAATAACCCCAAGTTCCTACTGGATTATAAGCCAGTATAACCCCGTTAGATGCTTCCCCTTCATGAAATTGTTAAAACTTAGCCCTATCGTATTTGCTGCACTGGTTATGAGTCTTGTAACCACTGTTTTGAGAGCAGAGGCAGGGGGAGATGTCCTCACTGAGGGCTTCCAAAGCCCTCCTTTAAGTTCACGTCCACGTGTGTGGTGGCATTGGATGAATGGTAATATTGCTAAAGAAGGAATTAAGCTAGATCTCGAGTGGATGCACCGGGTACATATAGGTGGATTTCAGAATTTTGATGCTAATTTAACAACCCCGCTTGTGGTTCCAAAGCGCCTTGTCTACATGACACCTGATTGGAAGGACGCCTTTAAGTATGCCACAGTACTTGCTGATGAGCTTGGGCTTGAGGAAGCAATAGCTGGCTCTCCAGGTTGGAGTGAAACAGGTGGTCCTTGGGTACCGCCTTCACAAGGTATGAAAAAGTATGTCTGGAGTGAAACAGATATTGAAGGAGGCAGGACTTTTAATGGCATACTTAATCATCCACCTACAGTAAGTGGACCATTTCAGACGATACCAACACAAGATCATGCCCGGGTTTCTTTGACCGACCTAAGTGTACCTCAGTTCTACGCGGATGCAGCAGTGGTCGCTTACAAGGTAGCTGAAACAGATTCATCACTTGAAGCACTGCACCCTGAGATTACGTCAAGTGGGCCTTTGTCTGAAAGGATAGACCATAAGGGATCTGTGCCCTTAAAGCTAACGCTTCTTCCTATTTCTGAAACGGGTAATGACTCATGGATTCAGTATCGTTTTTCTGAGCCTCAAATCATTCATACGGCCAAGCTAATTGTGAGACGTCTTACTAAAGCCGATAATGATTTATACGGTATACGTACTGCTCAGCTTTATGTCTATTCGAGCAATGATGGAAAAGATTTTAGCTTAGTTGCTCCATTTGAATATTTTGATGCTCCCTCAATAACGATTTCTTTGCCCGTTGTGAAAGCTAAGTATTTCAGAATTGTTTTTAGGCAGGAGTATTCAGTAAGTAAAAGAAAGCAGATAGCACTTGCTTCAGTAAATAACCCTAAAGCAAAAAATCATTCCGCTCCTAAATATTATGAAATCGTTGATTATAATTTAATTCCTGGTGCTCGGATCAATTATTTTGAGAAGAAAGCGGCGTTTGGTATGATGGAGGACGGGCTGTATAAATTTCCTACACCTAGCTACGGTGCTTCTGATATTATTTCAAAAGACTCGATCATTGATTTAACTAGTCTTATGCAAAAAGATGGTTCCTTGAAGTGGGACGTACCTGCAGGCAAGTGGAGAATTCTTAGACTTGGGTTTTCTTTAATCGGTAAAACAAATCATCCTGCAACTGAAGAGGCTACCGGCCTTGAAGTAGATAAATTAAATCGCAGCTATGTTAAAAATTACATGGATGGCTATCTAAATAGTTACAAAGAAACCGTAGGATCTGAATTGATGGGTAAGCGTGGAATAAAGTACGTGATTACCGATAGCTGGGAGGCGGGGGCTCAAAATTGGACAGATGATATGATTGCAAAATTTAAGCAGTCTCGTGGATATGATCCAATTGCTTGGCTACCTGTATTTGCAGGGCACATTGTTGAGAGTTCAGAGGCGAGTGACCGCTTTTTATGGGATTTCAGAAAGGTAATCTCTGATTTAGTAGCTGATGAACATTATGGTCAGGTACAGGCGTCTTTAAAAGAGCGGGGCATGGGCCACTACGGTGAGTCGCACGAAGGTGGACGTGCTCTGATTGCAGATGGAATGGAGGTCAAGAAGCTCGACGATATACCGATGAGTGCAATGTGGATGCCTGATTACGGCACATATAAGGAAATGTTTCATTTGAATGCAGACGACCGAGAATCAGCATCAGTAGCGCATATCTATGGCCAAAATCTTGCGGCAGCTGAATCTATGACTGCATATGGTTCGGATTGGATGTGGTCACCTGAAACCTTAAAGCCAACTGCAGATCAAGAATTTTTAAATGGTATCAACCGATTTGTGATCCATGAATCAGCCCATCAACCTGTTGTAGGTAAAGCTCCAGGCTTAACGCTCGGGCCATACGGTCAGTGGTTCAATCGTAATGAAACGTGGGCTGAACAAGCAGGGCCATGGATTGATTATCTATCCCGGTGTAGCTTTCTACTGCAGCAAGGCCAGTTTCAAGCAGATCTGATTTATTACTACGGTGAGGATACTAACCTAACTGCACTTTTCTCTAAAAAGTCGCCTAATATTCCTGCGGGGTATGGTTACGATTTTATCAATCCAGATGGGCTAATTAATGTACTTCACGTTAATAATAACCGTATCACAGCACCTAGTGGTATGTCATACCGTGTATTATGTCTTGATCCTTTCACTAAGAATATGTCCTTACCGGTGCTTCGTGCACTTTATAAACTCGTGCAAGAAGGCGCCACAGTCATCGGAGCAAAGCCAATTAATGATCCAAGTCTTTCAGATGATCCTGCAGAGTTTAAGATCTTAACAGATGCCCTTTTCGGAACTGGCGCAGGTGAATACCATGTAGGTAATGGCCAAGTCTTTGCAGGGCAAACCATTGAACGAGTACTTAATCAGTTAGGAATAGTTCGAGATTTTGACTTCACGAAATCAGCTGCAGATTCACGCATCGATTATATTCACAGGAGAGTGGCTGGTGAGGATATTTACTTTGTTGCTAACAGAAGCGATCATAACGAAGTCTTTAATGCTTCCTTTAGAGTTGAGGGTAAAGAAGCTGAACTCTGGCATCCAGAAACAGGGTATAAAGAAGCGTTAAGCTATACGATGAATCAGGGAGTTACTTCAGTGCCACTTAAACTCGAAGCGTGGGGTAGTGCGTTTATTGTATTTCGTAAAAAAACATCTATTCAGAGTGTGACACTCCCCGTAATGACTGAGCATGTCTTACGTGCACTTACTGGTCCTTGGAAAGTAGAATTCGAAAATGGAAGAGGTGCTCCAGCTTCAGCTGAATTAAGTGACCTGATATCTTGGAGTGATTCTACCGATCTTGGAATAAAATACTATTCAGGTGTAGGTGCTTACACAAAAACATTTGCTGTAGATCCAGAGTGGTTAAATAGCAGCGCTGAACTCTGGCTTGATCTTGGTGATGTCAAAAACATGGCAGAGGTGCAAATTAACGGTACAGTGCTTCATCAAGTCTGGCATGCCCCGTACCGCTTAGAACTAAAGCACTTTCTTAAAGCAGGAGATAATGTGATTAAAATTAGGGTAACAAATGCCTGGGTAAATCGCCTTATTGGTGATGAGCAACCTGGTGCAGTAAAATATACTTACGCTGACGTAAAACCCTATACGGCTAAATCGCCATTATTGCCCTCGGGATTAATTGGTCCAGTGCGCTTAATTTCTCGCAGTTCTCGTTAGTCTTAAAAATACACGCTAAACTCCTCTTACTTTATGAATACCCCAACACGCAGGGATTTTTTACTTAATGTTGCAACCTTAGGAGCAGGTTTAATGCTCGCTAATAAAAATCAAAAAGCGCACGCAAGTGCTACGGAAAATACCATTCCAGCAGGTGATAATGGTGTGATGAGTTTAGCAGATAAACCAATAGATAATCTACGCGTTGCCGTATTAGGTATAGGAGCAAGAGGATCTACTCATCTTGGCATGCTTTTAACGTTTGAGGGAGTAGAGGTAGTGGCTTTATGTGATAATCATAGACCATCACTTGATAAAGCACTGGAACAAGTAACTAAGGCTGGGCGACCTCTTCCTGCAGAATATGGTAAGACCGATGATGATTGGAAGCGTATGCTTGAAAGATCAGATATTCATGCTGTTTTTGTTGCTACTCCGTGGCAACTCCATGCTCCCATGGGTGTTGCAACAATGTTATCAGGTAAGCATGTCTTTATTGAGGTTCCTATTGCGCTTACTGTAGAGGAATGCTGGCAGTTAGTGAATACCGCAGAGCAAACTAAACGTCACTGTATGATGTTAGAGAACACATGCTATGGTCGTGAAGAGCTCGTTTGCTTAAACTTATGTAGATTAGGTCTTCTAGGTGAACTGCTCCACGGGGAGGCTGCGTATTTACATGATTTGAGGTCCCAAATGAAGCAAGTTGACCATGGAATAGGTTCGTGGAGAACGCTTCACTATGCTGCACGTAATGGAAATTTATATCCTACACATGGAATAGGCCCAATAGCACAGTATATGGGTATAAATCGTTCAGACCGCTTTGATTATCTTTCATCGATGTCATCACCTGCTAGGGGACGAGCACTTTACGCTAAAGAGCATTTTCCAGCAGATCATAAATGGAATAAAATCGGGGTATGGAAGGGTGGTGATATGAACACATCCATTATTAAGACCTTACGTGGTAAAACTATTTTACTTCAGTGGAATGAAACAACGCCAAGGCCTTATTCACGGTTAAATCATATTCAAGGTACACGCGGTATCTTTGCTAGTTTCCCGACTCGCGTTTCAATTGAAGGAGAAACGCACAGTGGCGAGGAGTGGACTGAAGGAAGTAAGCTTAATGAATTTTTAGCTAAATATGATCACCCCTTATGGAAAAAGTTAAGTGTGACCGCTCAAGCTACTGCGGGTGGCCATGGTGGTATGGATTATATCATGATGTGGAGAATTATTACATGCTTACGCCAAGGGGAACCACTGGATCAAAACGTGTATGACTCAACAAGTTGGTCTGTTTTGGCTCCATTAACGGAATGGTCAGTCGCCAATCGAAGTCAGAGTATTGATGTACCTGATTTTACACGTGGACGCTGGAATAAAAATGAGGTAACGTAAGTCTTAGGAACCTTATTTTACATACTTATTTTTCTAAGTCTAAATAGCTATGTTTAAGTGGATTATTCTAGTAAGTTTAATTGGTATAGATGGATATTCAGATCCTGTAGATTATACACATGAGGTAAGACCTATATTATCAGAAAACTGTTTTTATTGTCACGGCCAGGATGCTACAAAACGAAAAGCGAAATTAAGGTTAGATACTAAAGAAGGTCAGAGGGGCAATGAAGTAGTTATTCCTAAAGATGCTGAAAATAGTGAGTTAATTGCTCGCATCTTCTCGAAAGATGAGGATGAACATATGCCGCCGAAATCCTCAAATCGGCAGCTTACTGAAGAACAGAAATTAGTTCTAACCCGTTGGATTAATGAAGGTGCATCCTTTACACCTCACTGGAGTTTCACTGAATTAAAAAGACCTAGTATACCTAAAACTGTAGATTCAAATTGGATTAAAAATCCTATCGATTCCTTTGTTCTTCAAAAATTAGTAAGGAGTGGTTTAGTACCTTCTAATGAGGCGACTAAAGAAACTTTAATTAGACGCCTAAGCCTAGATCTGACAGGTCTTCCTCCCACTCTTAATGAGGTAGATGATTTTGTTAATGATGAAAGTACAAATGCTTACGAACACGTAGTAGACAGGTTGATGGCATCGCAGCACTATGGAGAGAAAATGGCTTTACCATGGCTTGATTCTGCACGGTACGCAGATTCCAACGGCTATCAAGAAGATGGCGATACCTTTCAGTGGATATGGAGAGATTGGGTAGTAAAGGCGATGAATGCTAATATGCCTTTTGATCAATTTACGATTGAGCAACTTGCAGGCGACTTACTGCCAAATTCAACTCAAGAGCAGAAAATAGCTACAGCATTTAACCGTAATCATCTTCTTAACGGTGAGGGTGGAGCAATTCCTGAGGAACAACGTAATGTTAGTTTGTTTGATCGAGTCGACACAACCTCGACAACGTGGCTTGGGTTAACGATGGCATGTGCTCAATGTCACGATCACAAATATGATCCTATTAAGCAAAAAGACTATTATGCGTTCATGGATGCCTTCAATCACCTCCCTGAAACAGGTGGCTCAAATATTAGTGCTGGATCACGTATAAGACTCGCTAAACCTGTCCTTGATTTGGGTAGTCCTGAACATAAGAAGCAAATCAAGACACTCGAGGACAAGAACAAGGAAAATAAATCAGATCAGCAGATCAGTGCTTTACTTGCTAAATGGATAGCTGAAGTTGCAAAAAATAAAGACTTTCCAGATAAAGAAATATATTTAGCAGCTACTTTATCAGAATCCGATAAAACCGATTCTCAGCGTAGTGCACTTAGGAGATATCATTATAAGAAAGTGCTACCTACTCAGAGTCCCGAACTTTACAAAGATTCAGAAGAACTTATTCGTTTAAAATCCGATGATGATCCTATGGTTATGGTAATGGAGGATAGTAAGCCTCGGGATACCTATATTTTAGATCGTGGTAACTATGAATCGCATTTAGGGAAAGTGATTTTTAATACCCCTGAATTTTTGCCACCCATGCCGAGTAACTCGCCACATAACCGACTTGGTTTAGCGCGGTGGCTAGTGAGCCCTGCTAATCCACTTACAGCACGGGTTACTGTAAACCGGTATTGGCAGACATTCTTTGGATTAGGCATAGTTAAAACTAGCGAAGACTTTGGAGTACAAAGCGACCCCCCTGTGCATCAAGAACTCCTAGATTGGTTAGCCTCAGAGTTTGTATCCAGTGGGTGGAATGTTAAACATATCCAGCGTTTAATTGTAACGAGTGCAACGTATCGTCAGTCATCTTTAGTAACTCCTTATTTACTGGATAAAGACCCTGAGAATCGCCTCTACGCACGTGGAGCAAGATTTAGAATGCCCGCTATGCTTATAAGAGATCAAGCCCTTGCGACGAGTGGACTTCTCGTTGATAAAATCGGGGGTAAGCCCGTCTATCCTTACCAACCTGCTGATATTTGGGGATCCCTTAATATTACAAAGGAACGTGACTTTACTTATCCTCAGTCAAAAGGAAATGATTTATACAGGCGCAGTATTTATACGTTTTGGAGAAGGACTGTAGCACCTGCTAATATGTTTGATGCCTCAGTTCGTAATACCTGCAAAGTAAGATCAATGATCACAAGTACTCCTCTACATGCACTGGTTACTTTAAATGATCCTACCTATATCGAGGCGGCTAGGAGACTAGCACAAAAAACATTACGTGCTAAGTTTTGGAAAACCTCACGTATAAGTTATGCCTTTAAGGCAGTCCTTTCACGCTATCCAGATAGTGAGGAAAAAGAAATATTAACTCAGTGCTATAATAAACAACTAACTCATTTTAAGAATAATCCAACATCCGCACTTTCAATTTTGAAAGTGGGAGACAGTTCATTTGATACAAAATATCCTGCACCTGAAGAAGCAGCTTTTACTGCTGTTTGCTTAGCGATCTTTAATTTAGATGAGGCCCTTACTAAATCATGAACCCTCTAAGTGAAGCACATTTAAAAATATCAAGGCGTCAATTCTTCGGTAAGACAGCTACTGGTATTGGTGCTGCTGTACTCAGTAGTTTGATGAATGATAAAGTGTACGGGGCACTTACTTCTCCTAAGAACGCATTAGGCTTACCTCATTTTCCACCAACCGCTAAGAGGGTTATTCTTCTATGGCAAGGCGGTGGCCCCTCTCAGGTAGATTTATTCGATTATAAGCCTGGCTTAGCTGCTTTAAGACTTCAGGAATTGCCTCAGTCAGTGCGTTCGGGCAATCGGCTATCAACGATGACTTCTGATCAAAAGAAGTTTCCAATTTTGCCCGCTTTAAAGCCATTTAAGCAGTATGGTAAAACTGGGCGTTGGATGAGTGAATTACTTCCTTATATAGGGAATCTATCTGACGACATGTGTTTGATACGCTCGATGCATACAGAGGCGGTGAATCACGCTCCTGGTGTAACTTTTTCTCTAACTGGCTCTCAGATTCCAGGAAGACCAAGTATGGGTTCATGGTTAACCTATGGCCTAGGCTCAATGGCCGAAGATCTTCCTTCTTTTGTAGTCATGACCTCATCGGATATGCAAAAAACCTGTGGGCAATTATTCTATGAGCACTACTGGGGTAGTGGTTTTATTCCATCCAAGTATCAAGGTGTACGTTTACGCAGTGAAGGAGAGCCTGTACTGTATTTAAATGATGCACCTGGGTTAGACCGTGTTCAAAAAAGAGAGCTCTTAGATGATATTGATTCGCTAAATCATCATCAGCTTAAATTAAATGCTGATCCAGAAATTGATACCCGTATCTCACAGTACGAGATGGCATTTAAAATGCAGACGAGTATTCCTGGTCTATTAGATCTAAAATCTGAACCAGCTCATATACTTCAACGCTACGGCCCTGATGTAAATCGACCTGGCAGCTATGCACGAAATTGTCTTTTAGCGAGGAGACTTTCTGAGAAAGGAGTTAGATTTATTCAACTTATGCATGGTGGTTGGGATCAACATCAAAACTTAGATACGCAGCTAGAAATTCAGTGTAAGGATACCGATCAGCCCACAGCTGCTCTAGTACAAGATTTAAAAGAGCGCGGTATGCTTGAAGATACCCTAGTTATTTTCGCTAGCGAATTTGGCCGTACTGTATTTGTTCAAGGTGATGTGACTAAGCGTGGTAAGCATGGTAGAGATCATCTAGGTTCTGCGTATAGTTCATGGATGATAGGTGGAGGAGTTAAGCCAGGTATAGCGTATGGGCAGACAGATGATTTTAGTTACAATGTCGTTAAAGATCCGGTCCACGTGCATGATTGGCAGGCTACGATACTTCATATGTTGGGAATAGATCATGAACGCCTTACCTATCGTTACCAGGGTAGGCAATTTAGACTTACCGATGTTCACGGGAAGGTTATTTCTGAGATCCTTGCATAGGATAGAAATTCAGTAATACTTTTTTTAGCCCCCTGTGTTTACTGTCCGCTACTTTATAGTTAAATACCATAGCTTACGAATACTACGTGGGCTTTGCCTTACTCTAATCATTAGCAATTATGTCCCGCTAGCCTGGAGTATTGAAGCTCTAGGCCTAGATAAGATTAATTTTTCACATGATGTAGCTCCGATTCTTTCTGATGCCTGTTTTAAGTGTCATGGTCCGGATGAAAATAAGCGTAAAGAAGATCTTCGGCTCGATTTAAAGGAAGGTTTGTTTCGTACAAGAAAGGGTATCACGGTTGTAAAACCAGGAGACTTAGACGCAAGTGAACTTGTTCTCCGAATTACCAGTTCTGACGAAGACGATAGAATGCCGCCCGTTAAGGCAGTTAGACAATTAAAGCCTGCTGAAATTGATATCTTAAAGCGATGGGTTGAGCAGGGGGCTCCTTGGGGTGGGCATTGGGCTTTTACAGCGCTTAGTGCAACGAAAGCTCCTGAGGCTGCAGATAGACAAAATCCAATCGATTCTTTTATCCAAGCGAAGCTTCGTAAAGTTGGCATGCATACAAAAAAACAGGCTTCAGCAGAACGTCTTTTAAGGCGTGTTAGCTTTGATCTCACGGGTTTACCTCCTACGCCTGAAGAGGTAGATGAGTTTCTGAAAGATTCCTCATCTAAAGCCTATTCTCAAGTCGTAGATCGATTGCTGAATTCTCCTCATTATGGTGAGCGCATGGCCAGTGATTGGCTTGATGTCGCACGCTACGCAGATACGCACGGTTATCAAATGGATCGCCCAAGACCTATGTGGCCATACAGGGATTGGGTAATAAACGCGTTTAATCACAACATGCATTATGACCAATTTGCGACCTGGCAAATTGCTGGAGATTTATTGCCTCATCCTACTAAGGAACAACGCTTGGCAACTGCGTTTAACCGCTTGCATAATCAAAATGAAGAGGGAGGTATTGTCGAAGAAGAATACCGTGTGGCTTACGTTGCAGATCGAGTATCTACTTTTGGAACAGCATTTCTTGGGCTAACGCTGGATTGCTGTAGGTGCCATGATCATAAATTTGATCCTATTAGTCAGAAAGATTATTATTCTTTATTTTCATTCTTCCAGAATATTGATGAAGCGGGACAAATCTCGTACGGAGGATTCGCAGATTCAATGCCTGTTCCGACTTTGCTACTTACAACGGATACTGAGGATGAAAAGCTCGAGTCTTTAAGAAAGCAGACGCGACTCATTCAACAAACGCTTGTGATGACACAGGCTAATCAAATAGATCATTTCTCAGATTGGCTTTCTAAGAAAGGGGTCATGCCATCAGCTGTATCTGGCTTGATAGCTGAGTATCCCCTAGATGCTCAGCAAACAGTGCAAGTGCCCGCAAAGAAAAATAAGCCAGCCCATAGCGAAGTGCATGTAAGTAATCAAAGTGATATGGCACTATTTGGCCTTGCCGATGAAAACCCACTGATTGTTAAGTCTGACAAAGGTGATGTAAGTCAATTCGAAGGAGACAATGGCTATAGATTTCCTGGTGTAGGGCATTTTGATCGTACCCAGCCCTTTAGCTTAGGCATATGGGTTAAATTGCCTGAGGCTACAATTAATCGTGCAGTTATCCTTCACCATACAAAGGCTCCAGCGGATGCGGGAAGTAGGGGGTATGAGCTCTTAGTTGAGCAGGGGAAGCTATCGTTTGGCATGCATTACTTATGGCCAGGTGCGTCACTTAAAATAACGACTCATGATCTTCTGGATAAAGCTAAGTGGATTCATTTGGCTGTTACCTATGATGGTTCAAGCCTAGCAACGGGAGCTCGCCTCTTTATTAATGGAAAATTAGCTAAAACCGAAATAGTCAAAGACGGGTTATTTAAATCTATTAACTATCAAGGTGCTCCACCTGACTTAACACTCGGATATCGTTTTAGAGATGACGGCTTTAAGCATGCCGAAGCATCTGATCTTACGGTGTTTAATCGGGAGTTATCAAAACTCGAGATAGCACAAATTGCACATACTAGTGAATATGCTAAGCTGTGGAATAAACCTGAGAGCAGATTAAATGCACATGAGAGGCAGATTCTATTCGAATATTATATACTCAGTGTTGATAAAAAATGCTTAGACACACGCATTGCGCTACAAGCTATACGGGAAAAACAAAATAAACTTATCTCCCAAGTGCCTGAGGTAATGGTAATGCAAGAATTACCTAAGCCTAAGCCAGCATACATTTTACTTCGTGGAGTATATGATCAGCATGGAAGTACAGTTACTTCTGATACGCCTCATACATTTGGAGCTTTCCCCTCACAATTCCCCAGGAATCGCTTAGGCTTGGCTAAATGGTTAACAAGTCCAAGTAATCCTTTGTTCGCTCGTGTTGCCGTAAATAGGCTATGGCAAATGATGCTTGGCCGTGGCATTGTTGAAACAAGCGATAATTTTGGTCTCCAAGGCGCAGCACCATCTCATTCTGAATTATTGGATTGGTTAGCGCAGGACTTTATAAGTCATGACTATGACATTAAACGCACACTTCGTTTAATCGCTTTGTCTGAAACGTATCGTCAGTCGTCTGAGGGATCATCCGATGACTTTATACGCGATCCTCAGAATATATATTTAGCACGTGGTCCAGCAAAGCGACTCACAGCTGAAATGATGCGTGATCAAGCTCTAGCGAGTGCTGGTTTACTTATTGATAAGCAAGGCGGTCCTAGTGCTTTCCCCTATCAGCCAGCAGGCTTATGGGAGGAGATAGCAATGGGTAAACCACACTATACTCAAGGCGTGGGGGATGAGCTTCATAGGCGTAGTTTATATACCTTTTGGAAGCGCACGGTTCCGCCTCCAGCTATGGTGCTCTTCGATGCTTCTGAAAGAAATGTGTGTACTGTAAGGCGTCAAAGTACCAGCACACCCTTGCAGGCGCTAGAATTAATGAATGATGTTCAAATTGTAGAGGCAGCACGCTTTATTGGTGAACGCATGCTAAAAATAGTAGGAGGTGTTCAGTTGTCTCGTATTAATTGGGGCTTTAAGTGCGTTACTGGCCGGAATGCTGACCAATATGAATTAGCTACACTGAGTAGACTTTATGCAGAACAGTATAAGCTCTACAAAGATGATCCACAAGCTGCGGAGCACTTAATTAATTTTGGTGTAAAGCAAACAAGCCTCATTATCCCTAATGCTGAGAGAGCAGCATGGACTGTCGTAGGTCTTGCTATATTAAACACAGATGAAGCTTTGATGAGGCGCTAAAAGACTAATGCTATGAAGCCACTATTTTGCGATGGAGTAAACTTTGATATGAGCCGTAGAGATTTCTTCGGCAAATTTGCTATGGGTATAGGCGGGTTTGCTTTGATGAATTTACTGCAGAAAAATGCACAAGGCTCTTCAATTGTTGCACCACCGATTGGCTCACCGTTTAGAGGTGTTTTACAGAAACCTCACTTCGCTCCTAAAGCGAAACGGATAATCTATTTATTTATGGCTGGGGGGCCCTCGCAGCACGATCTCTTCGATTATAAGCCCTTACTTAATAAGATGCAGGGACAGGATCTGCCGGAAAGTGTACGTGCAGGACAGCGCCTAACAGGTATGTCACAGCATCAAGCGCATTACCCCTTGGCCGGTTCGATGTTCAAGTTCTCTCAGTACGGTCAGAGTCGTGCTTGGGTAAGTGATCTAATGCCTAATACAGCTAAGATGGCTGATGAGTTATGTTTTATCCGCTCAATGCACACGGAGCATATCAATCATGATCCAGCGATTACCTTTTTTAACACGGGACATCAATTACCGGGAAGACCTTCCATGGGATCCTGGCTTTCGTATGGATTAGGTAGTCTCAATCAAAATTTACCAGGCTTTGTAGTGCTTATCTCTAAAGACAGGATTGATCAGCCGCTTTACTCTAGACTGTGGGGTAATGGTTTTTTACCTAGCATTCATCAAGGCGTTCAGTTTAGAGGAGGTTCTGATCCTGTACTCTTTCTTAAAAATCCTGATGGTATATCACAGCAAGGTCGTAGAAATTATCTCGACCGATTAGCTGAATTAAATACCCATCAAAGTCAGAAGGTAGGGGATCCCGAAATAGAATCTCGTATAGCGCAGTACGAAATGGCGTATCGTATGCAAACGAGCGTTCCTGAAGTGATGGATCTAAGTGGTGAAACCGAAGAAACTTACGCGTTGTATGGCAGTGATGTTAAAAAACCAGGCACTTTTGCCGCAAACTGTTTACTTGCACGACGCTTAGCTGAACAAGATGTACGCTTTATTCAATTGTATCATCCAGGGTGGGATCAGCATGGGGCATTACCTAAACAAATTCGTAAGCAATGCGCTGACGTAGACCAGGGCTGTTACGCCTTGATAACTGACTTAAAGCGTAGGGGATTACTAGATGATACCTTAGTTGTATGGGGTGGTGAATTTGGTCGCACCAATTATTCTCAAGGGAAATTAACTATAGATGATTATGGTAGAGACCATCATCCTCGCTGCTTTACAGTCTGGATGGCCGGTGCAGGTATTAAGCCAGGATATGTTTACGGAAGTACCGATGAATTAGGTTACAATATTCAAGAGAACCCTGTTTCCGTGCATGATTTGCAAGCAACCATATTGCATCAAATGGGAATTAATCATGAAGCACTTACGTTTAAGCATCAAGGCAGATACTACCGTCTTACTGATGTTGAAGGACAGGTGATTAATGCAGTCATGACATGATTTAGTTTAATTAAATCTTGAAGTAAACGAGTATGACTTAAGTCGATAGTTTAACAGGTGTTTACTGTAGTACGCATAAAAGATTCGATCTTCTAGCATTAGTGGGATATCAGTCTATAATCGTGAAGAAACCTCTATCTGTAACTTGGCTACCTCGAGTTGAGGAGCATGATTATACTTCCGCTAAATCATATCTTAGACTTATCTTTTCATCTAAAGAGGTTGCAAAGATTATAGGCCAACTTAAACGCTCAAACATTGAAGCATTTAAAGCGAAGGATCTCTTTAGGGCTTCTTCACTTTCGTTACTTGGCGTGAGTAATTTGCACGTACTTAAAGATACTAAGAAAATAAAACAAAGCGTTGCTTTGTCACCTCTACTTATCGTTGCAGATACGAAAAACCATAAGCTTATAATTGCGGATGGATATCACAGGCTATGTGCTGTGTATGCGTTTAGTGAAGATGCTTGGATACAGTGTAAGATTGTCAATGTGTGATTCGCTAGCCATGCTGAATCGTATTGCCGGTTCTGTTTAGTACTGCGTAATTTCAATAACCAACGGTTTCTAAAATTACGTCAGCATAGATGCGATGACCAAAATCGTTTGGATGGTTTAGGCCATTACCTGTAAAATCAAGTACACTCTTTCTTTTTATTAAAAGTTCCCATATTCTAGTAACGTTAGCGACTGCGATGTTGTCATTAGCAAGTTTTTCTAGATTGGTAGCGTACTCCGGATAGAGTTTAGGAGCTGCATGCTTCCATTCGGGATTGGCAGTCATGGGGCTAACGATGATCGTATCACAGGTAGGATATGCTGTAGTAACTTTGTTTACCACTTCATTAATGTTACTGGAAAAAATATCAGCTGGGCGTTTTTCTGAAGCATCATTCATTCCGAAGGCGCAAATGAATAGATCTGGTTTTGAAGCAATAACTGTATCCAGCTGCTTTAATGCCCAAGGAGATGATTTTCCACTGACTGATAAATTCACTACACTTACTTGTGAGCTAAACCTGTTATGAAGTTTTTCTGCAACAAGGCCAATATAACCTAACTGGTACGGTGGTAAATTCGCAGTACTTGTGGCGTTTAGACCTGTGGATATACTGTCACCTAGGACTACTATGACAATAGGTAGTTTAGCATGTAGCTTGGTTCTTAGGTGTCTTAATTGTGAATCAGCAGCTGAAGGGACTTTTGGTGGTGTCCAGTCGTCGTCAGCTAGATATGAAGCGGCACATTGCAAATCGTGGAAAAGATGTCCTGGTTCTCTAGCAAATAGTAACCAGGACTTATTATCCGCTGCGATTGCTACAGGAGCCGAACTTGCAGAACCAATCTTAGGATGTAGTTCTGAGTCAGTCGTGTGTGGGATTCGTGAGTCAGGTGTGAGGTATATAAAACGTGAACCTGCCGTCCAGGTATAGTCATGCATCAGCTCATAAGTGATATTACCTGATGAATTTTTAATTACTGGGTCTGCTTTGGGTACGCGTAATAAAGTAGCTTTTGCAGTCAAATCCGATGCACTTTTTACAAAAAGTATTGGGTCATCGACGATTGCCGGTGTTTGCCAGCAGGGTAATGTAGATTCAGCACCTCTGCTAACAAGTGCAAAAATAGTCATTAAAATGCCAGTAATAGCTACTATTCGTTTTAAGCTATTCATATATTAATGTGTATATATTTATTAACAGCCTTTTAAGTATATCTGGCTAGATCTATATAGGGATGAAAAAAAGATTATTTTTTCATTAAGAATTCAGCACTGCACTATACATTTAATTGCTACAGGGTAATATGGCACTTAGTCTTTTTAAATACCCCCCCAGTGCTTTGATATTATGAAGGAATTTAGAATTAAATACTTTGGATGCAGCGGCATGCAAGTAGTTGGTTTATCTATGCTCTTTGTGTCACTGGTATTAAGAGCAGAGGATATTCCTGATCATATACAATATAATAGGGATGTAAGACCGATATTTTCAAATACGTGTTTTAAGTGCCATGGGCCAGACGTTAAAAATAATCGTAGCGATCTTAGGCTTGATCGATCTGAAAGTGTTTTTAGACCACATAAAAATGCTAAAGGCTTAGTGACTATTCCTATTATTGCAGGTAAGCCTGATAAATCTGAAGTATGGAGACGTATCAGTAGTAGCGATTCAGGTGTAATGATGCCGCCTTTAGATGCGCTTCATCAACTTAGTTTTCGAGACAAGCAAGTTGTTAAACGTTGGATTGAGCAGGGTGCAGAGTATCAAGCTCATTGGGCGTATATTGCACCAGTTAAAGTCCCGCTTCCAGAAGGAACAGAGGCTAATCCAGTTGATCGATTTATTCATAATGAGCTAACTAAACGTCATATCAAAGAATCCCAAGAGGCAGATAAGCGAGTGCTTCTTCGCCGTGTAAGTCTTGATCTAACAGGACTGCCCCCAACGCCACAAGAGGTGGAGGCATTTCTTTCAGATCTTCGTAGTGATGCATATGAGCGTGTTGTAAATCGTTTACTTAATTCACCTCATTATGGAGAGCGTATGACTGTGCCGTGGCTTGATGTTGTGCGCTTTGCAGACACGGTTGGATTTCATGGGGACCAGAGACAAAACGTATTTCCCTACAGAGACTGGGTCATTGAAGCTTTTAACACGAATAAACCATATGACGTTTTTATTACTGAACAATTAGCAGGGGATCTTCTTCCCCATGCTACTGAGTCGCAGCGCATAGCCAGTGGCTTTAATCGTCTTAATATGGTGACACGTGAGGGTGGTGCACAAGTGAAAGAATACATCGCGAAATATACAGCCGATAGAGTACGAACAACCTCAACTGCATTTCTAGGATCCACTATGGCTTGCTGTGAATGCCATGATCACAAGTACGATCCATTTTCAATTAAAGATTTTTACTCGATGGGGGCGTATTTCGCAGATATCAAACAGTACGGCGTGTATTCAGATTCAATATCTTCTCCAGAGCCTGAATTAGCTGGTATGGACAATGATTCTCCTTTTCTGCCGCAATTAAATATCCATAGCGCATCGATGCAAAAGCGTATGCAGCGTGAAAAATTTAAGCTGGAAAAATATATTGAATTTGAAGCTGCAGCTATAGTAGCAAATCCTAAAAAGTCTAAGGACATGTTGGAGTGGACAAGTCAAGTACGTGAACAGATAACTCAAAATGAATCTTCTTGGGTTCCCCTAAATGTTAAATCTGCTAAAGCAGCAGACCGTGTGACTGCAACTATTTTGCCTGATCAAAGTGTGAGAATCTTAAGTGATCTTGATGCACTTAAATCTGACAACCCGCGTTTGAGAAGAAAGCTAGAGAGTTCTCACCTTATAGTTCTAAGCCCAAGACCTGGTCCTATTGCCAGGTTTCGACTTGTAGCATTACCCGAGGAAATGCGTAATGGGTACCTTAGTCGCATTCCGGATCATTTAAGTGTTAAAGCGGAACTTAAATTCTCGGTTGTGCGCTCGGGCCAAGAAATAGCAGAGAATATTATAATAGCAGACGGCTACTCGGAAAGTGAATCTCAAAACTATGATAACGGTTATCCGGTTGCTGCTATACATGGTTATTGGATCTCTTCAAATAATAGTGGGCGTGTTAAGCAGTGTGTTGATTATCTTTTGAAAGAGCCCCTTGTGCTCAAGGCGGGAGATACGTTGAAGGTGACTTTAAATAGTCCTGATATAGCTCACGTACAATTTTATGCTTCTGCACTGGGATCACGTTTGCCTGAGGAAGAATTTACTGATGTTGATCGCGGCGCACTTTTAGCTACTGAAAAAACACCAGAACAGAATTTACGCACTGCTCGTTTGTATTTTCTTGCAACGGGAGGACGAGATCAGGGTAAGTACACTACGTGTTTATCGAGCGTTCGAGCTGTAGCTCAATGTCGTGATGGGAGAGCAGAAACTGTCGTTACTGTTGCCGTAAAACCTTTACCTATGCGGATTTTGCCTCGTGGTAATTGGCAAGATGAGAATGGAATGCCTGTAGTACCTGAGCCACCTGATTTTCTAACGACTAAAGGGACTAGAAAAGGTGCGCAGCGTGACAGTAGGGTACGTCAGACTAGACTTGATTTGGCACATTGGATTACATCGCCAGATAACCCACTTACTTCGCGTACTTTCGTAAACCGTACGTGGAGACAATTTTTCGGTATAGGGTTATCATCTACTGCAGACGATCTTGGTCAACAAGGTGAATATCCAAGTCATCCTGAACTGCTTGACTGGTTAGCTGTTGATTTTATTGAACATCACTGGGATGTGAAAAACCTAGTTAGACTTATTGTAACCTCTCAGACATACAAGCAGACATCAAAGTACAGGCCTGAACTTAAAGAGATTGATCCTCAAAATCGTTTGCTCGCTCGTCAAACACCAAGACGATTAGATGCTGAATTTATTAGAGACAATGTGCTGAGTGTTTCAGGTCTATTAGATGATGAGATTGGTGGACCCAGTGCTACGCCTTATCAACCTGAAGGTTATTACGCGTCCTTGAATTATCCTATACGAGACTATCATGCTGAAGTTGACGAAAGGCAATATAGGAGAGGTTTGTACATGCACTGGCAGCGTACTTTCCTGCATCCTATGTTAGCAAATTTTGATGCTCCTTCGCGTGAAGAGTGTATTGCGTATCGTACAACCTCCAGCACTCCTCAGCAAGCACTCACCTTACTCAATGATCCTACGTTTGTAGAGGCTGCTCGCGTACTAGCACAGAATGTTTTGCTAGAAAATAAATCAGGTGATTTTAATGAACGTTTAAATAAAATGTTTCTACGTGTACTTGCTCGTACATCAACTAAGCAAGAAGCCTTAGCGCTGAGTGGACATTTAGTACAACAGTTAGATGTCTATTCATTAGCACCTTTGGATGCCTCTAAATTTATAAACATCGGTTTATATCCGGTTTCTGCTCAATTAAATCCTGTCGAATTAGCTGCTTGGACATCTGTGGGACGTATTATTTTAAATCTGAATGAAACAATTGTTGCTTACTAAAATAAGAATTAACCTTTTTTCTTAAATGACGCCTTTAGATTTTAAATATATTGCGGAGCAAAAAAAGGACTGGTCGCGTAGAACTTTTTTAGGAAAAATGGCTCAGGGTGTTGGAGCCTTAGCACTTGGGTCTTTAATAAATCCTAGACTCATTGCTGGTACATCCAGTGATACCTGGCGTGGAATCTTACCCAGCCCTCAGTTTTTACCAAAGGCTAAACGGGTTATTCATTTGTGTATGGCTGGTGGGCCTTCACATCTCGATTTATTCGACTATAAACCCATGCTCAAGAAACTGGATGGGCAGCCTTTCCCGGAATCTATCACACGAGGTCAGCAATTAGCCCAATTACAAAACTCTAAACTTATTGCGCGTGGCACATCGTTCGGATTCACACGGTGCGGTATTTCAGGGCAAATGATCTCAGATTTACTACCTAATATACAAACTATCGCGGATGATATTTGTGTAGTGAGATCTCTTCATACCGAGCAAATAAATCATGATCCAGCGCATGCATTTATGAACACGGGTTCTAATGTCAAAGGAAGACCAAGTATGGGCTCCTGGTTACTGTATGGCTTGGGTTCTGAGACGCAAAATTTACCTGGTTATGTGGTACTCATGTCAACAGGACCTGAGGCTGATCAGCCGGTATCTGCACGTCAGTGGTCTTCAGGGTTTTTACCTAGCCGATTCCAAGGTGTTCAGTTTCAAAGTAAAGGCTCTCCGGTTCACTATGTTGGAAACCCTGAGGGAGTTTGTCAGAGTACCCAACGTCAAGTCATTGAAGAGGTACAGCGTCTGAATTCACTGCAAGCAGATCAAAGTTTAGATCCTGAAGTACAAACGCGGATAACCCAGTATGAATTAGCCTTTAAAATGCAAACCAGTGTGCCAGAGCTCACTGATATGCGTGATGAATCACAAGCTACACTGGATCTGTATGGCGTCAAAAATGCAGGGGATGGGTCTTTTGCTTCAAATTGCTTACTTGCGCGGCGTATGGCTGAGCGAGGTGTACGTTTTATCCAGTTGTATCACCGTGGATGGGATCACCATGACGGCCTAGATAATAAGCTAAAAGTGGCGGCAGGGCATTGTGACCGTGCATCGGCTGCATTAATTAAGGATCTAAAACAGCGTGGCATGCTGGAAGATACTCTTGTGCTTTGGGGTGGGGAGTTTGGGCGTACACCGATGGGACAAGGCAGTGGCCGTGATCACCATATTAATGCTTTTTCAGTTTGGATGGCCGGCGGTGGAATCAAACCTGGTATCTCCTGGGGTTCAACCGATGAGTTAGGGTATAAGTACACGGATGATGAACAGGCGATGCATGTTCACGACTTGCATGCTACCATGCTTGCTACCTTTGGAATTGACCATACGAAGTTAATCTACCGCTCTCAAGGGCGTGATTTTAGGTTAACTGACGTTCAGGGTAAAATTGCGCACGGTATTCTTGTCTAGACGATGCAACTTATTGTTAACTTTTTAGGTAGGTTGCATCCACTAGTTGGTCATTTACCTATAGGGTTTTTCATTTTTTTGATTATTCTCGAGTATACAGGCTACTGGAATAAGAAATTTAAACTCTCAGCAAGTATTCGTCACTTTACGCTTACACTAAGCATACTATTTGCGGTACTCACAGCTACTTTTGGCTTACTGTTAGCTCAGCAGTCTAATTACAGCGCATTTTTATTAAACCAACATCGCTTGTATAGTCTTATTTTTACAGCTTTAACGCTGATCCTCTATTCTATTCGAAACCGTGTATTTGTATATCGTTTAGTATTAGTAGTAAGTTTATTTTTTCTCATCGTTGCAGGGCATTTAGGTGCCCGTTTAACGCATGGAGATAATTATTTTAGCTTAATTCAGCATCAGGATTCTAATCTAAAAGTTCACCCACAGACAGCTCTGATATACTCTGATGTGATACAGCCCTTATTTCAGGAACGATGTGTTGCTTGTCATGGATCAGCTAAAAATAATGGTGACTTACGTTTGGACACGAACGAGGAGATGTTAAAAGGCGGAAAGACGGGATTTGTTTTTAAAGCAGGAGATGCTACTTCAAGTCTTATCATCAAACGAATACATCTATCCTTAGATTCCAAGGAGCATATGCCCCCTAAGGGAAAAGTTCAGTTAAGTGAAGATGAGGATGCGCTACTTCAATGGTGGATAGATATAGGTGCGCCTACCAACAAGCACATATCTGATATTTCAGTGCCAACTTATATGCTAGATATTATTTACGCAAAATTAGGAGTGCCTCCAACTCCACTTCCAGATCGTTTATCTATTTTAGAGAGGGCGCATGTGCTCGAGTCAAAGTTTGGAATAATCGTACATTCGCTTTCAGCAGAGAGTCCTTATATTGAGGTTAATGCACGGTTCTGTGGAAATAAATTTGGAGATGATCAACTACGAGAAATAGCTGATCTTGGGCCTGCAATACAGGTCCTTGATCTAGGTTTAACTGGAGTTACTGATAGGGGCTTAGTGTACTTAGGTGGAATGAAACATTTACAGCGCTTGCAGCTTGATCATACACGTGTAACAAGTGCAGGTTTGGGTGCTTTAGAACCACTAACCCAACTTGAATCACTAAACCTATATTCAACTGCTATAGATGACTTAGTATTTAAACAGATAAAGTCATTGCCGAGTTTACGTCATTTGTACCTTTGGAATACTCAGGTAAGTAAGAGTGCTGCTAAGACGTGGGAAATTGAACATACAAATTTACTGAGAAAAAAACACTTTGCCGAGCAAATTGAGTCAATAAAAGATCAAATGACTCATGAAGATGCATCAGCAAATGTAGGGGAAAGTTTTCCTAATTCGAAAAAGTGACATAAAATAAAGGTAGTAGGTATCTTTAATGCCGATTGGTTTAATACGAGAGGTAAGAGTGTATGTAATTTAACTGCGTCTAGCAGTTAGTAATCAACTTTAACCAGGACTTAAAAGTATGGATTAAGTCTTAGTAGCTATTGTAACGAATTAGTTTTCTTCAAAAAGTGTTTAAAATCTACATTCGTTAAGTCCATTTCTAATTGATAATTACTATTGTGATCAATTAGCCCTAATTTACGCAATTTGAGTTGTGCTTCTTAAGATGTCCAAGCTTTAGCGAATTCATAATCGTGCAGTGGATAATCTTTTATTACTGAACATGTATACTCATCGAAATGCATCTTTGACAAATTATCTCTTTTTAGAAAATCTAAAAGAGAGGTTGCATTAATTGCTATATTTTTAGCGTGTGCGAATGTTATCTATATAGTGCACAATGACAGAACTAAGTTTCATTTTTAAATTCTTTATAAATTTTATTGAGGTAGTTCAATTATGAAGTGACTACCATTAGGGATTAACTTTTTAACTTTTATAGTTCCTGCATGTGCTGTTACAATTGCTCTACATATCGATAAGCCGAGACCCGAATTCCCGCTTTTTCTGGAGGGGTCAATTCTGTAAAAACGTTCAAATATATAATCAATTTTGTCTTCTTCTATGCCTATACCTGTATCTTTAATCTCAATTAGACAAAGTCCGTTTTCAACACTGGTAGATATATCTACTGCACCATTAAATATATTATACTGAATAGCATTCATCAGGAGATTAATAACCACCTGGCTTATCTTCTCGTAATCGGCATTGATTAGTACATCACTAGAATTATTTTTTATAATTATCCTAGTTTCATTCGCAACTGGTGTTACAAGATCAATACAATCGTTGATTAGAGTGTTGATGTTAATTTTGTCTTTTCTTATAACTTCTTGTCCTGAATCAAACCGTGCTAATTCAAGAAGAGATTCTATGAGGCGTTTCATGCGCTGGGCCGCTCTAAGGCATGCCTCAATAGTTTCTTTATAATCCTCTGCAGTTCTATCTTTTTTGAGGGCAGCTTGGGTTTGCGTCAGTATGATTGATACAGGCGTTCTGAGTTCATGAGCTGCGTCATATGCAAATTGCTTTTGTTGATTAAAAGCAATTTCTAGACGTGCAAAAGTAGCATTTAGAATTGAAGCAAGATAGCTAAGCTCTCTATCTGTATTTGAAAGTATAATCCTTTGAGATAAGTCACTGGCTGATATCAGCCCAGCTGTTCTGCTGATGTCTTGGATTGGTTTTAAAGATTGATCTGCTATCCACCATCCTCCGATTAACCCTAAGCTAAGTACAATCAGTCCAATACTGATTAGTTCAATCGAGTTGAGGGTTAGCCTGTTTAATTCTGGTGTTATGTCTCGTCCAACAATGATTGTCTCTTTTGACCGTGTTTCAAAACGTGTTTCACGTATTGTATTGCTCGTTATGAATGCACCTGGACCTTTAACTCTTAGTGTATCAAATATAGCTAAAGTATTGATCTTTGGTGCATTACTAGATTGTGCTAGTATTTCTTCTGTACGACTAATAATAAGAAAATAATAGTTACCTGGATTATCTAAGCCAAACAAGTTTTCATCTTGCGCTCTTAGTTGAAAACCAGATTCAGAAAGAGAGCCTTGAAGTGCAGGTGTTTCTATTCTTGGAAGAAAATTGCCATCATTAAGAATTTGTCTGCGTGTAGGTGGGTTTCCTAGTCTTCTAATACCACGTTGACCATTAGGATGTAGTGCTTCAGTAAGAATATTTACTCTTAATTTTAAAGCATCATCAATATCATGGTAAGTTCTAGCTCGCTGCATACTATAGGCAGCGATTCCCAGTGCTGATAAGACGAATATAAGGATGAGGCCGTACCATAATTGGAGCCTCCATTTAATTGATGTGGGAAGTTTCATCCTACGCAGTAGCCGTGTCCACGGCGAGTTGCTATAAACTCAGATCCTAATTTCTTTCTAATTTTAGATACATGAACATCCAATAGGTTTGAGAGTGAACTTTCATTTTCATCAAACAGATGTTCGTAAAGTTGAGTGCGTGTAACTACTTCGCCTTTATGAAGTGCAAGAAATTCAACTAAGGAATATTCCCTAGCAGTTAGTTCAATAGGTGTTTTATTATGTGTAATGGTCCTGGAGGCCAGATTTACAGCTACATCTCCAATTGTTAATATATTTGAAGTCTGATTTGCACTGCGCCGTATTATGGCACGTAAGCGCGCAAGTAGTTCTTCTAAGTTAAAGGGTTTAATTAAATAGTCATCTGCTCCTGAATCTAATCCACGCACACGATCTTTGGTTTGATCTCGTGCTGTTAGCATTAACACAGGTGTTTTTTTAGTCTTCCTCAATTTTTCTAAAATTTGCCATCCATCGAGCTTTGGAAGCATTACATCCATCAAAATCGCATCATAATCATTTGATTGGGCATTGAATAAGCCGTCCTCTCCATTATCGCTGGAATCAACTGCATAGCCTTCATCTCTTAACCCACGTGCTAAGCTTTTAAGTAGGTCTGGTTCATCTTCAATAATGAGTACACGCATTGCAGTTAGGCTTTAGATCAATTTACTACTATTAAGTATACACAAACTAAGCTTAAGTTTAGATTAAGGCATTTAAGCGCTTACTTATATGGCTAAATTGTAAAAATAAATCTTCCTAGGGCTAAATAAAAACGCAAGTCTAAGGTTAATCTATTCATAGTGGTGGTTTGTATGAAACCTTTCACATTACACTATAGCGTCTAAAACCATAAGAAGTGATAGAGATGCTATTTTCGATTAATATACTACAGCTTTAGGCTTTAAGTTTAGTCTAAAATCTAACCCAATCGTGTATAGCTTACATTAAAAACGTGTTTGGGTTTAATTCAGTCTACCGAATTTTAGCATGTATACTTTGGTATTTAATACCAATTACGATACATGCTCATCCCTTGATGCAGGATATTATGTGGCTACAGTTTGAACCTGCTCTCATTCGTGTTGCAGTGAATGTATCAGTAAGGGAGATCCAAATTGCACAGGCAAAACCCTCCGAATCAAATGTTGGTAAGTTTACAAAAGAACAAATTGAAGCGCATGCGCAGTATGTACTTCAGCATATTGTACTGAAGGCTAGAGACAAGAAACTAGATGGTCTACTTCGTTTGATTCAAGAACCTCCAAGGATCCAATATCCAGATAATACGTTTTATCAATTTCAGTATGAATACCGTTTGCCTTTAATAAACCCTACAGAAGTTACATTATCTCAATCGATGCTCCAGGAATGGGAATATTCTGCGGGTTTGGCTTGGAGTGTTAGCTATGTCGTTCGTTATAAATCCAATTTAGAGCAGACAAGTCGAGTCGTATTGGTAACGAATAAGCTAGTTACTTTGAAAACTGGCCTGCCTAGTATAAACGAACAGTTTAAAGGTGTGGCAGTTACTGAGGCAAAGCGTGTTAAAGATAACGTATTTTGGGATTATTTTAAGCACGGCGTAATTCATATTCTTACTGGGTATGACCACCTTTTATTTATTTCTGCTCTAGTAATTGTTACTTTAAGTTTTTGGGAAATGGTTAAGATCATTTTAGCATTTACACTGGCTCATACTATAACACTCATTTTGTGTGTATTCGGAATACTTAGATTACCATCAGAAATCGTAGAGCCTATTATTGCACTGAGTATAATTTTCGTCGCACTCGAGAATATTATTTGGCCTAAACGCACGCATTCCTCGCTGCGCCTAGCGGTGGCTTTTGGCTTCGGATTAATTCATGGCCTAGGCTTTGCTGGAGGCCTTTTGGATGCTATGGCAGGGCTTCCAGCAGCTGGAACATGGCTAGCTCTTACTTCCTTTAGTATTGGCGTTGAATGCGGTAATCAGGCCGTTGTGATGCCATTATTTGCACTCTTAACACAGAGGAGGAAAAATATAAGTGAAGGTAGCTTGCTGCAATTTACATCTGCTTGCTCCATTTTAGTGGTTGTTTTAGGCGTATATTATCTTGTGGTGGCTTTACGGATGCAGCACTTACTTAGCCACTAAGATATTAATTCTTATCTACATTTTCGTGACGTCCAAGCCAACCTGATATGCCTTCTGAATAGTGTTTAACATTAGTATAACCTAGAGCAATCGCTGCATCATAAGCATCTCTATAGGCGGTGCAGGTAGGTCCTCCGCAGTAGGCTACAATTAAAGCTGTTTTATCTTTTGGAAGTAAAGTGGCTATTTTTGATTCATGAGTTTCAAAATCAATAGCTCCCGGTATGTGAGCTTCCCTGTAGCTATCACCTCCGTTGGCATCTAAGAGAGTGATATGACCAGATGCTATAGCAGCCTTAAGTTCTGCATGCGCTATATCCTCGTAGTGAGCTGATGAAGCTAATGCAAAACACGGAGCAATAAGTGCAATAATAAATGATGCGAATAATTTCATGGTGATATTCAAATAATAGGGGGCTGGATTTTCGGCAAATAAGTTATTTAAAGAAAATTTTCTAAGCCATCATCTTAAATTAAGGTATATAAATATTATAAATGCCTACTTAAATGTAGGTTGTTTTCTATGCTTTGTTAATTCGGGTGCATAAAATTCTTTGTGATCTCCGACTTCCTTTCTTACTTCTGCAACCATTTCTTTTGTTATGTAAGTTCCTTCATTACTCCATGAATTCCGTATGAAGGTTAATACATCGGCTATTTTTTGATCATCCCAGTTTGCGCCGTATTTACCAAAAGAAGGCATATCTGGTGGGTTTGGGAATTCAATTGTGCTTACACTTATAGGTCCTTTTAGACCGCATAGTATTATTTTAATCAGTCGTTTTTCATCTCCGTTAACCCATTCTGAACCTGCAAGCTGAGGGTATTTACCTGCAACTGCTTTTCCGTCTTCAGGATGGCAATTAAAACATCCTGTTTTTGGAATTCTGAAATCTCTCATCCCAGGACGAGTCAAATCATAAATACGAGGGAAAGAAATTTCTGCCTTAACAGTTTCTTGAGCATTAGGTGTTTGCTCAGCATAGCTTGTTATTACGGTCAAAAGTAGACTAACAGCGATTTTTTGAACCATGACTAATTATCGCTCGATTCTATAATAAGTTAAACCAAATAACTATCTAAGGGACATCGTAAATTTCTATTAAAGCTGCTCCAGTATCTGCAGATACTCCAGTGATTTGAGCTGTATAGCTACCAGGAGCTAAAGTGATTAGTAGTGCAGAATCAGCAGTACTAGAACTTCCCCAGGAAAAGGCACCGACGGATGTTGCTGTTGCAGAAATCTGAGGATCTGCAGCCCAGCCAGCATTTGTTGCTAGTGTGGTAGATCCAGAAAAAAGACTGATCTGAGGATCAGGGATAAAACCTTTTATTGCATATTGTGATAGTGCTGGACCTGAGGCTCTAATAAGAATTGTTTTTGAAGTAGAGCCACTGATGACAAAACCTGCAGTAAGTGCATTTCCTCCCGATTGCACCGTAGAAAGACTGGATATATTGATGAGTCGTGGCGTGGATGGGGTGTAGTTTGTTGTGGCATCATAGATCTCGAGCAGGGTAGTGCCCGTATTATTCGTTGCACTTGTTATAACTGCAGAATAATTGCCTTGGTTCAGACTTGAGCTGCCTACAAGCGCCAGTGCTGAATCTTTACTTATTTGAGATGGCCATGCAAAAGCCCCTACCAAAGCAGCTGTCTGTGCAATCGATGATGAGCCATTCCATCCACTATTTGTGCCAATTATTGTATTGGTTGATCCCAGTAAGTTCAGCTGAAGTTTAGGGTCTGCTAGAGGTGCTGATACGTCAAATGAAGATAAAGACGGGCCAGATGAACGTATAAGAACTTGCTCAGATCCAGTAGTTCCTGCTCCACCCACCACAAAGCCCGATGAGAGTGACCCATTTGTTATTATCGGAGCTAGAGTGGAAATATTAATTATACGGCCAGGATTACTGGTTGCCACCAAGGCAAGGGTTGCAGGTTGTGAAGTTATTGATCCACCTGCACTGGTGACTGTACAAGTATAGTTTCCTGCGGATCCAGTAGTTGTATTTGTTAAGAGTAAATTCTGAGACGTTGCTCCACTGATTGCTACACCATTGAAATTCCACTGATAAGTGAGTGCCCCAGTGCTGATTGCATTTATTCTAAAAATTACACTGCTTGATGGAGTTATTGTTTGAGATACAGGTTGCTTCGTAATGCTTGGAGCTGTTGTAAGGGTTGCTGTTCTTACAGCAAATACAGGATAGCTAGATGTCATGGACTCATAACTTATAATGCCTTGTGCATTACGAGTCGGCCCGTTTGCTGCAGCAACTGTATTATTTACACCGAATTCTTGTAGCCATGCTAAGCTATAATTTCCGCCTCCTTGTACTAGCACTGTTGATGACCAGTATGCAGTAGCAGGCGTAGTAGCACTTGGAAACATGATACGGTTTACAGGTGCAAGCGCAGAGGCTTGGCTTGATGCGACTGTTAAATTGTAGTCTGCTAACGTTTGTAGTTCCTTAATATTAGGAAGTCTCCAATCAGAATATCCAGCTGTTTTAAGTGAGGTTGCATAGGTTAATGCAGCTTGCCAGGACATTGCTGGTCCTGGTACTTGTGTCCACATTAGTCCCGTATCGGAATCAGTTATTGTACCATCTAGATTGTTAATATAATTGTGCCCGATGCTTGGACTTGCGCCGCGTACATAGCGTGCATTATAACGATATATACCACCTGCACTTATAGTTTCAGTGATCGGTTTAGGCCCAACACCTCCACCCGCGTTAACACACCACACGCGAGTCGCGTCTGATCCATAAATAATATTTGTCCACCAATATTCGGCAACGCCACTTGTGTTACTAGGAAAATAAGTCTTATCCATTGCTGCGGGATTACCGTAGTTATGGTTCATGATACTAAATAATTCAGTCGGAGTAGGTAGTCGCCAGTCTGTATAGCCACCCGTTTTAATTGATGAAGCGTTTGCTTGTGCATTTGCCCATGTGCATTCACCTGAATCTGTTTTTTGCCACATAAGCCCTGTTACGTTATCCGTAATAGTACCGTCGCCATTATCTTTATACGAAGGTGGATTAATTGTATAATCTGAATCTTGACCAAAAGTTGAACTTTGATGAATGGTCTGACCTGTGTCAGGTAGTTTGCGTAGACTCCAAGCAGCAGTAGGCAACGTAGTTATTCTATTGTTAGCATTTGAATAAACAGTGGTTGTTGCTGGTACAGTAGGTAGTCGCCAAGTAATAGTAAGTGTCTTTGGATTTGAAATTCTATCAAGTTTCCAGCAGATGTCATAGGTTGAACCAGCTACAGCGACTCGCATCAAATACTGATCTAAGGAAGCGACTCCTGTTGTAGAAAGGCTGAGATTTCCGGATGCATCAGTCGCAAGAGCCACTGGATTCATATAGGCTACAATTGAAGCACCACTCACTGCATTTGCTGTATATCCTCCTGTCCCTGATTTACGCAGAGAACTTACTTCGGGCTGACCGTCTACTTGGCCGCCGTAGTTTATTACATTCCCATAGAATGCAGCTGGTAAGTAAGGTGATTTAGGACCTGCTTGTGCACTGCCTATAGCATGGTAATGATACCCTAAAGAGCCGTGCGTGTGGCCTCCATTTGAGTCAAGTAAGAGTGGAGCCGTTCCATCTGGTTCAGTGTAGCCATACAAAGGATAGCCATCGAGCATCCATGCAATTGGCTTATCAATTCCTAGGACTTTCTGTAGATGAACAGGTGCAATGTGGTAGTGATAATCGTCTGCTAAGCCGCAGTGACCGCCGTATTGGTCTAGTTCACCTATTTCATAGGATACTTTACCGGTATTGTTTCTTGGGTTAAATATTGCTATTCCATCTGCCGCTATAGCAACAGCACCTCTTTGGAAGTTACCTGCTGAAATTGGTATGGGTGAATTTGACGGTGTTGGGCTTAATGGTAATTTCCACACGTTAGGTTGACCATAGCCTATAGAAACTTTGTCAGATTCTGGGTTGGTAGTGTAATGAAAGTAGGATGTAACAAAGGGTATTTGCTGCTGCCACGATGTAATCCCCACCATCAGTGTAGGCATTATAGAACTATTAGGCCTGCCGTCGGATTCTAAATAAAAAGATGCATTATCCCAGTAGTAGCTTACGTTGGGTCTAAATAAATTAAACGATGATATCATCGTTGAGGCACTTGCAGGAATACTTAAATCGGGAGATTGGGCTGACGGACTTTGATCTGACTTTGTAACAAACCAGTTTGGCGTCGCTGGTGCTAAACTTGCTAAATCACTTGCTAGGCCTGTAATGCTAGAGATTGATAGAATACCAAAGAGTAGTGCTAGCCTATAGGTATGGCGTTGGTGAATAAGCTGTATGCTATGCATTGGCTAAATACTTATAAAATATAGTAATATGGGCTTTAATATACTGTTCGGTACCTTAAGAAAAGGTTAAGAATTGATGAAATATGATATTTAGATTTCACAGATATTAGCTTAATGTAATCTTAAGGTTAGATTCTGTAGTATACAGCCCAAGATAATTAAATATTACTTATTTTACTCCCTATGGCCTTAGTTCGATTGATGCGTGTTGGTTTAGTTACATTTTCTTTATTTGCCGCATCAATCACGTTACGGGCTCAATACACAGGGACCATTATATTAGGTAGACCAGAAGATACATCTATCGTTGCAAATGTGATGTCACCTACTGCTGGTACTGCATACTTGGAATACGGTACACAATCAAACACCTATCCAAATCAAACTGCGGTAGTGACCCTTGCAGTCAATACGCCACAAGAAATTACCCTAACTCAGTTAACCGCTAATACTAGGTACTACTATAGGCTGCGTTTTACTTCGAGTGGTGCAAAGACAAGTGTGCCGACAAGTGAGTATTCATTTATGACACAAAGAGCTCCAGGCTCTAGCTTTGTGTTCTGCTCTCAAGGAGATTCCCACCCGGAGCGAAATAAGTCTGCCTTTGATTCTAATTTATACATTAGAACAATGTCAGCAGCAGCAGCAGATAAACCTGATTTTTTTGTCACCTTAGGAGATGATTTTAGTGTGGATACACTCAGCTCGTATTCACAGTCCACGGTATGGGGTAGGTACACAACACAGTTACCTTACCTAGGTATACTAGGAACTAATACTGCAATAATGCTTACGAATGGAAATCATGAGCAAGCGGCGCTCTATCTTTATGATAATACACCCAATAATGTGGCTGTATGGGCTCAAACGGGAAGAAATACTTACTTCTCTAATCCTGGTCCCGATCATTTTTATTCGGGTAATCCAACGCTTATGAATTACATAGGGCCTAATCAGACCCCTGGTCTTCTACGTAATTACTTCGCCTGGACATGGGGAGATGCTCTTTTTGTTGTAATTGATTTTTACTGGGGATCTTCAGTCTGTGTAGATAGTGTATTGGGTGGTGGAGCGCATACTAACACAGATGTATGGCTAGATACCTTAGGCCAAACTCAGTTTCAGTGGTTAGAGCAGACGCTTAAAAATAGTAATGCAAAATTCAAATTTGTTTTTGCGCATCATGAAATGGGAACAGGGCGTGGTGGTATAGAATGTGCAAAAAACTACGAGTGGGGAGGGAATGATCCGACATTAGGATATATATTCCCTCAGAAGCGTCCTGGCTGGAGTATGCCTATTCATCAAATGTTTATTAACTATGGCGTAACTGTATTTTTTAGCGGGCATGATCATGCTTTTGTTCGCCAGCAGTTAGACGGTGTGACGTATCAAGAGCTACCCTATGCAGCTGATCCTAATTATGGATTATATAATGCAGATGCTTATGATTCAGGCGTAATTTTTCCGGCTAGTGGCTATGCACGGGTTACGGTAAATCCTACAAACGTTAAAATAGATTATGTTAGGACTTATTTGCCCGCTGATGAAGGACCAGGTAAAGTAAATGGAGCAACCGTTTACTCGTACACGCTTTTACCTCGACCCAATTTAGCTTCGGCTAGTGCTGAAAATAATGCAGCACCCAAAACACAGTAATTTTTAAAGTGCTTTCCATGAAACGCATATTTTATACTGGGTTAATATTACTTATAGAGCTATTAACGCCGGAGGTAATCTACGCACAGAGTCTTTATAGCACTCCTTATAGTTTAACAACACTTGCTGGGAATACTGGTGTTGCAGGATTAGTAAATGCTGCTGGAGTAGCTGCACAATTTAATTTTCCTGCAGGCATTGTTGTCGGACCCGCGAATTCAATCTACGTAGCCGATCAATTTAATGGTACGATACGCAAAATTAACGCTGCGGGAGTTGTTACTAATTATGTAACAGGTTCTGCAGGCAAAATGGGCAATCCAACGGGACTAGCGATTGATTCAAGCGGCGTACTTTATGTTGCAGATCCGCTTTCGCAGGGAATATACTCAGTTTCAACGAGTGGTGTTGTTACACTGTTTGCAGGCGGGACCGGTGTAGGAGGCACTGGCTCAGGTGGTGGAGTTGATGGAACGGGCACTGCGGCAACATTTTATGGACCACGTGGTATTGCTGTGGATAGTTCAGGAAATCTTTATGTTGCTGATTCTGGTAATTACACAATTCGTAAAATTACTCAGGCTGGAGTGGTGACTACGTTTGCTGGGTCGGGTGGGCAACAAGGAACTGCAGATGGTAAAAGTACTGCTGCACGTTTTTTCTTCCCAACAGGTATTGCAATCGATTCTTCGGGAAACTTATACGTAACTGATACGAGTAATTGTACTATCAGGAAAGTTACCCCATCTGGCGTAGTGAGTACATTAGCAGGAAGTCCTGGTATAGCTGGTAGTGCAGATGGAACGGGCAGTCTGGCTCAGTTTAACTTTCCTAGTGGAATTACTGTAGATTCATCCGGAAATCTTTATGTGTGTGATCAGTTTAATAGTACGATAAGAAAAGTATCTCCAACTGGAGTAGTAACGACCGTACTTGGATCAACTTTGATTACAGGTAGTACAGATGGTATAGGGGCTTCTGCACGGCTTAATTGGCCATATTGCATTGCCGTTGATTCTAGTGGCAAACTCTACATCAGCGATTTTGAAAATTATACTATTAGAACTGCAACTATTAGTACACAGGGTGTTATCCCCATCATTACTAAGCAGCCTACGACACAGAGTATTAGCTATGGTTCAGCAACTACATTAGTAGTAGGAGCGACTGGAAATGCCTTAACCTATCAATGGTACTTAAATGGCATTCCTATTTTGGGAGCTACAACGAGTAGTTACACGATTAATTCTTTTAACGCAGCAAATGTTGGCACTTATACAGTGTCAGTAATGGGTACTGGAGGTACTGTGACATCCTCTGCTGCTTCTCTTATCGTGAGTGGAGCAAATCCAGGTCGATTAGTGAATCTATCTGTCTTGTCAATGGATGGACCGGGAAATCAGTTACTTACGGTTGGCTTTGTTTCGGGAGGTTATGGTACTAGCGGTTCACAGCAGCTGCTCATACGTGCAATAGGACCATCACTTAGCACATTTTCTGTACCCTTAGTTATGTTGGACCCTACGCTTACAATTTTTAATTCAGCTCAAGTATCTGTAGCTTCAAACGACAACTGGGGAAGTTCGACACAAAATATTACGGCTGTTAATAGCGCTGATTCTGCTACAGGTGCATTTGCATTATCGAGTAGTACAAGTTTTGATGCTGCTTTAGTAGTTAATTTAAATGCAGGTGGGTATTCCGTTCAGGCTGCAGGTAAAAATAGTGCCACTGGTAATGTACTCGCTGAAGTATATGATAATACGCTGCCAAGTAATTACACGTTATCAACACCACGCCTTGTAAATGTATCATGTCTAGAACAGGTAGCGTCAGGGGCAGTTTTGACAGCAGGTTTTGTCATCGCAGGAACTACTCCGGAACAAGTTTTGATACGAGCAAGTGGACCCACGTTAGCTGCTGCACCTTATAATGTTCCTAATACCATATCTGATCCACAGCTTACTGTTTACGATACTACCTCAGCAGTTGTTGGATCAAATACTGTCTGGGGTGGAAATCCAGTTATCTCAGCTGCTAATATAGCTACTGGAGCTTTCGAATTTTCGAGTCCTGGAAGTAAAGATTCTGCTGTAATACTAACCCTAAACCCTGGTGCCTATACCGTACAGGCTAAGAGCGCATCAGGTTCAACTGGAGTAACTTTAATTGAAGTATATGAAGTTCATTAATTTTAAGAATAATTGCATAGATAAATTATTTTTTATTTTTATCACTTTTGCGGCAATTATTCCCGTATTGAGTAAGGCACAAAGTCTTTCAGGTCTTCCTTATGATGTGCTTTTAGGTCGTCAGACTGATAAAAGTATATCTCTAAGTATTCTAGCTTTTACTAATACTGATATTATTGTTGATTACGGTACTCAGACTGGTGTTTACACAAATTCAACGCTTACAACTTCAATTGCTGCTAATGCAACTTCACTACTAACACTGGATTCGTTACTCCCAGACAATCGGTATTTTTATAGAATTCGGTATAGAGCAGCAGGTGTAGGTTCATATACTAGTGATAAAGAATATTTCTTTTATACGCAGCGAGCAGTGGGTAAGAGCTTTAGTTTCGATATAGAGGCAGATCCTCATTATCTGGATAATGAGCCTGCAGTATGGGCTCAAACTATGGCCAATATGGTAGCTGATAAACCGGACTTTCTTTTTGATATCGGAGATACTTTTATGGATGAGAAATACGGCCTTACTACCTTAGCGCAGATTATGGCTAGTCATCAGGTTGTACGTTCACAAAATCTAGCACTTATTGGTGCAAGTGTACCGACTTTCTTGGTAAGTGGAAATCATGATCCAGAACTTGGGTGGCTGATGTCTGCATCTAGCCCTAAATCAAATGTTGCAACCTGGGGTGTACAAGCAAGGCAGATGTATTTCCCATGTCCTACGGCTAATAGTTTTTATTCGATGTCCACTGTGCCAGATCCCTATACGGGTGCACCTAGGGATGCCTATTATGCATTTGAGTGGGGAGATGCGCTATTTATTGCATTAGATCCGTTTTGGTATAGCTGGCAGGCGACCTCTCATGGTAAAAATCCATGGGCTTGGACATTAGGTAAGGCTCAATACGATTGGCTTACGTCTGTGCTTCAGAATAGTAAAGCTAAGTTCAAGTTTGTGTTTATGCACCATCTAGTTGGAGGAACTATGGACTGTTTAGCACGAGGAGGAGCAGAGGTGTGTTCCTATTATGAATGGGGTGGAAATAATATAGATGGAACATACGGTTTTACTCAGCAACGTCCTGGATGGGCAATGCCAATTCAAGACTTACTGCTGCAATATGGTGTTACTGCTGTATTTCATGGCCATGACCATCTGTTTGTTAAACAAACATTAGACTCAAACGGGAACGGTGTTCCTAGATTAATTTACCAGGAAGTGCCGCAACCTAGTCGTAGTAATCAGTCAATTACAACTGGGCTTATCTATGGTTACCATTCTGGTGTGCTATATCCTAGCTCTGGCCACATACGTGTTACTGTGAATTCTACTTCTGCTAAATTTGATTATGTACGCTCGGTCATAGCTACAGACACAAGCGCTAGTAAGTCGGGTATCGTTAACAATCAAGTACAGTACAGCTATACTCTCAATGCTCCATCTGTATCTACTTTGCCGATTATTTTCACACAACCAATAAGGCAGTCTGTGATGTCTGGCTCAGCGGTAACATTCTCAGTTGCAGTGAATAGTCAGACTCCCGCGACATATCAATGGACTAAAGATGGTGCAGTTATTGCTGGAGCTGTAGCCTCAACCTATAAAGTAGCTAATGTAGGTTTGGCATCTTCGGGAAATTATTCTGTTAATGTAACCAATTCCGCTGGTACAGTTTCATCTTCACCCGCATACCTGTCCGTCTCGGGAGATCAAGGTAGATTGGTAAATCTCTCAGTACTTTCGTTTGATGGCCCAGGTTCACAGTTATTAACGTTAGGATTTGTGAATGGAGGTGCTGGTACATCTGGTGCTCAAAACTTACTTATTCGTGGAGCAGGTCCATCATTAAGCTCATTCGGCGTTAAATCTGTTTTAGCAGATCCAAGTGTTACTGTATTTAATGGTACCACATCTATTTTAACTAACGATGATTGGGCTTTTTCTACTTCAAATCAAAGTTTGATTATTGCAGCGAACACTGCCACTGGTGCGTTTCCGTACGCCTCTGCAGCCAGTCTTGATGCGGCACTCGTTGCTAACTTGGTGAGTGTAAAAGGGGGGTATTCGATCCAAGTAGCTGGTAAAGGTACCTCAACTGGTAATGTTCTGGCTGAAATCTATGATTATTCTTCTGGCTCCGTGTATAAAGCCGATGCTCCTCGTTTGATCAATATATCTTGCTTGCAGCAAATTCCTGCAAATGGAGTTTTGTCTGCCGGTTTTGTCATAGGGGGAAGCTCTGCTTTAGATGTACTAGTGAGGGTAGTGGGTCCATCGCTTGCTGCCTTTAGCGTTACAGACGCAATTGCTGATCCGATGCTCCATGTATTTGATAGTAATACAAATGAACTCGCCTACAGTACTGCATGGGGAGGAAATCCAACAGTTCAGTCTGCTATGTCTTTAGTAGGAGCATTTAACTTTTCGAGTTCTAATGCAGCTGATACTGCAGTAATTCTAAATCTCAAACCAGGATCATATACGGTTCAAGCAACCAGCGTTTCTGGTGCAGCCGGCAAAGCGTTGATAGAGGTTTATGAGGTGACGGGTCAGCCTACAAATTAGATAGGTTTGTAAGACTTAGCTTATCTTGTTTTTAGCTAGACCCAGTAGCTAGAACTGCCAAGTATTTTTTATGTCATAGCTAAAAGTTTGTATGTTTAAGTGCTGTCACTTTACTTAAAAAAATGCTGCACTACAAACTCCTCTAGCTTGTTTGATGAAAAACGGTCTATTTCATATATCCACTTCAGTTATATTAGTTGTAGCATTTTTATTTCAAAGTGCTAGTGCTAAAGATTCACAGAGTTTATCTATAGTAGCTGCAGCAAATTTAGTTTATGTTATAGAACCGCTCAACATTGAGTTCAAGAAAGTTGCACCGGAGATTACCGTTACAACAGTCAGTGGTTCATCTGGCAATCTAGTGACACAGATTGTTAATGGAGCTCCGTACGACGTTTTATTATCAGCTGATATGGATTTCCCAAGAGAGTTAATACTTAAGGGTTACGCTGACCCTAAGAGTTTGAGTGCATTTGCTGTGGGACGTCTTGTTATCTGGAGTGCTAAAAGTGAACTTTATTTATCTGATGTTGCATCAGTTGTTCGCAACCCTCGTATTACACGTATAGCGGTCGCTAATGCAATCACGGCACCCTATGGCCGTGCGGCTAAGCAAGCACTGCAGAAGCTGGGTATATGGGAGGAATGTCAGGCCAAATATGTTTTTGGAGAAAACATTACGCAGACAACTCAGTTTGTAGCTACCGGCAATGCTGATGCTGGATTTGTTGCACTCTCTGTGGTGCTTTCACCAAAGCTCAAAGGTAAAGGGCATTGGATTGATGTACCTAGTGAGCTTTATAGCCCACTAGAGCAGGGAGCTATTATAACTATGCATGGTGTAAATAATCCAGCTGCGCAGCGTTATATTGATTTTTTACATAGCATGACAGCTCTCAGGATACTAAAAGAATATGGTTACCGTATCCCAGAATAAAGCATTCCCAATACGAACTCGTTTAAACTTTTACCTGAGCATATAAAAATTATTTTTCGTCGTTTGTTAACTGGCTTTACCTACTTACCAGTCTATTTGTTTGTTTTTATAGTAAACAGTCCCACGCTTCATGCTGAAGACGATACTGAAATTAAGCAATTACGTGTACTGCTTAAATCTATCGAGCAGAGGTTATCAGCACTTGAGCAAAAACAGACTCACTCTAAGAAGTCAGCATCAGAAGGGTTGGATGCTCCAAGTAGCGTAGCAGCTACAGCAGCATCTAGTTCACAAAAACAATCAAGTAACAAAGTGTTAATTACGGAAACCGCTCAGTCCCTGAATTTATTACACGTTGGGGGTGTGACACAGCTTGATTCACGTCTTTTCCTAAATGACGGGGGAGGGGTAATTAATAATTCATTCATCCTTAGACGTGCTCGTATTACAACTGATGGTACTTTGGGTAATTTAGCATCATTTCTTTTTATTCCAGAGTTTGGCAATGGAAGCAGTGGTATAGCTAATGCAGTCACAATTCTTGATGCTAATGCAACGGTCAATTTTGATCCAAGATTTCAAGTTAAATTCGGCAAATTCAAATGCCCTGTAGGGCTTGAAGAGCTTCAGACAGATCCAAATACGCAATTTGTCGAACGTTCACTCGTTAATAATCTCATGCCAAATCGAGATATAGGATTTGTAGTTGGAGGTTCACTGTACTCCGGCACTGTTGCTTATTCTATTGGTCTAGTAAATGGCACTGCTGATAATACACTGAGCTCAGGCAATTCAGATTTCGATAATGATAAAGACGGAGTTGCACGAATATTTTTCCAGCCTTTTATACATGATACAAAGTCAATATCGCAAGGATTAGGCTTTGGTGTTGGTGCTAGTGATGGACGTCAGAAAGGTCTAGCTGGTGTTACATCGGGTTATAGAAGCGATGGACAGCAAGCATTCTTTAAGTATGCGTCTTCTGTCTACGCAGATGGTAGAGTGTGGAGAGTTTCGCCTCAGGCTAATTATTATAACGGGCCACTGAGTATATTTACTGAATATGCAATCTCCACAGTAAATGTTCGGCCGAGTGCTCCCACAGCTAGTTTTTCGTTACCTAAGGTTACATTGCAGAATAAGGCATGGGATTTCAACTTAGGATGGGTTTTAACAGGTGAAGCTGCAAGCTATGCAGGTGTAGTACCTAGGCAGTCATTTGATTATTCTAGCGGTAGTTTTGGTGCATTTCAGGTGGTTGCGCGTTACTCTAAACTTAATATAGACCCATCAGTTTTCCCACTTTTTGCCTCACCGCTAACTAATCCTCAAAAAGCAAAAGCTATGGGTATTGGACTAAATTGGTATCAGTCTAAGTCGGTACGATTTGCTCAAGACTTCTTCCAGACCAGTTTTACAAATCTAATGGGAACTTCCACAACCCAAATTCTTAGGCAGGATGAAAATGTTTTTATAACTAGGCTCCAATTATCGTTTTAAATATATAGGTTACATATAGTAGACCAATATTATACATTAATTCACTATTCCAGTGAGCCTGCCGTAGATACAAATTTCATTTATCACGCTTAAGATACAATGACTATTAGGCTAAGTTTTGGCTTTAGGCAGATTCTGTTATTTACGCCTCAAAAATGGCTACTTCAGTTGCTTAAGCTATTTAAAATGATACTTTAAGTATTAAACGCTTAAGTGTAGTCATCTAAATCTAGTTTAACCTCTTTACATACTCAATTTACATTATGGAAAATCCAACGGCTTCTACCGGCGGCAAATGCCCTTTCCCTCATCTGCACGATAGTGCGCCAAAGCACACGGGTATGGGTGTTAAATCTAATCGTGATTGGTGGCCAAACCAGCTCAATTTGAAAATCCTGCATCAAAACTCTGCCTTATCTAATCCGATGGGCACTGAATTTGATTATGCGGCGGAGTTTAAGAAGCTAGACTTTAAGGCTCTTAAACAAGATTTGTACACGCTAATGACAGATTCTCAGGATTGGTGGCCAGCAGACTTTGGTCACTATGGGCCATTTTTTATCCGTATGGCATGGCATAGTGCAGGAACTTACCGAACAGGTGATGGTCGTGGAGGTGCTGGGGCCGGGCAGCAGCGATTTGCACCCCTTAACAGTTGGCCTGATAATGCTAATTTAGATAAGGCGCGCAGACTGCTGTGGCCGATCAAACAGAAGTACGGTAATAAAATTTCATGGGCTGATCTTTTTATACTTACAGGTAATTGTGCACTTGAATCCATGGGCTTTAAAACTTTTGGATTTGGAGGTGGACGTGTAGATGTATGGGAACCCGAAGAGGATGTATATTGGGGTTCTGAGAAAATATGGCTAGATGATAAGCGCTACTCTGGTGAACGTGAACTTGAAAACCCCCTTGCTGCTGTGCAAATGGGTCTAATTTATGTTAATCCTGAAGGACCTAATGGAAGGCCTGATCCTGTTGCGTCAGCAAAAGATATTCGTGAAACATTTGCTCGTATGGCGATGAATGACGAAGAGACAGTCGCTCTTATCGCAGGCGGGCACACCTTTGGCAAAACACATGGAGCAGCTTCTGCTGGACATGTAGGGGTAGAGCCTGAAGCTGCTGGTATTGCAGAGCAAGGGCTAGGTTGGGCAAGTACCTATGGTTCAGGTAAAGGATCAGACACTATTACAAGTGGTCTTGAAGTAACCTGGACAACGACACCAACTCAGTGGAGTAATAATTACTTTGAAAACCTACTTCGCTACGAGTGGCAATTAGAGAAAAGTCCTGCAGGCGCAAACCAATGGGTGGCTAAAGATGCAGAATTAACAGTACCTCATGCCTTTGATTCTACAAAGAAGCAGCGTCCTACGATGCTCACCACCGATATCGCATTAAGAGCAGATCCAGCTTATGAAAAGATATCGCGTCACTTCTTAGCAAACCCCGATGCATTCGCTGATGCTTTTGCGCGTGCTTGGTTTAAGCTTACCCATAGAGATATGGGACCAAAGGTAAGATACCTTGGGTCAGAAGTGCCTCAGGAAGACCTTATCTGGCAAGATCCCTTACCACGTTTGGATCACCCACTCATTGAAGCTAAGGACATCTCAGCGCTTAAGGTTAAGATTCTTGCTTCAGGGCTTTCGATATCGGAGCTAGTATCTACAGCGTGGGCTTCAGCTTCAACTTATCGTGGCTCTGATATGCGTGGCGGAGCAAATGGTGCTCGCATACGTTTAGCTCCACAAAAAGATTGGGAAATAAATCAGCCCGCTCGATTATCAAAGGTACTTAAGGTACTTGAGGGCATTCAACAGTCATTTAATGCTGAACAATCGCTAGGTAAGAAAGTATCCTTGGCTGATTTAATAGTACTTGCGGGTAACGCTGCTGTAGAAAGTGCTGCAAACAAAGCGGGGACGAGTGTTGCTATGCCTTTTACTCCAGGTCGAGTAGACGCTTCGCAAGCACAGACAGATGTTGAATCGTTCAGTGTACTTGAACCAACTGCAGATGGTTTCCGTAATTATTTAAAGACACGTTACAGCCTTCCAGCTGAGCAGATGTTAATAGACAAAGCCCAGTTGCTTGGTCTTACTGCGCCTGAAATGACGGTACTTATAGGTGGCTTACGCGTCTTGAATGCAAATTATGGTAAATCACAACAGGGTGTATTTACGAACCGACCAGAAGTACTCACAACTGACTTTTTTGTGAATTTACTGGATATGAATAATCGTGTTAAACCAACATCATCTAGCGAAGAATTGTTTGAAGTATGTGACCGTTCTACAGGTGATGTAAAGTGGACAGCTACACGTGTAGATCTTGTATTTGGGTCAAATTCGCAGCTTAGAGCCTTAGCTGAAGTATACGCTCAAAGTGATTCACAAACTAAATTTGTACATGATTTCACTGCTGCTTGGAATAAAGTGATGAACGCAGATTTATTTTAATAAGTCTGATTAAATTACTTCGCTATTCAATAACGCCACTTAATCAGTTTGATTATGTGGCGTTTTTTGTGGTTTTAATTAGGGGATAGTGATCTGATTAAGTGTTTTTAGGCTTAAGTACTGACATATGGCAGAAGACTAGGAGGATTTTAAGTACTCATTGGCTAGCAATAAAAGTTGAATATTTTTAGTCTTAATAAGTAATACAATATTTAGTCACTTGTATGACACCTATTTATGAAAACTAAGTTTTATATCGGACTTTTATATATTTTATCCTCTTTATCCTCGGGGTTACTTTTAGCTCAAACGCAGGCATCTTTTCATATACCCGCTCTCTACCACGTTGGATTTTGGGTAAGTGATATTACTAAAGCTAGACGATTCTATCATGATTTTCTTGGATATGAAGAACCCTATTCACTATTAACACCACAAGGAGATTTACAGATGGTCGTTATGAAAGTAAGCGAGCAGCAGGTCATTTACTTATTTCCTAATTCAAAAAAAATACTGCCAAATGGCGACAATTTAGATCACCTGGGGCTTATAACTGATAATTTGAGTCCCTTATATCAGCGCATGACGCTAGCAGGTATTAAGGTAAAGCCCGTGCACAAAGCGCGTATTGGTGATTTAGTACTAACATGCAGCTATCCAGACGGGCATGTTTTTGAAATTACCCAATTTGAAACAAATGGAGAGCTCATGAAGCATCAAGGTCTTTGCAATAGTGAGACAAGAATTTCAAATGCTTTAGTTTCAGCTACATTAAGTGTTAAAGATTTAGATAAATCATTACAGTTTTATAAAACTATACTTGGATTTAAAATTAAGCATATCAATGTAGGCTATGATGCTTTAATTTCTGTACCAGATGGTTCTGATACTTTGCATTTAATTCAGACTAAGTCCACTGAGCGAGCTTTGTTAGATTACAAACTTGAAGTATTAGATATTACTAAAGCAAATGCTATACTACACAGAAGAGCCTCTACTCTAGGATTTGTAATTGAAGAAATTAAAGTAAACTCATCTGTGACTGAGATAAGATGCAAGGATCAGAACGGAACTATTGTAGTCATCGCAGAAAAAAGTTTGTAGTACTAAGTTATCGCAATGTGTTATCTTAGTTCTTGCTGAGCTCACATGATGTTCTGAATCTAACCATCAATACTTGATTATCTGATCCCAGTATCTACTGTTGGGTACCATGTCGATTAATTCTAAATACAGGTCATTTTTACTATTCTATGTAGCTGTAATCATAGCTGTCTACTTTATCCTAGATAAAACAGCTTCAACGTGGTCTTTTGAGCATCTGCATAGGCCTGTATTTCTTGAATCACTTACGCACATTGTGGATAGGTTAAGATCAGGATCTGTATTTTTTTTAGTCGGTGTAGCATTTATTGCTGTATTAGCTAAGTGGACACCGGGCTATTACTTAAAAACAGCATCACTTGCTAGCATAGCCATTCTTGTTTCATACGAAATTAAAGACGAGTTAAAGTATTTTTTTGGCCGCACTTGGCCTGAAACTTGGACTAATGCTAATCCCTCTTGGATTAAAGATAAGGTTTTTGGTTTTAATATACTACATGGTGGTCAGGGGTGGGGATCATTCCCTTCAGGACATACTACACAGATTGCCGCTTTAGCTACTGTTATTTGGCTGCGTCTTCCGAACTTTCGCTGGTTGAGTCTATTATTAACTTTAGCGGTTGCTGTTGGTTTGTGGGGATCTGATTATCATTTTGTATCTGATATACTCGCAGGAGGTTTAGTTGGTATCGGATCGGCAGTAGGAATCGTCAATTTACTTTCTAAGTCAGACTAATCTAAGATTTAAATTCTATTTAAAATTACTTTAGGCATCACGTATGATGTAGTGCATTTTTTTCTTTTTTAATGTCAACCTTGGCATTGTTCAAACTATGTATAGGGACTATAAGAAATACTCTTAACCGTTTTTTTAATATAAATCTCTTTAGTGCGACTTGTTACAAATAACACGGAACAAATGCTTACCATTTTATGGTATGCGCCTTATCCGCAATGCAATGAAGGGTTTACTTGGTAGAGGTACACTGCGACCATTCTTATCTTCTACAGAATAGCTACGAGGTTTATTTAATTCAAAAATCGTATCTACTGGAGTGATTGTCATATCCCATGTGTCAATGACCTCAACTTTGAATTTCATACCTGCTTTCAGCTCGGCTTTATAAAGTGAAAATAGCCACTCGCTTGGCTTTGATTCTCCAAAGTATCCAAGGTAATAGTAACCTCGCTTGCCTGCAAAAGGACAATTTTGCCATTTATCAATAGGTTCTAGTCCTTCATTCGGGCTGTCCTCCAATATCTTTTTAAGAAAGGCTATCCTCTCTACGCTCTGACCACGTAATACGCCTCCTTTTGCCCACCATATGATATCGTGTGAATCTAAAAAACATTCACTGTGCCCAACAAACGTTCCAGCTATAGTACCTTCCCAGAAGCGTTTCACCATTTCTTGTGCAGTAATATTTCCCCATCGTTGAGGAATGTTTCCTTCATATTTTACTTCATCGAATATTACTGGTTTTCGGTATACATCCCGGTAAAGAATTGCTCGTGCGTAGTCCTCAACAGCTGATCCATTCTGTATGCTAGCATGGGAAACCCAGGGTAGTGTGTTATTGTAAATTATAGATCCGTTATGGATAGATCTTAAGTGACCGTAAGGATCATTTGACTCTACGATCTGAAAAAAACGATCCCAATCAGACGGCTTTTTTTCTTTAAGGAAGTCATATTCATTTGCGATTGACCACCACACGTTGTGATACGCTGAAAGCCTTGCTATAATATAGCGCAGATATAGATCGTCTGCTTGTGCAGGCATTCTATCGAATCCCCAATGTCCTTTATCGTAAGGATGAAATAAGATGATATCTGCCTCGATTCCTAAATCACCGAGTTGTTGTACACGATGCTCAAGGTTCTGAAAGAATTCAGGATTAAATCGTTTCAAGTCCCAAATACGTGGTGGAGTCCCACTATATGGATAGAGTAATGGTTCGTTATTATTCCATTCGTAGTGTTTTGGGAAAACAGTCATCCTAAGCTTATTAAAAGGGGATGCTGCTAGTGTCTGTAGGGTTTGCTCTGCAAGCTTATCTCCCTGGTGAATCCAGGCATAGGCTGTTGTACCTATCGGTCGGTATACAGTTCCATCAGCATAACTAAAAGAATACATCCCCTGTACGCGTACAGGGCCGTGATTAATTTTAGTTGGTGCTACGACAATAAAGTTATCTTTAATTTCATTTAATTCTAAGCAGTTACTTGAAGTTATGTAATGCCATTCGCCTGTCGATTCTGGCATGAAGCGAATTCTGTAGATTCCGTTTCCATCATAGAATCCAAATGTCTTAATTGTACGATTATTCTTGGTGAATACTGCGCTTAATTGAATATCCGTAAATGGGTTGCCACTCGATGGGCCTTTGAGGGCAATCTCAAAAACACCCCACTGCTCAATTTGGGATGATTTAGCATAGCAGATGCTTGCGCTGTAAAATAAATACAGAAGTAGGTAGAACGATAGTACGATGAGAAATAGTTTTTTAAAATCTTTCATTCAGCTCTTTTTTAATAATGTAAAAAAACCTAATTTTTGTTAGATACTTTCAGTGTTTTTTATGGAACTGCAGTTCTTGCTCGACGCAGCTCTAAAAGGGCTTCTTTAGCGCCACTGTGATTAGGGTCTAGGCGTAGGGTTTCTTCAAATTGCTCAACTGCTTTGCTTTTTTGTCCAGTATGCAGAAATATCTGACCGAGATTATAGCGCAGCTCTGGATCTTCCGGCTGCAAATACACAGCCCGTTTAATGTGATCCAAGGCTTCGCTATTATTACCTTCAATTACTAGTGTTAGACCCCATTTAGCCTCTGCCTCGGCAAGTTCAGGTTGAAGCGTTAGTACTTGTCTAAACTGTGCTACCGCATCACTGGTATGTCCGCTGTTGGCCAATGCCCAGCCTAAATTTAGGCGAGCAAGAGTCCATTTCGGATCAAGTTCAACGGCTTGCCTGAATGCTAATGTCCCGTCATTTACTCGATCAAGATTCATGAACGTAGCACCCAAACTATTATACGCAGCTGCGAAACGTGGCTCTAGTCTAATAGCCTGATTAAGCAGAGGTAAGGCCTCACTCGAGCGGCCAAGTCGGTTTAGTACATTACCTAGGCTATTTAGTGTTTCTGGAAATGCGGGCTTTAATTCAAGTGCCCGTTTTAGATAGGATAAACTCTTCTCCGTTTCACCGGTTTCATCTAAAACGATACCCAAATTAAGGTTTGCGACCCAACTCTCGGGATTACGTTCAAGGGTTGTCGTGTAAAGTGTACGGACATCCCGATACATGCCACATTGTTGCCAGGTAAGCATACCGAGAATGGCTGTCAGTATTGCCGCAAGGCCTAGTCCAGTCCACCTTGGCCAACGTAATAGAGTAAACCCATGCCATGCAGAAGCTCCTATAAAGGAGACCATTGCTAAGCTGGCTAGATACTGGAAGTGATCTGCTACATAAGAAAAAATGAAGGGATAAACTTTCACGAAACCAAGGACGGGAAACAAGGTACCGCAAAATAACAATACTGCAGCAAGAGGAGAACGATCACGTTTTTGCCACCAAATAAGAGCAGTGAGAGTTATTACAGTAGCGACTATAAAAAGCCATTGCCACAAGCTCGAGGTGTCTATCGTCCAACGAGGATAGAAAAATATTAGATTCGCAGGCCATACAAGTTTACTCGCATAAAACCAAACCACACGGCAGGCGAGTAGGATGTGTGATAAAAAACTAATGTTAAATTCGGCGCTTTTTGCCCCAATCTGAGTAGATTCGAACCATGCAGTGGTTAACCCCGCACCTAAGCCTAACACAAACCAAGGAAACAAAGGCAGCAAGTCATGCTGCCAGGATATGCGTCCACGTCGCCACCAAGCTATTACAAGTATGGCCATTGGTAGTGTCGCAGTAACACTCTTTGTTAACAAAGCTGCTATAAACCATACTATAGCTACTACATATCGCTTTGGTAGTCGCTGATCCTCGAATTTTAGCCATGCAATCGCTGATGCGAGATAAAATACAGTAGAGAGCGTGTTTTTTTGTTCTGAGATCCATGCGACTGATTCAACACATACTGGATGTAAGGCAAAAACAATGCCTACAAGTACTGCGCCAGGAATCCCCAGACGCCTGAGTAAAGAAACTAAAAGACACGCACTAATTACATGCCAAAGTATATTTATGAGATGATAACCAACAGATGCATCACCCCACACACTATGCTCGATCCAGAAGGCTGAATGAAGCAGAGGGTAGTATTGCTGGGTTGCTCCAATTTCAAACCAAATGCGGCCAAGTCCTGACCACGACTGTAGAGCATAACTTGTTACATGTCCTGCATCGTCCCATAGAAAATCACCGGAAAGTGCTGGTAAATAAGCTAGGAAAGTTACTGCAGCAATGAGTACGAAAACTGCACTTATTGGCCAGCTAGTAGATTGCGATTTGGCTTTAACTACCTCACTGGGGCGAGCGGTAGATTGCTGTGGAGTCATTGTCTGCCTGCAGTGTGAAATGTATATTGCAACTGCGCAAGTCGCTTACTTGCTTCATTATGATCACAAGGTGTAATCCTTATATCTTTTAGGGCAATAAAATTGCCGCAACTCTTACGAGTGGCGGCAAGATTTCTTTGAATTCAACAGATCTTATAAATCAAAAGATGCTGAGAAGACAAACTGACGTGGATCTACAATACGGTAAGTAGAGGCTCTACCATCAAAGAAGGCACTCGTAGCTAACAAGCGACCGCCTTTTTCAGTTACATTTTTAACATTAACTTGGAATGTCGCGCGCACTTTATCGCTAAACATTTTAGTTCTGTAGCTAGTAAATAAATCTAGGTAGGTCTCAGCTGGAGAATAAATAGGTCTGTTTGGATCTAACTGGAGTATTTTATTCGAAGCTAAAGTAAGGTCTTTGGAAGGATCATACCCGAGTCCGTAAAATCCAATAGCGCCTTTATCAGTCCAGCGCAGCGAACCGCCTACTGTCATGGCTTTTAAAATAACGTTATTTGAGATACCTGAGAGATTGTATCTTGTGTTGAACTTAGTTGAGTATTTACGCATCTGAGGTCTAGGACGACCAATCATAGAGCGAAACACAGACATAGGAGCATCAACATTCGAAGCATAGTTAGTAGCCGCCGAGTTAGTAGCATTATAGCCAGCAACCGTACTGAAGGGTGTACCCATAATATTCCACCATAGAAGATGTCCTGTGGCTCCTATAGGAAGTGTATTTGCTGTGATTGCTGTAGTTACGCCATTAATTGTTTGGGTTGTATTAGTAAAACGTGGATCCTCAAGCGTTGTCCAAACAGGCATACGTAGAGCAATATAGTCATCAACAGCAGAACCGACAGCTGTGTTTATCGCAACGGTCTTGGTAACTGATCCACTTACGGTCCAATTGCGTGTAGGGTTAAAATTAAGTTCTAATTCGTCACCCTTAGATTCTGAATCCATAGCAGCAGCATAGGTGCTATTAGAGACAATACGCTGTAGGCCATTATACTGATCTAAAGGCATCTTTATAGCAGCAGCAATTTGATCATTTGTCGCTAGACCGCCAGTACCTAGTCCATTAAGCCAAGCAGTTGTCTGACTTCTTAAGTTCCAAGCGTCACTTGAGACAAAGCCGTCATATCTTAAAATACGCTGAGCCATCGTCGTAATATCTCCATTACGTAGGTTTAGCTGTTTTGTATCGAAGTGATTATAGCGGATGGATAGTTTACCATCAAAAACATTTAACCAAAGTCCTAAATCTTTACTCGTGCCCGTTTGGTTTGGTAATTGCTTAAGAAATAAGTCGTAGGCTGGGCCCTGTGCGATGAAGTTATCTGAAATATTATAAGTGAGACTTAAATTATTGACTGCCTCAAAGAGGAATCGGCTGATTGCGCCACCACCGTTAAAAGCAGATGCTAAAAATTTAAAATCCCTAAACGGACGAGCAACAACTGACACAGAATTTGTCTTACCCTTGGCTTCACGCCAGGTAGGCAACCATTGGTTTGAGGCACCAAAGTCGTAAGAGAGTAAATCTGATGTGAGGGTTGCAAGTGGAGCATTACGGTCATAAACTTTATCCTCACGTAGACCAAATGTACCAATTAGTTTTCCTTCAAGGAAATTGCTTTGAAGAACGCCGCCAATCGTTTTTATGACGGTCTCGTCATTAGAGCCACCACCGCCAGAATCTGGACTAGGCGACCAGCCGATCGCAGATACATCCTTAAGTAAGGTAGTGCTAGAAGGACCCCAGACATAGGGAATACTTACGCCTTCAGGAAAATAACTCGGTGCATATTGTATGCCGCCACCTACAGTATTGCCTACGTAGTATTGTTCGTTAACTCGGGCATAATTACCTGGTGCTATATTATATCTTGGGTCAGCGATTGATTGCTGTACGCGATTACCTAAAGGAGTATTAAGACCTAAATATTTTTGTTCCCAAGGCAGGTTTGTTCCTAAAGCTGCATGTCTATATGTGTACAGGCGATTCTGCTGGTCCTTGTATTCATAATAACCAAGAACTTGCTGGGTTCCTAGCCACTTAGTTAAACCCTTATCTTGTGAAAAATCGAGACGATAGACGAGCTGGGCGCGTGAGGTGTCCCACAAATCTGGCATGTCACGGAGATAAGGCTCGCTGCTTCTTAGGTATGGTCGGCCATAGTACGGATTAGGAGTGCCATCTAAATTAACTTGATTTACGTCAACTTGGAGCTGACCTACGTTACTATTAACGCTTGCAGGTCCCATGGGTTGGTTTTCCAAACGTTTGGAATCTTCCCGTAAGAAAGTAAACTGTGCTGCTAAACTTTGTTTTGATGTACTAAGAATGACTTGGTCGATCTCGGCCATGTACATATTATCATTATCCCAGGATTTACTGTTACCAGCTAAGTTAATGCTGTTCCAATCGTAAATGGATTGATTACTTATAGGCATAGCTAGCGAATTATACAATGGTTGCTGAGTAGCTGTATATGTTTCTGCAGGACCTGTAGTCAAAAGTCCGATACCTGTGTAGGTTGCTGCATAAGGATCGGTGGTAGCATATGTACCGGATGTATACCTAGTCATTGCCCAGTAAGGCGTTTGTCCTGGAGAACCGATCTGGAAAATAGATCTAGTTTCTGCACCACCTGTTATGAAATAAGTTGGAGCAGCCGTATATGGTGTAGTTGAACCAAGTACGTTTCCGTTACCGTAAACCTGACCGTTTGCCATTGTAATTAAGCCAGTGACAGGATTCCAACCTGGTTTCCCCGAGGTAATCCAATCTGTGTAGTAGTCTCTAGGGGTTGTAAAATTAGGCCTAACGGATTGGTTTTTGTAGCTAAACCAAGAAGCTGACACTGTTGTATTCTTAAATGGTTTAGCCTTTACTTGAAAACTAAGACGACGTGCGTCTTCTCCTGATGGTTTACGAATAAAGTCCGTGTGATCGTTTGCATAGCTAGCTCTGACCGCCAACCTGTTTCTTAGGATCATTCGGTTTACGTCTAATGATGAACGCCAGCCGCCGTAGCTATCACCACGGTTTTCTACCTTAGTGAAGTCACGAGTTAGATTAGCAGTTGCAGGTACTTGATTTACGGTACCCGAAGCATTGCCTAAGCCGAAAATATTAGCGTTAGGTCCTCGACTTAGTTCGATTGAGTCTAGCCAAAGTGGATCGACTGGTATGCGACTAGTCGTTGCCATATTATTAAATGCAATATTAGCATTACCTATACCACGCACTCGGTTTGCATTGTTTGGGTTAAGACTTACTTGGTCCACTACAGCGCCCGTGCGATCAGTGTCGAATTGCGAGTACGATCCAGTGCCTTCAGTGCTAGCCATGTAGTCAAAAACATCGTTGATATCGCGCATAGCAAAATCACTCATCTGTTCCTTAGTCATTACGGTAAGGGACTGACCAAGGTCCTCAACTTTTGAGTTTATACGTGTACCCGACATAGAATTTGCTGCAAAATAGCCCTTGTTTGCGGATACGACTTCGAAAGGCGAAAGAGTAACTACTTCTTTATCTTTTGTATCTTGAGTAGGAGTACTTTCTACAGGAATAGCAGTCTTAGGGGCTGTCTCTGTTGTAGCCGTTGTGGTAGATGACAGGGCGGCTTGGGCGTATGCCTGATTGGTGTTAATAACTAGCAAACTAGTACACACTCCGACTAGGCAAATAAGCCGGCGCTGAATAGGGTTAATTTTGTTCATAAATTGGATGTTAGTTTAGGGTAAAGTGCAAATAGCATTACGTATATCTTGAGAAGGGGAAAGTAGAGTAAATTAGAGGGGAATCTTTTTTTTTAGCTATAAAAAATAGGCATAATTTAAACTGCAGTACCTGCTATTTTAACGGACAGTCAGATTTATGTAAAAGTACAACAGTTTGAGTTATTTTTATATAGCAATAAATTAGCATTCAAATAACTTCAAATTTAGATAATGAAAAAGGTCTTTCTAATTTGCACAGCCTTAATCACCAGTTCTATTTATAGCGCAACGCTTGAAAGCTATGTAGAGCATGCACCATTTAAAATGGGCAAAATTGAAGCCCCAGTTTTTGCTGATAGAAACTTTTCGATACTAAATTTTGGCGCTATAGGTGATGGGCATGTACTTAATACTAAAGCTTTTAGCAGTGCCATCAAGGCATGCGCAGATGCTGGTGGAGGCCATGTGATAGTTCCCCCCGGTTTGTGGCTTACTGGGCCTATAGAACTGCTTAGCAATGTTGATCTGCATACAGAACGGGGTGCAATAATACAATTTACCTCTGATCATAGCCTTTACCCGATTATTAAGCGAGGGAGTCGTGGTTTTGCGGTAGTTTCTCCACTGACTGGTTCGGGACTTAAAAATGTAGGCGTAACTGGAGAGGGTATCTTTGATGGGGCTGGTGAAACTTGGAGGCCCTTGAAGCGTAGTAAAGCAACCGATACTCAGTGGAAGGAGTTCCTGGCTAACGGAGGTGTAACAGATGAAGATGAATCTATGGGCTGGCCAACAAAAGCTGCTCGAGATGGTTTAGCCTATATATCCCGTTTATTAAAGTCTCAGAAGCATGTTAGTGAGGAAGATCTTATTAGCGCTCGTGATGCACTGAGGCCAATTTTATTCACCCTGTTTAATTGTGAGAATGTACTTATTGAAGATGTCACAATTCGCAATTCACCTAATTTTGCATTTGATCCAAGTCACTGTAAAAATCTCATCGCTAGGCATGTATCGATATTCAATGAATGGTGGGCGCAGAACGGTGATGGTATGGATATTTCTAGCTGCGAAGATGTAGTTCTTTATCGCTGCACTGTGAGTGCAGGAGATGATGGTATCTGCATGAAATCTGCGGCTCATAACATAATTGTGGCTGAATGTACGGTATATCACGGACATGGCGGTTTTGTTATTGGAAGCAATACTGACGGTGGAATGTCCTGTATTTGGGCAACGCAGTGCGACTTTATTGGTACAGACAAGGGTATACGTGTGAAGAGTAGTCTAGGGCGTGGTGGGGTGGTGGATCACATCTATATCGATCATATATACATGAAAGATATTACAACCGATGCCATTGGCTTTGACACTTATTATGAAAAAGATTCAACCAGTGCTGTTAAGCTAGATCCCCTATACCGAGTGCCTGAATTTAAAGATTTTTTTATTAAGGACATTTGTTGTCTTAACGCTGGTACTGCCATTGCAATTACAGGTATGCCAGATCACCCAATACATAATATTGTTATTGAGAATGCCACAATTACTGCAAAGCGGGGAATACACCTAAAATCTGTAGTTTCAATTACGTTTAAAAACATAATTGTTCATACGCCTGAGAATCCACCACTCACTGAAGCTGCAGTCAAAGACGTTATTTTTACTCAGTGAATGATAGATTTATTAAGCGCTTTGATTGGCTTAGTTTGTAAAAGTAGACTTGTAGCTAAAAATATTTGCTCAATTACTTCGATCGTTTTAATGCTGCATGAGTTCTATGCAGCCGCTTAATGTTGAGTCATTACATTAGTATTTTATCTGCAAGTTCGTTAGCATCAATCCAAGCATCTTCAATTCTTGATCGGCTTCCCCAGTCGCCTACGCATGCTAGGTTTAAGTTTGTGTCAAAATAAGGTGTGTTACGTGTCTTATCATCATGTGATTTACTCAACAAGGCATAGCGCCAACGATGTAGAGAAAAATAATCGGGAAAGCTTAACTCTATATTTAATATTTTATTGAGTTCCCTGCGAAGAAATATCTCCGTTTGCTGTAAGTCATCATTAACATGTTCTTCAGCCCATGTATTACTTGAATGCACCACAAGCGCAGTGTGGTTATCGTTGCGCCCAGGCTTAGATGAATTAACAGCAATCCATTCAATTGGGCTATTATGTACTTTAGCACCAATCCATGTTTTATCCCATTTTTTATGGAATCCAAACATCATTGTGAAACATGCAAGAAATTTAGAATTACTTATAGATGTATTCTCAGGTAAGAAAGTATTAAATAACTTGCAGGTTTGTACGGGCGGAACAGTCGATATCACTAGATCAAATTCGCCTAAACTTTCTCCGTTTTTATCCACCAAGTGCCAACTCTTGGAATCTTTAAAACTCAGTGGAGCAACTTCGCAATTAAGACGAATATTTATTCCATCAGCCATCTTCTTGCAAAGATTATTCATTCCAGGGCACGCTACATAGTGAGGTTCAAACCAGAGTCTATTTGTCGTTTTTTTATTAACCTCAAGAGTCACGACTTTTCCTATCCATTCTTGCACAATCCCAGATCTTAAATAAGGAGTAATAAATTGAGTAAATTTTTTATCGCGTGCCGTAAAAAACTGGGTGCCGTGATCGAATGCAAATGGCTCAGCTTGTCGTGTCGCCAAGCGATCACCAATGCCCCTTGATTTCTCAAGAACGACAACCTCAAATGTACTATTAAGACGATTTGCTAGTGTTAATCCAGATATCCAAGCACCAATGATGGCTATACGTTTTTTCATACTATGTTGATTCTAGATATTTAGTAGCTTTACTGCTCTAATTCACGATCAATCAATCTGGTAAGTTTTTCATGTTTAGTTTTTCTACCGTAAACACGTTTACGCCATATAATGAAACTTTTATTTTTAAGATTTTTACGCATTATAGCAATTACTTCACTTTCTGTATAACCAGTGTCTCTTTTGATTTTATCAAATGAGACGTCGTCAGCCCATGCCGAGGCTATAATAGAACTTATCAAACCTTCTGTTAATATTTGTTTCACGCTTTAACTTTTGTTTTAAGGCTAGATAAGCCACCATCAACACCTAGAATTTGTCCCGTAATCCAATTATTTTCTGAATTAAGAAAAAATACAATGGCACGAGCCACATCATCTACTTTGTTTATTCCAGCAGCTACATCCGCAAATGCTGGTGCTTATAGTTGTACAGTAACCAATGCTGCTGGATCTGCATCCACTTTACTTGCACAATTAACCCTTCTTAATACGACTAATCCGGGTCGACTTGTTAATTTATCGGTACTCACAATGGATGGACCAGGTTCGCAAATGCTAACACTTGGTTTTGTTAATGGTGGTGCTGGTACAACGGGAACAGAACCACTGCTTATACGAGCATCTGGACCAGCATTAACTGCTTTTGGTCTTAATAACGTGCTTGCCGATCCTACGCTTAAAGTTTTGCAGGGGAGTAATGTTGTTGCATCAAATGATAATTGGGGATCTACGGCTGCTAATATAAATGCTGTTAATGTAGCTGATGCTGCTACGGGTGCTTTTGCATTAACGCCTACCACTAGCCTTGATGCAGCTGTAGTCCAGGCATTGCCGAGTGTGTCAGGTGGCTATACGGTTCAAGTATTAGGTAATGGCACTGGTGTTGGTAATGCTTTAGCAGAGGTTTATGACAACACAGCTAACTATACAGTAACTTCGCCAAGGTTGATTAATTTGTCCTGCTTACAGCAAGTTCCTGTTAAAGGACTTTTATCAGCTGGTTTTGCTATTAGTGGTGCTACGGCCAAGACTGTATTAATTAGAGCTTCTGGTCCAACCTTAGCATCTTTTGGGGTACTTGGTACTATGACTGATCCACAATTAAACGTGTTTTCTGGTACTACTGTAATAGCTTCAAATGCAGGTTGGGGTGGTGATGTTTCTATTACAGCAGCTAACAGTGCCACAGGTGCATTTCAGTTTGCTAGTGCATCCAGTAAAGATTCAGCAGTAGTGATGACTCTGGCCCCTGGCTCATATACTGTACAAGCAACCAGTGTTTCCGAAACTGCCGGTGTTACAATGATTGAGGTGTATGAGGTGCAGTAAAAGGTGTGCTCTCCGAGTACGGGCTTAAAAAGCTTGCTTTTTATCGGTAGTAATAGAGTTTTAATGAGATTGCGCAAAAAACTTCAACATATTTGCATACTTACTGCATGGCTTTTTGCAACAGGAGCTCAGTGGGATATTGCGCAAACCTTTGCATGGGCTAAGATGTTTTCTAGCTACTCCGAAAGCATGTCTGTAGGAACTGCTATAAAAAAGACTTTTAGCGGTAAGATGTGTGCTCTTTGTAAAGCAGTAGACGCTGCTAAACAACAGCAAACAGCTACATCTCTACCATCTGCTGGTTTCGGAGCTAAGATGATTTTTGTATTACAGGAAAAGTCTGTATTTATTTTTGCAACTGCTGATATATTACGCTGGTCGCTTAGCGACTCTATGTATGGCAGTTTCGAACATGTAGGTCCACCGACTCCTCCTCCAAGGGGACTAGTTTAATACTACCTTTCGTACTTGGTTATAAATAGATTTTAGATTTCTGCATAAGCAGAAACTGCAGTCTTCATCAGGTATTTTAAACTGTTAATCGGTTTAAGGCTTACATAACAGTCTGCCTTTATTGTTACACCTCTTATCTTATTGCATTTCAGCATCTGTTAACTTGTCCATGTTTCGATCAAATTTTTTCAGAGCACAACTTAGATATACACGAACATTTTTGATGTATGTTATATTAGGCTTTGTCTTTTTGTGTGTAGGCGGGAATTCAAGCGAGCTATCTAGCAGTAACACAATTCAGACGCTTCCAAAATACACTGTAAATGATGTAGCTGCACTACAGCCTGAGTATCATTTACCTCAAACGCTTCAATCGGTATCATTTACTCAAACAGAAGACACAATTAATTTAGTTGATGTCGAAGATGCTGTAAAATACATGCCTAGTATTTTTATACGTAAAAGAAACTATGGCGATACACAGCCAGTACTGGCTTCGCGTACTTGGGGTGTAAATTCGAGTGCTCGTAGTTTAGTTTATGCTGATGGTGTTCTACTCTCTGCATTAATAGCTAACAATAATACACTGGGTGCTCCACGTTGGGGTATGGTATCACCTTTAGAGATTGATCATATTGACGTTCTGTATGGTCCCTATGCTGCAGCCTATGCAGGCAATTCAATGGGTGCAGTTGTTGAAATTACAACACGTATGCCCCAGCACTTCGAATGTACGATCTCTCAAACAGAAGCCCTGCAATCGTTTAGTCTTTATTCAACTAAGCAGGACTATCGTGCCAATCAATCGGCTGTTAGTTTTGGTAACCGCGTTGGAAAGTGGTCTTTTTGGGTAAGTGCTAATTATGAAAATACGCATTCGCAACCCCTTACATTTGTAACTGCAACTACTTTACCTTCTGGTACCACGGGAGGCGTGCTCGCTTTTAATAAATTAGGGCAAGTAGCTAATCTACTTGGTGCAACTGGTATCTTAGAAAGCAATTTTGATAACGCTAAACTAAAAGTAAATTACATGATATCACCTAGTGTCAGTGCTACCTATTCACTGGGGTACTGGACTAATAATTCAAACTCATCGGTCCAGACGTATCTTAAGGATTCATCTGGGAATCCTACGTATGCTGGACAGTCTGGATTTGCGAGTGGGTTTTACTCTATAATTGAAGAGCACACGATGCAGAGTATTTCTTTAAAGTCTTCAGGCTCTCGTGCTTTTGACTGGCATTTTGTTGCGAGTACTTATGACTATAACAAGGATAGTCAAAAAAGTCCACTTTCTGCCTCAACAGTTGGAACTGCTTTTAGTACCAATGGTAAAGTTGCATTACTTGGCGGCACTGGCTGGGGTACGCTAGATTTTAAATCAGCTTGGCATCCTACAAGTAAAGATGATGGCCAAGAATTAAGTTTTGGTTTACATTATGATGATTATCGTTTGGTTAATCCTACGTATACTACACCAGATTGGAGTTCGGGACGTACATTCACAGCACTTAGTACCGAGGGTAACGGAAAAACTGCTCTAGATGCAGTATGGCTTCAGTATATATCTAAGCTATATCAAAACCTGCACCTTACTATAGGGGATAGATACGAAAATTGGAGTGCTTATGATGGTGTTAATATTAGTGGTACAACGACGGCTTACCAGCCAAAGGTTAAGCGAAGTGGCCAGTCTACTAAGGCAATGCTTGTATATGATTTTGCCCCTAGCTGGTTATTAGGTTTTTCAGTAGGATCGGCACTGCGTTTTCCGACAGCTTCTGAGTTGTATCAAATTGTATCTACTGGCTCAATTTACACAGTGCCTAATGCTAATCTAAAGACAGAGCAGGTACTAGCAGATGAGCTACGTTTAGAGAAAAAGATAACAGGTGGAGTAATTAAAGTTTCGCTGTTCCAGGAAGTCACAATAGATGCTTTAATTTCTCAGTATGCTCCACTCGTTGTGGGTAGTTTAACAAATTATCAGTATGTCATGAATGTAGGAAAAATTCGCAATAGGGGGATCGAAGTATTCTCGTCATTTAATGATATATTAAAATCAAATATAGATCTGTCTAGCAGTGTAACCTATGTTGATTCAGCAATCCTAAATAATTCTGGGGTAGGTCAGTATTCTACTACGATTGGGAAGCATGCTCCTTATATTCCGCGTACAAGAGCCACTTTTACTACTACATACCACACGAGCAAGTCGCTGGCTTTGGCTCTTGGTGGACGATACAGTGGCCGTCAGTATTCAACTGTGGATAATGTGGACACTAATCCTGACACCTATGGTGGCTTTGATGAGTTTTTTGTCCTGGATACTCATTTTAATTATTCTATTAAAAATCACTGGAATTTATCCGGTGGTATAGATAATTTACTTAATCGTAAGTACTTCTTGTATCATCCATTTCCTCAGCGCACTGCTGTAATTGAGCTAAAAGCTAAATACTGATATTTTAAAGTTATGAAGTTTCTAATTCGAATAATTTCAGCTCTAAGTGTTATTTTGGTATCAAGTGGTTTTGCCCACGATACATGGCTTCAGACTAACACAAATGTAGTGCGTTTAAACGACGCCATATCAATTGATTTTATGCTTGGTAATCACGGCAATAGTCACCGTGACTTTAAAATAGCAGGTAAACCTAGCCTAGATTCAAGCACGATTGATGTTATCCAACCTGATGGGACAGTTTTTGATCTTAAGCCGTCTTTTACAGATAGAGGCTATGCCCCTAAGGAAGGATTTTGGACTGCGGTATTTCAGCCTACTAAACCCGGCATTTATCTTATTTCTCAGAAAGCTGAGCAAGTGGTTACCTATGCACCTGAGCGAGTTGTGCGTAGTGCTAAGGTGCTATTTTTGGCAGCCACCTTGTTAGATAAGGTTCCTATTACTAGTTTAGGCTATGATCATGTATTGGGGCATTCCTTAGAATTGGTGCCATGCAATAACCCTCTAGTACCTATGGGACCAGGAGTTCTCATTAAGATGAAGCTTCTGTATTACGGTAAGCCGCTAGCGCAGACTAAGGTATCATTTATCCCGCGTGGTGCAGTTTTATCCACAGATTTTGATAAAACCTATGAGCGTAAAACCGATCAGGATGGCATTGTTAGCTTTGAGCCTAAGGAAGCTAATCTATATCTGATTGTATCGCATTTTATTGATAATAACGGAAGTGGATCTAACTATAAATATACGAATTATTGTGCTACTCTAACTTTGATTGTGCCGGGTGTTTGTCCATGCTGTTCAGAGTGATAAATTACCTACTAGTTATGTAGTTTATCTGATAATAGAAATACCGTTTGGCTTAAACACAGGAGATTAATACTTTATAGCTCGCAAGGTATTTCTAAAGGTGGATAGTTCAACTTAATAAATTGACGACTTATTTATTAAATTGGAATGATATGTTATATTAAAATTTATATTTCTGTGAATGTATAAACGATTATTAACCATTTTATTTTTCATCCTTATACATACAGTATTACTGGCTGATCTACCTATTTTAAGCTCTTGGTTAACTATTAATTCTAATCAGTACGCACGTATTTACCAAGGATCTTCTTCTACTACTCAGACTGTGTGGCCTACTGCAATTAGTACACCAACATTTGGAGGCCAAAAATTACCTGCATATTCCGATGTTCAAAGAGTAAGCTACTCCAATTCTTATGTGTATATTAACGCTACTGGCTTAGCTAGTTATGCTATGGGGCCTTGGTTTAATAATGCAGCAAAATCAATATTATTTCAGAATTGGCCTTCTAATCAGAATAATATCATCAGATTTCCAATTAATCCAACGCCTGCTACGACTGGTGCTGTAACCACAAAAGGAGGGACTATAGCATTAGGTGTAAATGGAGTATCATTTTATAATGGAGGAGATGCATTTTCGTACACAAATGCTACTGGCCTAGACGCAATGGCGCCCTCGGGTGATGGTATCTGGAACCGCGATGCTATGTCTACGGAGATCGTTACCTTTGATCCAAGTTTAGCTCATCAACAAAATACTGGGCAGTATCATTATCACATAAATCCAATCGGCTTACGTTTTCAGATTGGTGATCACGTTGTATTCAATAGTAGTACTCGTACGTATAGTGAGGATGTTGGTCCTGCTAAGCACTCGCCAATTGTAGGATGGGCTTTTGATGGATATCCAATTTATGGTCCTTACGGCTACTCATCAGCCTTGGATCAGACAAGTGGTATTAGGCGAATGGTATCCGGATATGTTGTACGTGACGGAAGCTATGGGACTACAAATCTAGTTACTCAGGGTAGAGTATCTCTACCTAGCTGGACAGTGACGGCTAAAAATCTAGCAAGTAGTATACTTAACTCTGGTCAATATGGTCCGAATGTTTCATCAACTCGACCACTTGGATATTATCAAGAGGATAATGATTATTTAGGCGATCATGGATATATTTTAGGCAAAGATTTCGATCTTAATAAATGCAACGCAAGGTACTGCGTAACGCCAGATTTTCCAAATGGTACATGGGCCTACTTCTTAACGATTAATGCATCTGGTACATCTGTGTATCCATATACAATAGGGCCTCAGTACTATGGGGCCGTGACTGGTGGCGCTGTTAAAGTAATTAATGAAACCGTGACTCAGTATGCGGTTGGAGGAGTAGCTTACCCTATCACACTTACTGCATCTAATATTAGTACAGGGGTAAATTTAAACTGGGCTTCAGTGGACGGCGGTTATTACAGCGTACAATATTCAAAAGATAATATAAATTGGATAACACTAGCTACTAATGTACCCAGTGCTGGTATGGTAACAAATTACAATACATCTATAATCAATGGTTATTACCGTGTTACCTTAACTTCCCTAGAAAATTATGATACCAATGAATCAGGTAGTGTAAATGCGGTAGGTGGGTCGTCTCAAACTCAAGTGTTGGGTTCTACGGGGACAGCGCATTTGATCAATATTTCTGCTTTAACTCCAGTAGGTGGTGTATCTGGAAATCCTGCTGCTGGATTTGTAGTTTCTGGCTTGGGATCCAAGCCTTTTTTAATAAGAGGAGTTGGACCAACACTACAGGGCTATTCTGTGGCAAATCCAATCATGGATCCACAGCTGCAGTTATATACGGGCTCTAGCGTTATAGCATCTAATACAAATTGGTCATCAACTTTGTCACCAACATTCGTATCAGTTGGGGCATTTGCTTTAAATCCAAACAGTAAAGATGCTGCAATATTAAGTACACTATCGCAATCGAGTTACACGTCACCTATTAGTTCAAGCAGTAATTCATCTGGATTAGTACTACTTGAAGTATATGACACTAATTCAGCAATATCGCCCAATCTGATAAATTTATCTACAAAGAGCTATGTGTCCTCAGCAAATACATTTACTGTTGGATTTGTAATAGGTGGAACAGGAGGCTTGCAATTATTACTTAGAGGTATTGGTCCAACATTAACTCAATACAGTGTTCAAAACGCACTACTAAAGCCTACACTAACTCTATACCAAAATTCAAATGTACTTATGTCGAATAGTGGCTGGAGCAATTCAGCCAACTCAAGTGAAATACAAACCAAGGCTTCACAAGTAGGTGCATTTGCTTTGCCTATTGGCAGCGCAGGCTCGGCTATTTTAGTCAATTTAGCACCCGGGGCGTATACCTTATCACTTACCTCTAGTGATGGAAATAGTGGAACAGGGCTTCTAGAGATTTATTTAGTTAAATAATTCCTAGATGAATAGAATACTTTATTTCGTATTATATTTTTTTCTACTATATAATCTCCAATCTAAAGATATTATATTAAGCTTTAAACCGCTTTGGTCTACAAAGCCAGTAGTCATAGATTCTGCAGTATTTAATAATGCATATTCACAGAAAATAAAAATAACACGTTTATCTTTTCTTATATCTGAATTTACATTTATCAAACCAGATGGTGCTATTTTTTACTTAAAGGATAAATATGCTTTTATTGATGCAGAAAGTAATCAGCTAAGTATAACTCTAAGTGGTGTGCCTGAAGGGGATTATGCATCACTTAGATTCAAAATAGGTTTACCTGAAAACGTTGATTTATTAGATGCTTCGACTTGGGCTCCAGGGCACCCTTTAAATCCAATCGTTAATAAATTGTACTGGGGTTGGAGAGCAGGGTATGTCCATTTTGCTATTGAAGGTCTGTGGTCTGACTCCAAGGACTTAAACGAAGTTGAACGAGGATTTTCTTATCACATCGCACGTGACGCGGGCAATATGAGTGTCGATTTAGGAGTTCCTTTTTCAACACGTGATTTATCTGTAATTAATCTAAAGTTAGACATATCGGGCTTACTTCGGAGGCATAAGTTCGATATCAATGGTAATTATTCCAGTACGCATTCAAGGCCAGATGATTTGGTTGCTAAGCAATTTGCTCGTTTGATTTCATTGTCTGTTGGGTGGAGTGGTATTTCCAATTTATCTAGATCATACGTAAGTAGTTCTAAAAATACTCATACAGAAAGTAATAATACAGATTACGCTTTCTATATTCCTACTGGCTTTCCTAAACCTGAATTACCAAAAGATAATATTCTAACTACAAGGGGTATAGCATTAGGCAAAAAACTGTTTTCAGATACAAGACTCTCTGGAAATGGTACCCAGTCTTGCGAAACGTGTCATAATCCTCTCAAAGCATATGCAAGCTCTAATAAGATTGATTTAAGTGCCGAAGGATATGCTGGGACAAGAAATACTCCAAGTATCATGAATCTCGCATGGTCTTCTAAATTCGGCTGGGACGGCACAAAGAATTTAATGCGTGATCAAATTTTAAGTGCTATCGTTAGCAAAAATGAAATGAATGGATCTGTTAACGATGTTTTAACTCGCTTAAACAAAGATCCGGAAATAACGAATCAATTTAAAGAAGTTTTTGGTGATATTTTTATCACTGCGGATAGGTTAACTAAAGTTATTGAACAATATATCTTAACTATAACATCCCATGACTCTAAATTTGATAGAGCTATGAAAGGACAACTCTCTTTAACGGATGATGAAAAACGTGGATTCAAATTATTTATTACAGAATATGATCCAGTAAGAGGGCAATATGGAGCAGATTGCTTTCATTGCCACGGAGGAGCGCTTTTCACTGATTTTTCTGAAAGAGATAATGGCTTAGATATTAGTGCCTCAGATAAGGGTAAATTTAATGTTACTCGTAATTCACTTGATAAAGGTAGGTTTAAAACTCCATCTCTTCGTAATTGTGCTATCACTGCACCATATATGCACGATGGTCGCTTTAAAACGCTCGCTGATGTCATAGATCATTATAATTCACCACCTCGGCGAAATTTAAATTTAGATCCAAATATAGCCAAACATCCAGATAAGGGTATCGGATTAACTAAATCAGATGAAGATGCACTCGTCGCTTTTTTGGTTACATTAACCGATGCTCGTTTCACCGATTCTAAATACTAAATCAGTGAATTTGTGGATCCCGTTAATGACTCTATTGAATAGTTGGTGATTATTACAAATAAAACTACAATTGACTTAATGCGTTCACTCGATTTTCTACTTTTGATGTCAAAACTAAGAATAATTGCTAGTTTAATACTGGTTAGTAGCTTAAATCTTTTTGCACAAAAAACCAGTCGAATTCTGGCTATAATCATATTGCCTCCGATAATAAAACTCCAGATGGCCTAAATATTGATGTAGGCACTGGATTTATTTACGGTCCTAATTTTCTTGGATCTAAAGAAAATCGATTAAATTTAGTTCCTTTATTGAAACTCATGTATGGAACTAAATTTAGTATATCATATGATGGAATAAGATATGATCTAGTAAATGCTGATGGTTTTACGGGTGGCGTCATAGGCAAGGTAGCATTTGAGCGCAGGGAAAATGACAATACTCCATTCAGTTTAACTGGATCAAAGTCAAAGGCCTTACTCGGTTTAGGAAATATTCCTACTTCATTTGAGGTGGGTGTCTACGGAGGTTATACTTTGAATTCCTATAAATTTAATTTGGAAATATTACAGGGTGTTTCTGGCAAGAATGAATTTATCGGTAATATAGGAATCCAGCTTACTGAAGATATTCATGAATACTTCTATTCAGCGGGTCCTCCGCTTATTTGGATTTTAGGTTTTGGAACACGTTTAGTTAATTCTAATTATAACAACCAGTACTTTGGTGTTAACGCATTACAGGCAGCTCGCTCAGGTTTATCACAATATAAAGCAAAATCAGGATTTGTATCCTATGGTTTTGATAACAACTTTGTACTTCCTATAACTCAATCTCTGGCAGCCGTAACTCTTTTGGGATATGATCGTTTGATTGGTAGTGCAGCATCCTCACCACTGGTAGTACAGCGAGGTTCTAAAAATCAATTCCGCTTTGCTCTCTTCTTTGTATACAAATTTGAGAATATTTTGAATTACTAGTGAATTAAGCTCAAGTATGCACTCCTGGTGCATTCATTTGCGTAATAACTGATCCATTGTTTCTCTAAGACCCTTCTTTTTTATATAGAGGCTTAGGAATTGGATATTGAGCAATCATCGCATAGTATTTTTAAAATATAATCATATTTTTTCTTCAGATACAGCGCTTAGATTTCAGAAAATATGTGCTGCTATTAATACCGAATAGTTGGATTGATATTTGTACTAAAATGAATAAACTTATTCCAAATGATCAATGAAGTTAAAATTACACGACGATCAGCAGTTGGGAAATTAGGAACTTTGCTTGCAGCCGGACTTTGGCCGGGTGTACTTAAAGCTAATAGTAGTAATCGAAAATATGTACCGATAAGATTCTCAGTACTTAATGATTTTCATCATGAGAATGAACAGTGTGACCATTGGTTTACTGAATTATTTCGAAGCGCAGGCGGCCATGGTGGAGTTTCATTCATTGCAGGTTTAGGCGACTTAGCAAACAAAGGTAAGAAAGAGAGTATCTCTGCTATCAAACGAATATCTATAGAAGGCAAGGTCCCTTTTTATACAGTACCTGGTAATCATGATAATGATCTAGAAGGAACAACTAACGTTTATAGTTCTATACTTCCTGACCGATTAAATTATTTTTGGATTGTTAATGATTGGCAGTGTATCGCATTAGACTCTACGGATAGTAATAAATACAATAATACAGTCATTGGCGTGCATACGCTTGATTGGTTATCTAAGATTAGAACAAAGCTTGATCCTTTGAAGCCAACAGTCATTTTTACTCATTTTCCTATCGGATCAGGTATCAAGTATAGACCTTTAAATGCTGAATCAGTTCTTGAATTACTTGTAGACTTTAATCTACGTGGTACTTTTTCAGGTCATTACCACAGTCAAACAAAAGCAACATTAAGAGATTTCGATTTAGTTACTAATGTATGCTGTTCGCGTGTGAGTAAGAATCATGATGGAACGCTTGTTAAAGGCTATTATGTATGTGACGGCCTAGAGAATGGTAATATTATACGAAAGTTCATTCCATTTTCAGTTTAACTATATAGTTTTTGAATTCTATTTTTTATATCTGGAATTTATTTCCATAATCTTGTTTATTATAATCATACTTAACACATAAATACTTGTGTAGTAGCTGGCTTCTAATTTGGCCAAATCAAACGTACTAATTATCTGACTAAGAAATGAACATTAAATATCGAATACCTTTCTGTTTTCGTACATCCCAAGTTCTTTCTTTTACGTTTATAATTCTTATACTAAGTACTTTGTCTTCAACGGCATTAGCTACTAAGAGAAAGAATGTGCTTTTCATTATTGCGGATGATTTGAACACTATGCTTGCCTGCTATGGGGATCCTATAGCGAAAACACCAAATATAGATCGTTTAGCTGCAAGAGGTGTTCTTTTCAATCATGCCTATTGCACATATCCGTTATGTGGTCCTAGCAGAAATTCTTTCCTAACCGGGCTTTATCCTAATAGCACTGGTATCCTAGGTAATAACCAAATCTTTAGACAAACAATCCCAACTCAGATAAGCTTGCCTCAAGCATTCCGCTTAGATGGCTATTTAGCTGCTCGGTTGGGGAAACTTTACCATTACGGTGTACCGAATTCAATTGGTACTGATGGGCATGATGATCCCGCATCATGGGAATTACAGCTTAATCCTGCTGGAGTCGACCGACTTGAAGAACAAGGTAAAATATTTTCACTCATACCCGGACAATTTGGTGCAACTCTGAGTTGGTATGCCTCGCCTAAGGCAGATGATGAGCATACCGATGGGAAACTTGCAGCCGGTGCTGAGTGGGTCCTGGAGCATTGTTCTAAGAACCTAGATAGGCCATTTTTCTTAGCGGTGGGATTTTTCCGACCCCATACTCCCTATGTTGCTCCAGAGCATCCTTACTATGATCTTTATCCACTCAGAGATATGCCTGTAGCAGTTGGTGTTAAGCAAGATCAGGCTAATAAGCCAGCTGCTGCTTTCATGAGTTATAAAAAAGAACAGAATAAGTTAACAGATGACTTAAGACGTAAGGCGCTCCAAGGTTATTATGCCAGCATTAGTTTCATGGACGCTCAGGTGGGTAAAGTAATTGCTGCCCTTGATCGTTATGGCCTGAGTGATGATACTATAATAGTATTTACTAGCGATCATGGCTATCACACTGGTGAACACGGGTTGTGGCAAAAACAGAGCCTCTTTGAGAATTCAGCACACGTTCCTTTGATTATTGTAGTTCCTGGTTTGAGTAAGAAAAATACAGTTTCAAATACACCAGTGAGTCATCTAGATCTTTACCCTACATTAACTGAATTAACTGGGGTTAAAGCACCTAAAGACCTTCAAGGTCAAAGTTTAGTCCCAATGATTAGTGATGTCTCAGTTGCCGGTCGTGGCTGGGCCCTCACACAGGTGGTGCGTAATCCAAAAAGTGGGGAACGATTTGATGGCTACTCTTTGCGGACTCCGAATTTTCGCTACACAGAGTGGGATAATGGTTCTAAAGGTCATGAACTCTACGATTACTCTAATGATCCCAAGGAGAGTAACAATATAGCTGATTTAGAATCGTCTTCAAAGACTGTTGCAGCGCTTTCTGAACAATTACATGTAGCTATTAAAACTACGTTTCCTAAAAATGGTAAAGTCCCTAAGGTTTTGCCAGGGCTTTGGATGCCACAACTACCTGAGCAAACAATGCTGCAGAGTAACCAAGATTAATCTTAGAGAATAGCTATTGGGTGTGTTTTTAAATCCAAAATGTAGGATTGGGTAGTGGTATCCAAAACACCTCATGAATTATATAAGTAGGACAATAATTACTTTAAATTTTTAAGTGCTCTCATATTTGTTATCCTATTTTTAAACAAATTGTATAGGTTTCAGGTAACTATAAAATAGTTTAAAGCATTGATATAAAGATAGTTAGAAATAATTATTAGTAATTATTTGCAATACATGACTAAAAACATAGTAAATATAATGATTATATAATTAACTTACCCTTTTATGAGATTTGAAACACAGCAATTACACTCCGGACAAGTAATCGATTCAGCCACTCAGTCTAGGGCTGTTCCTTTATACCAAACGACAGCTTACCAATTTAAAGATTCTGCGCATGGGGCTCGTTTATTTGCGCTACAAGAATTTGGCAACATTTACACACGTCTAATGAATCCGACAACAGATGTATTCGAGAAACGTGTGGCTGCACTAGAAGGGGGAGTAGCAGCGTTAGCTACCGCTTCGGGTCATTCAGCTCAATTCTTAGCTATTAATAATATAACCTCCGTAGGTGATAACTTCATTACTACATCCCATCTTTATGGTGGATCGTATAATCAATTTAAAAATGCTTTTAAAAATATTGGGGTAGAAGCTCGTTTTGCTGACGGTGTACGCGTAGATAGTTTTGAGCATTTGATCGATGCTAGAACAAAAGCTATCTATCTTGAAACGATTGGTAATCCTGGACTTTCGATTCCTGATTTCGAAGCTTTCTCGGTTTTAGCTAAAAAATATGATCTGCCTATTATTGTGGATAATACGTTTGGTGCAGGTGGGGCTGTATGCCAACCGATTAAATTTGGTGCTCACGTACTAGTAGAGTCAGCTACTAAGTGGATAGGTGGTCACGGTACAAGCATGGGTGGTGTTATAGTAGATGCAGGTACCTATAACTGGGGTAACGGTAAATATCCTCAGTTTACTACTCCTTCAGCAAGTTATCATGGTCTTGTCTTGAATGATGTTTTCGGAATGGGCAGCGCTTTTGGTAATATTCAATTTATTATTAGGTGTCGTGTTGAGGGACTGCGTGATTGGGGTCCTTCGCAAAGCCCATTCAATTCATTCATGTTACTTCAAGGTTTAGAAACATTATCACTAAGAGTTGAAAGAACCTGTGAAAATGCACTATCTCTAGCTAACTGGCTATCTTCTAATTCAGAAGTTAGTTCAGTTAATTATCCCGGGCTTGTTGGGCATTCGTATCACACGAATGCTAAGAAATACTTAACTCGAGGTTTTGGAGGTGTTCTTTCCTTTGAATTAAAAGGAGACCGCGTGCGCGCTGAGAGATTTGTAAATAGTCTTAAACTAATATCACACTTAGCAAATGTTGGTGATGCAAAAACCTTAATTATACATCCTGCTTCCACAACCCATTCTCAACTCTCATCTGCGGAGCAGTTATCAGCAGGAGTAAAACCTGGTAGTTTACGCATATCTTTGGGAATAGAGCACATTGAGGATATTAAGTCAGATATCAGCCAAGCCTTAGTTGTTTAAAAAGTGCTATGATCGCAAGGTAGATTAGACTACGTGTTGTGCTAGTTCCCATTATCTTAAACTGCTACCATATCTAACTTGTTTATTCTAAAGGACAGGCCTGCAGAAGAGAAAAAGAGCGGCCAACTGAAATCGAAGACAAGCTTGCTAGGTAATCACGGCAGATTGTTGGTGAGAACGAGTACGCGAGGTTTATTTTAATTCAAATAGTAACTAGTTGGATACAAGAAATTGTGAAGCTAAGTAGATTACCTCTTAACAGCGTAACCACATACTGCACCTCTGTGAGAACACTCTGGGGTGGGGTGTAGACTCAGGTTAATCTGTTAACTTGTGTGGATTGGTAGCGATATGAGCACTTTAAGCTAACTTTTGACTATCTCACTATATATGTAATAGATGGGCTATTTGTGCATTTCGTCGTACTAAAACGCCCACTTTGTAGAGTTTTAATTTCATTTAGCCAATAAATAAGTCTATCAACGTAAAATGATGTAATTATCTTCAAATTTAGCAGGTAACGCTCTTGATTTACATCATAAACAATTTTTCACCTAAGTATTCAGCTTTTACTGTTTAATATTTAAACTCATTTACTCATTTTTAACGCATAGATGAAAAAAGCATTTTTAAAGATAGATTGGAGTATATACTTAACTCTATCTGTACCGATGGTGCTTTTTGTACTTGTGGCGAATATCGCCGTATTGCGTGCTATCGGCATAGGGTCTGATTTCTATATTGGGACAGGTTTTGTTAAAGCATTTATATTTCCGGTAAGCTTTTTGATTTTAATATATTTATTTAATCTGACGCAGGCTTACGTTAAAAATACCATCTTGTTGGTCGTTATTATTATTATCCTGCTTTACCTCCTGCTAGTTTACTTTGATCAGCGTATATTAACTATCTACTACAATTATGTTTTAGCTGCAAATACTGGTAATCCCCATGTAGATCTCTACAAAGAATATAATCAGAAATATTTTGGCACTAATGCTGTAATTGTGCGTATGGCTTCAAGGTATTCATTTTTAGCATTGTCGTTATTTGCCTATCAATTCTGGTTTCTGAAACATCAAACTGATAAAATTGAACGTGATCGTAAAATATTTGAACATGCAGCACTCGAATCCGAAATGAGCAGGTTAAGAGCGCAGGTAAATCCTCACTTCTTATTCAATTCAATTAATACCATAATATCCGAGTCTAGGAACCATAAGTTAGTTGAAGAGCTTGGTCGTGAACTGTCCAATGTCTTGAGGTATAATCTAAGTCATACTACTTCCACTGCATTATTTTCAGATGAAGTTGATGTTACTACCAGTTATCTGAAAGTGAGTAAGGCTAGATTTGAAGATAATCTAGAGATTAATATCATTGTATCTAATGAGGCTAGGGCTGTTAAGGCACCTCAACCTTTACTCTTACCACTGATAGAAAATGCCTTGAAATACAGCTTCTTAACAACAAAGGGGCCCATTCTAATATCAATAGAGGCATTCCTTAAGGAAGGCTATTTGATTGCGTCTGTTGAGAATACAGGTGCTTGGGTTGAACCTCTTGTTCCTAGTAAGCCTGGTAGGCAGCTAGGTCTATCTAATCTGAAAGCTAGACTAGAATTATTATACAAAGACAGGGCGAATGTTTCTGTGGATAAATTTGCCAAGTCAGTCCGAGTCACAGTAACAGTGCCTATAAGTGCATGAAGCCACTGAAGGCAATAATTGTGGATGATGAAGGTCCTGCTCGCAGGCTACTTGCCCGCAGCTTAGCTGTTCATCCTGAGGTCATTGTTATAGGGGAAGCAAGTAATGTAGATGAAGCAGCTCAATTGTGTCATCTACATAGTCCTGATGTTGTCTTCTTAGATATAAGTATGCCCCAGAAAACGGGCTTTGATCTTATCCCGTTACTTAAAAATGACACAATTATCATCTTTGTAACGGCTTATAGTGAGCATGCTGTGAGTGCATTTCATGTTGGGGCGTGTGACTATCTGTTAAAACCCTTTAGTCCTGAACGAATAGCTCAAACGATTGAACGTATCGTAGCTCAAAGGACTAAGTTGGATATATTGGATTCTACAGAGAAGCCTTCAGTGCCATTACGCTATCACGCAGATGTCGTTATACGCTCAGATAAGTCACTGATACGTCTGCTTGTATCAGAAATAGCAATGATCAAGCCTGACAGAGAATTTTGTCATTTCTACCTCACCACGGGTAAGAAGTATATGCTATTTCAGAAGATATCCTACTGGGAAAATCTACTTCCAAAAGAACAGTTTCACCGAATTAGCCGTTTTCATTTAGTTAATATAAAAGCAGTAATCCAGTTTGATAGGCGTGAACGTAATGAATCCGCTATCACTGTTAAAGGCTGTGAAAAGCCAATAATCCTAGCCCGTGCTGCTACGATCAAATTAAGGGCCCTTTTGAGAACTGAAATTCGTTAGGGTAAACGTACCTGTTCGTAGATTTTATGTGTCCAGGGAATCGTGCATATGGAAAATGAACGATTTAAGTGAGTATATCTATAAATTGATGAAGACGAGACATCCATTACCTTTAGTAATGTCAATCAGTGTTACAGACGAGTGTAACCTTGATGATAAAGTTATCTTGGAATCATTAATAAAACGATTAAATCACAAAATAATAAATTTTAATATTCGCGGAGAAGACGTAAGTATTTTGCAAGAGGCTGTTAATTCTTTAACTAAATTAAAGAAGGCAAAAATTCTAGAGGAATTATAAAGTAATACTAGAATGTACTATTTCATTTATATTTTGCATTACTGTTATTCAGGTTATCCCAAACATTATTTGAACAATATGATGCACTAAATCTGAGGTTATTTCGCCTCGGATAATTAAAAATAAAAAAACAAAGCTATGTCACACGAAAAAAAGATAGATCACCATAATAAGGCAGCAGAGCATCATGAAAAAGCTTCTCATCATCATAAAGAAGCAGCTAAGCATCATCACGCAGGCCATCATGAAAAAGCAGCTCATCATGCTCATGTTGCTCATGCACATCATCATCATGCTGAACAACACGCTAAGCATGCTGCTGGTTTACATGCAGATCACCACGGCCATCATTGAAATAAAAATATTTCAATTATTTGAACATCTTAGCCACCAGCTGATTGTTGGTGGCTATTATTTATAATAAAACGATATGTAATGGTTTATTTGAATGTATAGTTGCTTTAAAATTGTGATTAAAATGAGTGAGGCTAAAAGATATATAATCGGACCAAATAAGGTTGTAACTGTTAGCGATGAAGTTCCAAAGAATTCATCCACATGTAATGAGGATAATAGAGATCAAATTAAATCCGAACTTAGTATGTATGCACCTAAGAAAATACCTAATAAAACGGCTGAATTAAATTATAATTTACTATCTGAAAGTAATTGAATTGTGTATAGCGCGGGTTTTTCGATTCTTGAATCGTTACTCACGGGCACTTGAATCCGATGACTGACCTAGAGAAGATAAAAGGGGCGGCCAACGGGGGAGGAGATCGAGTATCACTTTACGTTAGAGTCGGTGAGTATTTGCTGAGAAAACGAGAGAAGCTGCTCATTGACGCAAAATAGTTACAAAAGTACCTCATTTTGCACGTGGCATTTGAGCAGCTATGGTTGGAGAACAGGTTCATTTTAGGGGAAAAAATGATTTTAATTCTCTCAAAGACAGTGCAACAACTTATAAGCAAAAGACTAAATTGCATAAAAAGGGCCTGCACCAAAAAGAGTACAGGCCCCGAATTAAATCAAGTTCTACGCTTACTTAGCGCAACAAGCAGAAGATCCTGAACAGCAATCAGCTCCAGTCGAGCAGCAGCTCGATGTTGCTTTAAGTGTTGTATTTTCCTTAGAAGAAGAAAAGCCAACGCTTACGATTGTTAAACCAAGAATAAGTGCTAATGCTAAAAGATAATTTTTCATATAAATATTTGTTAAAAGTTAAATTAAACTAAATCAAACACAGTAAAACTTTGGGGGTGGTAAAACAGGTTTATAAAACCGACTAATTGACATTTGCTTTACAGCTTCCCACTTCAAAGACCGGCTTACTGGAATGCAAACATCTATATGCATTTGAACTGTAGCTAAATTAGACGTGATTACGCAACTAACAGAGCAATGATCGCATCCGCATTTTCCTGATTGCTGAGTAGGTAAATTTGCCTGAGTGCAACATGCCGTAACTTTTCTAGTGTTCTTCACGATGATATCGTTTGTATTCAATAATTCTCCATAACTGGATAGAATTACCGAAATAGAGCAGCACACTAGAAATAGTAATTTCACTCTTAATTTAGATTACACATAGTTAACCTTACCTCAATACATAAGATATACTATGTATGTACTTATAAGACTTTTTACTCATGGATAATCTAATACTAAATTTAGGTCTTTTTCCTTAACTAAGAGCGGAATCTACTTTTCTTAATGCCATTGAGTGGAACTCGTTATGTAATGTGTAATAACAGAAAGACATGACACATTTTATTCTAATTTCTTATCGTCCAGCCAGTAACAAAGGAAGAGAATTATATGAAAAAGCTATACGTCAAATAGGATAAATATAATTAACCGCTTTATTTGAGCAAAGCTCAGTTCGTTATTCTCCCGAATTTATAGCCAACTACTACACCAATTTATTTAAGAGTACCCTAACTCTGTGTTGTCTCATCTAAAGGCTTAGGCTTATAAATGTGGTATGGCATAACAGTCATACACTAAGTCAATACTAGCTAATCAGGTAG
>CAILHZ010000007.1 GCA_903834135.1 uncultured Opitutia bacterium | reverse complement strand
CGAGATCTACACAGGCGAAGACACTCTTTCCCTACACGACGCTCTTCCGATCTATCGTTCCTGCATTTTCGTATTCAGCAGCTTCTGCTGCACGTACTGCTGCCTTACCCATTTTTTTCCTAAGATCTGGAGTAAGGAAAGGGGAGGGTGACTCTTCGATGAGTTTTTGATGCCTACGCTGCACTGAACAGTCTCGTTCACCTAGATGAATTATTTTACCAAACTTATCACCTAGAATTTGGAATTCAATATGGCGTGGGCGCTCGATATACTTTTCTAAATATAGCGCTCCGTTACCGAAGGCCTTTTCTGCCTCGTTCTTTGCCACAAAAAATTCTTTAGCAAGCGATACATCATTGTGTGCTATACGCATTCCTCGACCACCACCACCTGCTACAGCTTTGATGATAACGGGATAGCCAATAGTGCGTGCAATTTTGACGGCTTGTACTTCGCTTTCGATAGGGCCATCGCTTCCTGGTACTGTTGGGACACCCGCTTTCTTAACGGTATCCTTAGCAATTGCTTTGTCGCCCATGATCTTAATCGATTTCGATTTAGGGCCAATAAATTTTATATTACACGATTCACACTGTTCAGCAAATTTAGCGTTTTCAGATAAGAAACCGTAACCTGGGTGAATTGCATCAACATCTGCAATTTCTGCTGCACTCATGATGCGATCGGCTCTTAGGTAGCTGTCTGAACTCTTAGGTCCACCGATACAGATGGCTTCATCAGCTAATTGTACATGTAGTGATTGGACGTCTGCTTCGGAATAGACCGCTAGGGTTTTGATTCCAAGTTCGCGACAGGCACGCACGATGCGCAGTGCTATTTCTCCGCGATTAGCGATGAGTACTTTTTGGATCATTTAAATCGATTTGAGAAAGTGTATGTAAGGTGTTCCAAGTCCCGTTAAGGGACTAAATATTGAGTTTTGTGCAGTTTATCTGCAGATAGACTCAACTTGCCTAGTTTTGCTTTACCTTAAAGAGCTTCTGGCCGTACTCCACAGGTTGCCCGTTTTCGACAAGAGCTTCAATGATAGTACCCTGTGTTTCAGCCTGAATTTCATTCATGATCTTCATGGCTTCGATAATACAAATAACGCTAGTAGCGGTGACTTTAGTGCCCGCCTCAGCAAAAGGCTTACTTTCTGGTGATGCGGAGCGATAGAAAGTACCTACCATTGGTGACTTAATATATGTTACGCCGGCTTCGTCAGTAGCTGCTGGTGCCAGTGATACTGCTTGGGGAGCAGCGATTGGAGCTGCTACAGGAGCTGTTACTGCAGGTGCATAAACTGGAGTAGGGGTGGATGAAACCACGGGTAGACCATTAGCGCCTCTGCAAATTTTGATTTTAAGGCCATCCTCTTCGAAGGCGAATTCGGAGAGATCTGAGCGTTTCATTAGCTCGATGATTTGTTTGATCTGTTTTAAGTCCACGGGTTGCCTTGTTAAAGTATTTTAGGTTACTCGAGGTTAGTCGAAATATGCAGTAGTTCGTTCAATACTTTTGTTTCTATTTAATCAATCTTTCAATTTGTGAATAATTCAGAAAAGGCACTTTTTTAGTGAAAATGACACTAAATTGGGCATTTTTCGCTCATATTTGATACTTTCATGTATAAAAATGAGATATTTATGTAATTTTAAGGTTGGGCTAAAATATGCAAAATACACGATTTTAGCCCATTTTTAGTCCTAAAACGTAGTTTTCACTGATAGTTTCTTAAGGATCCTTATAGCTAATAAGGAATTTAAATTTAAATAGGTTAAAATTAGATAAAATAAGCTTATTTTAGCTTTTATTCATCAAAAACACCTCAAAAAACCTATTATTTAGGTATTTTAAATAGCTTAATCTATTATTTGCTGAGGAATAATCTAATTTATACTTACTAAGCTAATCGATTTATAATAAACAGCCAGAATCATACTTAAAATAGGTTATTTTCATCAAATTTAGCTCAAAAACGCAATAAATAGGTCATTTGGTGCTCAAAATAGCTAAAATTGCCAAAATAATCATTCGTCATGGTCAATTTCCTTAGCTGTAGCCTAAAATATAGCTTACTTTCTAATAAATTTCACAATAAATGGCCTAATTAAGAAAGAAATAGGTCATTTTAATCAATTATTAGCCTAAAATCGCAATAAAACGACGATTTTTCACTAAAAACGCCAATATACTTCAATTCTAATCAATACCCTTGAATTAGACCCGCATAAAACGGGATTTTCCAGCTAAGACTTATGTTTGGTCATCTTATCAACCTATTGGCGACACTTAACTTGGGCAGTAACTGTACGATTAGTAGTAGGGAAAATAAATTATAAGTCTCATCCATGAGATGATTTTTCGCATTTTAATTGGTCATATAAAGCACTGCCTTATACTTTTTTAACTTCAGCTATGAGCACGGTCCAAGGCGAATCAAAGATGAACACCACTACGCACCTTATAAAAGGGAGTAGTGATTTTATGACTGCCTTTGATCTGGTTAAGCCACAGATGGCAGCTCTGGATGTTTTGATGAAGGCGCAATTGACCTATTTTGAGCCAGAAATCAGAGAAATGGCTGAGTTTTGTTTAGATTCTTCTGGAAAGCGAATCCGTCCAGCACTTGTCTTTTTTAGTGGTTGGAAGGGACCGGGTGTTATTTCAGATGATCTTGTTCGGGCCGCTGCAGTCGTTGAACTCATTCATTTAGCTACCTTGGTCCATGATGATATTATGGATGGGGCAGATTTAAGACGTGGTAATCCAACTGCAGTTAAAGCTTATGGTCCTGCTTCCTCCGTTCTTCTAGGAGATGCTTTGTTTGCGCATGCCCTATTTTTGGCGACGCAATTCTCTACAACGGAGGTATGTGCTGTGGTATCTGATTCGATGCGTAAGGTCTGTGCGGGCGAAATTGTCCAAACCTTAAGACGTGGAACTAATTTGATTTCAAAGGAAGATTACAACCGAGTCATCCAACTTAAGACTGGTGAGTTATTTCGTGTATCATGCTTATTGGGAACTCGCCTTACCGGTCAAAATTCCGAGGTTGTTCAAAGATCTGCTCAATTTGGAAATCACCTAGGTATCGCCTACCAAATCTATGATGATTTAGTTGATTTTTTCGGTGATGAAAAACGTATAGGTAAAACTCTAGGAACAGACTTAATCAGTGGTAAAATGACTTTACCTTTGTTTGCGCTTAAAGAATGCCTCTCGTTAGATGAACAAAAACAGCTAGAACTAGAGATTTGTGGCAAAACAACCCCGCAATTGGAATTAAGGCTTAAGCAAATGAAGACCTTTGGGATCTTTGCCAGTGTAGTGAAGTCTATAGACTTTGAAATTGAGTCTGCTCGGGCTCAAATTTTGCCTTACCAAGACACAATTAGTGCAGTTCCTTTGTTACTTTCCTTGACCGAGGTACTTAAGGCCCAAGTAGGGGCTTTAAAGGCCTAAGGAAGCTTTAGTTTTTCATTTGATCTTACTTATTTTGAGTATAAATTCCTGACCTGTGCTGGATGCAGTTAAAGTTCCCAGTAAGACGCTGGTTGCGTCCCCCGAAAGGCTTCAAGAGGCCGATCAGGACAGTGTTATCGTAAAACAAGTTCAGGCAGGAGATGTCGCTGCGTTTGACCGCTTGATAATCAAATACAGAGAGAGATTGTATGGAGTTATCTATCACATGACCTCAAATCGTGAAGATGCATCTGATCTTACTCAGGATGCATTTATTAAAGCATTTCAGGCAATTAACCGGTTTCAGGGACAAGCATCGTTTTTTACCTGGATCTACCGTATCGCTATTAACTCTACACTGAGTCACCTGCGTAAGAACAAGTTTAAGTCGTTCTTGAGTCTTGATACGGTGAATAGCGAAGAGCCTGTATCTCAAGAACTTATATCAGCACTAACAGATAAAACAGGGGCAGATAGAGATACGTTTGTGCATGAGCTCCAGGAAAAATTGAACGAAGCGATGCAAAAACTGTCTATCAAGCATCGTACCGTGATCACTTTATTCGAAATAGACGGACTCAGCCATCAAGAGATTGCCGAAGTTATGGACTGCTCGGTTGGAACCGTGCGTTCCCGTCTGCATTACGCTAAACAACTTTTACAGGCTGAAATGAAAGCCTATATTAGCTAATGAATCAGGATCATAAAAAGAAAGTAACCATCGAAGGGTTGATGCGCTTTAAGCGTATGGAACAACCTGCACCAGAATTCTGGCGTAGTTTTGATAAAGAGCTTCGCGCAAAACAACTCGCAGCAATTGTCGAGAAGCGTCCCTGGTGGTCATCTCTTGTTTCTCCTTTTACTTATATGCGGAGACACCCAGCAACGTTAGGCGCTGCGGCTGCACTAACCATTAGTTTAGTAAGCTATAAGTATATTCATTTTTCTGGAATTCAGGGTCATGGTTTGAATACAGCTCAGTCCGAAGCAGTTGCAGAACTTGCAGCTGATACACCCAAGACTTCCCATCAAGAAAATGTGCAGGCTATTGAGATAGCTCACCCTCAGGCTTCATCTATTGCACAGGTCGGATACAAAACTTCCAAAACGGTAGCAGAAGTTCAGGATAAACGTTTTCAATCTACAGGTTTTAGAACTGAATTTAGTGATATTGATTCACCTTCAGCACGTTCGATTGCTGCTAATTTAGCAGCAGCAAGAGCTTCGCAGCCTGAAATGATAAGTCATTTACTTGGTCTTGAGTCGCACTTGGTGTCTGTTACCAACGCAGACTATACGAGTGAACCTTTAGAACGTGTCGCATCTCCATCAGAAGAACGGCGCGCTCGTTTACTTGCTACCTCACTTCCTTCTGCTTCACATGCTGATGCTCGTCTTGGATCATCTGGTATTGAACGTACTTTAAGTAGTCTCTCTGAAGATCGTTTATATCAATCGATTCGCCGCTACGATGTAGGCGGCGAGAAAATATCGATGAAAGTTAAGTTTTAATTCTTAGTACGTTAGCTCGACTTAACTTGGCGGTACGCAAATGCCGCAGGTGTTAAAAAAGAAATCGTTTCCTTTGTCGTCTACTAAGATGAACGCCGGAAAGTTTTCTACTTCAATTTTCCAAATCGCTTCCATGCCAAGTTCTGGGTATTCCAGAAGTTCTACTTTACGGATATTTTCTTTTGCCAGAATTGCCGCAGGTCCACCAATTGAGCCTAAATAAAAGCCTTTATGCTTTTTACATGCCGTAGTGACTTGGGTGCTGCGGTTTCCTTTAGCGAGCATCACCATTGAGCCACCATTGGATTGGAATAAATCTACATAACTGTCCATACGGCCTGCTGTAGTTGGTCCGAATGAACCTGCTGCGTAGCCAGCCGGTGTCTTAGCTGGTCCAGCATAATATACTGGATGATCTTTAATGTATTGAGGCAGACCAAGTCCTGCATCTAGACGCTCTTTTAATTTTGCATGTGCTGAGTCACGAGCGACTATCAATGGGCCCGTTAAAGAAACACGTGTTGTGACAGGATGCTTTGAAAGTTCTGCTAAAATTTCTGGCATCGGCTTAGTTAAGTCGATTTTTACAATTCCTGTTTCTTTTAGAATTCTAAATTTATCTGGAATGTACTGCCCCGGATTTAATTCAAGTTTTTCTAGGAATATTCCGTCTTTAGTAATCTTAGCTTTGATATTGCGGTCAGCACTACATGATACACCCATGCCAACAGGACAGCTTGCACCATGACGTGGTAAGCGAATAACACGAACATCGAGGGCAAAATATTTTCCACCGAATTGAGCACCAATTTTACTGTTCTGTGCAATTTTAAGAACCTTAGCTTCCATCTCTAAGTCGCGAAATGCTCTGCCGTGCTCATTGCCTGTTGTAGGTAAGGAGTCGAGGTAGCGTGTAGTACCAAGCTTCAGTACTTTCAAACATGCTTCAGCACTGGTTCCACCTACTACAAAAACTAAATGGTATGGAGGGCATGCAGATGTTCCCAAGTAGGGTAGTTTTGCTTCCACAAAAGCTTCAAACGACTTCGGGTTTAAAAGAGCTTTCGTTTCTTGATATAAAAATAGTTTATTTGCTGAGCCGCCACCCTTTGCGACAAACAAAAATTCATAGGCATTACCTGGCGTGGAATATAAATCAATTTGAGCAGGAAGATTAGTGCCTGTGTTTACTTCTTTCCACATATCCAGTGGAGCAGTTTGAGAATAGCGTAAATTTTCTTTAGTGTAGCACTCATAAACGCCACGACTCAAATGCTCAGCGTCATTACTGCCTGTCCATACTGTTTCACCTTTCTTACCCACTATCGCTGCAGTTCCGGTATCTTGGCACATAGGTAAGATACCGCCTGAAGCAATTTCTGCATTTTTTAACAATGTGAGTGCGACGTATCGGTCATTGTCCGATGCTTCGGGATCATCAAGAATAGCTGCAACTTGTTTAATATGCGATGGCCTTAGATAAAAGGCGCAATCGTGAAACGCATTTTGTGCAAGATAAGCAAGAGACTCTGGTGCAATGTGTAAAACTTCGCGCCCCTCTATAGTACTCGTACGAACACCTTCTTTAGACAGAAGACGATATTCGGTTGAGTCAGGACCGAGCGGGAAAGGATCTTGGTATACGAAAGTCGGTGTGGCCATCGACTTATACTATGGAGTAACTCCGTCTTTAAGTAAAGACGATGACCTCGTCTTTACGCTTTGGTCTCGTGCGTAGCACTGGCCATTGCGCGTACTATGCGATCCAGTTGATTGAGCTCTGTGAGAGGGATATTTTCAGAAGGACTGCGATTCCAACCTGCTGAACTTGGCCAGATGCGCTTAGAAAGGAACTGTTCGATAGTAGGAACCATACCGTTCACGTTAAGATAGTCTTTTTGCTCTTTTTCATCTCGAATCCCTGAAATGAACGCTTGAGGAATCGCAGTTATTTCACGACTTGAAATATAAGCCAGATCGTTAAGAGCTATAAAAGGTCTACAATCAGTCAAAGTTGTTGCAGGACGATCTGCTTCTCCGCGAAAATATCTATAATAGTCTAGATGATTTTCTGCTAATCCGTCGAACTGGTCTAAAGCAATACGCTCTGTTCTTCCGTCGTTCCAGCGTATTTCAATATGACTGCCTACTACGTAACGCAATTCAGCTTTTTCGCAGACAACGGTTTCTAAATGAGAGCTTTGACCAGCGCATGCATGGGTCAGAGCATAACGCATGGATGCTCCAGAGGTTGTTGTTGCCTCAACAAAAAAAGTATCCGCTCCTTCAATTTTATGGGCTCTATATAATTCTGCTTTAACGGAGGCTATTTTTGCCCAACTAAATAAATCTGAAGAGCCTGCCCAAAATAACATATTATGAACAAAGTGAGCCATGGCGTTGCCAAAGCATGAATCCAGTAAAATCTTATCGTCTATTAGCAGCCTTCCAGCCCACGTGTTACGCGAGAAATAAGATGAAGGCCTCGGCCATTGAGCACTTAATGCAGTTCTAATAATCGAACCAAACTCTCCGTCTAAAATTCTGCGTTTGAGTGCTAAACGTGGTTTTTCGATAATGAAATTAAATCCAACCACCGACGCTTTACTGGAACGTTTATCAGCTGTAATCATACGCTCGAGTTCAGCGTAGTCTAGAGTGGGAGGCTTTTCAATGTAGCAGGCAATCCCTCGAGATGTTACCGCATCATGCATTTGAGCATGCAGATTAATCGGTGTGGGTAAGATGACGAAATCTAGATTAGCTGCGCATGTATCAAGCATTTCTATGTAATCGTCAAAAACGGCAACACCGCGTTCCTTGAAGCGCAGTGAGTCTTTGAGTGCTTCAAAAGAAGCTGCCATGGGATCGCATGTGCAAATAAGACGTGAGTGTCCTTTTTCTTCTAATTTAGCTACGGCAGTGTGATGGGATCCTGCAAACCCACCCATGCCTATTATTCCGATACGCAGGGGTTTATTCACACGATTTTGAATTTTGGGAGATCTTGGCCATCTACAATTCCAGTGGGTCTTCCAAGAGAATCTATTGCGATGAGATCGTCAATGCGGTGTATCTCAAAAATGCGTAATGCGTCCACAACTAAGGCATTTTCAGAAACGCACTTGGGATTTTGTGTCATGAAATTTGACACGTGTTTTTTCATAAAATCAGAACCAGATAGTGCGCCCCTCCTAAAATCGCCATCAGTGAAAATGCCACTCAATTTTTTGCTCTTAGCACTGACCAAGGCAATACATCCACTCTTGGCCTGCGTCATTGCAATAATTGCTTCTTGGACCGAGATGGTATCGCGCTTGATTGGAAGGCGTTTGCCTGTGCGCATAATATCCTTGACCTTTAAAAGCAAAATTTTGCCTAAGTTACCTGCTGGATGATACTTAGCAAAGTCGTCTCGGGATAAGTCACGGGATTCTAAGATCACCATTGCTAGGGCATCTCCTAAGGCGAGTGCTGCTGTAGTACTTGCTGTAGGAGCTAACTCCAGAGGGCAGGCTTCTTTTTTGACGCGATATAAAAGCTTATAATTAGCATTTAAAGCTAGGTCAGACTTGGGGTTAGAGGTGAATGCAACGATATCGACTCGGAAGCGCTTAAGCAGCGGCACCAGCTTAAGAATTTCTTCAGACTGACCACTGTTACTGAGTAAAATAGCTAAATCTCCACTCTCACACAGCCCCAAGTCGCCATGAAGGGCTTGTGTTGCATCAAGAAAGCAAGAAGGCACTCCTGTACTGTTGAAAGTGGAGCAAATTTTACGGGCAATATCCGCTGATTTACCAACCCCACTAAAAATCAATTTCTTCCTACGTGTGATAACATTTTCGACTGCTTGGGCCGTTTTTACGAAATCAGCACCCAATGAGCTAGCCGTGAGACGTAGTGCCTCAGTTTCTATGCGTATACACTCCTTTGCTCTGGCGAGTGTTATTTTCGAGTTTAGTGCCATTTAGAGTTGAGTCACAGGGGTAGAGTATCGAATTTACGCTTATACAATTTTCATTCAACCTCTTTTCTAGTTCGTGACCAAACTTCCTAAAAGATTTCTAACCCTGCAAGCCCTCATCCTAGGGCTGTGCCTTGGGGGGTGTAGCGTTGATAGCCCTGTGGTGACACCAGAAACTCAGGAAAGTCAGTATACAGAGGCTAATGTATTGGCTAAACAGGGTAGAACCCAGGAAGCACTTTCGGCGTATTTGAAAGTTATTTCTAAACGCGGTGAGCAAGCACCCGAGTCTCATCTAAATGTAGGCATTATTTATTTGGAGCAGATCAAGGACCCTATAGCAGCAATCTACTATTTTAGGCGCTATCTGGAGTTGGTCCCAAATTCTAAACTAAGTGAGCGTGTTAAGGGTTTAATTGAAACAGCTAAACGTGATTTCGCTAGATCACTTCCAGTGCAGCCTCAAGAAAACATAGCCGGGCATTTGGACACATTAGATCAAATTGAGCGGCTGCAGCGCCGTAACGATGAACTCAATGCAGAGCTAGCTTCATTAAGAGCAGGCATGGCGTTACCTCCCGTACCTTATCATGCTCCAGAAACAGCAGTAGATAATACTGGACTTCGGCCTATACCAACACCTTCAGATACATTAAGTGTGATTACACCTAATCAAACAGGTGCTACTTTAACGGATTCAAATTCAGCAGATGATAATATAGAGGCAACCGCTGCTCCATTAGCTGCGAGTACACATTCAGGAAGAACACATACAATCACCAAGGGTGATACTTGGTATAATTTAGCCAAAAAATATTACGGCTCAGGTTCTAAATGGCCTCAGATTGTTGCTGCAAATCGCGACCAACTTAAAGGGGATCATCCAGCACTTAAGGTCGGCATGGTGCTTAAAATTCCTTAAGATTTATTTCTACTGAAACGTATAAAGATTTTTTTATGTCTAATCCCCCTCGTCTAGGATTCGGAATTATTGGAGTAGGTATGATTGCAAACTATCATTGCTTAGCCATCCGCGAAGCAAAGGGGGCGCATTTAGTTGGTGTTGCTGCACGTACAGCAGAATCTGTTAAGGTTTTCGCTGAGAAAAATGCAGTTAATTTTTCAACAACTGATGTAGAAGCCTTAGTGAATCGTTCTGATATAGACGTTGTCTGTATCACTACGCCAAGTGGCTCGCATCTTGAACCTGCTTTAGCAGCAATACGCGCAGGTAAGCATGTTATAATCGAAAAACCAATAGAGATTAACCTGGAAAGAGCAGATGCTTTACTGGCTGCTGCGGATAAAGCAGGGGTTAAAGTAGCTGCAATATTTCAGTCACGTTTTGGTCAAGGTGCACGCACCGTTAAAAGAGCAATAGATGAGGGACGTTTAGGACGTCTTGTCCTTACAAGTGCTTATGTAAAATGGCACCGCACTGCACAGTATTATACTGGATGGAAAGGTAGTCTTAAAATTGATGGGGGTGGGGCTTTGATGAATCAAGGTATACATGCTGTAGATCTCTTACAGTGGTTTGTAGGACTTCCTGCTGAAGTAAGCGGTTATGTCTCACGCTGTGTGCATACCGGTATCGAGGCTGAAGATACCGCAAGTGCAGCGCTTCGTTTTGCCTCTGGAGCACTCGGCACAATTGAGGCCAGTACCGCTTTATGGCCAGGATGGTCTAGACGTATCGAAATTTGCGGTGAAAAAGGATCTATATGCTTAGAAGACGACCGCATTGTAAAATGGGAATTTTTGGAGACTAAGCCCGAGGACGATTTGATTCGTAATGCTCCTTTGGACGAAAAAATGAGATCGGGTTCAGGAGCACCTAATCAAATTAGTCACTATGGGCACCTCTTGCAGATCCAAGATATGATTGATGCGATACAAGAGAAACGTCCGCTCGCTATTGATGGTAGAGCAGGGCGAAATGCAGTAGCCCTGATTCGTGCAATTTATGATTCCGCAGCTAGGAAATGTCCTGTTTCACTTTAATTGTTTACCGCTATGAAAATACCCCATCTCATATTATCGTTAGGTTTAATTGTAGGATTTGTTTTTTCACCGTCCGGATATGCACAGACGGATGTTGCTAGGCCTAAAATTATCGGTTTATCGCATTTAGGGCTTTGGGTGAAAGATCTCAATGCATCACGACAATTTTATAAAAATTACTTGGGCTTTGATGAACCATACTCGATTAATAATCCTGATGGTAGCGTGCATACTACGTGGATTAAAATTAACGATAAACAGTCCGTAGAGCTATTTCCTATAAATTCTAAAACACCAAACGATGGAGACAGTTTGTATCACATCGCATTAGAGACCGATGACGCAGTAGGGATGTTAAACTACTTAAAATCAAAAGGCGTCACAGGCCCTGCAGGTAAAGCTCTTCCTGATAAGGTTGGAAAAGGAAAAATTGGAAACCTAAATTTTTTTGCCGAAGACCCGGATCATCATATTGTAGAAATTGTTCAATATGAACCAGAGGGATGGACAATTAAACATGCAGGTAAAGCTATGCCTGCTACGCGTATTGCAGCACGAATTAGCCATGCTGGTGTGACCGTAGGAAATCTTGAAAAGTCGCTTAAATTTTACCGCGATATTTTGGGGATGACTGAATTCTGGAGAGGTAGTTCAAATAATATAACTCTGAGTTGGGTAAATGAGCGCTTACCAGAGAGTCGTGATTATATTGAAATTATGCTTTACGGTAAGAAACCATCTTTAGATCGAGTGCACACGATGAACCACATGTGTTTAGAAGTGCCAAGTATCTATGTGGTAGATACTACTTTAAAAACACGCACACTCCCTGCAGTATGTAAAAAGCCAACGGCAATTAAAGCAGGTGTAAATCGTAAGCGTCAGATCAACTGCTTTGATCCCGACGGAACTCGCGTTGAGATTATGGAAGCATCCACCGTGGATGGTAAACCAACGCCTTCATCCGCTACGCCTCCTCCTACGGAGAACGATTAATTGCAGGGAAATTCTTAGCAGAAGAATTTTATAATTCGGTTAAGGCTCTTAACGAGTGCCTCAATTTCACTGTCTGTATTATAGACATAGAAACTGGCGCGTGTAGTGCTCGTTAAACCAAGTTTTTTCATCAAAGGCTGGTTGCAATGATGGCCTCCTCTAAGGGCTATTCCGTCTTGATCTGCAAAGGTGACGATGTCATGCGCATGCACATCTTTGAATGCAAAGCTCACTAGGCCACTGCGTGCGCCGCTTGGGCCGATAAGACGAATGCCAGGTAGCTTTGAAAGTTCATTATATGCAAGCGATGCAAGACGTGAATCGTGCTCAGCAATTGCTTTTCTTCCTAAGCTATCGATGTAATCACACGAAAGACCTAGAGCGTAAGCATCTGCATAGTTTGGAGTACCTGCTTCGAAACGCTCGGGAGATGGCTTCCAGGTACTTCCATCGAAATCTACTGTAGCAATCATACCTCCTCCTCCCTGCCATGGAGGCATAGCATTTAATAGCGCTTTTTTGCCATAGAGTACACCAATGCCAGTTACACCAGCCATTTTGTGCCCTGAGAAACAAAGAAAATCACAACCAATCTCTTTAACGCTAAGTGGTAAGTGACCTATTGATTGTGCGGCATCAATAAGTGTTGTTGCTCCAACTTGTTTTGCCTTTCTGCAGAGTTCGATAACTGGATTGATAGTACCTAACGTATTTGAAACATGAGTGAATGCGAAAATTTTAACTTCAGAGGTAAGGAGTTTGTCTAGACTGCTTAAATCTAATTGGCCTTCATCTGCTGTTACGGGAACATATTTAATTTTTGCACCTGTTTTTTGTGCAATTAATTGCCAGGGTACAATGTTACTGTGGTGCTCCATTTCAGTGAGTAAAATAACATCGCCTGCTTTAAGTTGAGAGCCACCAAAACTTGCAGCCACTAAGTTGATTGATTCAGTTGTGCCTCGTGTGAAGACAATCTCTTCAGGGCTCTCTGCTGCTATAAATTCTGCTATGCGATTACGTGCTCCTTCGTATGCATTTGTGGAGCGCATGGATAGGGTATGTAGTCCACGGTGAACATTTGCATTATCTTTAAGATAAAAAGAGGCTAAACCATCTATCACCACTTTTGGTTTTTGAGACGTGGCAGCATTATCTAAATAGATCAGTGGTTTTCCATTTACACTTTGGTTTAAAATCGGGAAATCTTCGCGAACGTTTTTCCAAGATGGCGTCATATTAATCTTTATGGCTCTCAGTCGTAGCTGTGGTTGCACCATTTTTAAGTGCATTTAAGGCTGCATGCCAACCTAAGGTTGCGCACTTAATACGCGCTGGGAATGCATGTACACCTGCAAACGCAGCAACATCACTTATTTCCTCAGGCTCTTTACCAGTTGTTACAATTTCATGAAATTGTTTATAGAGTGCTTCAGCTTCTGCCTGAGTTTTCCCTTTAAGCTGAGTAGTCATTAAAGACGTACTGGCTTGAGAAATAGCACAGCCTGAACCCTCAAAAGCGATATCGGCGATACGATCATCTATGACATTTAAGTAGACTTTACACTGATCGCCGCACGATGGGTTGTCCCCTTGGGCGACGCGATTAGCCTGCGGAAGCTTACCTCGATTGCGTGGACGACGGTTATGATCAAGAATGACCTGTTGATACAACTCGGTGAGGTCTGAAGACATATAAGAGCTCTACGTTAGCCTAAACTTGAAGAATCGCAAAGCCCACTTTTCAAAAAAATATACATAATCAGATATTGAAGGCTACAGACTCACTCCTTGCTTGCGGATTCAAGGCTTTGAAGGATAGGGTTTTGGAGTCATAAATAGGCATATTGGAAACAAATTCCTCGTTTTGAGTGACAGATAGTCAAGTCGCGGCATGCACATACGAATTCAATTCATTTTATTTCTGATGGTAACTGCGATTACTTATGCGCAGGAACCACTCAACAACCCTGTGCCATTTGCCCCGGCTCCAGCAGCTTATACGGCTGGACAGAATGCAATTACGATTCAGTCGGCCCGGCTAGCTCAGGAGTTGGGGTTTCCAGGCATTGCCTCGGGTATTTATAGAAAACTATTACAACAATCAGGCGGCGATCGTACTGCTTTAACCTTAGACCTTGCCGAAGCATTACTTGATGAGGCTAATCCAACCGAAGCAAGAAATGTGCTTAATTCCATGCGATCAAATCATGGACCAGTGTGGCATTTAAGAAGTGCACTTGCAGAGGTAGCGCTTCGACAATTCGATCAGGCTCAAGCTGAGCTTAATCAAGTTAAGATACCTGAATTAGGCCGTGAAGATCAAGCATGGGCCATCTTTGTTCAGGGCGTATTAGCTAATATGGCAGGTAATTACAGGCTCGCCAGCGAGTACTTCAGTAAAGCTGAATCCCTTACCACCACACAAATCACTAAAGCTCGTTTTGAACTCGCGCATGATCAGGCACTCTTAAGATTAGGCCGTGTGAGTGAAGAGGAAGCTAGGCGTGCTAAGAGCAATGCAGACAATAATCCAGGAACAGTAGGTTATGATTTTGCCCGCACCTATGCTGTGATGCTTTTTCAATTGGGTAGACGAAATCAAGCGATTGAAGCCTTACAGCGTAATTTAATGACACTTCCTGCACAGGAAAGAACGCGTGTGGATGACTTACATTTTTTATTAGGCATGATTGCAGGGGTCAGCGAAGGAGCAGGTCGTAATGCCCTTTTTCAGCTGCTTGAATCCGGTTCGGATACAGATAGGCAAAGGGAGGCTTTGCAGTTACTTGCTCGGGGTATGACGCAAACTTCAGATAAAGACGTGCTGCGCCGTGAAGTAGACAAATTAATTGCAAGTCAAGTGCAGCATCCAATCTTAGATGACTTACTGCTTTTGCGTGCAACCTTAGCACTCGAAGATTCTGATTTTATTACTGCAGAGGATAGAGCCCAGATGCTTTTAGATCGTTTTCCTGGCTCGAGTTTAAAGCCCTATGCACTTGGGCTGCTTGCCGATACTGCATGGGAGCAACAGCATTATAGAACAGCTGCGGATTATGCTCGTCAAACGAAGCTATCTCTTTCATCGGATTCTAGAAATATTGAGGTCAGTAAGCGACTCAGTGCGGTCATTGCTGAAGCCTGGTTTAGGGCAAGGGACTACCGAAATGCTGCTGATGCGTATTCATCTGTTATGTTGAATCCTCCAGCTGGAATTATTTTAGGAGATCTAATTTTTCAGCGTGTTGAAGCAGAGATTATGGCCGTTGAGGTTGGAACGGGATCCCTTAAAGCAGCGGTGGATGCGCTAGATCAAAGCATTCAATTGGCAGCATTTGATTCTATGCACCGCTGGCAAGCAGAGTGGAATCTTGCACGTGCACTTCAATTAGCGGGTAAGACTTTCGACGCCTATACCCGTATTAATGCGCTATTAATTCAAACCAATCAGCAAAACGCATTACCCTCAGAACTTCGTGCTCGTATGGCATGGCTCCAAGCGAGATTAGCAGTGGATGCGCGAGATCTAGTGCAAGCTCTCAAACTAGTTGATTCACTTGGGCCTATCTTAGTAGGTGTTAATTCTGATTTAAAACAAGACATCGCTAGCAGTAGTCTACTGCTTAAAGCCCAAATCTTTTTTGATCAGAAAAAAGAAGTAGATGCAGTTGCGATTTTAAAACAGTTACGTGCAGATTACCCGAGTGCAGATGCTGCTGTATCTTCTTATTTTGTTCAGGCTGAAAATGAAGCCCAACAAGATAAGGTTGTTGAAGCCCAGCGTTTACTTACTGACCTTGCTGATCGTTTTCCAACAAGTCGACTTGCTCCATATGCTTTATATCAAGCTGCAACCTATGCTGACCGTTTAGGTCGAGACGATAACTTCAAAGAAGCGGATAGACTACTTGAGCGCTTAGTAACGACCTATCCTCAGAGTGATCTTGTTTTTGATGCTAGACTCAAACAAGGTGATTTATTTAGAAAACTAAATCAATTTCCTCAGGCTCAGCGCGCATACGAGTCGCTTATAAAGAATCCACTTTATGCGAGTAACCCAAATTCAATTCTAGCACGCCTTGCTCTAGCGGAATGTCATAATGCGCAAGCGGGTAGTGATCCATCGCATGAAGAAAGTGCGAGAGCTTTATTTGAGGATATATGCGAATATCGCGTTGATGCACCAGTCGATGTACGCGTTGAGGCAGGTTATAATTTAGGTAATATTTACAGACATAGGGGACGACTAAGCCAAGCTAAGGAAGTGTGGTGGAGTGATGTCGTGACTGCCTTTTTACTTAATCCCACCAAAGCCTCAGAATTAGGGTCTACAGGACGTTTTTGGATGTCCAAAACTTTGATGGATTTAGGACAACTGTTTCATGAACAAGGGCAAATTGACCAAGCTGTTCAAGCGTGGCAGCGTGTGATTGAAGCTGACCTTCCTGGTGCGGCATTAGCAAAATCTAATATTTCTAATTTAAACATTCCTGCAGCAAAATTTTGAAATGAAATTTTCTGTTTTCTTATAATCTGTATACGTCTACATTCCCAGAACTTCGATGTCTGTTTTCCATTTAAGTATTCTTACACGCGGCGGCCCAATGATGCTTGTGCTGCTTGTACTTGGTCTCATTGCATTCGTATTTTTTGTGGAAAGAGTTTTATACCTGCACCGCGGTCAAATCAAAGCGACTGCGTTTGTAAGTGGTATCAAAAATATTTTAGCCAAGCGTAGACTCGTTGAGGCTCTCACTTTGTGTGAGGAAACTCCAGGTCCAGTAGCTTCTGTTGTTAAAGCAGCACTTATGCATGCTTCTGATGATTCTCAAACAATGCGCTTTCATGTGCAAGAGGCGGCCTTAGTTGAGATACCAGCATTGGAGCGGCGTATTGGCTCTATAGCAGCAATTGCGCAAGTCACCCCTTTAGTTGGTCTTTTAGGTACTGTCATAGGCATGGCAACAACCTATATTGCATTTGAAAAAGGTGGGGATTATGCAACGCCTCACGCTTTATCTGCTGGTTTATGGCAAGCGCTTATCTGCACTATTGGTGGGCTTATGCTAGCGATTCCTACTCATTTAGCATATCACTTTTTATCTAGTCGTGTGCGTGCTTTAGTTCGTGATGTGGAGTGGGCAGGAAATGAAATGATGAGATATTTACTTTCTGAATACTCTTCAAGCGTTCGGTCAAGTAATGATAAAGCCAACCTGTAATATCATGCTGTCACGTCCACTCGATCTGGCTTCTAAACTTACGCCGCCGCCACGTAATTTTGATTTATTTTTTTATATCAATGTAGGTGCACTTGCGCTTTTTTTTGTTATTTTTGGATCTAGATTTGTATTGGCTCCAGGACTTGTTGTGTCACTACCAGATCTTGCTTCATCGCGAGCGCAGGCAACTAGGACTACCTCGCATTTAAAGATTTTGGGCTCCGGACAAATCTTAACTGATGGTGGAATGAAGACTTTGGCGGAACTTCCTGGCTGGCTTAAGTCAGAAGCTTTGTTAGCGAAAAAACCTGTACTACTTATTTTGGCTGGAGTCGATGTCCCTGTGGAAAGCGTTACACGTGTGTACGGTATGGCTGCAGAGGCTCATTTTTCTGAAATTGTATTAGGCACCCAGCAAACTACGGGCGCAAATAATCCGTGATATGAATGGCACGGGTAAACTTAGACTGTTAACGCACTGGATTCCTCTAAGTGTTGTAGGTGCACTTATACTCTTTGCAGTAAGTTCATTATTTAAGATTCCTGATATTAAAGAAGAGGCTGCACGAATTGCTGTTCCAAAGATTCAAATTCTCGGAAATTTAGCTGATAAAATTTCAAGTGAGGATGCATCACTGAATGATCCAACGCTTTTATTTCTTCCTACACGCTACAGCGGTTCTCAACTCAATCACACGCATATGTTACCTCAGGGGGACTTTTCAGGCTTTAGCCCCAAACTTGCTTTTTCTACCGAGCACCTAGCTCTGAATATTGCCACGCCTACTGTTGTCCCTGATCGCCCTGTAGATGCCCTTGCTATTAAAGATCCAAGTAACCCTGCTTATGGACTTGGTCGAACTGACCGACTTCATACGTCACTAAAGCCGCGAGTTGCCTGGGTACGTGTAAGCAGTATGGCTAGTGGGAGAGCTGTTCTTGAACTGGCACTACTTGCCAAGGATACACCAAATGCACCCAGTGATGTGATGACGCATGCTTGGAAGCCGCTTCAATTTTCAGTAGCTGTTGATGCTGCAGGACTTCTTGGTCCAATACTTTCTACAGAAAGATCTGGATCACCGGCTGATGTTTTCTTTCTGGATTATCTTACGCACACCATGCGTATAGCGGATCGATTGCAGCCAGGATTTTATCAGATCTCGGTTGGCCCTTAAGGAATCGCAACGGAGAGTTTTGTGGACCACTCCGTGAGTTCTTTCCAAAGACCTGCTTCAATAGGTATTCCATGCTTTAGGCGCTGAACTTCCGAAAGGTATTCTGGTTCACCTGGAGACTGAACTCCTTCAGCCTGACTTTTTGCTTCAGCGATTGCGAGTACTACAACTGCTGCAAGGTTAGCTCCACCAAAGAAACGTGAGGGATCGATAGCAATAACTAGGGAACCGAGTTCGCGGTGGTTATCGAGTTCGGTATACATATTATTAAGATGTGGACCAAAAGGCATACCGTTAAGCGGGCCACACAGCATATCTATAAGAAAGGCTAGGGCGTAGCCTTTGGGGCCAGACATTGGCTTAAGGGCAACCACTTGATGAGGGTCTGTAGTGTCCTTTCCTAATGCGTTAACTCCTAGTCCTTCAGGTATTAAGCGATTTTCTCTGCGTGCGTTCATGACTCGATTAAGGGTCGTGATGCTGGTGGCCATATCTACGCAAAGAGGTCTGTGGGGATCCTGAGTTGGTACTGCAATAGATATCGGGTTAGTTCCAAAAAACGCTTTTGTGCCGCCGTGGGGTACAACAAAAGAATCCGAATGTGTGAAAGCTATGCCGATCATGCCAGCTGCAGCAGCTTGACGGCTATAAAGTCCAATTGCGCCACAATGACTCGAATTTCTGATTCCTACAACACCAGCTCCACTAGAACGAGCAAGTGCTATTGCCTGATCCATGGCAAACGAGCAGGCCATAAAGCCTAGCCCATGCCCTCCATCAACGTTTCCTGTCGCTGCACCGGTGGCTTCAAAAGATAAAATGGGGGTAGCAAGGATAGAACCACGACTTAAACGATTGAGATAATGGGGGACCCGCGCAACTCCGTGACTATCTATCCCCCAAAGACTTGTCTGCACTAACTGCGATGCGGTTTGGTCGGCATTTTTAGGTAAAAGCCCTTGAGCTTGAAAAAGGGTTGAAACCCAAGCTTGCAATATGGGTGATGTAAGGGTCTTGTCTGTCATTGCTATGAAGGTTGCCAAGGCTGCCCGTTTTGGGAGTACTCAGCGAACCTTAAATCTAGGACTTTCGGCGGTATTTTAAGAGCTTCGAAAGATTCCTGTTGACGGCACTTATAGCGGCGTCCACTTTCTTACCTCTTTCCCGTTTTTTGACCACTGCTTCGGTTACTGCATGACAAAGGTTTCTGATCCTATCAGGTACTTTTGACAAGTAGACATCAGCCTGCCCAGATAGCTCAGTTGGCAGAGCACGTCCTTGGTAAGGACGAGGTCGCCGGTTCGAATCCGGTTCTGGGCTCCAGCAGATCAAATTACGTCTAGAAAATCACTTTTTAATCCAAACCCAAACATAGTCTTAATCCGCCATGGCTAAAGGTACATTCGAACGCAAGAAACCGCACGTAAACGTCGGAACAATTGGTCATATCGATCACGGTAAGACCACCCTGACAGCTGCACTCGTTGCAGTACAGTCCCGCAAGGGCCTCGCTGAAATCAAGTCCTATCAGGACATTGCTAAAGGCGGAACTGTCCGTGACGCTACAAAGACCGTAACAATCGCCGTTTCACACGTCGAATACGAGTCACCAAACCGTCACTATGCCCACGTTGACTGCCCAGGCCATGCTGACTTCGTAAAGAACATGATCACTGGTGCTGCCCAAATGGACGGTGCTATCCTTGTTGTTTCCGCTGCTGACGGCCCAATGCCTCAGACACGTGAGCACATCCTTCTTGCTCGCCAAGTTGGCGTTCCAAAGATCGTTGTTTTCTTAAACAAGGTAGACTTAATCGACGATAAGGACCTCTTGGACCTCGTTGAAGAAGAAATCCGTGACTTGCTCAACAAGTACCAATTTGATGGTAAGAACGCTAAGGTTATCCGCGGTTCTGCAACAGCAGCACTTGAAGGTAAGCCAGAAGGTGAACAAGCGATCGCTAACCTCCTCGAGGCTGTCGATACCGAAATCCCAATGCCTGAGCGTGAAACCGACAAGCCTTTCCTAATGTCAGTTGAAGACGTATTCTCGATCACAGGTCGTGGTACAGTAGCAACTGGTCGTATCGACCGTGGTATCGTTAAAGTTAACGAAACCGTAGAAATCGTTGGTCTTAAGGACACCGTAACAACTGTTGTTACCGGTATCGAAATGTTCCGTAAGCTCCTCGATGAAGGTCGCGCTGGTGATAACGTAGGTATCCTTCTCCGTGGTATTGACAAAGAAGGCATCCAACGCGGTCAAGTAATCGCAGCTCCAAAGTCGATTCTTCCTCACCGTAAGGCAAAAGCTGAAATCTACGTTCTCTCAAAGGACGAAGGTGGACGTCATACTCCTTTCTTCAACGGATACCGTCCTCAGTTCTACTTCCGTACAACTGACGTAACTGGTGTTATCACTCTGCCTAAGGGCGTTGAGATGATCATGCCTGGTGACAATATCAACGTTGATATCGAACTCATTAACCCAATCGCTATGGAGAAGACACAACGCTTCGCCATTCGTGAAGGTGGTCGCACTATCGGTGCAGGCCGTATCACCGAGATCACTGAATAATCTCTAAAATAACTGTTTAACCGTCCTCGCCGAGGCCTTCTTTTAGGAGCCTCGGCGGCGTCGTCTAAATTCCACTTCACATAGGGGTGTAGCTCAATTGGTAGAGTAGCGGTCTCCAAAACCGTTGGTTGGGGGTTCGATTCCCTCCGCCCCTGCCATCTTAAAAAAAATATAAGTTCATGAAAAACCCGTTCAGCAGTACGCGCGTTTTCTTCGTTCAAATGGGCGAAGAACTTAAGAAGGCATCGTGGCCGACTCCATCGGAGCTTCGTGATTCCACGTTAGTGGTAATAGTTGCTTCAGTTATTCTTGGAATTTTTACTAGCATCAGTGATTTCTCGCTGATTCAAGTCGTAGAACTCCTTCACTCCTGGGTGAGCTAATCTCTAGTTATCCATGTCCGTCCCAACAACAATTCCCGCAGACGCTCAGTGGTTCGCTCTTCACACACTCTCCGGTCAGGAGAATAAGGTGAAGGTATATATTGAGCGCTTTAAGGCCGCTGAAGAGTTGGACGACCAAATCTTCGAAGTTTTACTTCCAACAGAAGTAGTTTCAGAAGTAAAAGCGGGTAAAAAATCCACCAAAGTACGTAAACTGTATCCTGGATATGTCTTCATTCAAATGAGGCTATTCGGTGAAGACGGTAAACTCATTAATCGTCCATGGTACTTCGTTAAAGAAGTAGCGGGCGTTATTGGTTTTGTTGGTGGTGAACGTCCTGCTGCACTTCGCCAATCTGAAATCGATGAAATTCGCTCACGTATTGAAGCCGCAAACGGAAAAGAAGTTCCGAAGGTTCAGTACACCGTTGGCGAAGAAGTTAAGATCAACGATGGTCCCTTTACTAACCTTACTGGTCGTATTGATGAAATCGATCCAGACCGCGGTAAGCTCCGTGTTTCCGTTTCTATCTTCGGTCGCTTTACTCCTGTTGAACTCGAGTACTGGCAGGTCATGCGCATGACCGAATAATATTTAAAACAACCTATCACTTATAACTTTCATCCCTTAACGATCCATGGCTAAGAAAATACAGGGTTACATTCGTCTCCAACTTCCCGCAGGTGCTGCTAATCCAGCTCCTCCTGTAGGACCTGCTTTAGGTGCTCAAGGCGTCAATATTATGGCGTTTTGTAAGGAGTTCAACGCAAAGACAAAAGACCAGAACGGAATGATTCTTCCCGTTGTGATCACGGTATACTCGGATAAGAGCTTTACCTTTATCTTAAAGTCCCCTCCAGCATCCGTGCTCCTTAAGAAGGCAGCCAATATTGCAAGTGGATCCGCTCGTCCTAATCAGGACAAAGTTGGCAAAGTTACACGTAAGCAATTACTCGAAATCGTAAAGCTTAAGCAGAAGGATTTAAATTCTTCTTCTGATGAAGCAGGTATTCGTATCATTGCAGGCACTGCTCGTAATATGGGCATCGAAGTCATCGATTAATATTTTTTACAGAAACACTACCCGCGGGAGCTTCTTAACTGAAGCGTTCGCACCGCAAGGAGTTAAACATGCATAAATCCAGTAAACGTTATAATACCGCGGTTAAGGTCGCTGACCTAACCAAACATTACTCGCTTAAAGAAGCTGTGGAGATCCTCCAGAAGTTTCCGAAGGCTAAATTCGACGAGACTGTTGAATTGTCATTTCGCTTAGGAGTAGATCCTACTGCAGGTGATCAAATGATTCGTGGAACTACACCGCTTCCTAACGGGTCCGGTAAGAAAGTTCGTATCGTTGTATTCACAGATAACCCAAAGGTTGCTCTCGATGCAGGTGCTGATTTTGCAGGTATGCAAGAGCTCATGACTAAGATCAACGAAGGTTGGCTTGATTTCGACGTCGCTATATCGACTACCGAAGCCATGAAGACCGTGCGTACAATGGCACGTGTTCTTGGACCTAAGGGCTTAATGCCAAATCCAAAGAGCGGAACAGTTACTGACGATATCGCAGCTGGTATAAAAGCTGTTAAAGCTGGTCGTGTAGAATTTAAGATGGATAAGACCTGTAATATCGGTGTTGGTGTGGGCAAACGCTCATTCACACCTGAGCAGATTTTAGAAAATGCTCTCGTTGTTATCGAAGCTGTAGGTAAGGCAAAGCCAGCTTCCTTTAAAGGCCAGTACATCAAGACTATTGCGATCTCAGCATCAATGAGTCCTGGCGTACATGTCGCTTCATCTGAATACAGCAAGTACTGAACCCGGAGAACATAACCATGAGAGCCGAAAAACAATACCTTATCTCTGAAGTAGACAATTACCTCAAGAAATCCGATTACGTTATTCTCGCTAACTTCACTGGCGCAACTGTCTCTGACGTTGCAGACCTTCGTTCGAAGCTTGCTGTCGAGAAAGCAGAATTCCACGTAGTTAAAAACAGCTCACTTCGTGTTGCTGCGAAAGCATTAGGCTTACCTGACATCGAAGCGTCCCTATCAGGACCAACTGCGGTTGTCGTAGGTGGTAAGAACTCACCTGGCGTTGCGAAAATTCTAAAGCAATTCTTCAAGGAAAAGCAGAAGTTCGCAATCAAAGCAGGCGTACTTTCTAATAAGCTTATTTCATCTAAGGACGTTGAACGTTTGGCAGATATGCCATCGCTCGATGCACTCCGCGCACAATTGCTCGGACTTCTCAATCAGCCTGGTACCGCGTTTGTTCGCGTTATCAATGCTGTCCCACAAGCAACTGTTAACGTTCTTCAGGCGAAAGTTCGCGCTGCAGGCGTTTAATTAAAATTTTTAACCCTTTCCAACAAGCAGAGGCTTCCGCCTAAGCATCAGGAAAATAACCATCCAGTGTAGTCGAATAGGGGATACGTCTCTTAAACGCGCCTTACTTTTTTAGGCCGCTATCCGCTACTAGGAGAAATAAAACATGAGCAATATCACTAAAGACCAGGTCATCGAATGGCTCTCAAGCCAATCCGTTCTCGAAATTTCAGGTCTCGTAAAAGACCTTGAAACCAAGTGGGGCGTTTCAGCAGCAGCTCCGGTTGCAGTAGCAGCAGCAGCAGCTCCAGCAGCAGCAGGTGCAGCAGCAGCTGAAGAAAAGACTGAATTCACAGTCGTTCTCGTATCCGGTGGCGAAAACAAAATCGGTGCAATTAAAGAAGTTCGCGCTATCACAGGCCTCGGTCTGAAGGAAGCTAAGGACTTAGTAGAAGGTGCACCAAAGCCAGTTAAGGAAGGCGCTTCCAAAGCTGATGCTGAAGAAATCAAGAAGAAGCTTGAAGCAATCGGTGCTAAAGTTGAGTTGAAGTAATTCACTTGGCGAACGCACTGCTAAAGCATTCGTTTTTATCAGGACAGGCCGCAATCTCAGCGGCCTGTCTTTTGCCTGTTTATTTATTGTCAGTTCTTTCGATTTATTTTTGTCCTCAGATTAGTTCCCTCTGGAGCTAATCGCCTCTCGCAAGTCACCTTTTTTCCCGAACGACCATGGCCGACCGCATACACTCCGAACGAATCAATTTCGGCAAACTCCGTGAAGTCATTCAGCCGCCGAACCTGATCGAAATACAGATCACTTCGTACCTTGAATTCCTACAGAAGGGAATTCCAGAGAAGCAGCGTAAACCGCAAGGCCTCGAGGCTGTGTTTAGGGAAGTGTTCCCTATTCAGTCCTATGACGAACGCCTCACACTTGAGTACGTGTCATACACGCTTGGTGATTCAAAGATCTCTGAGATCGACTGTATCCGTGACGGTGTCACTTATTCGGTTCCTTTATATGTAAAACTACGTCTTCGTGAAGAAGACTTCATTAAAGACGAAGATATTTACATGGGTGAAATCCCTATGGTGACAGAGCGTGGCTCTTTCATCATCAATGGTGCAGAACGTGTAGTTGTATCTCAGCTTCACCGTTCTCCTGGTATTGCTTTTGAGGTTGCTCCGCACCCAAATGGCAAACTCTTACATTCTTTCCGTATTATTCCTGACCGTGGTACATGGTTAGAAGTACAATTCGATAACAACGATCTACTTTACGTTTACCTCGATCGCCGTCGCCGCCGCCGTAAGTTCTTAATTACGACTTTACTGCGTGCTATTGGCTACAGTGCTGACGTTGATATTTTAAATCTATTCTACGAGGTCAAGGACCTGAAGGTAACTAAGGCCTTAGACATGGAGAACGTAAGTTCTCTGGTTCTTGTTGAAGATGCAATCGATGCTCAAAAAGGTGTCGTTCTTGCACGTGCATTCGAACCGCTTACGAAACAAATCGTTCGTACATTTGAAAAGCATGACATTACTTCAATTCGCGTGATTGATACAGCGATCGATGAAGGCGCAATTATTCGTGCCCTCAAAAAAGATCCAACACGTAATGAAGAAGAAGCGCTCAAGGAAATCTATAAGCGTTTACGTCCAGGTGAACCACCAACCACAGCTAATGCTAAAGCATTGCTAAAGCGTTTATTCTTTGATCCAAAGCGTTACGACTTAGGTCGTGTAGGTCGCTATAAAGTAAACCAAAAATTAGGTTTAAAGACCGAACTTGAACAACGCATCCTCGAGAGCGGTGATGTAGTTGCAGCAACAAAGTACTTAGTCCGTTTAAAGCGTGGCGAAGGCGTTGTTGACGATATCGATCATTTAGGTAGCCGCCGTGTTCGTACGGTGGGTGAACTTCTTGCCAACCAATGCCGTGTGGGTCTTTCCCGTACAGAGCGTTTGGTGCGTGAACGTATGACCATGTATGATCAAAGCGTTGATTCGATCACTCCACAAAAGTTGATCAATCCAAAGGCTTTGACCACAGTTATTCGTGACTTCTTTGCACGTAGTCAATTATCCCAGTTCATGGATCAAATCAATCCACTAGCTGAGGTCACTCATAAGCGCCGTCTTTCAGCCCTCGGGCCTGGCGGTCTTAACCGTGAGCGTGCAGGTTTCGAAGTCCGTGACGTTCATCCTTCTCACTACGGCCGTATCTGTCCGATCGAAACGCCTGAAGGTCCGAACATCGGTCTTATCAATTCTCTATCAACGTATGCCCGTGTTAATGAATTCGGGTTTATTGAAACACCTTATCGCTTAGTGAAGGACGGTCGTGTCACAGACAAGATCGACTACCTCACCGCTGACCAAGAAGAAGCCAAAGTCATCGCACAGGCAAATGCTGAAATCGATGATAAAGGTCATTTCGTTGGCAAGGTAACTGTTCGTCAAGACGGCGAGTTCCTTGAAGTCAGTGCAGAAGAAGTCCATTACATGGACGTCTCACCAAAACAGGTTATTTCGATTGCTGCTGGAATGATTCCGTTCCTTGAGCATGACGATGCTAATCGCGCACTCATGGGTTCGAACATGCAACGCCAAGGCGTTCCATTACTTCAAGCTGAAGCTCCGTTTGTAGGAACAGGTATTGAAGAGCGTGTAGCACGTGACTCTAAGATCGTTGTTGTTGCTGATGAAGGTGGCATTGTTGCCTCCGTAGATGCTATTCGCATTGTCATCACTAAAGACGGCGAAGCACCACGTACCCTAAAGCACGATCCAAAGAATCATGTTTATGTGTATGAACTTCGTAAGTTCATGCGCTCGAACGCAGGCACTTGCTTTAATCAAAAGCCGATTGTTAAACGCGGTCAGAAAATTAAGGCAGGACAAATTATTGCTGACGGTCCTTCGACCGACGGTGGTGAAATGGCACTAGGTCGTAACGTTCTTGTAGGCTTCATGCCTTGGAATGGTTACAACTTCGAAGATGCTATTCTGATTTCTGAAAAGGTGCTTAAGGAAGACATCTTTACTTCAATTCATATTCAAGAATTCGAAGTCACTGCTCGTGATACAAAGCTCGGGCCTGAAGAAATTACACGTGATATTCCAAACGTTGGTGAAGAAGCGCTGAAGAATCTCGACCACAACGGTGTTATCCGTGTTGGTGCAGAGGTTAAACCAGGCGATATTCTTGTCGGTAAGATTACACCTAAGTCTGAAACTGAATTAGCACCTGAAGAAAAATTGCTCCGCGCAATCTTCGGTGAAAAAGCAGCAGACGTTAAAGATACATCCCTTGTTGTTCCATCCGGTGTGGGTGGAATTATCATGGATGTTAAGGTGTCTTCACGCATTGATAATCAGACAGAGCGCTTATCGCCATCTGATCGTCGCCGTCAAACCAAGCAAATTCAGGAAAATTACAAAACACAGATGGATAAGTTACGTGAAGGTCTTACAGAGGCCCTCTCTAACATCCTTCTTGGTGAAAAAATCCCTCTCGACGTTATCAACGGTGAGAACGGAGAAATCATTATCCCAGCAAACCGTAAGATCACGAAGACATTACTTCGTAAGCTCGCTGCTGTATCCAAGCATGTTCAGATCGATCCTTCACCGGTTCGTATCAAGATCATGGAGATCATCGGTTCGTATCAATCGAAGTTCGATGAATTGGAATCAGATCGTGAGCGTAAGATCGGATCCGTTGAAAACGGAGAAGGTTCTGCTGACGGTGCAATCAAACAGGTTAAAGTCTACATCGCTACGAAGCAAAAGCTCGAAGTCGGTGATAAGATGGCAGGACGTCACGGTAATAAGGGTGTGGTCGCTAAGATTGTACCTGAAGAAGACATGCCGTTCTTACCTGATGGAACACCGGTTGAAATTTGCTTGAATCCACTAGGCGTACCTTCGCGTATGAATGTGGGTCAGGTTCTTGAAACCCACCTTGGTTGGGCTTGTAAAAAGCTCGGCATGAAGGTTGCAACGCCAGTCTTCGACGGAATTCCTGAGAAGCGCGTGCGTGAATACCTTAAGGAAGCAAAACTCCCAAGTTCTGGTAAAAGCGTTCTATTGGACGGTCGTACTGGTGAGCGCATCGATCAAGAAGTGGTGGTAGGTTACATCTATATGATGAAGCTTAATCACTTAGTTTCACATAAGATCCATGCTCGTGCTGTTGGTCCTTACTCACTTGTCACACAGCAACCGCTGGGTGGTAAAGCGCAGTACGGTGGACAGCGCTTCGGAGAAATGGAAGTGTGGGCACTCGAAGCTTACGGTGCTGCACATACACTTCAGGAATTGCTCACCGTCAAGTCTGACGACGTGCAAGGCCGTACTAAGATCTACGAGTCGCTCGTTAAGGGCGATAATACACTCCAGGCAGGTACGCCAGAGTCGTTCAACGTGTTAATTAAAGAAATTCAGTCCTTAGGATTGGATATCAAATTACAAAAACGCGACGCACTAAACTTGGGTGCTTAATACCACCCAAGTAAATCCCGTATCATCTTTAAAATTAATTAAGGGAGTCCTCACATGATTCAACCCGCCGAAACAGCAGCTTCCACAGCACGCGAAGAAGTACGTACCGCCCTCGGTATGGACGAGAGCCCATTTGACTGTGTATCAATCACAGTTGCATCACCTGAAACGATCCGTAAATGGTCGAAGGGTGAAGTAAAGAATCCTGAGACGATTAACTATCGTACATTTAAACCCGAGCCAGGTGGATTATTCTGTCAAAAGATTTTCGGACCTGTTCGTGACTACGAGTGTGCTTGCGGAAAGTACAAGCGCATCAAATACAAAGACGTAATCTGTGATCGTTGCGGAGTCGAAGTGACTATCGCACGTGTTCGCCGTGAACGTATGGGCCACATTGAACTCGCAGTTCCTGTTGCACACATCTGGTTCTTAAAGAGCATGCCAAGTCGTCTTGGTCTATTATTAGACATGACAGCACGTTCTCTTGAACGTGTTATCTACTACGAGAACTACATGGTAGTAGATGCTGGTAAAACACCACTCGAACCTCGCACTCTTTTAACAGACACCGAATACCGTCAAGCAATTGACGAATACGGTGAAGGTTCATTCGTCGCTAAGATGGGTGCTGAGGCTGTTCGTGATGGCCTCGCTAAGATGGATCTCGAAGCTACTGTTGCAGAACTGCACGAGCAGATGCGCGCAACAAAGTCTAAGCAGATTAAAAAGAAACTCTCGAAGCGCTTAAAGGTTATCCAAGGTTTCATTCATTCGAAGTCGAAACCTGAGTGGATGGTTTTAGAAGTCCTTCCTGTAATTCCACCTGACTTACGTCCTCTAGTTCCATTAGAAGGTGGCCGTTTTGCTACTTCTGACTTAAACGATTTATACCGCCGCGTCATCAACCGTAACAACCGTTTACGTAATTTGATGCAGCTAAAGACTCCTGACGTTATTATTCATAACGAAAAGCGCATGCTTCAAGAAGCAGTGGATGCACTCTTTGATAACGGTCGTCATGGCCGTCCAGTCACAGGCGCAGGCAATCGCCCTCTTAAGTCTCTCTCGGACATGCTTAAGGGTAAGCAAGGCCGCTTCCGTCAGAATTTGCTCGGTAAGCGTGTCGATTACTCCGGTCGTTCAGTTATCGTTATCGGTCCTGAATTAAAGCTCAATCAGTGTGGTCTTCCAAAGAAGATGGCTCTGGTTCTGTTTGAACCATTTATTATTCGCCGCTTAAAAGAACTCGGTTTCGTACACACCGTTCGTGGTGCTCGTAAGATGATCGAGAAGAAGTCTCCAGAGGTATGGGATATTCTTGAAGAAGTGACCAAGGGCCATCCAGTGCTCCTAAATCGTGCACCGACTCTTCACCGTCTTTCTATCCAAGCGTTCGAACCTATTCTAATTGAAGGTGAAGCTATTCGTATTCATCCGCTCGTATGTACTGCTTACAATGCAGACTTCGACGGTGACCAAATGGCTGTTCACGTTCCGTTGTCTTTAGAAGCAATCATGGAGTGCAAACTTCTCATGATGGCTACTTCGAATATTTTCTCACCTTCCTCAGGTAAGCCAATTCTTACGCCTTCTCAGGATATTGTTCTTGGTGCGTACTATCTCACCATTGAGCCTCGTGTTAAGGTCGCAAAAGGCCAACGCGTTCCATTGATGGCAGGTCTTCAAGAAGTTCTTTTTGCTAAGGCAGAAGGAATTATCAAATTCCACGACTGGGTTGATATTCCAAACCCAGATCGCGGTCGCGATACCGTATTCGGCAATAAAGAGAAAAAGATTCTTCGCACTTCCGTTGGACGTGTAATCTTTAATCAAATCTGGCCAGCAGATGTTGGCTTCGTAAATTTCCCATGTGCGAAAGCAAAGTTGGGTGATTTGATTCTTAATACCTACAAGGTTGCTGGTAATACAGTGACTGTTGAGACCCTGGATAAATTAAAAGAACTTGGTTTCGCTACAGCGTTCCAAGCAGGTATCTCGATTGGTATCGACGACATGATCATTCCGGAGGCCAAGAAAGATATTGTTATAGAGTCCCGTAAGAAGATCGCCGAAGTTGAATCCCAATTCAACAAGGGTATCATCACAGACGGTGAGCGTTACAATAAGGTCGTTGATATTTGGACCAGTGCTACAGACCGTATTGCTAAAGAGGTTTTCATTAAATTGGAAACCAATGAAGGCAAACCTGAGATTAACCCTGTTTACATCATGATGGACTCAGGTGCTCGTGGTAATAAGCAGCAGGTTCGTCAGCTCTGCGGAGCCCGCGGACTCATGGCTAAACCTAACGGTGAAATCATCGAACGTCCTATTCTTTCCTCATTCCGTGAAGGTTTAACGGTTCTTGAGTACTTCATTTCTACCCACGGTGCACGTAAGGGTCTTGCAGATACAGCGCTAAAGACCGCTGACGCAGGATACCTAACACGTAAGCTCTGTGACGTCGCTATGGACGTAATCATCGGTGAAGATGATTGTGGAGCACGTGACGGTGTCTGGAAAAAAGCTATCGTTGAAGGTGACGATGAAATCGTACCATTACGCGAACGCTTAATCGGCCGCTGCTCAAGTGATGATGTTTATAATCCTCTTAAGCCTTCAGAATTGATTGTTGGTTCTGGTGAATTAATCACCGAAGAAACAGCAACGATCATTGATGATGTTGGTATCGAGCGCGTGAAAGTTATGTCACCGCTTACTTCGAACAGTGCAATCGGCATTGATGCGAAGTCCTACGGAATCAATCCTGCCACCAACAAGATGGCTAAAGTCGGTGATTCAGTCGGTATCATTGCCGCTCAATCAATCGGTGAACCAGGAACTCAGCTCACTATGCGTACCTTCCACATTGGTGGTGTCGCATCTGGCGGTTTCAAGACTCCTGAAATTCGTGTTCGTTCTGCTGGTAAGATTCAATACCGCGGCCTACGTCTAGTAAGCACAGCTGATGGTGGTAACATCGTTCTTAATAAGACCGGTACTATCCAGCTAATCGACGACGAAGGAAAAGAACTCGAAACCTACAATATCGTTGTTGGTTCCTTCTTACATGTTGGCGACGGCGCTAAGATTGGTAAGGGCGATATTCTCGCGCAGTGGGATCCATACAATATTCCTGTTCTTTCTGAAAAGGGTGGTGTCCTTGCATTCAAGGATATGATCCCAGGCGTAACCGTGAAGCGTGAATTGGACGAAAGTTCAGGCCGCATTGCTACCGTTGTTATCGAGCATAAAGAAGATCTTAATCCACAGGTTGAAATTCGTGATCAAGCGACTAACAAGCCGCTTGCTGCATATACAATTCCTGTTGGCGCTCAGATCGCCGTTAACGAAGGTGATACAATTTCACCAGGTGCACTTCTTGCTAAGACGCCTCGTCAGGCTTCTAAGACAAAGGACATCACCGGTGGTCTTCCTCGTGTTGCTGAACTCTTCGAAGCACGTCGTCCAAAAGATGCAGCTGAAATGGCTCGTATCGACGGTATCGTTTCCTTTGAAGGAACAGTCCGTGGTAAGCGTAAGCTTGTTGTGAAAAATGATGAAACTTCTCAAGAAGAAGAGCATCTGATTCCAGCAGGTAAGCATATCATTGTGCAGCCAGGTGACGTTGTCACTAAGGGCCAGCACTTAACAGAAGGTTCAGCTGATCCGCATGAAATTCTAGAAATTCTCGGACCATCTGCTCTGTACGAATTCTTGATTGGTCAAGTCCAAGAGGTTTATCGCCTCCAAGGTGTGACCATCAATGATAAGCACATTGAGATCATCATTCGCCAAATGTTACGTAAGGTTCGCATTAGCGATCCAGGTGACAGCGAATACTTCTGGGGTGAGCAAGTTGATCGCGCAGCATTCTTACTTGATAACAAGCGTATTGAAGCAGCAGGTGGTAAACCCGCCGAAGCTGAGCCAATCCTCTTGGGCATCACCAAGGCTTCGCTTGAGACAGAAAGCTTTATCTCAGCTGCTTCATTCCAAGAAACCACGCGTGTTCTTACCGATGCTTCAACGCTTGGTAAGGTAGATATGCTAAAGGGCTTCAAGGAAAACGTGATCATGGGTCACTTGATTCCAGCAGGTACTGGTCTACCTCAATACAAGAAGTTAAAGATTGGTCTTCCTTTCGGAGTAGAGGAAGTAGTTGCTCCTGAAGCCCCAGCGGCCGAAGTAACAACAGCTTAATCTTTACTTTAAAATAATCTCAAGGAGCCGTGGCTTAAATGCTACGGCTCTTTTTTTTGCATTGGCGATTTCGTGCGATCTGTATTTTAAGGACTTAATATTAAATGATTAAGGCACTTGTTTTTGATTTTGATGGATTAATACTCGATACTGAGTCTTCGCTTATCGCGGCATACGAAGCTGTGCATGTAGCGCACGGTGTAGCATTTGATAAAGCGCTTTTTCACCGTAGTGTTGGACATGCAGATTACATGTTTGACCCTTGGAGTGGTTTTGAGAAAAAAGTCAGTATAGAGCAGTTAGATAGGGAACGTAGGGCTAAAAACAAAGCTATCGACCTAAGTCTGGAGGTATTACCTGGCATTACTGAAATACTACAGGAAGGCTCGAAGCAGGGCTTAGATATAGCGATAGCTTCAAATTCGAGTCATTTGCACGTGGAAGGCCATTTAGGGCGTTTGGGGCTCTTAAAATACTTCAAATTTCTTGCGTGTAGGGAGGATGTTAAGCAACCCAAACCTGAGCCAGATCTTTATAACTTGGTAATCAACAACTTAGGAATAAAATCGAGTCAAGCTATTGCGTTTGAGGACTCCCATACGGGCACAAAAGCAGCACGAAGGGCTAATTTATGGGTAGTTGGAGTGCCTAATTCATCCACTGCGCATCATGATTTTTCTTATACCCACAAAATAATTCAGTCTTTAGCAGAAGTGACCCTAAATGAGCTTAAGGCTAGTTTCGCATCTATATAAAATAATGGGTCTAAAAAGGGCCTAAAATAGGGTAGTTGAGGAGTATGATTTGAATGAATTCTCCCTATGAGAAAGCGTTTTTTATGGGTTTATGCTTGAGTACACCCATTCGTATGAGGTTGTATGAACATTCGTCACATTTTCCCGCGTTGACGACCTCGGTTACTCAACGCTTTCCGTTCGCGAATCGGGCTTAAAAAGGCTCGAATTTCGCGAGAGGATATACTTTTCGCTAGAAAGTTCTTGCCGGCTTTTAAGCGAAGCGTAGGATTCACCTCTTTTCCCGAATTTCCACACTCTAACACAAAGCCCATGCCAACCATTAGCCAGCTCGTACGCCACGGTCGCCGTAAGGTGCGTATCAAATCAAAGTCACCCGCTTTGGATGGTAATCCTTTCCGTCGTGGTGTTTGCGTTCAGGTAATGACTCGTACTCCAAAGAAACCTAATTCGGCTATCCGTAAGGTCGCTAAAGTACGTTTAACTAATGGAAATGAAGTTATTTCCTACATCCCAGACGAAGGCCATAACCTTCAAGAGCATTCCATCGTGCTCGTGCGTGGTGGTCGTGTAAAAGATCTTCCTGGCGTACGTTATCATATCGTCCGCGGAACACTTGACGCTACTGGCGTTGAGAAACGTCGTCGTAGTCGCTCCAAGTACGGTGTTAAACGCCCGAAGGCAGCTAAGAAATAATTTAGAACGAATCTGATCCATGTCACGCCGTCACAGAGCAGTTAAACGCACCGTTGTTCCTGATATTCGTTACCAGAGCCCGCTTGTCGCGCATTTGGTTAATGTCGTCATGAAAATGGGTAAGAAGAATTTGGCTCAACGTATTGTATACGGAGCTTTCGAAAAGGTTTCTGAGAAACTCGAAAAGGGTGATCCTGTAAACTTACTTTTAGGTGCATTAGAAAATGCACGTCCACGTCTCGAAGTTAAGAGCCGTCGTGTCGGTGGTGCTACTTATCAAGTACCAATCGAAATCACTTTTGAACGCCAAGAGAGCTTAGCTCTTCGTTGGATCGTTCTCGCAGCTAGCAGCCGTAAGGGCATTCCATTAAAGGATGCTCTCGCAGCTGAAATCGTAGACGCTTACAACAACACCGGTTCTGTTGTTAAAAAGAAAGAAGATACCCATAAGATGGCTCAAGCGAATCGCGCTTTTGCTCATTTCCGTTGGTAAGAATTACGCACTATGTCTTCTGCTGCTGCATCACTTTCAGGGATTACTGTCGTTACTGACAAATCCAAGGTTTCAAAGGTCAATTCCCCTGACCGTCCTTTCCCATTGGAATGGACGCGTAACATCGGAATCGCGGCTCACATCGATGCCGGTAAGACCACAACAACCGAACGTATTTTGTTCTACTCAGGTGCCGTCCATAAGATGGGCGAAGTGCATGAAGGAACAACAGTCACAGACTGGATGGAACAAGAAAGAGAGCGCGGTATTACAATTACTGCAGCGGCTATCTCTTGTGCTTGGAACGCATCATGCGGACCATGGAAGGGTATTCAACAACGTATCAATATTATTGATACCCCTGGCCACGTAGACTTTACCGCTGAAGTAGAACGTTCACTTCGCGTACTTGACGGTGCAATTGCTGTATTCGATGCAGTATCCGGTGTTCAGCCTCAGTCTGAAACGGTTTGGCGCCAAGCTAACAAGTACAAGGTGCCTCGTATCGCTTTCATCAATAAGATGGACCGTGTTGGAGCTAATTTCCACCGTGCTATCGACGACATCCGCAATAAGTTAAAAGGTAATGCTCATCCATTATTCTTACCTATTGGCGCTGAAGAAAACTTCACAGGTCTAATCGATCTTGTGCAGATGGTCGCTTACATTTTCCCGCCAGATAAGGATGATCCACTCGGCTTAAAGCCAGTTACTACAGAGATTCCTGCTGAGCACTTAGATGACGCTAAAGAATATCGCGATAAGCTTATTGAAGCTGTTGCTGACTATGATGACGTCATTGCTAACAAGTTTTTAAATGGTGATGCAATTACGATGGAAGAGCTAACGCTCGCTATTCGTAAGGCTACAATCTCACTTAACTTCTGTGGAGTTGTCCCAGGATCAGCATTCAAGAAGAAGGGCGTTCAGCGTCTCTTGGATTGCGTAGTGAATTACCTTCCAAGTCCAATCGACGTTCCCCCAATGACGGGTCAGAATCTCGATGGTGAGCCTGTTGAAGCTGTCGTTGAAGACAAAGCAAAGTTAGCAGGACTTGCATTCAAACTTTGGAACGATCCTTTCGTTGGTAAGCTCGTTTTCTACCGTGTTTATACCGGTCAGTTAAAACGTGGTATGTCACTTTACAACCCTCGTACTCGCCGCAGTGAACGTGTTTCACGTTTAGTGCTTATGCGTGCTATCGAGCGTGAAGAAATTGATGTCGCTTACGCAGGTGATATCTGTGCAGTGGTTGGCGTTAAAGACGTAATCACTGGCGATACACTCTGTGATGAAGATTTTGATATTCGTTTAGAGCCACCATCTTTCCCTGAGCCAGTTATCTCGATGTCAATCGAGCCAAACTCAAAGGCTGACCAAGAAAGAATGGGAACTGCTTTACAGCGCCTTGTTGCCGAAGATCCAACACTTCGTGTTTCTACGGATCCAGATAGCGGCCAGACAATTCTTTCAGGAATGGGTGAACTTCACTTAGATATTATTCGCGATCGTATGAAGCGCGAATTCAAGGTTGAAGCTACCTCAGGTAAGCCACAAATCGCTTACCGCGAAACCGTTACTAAGTCCGCCGATGGTGAAGGTAAATTCATCCGTCAATCAGGTGGTAAAGGTCAATACGGACACGTTGTTCTCAAGATTGAACCAAACGGTAAGGGTAAGGGAGTTGAAATCATTAACGAAACCGTTGGTGGTTCTATTCCTAAAGAATTTATCAAGCCTGCAATCGAAGGTATCACAGAAGGTACAAATAACGGTACAATCGCAGGACACCCTGTGGTCGATGTTATTATTCGTATCGTCGATGGATCATTCCACGAAGTCGACTCTTCGGAACTTGCATTCAAGATGGCCGGAATTTTCGGCTTCAAGGATGCAATGAAAGCAGCAAATCCAATTCTTCTTGAACCTATCATGGGCGTAGAAGTAACAACTCCAGAAGAATATCAAGGTGACTTGATTGGTGATATCAATCGCCGCCGTGGAGCTGTTAGCGCAATGGAAAATAAAGCAGGTGCATGTATCATCACAGCAACTGTTCCATTAGAAAATCTTTTCGGTTACGTGACAGACATTCGCTCACTCTCAAAGGGTCGTGCAAGTGCTTCTATCACACCATCCCATTTCGAACAGGTACCAAACTCACTTCTCGCCAAGATTGTCGAGACATCGTCTAAAGCCCCTGCTCGCAGCTAAACAATCGTTCTTTTTACGCAATGAAAGGCCAACGCATCCGCATCAAACTCCAGGGCTTCGATTATCGAGTAATCGATCAATCAGCTCAGGACATCGTCGAAACAGCAAAGCGCTCTGGCGCACGTGTTTCCGGCCCTATTCCTCTCCCTACTCGTATCGAGAAACTATCCGTCAATCGCTCGCCCCACGTGGACAAGAAGTCGATGGAACAGTTTGAGACCCGCACTCACAAGCGCCTCATCGATATCATTGAGCCAACAGCGCAAACTGTTGATGAGCTCAAGAAACTAAACCTTCCTTCAGGCGTAGATATCACCATCAACGTTTGAAATTAAACCCAATAGTCTAAAGTTAGTAGTTGCACCCCCTGCCCCTAAAAATGGTAGTATGGTGCCTCTAATGTAGGTCTTTAAACGGAAAATCTTTTCCACCTACCACTTAGCCATGATACAATCAATACTCGGTAAAAAAATCGGAATGACCCAAGTCTATGACGCTCAAAACGTCTTAGTACCGGTTACCGTGATCGAAGCAGGACCATGTGCAGTGGTCCAAGTTAAGACTACTTCGACCAAAGACGGCTACAATGCCGTACAGCTTGGATTCGATGTTCAAAAGAACAAGAATGCTTCCAAAGCTGAACTTAATCACGCTAAGGGTGCGAGCCTAGCTCACGCACCTCGCGTCCTCAGTGAAGTTCGTCTTCCTAGCGCTCCTACGGCTAAGGTTGGCGATGTCATCACTGTTTCGATCTTCGCAGAAGGTCAATTAGTTGACGTCTCAGGCGTTACTAAGGGTAAAAATTTCCAAGGTGTTGTACGCCGTTTCCGGGTTGCCGGCGGTCCTGCAGCCCACGGTTCGATGTTCCATCGCCGTATTGGTTCGATCGGTATGCGTCAAACTCCAGGTCGTACTTGGAAGAATCAGCGCATGCCTGGTCACATGGGTACAGATGCACGTACCATGCAGAATCTTAGAGTGGTGAAGATCATCGCTGATAAGAATCTCATACTTGTTAAAGGCGCCATTCCCGGTGCAAACGGAGACGACGTAGTCGTTCGTACTGCAGTCAAGGGTCAGCCTAAGAAGGCTTAATCCTATCAACCCTTAGCCCTTTATAAAGCCAATGAAACTCAAGATTTTTAGCTCTGATGGCACAACTAGCCGCGAGCAGGAGTTTAAAGACATCCCAACCTTTGAAGGCACTCGTGGTCTTCAAGCTGTTAAGGAAGTCATCGTAGCAACTCAGGCGAATCGTCGTCAGGGAACACACTCAACAAAGACACGTGGCGAAGTCCGCGGTGGTGGTAAAAAGCCATGGAATCAAAAAGGTTCCGGTCGTGCACGTGCTGGTTCCAGCCGTTCACCTCTTTGGGGTGGTGGTGGTGTGGTTTTCGGACCAAAACCTCGCGACTACTCAAAGAAGATTAATTCCAAGGTTCGTGCACTTGCTTTCAGCCGCGCTCTTTTTGACCGTGCTGTTGCTGGTGATATCGCACTAATCGAAGCTTTCAAGATTGCAGCACCAAAGACAAAGATCGTTGATCAAGTCGTTGGTCGTATTGCACCTAAGGGCAAAATACTTTTAGTCGATGCTCCTTTTGCAGCAGACACACGTCGCGCTGCAGGAAACATTGAACGCGTCACCATGCTTGAAGCAGCAAACTTAAGCACCGTTGATCTCGCTCAGTACAAGATGATCATCGTAAGCAGCAAAGCATTTGAGGCGATTCTCGCCCGCGTTAATGGAGGAAAGAACTGATGAATGCCGATAAAGTACTCAAAGAGGTCTTGTTGACCGAAAAAGCTAACAAGCAGTCTGCTGAACTTGGCCAGTATACCTTCGTGGTTGCTAAGGGTTCAAACAAGCACGCTATTGCTGAAGCAGTAGAAAAGACATTTAAAGTAAAAGTTCGCCGCGTAAATACACAAAATTACATAGGCAAAAACAAAAAGGGCCGTAGTGGCCTACCAAGTACGACCTCTGACTTTAAGAAGGCGATCGTCACACTGAAAGCAGGAGATAAAATCGAACTCGTATAATAAAAATCAACCACTCAAACCAAACGCAAGTGAGGTAAAAGTGGTCGAAACGAAAAAATACCATGATTAAATCTTTCCGTCCTTTAACTCCTGCAGGCCGCTTCACTTCCTTAAATCATAGGGAAGGCATTTCGAAGAATCGTCCTGAGAAAAGCTTACTTGAGTCTCACTCAAAGTCCGGTGGCCGTAACGTCTACGGACGTGTTACTTCACGTCACCGTGGCGGTGGTCACAAGAGACTTTACCGTATTATTGATTTCAAACGTGACATCATTGATATGCCAGCTCGTGTGCAATCCATCGAATACGATCCAAATCGTACTTCAAACATTGCACTCGTCGCTTACACAAGCGGCGAAAAGCGTTACATATTAGCTCCTGAAGGTTTAAATGTTGGCGACAACATTGTTGCAGCAAACGCAGCAACAACAAACGACTTCAAGGTTGGTAACAATTTCCCTCTCTCACTGATCCCTCCTTCAACACGAATTCATTCTGTTGAATTGGTTCCTGGCCGTGGCGCTCAAATCGCTCGTACAGCAGGTGTTTCTCTCGAACTCATCGGTGTAGAAAATGGCCAAGCACAAGTGAAGATGCCTTCCGGCGAACTTCGCTACATCAATGCTCAATGCCGTGCTACGATTGGTTTCGTTGGTAACGGTGATCACAATAAGCAATCCTTAGGAAAAGCAGGTCGTAACCGTTGGCTCGGTAAACGTCCGCAAACCCGTGGTGTTGCAATGAACCCTGTCGACCATCCAAACGGTGGTGGTCAAGGTAAGTCAAAGGGTGGTGGTGGTCGTCAACAGCTCGTATCTCCGTGGGGTCAGCTCGCTAAGGGCTTCCCGACACGTCGTCGTTCGAAGACATCTAACAGCCTCATCATTGTCCATCACAACGGCCGTAAGCCACGTGGTCGTAAGTAAACTTTTTAGAACTATTTTTTAACCATGGCACGCTCCATCAAGAAAGGTTTCTTCGTTGATTATCACCTTCTCGAGAAAATCGAGAAGCAGGTGAAGTCTGGCGGTAAGAAGCCAATTCAAACTTGGTCACGTCGTTCAACGATTACTCCCGATTTCATCGGTCATTCGTTCAACGTCCATAACGGTAAAGCCTTCGTGGCTGTTTACGTAACTGAAAATATGGTTGGCCATAAACTAGGCGAATTCGCCCCAACGCGCGTCTTCAAGGCACACGGTGGCATGACCCGTAAGGAGATCTAATCTTTGAATGGATGAATGGGTTAACACCCAGTCACCTACAAACCGTTACTACCATGGATATTCAAGCACTCACACGTTACGTTCGTATGTCACCTAAAAAGGTGCGCGAAGTAGCACGCACAATTCAGGGCCGCCCGGCTCCTGAAGCAGCTAACTATTTGGATCTTGTTCCACGTAAGTCAGCACGTCTTCTCGCGAAGACTCTTCGTAGCGCTATCGCTAACGCTGAAAATAACAACAACTTGTCTGCAGATTCACTCACCGTGAAGAGCGCAGTTGTTGAAAACGGACCTGTGCTCAAGCGCTTTAAAGCAGGAGCTAAGGGCTCCGCTAAGCCACGCACAAAGAAAATGTCTCACCTTCGCATCGTCTTAACAGACGGTGTTAACTCCTGATCTACTACCATGGGCCAAAAGACTAATCCCATCGGATTCCGCCTTGCTGTTCGACGCAACTGGCAATCCCGCTGGTTTGCATCGAAAAAAGATTTCCCTAAGCTTTTGCTCGAGGATCAAATGATCCGCACAATGCTTATGGACAAGCTTAAGCAAGCTTCCGTACCTCGCATTTTCATTGAACGCGCTTCAAACCGCGTTCGTGTGAAGATCTTCACTGCTCGTCCTGGTATCGTCATTGGACGTAAAGGTCAGGAAGTTGAAAACATTAAGACCCAGCTCGCAAAGCTCACAGGTCGCGAAATTTTACTCGATATCCAGGAAGTTAAAAAACCTGAAATCGAAGCTCAGCTCGTTGCTGAAAACGTAGCTCTGCAACTCGAGCGCCGTATCGCATTCCGTCGTGCAATGAAGAAAGCCGTTGAATTGGCTATGTCTTTAGGTGCTGACGGAATCAGGATCCAGTGCTCCGGTCGTTTAGGTGGTACTGATATTGCACGCCGTGAATGGCAACGTAAGGGTCGTGTTCCTCTGCACACACTACGTGAGAATATCGACTACGGATTCTCAGAAGCACAAACCGTTTACGGAAAAATCGGCGTAAAATGCTGGATCTGTAAAAAAGAGGCAGAAGTCACCTCATAAGGCACTACTACCATGGCTCTCTCACCCGCACGTACAAAATATCGTAAATCACAGAAGGGTTCCCGCGCCGGGAATGCTAAGCGTGGCAACACCTTGGCTTTCGGCGAATTCGGCCTGCAATCGCTTTCTCGCGGACCTATGACAGGTCAGCAAATTGAGGCGGCTCGTGTAACGATCTCCCGTCATCTCAAACGTAAAGGTAAATTGTGGATCAGGGTATTCCCTCACAAACCTATTTCTAAGAAACCCGCTGAAGTTCGTATGGGTCAAGGTAAAGGTCCGGTTGAATATTATGTCGCCGTGATCAAGCCAGGAGCCGTTCTTTTCGAACTTGCAGGTATTCCTGAAACAATCGCCAAAGAGGCGTTCCGCCTTGCTGATGCAAAGCTTCCTTTCCGCTGCCGCTTTATCACCCGTGAGGGATCAGCAGCTTAATTGCTCCTTCGAACCCACTTCACTCACATGACAGCAAAAGAAATCCGCGACCTTTCAGCCGATGAAATCGGCACCAAGCTCCGCGAGACCCGCGATCAGCTTCTTCACCTCCGCCTGCGCAAGCAGACCGGTCAAGTTGAGAAGACACATGAATTGCGTAACCTTCGTAAAACCGTAGCTCGCTTAGAAACCGTGCTTACGCAAAAGAAACGTGCGACAGCTGTCGCCGCTAAATAATAATTATCATGTCATCCGCTACACCTGGAAAGCGCAGCACGCGCAAGACTCTGATTGGTTTCGTCACCAGCCGCTCTGGAGATAAATCCATCAAAGTAACCATTCCCTATAAGACTCCACATCCTTTGTATCACAAGGTGATCAACAGGAAAACCGTTGTGCACGTGCACGATGAAAAGAACGCCACCAAGATTGGTGACCGCGTTGAGATTATGGAGACTCGTCCGCTTAGCCGCTTAAAGCGCTGGCGTGTAGTGTCTATCATTGAGAGCTCTGTTGGTTTAACTCCTGACGCAATTTCCGAATCGGATGTTGCAGCACTTGTTCCTACCAAGAAAGTTTCTTCACCTACTTCAGCGGCCAAAAAGGCCTAATTATTTTAAAACTTAAACTCTTAGGAGGCCAACCATGATTCAACTGCGCTCAATCCTTGAAGTCGCCGATAATACCGGTGCTCGCAAGGCTGCCATGATTAGCCGTAAAGGCCAAAATACTTTTACCGCCTTCGTCGGTGATGTCGTTACTGTGCACATTAAAGAAAGCACACCTGACGCCACTGTGAAGAAGGGTGAGGTAGCAAAAGCTGTTGTCGTTCGCACTAAGCAAGCAGTTCGTCGCGCAGACGGCAGCTACTTACGCTTCGATAGCAACGCTGTTGTTATCATTGGAGCTGATGGCAATCCTAAGGGTACTCGTATCTTCGGACCAGTTGCTCGCGAACTACGCGCGAAAAACTTCATGAAGGTTATTTCCCTCGCACCGGAGGTTCTCTAACATGCAAAAGTCTCACATTAAACGCGGCGACGCTGTCGTCGTAATCGCTGGCTCCCATAAGGGCAAAGAGGGTAAAGTCCTCGAAGTAATCGCTTCCACGGGCCGTGCTCGTGTTGAAGGCATTGCAATGGTCAAGCGCCACACAAAGAAAACTCAAGAAGCACCTCAGGGCTCAATTGTTGAGCGTGAAGGTTCTGTTCACTCTTCTAATCTCATGCTCAAAACGCGTCACGACGAACGCGGCTCCTCAAAAGGTGCTGCTGTCGCCAAAGCTTGAAGCGCTGAGCCTGCACTAACATGAGCTATACACCTGTACTTAAAAAAGCCTATCATGAGCTGATTGTTCCTGAGCTCTTGAAGAGCCGTGGTTACAAAAATCCGCATCAAGTTCCAAAGATTCTTAAGGTTAACCTTAATACAGGAATCGGTGCTGAAGCTGATAAAAATCAGATCGCAGATATCCAACGTGATATGTCAGCTATTGCTGGCCAGAAGGCGATCCTTGCTCGCACTAAAAAGGCGATTTCGAATTTCAAATTAAAAGAAAACCAAATCACAGGCTGCCACGTAACATTACGCGGAGCTCAGATGTGGGAATTCTTGTACCGCTTAATCGCTGTAGCACTTCCTACCATCCGTGACTTTCGTGGCGTTTCGCCAAAGCTTGATGGCCAAGGCAACTACAACCTAGGTGTTACTGACTTCACTATTTTCCCAGAAATCACTGTTGAAAATGTTAAGAAGACAATGGGTCTCGATGTTACCATCGTAACCTCAGCACACACAGATGAAGAAGGCCGTGAGCTCTTACGCTTACTTGGAGTACCTTTCCGTCGTTCTGAGTCTTCTACAGCTCAGAAAACAACCGCAGCTTAATACGATACAACCATGCCGAAGACATCAGCTATTGAACGTAACAAAAAGCGCGTTAACCTTGTTGCTAAGCACGCAAAAGCACGCGCTGAGCTTAAAGCTATCATCAAGAATCCAGCTACTACAGATGATGAATTCTTTATAGCACAAAAGAAGCTACAAAAAATACCGCGTAATGCACTTCCAGTGCGTATTCGCAACCGTTGCTCCATGAGCGGCCGTCCACGTGCATTTATCGGTAAGTTCGGCGTTTCTCGTATTCAATTCCGTGAACTCGCACTTGCTGGAAAAATTCCCGGCGTAACCAAATCATCCTGGTAAACTTTTTGCCTCACGGGGGTCGGATATGACCCGCGCGGCTCCTAAAGACCAACTACATCCATGACAGATCCAATTTCCGACTTCCTCACACGTCTTCGCAATGCAAGCAAAGCGAAGTTAGACGTGTGCGTAGCACCTCACTCCAAAATGAAGGAGAGCATAGCTCTCATTCTCAAAGCTGAAGGATATCTCAGCGATGTAAGCAGTGGTGTTGACGCCAATGGTCACAAGACCCTTATTTCGAAAATGAAATACGTCGGTGACGCTCCTTCGATCACCGGTCTTGACCGCGTATCGACTCCAGGTCGCCGTCTGTACTATAGCTACACAGAAATTCCCCGAGTTCTTAATGGACTTGGAATCGCAATCATCTCCACCTCCAAAGGTCTGATGAAAGACGCGGACTGCCGTCGCCACAAGGCCGGTGGTGAGATCGTTTGTAACGTTTGGTAATACGCACGTACCATGAGCCGCATCGGAAAACAACCCATTCCTATTCCTGACAAGGTTAAAGTCGAAATCAAAGAGACTTTTGTCCGCGTTGAAGGACCTAAGGGCAAAGTCGAAAAAACTTTTGCACCTGTCGTTAAGTTAGTAATCGAGGACAAGAAGATCCTCGTTACACCTCTCGATGAAACACGCTTTTCAAGAGCTATGTTCGGTACCGCTCGTTCGGTTATCGCTGCCATGGTTAAAGGCGTCACTGATGGTTACGTCAAAGACCTGGAAATCCAAGGCGTTGGTTTTAAAGCCAACCTCAAGGGTAAACAGCTTGATTTAGCTCTCGGTTACTCACACCCAATTTTAATGGATATCCCAGAGGGTATCAAAATTACAGTGGTTGACGGAACAAAGGTAAAAGTTGAAGGCTGCGATAAGCAGTTAGTAGGCGCCGTCACCGCAGAGATACGCAGCTACTACCCACCAGAGCCTTACAAGGGCAAGGGTGTACGTATTGTTGGCGAGCGTGTCCGTCGCAAAGAAGGCAAGACCGTCGCTTAACGCATACAAACATGAACACTGTCCGCAAAGCCTCACTACTTCAGAAACGCCGTTGGAGAATTCGCAAGAAAGTCACTGGCACTGCTGCGCGTCCTCGTCTGTGCGTAAAGTTCAGCACGAAGCACATCTATGCCCAAGCGATCAACGACGAATTGGGTACAACTCTCTTGTTCCTTTCCAGCCTCGATCCAGAGCTTCGCAAGTTGAAGCTCAAGGCGAACTTGGCAGGAGCTCGTCAACTCGCAGTTGCATTTGCTACGAAAGCAAAAGCAACTGGTATAGCCTCAGTCGTATTCGATCGCTCCGGCGCTCTATATCACGGCAAGGTAAAAACATTCGCCGACGCAGCTCGCGAAGGTGGCCTCTTATTCTAACAGACTCCAACGCATGAGCACTGATACCGTTTCAACAGTTCCAGCCAGCGCACCAGCGCCAGCACATACTCCTTCACCATCAGGTGGAGAACACCGCCGCGAACCTCGTCGTGATTCACGCCGTGAGCCACGTCGCGATCGTCGTCCAGAAGCAACTGAAGATGGCCCAGCCATGCTTGAGAAAGTTGTATTCGTTAATCGCTGTGCTAAGGTTGTTAAAGGTGGTCGTCGTTTCAGCTTCGCTGCCCTCGTGGTAGTTGGAGATATGAAAGGCAGCATCGGCATCGGTTACGGAAAAGCTAACGAGGTGCCTGACGCTATCAAGAAGAGCACCGAAAATGCTAAGAAGCACATGATTAGTGTAAAACTTAAGGGTGATACAATTCCTCATGACGTTCTTGGTCAATATGACGGTGGTAAAGTTCTCTTAAAGCCAGCTTCACCTGGTACAGGTCTTATCGCTGGTGGTGGTGTACGTGCTGTTCTTGAAGCAGCAGGTATCAAAAACATCCTCACTAAATCGATGGGCTCCAGCAATCATATCGCTGTTGTTCACGCAACTCTAGATGCTTTAACGCAGCTACGACTTGCTTCAGACTACACTGCATTACGCGCCTAATTTTAAGCATCCTTTTTTAAGGATGCTTCTTTTATTTAATCACAACAAAATCCGAGTCTAAATTCCCACGATGGAATTTAGGCGACCAGACTAAGGAACTATTATGAAACTCCACGAATTAAAGAATGTAGAAGGTGCTGTGCACCGTAAGAAACGCGTTGGTTGCGGCGAAGGCAGCGGCCACGGAAAAACTTCCGGACGCGGTGGTAAGGGTCAATCAGCTCGTTCAGGTAGCAGTATTCGCCCTGGATTCGAAGGTGGTCAGATGCCTCTTTACCGTAAACTTCCACATCGTGGATTTAACCAATTTAATTTCCGTACAGAAATCTCAGTTGTTAATTTAGTTGAGATCGAAGCAATCGACAAGTCCATCAAGGAAGTTGATATTGCTGTCATGATTAAATCAGGACTTGTACGTGCTGGTGAGACTGCAGTTAAGGTTTTAGGTAACGGTGAACTCACCCGCGCTTTAAAGATCACTGCAACTCGTTTTTCTGATTCAGCAAAAGAGAAAATTGAAAAAGCAGGCGGCCAAGCCGTTGTTGCTTAACCCCTCATAAACCGTGTTCTCCGCATTCACAAACAGCTTGAAGATACCTGAGCTTCGCTCACGTATTTTTTACACACTCGCGCTACTGTTTGTTGCTCGCGTTGGTGCGCATATCCCACTTCCTGGTCTTGATATGACCCCCGTTCAAAACTTCTTCGCGAAGCAGAACGGTAGTGGAGTAGGGGGCCAGCTCTTGGGCCTCTACAATATGTTCACTGGTGGAGCACTTACTCGTGGTGCTGTTTGCGCTTTGGGTATTATGCCCTACATCAGCGCTTCTATTATCTTCCAGTTGATGTCGGCAGTGATTCCATCACTTAGCCGTCTTGCTCAAGAAGGTGATGTTGGCCGCCAAAAGCTCACTCAGTACACACGTTACGCAACAGTATTTATTTGCATCATCCAAGGTGCACTTTTGATTTTGGCTTTGGAAACTCATCCAGGAAGTTTAATTCCAGGTTATGATGTTAATACCTATGGCCCTATTGTTGTAGTAGGAAAAATTAGTTTCTTACTTACGAGTGTTGTATTCATGACAGCTGGTACAATGTTACTCATGTGGCTTGGTGAACAAATCACACAACGCGGCATTGGTAACGGTGTTTCTCTTTTGATCACAGTCGGTATTTTAGCTCAGTTCCCTGGTGCTATACGTGCGGCTTGGTCGATGTTCTTCCGCCCAGTTGGGACAGGAGCTAACCTTGGTTTACCAATGTTAGTATTGATGATTGTTCTATTTATCGTTGTTACGATGGGAATTATCATGGTCGTTCAGGGCCAACGTAAAATTCCTGTGCAATACGCAAAGCGTGTTGTAGGTAACAAAGTCATGGGTGGCCAAAGCTCATTCTTACCACTTAAGGTTAACTATTCAGGTGTTATGCCTGTTATCTTCGCTTCGGCTATCTTGATGTTTCCAGCTCAGATTCTTTCTCAGCTTGGTGCTTATTTGAACCTTAAGTTCATGCTCGATTTCTCGCAGAACTTAATGCGCGGTCATTGGACTTACTATACCTTCTACTCGATGCTGATTCTTTTCTTCAGCTATTTCTGGGTATCGGTAATGTTCAAGCCTGTTCAAATCGCTGATGATTTAAAAAAATACGGTGGATATGTCCCTGGTGTTCGTCCAGGTGAGCCAACCGCTAAATTCTTAGACTTTATCATGACCAGGCTAACTCTAGCTGGTGCTATCTTCCTGACCATTATCGCTGTTATACCTGACATTCTTTACTGGCACTTCCAAGTAAGTTATCAAATCGCTTATTTCTTCGGTGGTACCGGTATGTTGATCACAGTGGGTGTCATATTGGACACAATGCGTCAAATTGAGACATTCCTGCTTCAACGCCACTATGATGGTTTCCTACGTAAAGGCCGTATGCGGTCCCGTAGCGATAATCCTCAGCAGGCTATGATTGGAGATGCCATGGCAATTGATTCTGTTATGAAGCTAGTTTGGCCACTTGTGGGTATGTTAACCCTCGGTTTGGCTATAGCAGCCTACCGTGCCTTCGTTAAATAAGTTCTTTACTCCGATGGCCACAGCCGCCATCGTTGACCTCTTTTCTCGGTTCGGCGCCTCCGCCAAAACCAAGATATTAGTACTCGGTTCTTGGGAAGCTAGTCTTCTCGAAGATCGAGCCCGTTCTTTGCACATCGAGCACGTCTCTCTCACTCATATGTTTAGTCGAGAGATTTCGCGCCAACCTCATTCAAAAAATGAGGCTCATGAAGCGATCGCCCTCGCAGTAATGCGGCGGTGGTACTTCGCGCGTAAACCTGATGCGGGATTTCTTTTAACGGAATTCCCGGCTACGTTGCTCCAAGCGAAAGTGATGGATGAATGGCTAGAGGTCCGAGATGAATCCCTTGATGGGGTTATTGTTCTACCGGATGCACCTCAGTCACTCGTAAACCATTATCACATGCAGGGAATATTAGATCCCTACCTCGTATGATTCCTATCAAAGATCAAACAGGCATAGCCCGAATGCGGGAAGCATGTGCCGTAGCCGCAACCGTACTTGATATTCTCAAGCCACTGGTTAGGCCCGGTATCACTACGCAAGATTTGGAGGAAGTAGGACGCGACGCTATGCGTCGTCTAGGCGCCAAAAGCGCTTGTTTTGGATATCAATCAGGTTCGCGAAGATACCCTGCACATACCTGTATTTCAGTGAACGAAGAAGTCGTTCATGGAATTCCTTCCCTTAAGCGTGTACTTAAAGAAGGCGATGTTGTTTCTCTGGACGTTGTAGTCGAATACAACGGATATATTGGAGACAACGCGTTCACAGTAGCTATTCCTCCGATTAAACCCAAAGTTCAAAAACTTCTTACGGTCAGTCGGGAGGCTCTTGATTTAGGAATACAACAAGCACTTGTTGGAAACCACATTGGAGATATCGCCTCTGCTATTCAAAAGCACGTCGAGAAAAATGGTTTTAGTGTAGTACGCGATTTGGTCGGTCATGGGGTAGGCGTCAGAATGCATGAGGAGCCTGAAGTTCCGAACTTCGGTCGTCCCGGCACTGGCCCTCGGATCAAAGCAGGTATGACCTTTGCGATTGAACCGATGGTGAATTTGGGAACCTATAAAACCAAATGTCTTTCAGATGGATGGACGATCGTCACAACTGACAATTCGCCTTCAGCCCACTTTGAACACACCGTGCTCACGACAGCTCGCGGCCCTGAGATTCTTACAATCCCACGTCCGATATAATTACTTTTCACTTTTGTTAGTCCACTTTTCAACCAACTCAACCTCACGTTATAATCCATGCCACGTCTCCTCGGTGTAGAAATTCCCGCGAAGAAGAAAGTCGCGTATTCCCTCCGCTATATTTACGGAATTGGTCCTGCGTATGCTGACCTAATCGTAAAAGAAGCATCTTTAGATCCCGATATGCGGGCTCAAGATTTGACGGAAGAACAACTCAACAAGATCCTGCAGATCATCACTGAACATAAGTGGGTGGTCGAAGGTGATCTTCGCCGTGAAATCGCTGCTAATTTAAAGCGTCTTCAGGCAATCAACTGCTACCGTGGTGTTCGTCACCGCCGGAGTCTTCCGGTTCGCGGTCAGCGTACTAGCACGAATGCTCGTACCCGTAAGGGACCGCGCAAGACCGTGGGTGTAACCAAAGCAAAAGAATAATATTTAGCCATGGCCGACGAAAAGTCAGAAAAATCAATCGAGAAGAACGTGCCAGCAAAAGCTGCCAAAGAAGGCAAGCCAGCGAAGGCACCCAAGGCTGCAAAAGCTACTGCTCCAAAAGCAGAAGGCGAAGCAGTTGCAGAGGTAAAGACCGAAGCAGCAGCTCCTACAAAACCAGTCGAAATGATTGGTGGCGTAGCCAAGCAGCCAACAGCCGAAGATCTCCTGAAAGAAGAACTTGGAACAATCAAGGTCCGCAAGGCCAAGGGTTCCAAGAATGTTACTTCAGGTATCGCGAACGTTCTTGCATCTTTCAACAACACGATCGTTTCGATCACCGATATGAAGGGTCAAGTTATCGCTTGGTCCAGTGCGGGTAAGTGTAACTTCCGCGGTTCGCGTAAGTCTACTGCTTATGCAGCACAAGTTATCGCTCAAGACGCAGCTCGCAATGCGATGTCTCACGGCTTGAAGGATGTGATCATCCGCGTTTCCGGACCCGGCTTAGGCCGCGATAGCGCAGTCCGTGCACTCCAGGCTATCGGCCTTGAGATTGTTTCAATCGTAGACGTAACACCCGTTCCTCATAACGGTTGCAAACCGCGCAAGCGTCGTCGCGTATAAGACTAAGGCTTCACACCACTGCGAATTTTCACAGTACGAAGCAAGCAATCAACCTTTACATAACTTACTCACATGGCCCGTTATACAGGACCCAAAACCCGCATCAGCAGGCGCTTCGCCCAGTACATCATTGGTTCTGGCAAAGCTCTCGAGCGTCGTAATTTTCCACCAGGCGTGCATGGCCCAAAGAGCCGCCGCAAGTTCACCGAATATGCGGTGGGCTTAAATGAAAAGCAAAAGCTTCGTTACACCTACGGCCTCTTAGAGCGCCAATTCCGCCGTACTTTCGAAATGGCAAAGAAAGAACGTGGTATTACTGGTGAACGTTTCTTACAACTTCTTGAAACACGCTTAGATAGCGTTGTTTACCTTATCGGTATTTCAAAGACACGCGCAGCAGCTCGTCAATTTGTTAACCACGGTCACATTAAGGTGAACGGTCATAAGGTTGATATCGCAAGTTATACAGTACTGCCAGGCGACGTTGTTGAAGTGAAGAACTCACCAGCCTCACGCCAATTAGCAGCACGTAACTTCGAAGAAAACCGTATCAGGAATGTTCCTGGTTGGTTATCCGTTGATGCTGAGAACTTCAAGTCAACGACAGTCCGTCTTCCTACACGTGAGGAAATGGACCAGAACATCAACGAACAACTTATCGTTGAATTCTACAGCCGCTTCTAAGCAGCTTTTCACTTATTAACCGTCTTAATTAATAACTCTCACCGTCAGCTTTTTTTACTGCCATGTCCAAACGCCTCGGAAAGTTCGAACTTCCAAATAAGCTCACCAAGGTTGAGGAAGGTGCTACGCCAACCTACACCAAGTTCATCGCTGAACCCTTTGAAGCGGGTTACGGCCATACAATCGGTAATTCACTACGTCGCGTTCTTCTTAGCTCAATTGAAGGCGCTGCTATTTCATCAATCAAGATTGATGGAGTTAATCATGAATTCCAAAGTATCGAAGGCGTCGTAGAAGACGTTACAGATATTGTTCTTAACCTTAAGAAGGTCCTCATCGTTTCCAAAAAACGTGAATCAATTACCTTGCTCATCCGTGCTAACAAAGCCGGAGCTGTTACAGCTGCAGACATTCAAGCAGATGCTAACATCGAGATCGTAAATCCTGATCAAGTCATTTGCACATTGGACACAAAACGTTCCTTTGAAGCAGAAATTGAAATCAAGACCGGTCGTGGTTACTATCCTGGTGAACAAAACAAGAAAGATGAGCAGTCTATTGGAGTCATTCCAATTGATTCACTTTTCTCACCTGTTCGCTTAGTGAAGTACTCGGTTGAAAATACCCGCGTTGGTCAAATTACCGATTACGATAAGCTCATTCTTGAAGTATGGACCGATGGTCGTATCACTCCTGATGATGCTCTCAAGCAATCCTCTTCAATTCTTAAGCATCACCTCGATGTATTTGATCGCGTAAGTGAAGAAAATTACGAATTCGAAAATCAACAAAGTGAAGTAAGCGAAGAGCAAAATAAGCTCCGTAAGCTACTCAATATGTCGGTTAACGAAATTGAATTATCCGTACGTGCTGCAAATTGCTTAAACAACGCTAACATCACCACCGTTGGTGAACTAGCGATGAAGACAGAGCAAGAAATGCTCAAGTACCGCAACTTCGGTAAGAAGTCCTTGAATGAAATCAAAGAAAAGCTCGAAGCTTTAGGCCTATCCTTAGGTATGAAGTTCGACGAGCGCCTCCTTGATACCAAGAAAGAGGGCTAAGACTAATTTTTCAAATCTCGCGCCGTCCGAGTTGCCCAAACGCTGCAACTTAGATTGCCGATCGGGATTTGATACATAAACCAACTAAACTATGCGTCACAAAAAACATCACGCTTCATTAGGCGTGACCGTCGAGCATCGCAGAGCGATGCTTTCAAACTTATCTGCCTCGCTAATTACGCATGGCCGGATTCAAACCACGCTTGCGAAAGCACGTGCTTTACGTCCGTTCATTGAAAAAGTAATTACTAAGGCTAAACAAGCAGCTGCTAAGACAGTTAAAGCAGATGCTATTCATTTACGCCGTCTTGCATTAAAAGATGTACGTGATGAGACAGCTCTTACACTTCTTTTTAACGAGAAGTATAAAGAATTCGAAAAGCGCACAGGTGGATACACACGTATCTATAAACTAGGCGCTCGCCGCATCAGTGATGCTGCTGAACTTGCTTTAATTGAATTTGTTAAAGCAGATGATCCAGGCTACAAAAAAGGCAAGGGTCGCAAAGCAGTAAAGCCTAAGAAACAAGCCGCTGCAGCTCCTGCAGAAGCCGCTTCTGAAGCATCATCTGAAGCGAAAAGCTAAACGTTGGCCGCTTTAAGCGTGCAAAAACAGATCTTAAAAGCGTCGAATTCAACCTCGACGCTTTTTTATTTTAACCTACAAAATACCTCATGTTTGAGCTACGTATAGCAGGGTGCCTGTACTGCCTACTTATAGGCGGGGTATTCGTGGGTTTATGGTTATATTATGACCGCAGGGATCATGCTCGATATGAACTTGAAGGCAGGAAGGCTACCTTCCACTGCATACGCTGTGATCATCTTTATTCTGATTCTAGTCATGCAGGCACAATTGCTTGTCCTAAATGTAGCCATATGAATGCTCGATTGCGCTTTTAATAAGCGAGTTGCATACATGTCACTTAAGTCTGTTATTTATAATTTGATTTCGAGCTCTACACCTATCTGAATTTTATATGGCCCAGACGATTGCTGTTTTAGATTTTGGTTCTCAGTACACACAAATCATTGCCCGACGAGTTCGGGAGTGTCAGGTGTACTCTAAAATATATCCGTATGGAACCTCCGCGAAGACACTTAAGGATGAAGGAGTTATAGGCATTATTTTATCCGGGGGACCAAGTTCAGTATTCGCAAAAGACGCCCCGATGCCGGATAAGGAGATTTTTAAATTAGGAGTACCTGTTTTAGGCATCTGTTATGGTCTTCAGCTGATGGGTCGTTTGCTAAGTGGTAAGGTATCCCGCAGTGATCACCGTGAATATGGCAAAGGTGTTCTTACAATTAAAAAACCAGGTAGATTATTTTCTAAATTACCAAAACGTTTAACTGTGTGGAATTCACATGGTGACCGTGTAATACAATTACCCAAAGGTTTTACTGCGATTGGATCTACTGAGAATTCCGAATACGCTGTCATTGAAGATGCAAAACGTAATTTTTACGGTATTCAGTTTCATCCTGAAGTATTTCACTCTGAGTGCGGAGTAGATGTATTAAAGAATTTCTTAGTAGGTGTGTGTGGTGCAAAGCAAGATTGGAGCATGAAGGATTTTATTGCTCACTCCATTGATGGCATTCGCACTAAAGTAGGTAAGTCACGTGTTATTTTGGGTCTGTCTGGCGGTGTAGATTCTTCTGTTGCTGCTGCTCTTATTCACCGTGCCATTGGAAAACAACTCACCTGTGTATTTGTAGATAACGGTTTACTGCGTAAAGGTGAGCGCGAAGCTGTCGAAAAATTATACGGAAAACATTTCAGAATCGATCTACGTGTTGTAGATGCATCAAAACTTTTCTTAAAGAAATTAAAAGACGTTAGTGATCCAGAAACAAAGCGTAAGATCATAGGGAGGACCTTTGTTGAAGTGTTTGAGAAGAGTCTTAAGTCGATTGGTCACGCTGACTTCCTAGCTCAGGGGACTCTTTATCCCGATGTCATTGAAAGTGTGGCAATCGGCAATAATCCCGCTGCATTAATTAAGTCTCACCACAATGTGGGTGGACTACCTGCACGCATGAAGTTGAAGTTACTCGAACCTCTGCGTGAACTCTTCAAAGATGAAGTACGTAGGGTAGGCTCCGCTTTAGGACTTCCTAAGGAAGTTGTATGGCGCCAGCCTTTCCCAGGTCCTGGTTTAGGAGTGCGTGTCATGGGATCTCTTTCAGCTGAGAAGTTAGAAATTTTGCGCCAAGCTGATTTTATTCTGCAAGATGAGATGATGAATTCGGGTTGGTATTGGAAAGTCTGGCAGTCCTTCTGTGTATTCTTGCCTGTTAAATCCGTAGGTGTTGTTGGTGATGAACGTAATTATTCCTACGTCATTGCACTACGTATTGTGGATAGTATCGATGCTATGACAGCAGACTGGACACGTTTACCTTTCCCGCTAATTCAAAAAATCTCTAGTCGTATTACAAACGAAGTTAGAGGAGTCTCTCGCGTTGTGATGGATGTAAGCTCTAAGCCTCCAGCAACGATTGAGTGGGAGTAATATTTTATGGCATCAATTACTAAGCAGCCTTTATCGAGTGGGTTTCGTTTTCTTAGTCATAAGACGAAGCATTTTGATCATTCACTTGCTGAATTTTGCCAGGGCTCAGATGTACCTAAAACGATTAGTGAGTCCGTATCTGATATCTTAGCTCATGTGCGTAAAGGTGGAGACCGTGCGGTCTTAGCCTATGCTAAAAAGTTTGATGGGGCTGTCTTGACGCAAAAGAAAATGCGGGTGCCTTTAAGTGAACTTAAATCTGCTGCTAAGAAATTACCTAAAGAAGATATGCGAGCACTTAAAGCTGCTCATGCTTCAATCTTAGCATTCAATAAGAATGGACTTCCTGATGATTGGATTTCCAAGAATAAGGATGGAGCTTGGGCTGGGGAAAAATTTGATCCACTCAATCGAGTCGGACTTTATATTCCAGGGGGTGAAGTTCCTTTAGTCTCTACTGTACTTATGACAGCAGTACTTGCGCAAATAGCAGGGTGCCCTCAAATAGCTGCCTTTACACCAGCTAAAAGAGGCGGAGAAATTTCTCCCAGTATTTTAGCAGCCTTATATCTAGCAGGAGTAACTGAAGTATACCGCTTTGGTGGTGTGCAAGCTGTCGCTGCTATGGCCTATGGAACTGAGTCAATCCCAGCAGTAGATAAAATTTTTGGTCCAGGTAATGCCTACGTCTGTGAAGCTAAGCGCCAAGTGTTTGGCGTTGTTGGAGTTGACTCACTTCCCGGTCCAAGTGAAGTCATGATCATTGCTGATGAACAAACGCCGGTTGCATGGGTGGCTGCAGATTTGCTTGCTCAAGCTGAACATGGTTCGGGCCGTGAAAAGATTTTCCTCGTATCTACTTCTTTGGATGTTCTAGGGCAGGTTGCCTTTGAAGTGATGGAGCAGTTAGAGCAATTGACACGCTCCGAGAAAATAAAACCGGTCTTAGAAGATGGATTTATTTGTATACACGTCGCTACGTATGCACAGGCTGCACACGTCGCAAACTATGTAGCACCTGAGCATTTGGAATTAATGGTAAAAAGAGATTCTGCAATTGCATTAACCGGTGCTATTACCACAGCGGGTGCAATTATGTTAGGTAACGATACGCCTACTGTACTTGGTGATTTTGTTGGTGGCCCAAGTCATGTGCTACCTACTGCTAGAGCAGGGCGTTATTTCAGTGGATTACGAGTAACTGATTTCTTAAGACGCACGAGTTTACTTAAATACGACACAAAGAGTTTACGCCGTGCAGCGCCTACGGTTGCTGCTTTTGCTCGGATGGAAAAACTAGACGCGCACGGTAATTCTTTAGCAATTAGACTAAAGTAGTTTTTTTAAGAGCTGAATTTTTGCTGTTGGAAAGTACTAACGCTGGCGTATGGTATGGGTATGCCTGTTTCTGGAAAACTCACCGCTAAGCCACTGCCGCATATTCCTGCGCTTAAGGCCTATACTCCAGGTATACAGCCAACAGATAAGGGATGGATTAAATTAAACACAAACGAGTTACCTTATCCTCCAAGTCCAAAGGTAGCAGAAGCTATTTTAAATGAACTAGCTGGGACGGGTGAATCCTTACGCCTTTATCCAAATCCAACTAGTGCACCGCTTCGCCAAACAATTGCGAAGTTACACGGCTTAACTGAACAGCAAGTCTGTATTGGTAACGGATCAGATGATATACTAAATCTTATCATACGCTGCAGCGCAGGTGGTACATCTGAAACAGGAATGACATTTCCAAGTTACTCACTTTATCCTGTTCTTGTAGGAATTCAAAACGGAGTAACTGTTTCTATTCCCTTTGATCGCAGCATGCGACTACCTGTAGAAAAGATCGTAGCATCTAAAGCTAGCGTATTTTTTCTTACCTCACCTAATGCTCCAACTGGAGTTGCATTTTCAAATACTGATATTGAAACAATACTTAAAGGCTACCAAGGACTGCTAGTCGTAGACGAGGCCTATGCTCCCTTTGCATCTCATGATGCCGTTTCTTTATTAGCTCATTATCCTAATCTGGTTATTGTAAGAACATTGTCTAAAGCGTACGCTCTTGCCGGAATTCGGGTGGGGTACTGCTTAGCTAATCCCGAAGTCATTGGTTGGCTAGACCGTGTAAGAGATAGCTATAATGTTAATCGGCTATCTCAAGCCGCTGCAATGGGAGCACTCTTAGATCCGCTTTATTATAACACTGTGGTTAATAAAGTAAAAGCTACGAGGGATACGCAGTACAAGCTTTGGACTGAGAAGCGGGGCTGGTTTACCTATCGTTCAGAGGCAAATTTCCTATTCACGGAGCCTAAGAATGCTCAGTTACAGACGGGCCCTGAAGTGGCTAAACAGGTCTACGATTTCTTAGTTTCTCATAAAATCCTAGTCAGACTCTTCGCTAGCCATGCCTTGACCGCATCCTTCATAAGGATCAGTATAGGTACGGATGCCGAAATGGCAGCTCTAAACGAAACACTCGACGCATGGCTAAAAGCAAAGTCAGCTCTAAACGCGTAAAAGCGAAAACAGGCCGTCAGGCCTCTATCGCAAGACGCACCGCCGAAACTGATATTTCAGTTTCTCTTACTATTGATGGACAAGGTAAGTCCTCAATTGCTACAGGCGTACCTTTCTTCGACCACATGCTGACGCTTTTTACAAAGCACGGCTTGTTTGATCTTACTGTGAAAGCAAAAGGAGATGTTGATGTCGATTATCACCACACAGTAGAAGATGTTGGTTTAGTTCTCGGCACTGCATTTAAGCAAGCTCTTGGAGATAAGCTTGGTATTAAGCGCTACGGATTTTTCCTTTTACCGATGGATGAATCCTTGGCTCGTATTGCTGTAGATATCGGAGGCCGCCCACTTTTAGTTTACAATGTCGAAGCACCTACGATGTTTGTACGTGATTTTAATCTTATCTTGGTAAAAGAATTTTGCCGCGCATTTTCAAATGCTCTTGGAGCAAATCTACACGTAGAACTTGTCTACGGTGAAGAGCCTCACCACGTAGCTGAAGCTATTTTCAAGTGCCTTGCTCGTGCTATGGATATGGCAACTCAGATTGATGTACGCGCTGCAGGTTCATTGCCTAGTACTAAGGGTGAACTGTGAGTGGTAAGGCTGATTCGGCAGTGATTGCGGTTGTTGATACCGGCATTTGTAACCTCCGCAGCGTAACCAAGGCTTTGGAGGCTGTAGGTGCAACCGTGCTTAGTGTTAAAAGCCCCAAGGAAATATCTTCCCAGGTTCAAGGCTTAGTCCTTCCTGGCGTAGGGGCATTAAATGCCTGTGTAGGCTCTTTACTGGCCAGTGGATTAGTAGACACAGTTAAGGGGTGGATTAGAGATGATAAACCCTTCTTGGGGGTCTGTTTAGGGATGCAGGCACTCTTTGAGCATTCCGAAGAAGGAAATGTAAAGGGATTGGGCATATTTCCGGGTAAAGTGGTCAAATTTCAGCGCCCTTCTGGCATTAAAATTCCCCATATGGGCTGGAATACTTTGACCCTTTCTCAGAGGGAATCCCCTCTAATGGTGGGTCTAAATGAGGGTGATAGCTTCTATTTTGTGCATAGCTACCACTGCGCTCCAGCTGAACAGAGCTTAGTGCTGGCAGAATGCGATTATGGTGGTCGTTTTACCGCCGCAATTGGCAAAGGAAAGGTCTTTGCTACCCAGTTTCACCCCGAAAAAAGTCAGGCAAAGGGGCTTAGTTTGTATAGAAATTTCGCAACTCTATCGTTAAGAAATCGATAAAGGTTTGCGAGTGGCCCGAAATTCGCTTGCTTCGTTACTAGTATGGCAAATACCGCCTCCCTAAAAATTGATGATAAGGAATTTCCTCTCTCCGTAATGATCGGAACAGAAGGGGAGAAGGCAATCGATGTCCGAAAGCTTCGGGCAGATTCTGGCTACCTATGCTACGACCAGGGGTACGGTAACACCGGCTCATGCGAGAGTGCACTGACCTACTTAGATGGTGATGCAGGAATATTAAGATTCCGTGGCTACCCAATTGAGCAGCTCGCTCTTCACAGTAACTTTATAGAAACCGCTTACTTGGTTATTTACGGAGAATTACCAAATGCTGAGAAGCGTAAAGAGTTTGGGCTAAATCTTCGCCAACATGCTGCGATTGAAACGCAGATGCAGAAGATTTTTGAAGGTTATCCTAAGGATGCACCTCCGATGGCAATGCTTGCCTCGATTGTTGCTTCCCTTGCAGCGCATTACCCTCATTTAGCAACTAACGATTTTTCCAAAGATCTCGCATCTTTTGATTTAGCGACAGCTATGGCGATGTCGAAAATCAGAACAATTGGTGCAATGCTTTATCGTTACATGAACGGTAAGCCTTACATCGCTCCTAAGCAGGATCTGCCTTTCTGTGAGAATTTCTTGCACATGATGTTCTCAGAGGCTCATCAGGATTATGTCAGTGTGCCTGAAGTAGCACGTGCTCTTAATTTACTCTTACTTTTGCACGCTGATCACGAACAGAACTGTTCTACAGCAACGGTGCGTATGGTAGGATCTAGTTCAGCTAACTTATTTACTTCGATCTCAGCTGGTATAGGTGCTTTGTCTGGACCTCTGCATGGCGGAGCAAATGTAGCAGTGATGCAGATGCTGCAAAATATCCATGATGATGGAGATGACGGCTCACGTTTTATAGCTGCAGCTAAATCTGGCAGTAAGAGCAATAGACTGATGGGCTTTGGTCACGCTGTGTATCGTAATTTTGATCCACGCGCTAAAATCATAGGTCAGGCGTGCGAAGATCTATTAAAAAAATTGGGCGTAAATGATCCTCTTCTAGATATTGCAAAACGTCTCAATGAGACTGCTTTAAAAGACGAATATTTTATTTCGCGTAAACTGTATCCTAATGTGGATTTCTATAGCGGCATTATCATGCGGGCATTAGGAATTCCGGTCAGCATGTTCACTGTTATTTTCGCAATCGGTCGTACGCCAGGTTGGATCGCTAACTGGCGTGAAGTCGCTGCAAATCCAAAGGGTAGAATCTACCGTCCTCGGCAGATTTATGTTGGACCTACGGTGCGCGACTTCGTACCAATGGAAAAGCGTACGTGATATTATTAGGCGTAAACATTGATCATTGCGCGACCCTTAGACAGGCGCGCTATAAAGGGGTTTCTTTAGAGGATCCAATTGTTGAGCCTAATCCTGTTAGTTTATCCCTTGTTGCTGAAGACTCTGGGGCCGATGGAATTACCGTTCACTTAAGAGAAGATAGAAGACATATCCAAGAGGGGGATGTTACTGCGTTAAAACAAAAGATGAAAACGCGGCTTAATCTTGAGATGGCTTGCACTGATGCCATGACTGATTTCGCTCTAAAATTAAAACCTAACTCTGTATGTCTTGTTCCAGAGAGTAGACAAGAAATCACCACAGAGGGTGGACTTGATGTTGTTAGTGGTAAGAACCGAGTTAAGGCCTGTATTGAGGCAATGAATGCAGCTGGAATTAAAACTAGTCTTTTTATTGATCCAGATCCTTTACAAATTGAGTGGTCAGTTAAGTTAGGAGCTCCTTGGATAGAGCTTCATACGGGTGCTTATGCAAATGCGTACTATAGTTCCAAACGCAGTGCTGAATTTAAACGCTTAGTGAGTGCAGCTGAACTAGCACATAGCTTAGGTCTAATAGTAAATGCAGGTCATGGTATCAATTACGTAAACATAGCTGAGGTAAAAACACTTCCCTATGTCCATGAACTGAATATCGGACACAGTATTGTAGCACGCAGTTTAAGCTATGGCTTACATGAGGCTGTGGCTGAAATGAAAAGGCTTATGAAGCTATGAACTTCGCACTACCACCGGGTGGAGTACTGCTTAGCCTTGGCTGTGATGTGATAGAGATTTCACGAATTAAAGGCGTTGTTGAAAGACAGGGTGATAGATTTCTTGAGCGTGTATTTACTGCTGAAGAAAGAGCTTACTGTATGTCAAAAGCCAATGCGCATCTTCATTTAGCAGCGCGTTTTGCGGCTAAAGAAGCGGTGTCGAAATGTTTTACAACAGGCATTGGGGCAGAATTTGGCTGGAAGTCTGCTTCGATTACACATGGAGATAGGCAAGAGCCGATCGTTATTTTAGATGAAAAAGGGCAGGCCTTACTTAAGGCCCTCGGAGCAACACGGGTGATGGTAAGTTTATCTCATACTGAGTCTGTCGCAATGGCAGTTGCAGCTCTTGTAAAATAAGGCTTATACTTTAGGTACTCTTAAGTGAGTTTTGTATGGAAGACGACTCATCTGATTATTCTGGCATTGCGAAAAAGACTCCGTCAAAAACGCCGTCGTGGGTGATGCTAGGTTTTTTAATCGGTGTACTCTCTGTAATCGCGCTAGATGAGGGTAAAAAGCAAATTGAGGCCAAAAAACCCATTGAAGTAGCTCCTCAAAAAACAGTTGAAAAAACAATTGTTATGGCGCCTAGACTTACGGTGATTGAGGCGGTCTTTGAGCAGTACAGTGAGAACGCTGTATGGGAGCGGGATAAAACTGAGGTTGCTTTATGGAATTCTCAATTGAAGGCCTTTGCAGATTGTTACCAAGTAGTGCGTTCTTCAGATGGCTATTTTTTTAGATCTATACCGCATCTTACGCATCCAGTATTAACGCATGGCGTTAAATCGGGTTCACCTCTGCAGTTTACTGAAACAGAAGATCAGCGTGCGGCATGGCTTAGAGAAAAAACAGAAGAAGACTGGAGTGTTATAAAAGACTCTATTCATTCTAATTCTGAAATGCCTAAAAAACCTTAGGCCTTATCATGATTGAATTCAGTGATCCTATTCTAACTAGCCAAGAAGCCTTGATGCTAGAGAGTACTCTTTTTAATGGTGATGCAGATAAAGAGTGGCAAGCGATGCGTAAGGCGGGGTCTAAAGTAGGATGTGAAATACTGCGCGACTATTCTGAATGCGGAGTACTTCCTGAATCGCCACATCTTTTAGTGCTCGTTGGAAAAGGGCACAACGGGGGAGATGCACTGATTGCTGCACACACAATTCTTGAACATGTGACTGATGCTCAGATCGATGTCTTATTTGTATTTGGAGAACGTACCTTAAAGCCCTTAGCTGCCCGTGCCTGGCAAGAACTACAGGAGTTCAAAGTAAACCAAGTCCATATTATTTTATTAACCACGCTTAAAAAATCCTATACGCTTTCTTTAGATGGCATCTTTGGGGCTTCTTACTGCAGTCCACTCCCAAGCCAAGTCGCGTTACTCATAGAGCAGGTAAACGCACTTTCAGTTGATTTGCGCGCTGCTGTAGATTTACCCAGTGGCTTAAATGAGAAATCTGCCTTTAAAGCAGATTTTACCTATGCAACAGGCTGTGTTAAATCTGAAATACTCGCCTGTAGTAATGCAGGAAGAATTCGTTATCTTGATTTAGGGTTTTTTAATCCTGGTGAAACTTTCGGTCTTGGAACTGATCGAGTACTTAAGCCTACACTTCTTTTAGCTCTCGCAAAACTTAGGCCTTCGCAGTCCGACAAACGAACCTATGGTCATATTTTTATTTTAGGAGGATCTCTGAGGTATCCTGGGGCAGTATTAATGACTGTTAAAAGTGCGTTAAAAAGTGGAGTAGGTTTAGTTACTGCATGTGTTCCAGAATCACTGGTTGCTGAATATGCAGCCGCTGCACCTGAGGCCATGTGGGTTGGAATGCCTGTAGATTTAGAATCAGGAGGAATGAATCTAAAAGGATTTAAAAAGTTAGAAGCACTGTTAAGTAACGCCACTGCACTAGTAGTAGGTCCTGGTATGGGACGCAGTCAGGCAACCACTGCTTTACTTACCGAAGTCTTTAGTAAAACTAGACTGCCTCTTGTCATTGATGCAGATGCTCTGCAACAGCCTTGGATTAATGAACTTCAGACACCTGCTATTCTTACACCTCATACAGGGGAATTTAATCGAATAGGTGCTGGATGTGACTTAAAGACTTTGGTTTCTAGGACTGGTACTACTGTAGTACTTAAAGGTCCTACAACTAGAGTTATGGGATCTGACGGTAATACTTATTTAAGTTTTTACGGAGGCCCTGTCCTTGCTCGTGGTGGTAGTGGAGATTTACTCGCAGGGCTTATAGGAGGACTATTAGCACAGACACCTCACGACTTGCCTCTTGCCGCTGCACGCGGAGTTGTATGGCACGGTATGGCAGCTGACTTACTTGCGCGTAGCCAAGGTCAAACGGCTACACGCATTACGGAACTACTTACTGAGCTTCCTAAAGTACTTAAAGCACTCGATAAAAATTAATCCGTATCTGCAGTGGCTTTAGGTTTAACGCCACGCATCTCTTTAATTAAACCTTTGATAGTAGATATCTGTTTTGCGCTTAACTGTCTTATATTAAGTTCTTTTTGCCATGCTAAGAGTGCAGCTTTCATTGATGCGACTTTTTCAGGCTGCTTTGCTGCTAGATTGTGATGTTCACCTATGTCTTCTCTAATATTATAGAGTTCGTCTTTATTTTCATACACATACCTGACTAGTTTCATGTCACCATCTAACATTGCAGCCATCGCTGTATTGCCGGTGCCTTGTTTGGCATCATCGAAATACCAAAAAAGCGGTTTACTGCGTGGTGTTAAATTACCTTTAAGTACAGGAAGAAAACTTTCCCCATCTAAATGTTGCTTAGGTTTTAGTGGCAGCCCTGCCATCTCTAAGAATGTAGGATAGAAATCAGTTCCAATGACTGCACGATCAGTTGTTGTGCCAGCTTGTGTTACGCCTGGCCAGTATACCAGTAAGGGAACACGCATACCTCCTTCATAAAGCCAACCCTTACCTGTACGTAGTGGTTTATTTGATGTAGCAACTTTTCTATTACCTAAAAGATCAAACGTTGAGAGACCTCCATTATCTGAAGTTAATACAATAGCTGTATTATTATCGTATCCTAATTCAGTAAGGGTTTGGCGAATTTTAACTACACTCTCATCAACACTCTTAATCATCGCTGCATACACAGGCAAATCCTGCTTGAGTTTAACTTTTCCTGTGTAGTCGCTCTCATAATCAGGTCCATTATCTTTAGGCATTAAACTTAGCTTATGCTCAAAGTATTTAATATCTGAGGCTTTTGCTTCTAAAGGCTCGTGCACTTGGTAGTGGGCTAGATATAAGAAAAAGGGTTTATCTGAATGGTCTTGTTTATGCGCTTTGAGCATAGCAATTGTTTCAGCAGTAAGGCGGTCTGCAATGTATTCACCTTTTTTCCCCTGCTCTAATCCAAAGGGAGTAACATTGTGCATTTCTCTACGTGCTGTTTGAACTTCACGGTCTTCACGCGTGTAGGGCCAAAAGTGCGAGGCTAGGGCGCCTAGTGAACTACCACCCTTGTTAAGATCAAAACCTCTATTTTGAGGCCAGTATTCAGCAGTCAGGCCAAGATGCCATTTACCTACGTAGTAAGTGCGGTAGCCGTTTTCTTGAAATGCATTACCAATGGTCTGTTGATCGAGAGCTAAACCGTTAGCGCCTTCTAGTTCAGGACGGTTATGATTTCTGCCAGTCACAATTGTGGTGCGTGACTGCACGCAGCGTGGAGCTGCTTCGTATGCACGACTAAAAGCCAGACTCTGAGATGCTAATTTATCAATGCCTGGGGTCTCATAGAATTTGCTCCCCATGTAAGCAAAGTCCTTCCAGCCTAAGTCATCGACAATAATAAAAATGATATTCAGTTTCTTAGCTTGAGAATCAGATATGGGTTCGGCTTTTGCGAAACCGCTAACTAAACCGGTGATGATTAAAAGCGCTAAAAGGCGGGTGAATTTCATGGTATGATATTTCGGACGTGAATTACCTTAAGTCTCTTTAATGGGTGATTTGATCCTAGTGCGAAAAGCTTAATCGGGGTAGCTAGTACAAAAGACCGATAGCTGTTAATACTCAAGTGTGTTGTCCTGCTAAAAATACTAGCCTAGCTTGTAATGGTTAAATCATTTAATTTAGTATATTCCATATCCCCTTATGAAGTCCCTTTATTCTCTAGCGCTTTTTTTGTGCTGTATCTCTTTAGGCTTATCAGCAGACAAGCAGCCTAATATTCTCTTTATTGCTGTAGATGATTTACGCCCAGAACTTGGATGCTTTGGTAAAGATTACATTAAAAGCCCAAATATTGATGGCTTAGCAAAGAGTGGTATTACCTTCGAAAGAGCGTATTGCCAGCAGGCAGTCTGCTCCCCAACACGTTCAAGTGTGATGACTGGAACACGTCCTGATACAACTAAAGTATGGGATTTAGTGACACACTTTAGGAAAGCACTTCCAGATGTCGTGACGCTTGGTCAGCAGTTTAAAAATCATGGCTACTATGTGCAAGGTATGGGTAAGATTTATCATGGTGGATATGACGATCCACAGACATGGTCCACGCCATGGTTCACACCTAAGGCTGTCCCTTATGCACTCAAAGAAAATGTAGCATTAAATCAGCGTCAATTTGAAGGTGAACCTGATGATGCAATTGCTCCAAAGAGACCTAAAGAAGCAAGTGAAGGTGGTAAATTCAATACACGTGGACCTGCCTTTGAAGGAGCTGACGTGCCAGATGATACCTTTCAAGACGGTAAAGTAGCTAATCTCGCTGTAAAAACGATTGATAAGTTGAGTAAGAAAAACCAACCCTTTTTCTTAGCGGTTGGATTCATTAAACCACATTTACCATTTGTATCTCCTAAAAAATATTGGGATTTATACGATCCTTCAAAAATACAACTTGCTCCAAATAAGTTTCGCCAGGTAGACGCTCCTGACTATGCGATTCTCTCTGGCACTGAAATGCGCGCTTACTCGGGTATTCCTAAAGGCTCAATTCCTGATGATCTCGCACGGCAATTAAAGCACGGTTACTATGCAGCAATTAGTTATACGGATGCTCAGGTCGGCAAAGTTTTAGCCGAGCTTGACCGATTAGGTATTAGAGATAACACGATTGTCGTTTTATGGGGAGACCATGGATGGAAGCTTGGAGAGCATGATGCTTGGTGTAAGCACAGTGATTGTGAAAATGATACAAATGGACCTCTTATTGTTTCAGCACCTGGTCTAAAGACTGCAGGCGCTCACACGCAGTCTCTGGTTGAATATGTCGATATCTATCCAACTCTATGCGATCTTGCTGGATTACCGCTGCCAAAGCACCTTGAGGGATTAAGCTTTAAGCCTCTGATGGAAAACCCAAGTCGCCCTTGGAAAAAGGCTGCCTTTAGCCAGTATCCAAGAGAAGTTAATGGTCATTCTATTATGGGTTATTCAATGAGGACTGAACGGTACCGTTTTACCGTTTGGGTCAGCCGAGATGACCACTCAAAGATCGATGCTATTGAGCTATATGATCATACCGTGGATCCTCAGGAGAATTATAGTATAGCTAAGAAACCTGAAAATAAGGCGCTTGTTGAAGAGCTTATGCTTGAGTGGCAAGCAGGCTGGCGTGGTGCATTACCGAACCAAAGTTAAGCTGGATAAGAAGCACATTTTAGTGCTGATATTTCAAGTTAGACCTTACAGTAAATATAGATAAAGTTTGGGTGGCGTTATAACCATGCCAACTGCTTTGTTTAATTCATTTATTTATCGCAAATATACTTTGTTAGTACTGCTCGGTATTATTGTACTGAGCATGCAAGTGAATTGCTTTGCACAGTTTGATGAATTTCAGACTTCCAGATGGAGTGTTAGGAATTGGCAGCTCGATGATGGCTTACCTGACAATCGTATATCAGGTATTGCTCAAACTAAGGATGGCTATTTGTGGATAGCAACTCGGGGAGGGCTTACTCGGTTTAACGGTACTGAGTTTGAAGCTGTACCACTTAAACACGAAACAGGCGTAGTGTTTAACGGCTACACTTCAATGTTAGCTGCCAGTAATGGAGCACACTGGCTATGGATGAGTACTTTCCGCGAAACACTGTTAAGAATCAGTCGCGACGAATTTAAAATTTATACCCATGCAGATGGTGTTCCAACAGGCGAACTTATGGGTATGGCTGATGATAAATCATCAGAAGTTTACTTTTTAATTAGTGGTCATCTTTATAGCTTAACTAAGGATCATATAGATAGGATTAAATTGAAGGATCCCTACAAGGATACTTTATCAACGACACTTATCTTAGATGAAAATGGCGTAGCGTGGTGTTCGTTAGGAAAAGAGGTGGGGACAATTGTTCACGGGGTATTTACTTCTAAATTCAAAGTCGATGATGAGCATATTGTTATTACCAAGGCTAAACTCGGTGGGCTTTGGGTATGTTCTGGCTCTCACTTGCTGAGATACAGTGAAGCAGGAATTTTATCATTAGAGTACAGCTTCGAATCTGAAATTCTCCCTAAATGTCTTATGGAGGATAGTCTTGGGGCGGTATGGCTAGGAACAGACGCACATGGATTAATTCGTTTTGACGGAAACGCTATTGAATATGTAGCTACCTCACAGCATGCGATTAGATGTATTTTAGAGGATCATGAAGGTAATATTTGGGCTGGTACTGCAAGCGGTGGTTTAAACCGTCTGCGTTTAAAAACACTTGAATTTGTAGGTCGTAAATCAGGAATGCCGTTTGAATCTACTATTTCAGTATGTGTAGATACGAGTAAAACGTCTTGGGTTGTTACCGGCAGTGGGCAGGTTTTGAATAACGAATTTAAGAGTTGGAAAGAAGTACCACTCATTCAAAAAATGGGCGCTCTTTCACCCACTGCTATAATCGCTGATCAAGCAGGATATCTTTGGTTAGGAACGAGAGGCCAAGGGCTGAAACAAATAAACGTATCCAACAATAAATATAAGACGTGGAATAAGGGGAGTGGTCTTACTAGCGATACTGTGAGAGCACTTTATTTGGCGAGTGATGATTCGTTATGGTTCTCAACAGACGAACCTGCTTGTTTAAATCACATCAAAGACGAAAAGCTGACTGTATATAAGACTCCTTCAGATGTAAGAAACATACGCTCAATTACAGAAACCCCAGATCATGTTATTTACTTTGGTACTTCAGAAGGGCGTGTCTTTAATATACGTAACAATAAAGTTCAGGTAGATACTGCGATTGAAGTAAGCTCGTCACGCTCAGTACGCTGCCTTGCAGCTACTACAGATGGTAGTTTGTGGATTGGATATTCTGGTGCAGGGCTTGGGCACTTAAAAGATGGCAATTTTAGATTTATAACAACCAAGGATGGGTTAGTTGATAATTCAATCTGGCAGATTGTAACTGACTATAAAAATAATCTTTGGGTGGCTAGCTCTCACGGCATTAGCCGTTTTACAAAAAAAGATTTACAGGCATTTATTTCTGGCAATGACACACAACTACATCCCTATATCTTTGGAAGTCAGGACGGGCTAAGGGGTTTCCAAGCTCAGTACGGTAATGCACCCACGGCCTGTGTAGATCGTGCTGGTAATGTTTCATTTTCAACAAATCTAGGACTGGTTGTAGCTCATCCTGACCGAATTAATAATAATCCTATTGTACCTGAAGTAGTCATTGAATCAGTTACCTTAGATGATCGACTGTATAAACTTAATGATAACCTTAAGCTTAAGAGTTTTGCGGATGCGCGCTCAGTTGTTTATTTTTCACAGGGCAAGCAGCATATAGATATTCCTTCAAATTATAGTAAATTATTTATTACCTTCAGTGCACTTGAGTATTCTGCACCTGAAAAAATTAGATATCGCTACAGACTCGATGGGTTAGATGGAGACTGGAATGAGCTAGGGCTGCAAAAAAACGTTATTTTGCCCCAACTTGGTCCTGGGGAATATGTATTTAAAGTTTCTGCCTGTAATGAAATGGGCGTCTGGAATCAGACGCCAACTGTGCTGGTCGTCTCTGTGGGGCACTTTTTTTGGCAGACACTTTGGTTTGAGGGTATTATTATACTCTCTTTTACGGGCATAGTGATTGGAATTGTTCGGATCTTTTCTTTCAGGAGATTGAAAAAAGATCTCATTATAGCTGAACAAAAAACTGCACTACTTAGTGAACGAGCACGTATTGCACGTGATATTCATGACGATGTGGGAGGCAGTCTTTCGCAAATCAAGTTAATCAGTGAAATTGCTCAACAATATAAGCCTGGCTCTGAGCAGTCGGAGGAAAGTCTTAAGCAGATCACAACCACTGCAACGGACATGCTTAAGTCCTTAGATGAAATCGTATGGGCCATTAATCCTAAGAACGATAATCTACCTAATCTTATTAGTTATATAGGTCAGTACTGCGTAGAAAAACTAAGAAATGGAGGAGTTAAGTGCCTTCTTAATTTGCCGGAGTACCCTTCGGAAATCGGGTTCAGTTCCGAAGTAAGGCATAACCTTTTCCTAGTCGTTAAGGAGGCTATTACAAATATCCTTAAGCATGCTTCTGCGACTACAGTATGGATAGAAATTAGTGGGGCCGATGAACACTTTAAAATTGTGATACGAGATGATGGGAAGGGCTTTGATTTTAAGGTTCAGGCAACTTCTGGTGATGGAGTTTTAAATATGGCCCAGCGTTTACAAGTCATTGGTGGGCAATTTTTAATACGATCTGTAATCGGTAAAGGTACAACAATCGAGATTAGTGTCCCAGTGTAAGTCGTCACCTAGGTAGTATGTTCGTACTATGGTATAAAAAGGCCTATTGTGTTAAAGTGTAGCAGATTAGTAGAATATCCCTATAAACCCTGAATGAGTATCACGATATCAATTGTTGAGGATAATAAGGGTACGCGTGAACAGTTGATCAAATTATTCAACAATCCACCAACTACACGCTGCTTGAATGCGTATGCGAACGGGGAAGATGCGATTGTAGGAATCAGTAAAGATTCTCCTGATGTTGCCTTAGTAGATATTAACCTACCCAAAATGAGTGGGATAGACGTTGTGTCCGTTATAAAGCAAAAGTGTCCTAAAATGCAGGTGCTGATGCTTACGACATATGAAGAAACGGAGATGATTTTTGATTCCTTAAGGTCTGGAGCGAATGGGTATTTGCTTAAGAATATGTCTGCTGCAGAATTGGTACAAGCAGTGCAAGATGTGAGTGCTGGCGGAGCACCTATGTCTATGCAGATTGCACGCAAAGTAGTCGCACATTTCCATCACTTACGTGCTGCTTCAAGTCCCATGAGAGAGCTTTCACCTCGGGAGAACGAAATTCTTACACTACTTGCTGAAGGATTTCTTTATAAAGAAATAGCTGAAAAATTGAGTATTACGATGAGTACTGTAAGAACTCACATCCATTCAGTTTATGAAAAGCTTCATGTCCAGTCACGCACTGAGGCTGTCGTTAAATTTCTTGGCAGGTAGTTCCTTTCAACCCAGTTACGATGGATTGTTTACCCCTTTTATTAAATGAACACAAATACCCTAACCCCTAATAGTAATTATATGAGCTCTGTATGCTCTTCGTTTAAGGCGCTAGTCCTTATTCTTGCCGGTTCTGCTGCTGTTGCACTTAATGCGCAGGATTCCACAGCCGCTGCCACACAGTCTCCCCGTCCAGGCTCAAGTCGTGGTGAGGTAGTTACCCTAAATCCATTTCAGGTCACAGAGGATTCTGATAAAAGTTACGGTGCATTGAATTCTAATTCAATGACTCAGTTTAATACGGCACTGCAGAATCTTCCCATTACAGCTGATATCTTTACTGATGCTTTTATGAAAGATGTAGGTGAAACTACGTCTGTTGAAGCGATGATACAGAACTATTCCGCAGGCTCTGGAATAGCGACGACTATACCGGGTAAGAATGCGACAACTAATCCATTAACTAACCCACAAAATGCCGGTAATTCAATTAGTCTTAGAGGACTTTCTTCGACTGTTATGCGCCGCGATACGTTCATGTCTATTGCTGGCTCAAACGGCACGACAGGAAATTTTGATATTGAAAGAGTAGAGGTTATTAATGGTCCTCAGTCCTTACTCTATGGTACGGGTGGTGCAGGAGGAGTTGTTAATATGGTTTCTAAACAAGCTCTTTTCAGGCAGCTTCCGACAGGATCTTTTACGTATAAAAACGATCAATATGGAGCTAAACTTGGACAGCTAGACTATGGGGTAGGTAGCGATAATTTTTCTGTTCGCCTGGTGCTACTTAGTCAGCAGGTTGCTGGATTTGAGCAATTTTTAGGTGGACCAATGCAGGCACAGTATATGCAGATAGCAGCACGTCCTGTAAAAAATACAGTCATACGTGTTACAGCTGAGAAATTACGTTATAATCGTATCGAGAACATGTCTAGTCAGACAGTTACTGCACCAAGTACTTCGTTTGATGTTCGTAATGGTAATACGCTTCATTACTTATTAGCTACAAATCAAATGGCTGCCGCTAACAGTGGAGCCAGCGGAATGGGATTAATTGGTAATGGCTTTATCAATTGGAGTAATGTTGATGCTTTAGATGGTAAGTGGGGTGTTGAGAGTTTTAATCACTCATGGGTAACAGCAACTGCACAGACAAAGTGGAATAGTATGGTATCTACAGAATTAGATGCCGGATATGACAACCTGCTTGATCCACGCATGAATGCTTCAAACTTCTCGAGCATTTTGTCTCCTACAGTGACTACAAATCCAACAGGAACCTGGGCTCTTGCATCTACTGGAAAAGCACCAGCGCAAAATCAAAATTACGCTGTTAGATCTAAAGCATTTAGAGCAAGTGTAGTACTCACTAATGAACTAGGTAATTTTGCGAAATCTCAAACGTTAATTGGTGCAGATTTCAACAGAACAATTAATGCAAAGATTTCATACACCTATTTCCAAACAGACGGTAATTGGAACACGCTAGTTAATCCAGCAACTGCCTCAGTAAATGCTGGACGCTCAATAGTTCCCTCCGTGTATATCCCTATCGGGAATGGCCCTGTAAAGTATCCACTATGGGGGCCTTTTGCTCCGTTTATGAGTTATAATGGGGCTAACTATTCTCTTCAGATTAATAACCAAATTAATCCTGCACTCATTTCTCCTTCCAATCCACTTGGGGTATCTTCAATTGGTGGACAGAACTACTCGCTATTAACAACCATTAATAAAGGATACTTTTTCATTAATGACACAGCTTGGCTTGATAATAAGTTGCATACTTTATTAGGTGCTCGATTGATGTATAATTCCAGTACACTTCTAACAGAAGTAGCAGCACCTCAAAATTATTATTTAACTAAGGGTACATTGTTTAGTTACAATGCAGGGCTTAATTATGAACTAAATCATTATCTACACCCATATTTTAATTTCTCAGATTCTTATAATCCGCCTTCAGCTGGTAACGGTGATCCTTACGGTAATTATGGTGGTACAGCGCATGGTTTAGGCGAAGAAGTTGGTATTAAGTTTTCAAATAAAACTAACTCTGTCTCTGGTTCTGTAGCTTTATTTCATGTGGCTTCAACCAATGAGCCTCTTGCAATAACTAATCTCCTATCTTTTGACATAAATCCATCAGGCTTGAACGGTAGGTATGGTGCTGCTCCTAGCACTTGGATTACTGTAGATCGTAATTCAGAAGGTATTAACTTAGCTGCAACAGTTGCTCCGAGTGCACAATGGAGAATGCGTTTTTCTGCTGCTTGGACTAAGGGTAAAATATCAAGCAACGTGAATTACAACCTATTGTATAATGACCAATTTAACCAAAATTCTGCAGGTCAAGTTACATACGCAGATGGAACAGTTGTTTATGTACCTGCCACTTATAATTCTAAGAGTTTAACTGTTGCATCAACGACAGCGGGTGCTGTGCCACTGACGGTCTCAATGATGAGCAGTTCAACCAGTTCTTATTATGCTAACCCTCTGCCTATAAGTGGAGCCATTCTATCTTCGTCTGCTGCTGCATTAGTATTGAAAGTGGTGGACCCTGTGCACGGTGCTATACTTACAGGTAAAACAGGACTGCCAATTTCATCTATTCAGATTAATCCTGGATTTACTCCTTCGCCTGTTTTAACAGTTCAGCAAAGTGGTGATAGTACAGTGGGATATCCTACGTATGCATTCAATTACACTAACATGTATAGTTTTGCAGGAAAATTAAAAGGCTTAGATATCGGAGCTACAGTGATTATGACATGGAAAAATAATTCATTTTTCTACTACCCGAACGGGCCAATCCCAGGTGTGCCAGACAAGGTATATGCACTACCTAATCAGTTTAGGTTAGACCCAATTTTGGCATACAGTCATAAATTCCGTAAGGTTACATTCAAAACTCAGCTCAATGTAACTAACGTATTTAATCACTATCATATCGTGATTCTTCCAAACCCAGTGAATGGATACTCAGGAATCAATGACGCTGGTTATGATGCAATGCCTAGGTACTATTCATTAACTAACACGATAAGTTTCTAATTCCATTTTCAGGAATTAATTAAAACAAAAAGGCCCAGAATTAATTCTGGGCCTTTTTTGTATCTTATTTGTTAAGCAAAGAACCTTATTTCTTAGCTTTCATTTCTGCCGCATCGAGTATCGCTAAGTATTTTTTAGGATCCTTCTTGAAATCATCTACGCAATTTTTGCAGCAGAATATGACTGTGCGATCCGCCTTACCTTCTTCTTTGTGAATATAGGTGAATGGATGTCCCATTTCTTGTAAATCGTCACCAGATACAACACAGGTTGTAAGTGGATAATTGTTCTTAGCTGCTTGGTTGCTAGCAGCGTTAAGGGCGCTAGATCCAAGAGTTAAAACTGATATTAATAGGCAAAGTTTTATTAATTGATTCATGATTATAATATATAGATTTTAACAAAAATTACAAGATGCGCTTAGCCAGGAGGCCAGGTCATTTGGCGTTTAGCAAGTACGTGAATATGCATATGTGGCACACTTTCGCAGGCATGAGGTCCATTATTTATAATAACGCGAAATCCCTGCTCTAAATTAAGTTTTTTAGCTAGTGCTGATACAGTGATCAGTAAGTGACCTAATAGAGCTTGGTCTGACTCTTCTGCGACTGCTACCCGAGCTATTAGTTTCTTAGGAATGACCAAAAGATGTACAGGTGCTTGAGGTTCAATGTCATGAATCACAATGCAAAGACTATCTTCATATTCGATCTTAGCAGGAATCTCGCGGTCAATAATTTTTTGGAACAGTGTTTTTGCCATACTAAAAAAAAGTTAAATCACTATACTCACAAAAAGATAAGCTGTAGATCAGAGTTTCGTTTTGTTCTAGCTGCTGCAAGACCGCGAATAAAGGCGAGTAGCTCCATATATTCGCGTTTGCGCTTAGGGGTCTTCATTCGGTTATCTGGCAAGAGAGCTGGTCTTAGATTGGTAACTAGAAGTGTTGAATCCTTAAAGCTAGCCAGGTACCTCAAGCCTTCCATTATTTCAGAGCGTGCAAATAATGGCGTTGCTGAGTGTAGCGTCTTGGTTGCATCCCAATGAAAGAAACCTCGCTCACTTTGCTTTAAACAAAACTTTTCCAATAGCTTTGCAGCAGCTGCATTAAATGCAGTATCGAATGTGGCTGCTGTTTCTGGATTTTCGGTAACTTGTTTTTCTAGTTCAGCCAAACTAAAAGCAATTCCATCCCTGATTTGCTGAGCTAAGTATAGGTCGTTACCCGTAACTTGGTCGAAAAGGGCGTTGATGAAATGCAGACGGCGAATGTCGTCCGCAGAGGCGGAACTTTTCTTCACCGGTTTTTAGTCTTAGCTAAAGCACTGATCTCATCTACGAAGCCAGAAACGTCTCTAAATTCTTTGTAAACACTCGCAAATCGAACATAGGCCACTGGATCCATCGTTTTAATGCGTTGCATTAGACCTTCGCCAATAGCTTCTGAAGGAATATCAACTTCATATTGAGCCTCAAGCGCGTCAATTGTGTCTTCAATGAGCATTGAAATTTGTTCAGAATCAATCGGCCGTTTGTGACATGCTGCACGCACTGCACGTACTAGTTTTTCACGATCAAAATCTTCACGTCTTCCGTCTCTCTTGATAACAACCATGCCATCACGCACTACGGATTCTGTTGTTGTATAACGGTGATTACACTCAAGGCACTCTCTACGGCGACGAATTGAGCTTCCTTCTTTACTGATACGTGAATCGATTACTTTGTCTTCGATAGATGTACACTTAGGGCAACGCATGGTGTATTCCTCAATTGAGGGTTAGAAAGTTTTCCAAGATTTTCATTCCGCCTTCAGTCGCAATGGACTCCGGATGAAATTGAACACCCCAAATAGGGAGAGTTTTATGACGAAGGCCCATGACTTCACCTTCTGCTGTTTCAGCTGTGATTTCTAGGGACTCAGGAAAACTTGATTTTTCAACGAGTAAAGAGTGGTAGCGGGTAGCTTTGAAGCCGTTAGGCATGCCTTTAAACAAGTCTTTTCCGTTATGTAGGATAGGAGAGACTTTGCCATGCATTAAACGGTCAGCACGGATTACCTTGCCGCCAAAGTAGTGTCCCACGGATTGGTGGCCTAAACAGACTCCAAAGATCGGCTTTTTACCAGCAAAAGCTTTAATGATATCTAAGGACACGCCAGCTTCCTTAGGGGAACAAGGGCCAGGAGAAATCAGGACTCTGTCTGGGTTCAGTGCAAGCGCCTCAGCGGGTGTTATCTGGTCATTACGGTATATCTGCTGGTTCACGCCAAGCTGACCAAAGTATTGAACCAGGTTGAAGGTAAAGGAATCGTAGTTATCGATGACCAATAGCACTCCTCATTTATGGCTTGAACCTTGGCGGTGGTCAAGGACTGTGGAAGGTGCGTTTATTCAACGACTAGCCAATGAAACCGGTGTTTGATCTCTTAAAAACTGATACCCACACAGCTGCCAGGCGCGGCCGCCTGCATACAAGGCATGGTATTGTGCAAACACCTATCTTTATGCCAGTTGGAACACAGGGGACGGTAAAGGCGACTACCCCAGTGCAGCTTAAGGACATAGGCTCACAGATCATTTTGGGGAATACCTACCACCTTAACTTAAGACCCACAAGTGAGGTCATTAAAGAGCTCGGAGGGTTGCATAAATTTATGGGTTGGGATGGCCCCATTCTTACAGATAGCGGAGGCTTTCAGGTCTTTAGTTTAGCTAAATTACGAGACATTCGTGAAGACGGTGTCTTCTTTGCCTCTCACTTAGATGGTAAACGGCTGTTTCTAGGTCCTAAAGAAGTGATGACGATTCAGGCTAATTTAGGCTCTGATATCGCCATGGTTTTAGATGAATGCCCTCCTTGGCCATGTACAAAAGACGAATGTGCTATTTCTGTGAAGCGGAGTTTAAAGTGGGCTAAGCAATGTTTAGAAATCTCACAAGGCAATGGGTTCTTAGAAAATGGGCATCATGTTTTTGCTATCGTTCAAGGCTCTACCTTTGATGATTTAAGACGCGAAGCTGCTGAGACATTAGCGGCAATGAATTTTCCAGGTTATGCAGTAGGGGGTGTGAGTGTTGGAGAGCCAGAACCTGAAATGCTTAAGCAAGTGGGTGCTTCAACTCCGTTCATGCCTAAAGACAAACCGAGGTATACGATGGGACTAGGAACTCCTCCTCAGATTTTGAAGATGATAGCTCTGGGTGTAGATATGTTCGACTGCGTTATGCCAAGTCGAGTGGCGCGTAATGGGCTTGTTTTCACACCAGATGGGCCAATGAATTTGCGTAACGAGCGTTTTAAAACAGATCCAAGGCCTATTGTAGAGGGACTAGACAATTATACGTGCCGGACTTTTTCGAGAGCTTATCTCAGACATTTAGCCGTGTCTGGAGAAATGCTTAGCGGTACATTACTTACGATTCACAATCTGCATTTCTTCTTAGATGTGGTAGCACAAGCAAGAGCTCATATTGAGGCAGGGGACTTTGGTGAATGGCATCTTGAATGGATTAAGCGCTATGAGGCTGGTGCTGCACACTTAGCATAAAGTACTGCTGTTTTAGGAAGTAATATTTTAGTTTTAGCCCTAAGCAAGAGCTCGCCAAAGACGACCGATTGCCTTTTTATATCTGCACCATGCGTATTCTTGTTACCGGAGGAGCTGGCTTTCTAGGATCCCACTTATGTGACCGTCTTCTTAAAGACGGAAACGAAGTTGTTTGTATGGACAACTACTTCACGGGCCGTAAGCAAAACATTAAGCATTTACTTACGCATCCTGATTTTGAATTTGTACGTCACGATGTCATTGATCCGTTTAAGTTTGAGGTAGACCAGATCTATAATTTGGCATGTCCAGCTTCACCTCCTCATTATCAGTATAATCCAATTAAAACAGTGAAGACTTCCGTTATGGGAGCGATTAACTGTTTAGGATTAGCAAAACGTGTGAGAGCACGTGTATTTCAAGCAAGTACAAGTGAAGTCTATGGGGATCCTAAAGTTCATCCACAGCCTGAATCTTACTGGGGAAACGTAAATCCAATCGGTAAACGTTCCTGTTATGATGAAGGCAAACGCTGTGCTGAGACACTCTTCTTTGATTACCACCGTGAGAATAAAGTAGATATTCGGGTTGTACGTATTTTTAATACCTATGGCCCACGTATGCATGAGGATGATGGTCGCGTTGTTTCTAATTTTATTATTCAAGCACTGCGCGGACAAAATATTACCGTTTACGGTAAAGGTTCCCAGACCCGCTCTTTTTGTTACGTCAACGATTTAATCGACGGATTTGTAAAGTTCATGGGGCAGGAAAAAATTATAGGACCTATGAACTTAGGTAACCCTGGTGAATTTACTATGTTAGAGCTCGCTGAAATGACACTGAAGTTAGTAGGCGGAAAATCTAAAATAGTCTTCAAGCCGCTTCCAGCAGATGACCCTAAACAGCGTAGACCTGATGTAAGCTTAGCAAAGAAAACAATTAAGTGGAAACCTGAGGTTCAACTTGAAGAAGGACTGGGACGCACAATAGAGTATTTCAGAGGACAAATTAAGTAAGCTGAAGGGAAGGCTGTTTCTACTATGAAAAAACGTATTTTTGGCTCTACGGGTATTGCTATTGGTGAAGTTGGTCTAGGTACATGGCAAATAGGCGCTGAGTGGGGTGACGTCAGTGAACAAACAGCTCTGAGTACTCTTAAAGCAGCGATTGAAACGGGAACTAACTTCTTTGATACAGCAGATGTTTATGGCAAAGGCCGTAGTGAAACAATCATTGGTAAATTTTTAAAAGAAACCGGCGAGAAGCCTTTTATTGCAACTAAGCTTGGACGTTTTAGTCCTCCTGGTTGGCCTGAAAATTTTAGCAGAGCTGGCATTAGAGAGCATACAGAGGCCTCCCTTAAACGACTTGGTGTTGAAGCACTCGATCTTACTCAGCTTCACTGTATTCCTACTGAGGTGATGCGTCAGGGGGAAGTCTTCATGCATTTACGAGAGCTTAAAAAAGAAGGTAAAATTAAAGGCTTTGGAGCGAGTGTAGAGTCTATGCAAGAAGCGCTTATCTGTTTGAATCAGGAAGGATTAACTTCTTTGCAGATTATTTTTAATATTTTTAGACAGAAACCAATTCACACGTTGTTTGAAGAAGCGAAGAAAAAAAACGTAGCACTCATTGTTCGTTTACCTCTAGCCAGTGGAGTGCTAAGTGGCCGTATTACTAAGGAAACTCATTTTCCAGAAAACGATCACCGAAACTTTAATAGGGACGGAGCAAAGTTTAATGTAGGTGAAACATTTGCAGGGCTGCCCTTTGAAAAGGCAGTAGAGTTAGCTGATGAATTAAAAGCGCTTGTCCCAAGTGGTCAGACTTTGGGGGATTTAGCACTTAGGTGGTGTCTGGATTTTGACGCTGTTTCAGTGATCATTCCTGGGGGTAAAAGTCCGCAGCAGGCACAGCGTAATGCAAGGTCATCTGAGCTCCCTAAACTATCCACCGAGCTCCATAAAAAACTCGCCGATTTCTATACCTCGAAGGTTAATGCTTCGATTCGGGGACCGTACTGAGATTTAAGGCCAAATTTCATTTTCAAAACCTGTTGACCTATAAAGACTTGTGTAGGCTTTTAAACCCACCATTTGTCGTTTGCAAAAATCACGTTCGGCGGCTATCTCCTGATCTTTCATGCTCTCTTTTTTGTTTAAACCTTTTGCAGGTCGGCATTACCGGAAGTTCTTAGAAACAAGCCGTCCTATCGTTGCCAAGATCAACGAGATTGAAATGGCATATCAGGCTCTGCCTGAAGACCAACTAAAGGCTAAGACCGAAGAGTTTATGGCCCGCCTTAAGGCAGGAGAGACTTTAGATCAGATTCTTCCTGAAGCGTTTGCTGCAGTTAAGAATGCAGCACGCCGGCTGTGTGGACGCACCGTTGTTGTGTGCGATCATGAATTAACTTGGGACATGGTACATTTTGATACCCAGTTAATTGGTGGCATGGCGCTGCATCAGGGTAAGATTGCAGAAATGGCAACTGGAGAAGGTAAGACATTAGTTGCTACACTTCCTCTTTATTTAAATGCGCTTACAGGCCGTAATACGCAGCTTGTGACTGTAAATGATTACCTTGCCCGCCGTGACTCCGAGTGGATGGGTAATTTATATAATTACTTAGGTATAACCGTTGGATGTATTCAGCAGCAGATGGCTCCTGCTGTAAGACGAGACATGTACTCTCGCCACATAACCTACGGAACAGCCAGTGAATTTGGGTTCGATTATTTGCGCGATAATGGCATGGCAACGCGTAAAGAAGATCAGGTCCAGCGCGATCACTGGTACTGTATTGTTGACGAAGTGGATTCGATTTTAATCGATGAAGCACGTACGCCACTAATTATTTCAGGACCTGCTCCTATTGAACGTGAACAGCCTTTCACTCGTCTTAAGCCGGGCATCGACCAACTATTTTCTGATCAAACAAGGTTTTGTAATAAATTAGCTAGTGAGGCTAAAGAGATTTTAGAACAAAGTGCGCCAAGTAGTGAACAAAAAGACCATGCACTGAGGTTACTCTTACAAGTGAAAATGGGTACTCCTAAGAATAAGCAGCTGCTTCGTATTCTTGAGAATCCAGAATGGCGTAAAGCGCTCGATAAACTCGAAACAGATGTAAATTCAGATCTAAATAAAGACGAAGGCTATAAGATTAAGGAGAAGCTTTACTTCGTAGTAGATGAGCGCCAGCACCAAGCTGATTTAACAGAAATTGGCCGCACACGTCTTCGTCCTGATAATCCAGATGCATTCGTTTTACCTGACTTAGCTACAGAGTTTTCTGATTTAGATAAAGATACGTCGATGACTCCAGAGCAGCGTGAAGCTAAGAAATTAGCTTCGCAGCAAACGTATGCGCAAGTGTCAGAGGAAATTCATGCTATATCGCAGCTACTTAAAGCGTACACATTGTATGAGCGCGATGTAGAGTATGTTGTTACTCCATCACCTGAGAGTAAGGTAATGATTGTTGATGAAAATACGGGACGCGTAATGCCAGGAAGACGCTGGTCTGATGGTCTTCATCAAGCGGTTGAAGCAAAAGAAGGTGTGGATATTGAACGTGAGACGCGTACCTACGCTACAATCACTATTCAAAATTACTTCCGTATGTATGAGAAGTTAGCCGGTATGACAGGTACGGCTGAAACGGAAGCAACTGAGTTCCATGAAATTTACCGCTTATCGGTACAGACTATTCCTACGAACAAGCCGTGTATTCGTATCGATAAAAATGATTCAATATTTAAGACACGTCGCGATAAGTATAACGCAGTAGTTAATGAAATTGAATCGGCTAATAAACGTGGTCAGCCCGTACTTGTAGGAACAACCAGTGTTGAATCCTCAGAGGTGTTGTCTCGTATGTTACGTAGAACAGGAATTATCCATACCGTTTTAAATGCAAAATTCCATGAGCAAGAAGCTGAGATTGTATCTCGTGCTGGCTTACGTGGTGCAGTCACGATTGCTACTAATATGGCAGGCCGTGGTACCGATATTAAACTCGGTGAAGGTGTACGTGATGTAGGTGGTCTTTATGTGATCGGTACAGAGCGTCATGAATCTCGCCGTGTAGATAGACAGCTTCGTGGACGTTGTTCACGTCAGGGAGATCCTGGCTTAACTAAATTCTTCCTTTCCTTGGAAGATGATTTGATGCGCCGTTTCCTGCAGGGAAATCTAGCATCACGTCTTATGGAAGGCTCCATGCAAGAGGGCGAAGAATTGGAGCATCCGCTCTTGAATCGTTCGATTGAATCAGCTCAGAAAAAAGTCGAGCAGCAGAATTTCTCAATTCGTAAGCGACTCTTACAGTATGATGATGTGCTTAATCAGCAGCGCGAAGTTATCTACGGAATCCGTAACGGAGCAATCGTAGCGGATCGTCCAAAAGATATCATCTTCGAGCAGGTTTATGAAGAAGTAGCTAACCGTGTAGAGATTGCTGGTTTCGGTTTAAAGACTGGAGCTGCACAATCCTCTATCGACAGTCTGGTTGGATGGCTTAATTCACATTTCCCAGCAGGCATAAAGTCTGATGAGATCCAGGGTTCAGACGTTGAAGCGATTGCTGCTAAGATTGTAGATAAGATTAAAGCAGCTTATGGTATCAAAGAGGCAATTGAGAATTCAGAATCCTTAGGCTCTGTTGAGCGCTATGTTGTGATTAATGCTATTGATCACCACTGGCAGGAACATTTAACAGAAATGGAAGAACTGCGCCGCTCGATTGGGTTACGCAGCTACGGCCAAAAAGATCCACTCATTGAGTACAAGTCAGAAGCATACAGGTATTTTGAGGAGCTGATGAACAATGTGCGCTTACAAATTTGCACAGGGCTTTTCAGAAGCGCTTCCAATCTGGAATCCTTTGAGAATATGCTCACAATCTTAGCACGCAGTGCTAAGACGCAGGGGCCAGATAATGTCATCGAAGCTGCTCCTGCTCAGCAGAGTATTGCACCAGGTGAGCCGGCTCCTGAGCCAGAAATTCAATTACCAAAGATCACAATACGTAGGGAAGCACCTAAAGTAGGTCGCAATGATCCTTGCCCTTGTGGAAGTGGTAAAAAATATAAGCAGTGCCACGGTCAGGGATAAGTTAATTGTTCTAGAGTTAATTTGCACAGTCTTATGAATGCACCTGATCCCTATGAACCCACTGTTTCATTTTGGGAAAAAAATGCTCAGTACGTTTGGGCTGCAATTGTTCTAGTCGTTACAACGGCATTAACGGTTGCATCTTTTCCGCCGCTTAAGACACCTGAATTTGCATACGCTTTTGCAGCTCCTGCTGTTCTATGGGCGTACCGCAGACCTTCATTTAAATTATATGTAGTAACGTTAGGTGCCGCACAGGTGATTTCTTGGACGATTCTTTTATTTTGGCTGCACCATGTAACATGGGTTGGACTTTTCTTACTCGCACCGTTTATCGGAATTTGGGTAGGGCTATGGTATCTAGCTGTTTGGTGGGCTGTTCCTCGTATGCGTGAGCAAACGCACGCAGTGCGTGTGGCTGTTCAAATGGGCTTAGCTGGCCTTTGGGTAGTAAATGAATGGTCTAGGACTTGGGTCTTAACTGGATTTCCATGGCTACCTCTTGCTGTTAGTCAGTGGCAGCGTCCTGTTATCTTACAAATTGCTGCTTTCACAGGTGCTTACGGCGTTTCCTTTGTGCTAATTGCCATGAACCTTGGTTTTGCTGCTTATGCACACAGATTATTTTTCGAAGATCAGGCAATATTTTCAGGTAATTATGATGAGGAACTTCCTCGCGATGGATTTGCTTTACTTAAAAAACGCAGTCAGGAATTTTGGGTAGCAGTCTTTTTACTGCTCAGTTGTTTGTGTATCTTTTTAGTCGAGGTTCAGCCCTTTGTAAGACGTATTTTTGAAAGGCCACTTGCTCGTATTGCATTTGTTCAACCTAAGATCCCTCAGGCAGAAAAATGGGATGCTGCTCAAGGTCCTAGTATCATCACAACGTTTCGTGATTTAACGCTTAAAGCAGGACATACCCATCCGGATTTAATTGTATGGCCTGAAGCCTCTATGCCGTGGCCCGTTAAAGGGGATCAGAACATGAAGTCTTTTGTCGAGCATGTCTCTGCGAGTGCTCGCTCTTCTTTAATGCTTGGAGCTGTTGGAATAAATCAGGCAACATCGGTAGCGCCTGAACAGTGGTTTAATGGAGCGTTTTTAGTTACGCCTAAAGACGGCTTAGAGCCTAAGGCTTATGCTAAGCGCCACATGGTACCCTTTGGAGAATATATCCCACTTCGTCCTATTTTAGGCTGGTTATCTAAAGTAGTACCTATTGGTTCTGATTTCACACCTGGGCAAAGTGCTGAACCTTTTGTGGTAACTTTACCCATGGGTTCAACTGCATTTGGTACACTTATTTGCTACGAAGATGTTTATCCCTCACTGGCACGTGAGAATGTCTTAGCAGGTTCAGATGTACTGTTTGTTCCAACCAATGATGCTTGGTATGGAGAAGAGGGTGCGGCTGTTCAGCATGCAGCGCATTCCGTTCTGCGTGCAGTAGAGACACGTCGCCCAGTTATACGCGACGGCAATGCAGGCTGGAGCGGTTGGATAGATGAATTCGGTATTGTTCGCTTCCATGTGCAAAATGCAGACGGTAATATTTATTTACGTACTACCCAAACTGTCGATGTAGAGCGTGATTCACGCTGGATAGGAAAACTCAGTTTCTACGTACAATTTGGTGATTGGTTTGTGATCTTTGCTGCTGCTTTAGCCTTTTTTGGCTACACGTCACTTAGATCTACCACTGTAAAACGTTCTGCTTAACGCGGATCGTAGTCTAGGTAAGGTCCAAGCCAGCGCTCGGCTTCAGTGACAGGCCAACCTTTACGCTGAGCATAGTCCTGAATTTGGTCTCTACCAATTTTACCTACGCCAAAGTATTTCGAGTCTGGATGATTAAAATACCAACCAGAGACACTACTTGCAGGAGCCATAGCACAACTTTCTGTAAGTGTAATCCCGGTTGCATCTGTTGCCTTAAGAAGTTCAAAAAGAATTGGTTTCTCCGTGTGATCTGGGCAAGCAGGATAACCAGGAGCTGGTCTAATGCCGCGGTATCGTTCACGAATAAGATCTTCGTTCGATAAGTTTTCACTGAGACCAAATTGGCATACTTCACGCGCAAATTTATGGAATTTTTCTGCCATAGCTTCAGCAAGTCTATCGCCTAAGGCCTGAGCCATAATAGCAGAGTAGTCATCATGAGCTGCTTTGAATTCCTGAGCTAACAGTTCTACGCCGTGACCTGCTGTGACTGCGAATCCACCCATGTAGTCGATTCGGTTACTAGATTTAGGTGCAACAAAATCCGATAAAGCCGTATTAAATTGGCCTACTGGTTTATCTAATTGCTGACGCAGTGTATGGAAAGTGGTGACAACTTTCGTGCGCGATTCATCTGAGTAAACTTCAATATCTTCACCTACTGCGTTACATGGCCAAAAGCCAACTACTGCTTTAGCGGTATAGAGTTTCTCTTTTACAATACGGTCAAGTAAGGTGCGGGCATCGGCATATAGCTTCGTTGCTTCTACACCCACAATTTCGTCTTTTAGAATATCAGGGAATCTTCCTGCAAGTTCCCAAGCACTAAAGAAAGGACCCCAGTCAATTAAAGGGACAACCTCAGTTAATGGGACTTCTTTAAATATTTTTGTCCCTAAAAATGAAGGTTTCGGGATATCAACAGCTTGCCAATCAAAACTTGGTTTACGCTCACGAGAAAGGCCTAATGAAATAAGAGGAGACCTTGCTCTACGGGCAGCAAATTCTTCACGTTGTTTTTGCTGTTTTATTTCATTTTCTGAAAGAAATAACGGCTTACGCTCTTTAGAGAGTAGAGAGCTCACCACATTGACTACCCGGGATGCATCTAAAACATGTACTACACCTGCAGGATATTCTTGAGCAATCTTGACTGCAGTATGAGCAGCACTTGTGGTTGCACCACCAATCAGTAGCGGCTGGGTGAAACCTTGGCGTTTCATTTCTTTAGCTACATGTACCATCTCATCTAGGGACGGTGTGATAAGCCCTGATAAACCAATCACGTCAGCTCCAATACGTTTTGCTTCTGCTAGGATCTTATCGCATGGGACCATGACACCTAGATCTGTTACTTCGTAATTATTGCAGGCAAGGACAACTGCTACGATATTCTTACCAATGTCGTGAACATCACCTTTGACTGTTGCGATTAAGAATTTTCCATTTGGCTGAGCGTCTCCACCAGCTGCTAGGTGGAGGCGTTTTTCTTCTTCCATGAACGGCGTTAAATGAGCTACGGCTTTTTTCATCACGCGTGCAGATTTAACCACTTGAGGTAAAAACATTTTACCTGCACCGAAGAGATCTCCTACGACTCGCATACCGTCCATCAGTGGGCCTTCAATAATGGCGAGTGGGCGAGTGTACTTAGCTGAATCCAAACGAGCTTCTTCAACATCTTTATCTATGAAGGCATCAATGCCTTTGACTAGAGCATGTTTTAAGCGTTCCTCGACTGGGCCTAGTCTCCATGCTTCTGCCGCTGGAGCTGCAATCTTTGCTCCCCCATTTGATTTTGCTTCTTCTTCTAGCGCTTTGATTTCATCTGCTTTAGTGACAAGCCTTTCGGTTGCATCGCTTCTTCTGTTAAGCACTACGTCTTCTACGAGTTCGAGTAAATCTTTAGGAATTTCTTCGTAAACACCGAGCATGCCGGCATTTACAATCGCCATATCTAAACCGGCTTTAATGCCGTGATATAAAAATACCGTATGAATAGCCTCTCTAACTGCATTATTTCCTCTAAAAGAGAATGAAACGTTACTGACTCCTCCTGATACTTTTGCGCCTGGTAGAGTTGCCTTGATTATTTTCGTAGCTTCGAAGAAATCGACTGCGTAATTATTATGTTCTTCGATACCTGTTGCGACAGTCAGAATATTGGGGTCAAAAATGATATCAAAGGGATTAAAACCCATGCCCACTAAAAGGTTATACGCACGAGTACAGATGCGCACTTTAGCATCTTTGTCTGCGGCTTGGCCCTTTTCATCGAACGCCATTACTACTGCTGCAGCACCATAGCGCTGAACGAGACGTGCGCGTTTTAGAAATTCTTTTTCACCATCTTTTAATGAAATTGAATTAACAATACCTTTTCCTTGCAGATTTTTTAAGCCTGCTTCTAAGACGCTCCATTTAGAGGAGTCCACCATGATAGGGACTTTAATAATTTCAGGTTCTGATCCAATCAGACGTAAAAACATAGCCATCGTGGCTTCGCCATCGATGAGCGCTTCATCTACATTGATATCAAGTACATTAGCGCCGCTTTGAACTTGCTGCAGTGCAATCGCAACAGCTTGATTCCAGTCACCTGCCTTAACTGCTTTTGCAAATTTAGGAGAGCCTGTGATGTTAGTTCTCTCGCCGATGACTAAAAATGAGGAGGCCGTGGTACTCATGTTACATTGAGTGCTTCAAGTCCGCTGAGGCGCATAACCTCAGCAGGTGCACTTGGAATACGCGGTTTAAAAACCTTCATCGCTTCTGCAATTGCAGCGATATGTGCTGGGGTTGAGCCGCAGCATCCGCCCACCATATTCACCCAATTGTTCTGAGCGAATTCACGCAGTACAGAAGCCATTTCTTCGGGTGTTTCATCGTAACCGCCGAAGGCATTAGGTAGTCCCGCATTAGGATAGCAGGTCACAAAGCAAGATGAAATACGTGAGAGCTCCTCTATGTAGGGACGCATTGCACGGCCGCCTAGAGCGCAGTTAATTCCAACGCTAAAGGGTTTAGCGTGGGCTATACTTGCATAGAAGGCTTCAACGGTTTGCCCAGAAAGTGTACGCCCTGAAGCATCGGTAATGGTGACTGAAATCATGACAGGGAGTTTGATTTTCATTTCATCAAACACACTTTCGATGGCAAATAACGCGGCTTTGGAATTTAGCGTATCAAAAATCGTTTCAACAAGAATTACATCTACACCTGCTTTGATAAGTGAGCGTGCTTGCGAAACGTAGGACTCCACAACTTGATCCCACTCAACAGCTCTGTATTCTGGACGATTTACATCAGGTGAAAGAGAAAGAGTTCGGTTCATTGGCCCGATTGCTCCAGCTACAAAACAGCGCCTACCAGGTGTTTTAAGCTGTGCTTTTTTTGCTGCACTGAGGGCAACTCTAACAGCTGCTGTGTTGATTTCATCCACATGGCTTTGCATGTGATAATCGGCTTGCGAAATAGTGGTTGAATTAAATGTATTGGTTTCAACCATATCTGCACCTGCTTCGAAGTAGGCCGTATGGATAGCTTCTATTATGTCAGGGCGAGTGATACTCAGTAAATCGTTATTACCTTGTAGGTCATGAGGATGACTCTTGAAGCGCTCACCTTTAAAGTCTGCTTCTGTAAGACCGTAGGTTTGGATCATTGACCCCATGGCTCCATCAAGAATTCCAATCTTCTGAGTAAATAAAGTGCGCAGTGCTTCAAAAGAGGGACTCTCTTTTGTTCTCTGTTCTGCGTGTGCGGATGTGGACATGGATGTATAGTAAAGGGGTAAACTTCAACAGGGTATAGCTAATTTGGCAAGGTCATATCTATAAATCTGTATATGATGATATAATAAAAAGTTGCTTTCCTTTCGTCCATTACCTTGGATGCTAACTTCTTAGAGGTTCTTTCAAGTACTCGGGTCTTAGGGAATGCTGTGAAATTCAGCAACAGTTGCGCTGCGGTAACGTATCACAAAGCCCCACCGAACATGGGTTCGGGCAAAGCCAATCTTTGAATTAAACACTCATCGGTGAAGGCGAGGGTAGAGGTCCTTAAATCAGATAGTATATATCTTATTTTTTAAGAACTACGTAGTCCGAATATCTATTCCGAGTGTCTCACTATTTGGGGCGTGTTTTGCGCACGCTTTAAATTTCTCTTCATCGCAAAAATGAAGCGTGGGAGCTGCACATAGGTGTTCGCTCTTTCGCAGCTACACAACTATGACACCCATTAAATTCTGCTTTTTAGCTAGAAGCGGAACTCCGTTTGCCTTTGCCTGTGCACTTTTACTGAGTGCTATGCAGCTACGTGCTCAATATACTTCTATTGAATTAGATCCTCAGGTTACCACCGCAACGCGTGTTCCTGAATTTGCTAATACTCTTGGTACGCAAGTGGATTCTATTCAGCAATCTGATCTCGCTCGTAGGCAATTATCTACTGTAGCAGATGCATTATCTGGAATTCCAGGAGCGCCTATCGGCTCCACGGGGCAAATTGGAGCAGTGACTTCGGTTTTCCTGCGTGGTTCTAATTCTAATCAAACGCTTTTTCTAGTAGATGGAATTCCACTCAACGATTCTAATACAGACTATAGTGTGTTTCTAGCAGGAGCTAAGTTAGCTCCAGGTGATACGATTGAAATTGCGCAAGGCCCACAGAGTACACTGTACGGTGGTGAGGCTGTTGGAGGGGTTGTATCCCTTATGACGGCACGTGGTATGGGGCCTATGTCCGGAAGTATTTCTGCAGACGCAGGTTCATTTGGCTCACTCCAAGGTGCAGCTTCCCTACAGGGAGTAAAAGATAGTTGGGGCTACAATGTCTCGGCATCTACGTATACAACCAACAATGAACGTATTAATAACCGCTTTGCTGGCACATCTGTAGCGCTACGCTTAGATAAAATACTTTTCACTGATTTAAGTGTTGGTCTTACGGTGCGTGGACTAATGGACCGCTACGGGGACCCTAGTGATATATATACTAATGACCGCTACGCCTATGAAACAGAGCACAACTGGTTAAGTACTCTATTTTTAGATGGTCAATTAACGCAGTATATTAAAACACATCTGATCTTAGGTATGCAGGATCGTAATTATAATGCCTATCAACCAAGGCCAGGATCTGCGACCCTTAATACAGTTGTACAAAATAGGCGTGAAATTCTTGACTGGCAATTTACAGGTGAAATCACATCAAGCAATAAACTGACCGCAGGTTTGACTGCAGATTTGGAGCACACAAAGAATACTGGCTTTGGTGCTGTAGATAAGAAGCAAACACTCAGAGCATATTTTGTAGAAGATGAGGCTATGCTTATTGAAAATGTTTATCTCACAGCGGGTGCAAGACAGGATATCTATGATACTTTTGGCACAGCAAATACAGAGCGTATTACCCTAGCAATTCTTACAAATAATAGACTCCTTAAATTTAGAGGTAGTTACGGGACAGGATTTGATGCGCCGAGCTTTTTAGATCTTTATGGGAAAGATCCTTATTTTGTAGGTAATCCAAAACTGCTTCCTGAAAAAACAAAGGGATGGGATTTTGGTTTTGATTTCTACTTTCCTAATAATTCCGGAAGTTTAACTGCTACGTGGTTTAACAATGATTACACTAATTTAATCATCGATAATTTTATGCTGTCGCCTGCAACGACAGCAAATGTAGAGCATGCAAAAACCGATGGACTCGAATTTGCAGCTAAGACCATTTTCTTGGGATCTATTAAGACGCGTGCAGCATATACCTATATGCAGGCAATAAATGTTACCCAGAATAGTCTATTACTAAGACGACCAGAGCATAGTGCTACAATCGATTTGTGGGAAGATATTGGTAGTGGTGTAAGTCTTGGCTTAGGTGCAAGTTTTGTTGGTCAAAGATCAGACGTAAGTGCACTTAATTATGCGACAATCATAGACCGAAATTACACGATCTTTAGACTCTATTCTAATTGGAATATGACTAAGCGTTTTGCCCTACATGCGCGTATTGAGAATTTACTCAACAGAAAGTATTCACCTGTGAATGGTTACCCTGCACTTGGGTTAGGCTTTTATGCTGGGGTAGACTGGAAGTTTTAAGGGCACAAAAAAGCCGATCATTTGATGATCGGCTTTTTTTAGGTTAGAGTTTTTTAATAATCTTATCGGCTAGACCGTACTCGATTGCTTCGTGGGCATTAAGATAGAAGTCACGATCAGTATCTCGGGAAATCTTTTCCATCGGCTGGCCTGAAGCTGTTGCTAAGATTTGATTTAATTCAGTTCTTAACTTCTCCATTTCTTGAGCTTGTATATTGATATCTGTAGCAGGGCCAATGAAGCGTCCTGAAATCAGCGGTTGATGGATAAGTACGCGTGCATGCGGATAAAGGAAGCGTTTACCTTTGGCTGCACCGCTTAACAGAATTGAACCCATGGAGGCTGCCATGCCAGTAACAACGATACTCACAGGTGAAGAGATCATCTTCATAGTATCATAGACAGCCATGCCTGCTGTAATAGATCCTCCAGGAGTATTGATATAGAAGGTGATTTCTTTTCCAGGAGCGGTTGCTTCAAGGTAAAGTAGTTTTTCTGTAATGTCTTTAGCCGTCTCATCGGTTACTGCACCCCAAAGGAAAATCTTACGCTGGGATAAGAATTTACGTTGGATTGTATTAGCAATAGGGGATGACTTGGAGCTCTCGGCTGTGCTTTCTGTCTCATCCTCGTCCTCGTCATCATCGTGACGTGGGATAGGTTGGTTTAGTCCTGGTTGAAGGTGATCGAAGTGCATGCATCTCAAAGATTGTACAGGGTTTTAAGATTGGCAAGTGCTCAAGCAACATGATGGTGAGTTGCTTTTTAGTCAGTAAGGCTCATTTTTAGGGCATATGGGCCTTCAGCGTATCTCTGGACACATTGTGGATGTACTTAATCGTACGCACTTTCTAGGAACCCTAGAGATTAAAAATGGGTATATTTCACGTATTAAGAAAGACCCTAAGGTACGTTCAAAACAATTGATTATGCCAGGCTTTGTGGACGCGCATATTCATATTGAGAGTTCGTTACTGCCCCCTGCAGAATTTGCACGGCTTGCGGTAATTCATGGGACTGTGGCTACCGTATCCGATCCTCATGAAATTGCTAACGTACTTGGGGTTAAGGGTGTCGACTACATGATTAAGGACGGTAAGCGTACGCCCTTTAATTTTTGTTTTGGTGCTCCCTCCTGTGTTCCAGCCACGACGTTTGAAACAGCGGGTGCAAAGTTTAATTTAAAAGAAGTACAAAAACTGCTTAAAAGAAAAGAGATTGGATATTTAAGTGAAGTGATGAATTTTCCGGGAGTCCTAGCTAAGGATAAGTCCTTAATGGGAATGATTGCTTGTGCAAAGGCTTTGGGAAAACAAGTGGACGGGCATGCTCCAGGACTGCGTGGTCAGGCTGCTTTTGATTATGCATCGGCTGGTATATCCACAGACCATGAATGCTTCAGTCTTGAAGAAGCGAAAGATAAGTTAAAAGCAGGGATGAAGATTTTGATTCGGGAAGGTTCTGCTGCCAGAAATTTTGATGCACTCATTAGTTTACTTAAAACTAATCCTAGGGACTGCATGTTTTGCTGCGACGACTTGCATCCTGATTTACTGGTTAAAAGTCACATCGATTCACATATCCGCAGAGCACTTGATTTAGGGTTGGATCCGATGGATGTTTTGATGTGTGCCTGCGTAAACCCAGTTAAACATTACGGGCTTAAGGTAGGACTACTCCAAGTAGGTGATCGGGCTGATTTTATCATCGTGGATAGCCTTGTGAATTTTAAAGTACAGGCGACTTATCTTAAAGGTAAGATAGTTGCAAAACAGGGGAAGAGTCTTTTGCCGCGCAAAGCAGTGCGTAGCATTAATTACTTTAAAGTCGGGAAAGTAAAATCAGCAGATTTTAAAATTAAAAGTAAGCCAGGAAAACTTAAGGTGATTCAAGCACTCGATGGGCAACTTATTACCACCTCATTTTCTGCGCAGCCAAAAATCAAGAAAGGCTACGTCGTTACTGATCCGTTAAAAGATATTTTAAAAATTGCTGTAATAAATCGGTACAAAAAAAAGTCACCTATTGCAGTAGGATTTATCCGTGGATTTGCTTTAAGTGACGGTGCTCTTGCCTCCAGTGTGGCTCATGATTCCCATAATATTGTTGTTATTGGGGTAAGTGACCAAGCTATGGCTGAAGCTGCAAATTTAGTGATTAAAAATAAAGGCGGTTTAAGTGCTGTAGGACGTAATAGAAGTGAGGTGCTCGCACTCCCTATTGCTGGTTTAATGGCTAAGAGCAGAGGAGAAGAAGTGGCCAACCAATACACCAAGTGTGATGCATTAGCTAAACGACTTGGTAGTATGCTAAGAGCTCCTTTTATGACTTTATCATTTATGGCGCTACTGGTTATACCAGACCTTAAATTAAGTGATAAGGGACTTTTCTCGGCTAAGAAGTGGGCTTTTCAGCCACTGTTTACTGATTAATGAGAGAGCACTTCGATAGCTGATTCGTTATGCTTGGGTTCTTGTTTTCCTGATACTGCAAAGATCACAAATGATGCTAGACCTGCGAGCATCGCTGCGGCAGAAGTAACAGATAAAGAAAATACAGATCCCCACACCAGTGGTGCTATGACTGCATTAAGGGCTGCTCCTGATGTTGAAATAAAACTCTGACACGATGCAGCAAGGCCCCTTTGTTTTGGAAATAAGTCCAAGGCAACAATCGTAAGAGAGGGGAATGCTAGTGACATTCCACAGGCATAAAAATAAAGCGGTACAATACTCCAGGGAAGTGAAGGCTTAAAAAAGAAATGATAGGTCACACAGACTACAGCTGCACTCACCATAAAGGTATAGGCCATACGGAGAGTTTTATAAGGACTTACTTTTCCTGCAGATTTACCTGAAATCCATGCTCCAGTAGCTGAGCCTGCAGTCACTGGCCCAAACAACCAGATAAAGCCTGTTTCTGGAACATGCAGATGTTGCATTAAGTAAACAGGTGCCGAAGTGATATAAATAAAAATCCCTGAAAAATTAAAGGTCAGTGCTAGGCAAGCAGCAATAAACCTAGGCGATGTGGCAACACTCCAATAGGCGCGTGCAAGATATAAAGGATGCAGGGGTTGGCGTTTTTCTGGAGCTAGGGTTTCAGGTAAAATAGCTCGGCAAACAAACCACGCAACGGTGGTAAAGCCCACGATAAATACAAAGACTGCTCTCCAACCAAACCAGACTTGTAGCCAGCCGCCAATTACGGGTGCTATAGCAGGTGCAATTGCGAAAGTAAGTGAGACCTGAGACATAACACGCTGTGCATCTGCTCCATGATATAAGTCTCGTATAATTGCTCGACCTACAACCATACCAGCACCTGCTGCCATGCCCTGGAGGGCTCTAAAGATAAGCAGGGCTTCAATAGTCTGGGCCATAGCACACGCGGCTGAAGCTAGCGTAAATAGGACTATACCCCAAAGAATTACAGCTCTTCTGCCCAGGGTATCAGAAATCGCTCCATGCCAAAGCATCATGATTGCAAAGGGCACCATATAGGCTGTCAGTGTGGACTGAACAGCGTAGGGCGAAGCGTGTAGGACTTGACCTATTTCAGCCATGGAAGGCAAATAGGCGTCAATTGAGAAAGGACCTACTGCAGCAAGCGAAGCTAGAAGCAGTGGAAGTAGCCGCTTAAACTTTTCGTGTGCATGTGAAGACGCTGCAGTCATTACATTACGGAAGGATTGTAAGACTTATATTTCTTAACTCGTATGGAGTTCCTTCAAGCTGCACACCGATTTGGCCTGATGCTGGGTTAGTTTGAGATACATGGTTTTGAGCAACACCATTTACGCTGCAGCTCATTTCACCGTGATTGCATTCAATGTCATAGCTATTCCACTGGCCTAATGGATTTTCGCTCGAATCTTTCTTACGATCGAGCTGAGGGGTCTTAGCGTCAGCAGCTGTAGATAAGGCTTCACTAAAATGCGCTCCAGCCATGGGAAGAATATCGCCTGCTCTAGTTAACTTAGTTTGAAACTGAAAGCACAGTGGCCATGTATCGCGGTCAATTGGTCCAGAGGCAATATGTACTAGGATTCCACCATTGCTGTTCTTAACTGCAGCTACTGGCCAGCGCCACTCGATGTGTAAGCGGTAGTTAACATAGGTGCCGTCATACAGCAGGTAACCTACAGGCTTACCTTTGACGTGTAAGACTCCCTCTTTGTCGACACTGCATACCTGTACAAGTGGTGCTTTTGTCTGGGTGATAAGTTTCCAGCCTGTTAAATCTTTACCATTAAAAATAGACTTAGTTACCAGTTCTTGAGCAGCTAGGTTTGAGGCTGTGAAGAGTAGCGCTATACAAGCGGTAATACTTAAGCGAATGAAAGAAGGAGTAAATAATTTCATGGGGATTTAATAATTAGTGGGAGGCATTGAGTGCTGCTTCAGTATGACTTAGATTAGCAGCTGCTGCAGGATAGTTAGGTTTTAGTTTTAATGCTTCTTTAAATTCTGTCAGTGCTTCAGAAAAGGCATGTCCTTTAGCTAAGGCAAGTCCTAGACTATTGTGTGCTTCAGCATAATTAGGTGCACTATGCAGTACTGTGTGAAAGTAACCAATCGCTTCACTAAGTTTGTCTTCTTGAAGTAGCAGGTTTCCTAGATTAAGTGCTGCGTCAATAAAGCTAGGATTTAAGCGTAGCGTCTCTTTATACTCAGCAATGGCTTCACTCGTGTGGCCTATTCTACGTAAAGCATTACCCCGGTTAAAGTGTGCGGGAGTAAAGTCAGGATCGTTTTCTAGTGAGCGATCAAAGTGAGAGAGTGATTCAACGACGTGACCTTTGCGTAGCAGTGCAATTCCAAAATTACATTCTGCTTCAGTGCTCTGAGGTTTCAAATGAAGTGCTTCTTCGTAATGAGTAAGTGCTTCATCGTAGTGGCCTGTTTCTAAGAGTGAATTAGCCACATCAATCTGAGTCTGAGCAGAAGCCTGGGGAAGTTTTAGCGCTTCTTTAAAATAACCTGAAGCCTCATCTGGGTGACCTGTCTTAATGGCGATGTTTCCCAAATTAGTATACGCTTCAATTGAGTTAGGGTTTAATTCAAGTGAAGTCTGAATATGCGTTTTAGCCTCCTCGTAATGCTCAGTTTTCATAAGCTCCACTCCGTAGTTGAGCTGCGCAAAGGCATTGGTCGGCTCATGCATGACTGTAGACTTCCATAATAAAGAGGTATCTAAGTAGACTGCATTACGCAGTGTTGTGAAATAGCCTAGGGGTAAACACAGAACAATGAAGATTGCTGTCGTGCGCTTACTGGCTAGGGCGTAAAGGCCGAGTAGGGCTAGTGTTATTACTGCAATTAAAGGTAGATACATTCTGTGCTCTACAATCATCTGAGTTGTACCAGGAATTATACTCGAGGTAGGAGAGAGGATAGCAAAGAACCATAAGCCTAAAAACCCAAGCGGGGTATTTTTCTTAAATGCAATCAGAGTGCCTGCAAATAAACCTAGGACAATTAAAGCATGCGGTAGGATTTCGAAAATGCTTGTGACCCAAAATGCTCCGCGTGCAAACACGAGTGGATGCGGCCATAAAGATAGGCTGATATATGTTGTGATAGCTTTAAACTGAGTGAGTGCGTACTTCCACCACGCTACTCCAATACCAAAGCCAATTGAACCACCACGGTTACCTCCTGTACTTGCAATCAGAAGAGCTAAGAAGAGCCAGGACAGGATAAGCCCTAGGTACCAGTTGCGCCTTACTTTAAAGGCCTCCTTAAAACTTCCTGCTGCAAATGCTCTATCATAGACAAGCAGCATGAAGGGAGCAGACACCATTACTTCTTTTGTTCCCATGCCTAAGAAACAGGCAATCATACTTAAGCTGTACCACAGAATACTTTTATTTTTTTCGGTTAATTCCTGTAGTTCAATACCTCGAATAAAGAAATATAAGGTAAGCAGGTAGAATAACCCCATCAGAGATTCTGCGCGCTGAATGACGTAAGTAATGGATTCAGTCTGTAAGGGGTGAAGAACCCACATAAGAGATACAGCAAGCGCCAAGGCGGCTGAATCCGCACCGTAGAGTATCCTTAAGGCAGGGCGCTTGAGTGTTCTTCTAGCAATACCAAAGAGTGTTAATCCAGCTAGGATGTGAATTAATATATTAACAGCTCTGTAGCCCGCTGGAGAATTATGCCCGAGTGCATAATTAAAGGCTAAGGAAAGATTTAAGACCGGTCTTCCGCTAACGGACGTATCAGCGGCTGGAGAAAGTGAAGTTGCAAACGTATGGATCGTTTTATTGGCAACGATTGCATCTAAATCATCAAAGATAAATGGAGCAGATAAGCAGTTGATGTACGCAACGATTCCTGAAAAAGCAATGATAGCACCTGCTAACAAAAGGGTGCGACGTGGAAGAGAGGGTGCGCTTATAACTGCCATGCAAAGCTTAGTATTAAACGGCTTAGCATTAGTATCAACGTTTGAAGTTGTCCCTTAGCTGCTATTGTTTAAATCAGACCAAGCTTCATCTTACCTTCTTCGCTAATCATAGACTGATTCCAGGCTGGATCCCAGGTAATGCGGACTTCAGCTGTTGTAACTCCGGGGACTAAGAGAATCTTTGACTTAGCATCTTCAGCGATCGCTGGTCCCATGCCGCAACCAGGTGCTGTCAGAGTCATTGCTACTTGAATGCCGAAACCTGTATTCTCAGGTAGCTCGACAATATCCATCGTGTAAACAAGACCTAGATCTACGATGTTTACTGGAATTTCTGGATCGAAGACCTTGCGCAGTTGATCCCAAATTGCCTCAGGATCTGGTGAACCATCGGCTAGTGTAGCATGATCTGTGGATGTATCTTGAGATACTTGCTCGCCTATCGCGTCACCGTCTTTTGCGTCTATACGAAAGAGTCCAAAATCGCTTTGAACAGTAAAACTTCCTCCTAAGGTTTGGTGAAGCATGAGCTTCGTTCCTGAGGCGAGGACTTGCTTATCACCCGATGGAATTTGGGTAGCCGTGACTTCTCGTGACAGGGTGCGATCTCTATTAGCAGGTGTACTCATTTAAGACTGAATTAATTAAAATTAGACTGAATGATTGTTCTTAAAGCGGCATGCAGTTCATCATCTTCTAAGCGGTTTAGCACTTCTTCAAAGAATCCGAATACAAGTAATTCATGTGCCTTTGCTTCAGGAATGCAGCGAGCTTGAAGATAAAAAAGTTCTTCAGGATCAACACGGCTTGTGGTTGCACCGTGTGTGCAGCGCACATCATTAGCTTGGATTTCTAGGCCTGGTAATGAATTAGCTTCAGCAGAATCGCTAAGCATTAAGTTACGGTTACTTTGGTAAGCGTCTGTTTTTTGAGCGTCTTGATCTACAACAATAAGACCCGAGAAGATTGTACGTGCTTTATCTTGCAGTACATTTTTATACAGAAGATCTGACTTTGTATTAGGTGCTTGATGGATTTGAAGCGTTCTTTGATCGAATTCTCTTTCGCCACTAGCAATAGTAAGCGCTAGCATTTCTGAGAATGCACCAGGTGCTTGCAGTTGGCTTAAAGATTCATGCCGTGCTTGATGGCCTCCTAAGTGAAGGTTCAGTGACTGTGCACGGGCATCGCGTTTCACAACCGTTGAATTCATCTGTAAGCAGAGGTCTAGGGTAGACCAGTTCTGAAGCCCTACGTAATTAAGCTTTGAGCCATGCCCTGCATACAAGTCATTTGCTCCGCAGCAGAAATGAGCTGAAGTAGAATCAGAAACGAAGTAGTCAATGACGCTTACTTGAGCATTTTCTTCAGTAATTACCAAAGTATGTGGAAATACAGCTGTGTTAGCTCCACTTGCTGAGTGAACAATAGTGATTGGTGTTTTTAATTCCATACCTTTAGGTACGTAGATAAAAGCACCGTCGTTAATAAAAGCTGTATGTAGGGCTGCAAACTTTGCAGAGCCAAGACGCTGGTCTTGTGCCATGAAGTGGGCCTTAAGTACTTCTGAATGTGTTTTAAGTGCCTGCTTAAGTGTTGAAACAACAAGGCCTTTTTGTGTCAGTGCCTGATCTACAGGATTTGATTCAGTAAGTGAGTTGTTAACAAACGTAAGCGCTGGTTTTCCAGGAAGGCCTATGTCTTTAGCGGCCGTTGTAGCTGGTGAATTAGTTGCTAAGAAGCCATCAAGCTTGAAGCCACTGCGTGTACTAAAGCGCCAGCTTTCATCGGTTGCGCTTGGGTAAGCCAAGCTCGTGAATTGCTTGTAGGCTGCTTCTTTTCTTTCTAGCCACCATGAAGGAAGACCTTTGTGGGATTCTAGAGCTAAAGCGAATGCCTCAGCACTAAAAGCTCCTACAGAAGTAACTAAATTAGTTGAGGTACTCATTATCCAACGCTCCCTTCCATCTCAAGATCGATGAGGCGTTTGAGTTCGACGGAATATTCCATTGGGAACTGGCGTGCTAGATCATTAATGAATCCATTTACCGACAAGCTCATTGCTTGGGCCTCAGTGAGACCGCGCTGACGCATGTAGAAAATTTGTTCTTCACTTACTTTTGAAACACTGGCTTCGTGCTGCACTTTATTTTCAGCGCCGCGCACCGTGATTGAAGGGTAGGTATCTGTGCGACTGTTAGTATTAATTAACAAGGCATCACACTCGGTGTTATTCTTACATCCCTTAAGATGCTTAGGCATGTGTACCATACCGCGGTAGGTGCTTCGGCCATGACCTACAGAAATTGATTTAGCGATGATGTTTGACGTGGTTTCATCTGCAGCGTGCACCATCTTTGCACCCGTGTCTTGGTGTTGGCCATCGTTTGCTAAAGCAATAGAGATGACTTCGCCGCGTGCTTTGCGTCCCTTAAGGATAACGCCAGGGTACTTCATCGTAAGCCTGCTACCAATATTACAGTCGATCCATTTAATTTCTGCTTCTTCGTGGGCAACGCCACGCTTAGTTACGAGATTAAATACGTTGGCTGCCCAATTTTGAACTGTGATGTACTGAATCTTAGCGCCTTTAAGTGCGACTAATTCAACGACCGCACTGTGCAGAGTTGAGGTTGAGAATTTAGGAGCAGTACAGCCCTCCATGTAGGTAACCTCTGAGCCTTCATCTGCAATAATTAGTGTGCGTTCAAACTGGCCAAAGTTTTCTGCATTAATACGGAAGTAAGCCTGTAGGGGATGGGAAACTTTAACTCCCTTAGGAACGTAAATAAATGAGCCACCTGAGAAAACAGCGCTGTTAAGAGCTGAGAATTTATTATCTCCAGTTGGAATTACTTTCCCAAACCATTTCTTAAAGATTTCAGGATGTTCCTTAAGCGCTTCACCCGAATTCATGAAGATAACGCCTTGTTTAGAGACTGCTTCCTTTACGTTGGAATAAGCCGCTTCGCTATCGAACTGCGCTTCCACACCAGCTAAGAATTTGCGTTCTTGCTCAGGAATGCCAAGACGCTCGAATGTGCGCTTGATATCATCAGGTACTTCATCCCAGGTACGTTTTGGTTTTTGACCGCTAGATAGGTAGTAACGGATTTTACTAAAATCAATAGCCTCAAGATCCTTTGTTGCCCAGTGCGTGGGCATAGGCTTTGACTCAAATACCTTGAGCGCTTTTAAGCGGAACTCCCTAATCCAGGGATCTTCTTTTTTAGCTGCGCTGATGTACTCGACTGTCTTTTCAGAGAGTCCAGTGCCTGCATCAAATTCGTAGTCAACTTTGTAACTAAAGTTACCTGCGGATTGATCAATCCCGGTGACAGGATTATCGCTTTGTACAGGTTCGGAAGTAAGTGTGGTATCAGCCATGGTAGGCAATAAGTACAGGTTTAGAAAATCAATTAGGCTTTAATGAGCTCTTTTTTAACCCACTCGTAGCCCTTAGCTTCGAGTTCTAAAGCAAGCGACTTATCACCGCTTTTTACAATACGACCATCCCACATTACGTGAACGTGATCAGGAACGATGTAATTAAGTAAACGCTGATAGTGAGTGATCATGATGACACCTAGAGCGTCGCCTTTAAGTTGATTTACGCCGTCAGATACAATGCGCAGAGCATCAATATCAAGACCTGAATCGGTTTCATCCATCATAGCGAAACGAGGTTCAAGCATGGCCATTTGTAAAATTTCGCAGCGCTTTTTTTCGCCACCAGAAAACCCGTCATTCACAGCGCGTGAGGTGAACTTACGATCGATCTGGAGCATATCCATTTTCTGGTAGAGCTTCTTGTAGTAAGCGGTTGCATCCAGTTCTTCACCTTCACCCATCTTAGCTTGAAGCGCTGCACGAATGAAATTTGCGATACTTACTCCTGGGATTTCTGCTGGGTATTGGAATGCAAGAAACAGTCCAGCACGTGCTCTTTCATCAGGTTCAATTCCTAAAATCGATTTGCCATCAATTAAGACGTCTCCACTGGTGATCGTGTAATCAGGATGACCTGCAATCGCTTTAGAAAGCGTTGATTTACCGGTGCCATTGGGCCCCATAATAGCGTGCACTTCACCTGTCTTAACTGTGAGGGAAAGACCTTTGACGATTTCTTTATCGCCGATTGAAACGTGCAGGTTTTTAATTTCTAAGGAGGATGCCATGTGAGTAAATTAGAGGGAAGTAGGAGTGTTTTGGTTGTCTACAACGCCGCGAAATAAGATTTCAACGGACTTAGCTTTAAAATGTTTAGGCAGTACACTGCTTACTTGAGCGAGTACTTCAGCAGGGATTTCAACGTCGATTGTTTCACCCGTTGTTTCATTAAAGAAGTGAGCATGCGGGTGTAGGTTCGGGCAGTAGCGCATTGCGCCACGCTCTACATTCACTTGGCGTACCAAGTTGCACTGAACTAAGGTCTCTAAACAGTTATACACTGTAGCTAGAGAAATGTTTGGCATCTGCTGCTTAACCCGAGCAAACAATTCATCGGCAGTTGGATGGTCCCGCTTACTTGTAAGTACTGAATAAACGATCTCGCGCTGAGGGGTAGAACGTAGTCCTGTCCCGGCAAGATGATGGGATAGGTTATCTGTGTTCATATTAGACGCAGTCATGTGAAAGGGAGGAAAGGACAAGGAAGCTTAATAAGACTGAGTTTCAACTAATAATTAGAACTATTCTAATGTAGAAAATTAAGTCATTGTTATACAATGACTTAAATACTAATAATATCTTAAAAATAATTAGGTCAAAAGACCTAAAAAGGACTTAACTATGCTCAGAAAGCCAACGCTCAGCCTCAATCGCAGCCTGGCAGCCCATTCCAGCAGCAGTGATTGCTTGTCTGAAAATATGGTCAGCACAGTCGCCAGCGACATAGACACCTGGGATCTTGGTCTTAACTTGAGAGCCTAAAACAGGCACTAAGTAGCCTGCATCATCTAAATCTAGTGAATCCTTAAACGGTGCTGTGTTTGGGACGTGTCCAATCGCAACAAAAAGGCCTTTGATTGGCAGTACCGAGAAAGCGCCAGTTTTAGTATCCTGTACTTTTAAACCACTGACTGAACCTTCCTTTACTCCCATGACTTCAATGGGAGCACTGTTCCATACCATCTGAATTTTAGGATGGGAGGTTGCTCTATCTGACATGATTTTAGAAGCACGCAGGGAATCTCTGCGATGTACTAAGTACACTTTACTTGCGAAGCGTGTTAAGAAAAGAGCTTCTTCGGCTGCGCTATCGCCGCCACCAATGACAGCGACATCCATATTGCGGTAGAAGGCTCCATCACACGTAGCACAGGTTGTTACACCTTTACCGCCGTAGAGTTCCTTCTCTCCTGGAATTCCTGTCATACGAGGAGAAGCTCCAGTGGAAATGATTACACTCTTAGCAAGCAGTGTTTTTTCTGAAGTAATTAACTGCTTAGGATTAGATGAAAAATTAACACTCGAAACTAAGGTTTGTTCGAAGCGAGCACCAAACTTTGTCGCTTGTTTGCGTAAGTTTTGCATTAGCTCGTAGCCATCTACCCCTTCAGGGAATCCAGGGAAATTTTCAACTTCGCTTGTTGTGGTGAGTTGGCCACCTGGAAGAGGTCCTTCAAGGATAAGAGGACTTAAATTAGCACGCGCAGTGTAAACTGCAGCTGTTAAGCCTGCGCATCCTGTTCCTACGATTACAACATTCTCAACTGCGGATGAAGGGGTGGACATAATCTTGTCTGTTTAGACTCACTTAACTGGCCCTATTTGTGAAGGTAAAAGTATCACCTAAAAGTATTACCAGCCGTAGCTTCTCTTAAGCCTTAAGGGCTGGTGTAAATCAGGGGAGAGTTCTTCAATAAAGCGGCTAGCAGTCATAAGCATCGCTGGGCCTCCCTTGGTGTTAACCTTAGGGTAGCACAAATACAGCTGATCTTTAGCCCGTGTGACTGCGACGTAAAATAAACGGCGTTCTTCTTCGATATCCCCGGACTCAATCGAGCGTCTTAAAGGAAACATGTTTTCAGCTAGCCCAACTAAAAACACGATAGGAAATTCTAGGCCTTTTGCTTGATGCACAGTAGTGAGGCGTAAGGCATCATCATTTGGGTCATCTGAGCGGCTTGTTGTCTCAGTACTTAAAAGCATTACCTGACCAAGCATTTCTGACATCTCATTAAATCTGCCTGCAAATCCGACCATGGATTTTAAATCATCAAGACGCGTTGGATAATTATTAAATGCACCTTTAAGGTAGTCTCCGTACCAGCCATCGATTGCTACATCAATTGTGTTTGCCGGAGATAAGGTGCGCATCGTTTCACCTACTTGTTGCAGGGAGGCAGTAAAGCGTGGCCACTCTTCTTTACAATCAGGTGGGACTTTAGCGAACACTTCAGGTGCATCTAATGCATCTAGAAAATCCATTTTCTTAGCCTTAGCTATATCAAGAGCTAGACCGTGCAATTTTTGTGCACCCTTATCACCGACTTTAGGAAGCAGTATAGCAATACGTCCCCAGGCAGCGATATCAGCGGGATTAAAAACAAAACGAAGAAGCGCAATTAAATCACGCACATGGGCTTGTTCAAAAAAACGAACACCACTTGTGATTTGGTAAGGCACTTGAAGGCGCGATAGTTCAAGTTGGATATCCAAGGCTTGAAAATGAGCACGGTATAAAATGGCTACATCTTTAAGGGCATAGCCCTCATCGGCTAGACCTCGTAAGCGCTGGATAATAAACTGCGCTTGCTCCCTTGTATCCATAGCTTCCACTAAGTAAGGCTTCTCTCCGTCTTCTCTTGCTGCTCTTAATTCCTTATCAAAATGACGACCCTTGGGCTGAGCTAAGAGAACACCATTAGCTAATTCTAAAATCTGAGGAGTAGAGCGGTAATTTGTTTCGATACGGTGAATGACAGTTCCAGGATGACGATCTGGAAAGGTAAGAATGTTTTCAAAATCTGCACCTCGCCATGAATAAATACACTGGGCATCATCGCCTACAGCCATGACACGGTGGTGAGCACCAATTAAGTCTACAATCTCAGCTTGGAGCTTATTTGTATCCTGATATTCATCCACTAAAACGTGCTTAAAGCGCTGGGTAAAATAGGCAGCAGTCTGCGGTGATTCCTTTAATAATCTAAGCCAGAATTCAAGGAGATCATCATAGTCTAGCACCTTAGCGGCTTTCTTTTTAGCAGCATACCGACTTGCGAAAACTGGGACTCTGTCGATCAATTCTTCGTGCTGAGGGAAATAACGTGTAATCGTTTCTTGTAGACTATTGACCGTATTTCTACCCATCGAAATTAAATCATGCAAGGGGCCTGGTCTTGGATGGGTTTTATCTTTGAAGAATCCTTTTTCAGATTCTTCTACAGCTTGCTTAAGTAAGCCTTCAGACTCATCGGCATCTAAAATCGTAAAACCTTTTTCTAGTCCAATGGCTTCTCCATGCATGCGTAAAGCGCGGTGACCCATGCCGTGGAATGTGCCTCCCCAGAATTGTCCTGGTTCTACACCCGTTAATTCGTGTACACGCTGAAGCATTTCCTTAGCTGCTTTATTGGTGAAGGTAAGCAGCAAGATTTCACCAGGACGTACCCCTTGGCTAAGTAACCAGGCTACGCGGTAGGTGAGGGTGCGTGTTTTACCTGAGCCAGCTCCCGCAAGCACGAGTAATGGACCTGGTGGAGCAGTGACTGCAGCAAACTGCTCATCGTTGAGTTCCTTTCTAAAATCAATAGCAGGTATGCCACCTGGGCTTGGTTGTTGGTCCTCTAAAATAAAATCCATGGTGGTTCGTTTTCATTCTCCTAACACTCCTTAGAGTTTTAGGTAGCTTAGTTTACAGCAAGGCCAATTCGTTTCGGTGCACAACCTCGAGACGTTTCTTCTTAGGAAACAAAGCTTTAAGTTCGTTCTCTTTTTTGCCCATCACTAAGCGCATGTCATTACTTGAATAGTGGGTTGTACCGCGTGCAAAAACATGGCCTTTATGATCAGCAATGTTTACAACATCTCCTTCTGCGAAAACTCCAGAACTGTTTGTGATTCCAACTGCGAGTAGACTCCTGCCTTGATCGCTTAAGGGTCCGACTGCGTTGGCATGAACAGTTAAAGTGCCCGTAGGACGCTGAAAATAAGCTAGCCAGCGCTTTTTTGCATCTAAAGGAATCCCGCTTGGCACAAAGAAGGATCCAGGGCCTTGGCCAGAAAGAAGTCTAGGAAGAACGTTTTTTTCTTCACCACTTGCAATAAAGACGCCGCAGCCTGCGCGAGTAGCGAGTTTAGCTGCAGAAATTTTACTGGTCATCCCACCTACAGCTCGCTCGTTTGTTGTGCCGCCTGCCATGGCTTCAATTTCAGCCGTAATTTTTTCTATGATAGGAATGATTTTTCCTGTTCCTTTCATATCAATTAAGCCAGGAGCGGTAGATAAAATGATCAGATGATCAGCTTCTACTAAACTTGCCACCATAGCTGATAGGGTATCGTTATCTCCGAATTTAATTTCAGCTGCACTTACCGTATCATTCTCATTAATGATTGGAATCGTCTGGTAGCTGATTAATTGGTGCAGTGTTTCTTGAACTCCAAGGTAACGCGAACGAACCCGTAAATCATCATGCGTTAAGAGGACTTGGCCTACTGTAATACCAAAGTGCTTAAATTCTTCCTGCCACACCTGCATGAGTTTACTTTGACCAATGGAGGCGCAGGCTTGTTTTTTACTAATCTCTTTAGGGCGTTTACTTAGGCCAAGGGAAGCCATGCCTAAGCCAACTGCACCCGATGAAACAACAAAGACTTCAGTGCCTAGTTTTCTGAGTGTAGCTATTTGAGAGCACACCCCTGAAATGCGTGAACGATCGAGTTCCCCTTTATCTGAGGTAAGAACTCCGGTTCCGAGTTTAACAACAATGCGTTTAGCTGCGCGCACGATCAGACTGCCAACAGTTCAGCTTCTTTCTTAGCAAGCTGGTCATTGATCTCTTTGATAAACTTATCGGTAGCTGTCTGAAGATCTTTTTCCGTACGCTTAGATTCGTCTTCAGGAAGCTTTGCCTTACGAATAGCTTCTAAAGCATCGCGGCGCACATTACGTACATGCACACGACCTTCTTCGGCGAAACGATTTGCAGTCTTAACAAATTCTTGGCGTCTTTCGCGGCTCATATCAGGTAAGGAAACGCGAATAATTTTACCATCTACCATCGGATTGAAGCCAAGATTTGCTATCTGGATAGCCTTCTCGATTGATTTTGTAAGGCCTGTATCCCAAGGCTGAATCTGAATTAAGCGCGCATCTGGAGTTGTGATAGCAGCACAGTCTTTTAAGCGCATCTGGGTGCCGTAGGCATCAACCATAACGCCTTCCAGCATTGCTGGGTTGGCTTTACCAGTATGAATGGAACTAAATTCTTTAAGCGTATGGTCTACCGCTTTTTTCATTCCAACTTCGTTGATGAGAGGATTGCTCATGAGATTAAGGATTTAATTATGTACGATCGTTCCGACTTTTTCACCTTGGACGGCACGCCTAATTGCATGATCGCCGTCGATATCGAATACCAAGATTGGAACACCATTATCTAAGCAAAGCGAGAACGCTGTGGAATCCATTACATTAAGGCGCTGTTTTAAGGCATCGATGAAGGTGATTTCATCGTATTTTACGGCGTCTGGATACTTTTTAGGATCTTTGTCATAAATGCCATCTACCTTGGTGGCTTTCATGATAATGTTAGCGTGCATTTCAGAAGCGCGCAGTGCAGCGGTCGTGTCTGTGGTGAAGAATGGATTACCTGTTCCTGCAACAAAGATAACAACGCGGCCTTTTTCTAGATGACGGATTGCCCTACGTAGAATGAACGGTTCGGCAATCTGGTTCATTGGAATAGCGCTTTGAACTCGGGTAGTAACCCCGATCTTTTCTAAGCGGTCCATAATCGCTAAGCCATTGACTACCGTTGCAAGCATTCCCATGTAATCGCCAGTGGTACGGTCAACACCTGTTTTTTCACCTTGTAGACCGCGGAATATATTACCTCCGCCAATGACTACACAGATTTGTACGCCTAAAGCATGTATTTCCTTAATCTGGTTACACATCCTTTCGAGAGTTACGGGATCGATCGGATCGCCCGATTTTGAACCTCGGAGGACTTCGCCTGATAGCTTCAGAACGACACGCTTGTATTTGACTGATGGATCTACAGCCACGGGATCATGCATGGCATTTAGGAAACAATTACGCAACGGCGGCGTCAATTCACTAGTAGCACAATCGCTTAAGAATTATAGGTTTGGACGCCAGTTATTACCTAGAACGAATGCGGGATCTAAATATGCGTCGATAAGGGCTTTATCTGCAGGTAGCGTGAGCTGTTTTGAGCTACTTAGGCGGTGCGATACGTCAAAGAGCGGTCCTTGTGGTGTTCTTTGGCTGTTAAACTCCCAAAAATGCAGGAAGCTAGGGTCACCCTTAGCCTGAAGTTGCCACCCAATAGGGGCAACTGCTTCGCTAAGGATGCAATTAAGAAGCACTACTTCACTAAACGGGAAGCGGTTAAGCTCTATACGTGAAAGAAAATTATCAGTTACATGCTCACTGCCAATAAAACGGCATCCCACATACACGTATCCGTGATTTGTTTTTGGATTTCTAATTTGGGTGTAATACGCATTTGAGCGTAGTGCAATACAGGTGCAGTCCTTGAAATAGCAGGGACCTGTGCCCCACATGAAATCGACGTCTCCTTCAATATGACATCCTGTGATATAGGCTTGGCCGTTTATTTGTAAGGTGTCTTGGAAACTGTAGAGATCTAAATTTTTAACGATAGCACGAGCAGAGGTAGTACCGTTTAAAATAATTGCTTCAGATTGGCTACCACCCTGTGGGGTAGTGTTGTGAATCGTAAAATTATCAAGTGTAAGGCCTTCGGTGCGGTGTGCTAAGAATACACCACGGTGATAGATGTGAGAGGCTTTTTTTTCTGCACTTGGATCTGCATGGGCTGTAGCATAAGGATTGCCACCGCCACTATTAAATTTTGCGTTTGTAGCGTACGCTAGGATGGTTTTCTGACGATCTTCACCAATTACGGTGATGTTATGTTTCTCAGCAAAAGCGATGATTTCGGGATAGATTCCTTGTTTTATAAAAATAGTTCTACTTAGGGTATTTCCTTGAGGAATGAAATCTAAGGCTCCCTGAATGGTGCAAAAGTCTCCGCTTCCGTCTGCAGCAACAATGAGGTGGTTAGCGTCACCTTTAAGCTCAGTACTGCGTGTTGAAAAGACCCAGGATAAAGTAGGATCATTCTGATGTAAGACCTCTTTAAGTCCTGGAAATAAACTCCACTCGATTTCAACTCTGTAGGTAACTGCTTTCTTTAAATTGAAGATAGGGATTTCTACTTCAGTACCATTAATCGTGTATGGATAGACATTGAAATTTGGAAATCCGCCGATGGTGCGATCGACTGCCTTTGCACTACAATCAACCTGGTATACAACTGAATTATCTAAGTTATCACGAATCGTTATTGTTCCTTTTTTACCCAAGATGGGGCGACTTTCGAAACGAACACGGATGACTGCATCAGTGCATACATCCTTAGTGTTAGGCTCTGGAAAAACGCTATTTAAAATAGGTTTTTGAGCTAGGCTAGAACACAGCGTGAGTAGCAGTATAAAACTTAAAACAGCTGATTTCATTTAATTTAGGTTAAGCCCTGATATCTTAAATACAAAAACGCTTTCATCAGGTTTTTGTTCAGGTAAGGTTAAGTGCAGTCCAGTCGTGTCGTGTAAAAAAGGGATTTTGGCTGGGGAGCCTAACAGTTCGACTTTCATTATAGTACCTGAGGTTGGGCTTTGAGCAAGCGAGCTAATTAAGGCGCTTGTGCCAGGCCATGCTAAGCTAAAGGCATACACATAGCCATCTTTTTGGGTAAAACGTATGTCTTTACCAGTAGGTGTTTGACCGCGAGGAATTATAAGACGGCCTTCACCTGAAATTTTCCATGTACGACTACCGTATACAGCTTCTGCATTTACGGCTAACCAGGAACCAATTTGATGAAGTACTTTCTGTTGATCCTCAGGTATTGAGCCATCGCCTTTAGGAGAAACATTTAGCATGTAGCATCCGTTTTTACTGATCACTTCAACTAAGGTTCGGATAATACCGGCTGCACTGGCGATATGCATTCCCTCGGTGTAGCCCCAGGTGCTGCCTAGTGTATCATGCACTTGCCAAGGTGTTTTTTGGAGTGTTTGTGGTGCACGCATAAGTCTTTCGTGATCCACAATAGAACCTGAAAGATAAGCATTTGACTTAGTAACAATAGAAACAGATTTATTCCAACTCCGTGAACGGTTGTAGTAATAAGCGGCGACTTTTAATTTGATTGGATCATACACGCGCGCATTTATTCCGTTATCAAACCACAGCATATCAGGATGATAGAGATCGATTAATTCTTCGTTTTTTAAAACCCACTGCGCAAAGAAGAGCTTAAGATTTTCTGGGTTATGCTCAGTCCAGTAAAACGACTTGTACTTAGGATCGTTAAGATCTGTTGGTGTACCGTCTTTAGGTGCTGAAGTGAAGGTGTAGTGCTCGATACTGTGATTTGCTATGCCGTAATGCAGATCTTCTTTTTGCATAGCAATTGCTAGTTCTCCAATGAGATCACGCTTAGGCCCAAGACGAGTACTGTTCCAGGGATTTACTGTGCTATTCCAGAGGGAAAATCCGTCATGATGTTCACCTGGAAGCATGACGTAACGAGCTCCAGAAGCTTTAAAGAGTGCTGCCCAATTATTTGCGTTAAAGTGATCTGCTTTAAACAGCGGAATGAAGTCTTTGTATCCGAATGTATTAAGTGCTCCGTAGTGCTCAACATGCCAGCGTGTATCCTCTGCACCCATGTACATATGTTTTTCGTACCACTCATTATGGTGGGCTGGAATAGAAAAAAGTCCCCAATGAATAAAGATGCCGAACTTAGCATCCATAAACCATGCCGGGATTTGGTAGGTTGAGCGTATGGACTCCCAAGATGCTTCGGTGGGCCCAACGGCTAAACTGCTCGGTGCTTTTGCAGCAGCGAGCACAACATCTAAAGTTGTGTGCGGTCCCATACCAAATGGATCTACTTTGGTTTGGGCTTTAATTAATTGTGATGCGCTTATTAAAACTAAAAACGTACAAAGAGAATAACTAAGGGGGAATTTTTTAATCATATCCATTTCCTAGGGGTTAGGGTAGCGATAATAATTATATACTTTGTGAAGTAAGCTCACTCTTCAAATCAAGCGGACAGTCAATTCCAAGCAGGCACAAAAAAGGCGAAGCGTTTTAACGCCTCGCCTTTTAAAATCGTTTTAAAAAGAAACTTACGCTTCTTTTAACGGGATATATTAGTAACGGCTGTTACCACGAGCCTGGAATGCACCTGGCTTACGGTTTGGGCTGCTGAAGTTACGTCCGCCGCCGCCACCACCACCGCCACCACCCATGTCCTCCTTTGGACGGGCTTCGTTAACAGTGAGTTGACGACCATCGAGGTCGAAACCATTTAGTTTTTCAGTAGCTAGCTTGCTTTCTTCTTCAGTTGCGAAGGTTACGAAAGCAAATCCGCGTGGGCGGCCTGTTTCGCGATCGTTAGCGATGTAAACATCAGTAACTGTGCCGAATTGGCTAAATGCGTTACGGAGGTCCGCTTCGCTTGTCTTGAACGACATGTTTCCAACATAGAGTTTGGAGTTCATTTGTGATAATTTCGTCTACTTCGTACGCTACCAGCTGTTCCCAGAATTTGGGTTTCGAATCATCACAAGAACCGAGAGCTCACCTGAGGATCCACCAGACACTGCCATCTTACGCTAAAGAACGAGGATCTACATTCGCTACTATCCTCGTAATAGCAAGTACAATACCCCTGACTGGAAAATTGAAGCGGCGCAAGAACGACGAATCGTAATGCGCCGTGAGCCATTAAGCTCGAACAAAAAGAAGCAAAATTACTTCTTTGACTTCTTCTTTGCTTTAACTGCCTTACGGCGAGGTGCTGCTTTCTTAACTGCTTTCTTTGCTTTTGCTTTCTTAGCCATTGTTATTCCTTTTTTATGGGTTGATACGATGTGAAGCGTTGTGCTTCACATTGATGTCCTAAACTGAGTGAAAAAAGATACAGCGGGGTAACTAAATCCAATACACTTAGTCGAACACTATTAACATATGTAATAAAATTTTGATTTCGTCCAACTATTTCCGCACGTGTCGTAACTTGGCATGTAAATTGTATCCGCATTTCGGTACATTTTTAGGTAAATTTTAATCCCGTTGGACATCTGATTAATTATCAACGAGAGTGTTTGTGGTGACGCGATTTCAACGGAGATTTTTCGCATCGGATTGTTTATTTTCAGCGCGATTAATCTATGATTTTCACTCTGGGATTCAGAATTTCGATGCATTTCCACTCGCTGACGAAATGGAATAAAAAATGTACCACAGTTATGAATAAATCATCCAAGTATCTCGAGCAGGCGCTCGCATTACAGCAAGCAATCATGAGTTCACCAGAAATATGGCTTCCAAGACGCGATAGTTTGCTAGAATGGCTAAATAATTTCGTAAAACGTGCTGAATCGAGCACATTTGTTCTTGGTGAAACAGAAGCTGCAGACCTTGCTGACCTTGAATTATTTATTTCTAAAAAGAAGATTCAGATCGCTTAATTTAAACATAAAAAAACTTCCTTTAAGGCTATACCTCAAAGGAAGTCCTCAGAGTTGAGAGCTTTAAGAGCTAGAATGCTCAGTAGCTTGCTTAGGAAGGACGCTTTCGGCCTGTGGAATTACTAAGGCTTGGGCTGCTTGAGTGGTCTTAGCATCAAAGCGGCGGCTATTAATTGCTTTCTTTGCCCATTTATCGAGGGCTTGTATAAACCAGACAGGTTTTGGACTAACAAATTTAGCAGGTAGCCATTCTTCGCCGTCTGCATAGATTGTTGTTGGAATCACACAGGTACCAAAAGCCCAGTCTGCTAGAGGAAGACCAAAGAAACCTGAAATAGACTCATTGCAGTCAATTACAGCGTGATGGCGTAGATGGAAAGCGTAAGCAATTCTCCAAAAGCGGCCAAACCTAGGGTGACTAATTAAAGGATCCCAGGTTTCTAAAGACCAATGATTAATAGCATGGAATATTTCGTATTCTAATAGAGAGACTGCTAGCGCCGCAAATCCCGATATAAACCAAGGGCAGCTTGGTAGCAGCAGCTGCAGAATGATTAGAAACGGAAGTTGGAATGCAGCAAATGCTGCCAATGAATACCAAGGGAAAAATGAGGCCTCCGTCTGTTCAGGTTCTAGAATTGGGAATTTATTCTCAATGAGTAGAATATTGCGTCCATCGCGTGTTTTCCCACGGCCAATGCGAGTCAGTGCATGGTGAAGGGTATGCTGCTTATATAGACGGCGTATAAATGGGAGTGCAGGAGTATGCAGTACGTAACGGTGAAAGAAGAACTCCATGAAGCAGTTCGCCACACTCATAATTAAGAATATGGCTATTGTTAGCCATATAGGGGCAGCGAGTTGAGCTGCCCATACATGCGGTGCAATAAAACGAACAGCAGCTAAAAGTCCTGCGAGGGTAGTTAGAATCGTGAAAAGAAATAACCAAATCGAGAAATCCTCGTGCTTTGATTCAGAGTGGGAATGTGAATGAGCCATGCGTGTTTTACACGATAGCTGGGTTTTTAGGCGTATTGCAAACATTGTATTCCAGCCTAAAACACCCGTATATGGCTTATATTAAGTAAGATTCGGCCTGCTCTAAGGAGTTAATCCATCAACGGCTTGCCTGTTAATTGTGCACTCATATGCCGATATACATCGTATTTAGTGAAGTTGTGTTTTATAATTTTTTTTCACGACCCTTACACGTAACGCTATCACACGACACCTATCTTAATGAGAGACGACTATTTAAGGAACGCACTACTAGTTATTGAAGATCCTAACATCTTAGTAAATGTAGTCTCACGCCGAGTGAAGCAACTCAGACGTGGCAATCGTCCTTTAGTGCAATCTTTAGAGAAGTTATCAGCCGAAGATACCGCTCTGCGTGAGGTTGCTGAAGGTAAAATTAGTTACGAATTAGGTTCTCCTTTGCAGGATCCTAACGCTTAAGGCGTTTATTTTAGGATGGTTTTTTGGCGTATTCGTTGTTTTAAGATTTAAAACACGTCATGCCATCTACACCCCGTTTTAAGCTGAGTATTTTTGTGCTTACTGCTGCACTACTTAGTATAACCTCTTTTTTACAAGCCGAGTCACTCAAGGTGATTCGATTAGCGAATAATCCGATTATTCGTCCTGAGATGTTACCTGGTAAAGACGGAGATAATATTAATGGACCTTGTCTAATTAGAGTGCCTGCGTGGGTAGTGAATCCACTGGGTAAATACTATTTATATTTTGGACATCATAGCGGTAAGTATATTCGCCTAGCGTATGCAGATTCGCTTGAAGGACCTTGGAAAGTCTATGAACCAGGTACACTTCGTTTAGAACAGGCTCCTGGTTGTATGGCTCACATTGCTTCTCCTGATGTAGTTATTGATGATCAGGCAAAACAATTAAGACTCTACTTTCATGGCCCATCTAGATCAGGGGAAGGGCAGAAAACTTTTCTTGCTCTCTCAAGTGACGGAATTCACTTCAAGGCTTCAAGCGAGATTCTGGGGATTTTTTACTGGCGTGTGATTGCTGAAAATAAAGGCTGGTTTGCGATGGCTAAGGGAGGACTTATGTACCGCTCTACTACTGGCCTAACTGGGTTTCAGGAAGGGCCTAATCCTTTCCCTCAAAGTGTTGGCCGCGCTAAGGAGGCTAACACACCAGGACCTAGGCATGTAGCACTTGATCGGGTAGGAGAGCGCTTATGGGTGTATTACTCAAATATTGGAGATGCACCGGAGCATATCTCACGCGTGTTTATTGATACACAAGCTGATTGGAAGACCTGGAAAGTGTCTGAAGCACAGGAGGTCATTAAACCCGAAGAAATATATGAAGGAGTAAAGCTTCCTCTTACGCGTTCTCACGCGGGTGAGACAAAAGTAAAAGAACATGCTTTAAGAGACCCAGCTATATTTAAAGAAGATGGGCACACTTATTTACTCTACAGTGTGTCTGGTGAATCAGGAATCGCTATTGCTGAATTAATTCAGAAATAACCCAAAGTCCTTAAAGTGCGCAGGTAAGAGATAGGTAAACTAAAGGGCCTTTGTAATTTGTGAATCCGCCTGCGGTTGCATCTTGTCTATCCAGGTAACCGACTTTGCCTTCAGCAAACATACGGTCACTTAATTTATGCTTTAGTCCAACGGTGATACTTCTCTCATAGAATGCTGCACCATATGGAATTCCTCCCATCATGATTTGGCGGTTATAATTAGTAGCACGAGTAAGTAGGCCTTGGATATTTGCGTCGGTTTGTTTGTCGATTACAAATCCAGCCAGTAGCATTGCAGTCACGTAATTATTATCTGCATTTGCAATAGGAGTACCAATTGCAGCGGGTGGTGTTGCCACGGTTACGTAGGGGTATGCTGTTTGGATCGAATTGTAGACAAAGTTCACATTGCCTTCTGTGTAAAGCCAAGGTTTTGGACTCCAGTCTATACTTTCACTGAGTAACGAGCCAGTGACTACTCCAGAAGTAATTTCGTTTCCTAAACCACCTGTGACTGTATTACCAAGTACAGACATGCTCCCATGTTGGGGCTGGAAGCGTGTATTAAAGCTTAGTGTTTGGGTTGGTTTAATTTGGACGTTAAACTTCATTCCCGTGAAGGTATAGCCTGTTGCATAAAGGCCACCTGTACTTCCAATGCCAATTAAGTCACTGGAACCAACGTACTGATTTTGATGATCTTTACGGAAAATTTCTGCACGAATTGTAATGATGCGAGATGGACTCCAGTTTAAGCCTACTTTCAAATCTTTATTGTTTTGATCTGCTTCTTGGAAGAATACAGACCCAGCAGGTGCAAAGGCTGTAGTTGCTACACCGGTGATGCCTGCAACAGTTGAAGCTGCATAGGGGTTGATCCAGTGTTGGTTAGCATGATTAATTCGGTAGTCTGCATTCAAATAAACCGTCATGTTAGAAATTCCTAAGTACTGTAGGCTGAGCTCTGGTGTATCTACATGCTCAGTTTCGTGAGAATAGGTAAGATCATTAGCCACGGTTAAATTACTTGCAGCAGTACTTGTTGATCCAGTTGCCAGTGAAGTGGTGATAAATCCACCGCGGCTAGATATCACTTTATATTCATCTCTTATTCCTATATCTGTAGTCCAATTTTTGGTGGGATTATAATGCAAAAAAGTATTCGCAACGTAATCGTCTACCTTAGCTTTTCCGTAAATATTTCCTGCTGTAACTGCTGGATATGTACTAGCATCCGTAGCGCTATAGGCAGGTGTAATCCATTGGCCGCCATTTGTACTAAATTGATGATCGTATGTTGCTGCTATGTCCCAACCAAGCTTGTCGTTTAATTTAGCTTCAATTTGGTTTAGGATACGAAAGTTTGTAGAATGGATTAATTCTTGGTCATCAAGAACAGTCACTTCTGGGCTAGCGATTACGTTTGAACCTGGATTTTTAACATAGCTGCGATAGTCGTTATTATTAATCCAATTGATTGCTCCTTTGAGTGTTTCTTTAACCTTACCCGACGTGACTACAACACTTGCCTGTAGTTCTTCATGGTGCTCATTCATATTTAAGACATTGGGAGCAATGAATGGTGTATTCGCTGGAACAGTATTACCTACTAAAATCCCATTGGTTACTGTAGCAGTAGGAGATATGATAGCAGCCCATATAGTAGAGTCTTTTTTGCCCGTGCGTGTGTCTGCTTGAAAATTAACATTGAATACAGGGCGATCTGGTTTTGCTAAAGTGACGTTGAACCAAAATGAACCACGGTCAGTATGGAGTTCTTCGTGGCCGAGTTTTTGAAAGGTGTTACTTTGAGGAAAAAATCCACCTATTCCGTCATAGAAAGTACGAAATACTTTATAGCCCGCCTCTATTGATCCCATATTGGCTGTCGTTACATTCACACTAGCAAGATAATCCTCTGCACCTGCTAGTGCGTGGCCTTTAGATACCACTGTCGTCGTATCCGATGTATCTTTTGTATAGTAGAAGTCTTCAATGCCTCCTGAACCTGCTGTAGGACTGCCTTGGCGCATGGCGTAAGCGGCGTTATCCCCCGTTGTGAATGGAGCAACTCCTGATACTTTGATGTAGGACTCAAAAGTAGGGAATGCATCAGCGTTAGGTGGCGGAGTTTGTGTGAATGACAGGCTTGCGAAGTGCGTAAGAGTAACGCCCAAGACTAGCCGGGACACGTGCTTAAAGGAAATAAGGTTTGTTTTCATACGAGGTGTCGTGCGAAAGAATTAAGGTCTAAGGGATGCATTGACGTTAGAGCCGTGGACGCCTTCGTGACATCCAGCTGACCAGCAGGCGCCTTCTGAAAGGCGAGAGCCCACTGCATTGGCGTGTGCTCCACCGGTTTTGAATCCGCCGATATTAAATCCTGGTGTGAGTTGTGAGAGATGGCATCTCAGGCACAGATTAGCATCACGTGCGATAAGCATTTTGTCGTTCACTGTTCCGTGAGGATTGTGGCAGGCAAGACATCCTTCTTCTTTGATTGCGCCATGAGGGTAGGTGAAAGGTCCTGCTTGTTGAGTATGGCACTTAAGGCAAGTTTCAGTCGATGCTGCGAGTGCGGCACCGCCTCCACGTACAGATTTATCCTTATGTACATCGTGACAATCCACACAGCTAACTTTACCAGCTAAGACAGGATGAGTATGCGGTAGACTCATTTCTCCACGTTTATCTAAGTGACAAGCAAAACAGGCTTCAGGGTTTTTCCTGGGATTGACGATAGTCCCAAGTTTACCGCCAGATTGAATATGTAAACTTGCAGGACCATGACATGCTTCACAGGTCGTGTCTCCAAGCTTAACATCTGAAATATGAAGTCTTGCATGGGTAGCCCCAGCAAAGTGGTCGGTTTTATCTGAATGACATTGTGCGCACTCTTTACTGCCTACGTAGGTTGCGCCTGCTACGTGTGCAGGAGCGACAATAATGCGTTCAGCTGTAACGCAGGATATAATCAAGGCTGACCACACAACGATCGCACCAATGACGATTCGTTGCGTAGATTTTTTAGGGGGCGGATTCATTGCGCAGTATAATTGTTTTCGAAGTAAGATAGAGCACTAAGCCCTAGAATTTTCCTTACTTTGAGTATCGCAGAACGTTCAAATTCAAGCTGCGCGCGAATTGCCAAGCTGCGCGCAATTTTTGCCCGATTTATAAGTTTAACTACAAATCTGATTAGCCTATAGAGCGCACTGTGCAAGTAATGCCTACAGATGAGCAAGCACCGCGCAGATCTTGCTGTTATTTTCATCTAAGATGAATGCAGCTAATCCTTCTTTTATGAATCTTACTACTGAGCTGCCCGTGGCGTATCAAGCAACTGGTTTGGATATCGATTTAATTCAAAAATATTCCATCGCAGGTCCTCGTTACACATCCTATCCACCAGCCACACAATTTAGAACAGATCTAAATAATTTAAATTTAGATGAGGAGCTGCGTACAGATAATGGGCCTAATGCTGGTCCTATATCACTGTATTTTCATCTGCCCTTTTGTGAATCGCTGTGCTGGTACTGTGGATGTAATACGGTGATTACTACTCACAAAGAAGAAGCTTCTATTTATCTTGATGATATAGAAAAGGAGATGGCCCTTGTTGCTTGCAAGGTGAATCCAAGTCGTAAGGTAACCCAGATTCATTTTGGTGGTGGGACACCGACTTTCCTACCTCCGAAGGAACTGCTAAGACTTGGAGTTTTGATTCGAAAATATTTTACTCTCAGTGAATTAGTTGAGTTCGGAGTTGAAATTGATCCACGTAGGTTAACTGAAGAGCATGTGCATGCATTAAAGCAAATTGGTGCAAATAGGGCTTCACTTGGCATTCAGGATACGAATCCAGATGTCCAGCTGGCTATACACCGCTGGCAGCCGATGAATACAAACGAGCAAGCCTTCAGCTGGCTACGAGCTGCAGGATTTAAATCTATTAATGTCGATTTAATCTTTGGGCTACCTCTGCAAACGCGTGATACTTTTGCTCAGACTATTAATGATATACTCACACTTAATCCTGAACGATTATCTATTTTTAGTTACGCTCATGTGCCGTGGCTTAAACCAGCACAGCTTATTTTTGTAACACGTAATCAATTGCCCAGTGCGAGTGATAAGTTAGCCATGTTTTCAGTTGCTCACAAAAAACTTACTCAGGCAGGGTATATCGATATCGGTTTGGATCACTTTGCTAAACCCGGTGATGAACTAGCCCTTGCTCAAAAGAAAGGTACCCTACACAGGAACTTTCAGGGCTATAGTACGGAAGCTGGAGCTTCGTTATATGGGTTTGGCGTCTCTTCAATTTCTTCAACTGAAAATAGTTACAGGCAAAACTTTAAAGATATTGATCAGTGGCGAAGCGCCGTACGTTCAGGAAAGTTACCAACGGAGAAGGCTCTAATTCTAACTGATGATGACAAACGGCGTAGAACCTTAATTATGCGCCTTATGTGTGATCGCAAATTAAACTACGCAGCTTTATCTAAAGAGTTAGGCATAGATGTTACGCAACTTTATGCTAAAGAAATCGGTGGGCTTAAAGATCTTAAGGAGGATGGACTCCTACTTAGTGATATCCACGGTATAGAGATAACTCCCCGTGGTGTGCCTTTAATGCGTGTGGTTGCGATGCGTTTTGACGCTACTTGGGTTGAAGGTGCTAACAAGCACTCCAAGACAGTTTAGTGACTACAACCGCAAGAGCCGCCACTCGAACATCCTTGATGGGCCACTTCGGGTAACACAGGTTCATCGACAAAGTGTTTAGTGCTAATTTCATCTGCGATTTCGCATAGCTGTGCATAGTATGCTTCGATATCGATTCCAAGTGCAGCTGCGCCAAACGCTTCAGCATCTCCAGGTGAAGCAAATGTTCCGTAGTTGATCAGTACTAATTGGTATAGAGCAATTGCTGGAATGCGTGTTGGATCTAAGGAAAAGTAGGGATGAATATAAAGCGTAAAGCCGTCTTCAGGTAGATCTCCTTTAGCAGAGGGGTAAGCAATTTCATCATTCTCCAGCGCTACTGAATCAAATACGATATCAAGAGGGTACCGCACACATTCTTTATCGACGATAATCTTTTGTAATTCGCTCCAACCAATTTTAGGGCCGTATTTCTCAAATATTTCATTTCCTTTCATAATTACATGATCGGTTAAAGACAGATGCGCAGCGTTCAGGCTTAAATCAATGGCTGGCTGTTTAGTTTGTACCATGACGATAGATGTTTAACTTAAGTTAGATTTGCTTCTGCAGGTTCATTCGCACGCGACAACTTCCCGTGTAGAATAGGTACTGCCATACGCAGGAAGATCGTATAACAGAAAAATCCAAAAGCCCAAATCCCTAGGCAGATAAGAACTTCATTTTTCGAAGGAGTATATTCTACGATTTCACCAATGGGTGTAGGCACAAATCCGGGAACGACCATCCCCATGCCTTTTTCAATCCAAATGCCGATCACAGCTAGAATGCAGGCTGTGTCTAGCCACTTTAAGCGTCTGCTTAATGGGAGCATGAGTAAAATCATCGAAGTTATATTGAGTCCAATCGCAGTCCAAATCCAAGGAACTAGAGCATGATGGCCATGCAGGCCTAGAAACAAATAATGTGACGAAGCTGAGTTGCGATCTGTTGTATAGAATTCAGTGAACAGTTCGTTAATTAATAAGAACATGTTAATCGGCATAGCGATCTGAACAATTGATCTTAGGGTAAATAGGGCTCGGTCTGGTACGTGGTAATCTGAAAATTGGCGAATGATTTGTAGTGTGAGTATAATAAATGCTGGCCCTGCAGTGAAGGCTGAAGCAATAAAACGAGGTCCTAGTACAGCCGAATTCCAGAAGTGACGTCCTCCAAGTCCCACATAAAGAAATGCGGTAATTGTATGAATGGATACAGCCCATAAAATACCTAGAAATACAACTGGAATAGAAAGCCAGTTAGAAGGTTTTCTTCCGCAGTAGCGGCAATAGATATGGTAACCGCAAATATGCAGATTAATTAATAAGTAGCCGTTTAATACTAGAACGTCCCAGCTTAGCATGGAGCCAGGAAAATGAAAAATACCAATTCCTGGAATTAAATGCCAAAACCGATCCGGTCTTCCTAAATCAACCGTCACGAATGCTAGGCACATAAGAATGGCAGCTACAGCGAGTAGTTCACCAAAGATGACTAGATCATGTAGCTCCTCATTTTTGTAAATATAGACAGGAATTACTAGCATGACAGCAGCTGCAGCCATACCGACTAAGAAAGTGAAGTTAGCGATGTATACTCCCCATGATACTTGATCACTCATTCCAGTTGTGCCTAGCCCTAGCAGGTACTGCTTAGCATACGCATTCACACCTCCTAGAATAATAATCAGCAGTATACCAAGCCATCCATAGTAGCGCCAATCGCCTACAAAGGCGATTTTTAGGCAACGTTTCCAAAAGTAGAGATATCTTTTCATGGAGCTTTAAACGTCAAAGTAGTAGAAGAAACGTGGGAGTGTACCGAGCTCCTCCTTTAGTATCATGACACGTTTATTCTTTAAAATATAGGATACCTCACTATCGGGATCTAAAATATTACCAAATTTACGGGATCCTGTTGGGCATGCTTCAAGACATGCTGGGTATTGTCCTGCTCGGGTGCGCTGAACACAGAAATGGCATTTTTCCATGACACCTTTGTGCCTAGGTCTATTTCCCAGATAAGACATATTAGGATTAATTTTTTCCTTAGGTATAGATGGTTCTGTAAAATTAAAACGGCGTGCAAAATAAGGGCAGGCTGCTTCGCAGTAGCGGCATCCAATACACCAGTCGTAGTCGATCACTGTGATGCCATCTGGTTCTTGCCACGTTGCTTTAACAGGGCAGACCTTAACACAGGGAGGGTTTTTACAATGATGACACTGAATAGGCATGAAAAAATGCCCGGGTACAGGAACTGATTCTGGATTGTAGTTATGATCACCACTTTCTAAATCAAAACGCCCATCATTAGGCATTTTCAGAACCCGAATATATTGCACTTCAGGACTGCGAGACTGATTGTTTTCAGCAACACAGGCGTGCACACATTTACGACATCCGCAGCATCGACTTAAATTAAGCGCATAGACAAACTCTACGCCGTTCATTGGCTTTAAGGCGCGTACGTGAGGTCTAATCCCATATTCTTTTTGAACTTCATTTTCGATACGCCCTAAAACCGTCGTAAGTTGGGCAGGTGTAAGTTCTGTGTAGTGCTTCTGGATAAATTCTTCTACCGAGGGGAAGTCGCCTATATTACGCAGTGGTGCTAAAGCTGAGGTTAAAGCCGCAGCTCCTGCTGCAGCTGCTGTTGTTGCACGTAGGAAGCTGCGACGTGTGATACCTTCTTCTGTATTGAGATCAGCCATAGAAATTAAGGAGTAGAATTGTGTGTATCAGGAGCATCTTCTGGGTGCAGCAGATGCGGACCAGGCATAGGTATGATTCCTGTGAATGATGGAGCGTGTGGGTCATGGCATGATGAACATTCCTGCTTACGTGCAGGACCTAATTTGTGATCCCAGTAGCCTTCTGTTCTACCATGTGAACCTGCTAACCAATCTTCATAGATTGTGCCGTGACAACCTGCACATAGTTGTGTGGCTTGATCAAAATTTAACTTTTTGCCTGTAGAGGAGTGAAGAGTATTAAGTTGGTTCTCGTTGTGACAGTTGTAGCAATTATTATTTTTAACTGCTTTCCCATGCGCCATCTGCATTAGATCCTGGTGTGCTTTAGGAATGTTCGTACTGCCATCAGGATTATACTGAATTTTCTGTGGCTTCTCCTGTGAGTGACATTCTTCACAATTTCGCATGCTGTAGATGAGATCCGTATGTTCTTTGGGAAGGATAACCTGGCCATCTAAAGCAAATTTGATGACGGGAGGATGCTTGGGGTCGTGGCAGGCGTAACAATCTAGTCCTGAAACATCTGCTCCACTTTTAATCAGTTGGGCTGCAGAGATACGAATTGTACCACTAGGTATTCCTGCAAGACGAGCAGATGGCACTACAGGCTTCTGATACACGTGGGGATAGAGAATAGGGGAGCGAACGAAATAAATCGTAAGGCATATAAATACGCACGTTAGGATGCCAAACATCCATGTTGTTTTAGAATTGTCGCTCATCTGGTGAGCAAACTTTACCTGAAATGATTAGACTTCGCTTTCTATCGCTTGGTCATTGCTACGCATATCTTGGTGTATGCTTTAATTGCAGCATCATCGTCTAAATATGCGTAGTAGTTAACAAATGCTGCATAATGATGCCTTTTGACAGTACTAGCGATTTGGGGCGTTGATACTAGGCGTCACAATTAACTTAATCTTATAACCTTACATTTTATGCGCCTAACTTTTAAAACTCTAGCCTGTGTACTTGGATTAACAGTAGTCAGCTCAATTGCATGTGCTGATGTGACAGAAAACTGGACTAAAAGTTGTGCCTCATGCCATGGTAAAGACGGCGGTGGTCACACTAAAGCCGGTCGTATGGCAGGGGTTAAGGATCTAAGTAACGCCGATTACCAAAACACTTTTACAGATGCTGATGCAGCCAAGCAGATCAAAGATGGCTTGCAGGATAAGAATGGAAAAATCCGCATGAAGGCATTTGCGGAAACACTTTCAGATTCAGATATAAAAGACTTAGTCGCTTATGTCAGAACACTTAAGAAGTAAGTGCTTTTACAGGTAATTAAGAATATAATCTAAACTCGTTATTGAGTTTAGATATTAACTGTGTTTACAGTGCGAGCTGTATACAGTTCATAGAATTTTGCTGCTATAGCAGAGGCCTCCAGTTTTGCATTACCAGAATCGAAGGCTGTTCCTTTGACCATACCTGTAACAACAACCTCACCAACATAGATTCCTTCTTGGCTGAGTTTAGCAGTGAGAATACCTGTTAATTTGTGCTGAGCTGCTTTTGTGATTGAGAGCCCCATTGCATTCCACTGTGAAATAAGCGAATCAGTTTCAGGACCGTAATATGCAAAGCCTCCGCCTGTAACTAAGACAGCTGATTGTTTTGAAGCTTTTAAATCAGGGAGTGCTGCCTGAACGGCAGCAACTAGACCAGTTACACCGACATTAAAATTAGTTTGAAGCTCAGATAGGGGAGCTGTCGTCACATCACCTGCTAAGCCTGAGTAAGCATTCCAGTGAATGACAGTAACTGATCCCAAGGTCTTTCGCACATGAGCAATCATTTCAGTAACTGCGTTTGTATTGCCTACATCTGTTGGGAATGCGTGAGCTTTAATTCCCTGTTTATTTAGTTCTGCTGCAGCAGCAGTTAATTTCTTTTCGTCACGAGCAATAAGAGCGACTGAAAAGCCGTGTGAGCCGAAGTGTTTAGCAACAGCCGCTGATATTCCTGTTCCATAGCCACATACTAAAATTGTTTTCGACATAGAAAATAAACTTATGCGCAATTATCTAAAAGTCCAACGCCAGAGTGATGAAACTTATTACTTCTCAATAATTGCATTACTTACTGATTTTAATTGGGTTACTTAACCAGTGCTTATCAATTATTCTTAAGTGTGAATGCGACATAGGTGTCACCTAAAGTACCCCCGACTTTCCCTCCACCACTGGCAGCAATCACAACATATTCCTTACCGTTAACTTCATATATTGCAGGTGCTGCGTAACCTGCGAAGGGAAGAGTACTCGACCAGAGTTCTTCACCTGTATCGGTATCAAAAGCTCTGATTTTATTGTCTTGTGTACCTGCACAAAAAACAAGTCCACCTGCTGTAACGCTAGCTCCGCCTAAATTTTGAGAACCCGTTTTAGGAACACCTTGTGCGGTAAGTTCAGGATACTCACCTAAAGGAACACGCCATAATACTTTACCTGTACTTAGGTCGTAGCAATTAAGTAGTCCCCAGGGTGGTTTGATTCCAGGGTAGCCTTCGTTATCCAGTAAGAAATTGTAGCCAGTAAATGAATAGATGCCTCCGTCTTTTTTTCCAGTTGCTTTGACCTTGCGAACAGGTGGCTGATTTCTATGAAATAGAAAGTCTATCACATCTCTCTTTGCTTGATCATCGAGCGTAAGAGCTGCTGGCATTGCAGCTCTGCCTGTTTTTAAAAGCGTCATTACTTCAGTGTCTGTCATGCGTTTATGCAGTGAAATTAATGGTGGTACCATACCTGTACCTAAACGCGATGCTCCATGGCAGGGTGCACAATTTTGAAGGTATAGAGTTTCTCCCTTTGAGGCTGCATAATGGGGATCTCGTTCTTCATTTTCAGGGGTGAAGACAGTAATAATTGAAGGGATCCTGTTTGAGGTCACATACAAACGTCCTGTTGGAACATCTACTGCTGCTCCAGACCATTCTGCACCGCCTCGTGTACCTATAAAGATATTTGCTTTTCCTTCTACGAAAGGCTGAAACCATCCATACGATGAGCGCTCTACAATTTTAGCTACATAGTCGTGAGCAGCTTGAGTGCGATTTGTAATATCTGAAATAGAGAAGGCTTCAGATGAAATGAGTTCAGGCAGTTCGTAATCGGGCTGATATGGAGCTGTCGTTTCACCTGGTAATTGTGAGGTGGGAGCTCTTCTTAAGCGTATTGGAAATATAGGCTTTCCTGAAACTCGGTCCAGTAGTACCAAAGTACCTGCCTTTGCAATAGATGTTACAGCATCAACTTGTTTCCCCTCACGAGTAATAGTTACTAAATTTGGAGGAGCGCACGTATCTAAATCCCAAATGTCATGATGAATATTTTGATAGTGCCACAGTAGTTTGCCGCTGGAAATATCAAGTGCTACAACGCAGTTACTAAATAGGTTATCTCCTTTTCTGTTAACGCCTATGAAATTAGGTTGTGCTGCACCTACTGCAACAAAAGCCATTCCGCGTTTTTCATCCAGTGAGAGGCCACCCCAACAATTAGCCTGCCAATTTTTCCCGTTTCCTTGCCACGTATTAGCGCCAAACTCACCAGCTTGTGCAACAGTATGGAAATGCCAGAGTAGTTTACCGGATTTAATATTAAAACCATAGACGTCTCCATAAAGGCCAGTAGTAGCGTAGATATCCTTATAGATAACACCTCCAGCTGTGGCACCTGTTTCAATAGGGGCACGACCATCAGTACCAAAACTAGAAATAAGTTTTCCAGTGACTGGGTTAAGTGCGTAAATCCAGTAGCCCGAACCAAAGATGATTCTCTCTTGTGCTTCATTATTTCCCTGCCAGTAGACTAAGCCTCGTCTTGCAGGTTCATCTTCTAGACCTGGATGAAGGGGGAGTTCAACTTGGTATCTCCATTTCTGTATACCCGTGGCTGCATCTAGGGCTACGATTGCTCGTCCTGAGGTAGGAGCATACAGTACTCCTTTAACAATAATAGGTGTGCATTCAATCGTGTTGAGTGTGTCCTTAGAATGAAACGTCCAAGCGGGCACGAGATCTTTTATATTTGTGCGATTAATTTGGCTTAGGGCCGTGTAGCGTCGTGAACCAGAATCGCCCTGCGAGCGTGTCCAACTAGTAAAGGTATCTGCTTTAGGATCTAACGTTGAGGCAAGTTCTGCAGGTTTTGCAGCGGGTATGTATTTGAACTCAGGTAGCTGTGATCGCAGTGCTCGATCTTCTATAGACATGGCTGACGTGCCAGATTGATCTGCTCTAAGAGCAGTGACTAAAGACATACTAAGAATGCCAATCAGTAACAGTACCTGCGATTTCGGTGCTAGGGGATAGTGCACAAGTAAAAATCGCTTAAACTAAGACTAGCTCGCAAGCCTTAAACGCACTAGCGAAAATTCAGATCTAGCGCTTCGTTGTAGAACTTAAAGCCCCTGCATGTTTAGAGAATTGCTCTTGAAGACTGCCGCATACGATTTCACACAGTTTAATAATACCTGGATCAGCAATTGTGTAGAAAACCTGTAAACCTTTTTTACGACGACTTAAAATATGGGCAAGAGTTAGACTTTGTAAGTGACGTGATACGTTTGCTTGGGTGCCGCCAACTTCATCGACTAAAGCATTTACGTTTTTCTCACCTTCAAATAGCGCATGAATTAATCGCAGACGCATTGGCTCTGCTAGCACGGCAAACCTGCGCGAAATCAGTTCGATCGCTTCAGGTGTCAGTGTGACTTGTTTAGCCATACGAAAAATAGAGCAGTAACTTGACATCTGTTCAAGTATATGCGTATATACGCATATAAAGTCAATAAACATATGAAAATTGAAACCCTAGTTCGTCTTATTGCTGGCACATTTGTTGTGGTAGGCGTTGTTCTAACGCACACAGTCAATGTCTGGTGGCTGTTACTTCCTTTGTTTGTGGGACTTAATCTTGTGCAGTCGAGTTTCACAGGCTTTTGTCCTCCAAGTATTGTCTTACGTAAACTTGGATGGCTCGATGATTCGGGTGTAATTCACTGGGGTGGGCAAACAAAGCTTTAATTCATTAAGCACTAGTATGAATTTAAGTATACTCATGCGGGGTATTTGTAGCTTAGTCATAGTGGTAGACTTTCTAGTGTCACCCAGTAGAGCTGAAGTTTGGACATTGGAGCGTGCGATCTTAGTCGCACTCAAGCAGAGCCCCGATGCTTTGATCGCAAGACAGCGTGCTACTGAGGCAGAGGCAATTGTAAACAGTGCGCAGTCTAATTGGTACCCTCAAGTATCTCTACAAGGTAGTTATATGCAGACAAATAGTCCAATGATGGCTTTTGGTTCTATTCTCAATCAACGTGCCTTTAATTTTGGACTCAATTTCAATCATCCTGGGCAAATTGATAATTTAAATGGGACAGGAACAGTCGCTTATAATTTGTATAGCGGAGGTCGTGTGAAGGCAGGCGTAAGCGCTGCACGAGCAGGATCTCGTGCTGCCTTAGAAGATCTGCGTGCAGCACAAAATCAGCTTTCTTTGATTGTAGTTAAATCGTATTTTGAAATTATTAAGGCTAGGCAAAGTGTACTCGCTTTAGATTCTGGAGTGAATGCTTATGAAGCTGCTGTAGTAAATGCGCAGGCACGCTATGAGGCCGGACAGTTATTTAAAGCTGATTTACTCAGTTTGAAAGTGCAGCTTGCTCAAACAAAAGAGCAGTTAAGTTCTGCGCGCAGTGGAGTACTTCTCAGTGAACGATCATTCTGCTACGTGCTTGGAATACAGAACGCACCCGGACTTATTCAATTACAAGCAGAGGATACCTCACTGCAGCGACTCCTCGAGCCTCAATCAATTAATACATCTTTGCGTCCCGAACTTGCTAGTTTGCGTGAGCGCTTGATTGCAGCAGAAGAGATGGTGCGTGTAGCACGTGGAGCTCGGCAGCCAAGCGTAAATGCATTCGCTACTTATCAAGTTGATCAAGGCTTTAAGCTAAATCATCAGGGTAATAGTTGGAGTGCGGGTCTAGCCCTTGACTTGAATATTTTTGATGGGGGTAAAATAAAAGCAGGCATTAGTCAAAGTGCGGCTGAACTTGGCCAAGTTAAAGAGATGATGCGCAAACTTCAGCAAGGTATTGCTCTTGAAGCTGAGCAGGCTCGTCTTAGCTATGAAAATGCAAAAGAACGCTTAGAGGTAAGTGTGCAATCAGTTGATCAAGCTAAAGAGAGTGTCGAATTAACACGTGCTCGTTTTGACCAAGGACTTCTAGCAACAGCAGATCTCATTGGAGTGGAAAGTCGCTATATTGAGGCACAAATGCGTAGAACTTTCGCATCATCTGATGAGCGTATTGCCCTTGCCTCTTATCGTAGTGCTTTAGGTCTACCTGTACTTTCAAACCCTTAGTTTTTATTCTATGAATACGCGTTTATTATTGAGTAGTAGTTTTGCCCTCTTGCTTGTGGTTGGATGTACTCGCCCTGAAATACGCGAGTTGTCATCAACGAATAAAGACTCTCTCGCAGTTGCAACAGGCCAAGTGATTGCGATTTCTGGATCCGATATGATAGATATATCCGGTGTAGTTAGGCCTGAGCATAGTGCTATACTCTCTGCGCAACTTATGGGTACAGTTGATGCTGTACCTGTTCATTTAGGGGAGAGGGTACATCCAAATGAACTACTCGTGAAGATTCAATCTGGTGAAGTAAGTGCTCGCTATAGCCAAGCCAAAGCACAACTCAGCCAAGCAAAGTTTGATTTGTCGCGTGAACAGGGACTCTTGTTGAAGGGGGCTAGTACTGCAGATCTTGTGCGAAATCTCACAACTCGCGTGCACATAGCTGAAGGTATCCTTGAAGAGGCAAAAGCCTATTTAAGTTATTTGCAGATACGCGCTCCGTTTGAAGGTGTCATAGCGAAAAAAAATATAGATCGTGGTACTTGGGTATCTCCAGGTGTGCCACTCATTGAGATCGAGCAGGTTGGCTCGTATAGTGTTGAGGCAAATATTCCTGAAGTTCTTGCTCATGGATTAAAGATCGGGGCTACATATAAAGTCCAAATTTCAAATCTGAATAGATCACTTGATGCTAAACTGAGTGAAGTATCCTCTGAGTCAGATATGCAAACACACGCCGTGTTCGCTAAATTTAAACTTGTAGACACAGAGGGACTTCTTTCTGGACGTTACGCTACTATTAAAGTTCCCAGCATTGAAAATACTAAACTTTATGTTGCAAGTGAAGCGGTTACTCGTGAGGGCCAAATGGAGCGTGTTTTTGTTGTAAGGGACGATCACAGTGTTGTTCTTAGATTAGTTAAAATCGGTCAAATCAGTGGTAATAAAACTGAAATTCTTGCTGGTGTAGATGCAGGTGAGAATGTTGTGCTTTCACCGACAGTTGGATTAAGGGAAGGCCAACATGTGGAGGTGCTGCCGTGAGTACAAGTCAGTCACCTCAAGGTTTGCAATCATCTCAGTACGGCTTTGCGGGTAGACTAGCATCGCTATTTATTGATTCTAAATTAACCCCAATTGCTATTATAGCATCACTGATCCTGGGGCTTTTTGCGGTGCTTATGCTACCTCGTGAAGAGGAGCCTCAGATTAAAGTTCCGATGGTCGATATTATGGTTGGTATGCCGGGGGCGAGTAGTCATGAAGTTGAAAATCTAGTCACTCGTCCTATGGAGAAATTGTTGTGGGAGATTCCTGGAGTAGAGTACTTGTACTCAACTGCAAGGCCTGGAGCGAATATGACAATTGTTCGTTTTAAGGTAGGTACGGATCTAGAAGCAGCATTGGTTAGACTTAATCAGAAATTACAGGCTAATGCTGATCGAATTCCGCTAGGTGTGTATGCACCTCTAGTTAAGCCACGTACGATCGATGACGTTCCTATACTTGCCCTTACTTTTCATAGCACACGCTATGATCAGGAGACATTACGCCGTCTAGCGGTTCAAGTAGACGATGCTATTAAGCAATTACCTTTAGTCGCAGAAACAACGTTAATTGGTGCAGAAAGAAAACAAGTTCATGTCTATTTAGATCCAGCAAAACTTAGCTCACGTGGAATAAGTGTTACCATGTTAGTCCCTATGCTTAGTCAGGCTAATGTACAGAGTATGCCTTCTGTAATTTCAGAGAATAATCAAGAAACGCTACTTCAAACAGGCAGCTTTTTCAAAGATGTGCACGATGTAGAAAATGTCGTTGTTGGAGTCTTTCAGGGGAAGCCTATTTATCTGCGTGATGTTGCAGTTGTGAGTGATGGTCCAGGAGAACCTTCGAATTATGTTTTATACGGCGATCCCCACAGCGGCCTAGAATCTGCAGCAGTTACTCTTAGTATTGCTAAAAGACCGGGAGCAAATGCAGTCGATGTCGTAAATGCAGTGCTTGCTAAAGTAAACAGTTACAAGGGAATCGTTATACCTGCAGACATAGATGTAACGGTGACGCGTAATTATGGAGCAACTGCGAGTGAGAAATCGAACGAACTTTTGTTGCACATGGGATTTGCTGTATTTGGTGTAGCAGTGCTCATTTTACTTTTCTTAGGGTGGAGGGAATCACTTATCGTGCTGCTCGCTATTCCTGTGACACTAGGGCTTACGTTACTTATTTTTTATCTCTATGGATATACATTAAATAGGATAACTCTTTTCGCACTGATTTTCTCTATTGGTATTCTAGTAGACGACGCGATTGTTGTCGTCGAAAATATTGTGCGACACATGGGGCTGCCTAGTTGTAGACGTAAGCGACTACTGCAGATTGCTGTTGAAGCAGTCGATGAAGTAGGTAACCCAACGATATTGGCTACGTGGGCTGTGATCGCTGCAGTCTTACCTATGGCTTTTGTGAGTGGGCTTATGGGGCCTTACATGAGACCAATTCCAGTTGGATCAAGTGCAGCTATGCTTTTTTCACTCATTGTTGCTTTTGCTGTTACACCTTGGGCAGCACTAAAGATACTGAAAGGCCATGTGCATCATGATCCATCTTCGCAGGCTTTTATTGATGCTCCACTCACAGATGAAGAGGATGCTTTGGAGGAAGCAATGCCAGCAACTGTATTCACTCGTCTTTATGAACGTGTAATGCGTCCTTTGATTGAGAAGCGTAATTTGAGGTATATTTTTCTTGGAATTATAATTTTAGCTACACTTGCTTCAATGGCCTTAGTTGGCATTGGTGCAGTTAAGGTGAAGATGTTACCGTTTGATAATAAATCTGAATTTCAGGTGATTATTAATATGCCTGAGGGTAGTACCTTAGAGCAGACAGCGCGTGTTGCAAAAGAGATGGCGGCTTCCATTCGAGTAGAACCGGAGGTGCGTGATTATCAAGTCTATGTAGGAACGGCTTCCCCATTCAATTTCAATGGCCTTGTCAGACATTACTTTATGCGCAGTGGAAGTGCTGTAGCAGATCTTCAAATTAATTTATTACCTAAGGATGAACGTAAAGCACAGAGTCATGATATTGCCCGTCGGATTAGACCACGACTTGCTTTAATCGCTCAACACTACGGAGCGTCAATCGCGGTTGCTGAAGTACCTCCTGGTCCACCGGTATTGCAGACAATTGTTGCCGAAATTTATGCGCCTACACGGCAAGCAAGACTCGCATTAGCGACTCAGGTGAAATCAATATTATCCTCATCTTTGGGGGTTGTAGATGTCGATTGGTACGTTGAAAAAGAACAATCTAAAACAATCTTACATGTAGATCGTGCTAAAGCCGCCTTAAGTGGGATTTCTGAAGAGGCGATTGCTCGTGTTGTGCAAATTGCTACGCAAGGCTATCCTGTTACAGTTCTGCATGGGGAAAATAACAGGGAGGCTCAAAATATAGTCTTAGAATTGCCGGTTAGTGAACGAGCCAAAGTGCAATCAATTCTAAATTTAGGTATTCGCTCTGATATGAATCCTCAGGGACCACTTACTTCTCTGCGTGAGTTAGTCACGGTTGAGCTTACCCACGAAGAGAGAAATATTTATCATAAAAATTTACAAAATGTAATCTATGTTACTGCAGATGTGGCAGGGGTAGTGGAGAGTCCCGTCTATGCAATCTTTGCTATGAATAAAGCACTTGCTCAGTTGCGCGGGCACGACTTTGGGGGAACCCAACAGGGAGTTCGTCTTTATAATGCCTCCATGCCTACGGATGACCGTGAGCCTGCTATTAAGTGGGATGGAGAATGGCAAGTTACCTTAGAGGTATTTCGTGATCTTGGCCTCGCCTTTGCTGCAGTCTGTATTCTGATTTATATGCTTATGGTTGGATGGTTTAAGAACTATATCACTCCTTTAATTGTGATGACAGTTATCCCTTTCTCGCTAGTAGGTATCATGCCTGCACATGCCATAATGGGGGCATTTTTTACGGCAACCTCGATGATAGGATTTATGGCAGGAGCAGGTATCGTGATTCGTAATTCTATTATCCTCGTTGATTTTATTGAATTACGCTTAAGCCGTGGATGTACACTTGCAGAAGCCTGTATTCAGTCTGGTGCAGTTAGGTTTCGTCCTATGATGTTAACAGCGTTTGCTGTTGTTGTAGGAGGGATTGTTATCCTTACGGATCCTATATTTCAAGGTCTTGCAATATCCTTACTATTTGGCGCAATTGCCTCACTTGTGATTAGTCCTATTGCAGTTCCGCTGATCTATTTTATGGCTCATAAGCCAAAGATAAATTCTAAATAATAACCTTCACTAAATTTCTTAAACTAATGCGTATTCTTAAAGTGCTTAAAACGATGTTTGCTTCTGCGCCCAAGCGGTCCGCTAAAGACTGTCATCTTATGGTTAAGCAGGGTAAGGCCCTTCTAATTGATGTGCGTGAACCTAGAGAGTGGGAGGCAGGAGTTGCTGAATTAGCACTATTGCTTCCATTAAGTGATCTAAATGGCTCAAGAACTCATTGGAATGCAGCGTTAGAAAAGGCTAGGGGCAAAGAACTTTTTTTACATTGTGCCGCAGGAGCTCGTTCAGGCATGGCAACTAAGATTTTAAATGCTGAAGGTTTTCTGGCATTTAATACGGGTGGTTATAAGGACTGGGTTACCAGTGGCTGGCCTACTAAGAAATAAGATTAACTTTGTATGAGATGCTATGGTGTTAGTTTAAAAACGTGACGTTTTGCTCGACTAGCCGTATATTACTTACTCAAAGATCTGATATAAGGTCGGTGACACGATTCATTTAGATTGAATCTTTGTAATATTGTATGAATGAACCTAACTCTACGCATAATGCTGAAATGCTCGGACAATCAAAGTCTGGGATATTCGGTAACAGGGGTAAGGTGGTTGTATTTGGTGCTGTTTCGCTAGGGTTATTGATTTGGGCCTCTGCGCCTATTGCTTTATTTGTGGGCGTTTTATTTGCAGCAGTTATTGGGCATCCTTTTTTAAATAAAAATCGAAAGATAACGAAATGGCTCTTGCAGGGCTGTGTTGTGCTCCTTGGCTTTAGTATGGATCTACCGCTTGTATTGAGAGTAGGCTATCATGGGATCTTGTTTACATTGATTACTATTGTAGGAATTTTAATCTTAGGGACTTGGTTAGGTGCTAGACTGCGCATAGGTGCACGCACGAGTCTTTTGATTTCAGTTGGAACAGCAATCTGTGGTGGCTCAGCAATAGCAGCGGTGAGTGCCGTGATTGGTGCAACGGAAGCTGAAGTTGCAGTCTCTATAGGTACAATATTTTTATTAAATACCGTAGCTCTTTATCTATTCCCATTAGCGGGACATCTTTTACATCTCAGTCAATTAGATTTTGGACTTTGGGCTGGTATCGCAATTCATGATATTTCATCAGTTGTCGCAGCAACAATTAATTACGGGCCTGATGCTTTACAAAGTGCTATGGCGATAAAGTTATCCCGGACACTTTGGATTATTCCCTTAACACTCGGTATTGCCTATATGTATGCAAAGAAAGCTTCATTGAATGCAACTAATGAAGGCATAAATAAAAAGACTAGTATTTATATTCCTTGGTTTATTGGATTTTTCCTACTTGCGTCACTTTTGCGTAGCTATGTTCCTATCATTGCTACCTATTCTGGACTAGCTTCACATATTGCACGCTTAGGCATGGTGCTTCTTCTATTCTTAATCGGAGCATCTATTTCAGTCGCAAGTATCAGGAATGTGGGTTGGAGAGCGATGCTCAGTGGAATTATTCTCTGGGTGTTTATCAGTATAGGTTCCTTAATTGCTATCTTAGGTTTAAACTTAAAAGTTTAAATGCGTTACGTGCTCGATGAATTAATGTGTAGTGTTTATCTAGGTAGTAATTCTATGGTTTTAGTTTAGTTTAGTATGTAGGCCGAGTAAGTGATTAAAATATGACTTATTCTTTAGCTTTTGCGTTTCTTTATATGTTGGGATACGTCTTTTCATATACCCCATGATGCCATCCCCTCGTACTGTGTTTGTGTGTCTTTTAATGCTTGGAGTAGTTGTAAAAACTCAAGCCGTCGAAACAACGCTGCATTGGCTAGATACCACTGCCCCTACAAATGACGCAGGGGTAAGCTTTGGAATACCGTGGCCTAAAGGCACTGTTCATACATCCGATGCTTTTAGTATAGTAGACCAGTCAGGTCATCAGTTACCTCTTCAGCATTGGCCGCTTGCGTACTGGCCAGATGGATCAATTAAGTGGAGTGGTTATGCAACGCTAGCAGCGACTGAGGGATCATTTGTTATAAAATCAGGTACAGTAAGTTCAGACTTAACTAGTCCAAAACTTACTGTTCATACAACAGAAAGCGGTGTCGTAGTAGATACGGGTATTTTAAGTTGCCGAATTCCTTTACTCGGTGACACCTTTATTGATTGGATAAAAGTTGCTGGTAAGCAAGTGGCACGCAGCGGACGCTTAGTCTGTATCTTGCAAGAAGGACAAGATGAAGCGACTTCAGAGGCTCCTAGTCGTGAAAATCAAGTAGGGCGTATTGAGAAAGTTACTGTTGAACAAGAAGGGCCAGTGCGTGCCGTTGTTCGTATTGAAGGAAAGCAGTATGGTGCTAAAACAGGACGCTTGTGGCTTCCGTTTACTGTTAGGCTCTATTTTTACGCAGGTCAGGAAACTGTAAAACTTATACACAGTTTTATTTTTGATGGAAATCAGGATAAAGATTTTATCAAGGGTTTGGGAATCGAATTTGCAGTCCCTTATACAGAAGAGGTTCAAAACCGTGCTGTGCGTTTTTCTGGAGAAGCAGACGGCTTATGGTCTGAACCTGTGCAGCCTCTGGTAGGTCGCCAAGGGCGAGCTGTAGTTGATCCTTCCTTTAAGCGTGATCCTAAGGAGCAATCCGCTGCAAATTTAGCCTACCAAGAAAGACGTTCTGGAGATGTATATCCCACTCAAATTACAGGAAAGCGTGTGCCTAACCGATCTGAAGTTTCAAAGCGTGATCAAGCCCTTATGGATGATTGGGCTGTGTGGGATGATTTCCGCTTAGAGCAGTCCAATGCAGATGGCTTCACGATTATAAAACGTACCAACCCTAATAGTGCCTGGATTCAGGCAGGTGCTGGTAAGCGCAGTTCAGGCTATGTATTTACGGGAGATGTAAGCGGTGGCTTAGCAGTTAGCCTTAAAAACTTTTGGCAATCTTATCCAGCGACTTTAGAAGTACAGCATGCTTCACAGTCTGAAGCTAAACTCTGTGTATGGCTTTGGTCTCCTTATGGTAGTGCGATGGACTTAAGACATTATGATATTAAGTCGCACGGTTTAGATGCGGTATACGAAGATGTTCAACCTGGCTTTAGTACAGCTACAGGAATTGCACGAACCAGTGAACTAACCTTGTATGCTACTGCTTCAATACCTACAAAATTAGAAAGTGCTTTGATGGCTAAGGCAGGTCAGAAACCGCCTTTATTAATTGCAACACCTCAAACACTTCATGCAGCCGGTGTATTTGGGATATGGAGTTTACCGGATCGTTCTACACCACTTAAAAAAATGGCAGAAGAGCAATTAGATGCAGGAATTACTCTTTATGAAAAAGAAGTTGAGCAGCGTCACTGGTACGGATTTTGGTACTTCGGAAATGTGATGCATTCCTACGACAGTGTGCGTCATGTATGGCGCTACGACTTAGGTGGTATGGCTTGGGATAACACTGAACTAGCTAGTGATATGTGGCTTTGGTACAGTTTTCTAAGAACAGGTAGAGCAGACATTTTCCGTTTAGCAGAAGCTGAAACACGTAATACCAGTGAAGTAGATGTATATCATTTAGGCCGCTTTGCAGGTTTAGGCTCTCGCCATAATGTTGTCCCTTGGGGGTGTGGCGCAAAAGAAGCACGTATTAGCCAAGCCGCATGGAAGAGGTATTATTACTATTTAACAACAGATGAACGCGTTGGAGATTTAATGCATGAGGTAGCAAATGTGGATTATAAAGCTCTAGAGATTGATTCGATGCGGCTTGCACAGCCACCGACCGAAAATGAGCTCAAGTTTCCATCACGTGTTCGCGTAGGTCCTGATTGGCTCGCCTTTATTGGCAATTGGATGACTGAGTGGGAAAGAACAGGGGATACAAAATGGCGTGACAAGATTTATGTTGGAATGGATTGTTTATCTGCCATGCCACTTGGAATTCGCTCCGGTAGAAATCTCGTATTTGGCTATGATCCACAGACAGGAAAACTTTCAAAAGTCTCAGACGAATTAGGAGATTACAATCTCATGACTATTCAGGGCGGAGCCGAAGTTGTATTCGAACTTAATACGCTAGTAGATAATGCTAAATGGCAAAAGACCTGGCTTCAGTACTGCCGACTCGAAGGAGCTCCTGAAGAAGTTATTGTTAAAGACATGCAGACTTCAGTAGAAGGAGATAAGGCTCAATACGTAGGTCGAGGTCAGGGTGGAGCACGCCTTGCTGCCTATGCCTACTTAAAGACAGGTAACAAAGCCTACGCCGATAAAGCCATTGCCTTAGCATTTGGTGGGTTTGGTGGCCTAAGAGCGCATCTATTCTCCACTGTACATGTGGAAGGCTCAGATGTTCTAAATCCAATTGATGAAGCCCCTAGTGTGGGTACAAATGGAGCAGCGCAAACGTCACTTACAGCAATTGAAGTTTTAAGTATGTGTGCAGATAAACTTCCTGAAAATCCACCCAAGCCAACCATGCGGGGTAATGAGCGTAGTCGCGAACGAGTACCTGGTGGAGTGTATGGAGATAGAAGAACTCCAGGGAGTTGATTGAAGTTGTTAGATAAGAGCTATGATTTTAAATTAGACCTTAGGCGTTGCTTGGGTTATCCAGAAAACACTCAATTCTATGCCAAAAAGTTTAACTGAAGAACAAATGGAACAGCTCAGGGGTGTGATTGAAACCCACTGGCCTGAACTCACCTCGTATGATGAGGCGCTCATCACTAAAGCATTAAATGAAGTAGAAGACGTAGCCTTAGAAGAAGGCATTGAGGCAGTTACGACAGATCGGCTACTTGCTATAAAGATGAAATTAAAAAACGACTTATTAAAGCAGCTAAGTAAGAAGGCACCGCCTAAGGTGCCGTTTAAGAAAAAATAGTCGGTATATTAAATGAGCAGATTAGCGGCTTATGGATTGAGCACCTACGGATAATGCAGCCTCTAACAATCAGGTAGCGCGGCCGAATCTTGTACTTGTGTGTAAGGACTGTTTTGAGCGAGTGGATGGGCCGACTTGCAAAGCAAAAGTTATGCTGAATCTAAACTTAAGGTTCAAGGGATGCGTAGCCTAAGCTGATTTTAGCGCTGCTTTTAAAGGATAATTTAGGTGTTAACCTACGCACTATGCGCAAGTACGGTAAGTTTTAAATTGATCTTTTGACCTTCATTAAATCAAGACTCACTGTCCGCGAACGATGCCGCTAAGAACACTCGCAGTTGATTTTAATTCGTTCTTTGCATCGTGTGAACAGCAAGAAAACCCTAAGCTTAGAGGTAAACCCATAGGGGTTGTGCCTGTGATGGCTGATTCGAGCTGCTGTATCGCTGCAAGTTATTCGGCTAAAAGTAAGGGAGTTAAAACAGGAACACGTGTTACGGATGCAAAACTACTTTGTCCTGGAATTGAGTTAGTTGAGGCACGTCCAAGTCTATATATTAGTTACCACCGCCGCCTTTTAGAAATCATTGAATCATGTATTCATGTAACTGAAATTAGGTCTATTGATGAAGTAGAGTGTGACTTAACAGGGACATTTGCTCCTAGGGAAAAAGCGTTAGTCGTAGCGCGTCAGATTAAGGCTAAGGTGCATAAGCAGGTAGGACCTTGTATGACTAGTTCAATTGGGATAGCTCCGAATTGGCTACTCGCAAAGATGGCAACAGATATGCAAAAGCCAGATGGTTTAGTCGTGCTTGAGGACGAGGATATCCCGCAAAAACTCTTAGGCCTAGAATTAACTGACTTTTTAGGGATTGGTGAGCGCATGGATGAGCGCTTAAGGCAGAGGGGTATTTCAACTGTTGAAGGTCTTTATAAAGCCACACGTAACGAACTGCGTGGCGTATGGGGTGGAGTAGAAGGAGAGCGCATGTATGGCAGACTAAGGGGAGAAAATATTCCTACTCCCTGTGAGAAAAATAAAACAATTGGGCATTCACATGTTTTGCCTCCTATGCTCCGCAGTGAGGCTAAGTCTCATGCCGTGCTTCACCGGTTACTTCAAAAAGCAGCCATGCGGCTACGTAGTATTGGTCATTATGCAGGAGCACTTTCAGTTTATGTCACGTACAGAAATGACAAGAAATGGAGTGATGAAATCGTGTTCAATGAAACGCAGGATACCTTGAAATTAACGGAAGCTTTCATGCTATTATGGCAGAGAAGGCATAGCTGTCTTAAGACAATGGTGCCTGTGCAAGTTGGAGTGGTGCTTAGCCGATTACTTCCTATGCGGGGGTGCACCCTTGATTTATTTAATCATAAGCAACAAGAAGATAGAGATCGGCTCTTGCATGCAATGGACACGCTCAATCAAACATTTGGAAATAGTAGCGTTTATTTTGGCGGTGCTTTTGGGGTGACTGATAATGCACCCATGCGTATTTCATTTACTCGAATTCCTGAACCAGAAATTGAGCAGATTGATCCTAATAGAAAACGTAGATTAAGACCTAAAGTCGAGAATCCTAGTGAGAGTGAGTCTGAGCAGTGAATGCTTAACTGATCGCAGCTAAGCTCCACATATTCTTACCAAGTAGGAGCACGTGACCTATTTTTTTATCTAAGAGCTGGCGACCTACGGGTGAACTTGCGGTTATGACTGTGACTGATTTACCTTCAATTTCTAATTCCAGTCCTCCTCGTGTAGGGCCTATAAAGTATAGGCTTTCGACTGAATTAAATTTAAGTGTGATAAGGCTACCCACAGTTGCTAAGCCTGCTAATTCTGGGTCTGGAAATTTCATTGTCCGGTATGCTTCGATTGCAGCGGCGAGTTCTGTTGCAAGCTTAGCTTGTCCCTCGGCTAGGTAGGCTGCAGATTGTGCACGCATATCATACTTACCTTCCTGACGGCTGTCTTGATCAGTTGCTTCACTCTTTGATGTTTCGGCAGCAGCGACCAATATATTGAGCTCTTGTGTTAGCTCTGCGAGAATAGCGGTACGTATAAGCTGCTTGTTAATAGGTATAAGTATTGGAGCATTTCTGAAATATTCAAGTGTGGCATAGAGCTGTTATGACTCTGTATTAAGACAAGAATCGAAAGGTGCTTATCTGAAGTACGTCGTTGACTTGTTAGTACAAGTTGATTCTTTCGTGAAGGCCCACCCCCCGTCATGTATGTTAGGAAGCGTTTTTTATACCCAAGGAGTAGAAAGTTAGATGAATACCAAAATTTCTACTCTTATTGTAGATGATGAGGAAATTTGGCGTTTTCTAGTGTCACGAGCACTACTGCTGCATGACGAGATTGAGCTTATTGGTAATGCAAATTCATATCAAGAAGCACTGCAGCAGATAGATGAATTAAAGCCTAAAGTGCTTTTTTTAGATGTTCAAATATGGGACAATCAGACGTGTTTTGAACTTCAAAAACAGATCAATTATAAACCAATTATTGTGGTTGTCTCTGGTGAAGCAGATTGTGAGGACCGTGCACTTAAAGCAGGAGCGACCGCTTTTATGAAAAAGCCATTTTCTAAAGATGATGTCGCAGGTGTTATCCGTAAAGTCTGTGCGCGTCTTGGTTGATTACAATCGGGTGCCGCTTTAAGACCTCAGGACTCTGTTTATGAGGTGAATTAGATCTATTTTAACAGATCATTTATAAACAATATTAAATAATCGTGAATTTGACTCGGCTTTTGCCGATTATATATTCTGAAGTAATACCTTTATGAAGTACACTATCCCAAAAATTTTAGTAGATCAGATCAAACTCGTTGAAATCCCTGAATTTAGTAAGAAGAAAGTCAGTCGGATTTATTTAAATATGATTCTAAGTATGACTCCTGCTGAGGATGTGACTAATGAAGACAACTGGACGACTGATTTCTCGACCTCGAATGCTGGCAATGAGTCTGAATCTTATGCAGCGCGTAGCGATGAAGATATAGGGTTAGAAGAAATTAATTTATGCAAGGATGTGTATATCTCCTTAAATAAAAATGGAGATGTTATCGGCTATGTTGTAAAAGAAACAGCTGATGATTTAAAGTACGGTAAAGAAAAAGAATGCACCGGTTTTACTTTCCACGATCAAATCGAGGAAGCCTTGAATCAGTATAAGTCAGATGCTTATTTTAGCATCATTCGTGCGCTTAAAGATTACCATACCCATAACCAGCAGTTTGGTAGATAATTTTATGCAATTTTTATAATCGTACTCTGCGGCAGCTAATCTGCTAGCAGAGTAATTCGATTCTAACAGTACCTTTGTTAAGGACTGTTGAGCTCGTAAACTTCAAGCATTACGTTACCGATACTACCGTTTAAGCCAGAAACTTGAACGGTATAAGCACCTGCTGGAACTTTTACGATGACTGCTGAATCGGCTGAATCAGCAGGAATCGTAAATGCACCTACTTGAGTCATAGCACTGGATAATTTATGGCCACCGTCCCAAACTGTATTGGATGCAATTGGGTTAATCGATGAATCATAGACTGTCAGAGAAGGCTGTGCTAATACACCAGTTAGGCCGAAGGTTGAGAGGCTTGGGCCTACAGCCCGGATTAATAGAGTTTCAGTAGCATCACCAATGACAACAAATCCACAGGATATAACGGGTGAGCCTATGCTTACTAAGCCAAGTGCAGAGAACCGGTTTATACGTGAGGTGCTATTAGCGTTATCTGAATCGTAGATTTCTAACATAGCTGATTCAGAGGTATTCGTAGCTCCACCTAATACTGCAGAGTAGGTTCCTGGTAAAAAGTTCTGGGTTGGAATTGTATTGGATGAGGACGCAGTCAGTGGGAAGGAACCCACTTGTTTAATGTCATTTGAAAGAGCGGCTTCTTCAGACAGTGCGATCATTGATTCTGCTGTAATGCCAGGATTTGCGTACAGTGAAAGTGTTGGATTAGGAATAGCCCCACCTGAGCCACCCGATAGAGTGCGGATTACACTCGGTACATTGCAGCGTATTGCAAGTGACTTAGGTCCTGTACCCGCTGAGCCAAAGCCTACGACTAAATTAGAAGATCCTACAACGGACCTTATCGTTAGATTTTGTATGTGGGTTGAATTTAAGGAAAGTTTAGCAACTGCACTCATTGTGGAGCCAACAGCATTAGTTACACTGCAGGTGTAGTTTCCAATATCTGCAGGGGCTACAGCTCCAATTGTGTAGGCGTCTGTAGTAGCTCCAATAATCGCTGTGTCATTAAAGTACCACTGATAGATTAGATTTGTTCCAGTAGCTTTGATTGTGAAGCGTGTAGTCGTATTTAACGAAACTGCTTGAGAAGCAGGTGGTAAAGTAATGATTGGAGGTGATAGTACTGTGACTACAGCTGGAGTAGAGGTAACATTTCCTGCAGCGTTACTTACCACACAAGTATAAGAGCCCTCGTTTGCTGAGGTAGCAAAGGCGATCGTGTACGAAGCGTTTGTAGCTGATTCTATCGGGGTAGAGCCTAGGAACCACTGATAGGTTAGCTCTTTACCTGTTGCAGCTAAACTAAGTGTAGTTGCAGTACCTACCTTAACTGTTACAGCAGCTATTGGCTGAGTAGTAATGACAACAGCAGGCGTTACTGTCAGGGCAGCTACGTCAGAAGTTTTACTGCTGATACTGTTTGAAACAGTGCACTTATAGGCTCCCTGATTAGCTGAGGTGACAGAATTGATTGTGTAGGTAGAAGCATTAGCTGAAGCGATAGGGTTTTCGTTAAAGTACCACTGATAAGTTGGGGCTGTACCAGTTGCAGTTACTTCAAAGGTAGCTGGATTACCACTGACAATCTTTAATGTATCAGGTTGATGGGTAAGTGTAATAGCTTCCAGCACTGCTGTTATTGTCTTTGTTGTAGAGCCAGGAGCGAAGTTACTTGAGCCAGCCTGTGTAGCTTTAATTACGATAGGCTTTGTATCTAAGATAGTTAGGGTAGACTCAGTGAGAGTAGCATTCCCTGATACGAGTGCATAAGTGATAGGACCATTACTTGAAGCAATTGCTGAGAGTGAGGCCGGTACATCAACTTTGAACTTAGGTAGATGATCAAACGTAACGGTTTGATTTGCTGGAGTTACTGTGAGTACAGCAGGAGCCGTTGTTTTCGAACCCATGCTATTTGAAACCATACACGTATAGATACCAGCGTTGTCTGCTGTCACTGCTGTGAGTGTGTACGATGCTGATGTAGCTGATTCGATTGGCTTATCATTGAATAACCATTGATAGCTAGGTGAAGTACCCGTTGCGGTAACTTCGAAACTAGCTGAATTACCACTGACTACAGTTTGGGCATCGGGTTGATGAGTGAATGTGATTGCCTCAAATGCTGCTGTCAGAGCTGTAGTTGCAGTTGCAGGCAAATAGTTACTTGATCCTGCTTGGATTGCTTGGATAACAATTGGTTTTATATCCAGGGCTGTGAGTGTAGAATCAACCAAGGTGGCATTGCCTGTAACAAGGGAGTAAGTTACAGTACTCTTACTTGTTGCAGTAGCGGTGACTTGACTAGGTACTCCAACCTTAAGTTGAGGTAGTGCATCAAAAGTAATAGTCTGCTGAGCAGGATTAATTGTCAGTGTAGCAGCAGCCGATGTTTTCGAGCTAATTGCATTTGAAACAATACAACTATAGTTTCCGGCATTTTCTGCTGATGCAGACGTAAGAGTATAAGACGGTGATACTGCTCCAGATATTGGTTTACCGTTGAAGAGCCACTGGTAGGTAGGTGAAGTTCCTTTTGCTATGACTTCAAAGTTTGCTGGGTTACCACTGACTACCTTGATCGATTCAGGTTGTTGAGTAAGATTAATAGAATCAAGGGACGCTGTCAGATTAGTTGTAGTAGATGCTGGGGAATAATTTCCTGAGCCAGACTGAGTAGCTTGAATAACAATTCGCTTCGTATCTAATGCAGTCAGAGTTGAACCAACTAGGGTAGCATTTCCAGATACTACTGAATACGTGACAGGTCCGTTACCCGTTGCTGTTGCTGAAATAGTTGCAGGTACGCCTACTTTAAGTTCGGGCAGCGTATCGAAGCTGACTGTTTGTGCAGCAGGAGTTACACTGAGTGTTACTGCAGTAGAAGTTTTTGTTCCTGCGCTATTGGATACTTTGCAGGTATAAGTGCCTGCATTAGCTGTCGTAACTGAATTGAGTGTGAACGATGATACTGTAGCTGTAGGTATCGCACTATCATTAAAGTACCACTGATAACTTGGTGCAGTGCCTTTTGCTATGGCTTCGAAGGTTGCTGAACGTCCGCAGACTACTGTGACTGATTCAGGTTGGCGTATGAATTCGATAGGGTCTAAGGATGCGTAAAGAGTCGTCCTTGTAGACTCTGCAGCAAAGTTACTCGAACCTGACTGTTTTGCTTCAACAATAATTGGTTTTGTATCCAGTGGTGTCAGTGTTCCATCAACAAGTTTAGCATTTCCAGATATCAGGGTATAAGTGACCGCACCCTTGCTTGTCGCTACAGCTGAAAGAGTTGCTGGAATATTTACTTTAAACTCAGAAATAGCATCAAAGGTGATTGTCTGCTTTGCTGGAGTGATAGTTAGTTTTGCTGTAGAGGAAATTTGAGAGCCAGAATCATTGGATACTTTACACGTATAATTACCAGCATCGGCTGCTGTGGCTGTACTGAGTGTAAAGGTTGGTGAAGTAGCTTCAGCAATTACTGAATCATTAAAGTACCACTGATACTTAGGTGCAGTACCTAAGGCTGCTACCTCGAAATTCGCTGGGCTTCCGCTGACTATAGTTAATGACTGAGGTTGTTGTGTGAGTACTATCGCCTCAAGGGAAGCAGAAATTGTAGCTGTTGTAGAAGCTACTAGAAAGTTAGCTGAGCCAGCTTGAGTTGCTTGAACAATAATTGGTTTTGTATCGAATGCAGTTAACGTCGAATCAACTAATTTTGCGTTACCCGAGACAACTGAATACGTGATTGGTCCATTACTTGTTGCAGTAGCTGAAAGTGTTACTGGTTTTCCAACTTTAAGTTTAGGTATGCTATCGAAAGTAACACTTTGGCGCGCAGGAATTACGTTTATAAGAGTAGGAGTTGTTGTGGCATTACCTCCTGAATTACTAACGTAGCAGGTGTACGTTCCTTCGCTCTCGTAAGACGCGGAAGCTATTGTGTAAGTCGACTGCGTTGCTCCATCTATCATCTTTGATCCAAGATACCACTGATAGCTGAGTGCTTTACCTTTTGCTGTTACTGAAAGTGTTGGAGATGATCCAACTTTAACAGTTAAGGCACTTGTAGGTTGTGCTGTAATAATAACTGCAGGGCTTACAGTGAGAGTTGCTTGGTTAGAGACTACGAAGTTTTCACCGTTAGAAACTTTGCAAGAATAATTCCCTGCATTTGCAGAAGTCGCAGTACTTAGGCTGTAAGAGGATGATGTAGCTCCTGATATAGGACTATCATTATAAAGCCACTGATACGTAGGCGATGTGCCTGTAGCTGTTACATCAAAACTTGCAGCATCACCACCCACTACTGTTAGAGATTCAGGTTGATGGGTAAGTATGATCGGTTCTAGGGATGCCTTAATTGTTGTAGTTGTGGAGCCCTCTAGATAGTCGCTCGAACCAGGTTGAGTGGCTTGAATTACAATAGGCTTTGTGTCCAAGGCTGTAAGTGCAGATCCAGAAAGAGTCGCGTTTCCAGATACAACAGAGAAACGTATTTCTCCTTTACTTGTTGCAGTCGCTGAAAGTGTTCCAGGAACTCCCACTTTGAGTTGAGGCAGTGTATCAAAGGTTAAGGTTTGCTGAACTGGTTGTACGGATACAATTGCAGCTGATGAGATAGCTTTGCCTGCGTTATTGCTGACTAAGCAGGTATAAGAACCTTCGTTTGAGGTAGAGGCTGAAGCGATTGTGAAGCTAGAAGCTGTGGCTTCAGAAATTGCTTTTGAGCCAACGTACCACTGATAAGAAAGATTATTTCCTGTAGCTGTTACTGAGAGTGTTACAGGTGAGCCTACTTTAATTGTAGTAGCAGCTGTTGGTTGAGCAGTAATGATAACAGCAGGAGTTACTGTAAGCTTAGCGATTGAAGAGGTTTTTGAACCAGCATCATTAGATACTTTACAGGAATAACTACCTGCATTTGCAGAAGTCGCAGTACTTAGGCTGAATGAGGACGATGTAGCTCCAGATATAGGGCTATCATTGTAAAGCCATTGATAGGTAGGGGAAGTACCAGTTGCACTTACTTCAAAGTTTGCTGAACCCCCACTTACAATAGATACCGACTGTGGTTGATGAGTTATTGCAATAGCATTTAACGAAGCCGTAAGCTTCAGTGTAGAAGACGCCGCAGAATAGTTACTTAGGCCAGACTGGGAGGCTTCAATAACAATTGGTTTTGTGTCTAGTGCAGTGAGAGTAGAATCAACAAGCTTAGCGTTTCCTGAAACCAGCGTGTATGTGATTGGTCCTTTACTTGTCGCTGTTGCTGATAGGGCAGTAGGTATGCCCACTTTAAGTTCAGAGATTTCTGCGAAAGTGACTGTTTGATCTGCAGGAGAGGCTTCAAGCGTAGCCTCTGCAGTAGCGGAAGCGAAACTAGATGAGCCAGATTGTGTAGCTTTAACAACGATTGGTTTTGTATCCAGCGCAGTAAGAGTTGCATCAACGAGTTTAGCGTTACCAGATACAAGTGTATACGTGATAGGACCATTACTTGTAGCTGAAGCGGAGAGAGTAGAAGCAGTTCCTACTTTTAGTTTAGGAATTTCTGCGAAGGTAATAGTTTGATCTGCAGGAGAGGCTTCAAGAGTAGCTTTTGTAGAGGCTGAGGCAAAACTAGTTGTACCAGACTGGGAGGCTTCAACAACGATTGGCTTTGTGTCTAAAGCAGTAAGAGTGGAATCAACGAGCTTAGCGTTACCAGATACAAGTGTGTAGGTGATAGGACCATTACTTGTAGCTGAAGCGGATAGAGTAGAAGCAGTTCCAACCTTAAGTTTAGGCAGTTCTGCGAAGGTAACAGTTTGCTCAGCTGCAGATGCTTCTAGTGTCGCTTTAGCAGAAGCAGAAGCAAAGCTTGAAGAGCCGGATTGAGTAGCTTCAACAACGATTGGTTTTGTATCTAGTGCAGTAAGAGTAGCCTCAACAAGTTTAGCATTACCAGAGACAAGTGTGTAGGTGATAGGACCATTACTTGTAGCTGAAGCTGATAGAGTAGACGCTGTGCCAACTTTAAGTTTAGGAAGAGCTGCGAAAGTAACAGTTTGCTCTGCAGGAGAGGCTTCAAGCGTAGCCTCTGCAGTAGCGGAGGCGAAACTAGATGAGCCAGATTGTGTAGCTTTAACAACGATTGGTTTTGTGTCTAGTGCAGTAAGAGTTGAATCAACAAGCTTAGCGTTACCAGATACGAGTGTGTAGGTGATAGGACCATTACTTGTAGCTGAAGCGGATAGAGTAGAAGTAGTTCCAACCTTAAGTTTAGGCAGTTCTGCAAAGCTAACAGTTTGTTCAGCTGCAGATGCTTGAAGTGTCGCTTTAGCAGTTGCTGAAACAAAACTAGAATTACCAGCTTGAGTAGCCTCAATAACAATTGGATTTGTATCTAATGCAGTGAGAGTGGAATCAACAAGCTTAGCGTTACCAGATACGAGTGTGTAGGTGATAGGACCATTACTTGTTGCTAAAGCAGAGAGAGTAGAAGCAGTGCCAACCTTAAGTTTAGGCAGTTCTGCGAAGGTAACAGTTTGCTCTGCAGGAATTACAGTTACAACTGCTGCTGATGATGTTGTATTACCTGCATCATTACTGATGTAGCATGTATACGAACCTTGTGCATCTGGTGTTGCAGATGTAATCGTATAAGATGCATTTGTTGCTGCCTTAATTGCACTAGAGCCTAGGTACCATTGATAATGCAAAGCTTGGCCGCTTGCTGCTACGGATAGAGTAGTTGATGAGCCTGCCTTAACGCTCACTGAAGACTCTGGTTGTGCTGTAATGATAACTGCAGCAGTTACAGTTAAAGTAAATGGAGAGGTTGTTTTTGAGCCAAGGCTATTTGAAACAGTACATGTATAGAAGCCGGCGTTAGCATCAGTAGCTGCACTGATTGTGTAGGATGAAGCATTTGCTCCAGCGATAGGATGTGTATTGAATAGCCACTGGTAATGAGGAGACGTACCGCTTACAGTTATTTGGAAAGTCGCAGCATTTCCACTTACAACACTTATTGATTCCGGCTCGTGTATAAGTGCTATAGGTGTTAACTCTGGCTTAGTAGCGACTGGAGTACTTACTGTGCTTGGTGAAGTAGCTTCACTTACACGTGGCTTAATTTCTGCAGTAGTTTGAGGTGCTGCAGCTTCTTTTGTAGTTTCTGTAAACTTAGCAGCTATAACTTCAGATTTTTTCACCTGAGGCTCAGCTACTTTCTCCACCTTATTTTCTTTTGGCTGCAAAGCAGGTTCGACTACTGCAACTGCTTTAATTTCTGAAGTCGCAGGTTTTGGTGTTACAACTTCAGATTTAACTGCTGGAGCAGTAGCATCTTTTTCAACTAGAGTTGTTTTAGGTTTATTTGTATTTTCTAATTCGTTAGGTTTCTTTTCTGAAACTACAGGAGCTACTGAAGTTGTTTTAACTACAACACTACTCGAACTCGGTGACCCGCCTCTGACTAATACTTTAATCGGCGGTGTTGTTACATTATGGCTAGAAGTAGATCTGTTTTTTATATAAAATGAATATATTGTATTACCTATTAAGGTATCCGGTAATAAAACATATACCTGATTGTTCGATACATAAGTTGCAGCGATTGCATTAAAACTCGCATTCTTTCCACTTGTATAAAACGTAGCTTCAATTTTATCCGATGGGCTTGCAAATCTGGAATCGATTTTGAATGTGACGCGGTCTCCTATTGTCGCTGAATAGGGTGGGGTTAATATGCTTTGAGCATTACCCAAATTAACGAAGGCTAAAAAAAATATAAGCAGTATAAACTTAAATTTCATGAAAAAAGTGTGCACCTGTTTGTGCATATATAGATCGTTATTTTGTAGTAATATATGCACTGTAGAAATGGCCCTCAAAGTAGACGAAATTTAGAGACCTAACAAGTACAACTCACTCAAATTCTCTAGGCTAATTAGCCCTATTTACTTGGACCTGTTTTTAGCTTGGATTTTCGTAAATACTCGAAAGTCGTTGAGTGTGACCTTTGGGTTTAGATGTATATCCCACACGGTGTCCAATTCTCCTTTTGAGACAAAGCCTTCTTTAATGTTTATACTAATCCTATCTAACTTTTGGCCTATTTGGATTTGGTGTGTTAAATAATCGAAATCCAGCCTAGATAATTTTACCTCAATTTTAATAATATAGTAATTCTCGCTCGGCTTAAAATCGTTATATGTAAATTCCAGTGATCCAGAGCTAGAATCTTGCCCTGCAGTGAGTGGATCCGAGCCGCTAATGGTCAGAACTATCGGAAAATCACGTAATCTTCCATTAGGGTTTAATACAATTATTTGAGCAGATTCTGTAACAAGCTTAACCTTAAGGCTTAAGCTATTTTGCCTAAGCGATGCCGGCTGTAGTACATACCTATTCTCCAGTACGACTTCATCGACACTAAGAGATAAGATTGGCATGTTATTGGGTTAGCTATTTTTTCACAAAAAAGCCTCCCGATGTAGGAGGCTTTAATTTCGTAATTTTAAAAAATAGACAGTATAAAACTATGGTATAAATCGCCTGCGATTTATACTTTCACGCTTAGAAAGCGTGTCGTTGGAGTTGCACTCCAAGGTGTTATGGTTGGTTGATCCAAATTTGCAGCGGTCTGTTTAGCAACGTTTGTTGCGTCTGAATTTGTTTCTGTTTGCTGCTGGAGCTGCTGAATTTGCATTTGCAGCGATTGAATTACAGCTTGCTGAGTTGCATAGCCGTCTTTACTGAAACGTTCAGCTTGGATCTGAGCCTCAAGTTTCATGATTTCTTGAGGGATTTGTGCCTGACTTATTGCACCAGTAGGTGAATATGGTTTTTTACCTGAAGGAACTGCGGCTGATATAGGTACGATACTCATGGTATTTTTATGCTTACCACTATAACGGACCAAAAGAGCTTAGCTTAAGCTATTGGCTGTAAAAATACCGGATTACAAACCCGAGCGTTTATTATATGGACTTGGTAGCTGATGATTCTGTGATGTGAGTAGCTTTAGGGCCTCTCTTTACTATCGAGTACAACATCATCATTAGATAGGTTAACATATTGGTCTACAGTTGTTTGACTAATATTTTTCTCAAGAATAGCACCTGCATCTAGGTAGGTAGCACAGCAAACCACATACGCGCCCGGTGTTAGATTGGTAAATTCTACCTTGCCTGAGAAATCCGTGAAACCAACGGCAACAGCATTTTGCTCTAAAATAGTGCGAGCCTTGATCGCTGCCTGAGCAAGGGAGCGGGGACCTGCATAAGCATTTGGTGTTAAGCTTCTAATCCACGCTAATTGCATGCTGTCTTTGTGGTTTGGCGAAATATAGTTGCCCTCCATGCCTTCAAAAAATTTAAGGCAGCTTTTTCTAAGGAGATAAACTTTCGTATTCTTTACAGGTACTGCGTCACCTAATATTTCCTCACCTGTTTTTGTTGTTCCTAAAACAAGCCGTGTCATAGCAAGACCGATCTGTAAAGTAAGACGTGATCCCTCGTGGTTATCGTTTTTATCTAATGTTGATTTGGATCCAATACGCTTAATTTCAGCCTCAAGCAATTTAGTGTAGTTTGTTTCTTGCTTTAGATCGTTTTGGAGTGTGCTTACTTTACTCTCCAATTTATTAAAACGTGTACTGTATTGATCATCACAGCCTTGTAATACAAGTAGAACCAAACAGAGAAAACTAGAGCCAAAAAAATAGAATACTCGAAATAACATATCCAATACAGGTGTAAGATCGTATCTGTTTAGTTAAATGCACTCTTTGCTTGATCTAGATAGTTCTGGAAAACTGGCTTAGGTGTAGCGCCTAATTTCTTAAGCTTAAGGATTGAATCTTTTTCTCCTTGAGCAGCAGCCTTTTTAAGCCAATCAATCGCAATAGTTTGGTCCGCATCTACACCGATTCCTTTTTCATAGAAATCAGCGAGATTGAATTGGGCTATTCCAAAACCCTTGTTAGCAGATTTAAGACACCACTTGAAGGCTTCGGTTATATTTTTGGCTACGCCGTCTCCCGATTTGTATTTTAAAGCGAGATTGTTCATCGCTGCTGGCTCACCTTGCTCGGCTGATTTTAGATACCAACTGACTGCTTCTTTACTATCTTTTGGTACGCCTTTTCCGTTTGAATAACGTAACCCTATTTTGAACTGTGCGGCGGAATCACCGTCGTGGGCCTTTTTGAGTAGATCTAAACTTTCACTCGTATAACCAGGATATTCCTTCACAACACCAGTCGGGTGAACAGGCTGTAATAATAGAACTTTAGCGTGTGCTTCCTCATGGCCTAAATCTGCTGCTTGACGGTACCACTCAAGGGCAAGAGGTATATCCAGAGGTACGCCGTCTCCTTTTTCACAAGCTAGTCCCTTATAGAATAAAAATTCGATAGGATTAATCTCTGGATCTTTGCTTTGTGCTGAGTTGTTTGGATCTAAAATATTAACTTCTGCAACAGGCGTCTGGGTCGGTTGTTCAACGACATTAATTGATTCTGACACCTGCTTAGGCTCTTGCAGTTGTTTTACCTCAGCAGTGGCTGAACTATCCTCGATCTTAGGTGCTATCAGTTGTGGTTGATTGTATTCGACCTCTCGAGTTTTAGAAATTGAACAACTAATAATATCTTTAATCTCTAGATAGCTAGGGCAGTACTGCTTTAGAGATGCGAGTAAACTTTGCTTAATAGCGTCAAACTTTTGCAACTCTTCCAGAGGATATTTTCTGAAAGACTGAATTAACTGCGTGAAGTAGCCTCCAACTCCGTTGTCTGCCTCAAAGAGCATGCCCTGTAATTGGCCAATAGAAATCATCAACCGATCGAATAGGAGTTCTTCGTAGAGTAACTTAATATCGGTGATTGTGACTTGTAGAGATATACTTACATCAATGCGTGTATCCTTAGCTTCAATTGCGTTTAGGGCTTGTTTAACGATAAAGGGAGAAGTTCGTGCGATTACCATACTTAGCGAGCGGTTGCTTGCTATATGATTGAGTAGGTAGTCGTAATCTTTTAACTTCTCTTCTTCGATATCTTGTGGAGATACACCCAGTAAGAATTTCTTTATTGCGCGGCCTGAATTACCGATAGAATTGATGACTCCATCAGTCCTTCGCGTATATACTTCGCTTAATTTTTTTTCGTCTTCCTCGCTTAAAAACGAATACTTGCCCGGACCTGATTCGGAGATTAAAACTCCTTCCTCAAATACGAGTGAATAAAGGCCGTCTGGAACAATATAACCTTTAGAGCCGCTAGTAGAGGCTTCGAGAATTTCTTCAGGTAAAAGTTTACGAGCGAGTTCACCTTCTTCAAAGCTCCAGGTTATAAAACGACCCGGCTTCTTTGCTTTGCTAACGCGTTTAAGAGGTTTTTCTACTATAGCTAGGGACGTATCTGAATTGATGAGTGCAATCGACATGGGTGCTCCACAATGTCCGCAAAATGCAAGCTGAGCTGCATTTACTTTTCCGCAGCTTGGGCAATTTAATCCCGGGACTTTTGCTTCATCGCTCATAATTTAAGTCCGTAAACGCAGATGAAATATGAGGATACTTCGGGAGTAAAGATATCGTAGCTCAGATTCATGAGCTGGTAAACTAGACTACCTCTTTAAATTCTTACATGCTAAAATGCGTACTTTGTAAAATACTCGGTGACCACTACTTCTCAAAATTAAACTTTAGCATTCAACAAGTAATTTGTATAACCTTCTGTAATCGACACATCTTCTGCTGGCTTTAGCGAAATATTACTTTTTGTCTGATTTTTTGTATCAACTTGTGGTTCAACGTGCTGAGCTTTGAGTTTCAGCTGCTCAATGACCTTTTGAATGTTTTGAACGACGGTTGCTTGGGTCGTCGAATCATCTTCGCTTCGTTTCTCGAGCTCTATTGCTTGCTTTAGCCAGTTTATTTTCTCGTCCAGCTGTAACTTACTGATGTTGCCGGGAGAAGGTACGTATACCGTTGATAATGAGACGCTAGCAGATATTGGCTGTATAATCATAACTAATTACTAAGGCTTAATGATTAATTGGTACCCTTTTTTTAAGATATTATTCTTAGAATTCAATGCATTTTTAGTATATTTTAGCCTTACTTGTATAATAGATTGGATCTTACTAAATAACTCATTTTTTGAGCCGTACCTATAGAATGAATTTAAGGCACATATTTATATACCCACTTATTGTTCTTGGGTTTATGTGTACCGCGTTACACGCGCAGACTCCTGTTATAAATTCATTAACACCCAGCTCATCGTATATTTATTTGGGCGGCTCTGTTACAATTACTCCAACATTTACATTAGGAACGGGAAGTATATCTGGTATCGGTGCTGTTAGCTCTGGGGCAACTTACACAGTAACACCCACAACTACTACCACCTATACGCTTACAGTTGTAGGCTCAGGGACTGTACCTACTTATGCTAGGCAATCCGTTACAATTACAGTTGCAACGGCTTCGTTAACGGCTGCTAAAACATCTATTTATACGGGGACATCGACTACACTCACGCCAATTTTCGCTACGGGACAATCGCCCGCTGTTGTTACGGCAACAGTTTTACCCGCTATACCAGGTTTGTCTGGACCCTTGGTTTCTGGAAATCAGTACGTAGTTTCACCTACAACCACTACGACCTACACGATGACCATCACTGGTGGAGTTCCAAACCCGATGACTAAAAGTGTCACGATTGGTGTTTCTGCTCCACCTCAGCCCATAATCACGTTTGCTACGAATTCATCTATCGTCTATGCTACAGTTGGAGACAAAGTAACTATACCAGCTGTTTCAAATTATAATGGCTCCGGTTTTGGAACGGTAAGTTATTCAAGCAGTAATAACTCGATTGCTACTGTTAATACAGCAAACGGGGCAGTAGTAACATTAAATGTTGGATCATCACTTATTACAGCAAACCAAGCAGCAGCACTTGGCTACAATGCACAGGCAAGTACCAGCTATAACTTAAGTGTTGTTGCCGCTCCAGTCGCCACTTCATTAAACACGAATGCTACTGCAATCTACGCGGGCCAGTCGGCAATTCTAACACCTAATTTTTCTAAAGGCACAGGCTCAGTAAATACGGTTGGAGCTGTTATTTCTGGTAATTCCTACACTGTGACTCCAGCAGTAACGACTAATTATGTTTTAACAGTTGTTAACTTAGCAAACAGGGTTGCAACAACTACCGGAACACAAGTAACCGTTTATCCAGCGCCAGTACTTAGCTTCGCTAAAACTTCAGGTGTTTACGTGACTTTGAATGGAACGACTACCGACACGCTGACTACTTCACTCAGTGGTAATAGTTATGGTGCTATAGCATACACATCAAATAATAGTTTGACTGCAGCAGTAAATACAACGAACGGACTTGTGACTGGTTGTGCACTTGGGACTGCTGTTATAACTGCCAACCAAGCACTAAAGGCAAATGTGAATGCTTCAGCATCACAAAGCTTTACTGTGACAGTTATACCAGCGCCTGTTATCACAAGTCTAAATGCTTCTGCTAGTTCAATTCTTGTAGGTGGCTCGTCTTCAATTACTCCAGTATTTAGTAATGGTATTGGCAGTATTGCTACGCTGGGTACTGTTACTTCAAATACAGCGTATACAGTTTATCCTCTGACTACTACTAACTACACACTAAGTGTTACTAATCTTGCAGGTACGACCGTCACCAGGCCTGTGACGATTAATGTGGCGACAACTCCAGTACTAACCTTCCTTAGACCTACTTTCTTTAGCCTAAGTCCTGGTTCGACTTTTACAAACACGGCCAGTTCTTCACTTTCTGGCGGTAGTTACGGAGCTATAACATACTCAAGTAGCAATACTGCTATAGCTACAGTTAATGCAACTACAGGTGCCATCACGGCTGTTGCACCTGGGTATACAACAATTACGGCTTCTCAGGCTGCTGCAGGTGGATTTAATTCATCTTCGAGCCAGTCGAGTACCCTTCAGGTTGTGCCAAGCCCAGTGATTACTTCTTTCACGGCATCATCGAGCTCACTTACAGCAGGTGCATCGACTAGATTGACCCCAGTGTTTAGTAATGGAACGGGTACAATCAATACTCTAGGAACCGTTTATTCGGGAACTAGTTACACTGTAGCTCCTAGTGCATCTACTACATACACCCTTACGGTTACAAATTCTGCATTAGCTGTTAGCTCTACAGTCACACAGAGTTTACCGATTACAGTTAATGCTATACCGATTCCGACACTTGCTTTTAATCAAACCTACCCAGTAAGTGCTACTTCATTCTCTTTGGGTGCCTTTTCTACATTTACAAATACAGCGACTACGAATTACACAGGACCTAATTACGGCATTATCAAATATTCTAGTAGTAATACAGCTGTTGCCTCAGTAGACCAATTAACTGGCGTAGTGACTACATATCTTCAGGGTACAGTAACGATTACTGCCACTCAGGTGGCTTCAGTTGGTTATAATGCTGCTGTTAGTAAATCCTATAATATCACAGTAGTTGCTAATCCAATTGCTCAATCAGTAGTATCTACACATGATTTAATCTTAGGACAACAAGGTGTTGTTATCCCTTCATTTCTCAATGGTACTGGTTATATCGCCGATATTGGTACTGTAGTATCTGGTCAGGCTTATGTGATTTCTCCTACAGCTTCTACTACCTACACACTTATCGTCACAAATAGTTTAGGTAGGACGGCTACAACCAGTGCAACAACAACAGTTATTCCATTAGCTTCGCCAACGTTAACATTTATTAGACCTACTGCAGTTACGTTGTCTGTGGGAGATACACTATTAAATACTGCACTTTCGACTTCTCCCGGAATTAACTATGGTGGTATTACTTATGCATCGAGTAATACGAGTGTCGCAACGGTTGGTTCTGGGTCAGGTTTGCTGACCGCCAGTACAGTCGGGACTGCTACGATTACTGCGACTCAGGCAGCACGCGCTTTATGGAACAATTCTGCTACAGGTTCATATACAGTTACTGTAGTAAACTTACCTGTAGCTAGCTCAATTACTCTTGGCTCTAATACGGTTGTTCTGGGTACTTCGACTACAATTACACCAGTCTTTACTGGTGGAACGGCAACACTCACCGGGGTAACAGGCACTATCACATCAGGAACAAGTTATACAATTACTCCGACTAGTTCAGCATACTATTTTCTAACAGTAACAAATGCAGCTGGTGCAAAGAGCACTAAGCTTTTATACCTCACCGTAACTCCACCGCCAGCTGGTACCATAAGCTTTGCAACGGGTTCATTTAATCTAACGCGAAATGCTACGGCAACAAATGTAGCAACAGCATCTCTCACTGGTAGTGGATTTGGTGCCATTACCTACAGCACAAGTAATACTGCTATCGCTACAGTAAATAGCACTACTGGTGCTGTCACCGGCGTATCGCCAGGTAGTGCAATTATTACTGCTACACAATTAGCGTCAGTCGGGAAGAACTCATATTCATCTCAAAGTTATGCAGTTAATGTTATAGCTGCTCCTGTAATCACCTCGTTTGTTGCAGGTAGCTCATCCTTAATACAGGGTCAATCTACAACAGTTGTAGGGGTTTTTAGCGGTGGCACAGCAACTCTTACTAATACAACTGGCCCTATTTACACAGGGCATTCGTATACAATTTATCCCACGATTAACGGTAGTGGTCCTCCCGGTACTGCTGTTTACACACTTAGTGTAACAAATATTGCTAATACGACAGTCACACAAAATGTAAATATAGCTGTTGCTGCGCCAATAACTCCGGCGATTGTCTTTGATCAAAGTATTTCTACTATCCCTGGTAGTGCTCAAGCTACAGTTACAAGTGGCTCTGTATCGTTTGTTACATTGCCTATTGGCGCTACCTGTAACGTTGTACCTAGTTCGTCGATTGCTGGATATTTCACGTTTAGCAGCAGCAATGCTGCTGTTGCTACTGTAGATCCAAATACAGGCCTTGTTACAGCGATAGCTCCAGGTTCAGCAACTATAACGACAAATGTCACATTGTCGTACGGTACTTATTCTAAGTCTTACACTGTAAATGTTGCCACTTCTATACCTGCGGCTCCTCAGGTAACAAGTGTTATCCCTGGGGTAGGTTCTGTTCAGGTAAATTTTACATCTCCCTTGTATGCTACTCTTCCAGCAATTACTCACTATACAGTCACAGCGATTCCAAGTGGAGGGGGTAGTGTTCTAACGACGACTGTGAATGCTCCATGTACATCAATTGTACTTAATGGGTTAAATGTTAATACAAGCTACTCCGTGATTGTAAAAGCAAGTAACTATACTGGTTCGGGCACGGATACTGGGCTAGGGAGTAGTTCAATTGCTACATTGATTTCTACTTATGTACCTAACGATGTAGTAAATGGTAGTTATATAGCTGTGGGTAATTCTAGATTACCTCTAAGTGTTTCTACGTCTTGGGCTACTGGTACAATTAGTTTAAATACACTTCCTACATCAGGAGATATGCTTAAATGGATAAATGGTGCGCAAGTATACTGGACGTTAATACCTAATTATACTTCTACACATGTTTTGAGTGCTTGCAGTGACTTAACAGCACTTCAAACCCTAATGAATACTACATCACCTATTTATACTGCAGGAACTTTAGTCGCAGTTGGTGCTCCTGGTGTATTTACGCTCATAGCTTGCAATAACGCAATTTGCGGATTCGTTTACCAAGGGCAGTATTACGTGAGAAATGGTTATGAAAAGCAGCCATATCCTTACTAAGCAAAATACAACTCTGATTTTAACTGAGTCTTCTAATCGTACTAAGAAATAGCAGGTAAATAGATGCTAAATTCTGTACCTTGACCAAGTTGAGTTTTTACCTGTATAGCGCCTTTATGCGCCCTTAGGATTGAAAGCGCCTGAGATAAGCCAAACCCAGTGCCCGTACTTTTAGTTGTATAGAAAGGAGTGAATATGTGTGCTAAATCTTCATTTTTAATACCTGCACCAGTGTCTGTTACAGTAAGAATATAGTAAGAGCCTTCATCTAGGTTTTGATTATAGGGAAGCTGTAATTCAGTTTTGATACTTATTTGATCTAATATAAGTGCTACCTCGCCTGTGTGCTTTATGGATTCACCTGCATTAATAAGCAGGTTCATGATGACACTGTAAATTTCTGATGGATCCCCATGGATGAGAGCTTTGGTTGTCTTAAAATTGGTACTATATTGTACTAATTTAGCTCCAGCACGATTGATCAATCTTAGACTTTCGTTACTCACTAAAGCTAAGTCAAAGTCTATATACTTAGATTCACTTTTGCGTGCAAAACCTAATAAGTTTTTAGTAAAATCAGTTCCACGATAAGCTGCTTTTAAGATTAAATCTAAATTGGCAACGTGAGAAGTGTCTTTTAGATCCTCTTTAGTTAGTTCTGTAATACCTATTATAGAGGTTAGAATATTATTAAAATCATGGGATATTCCACCAGCCATTTTACCCAGGGACTGAATTTGTTTTTCACTATCAAGCGCTTTATTTCTACGAATAATATCAGTCGTATCATGTCCTTCAATATATATTGAATTTACTAAACCACTATTATCAATATTTGGTTTGAAGTAAAATTCGTAAAAACAATCACTCTCTAATTGATTTGAAAATAAAACGATCGTTTTAGAAATTGTTCCTAATTTAGCTTTATTGAAGGCTTCTCTGAAATCATATGCACTTGTGTAATCTGGAATTGATTTTAGCTGTGTTAAGAATTCCAAAGAACTATTTGCTGTATTATCTAAAGCAAAAAGAGATTCGAAAGTTTTGTTAGTCTTTATGACTTTCCCGGCACTATTAGTAAGTGCTGCAGCTATAGAAGTATTAGATAGGTATGAATCGATTAGATTGTCTTTTACAACCAATTCGCTTCTTATTTTACGTTCGTCAGCATCCTGTAAGTTTTTTTGAATTTTATCTATATAGATAAGATATATAACAGAGATTAAGCCAAATAGCCCAGCAATAGTGAAGGAATGGTGGTTCACACTCATCGCCTTAGAATTCCAGGCAACCATTATAGCGTAAGCAATCATTGAGCCAATGATTGCTATACCAGCACCTTGCATACGGTTATCGTGAGGTTTCAAAACAATTTTAAGAAAACGCGCTGATGCTACGGTACCAAGTATTAAGAAATAAAATCTGAAATATGAAAATTTAATTTTAAGCCCTGTATGCATCGCACCATCGATGTAATTCGATGTGCTTAGGGTAAAATTATACCAAAGGCCACCTCCGTTTAAAAAGGGGCTGCATATTATTCCTAATGCAAAACAGTAATCTAAGACCCTATCTATTGCTTTACTTGGTTCATTAGCTGCAATTTTGTATAACTTAATTTGCAAATAAAACGTTATCATAGTTACTGGCGCTATGATACGCAGTAACACATCGATTGTTTCATAGCTATAGGAGTAGTACCTAACGAGTTGAAGTGATGTGTGTGTTAATATGGCAATACAAAGATAATTACTATGTCTTCTGTAAGGCGTACTTAAATGTGTATGAAATACATTCGCGTTATAGATGTAAGACAGGGTTACTCCTATCGTGATTAATAGAGACCATTCGTAGGTTGGAATCATAAGCGGTGGCGCTCTTAGTTAATAGTGCTAGTTACAATACTCACTAACAGAGGAGTTATTCAATATTACAGAGAGTAAATAATGCTAAGTGCATGATAGGGTGCACTTAACTGTATTAAGACTGACTCTTAGAATCTAAATAGCTATTTAAAGAATGTTGCAATTTATCAATTCCAAACGGTTTCATTAAAATTCTAACATTGATGTCTTTTTCGAGATCAGAGTTAGCCATATTTTCATAATAGCCGGTCATTATTATAATATTTAAATTCTGAAAATCTGCTCTCAGTTTAGTATACACTTCAATGCCGCTCATATGTGGCATATTTAGATCCAGTAATATACAATTTGGATAATGGCTTTGAGCGCGCATCCAATCCAGAAATAAATCAGCATTGCTGAATGGGAACGTCTTTATACCCATACTCTTTACCATCTTATCAACTGAGGTGAGCACCATCTCATCATCGTCTAGAATGGCGACTATTTTCTGTATATCAGCGGTAGCGGGTTCACTTGCGATATGTGGGGTATCATCTTCTTTATTCTTAGTGCTCAGTGATTTCGGTAGGTATACATAGACAGTGGTTCCTTTATTCTCTTCACTTTCTAGCGTGATCACACCGTTATGGTTTTCTGCGGTCTCCCGTGCAGCCGCTAAACCTAGACCTGTTCCTTTGCCTATCGTTTTAGTAGTAAAAAACGGTTCGAAGACTTTAGCTAAAATAGTCTTTGGTATACCTTTACCGGTATCGGTTATACTTAATAAATAATAGGTGCCTTTAGATATAGTCTGATTGTCGTCTAGCACGGTTTCATTGCGCACTATCTCTTCTTCTAAGGAAACAGTAATAGTACCTGCACCTTTGATGGCATCGTATGCATTAATTAAAAGGTTAATAATTAAATTATGAATATCTGATGGGTTGCCTGCTATAAAAGCCTCTTTTAAAATGTAGTTCTGTTCAATTTGAACTAATTTGCTCCCAGTACTTTTGAGAAGTATAATACTTTCATCCAATATTTGGACTAAATTGAAACTAATATTACTTGCTTCGTTATGACGTGAAAAAGCCAGAAGATTTTTAGTGATATTATTACCTCTTTTTGCAGCTTTAAAAATGAGCTCTAAATTATGACGACTGGGTGAAGTGGGGTGCTCTTGTATTGAAATTTCTGCAAGACCGCTTACAGCAGTCATAATATTGTTAAAATCGTGTGCTGCTCCTGATGCTAGTTTTCCTATAGATTGTAATCTCTTTGCTGACTCGATCTCTTGAATTTTAGCTATAATATCTGTGATGTCTTGCCCTTCAATAAATATTGAAAGTGAATTTTGATAAAGAGATGTACTTCTTGTGAAGTGAAATTCGTAATATTTCACAAATCCTTCTTTATTTAGGAATTTAATTTGTGCTTTGTTATTTTCTCCAATCGCAGCAAGTTCAAGAGCCTCAATAAATTCTGATCTTGTAGTCAGAGATTTACATTTACTCACTTCTTTTTTCAGAAATATTGTTGGATTTGATTCTTCTAACTCAAATGTTTCGTTAAAGAGTGTATTCGATGCTATTATTCTTCCGTCTTGTGTTACTAAAGCTCCTAGGACTGATATATTTGAGAGATAAGCATTTATTGCCGACTCTTTCTCTGTCATTTGCTTTAGCAAATTTCTTTCAGAGAATTCCTTTAAGAATATATCCCGTTTATCTATCATAACGAAAAACAACATCCATATTAACCCAGTTAGACTTGATATTGGCTGGCGAGGATATCTATCTGCCAATATATTTGAATTCCAAGTATAGTTTAATATCTGTGCTAAGGCAGTGCAGATTATGATGTAGCTTATCCAGTGATCTTTATTTTTATATGCTTTGAAGCTACTGATTGTTAGTTGGGTAAAAATGACGGCGTATAAAAAAATAGAAACCGATTTCTCGATATCCAAAGTATGCCAATAATGATGCCCACTCGGATCAGTTTTAATTAAGGCAATTAAATCGAAATCATAGAAAAAGCCTTCTTTATAGTATATCAGTGATATAACACCGGTTATTAATACTGAGATCTCGGCGAATAATTTGAATATGTGTTCAAAACTCCAGGGGTTAGTATTTTGATCACCGTAGTTTTCTGAGATTATTGCGTAACTGTGTATAAAAAACAGTAATGACGTAAAATTAAGAAAAATGATGCTGTGTAGCAAAAGTGTACTCAGATCTTGATTCGAGCAGTGTATGCGAACGAGTTGTAAGCAGCAGCTAATCGCTAGTGTGACTAGGAATATCGATTTGCAGGTAATATATGGCTTACTGCGTGTCTGCTTTGTGAATAAGTCACTCAACAGATAAAAAGCTGATATCCCAGCGGTAAGTACTATGCTGATAGGGTATGAGCTTATCATACAGGTAATTAGCCTTACAAAATACAATCAGCCAACTAAATAGTCAGCCTGTGATCAGTAATCATCCTATGAAACTTCATAGGATCGCTCTCCCAAATCTATAACACAGAAACTAGCTAGTAGCGCAGTAATTGGCTATTGTATCCTGATTGGCAGCTACATGCATAAGAACCTGTTCTATGTTATCCATAGTTAAATTAACTGTTTGTAGCGCACGCGGGTCAGATCTAAATGCAAAGCCACCAATGCCAGGAGCCGATCCTAGTATGCGTGAGCCGCAATCGGCTAAATGTACAATAGCTGTGAGCCGCTCATTAGCAGGTGGAGTATGATGGCCAGCTATTGCAGTGGATATTTCATCACTTAGCTTCCATTTTTTAGTCAATTCAGCTCCGTAGGCGGCATGGTCGATATTGCAAATGTGCTTTTCTACTTCGATCCATGAATTAGACCGAGAATCTATTTTCGTCCTAAAGGTTGATGACTTCGCAGCCAAGTCCCCGCTTAGCGCTGTCTTACCTAAATCATGTAGCAGTCCACTTACAAATGCAATTGTGGTATCAATTTTAACGGCATTCTCGTCTTGGGCTAGTTCTATCGTATTGATTAATTTAGCTAACTCCTGGGATATTAGTGCGACAGTCACAGAGTGAACCCATAGTTCATTTTTCGCTATACCGTAACCTTTACATTCACCTCCTAAAATCTTGCCGAAACTTATTCCTGAGACTTGCTTTAAGATTTCTCCATGTCCAAGACGCATGATTGCCATCTCTAAATTCTCAAAAATTTCTTGATTGGATAAAACAGGTTCTTTTTCTGACGGATCTAGTTCAGGAGGAGTATAGCCACTTTCTTTATTACTTATTTTCTCTAATTTTTTAAGTAACGTATTGGATAATACCTTATCAGTCGCTACCACATTCGCTATATCGCTATTTTCGATATCACGGTCCTTTAGCATAAACATCAGCCGCACAACAACATCGATTGAATTGGTCAGATTAGCAAACTGAGCAGCGTATTTATCGGTGATCATAATCGCTTATCAGGATGGCCATTTTCTTTTACAACGATTGATCCATTGGCCACGTTCACAATAACAGCGCGCTGTGATTGCCCTCCTAGGACTTCGGCTTTTACATTTATTCCGCGCGACTTAAGAGAAGTGCGTAGTGTATTTCTTATTTTAGGTCCTAAATTGAGCTGAGCGCGTGTTTTTCTGACTAGAAGAGTTAAGTGCTGTTTTTCACATGACCAGTCGGTCTGTGAATATTCAAAGTTTTCATCCGGCTCTAGTAGCTGTCTTGGTCCTGAAAAAGTACGAGGTGTGGAAAGTTTATTCGACATGCCCTCAGCTGCAAAATTGTTAGTCACACGTCCAGCTATCATGTTACACAATTCACCCACGATATCAGTCATGTCTGCTTCACTTAATTCTGCCCCATCTTCCATTCCCATTAAGCGTCTTCCTGCAATTGCGACTAATTCTGGAGTAAATTGTATGATAACTTCTCCGTCAATTCGCTCTCCTGTAAAATTAATATGCGCTTGAATACAAGGGCCTCCTTGTGGAATTACTTCCGTTTTAGGAAATTCAAATGCGGTAAATCTTAGCTGAGTGTTAAGCACTGCGGTTAAGGCAGGTACTGCCATTAACCTAATATCTGTTTTTGAGTCCATCGTCTCGGAAGCACCAATCAGATATGTACTTATCTGACTTGCGTTTAAAACAGGCGAGCCTGGAAGGGTTTTTGCAAAATCCTGAATCTTATCTAGTAATCCTTTCGGAGCGGTATCTCCGTAGATGAACTGATTATTTGTTTTAACGATCTTATTAAGCCGTGAATCGGGAAGGATTACATGAGCAACGCCAGTTGTTTTAGAAACTGGATCGCGCATGACTAAACAAACTCCAGACCCAATATTTTCGCACGCAAGTTCTGCGTCCTCCTTGTTAGTTACAAAAGATGAGCTGGGATGAATAATGGTACGTTGAGCACACATCTTAAGTAATATATCAGTGGGGCAGAATTAAAGCGAACAAAGGTTATACTAAAACGTGAGCAGTTGTTCCAAGAAGAAAGCTGCATCCGTTATGCCTATATACCAGATTATTGTTCATTGTTAAGATTTCTTATATAAACGGTCCCTAGCATCAATGGGTAAATTATTTGTTACTCTTTACAATTACTGAGCAGGTTTAGGTGTATTGAGTTCAATTTGGCGTTTATTGGCAAGGTCATGAATGTGCTCTTTGAACTCTGGGAAATTATCCAGGACATGCTCCAACTTATTTTTACTTAATGTGTACACGTCTATGTAGTCGACTGCACGTATGCTAGCAGTTCTAGGCATACTTAGCAGTAGTGCAATTTCACCGAAGAAATTGCCCTCAGCGAGTGTCGCATAGACTGTTTTACCATCTTTAGAGACAACTTCAACACTACCCCTACTGATAAAATACATGCTATCTCCAACATCACCTTGTTTGAATACATAGTCTCCAGGTGTGAAGACAATGGATTCTAAATTGATTACGATTTGCTCGATCAGACTTTCGCTTGCTCCTTTGAAGATAGGTACTTTAGCTATAATATCCTTATTCAAATGAAGGGATATTTGAAGTTTTAAGGAGGGGGGTAGCTCAGCTAAAACATCTTGCTCGGTATAGCCACGGCGTAAGTCCCACAGATTTGAGTAGTAGCCCTGCACTCTGTGTTGCATTTCAATCGGAATCTTCCGAAAGCGCATAAACGTACTTATTTTTTCTAAGCGCTCATTGAAATGACTGCGTGCTACATCCAGTTTAGCGATTAAATTAGCTACTGAACCCACGACGTAACCATATAGACCTGCACCAATAAGCTCCATTATCATGGCAAAAATGGTTTGTGTGGAAGTTACTGGTGTTACGTCACCGTACCCGATTGTTGTCATCGTTGTAATAGACCAGTACAAACTTCTTATGTAAAATAAGTACCCATTCGCGGTCCATTCAGGACCAATGTTACCGCCACCCACTGCTATCCATCCACAGGCTGCCCAGTGCGCGACTATCATTACCCAAAAGCCTAGGAAAACCATGCGCAATATAGCTGGGTTAAAAATATTCGCCTTGGACAGTTTCTGCATGAACTGTGCAATTCTGACCAGCCGGAATAGCCTTATTAGGCGAGTTGACCTAATTAGGGCGCTATAGCCCACAATATATGACGCCAACATAACATCTAAAGGCAGTGTAGAAAGTAGATCTAAAATAAACCACCCCTTGAGGTAGCGGGATGCTATTTTAGAGGGATCGGTAATCTCACTATTACCTACTTGATAAGACGTTATAAAATTTAGGATCAGGTCTAATCCGAAAATACTTATCAGAGCTATATCAAAATAGTATATCCAACCTTTGATGGGATAATGAAGAGCTAAACGAAGTGGGATTTCTATTGTAGCAGCAGTCGTCGTAAACAATACAAAATCATCCCAGATGTTTTTTATATGCGATTTATGGCTTATGATTAAGCGCTCGCGGAACGTTTTATCTCCCATTGGTATACAAAATTTAATCTATAACTATATAGAAGTAGGTAAATAGATCGGATCATCGGGGAATAACTTAAAGTAAGATTCACGAAGCATGGCTTAGAGGATCAATAAATCCTGAAAAATTGAATAAGTAATGCAGCTTTGTGTCGTAAGTTAATAAAGCGCATGCATTAAGCTAATAACAGACTTCCCCGTCCTTCTTAATAGCCTATTCACATGCTACGAATCCGTGGATGTCGTCGCATTTTAATAATACTTTAGTAAAAAAATACTTTTTTTACTAAAGCTAACTAAAATTAGGCCGTTATATGTGACAATGTCTGTAATTAGCTCATTTTCCAACGTTGCGTCTGCGGTTGAACATCTAGGCCTGATTGCTGAAGAACTTGCGTTCGTCGCTCCTAATGAGGACACCGGTTTATTGAGTATCAACAGGTCAGTAATGGAGTTAAGTGATTTAATCCATCCAGAAACTCCTGAACCTATCAAAGCTGCTGTTTTAGCAGCTAAAGGTTGGATGGATTCAAGTTTAGATAATGGCTGTAAATTATCTGCAGCTACGATTGAAAGTTTAGGTAAGTGGCATGGTTGGATGGATGCAGCGATGGAAGCAACGCGTCTTGGGGAAAAATGCCCAGATGTGTTACCAGAATGGTCGAGTAAAGATGCTGGTGCTATACCTGGTAAAATTGCTACTAAAGTTGCGCAAGAGCCAGAGGCTGCAAAAGATTTAGGCGAAGAGCCTGCTATTACTCTTAATTTAGATTCAGATCGTGATCTCATCAATGAATTCAACGGTGAGTCCGCTGAACTCTTGGCAAACATTGAGCAGGGAATTCTAGTTTTTGAAGAGAATCCAGATGATAGTGGAACAATCGACTCTATTTTTAGAGCGTTTCACACTTTCAAGGGTGGCGCTGCATTTTTACATTTAGGCGCAATTCGTGACTTGGCTCACGATTTGGAGTCCATGTTAGATGCTATACGTAAAAAAGAATTACGTATAAATTCTGATATTACAGATTTAATTTTGGCTGGTACAGACGCCCTTAAGTCATTTAGCCGTGAAATAACAGCGCAGCTGCGCGGCGTTGGAGCAGGTACTCCAATATTAGTTCCTACTTTAGAATTACGTGAACGTGCAAAGAGCGCAACCAAGGGTGGTTCTGCAGCTCCATTAGGGAAAGCTAAAGCTCCAGCAGCAGCACCTGTAGCTGCTGCTCCTAAAGCTGAGGCAGCACCCGCAGCAAAGCCTGCCGCTCCAGCAGCAGCACCTGCTGCTGCAAAGCCTGCCTCTGCAACACCTCCTGCGAAAGCTCCTGTTAAGGCTGCTGCTGCTGGTGCTGGTGCTGGTGGTGGTGGTGGTGGTGAAGGTGGAGCTACTGGATTTGTTAAATTAGATACAGGTAAACTAGACAGCATGGTAGACTTGGTTGGTGAGCTCGTCATTGCGCAATCCATGGTTGTGCAAAACCCTGATGTGCAAAAAATTAATAGCTTACAGCTTGCACGCTGCTTGCGCCAACTTAGCCGTATCACCACAGAATTACAGCGTAATGCTATGTCTCTTAGAATGGTGCCTATTCGGGGCGTATTCCATAAGATGAGCCGTTTGGTTCGCGACCTAGGGTCCTCTACTCAAAAGCAACTTACTTTAATTTTAGATGGTGAAGATACTGAACTAGATCGTAATATCGTAGAGAAATTAGGCGATTGCTTGATTCATATGATACGCAATTCATGTGATCATGGTATCGAAAATCCTACTGACCGTGCAGCTGCAGGAAAGCCACCCGTAGGCGTGATTCACTTATCTGCTGCGCATCAACGCGGTGGTATTGTTATTCGTGTACAAGATGACGGTAAGGGACTTAATACTGAAAAGATTTTAGCTAAAGCCACAGAACGCGGTCTTGTTAAACCAGGAGCCGTGCTTTCTGATTCTGAAATTCACTCCTTGGTATTTTTACCAGGCTTTTCTACAGCAGATATAATCACAGATCTTTCTGGTCGTGGTGTAGGTATGGACGTAGTACAGCGTAATATCGACAGTTTACGCGGTAAGGTTGAGATTACTTCAACCCCAGGTAAAGGAACTACCTTTACAATCGTGCTTCCACTCACCCTTGCGATTATCGAAGGCTTAATTGTTGGAATAGGTACAGACCGATATATTATTCCAACGCTTGCAATTCGTGAATCGTTCCGTCCTCGTGCGGGTACAATTTACACTGTGCAACAACGCCAAGAAGTGGTTAATGTGCGTGGTAAGCAAACTCCAATCTTACGATTGGGTAATCACCTCGGACGTCCTGTACGTGCAGTTAACCCAGAAGAAGGCATTATTATCGTTGTTGAATCTGGAGACGCAGCTCGCGGTATTTTGGTAGACGAACTGATCGGTAAACAGGAAGTTGTTATTAAGAGTCTTGGTAAGACCTTTGAACACCAAAACTTGCTTGCTGGATCAGCCGTACTTGGTGACGGCTGGGTCGGTCTTATTTTGGATGTAGATACTCTAGTACGTCTTACACCTCCTCCAATAAAAACAGTAGCTGCAGCTTAATTAAATTATAATCTTATGGCACAAACTATAGAACATACAGCCACTGCAACAGCAGGCAGATACCTGACATTCCGTCTAGGGACTGAATCTTACGGTGTACAATTAGCAAGTGTGCGTGAAATCATCAGGCTTTGCCCAATCACGCCAGTACCACGCATGCCATCCCATATTAAGGGAGTAATCAATTTGCGTGGAACGGTTATGGCTGTCCTTGATTTACGTGCAAAATTTAGACTAGATCACGCTGAGATGGGTGAGAGGACATGCATTATCATTGTCCAAGTTAACATTCCAGGAAGTAACTCTACAATGATGGGCGCTATGGTAGATGCCGTAGAAGAAGTTGTTCAATTAACTCAAGCCGAACTCGAAGCTACTCCTGATTTCGGATCTGGCACAGATACACAATATATACTTGGTGTAGCAACAATCCGTGGTGGTGTTAAGACACTCCTCGATATTCAGAAAATTTTCCTCGAAGAAGGCACTATTGCGATTTCTTCGAATCCCAAATTAGATAAATAAACACAAACTGCTTAATTAATCATTATGAATAACTGGACTATCTCACGCCGAATTCTTGTCGGCTTTATCTCAATAGTTGTATTGACTGTAGGTATTGGTGGCTTCGCGCTCTTACGTGTAAGCACAATGAAAGCGAATATCATCGATATCGTTGACAATACAATACCTAGCTTCACGTGTTTATTCGGTGTTGGTAATGCAACACGTGATGCAATGGTGAGCTTTGAGTCGATCACTGCAAAAACATCTGCAGATGACCGCGAAAGAATTTTAAAGACCGTAGCTGAATTTCAAGCCAAAGCAGATGAAGGCATCAAAAAGTACGAAGGTCTTCTTTCAGATGAAAAAGACAGAGGTATCTGGACTGAGATGGTCCGTAACCGCGATGCTCTCACTGCTCTTCGCACTCAAGCCATAGATTTATTTAAGGCCGGTAAATTTGATGATGAAAACAAGTTCTTTGTAGACCAGGTACTCCCTGCTTATCAAAAAGAAGTTGAATCAGTTCAATCTGATATCGATTACAATGAGTCATTAGGTTCTACTTCTGGAAATAGTGGTAAATCTACTGCTACGATGAGCTTAACACTCATTTCAATTGGCGTAGGTGCAGCTGTAATTATTGGTTGCTTACTTGCATTCCAAATCATCAGAGCTGTTAACAAAGCACTTGGTGATATTTCAACAAGTCTTGATGACGGTGCACAACAAACAGCATCTGCTGCAGGTCAAATTTCAAGCTCAAGCCAAAGCCTATCTACTGGCTCAAGCGAGCAAGCTGCTTCGATTGAAGAGACAAGTACCGCTTTAGAAGAAATCTCTACGATGATTCGTACAACTGCAGAAAATGCTCAAAAAGCAAAGTCTCTTGCTTCTGAAGCTCGTTCTGTTGCAGAAAGTGGTTCATCAGCTATGTCTGAAATGAGTCAGGCCATGCACTTAATTGATTCCTCCAGTGGTGAAGTTGCAAAGATCGTTAAGAACATCGACGAAATCGCATTCCAAACTAACATTCTTGCTCTTAATGCAGCGGTTGAAGCTGCTCGTGCTGGTGAAGCTGGTGCTGGATTCGCAGTTGTTGCTGACGAAGTCCGCTCACTTGCTCAACGTAGTGCTGCTGCTGCTAAAGAAACGGCAGAAAAGATTGAAGCAGCTATCACTAATAGTAAGAAGGGTTCACAATGCAGTGAGCGCGTTAATGTCGCACTTACTCAAATCACTCAAAAAGTTACAGCTACGGATGGCATTGTTGCTGAAATCGCAACTGCAGCACGTGAACAAGCTCAAGGTATTGAGCAAATCAACACTGCTCTTGCTAACATGGATAAGATTTCACAAAGCAATTCTTCTAACGCAGAAGAAAGTGCTGCAGCAGCTGAACAATTGGATGCTCAAGCTTCCAACCTTAATGAATTGGTCAGCCGCCTAGTGATGTTAGTCACAGGAAAAGCAACTGCAGGTGAAGGAACTCATCATACTGAGCGTCCACGTGCTCGTGCTACAGCGCAGAGTCACAAGAAGAGTCACTCTGGCTCAGCTTTATCAGCGCCAAAGCGTAAAGCAGCTGCTATTCCTATGCCTGATGATTCATCAAGTACTGCATTAGCAAAGTCTGATAGTTTCAAAAAATTCTAATGTGGATGAGCCATCGTTCTCAGATTTAAAACGTACCTATAGAGACCTAAATCTAAGTACTTCTACATTTCACAGGCTGGTAGACATTGTCTACCAGCACAGTCGTATCCAATTCGGAGACGATAAAAGAGTACTGTTTTCTAATCGTCTTAGAAAACGTATATTTTATCTCGGTATTGAGAGTTTTGAAGAGTATCTGACCATACTTGAGTCCCATGACGGAGAGTCAGAAATAGAAGAACTCTTGGATATGGTTTCAACAAACCATACCCGATTTTTCCGTGAGGAAAGTCATTTCTCGTTCCTTGAAAATACGTTTATCCCAGAGGTTCTACCTAAAGTAGCAACTTCAGGTATTCCGATTAATATTTGGTCATCTGCTTGTTCGACAGGTGAAGAGCCTTACTCCATTGCGCTTACTTTAGCCCGTGCTTTAAGGCCATATTCTATGGTCAAGTGGAAGGTTACGGCATCCGATATATCTAAACGCGTACTGGAGACAGCGCGCCGTGGTATATACCGAGATCAGATCTTGCAGCATATCCCTCAAGATATGATCAAGCCTTATATCGAAAAAGGTGTTGATGATAACGCAGGCTATGTGCGGATCTCTCCTGAGATTCAATCCCATGTTGTGTACGACCGGATTAACCTGTTTGAAACGGCATTTCCAATTCCTAACAAACAGAACATCATATTCTGCCGAAATGTGATGATTTACTTCAACGAAAAATCACGATTGGAATTAGTGAGGCATTTATCACGGCACCTTGCAGTTGGTGGTTATCTCATTGTAGGTCACACAGAAAGTTTACTAGGTATGGATCATGGGCTAAACTCAATACAGCAAGGGGTGTATCAACTCGGTGCTTAGCAGTAAGCCTCAAGATTGAGGCTTACCTTAAGCAACCCATACGCATTTTTCAACTGAAAGGAGGTTCTTATTACTAACGAAGTTAAAAAAATTCGAGTTGTCGTCATAGATGATTCTGCTCTCGCACGCAGAGCTATTGCTGACGCTATTACTAAGGACCCTCATATTGAAGTGGTCGGCTTTGGAGTTGATGCCTATGATGGTAGAGATAAGATTTTAGAGTTAGAGCCTGATGTTATCACGCTTGATTTAGAAATGCCTAGAATGGATGGGCTTACCTTTTTAAAACTCTTAAAAAAGCATCATTCTGCACCAGTTATCGTTGTAAGTTCCCTTACTCAGGCAGGTTCTGCCAAAGCCTTGGAATCGTTATCAGAAGGAGCGATCGATGCGATAGGTAAGCCAGATGGGAATAGAACCATGGCTGAAGTGGGTAGGTTGCTCATTCGACAAATTAAGGCAGCAGCAACCTCTAAAAAGCAGTTTAAGCCTGTTGCTAAAGAGCCTGTAGTAGTTAAACCAAAAGACTTTAATCAGTTTAATTTGGGGCTTGGTCGTATCATCGCTATTGGCTCATCAACGGGTGGAGTAGAAGCCTTGCGTTACCTACTTCCTCGATTACCTGCAGGGCTTCCACCTATTGTAGTCGTACAACATATTCCGCCTAATTTTTCTAGGCTGATGTCTGAAAATCTAAATACAATTTGCCAGTTTGAAGTTCATGAAGCTATAGACGGTGAGGAGCTTAAGCCTAATACCTGCTACATAGCCCCTGGTGACTACCATCTAAGCTTAATTCCCAAGGGGATGGGGTATTCCATACGACTTAATCAGTCACCTCCCGTACATCATTGTAGGCCCTCTGTTGAAGTTATGATGCTTTCGGTTGCCCGTAATGCAAAGAGGAAGGCAGTAGGTGTAATGCTTACAGGTATGGGGCAAGATGGGGCACGTGGCCTATTAGAAATGAGAAATGCAGGGGCTAGGACATTAGCTCAAAACGAAGAGAGCTGTGTTGTGTATGGTATGCCTAAAGCTGCTATCGAGATTGGTGCAGTGGAACGTATTGAATCTCTTGAAGCTATGCCTGCTGCCATCATGGAGGAACTTTTAAAACCTATTTAATAACTTTATCATCACTTTTAGCTTTAAATACCCACGACGACTGTGTCGTTATTTACCAATCCAATTTTCAATTCATGTCCTCAGATCAAGAAAGATTAAAACTACATAAGATGGCTGCTTTAGCGATGGCTGAAGTGCTGGATACCCAGCTTCATTTACCTGGTGTAGAGACAGAGAAGTACTCCTTGGCTGATCACGATACTTTGTGTGTAAAGGGGCATGTTGCTATGCACGGCCCTCAATTCACGGGCGATATTTTCCTTGAGATTCCTGTTCCTTTTGTTCGCTCAGTAGCGCAGCAAATCTTCGGATTCGAAAATCCTGCTGATGTTCAAGATGCTGACTTAAAAGACGTTGTTGGAGAGCTCTCTAACATGATTGGTGGAAGAGTTGCAGCAGAGTTACTCGCAGAAGGACTTACTTGTACACTTGTACCCCCAGATAAATCTATAGTCACACGTGTTAAGCACGAAGCCAAAGATTCAGCCGAACTGTCTCAGACTTACTGGCTGTGTGATGGTAACTTAATTTCACTAACTGTTCAGAAAAAGCTAATAACCTCATGAGTGCTAAAATATTGAGTGTCGATGATAGCAGAATGGTACGCAGTGTTATTTCACGTCTACTAAAGCCGTTTGAGGTCGAGCTCCTCGAAGCTGAAAATGGAGAAATAGGCCTAGCTATCGCTACAGAGAAGCTTCCTAACGTTATCATTTTGGATTACAATATGCCTGTGATGGACGGTGTCACCATGCTCACTAAAATGAGAGAAAATGAGAGTACTAAGTCTATTCCCGTAATCATGCTCACAGCAGATGCTAATCCTCAGATTATTGCTACAGTAGCTCGTCTAGGTGTTAAGGACTATATTACCAAACCTTTCAAGGACGCTGATTTGATTGCTAAGATTGGTCGCACAGTGCAGCTCGTGCCACGTCCAGCTGCACCTCCTGCTGCCTAATTTTTAGATAGTATAACACGTAACACCTTTTGACCTTATGAGCGAACTCTCACCTGTAGACATAGCAGCCATCGCAGAGTTGAAACCTGAAGAGGTGTCTAACTCACTTAAATCAGCGCGTGTTCTTGTGGTTGATGGAAGTCGTATGATGCGTGCTGCACTGACTCGCTCACTCAATGAACTTGGCTTTACACATATTTCTGAAGCTGGTGATGGTAAAGCGGCAATGACCATGCTGCTTGAGCAGGACTTTGACTTAATGCTTATGTCAATGGAGCTGCCGATTTTAAATGGCATTGAAGTCTTAACAGCAATGCGGCTTAGCCCAAAGACAAGCCAAGTACCAGTCATTGTAATTTCAGGCGCTGATCAAATTGAAAAAGTAGTGCAGTGTATTGAAGCAGGAGCGGAGGATTATTTACCTAAGCCGCCAAATCCAACACTTTTAAGAGCACGTGTTACTACCTCCTTAGAAAAGAAGCGTTTCAGGGATTTAGACCGTATTCGATTTGCTCAATTAAAGGCTGAAAAAGAATTAGTAGAACTTGAAAAAGAAAAGTCCGAGAGACTTTTACTTAATATTTTACCTGGGGCTATTGCAGGCCGCTTAAAGGGCGGAGAAAAGACAATCGCTAATGGACACAGTGTTGTGACTGTTATGTTTGCTGACTTAGTGGGCTTCACAGCTATGTCACGCAAGACAGATCCAGCTGATCTTGTTGCTATTTTAAACGGTATTTTCACAGCCTTTGATTTAATTGTAGAGAAAAACAAAGTTGAAAAAATTAAGACTATTGGTGACTGCTACATGCTTGTAGGTGGACTACCCACTCACCGTGATGACCACGCTCAAGCTGTGGTTAATTCTGCTTTAGAGATGATGGACGCTCTAGCGAAACTTAATGAAAGAAATGGAACTGATCTTAAGATGCGTATGGGTATGCATTCAGGACCAGTCGTTGCAGGCGTTATTGGTAAGATTAAGTTCACGTATGACCTGTGGGGTGATACAGTCAATGTAGCTAGTCGTATGGAATCTTCAGGACAACCAGGACGTATTAATATATCCGAGCAAACCAAAGTCCTCCTAGGCGATCACTTCATTTTAGAAGAAAGAGGTATGGTAGAATGTAAGGGTCTTGGGCCAGTTAAGACATACTTTGTAAACGGTAAAAACCCTTAAGTTTATTCTGGAGCTCATGGGGCAAGACTGCATAGTCTTTTGGGCAGAAGTGTTTCTGTTAAATTGATCATGCACGCCACACCTAACGTCGAGTTATCTTCGACTCTTAAGTTTTGGGGTGTAAGGGGATCTATCCCTTCACCTGGGCCTAGTACCTTACGGTACGGGGGTAATACTTCGTGTGTTGAAATACGCCTAGGTGGTAAGCATTTTATTATCGATTGTGGCTCAGGTATTCGTGGATTAGGAGGAGCCCTGTTACGTGAATTTGGGAAGACTTCCTTAGATCTTTCTATACTGATTAGTCATACCCACTGGGATCATATTCAGGGGTTTCCTTTCTTTGCTCCAGCTTTTATACCGGGTAATAAGATCGCTTTTTATGGAAGGCCTGGCCTGAAAGAGGCACTCGAGGGTCAAATGGACGGCGGGCAATATTTTCCAATTAAACTCTCCATGATGGGCAGTAAACCTACGTTTAACACGTACGAGGATACTGGCTTTAAGGTTGGAGATGTAACTATTACGACAAGTATCACAAGTCACCCGGGTGGGTGTACGGCATACCGCTTAGAGTATGCGGGTAAATCTGTTGTTTATCTTTCTGATCACGAAACGGGTGGTGACCATGATATCAATATCTATCAATTTATCAAAGATGCTGATGTTGTCGTTGCTGATTCCCAGTATGATGCAACCGAAATGGCGTCTCGTAAGGGCTGGGGTCACGGCTGTGTAGATACAGTTGTTAGTATGGCAGTTAAAGCCAATGTAAAGCGTCTGTACCTCTTTCACCATGATCCTATGCATGATGATACGTTTATGGATAATTTTGTGCTAAGAGCTAAGGCAGATGTTGTGGAATTAAAATCTACTTTAGAAGTAGATGCTGCCCGTGAAGGTGCAGTCGTTTCTCTATAAAAAAAGTTAAAAAGATAAGCTTTAACTTTGCCTTGAATAAATACGCTTTAGTAGGGTCGTATTAATCTGCTCCTCAGGTTTTTCAGGACCTTTGGTAATGCTCAATTTAAGAATGAGTTGTTCGTTTTCCCTATCTAATTGAAGAATCTGTAAAATACGTGAGCGCGTCTTATCTAGCACGTCGCGAGAAGAGGGATCACGCTTATCAACTTTATCTGTGGTTTGGATTAAGGTTAGATTTTCATCTAACTGCACTAACAGTGCTTTTTTTCTCTCTAAGATAACAGGATCAGCTATTTGCTGATTTTTCTGAAGGAGCTTATTTTCTTCAAGGTACAGAGCATATAATTCATCGCAAATGACTTGGTGCTGAAGAATTATATCTTTAAACCTCATGGATTAAGCGGCTGCGGTAGTTCTGACTGTTTTGGAGCTTGAGCTTCAGTTTGCGCAGCTTGGGCTGCTTGTTGAACTACAGGATCAGGACGGCTAAAATAAGAGTCAATTTGATAAGTGGTATCTTTATTCCAATTAATATTAGATAAGTGCCAGTTGCATAGGGTAACTAATTGAGTGAGTTCAGGATCTGTCTTTCCACTGGAAGCACTTTTCTTTGAGGCCTCAATTATTTTAGAAAATTCAGCTTTTGCTTGATCCTTTTTGCCGAGGCGTAAGTAGCACAAGCCAAGTTGATAGCTAACGGGATTTTGCCAGATAGAATCTGGGTCAATTTTGTTTAAACTTTGATAGATCTTTAACGCATCGTTAAAATTACCGCCTTGGAAGAAGTTATTAGCTAAGGCATTACCCGCTTTTCTCTTCCAGTAAGACCAGAGTTTTGGGTTAGCGGTACTTTGCTTATTGATTTCGTCTAATAGAAGAAGGGTAGCTCCTAGTGCTTCGTCATCTTTATTGAGTTTCTTAAGTGTTGTAGCAAGTAAGTAGCGAGCTTGAGGGACATTGCCGTCATTAGGAAACTTATGAATGTAGGTCTTTAGAGCAGCAACAGCTGCCTCTAGGTCACCGATTTGCTGGTCTGCATAGGCAACCATAAAGGAGGCATGTGCTGCATCTGTTTGTGAGAGTTCAAGCATTTCTACACGCTTAAAAAAGCGTGCAGCTTCGGTGTAGTCCCCTGATTCGAAGTACGTTTGAGCAATTTCAAATTGGGCTGTTTTCGCTAGGGATTGATAGTGATCAAAGTCTTGCTTAGGGAATTTGAGTGTCGAATTAATGACGCTGTAGAAGCGGTTAATTGCAATCGCGTAGGCTCCCATTTGGCGCTGTGTTCTTCCTAGGTCTAGCAGTACATCAGGCAAGCGTTCATCATCAGGAAATTCCTTTAAGAATTTTTCATAAATAGCTACAGCTTTGGTGAGTGCAATAGAGTCCTCTGCTTTTTGGGATGCTTCCTTACGATATAAATGAGCTACCCCTAAAAGAGCTGTTTTTTCATCTTCAATAGAAAGTTCCTCAGAATGCAGTATTGCCCAGTATGCATTTTCTGCCTCTACAAATTGATCTTTTTTAACAAGCTTATCAGCCAGTGTGATGATCACATTGGGCTTATCTAAGTGAAGCGGCGCACGCTTAACTTCTCCCGCTTCTTTCTTACTGGTAGGCTCTACTTGCTTACTGATTGGCTCTTTCTCTTCAGCTTTAATATTAAGCGCAGTAAGACTTAGCAGAGTGAATGTAAAAAGGACTAGTTTTCTCATACCCCTCATTGTAGCTTGTAGGTTGCTGAACTTGGAGGTACCGCGATAGAACCATTTTGCAGGGGTGCTCCTACAGTCGTTTCAATAATGACTTGAGGCGGAGTTGGGTACTGAAAGAAAGGCATTAAATCTTCTGGTTTTGCTTTAGGAGCACAATCATCAGTAAGAATTGGGGAAACGTAAACAGGTACCGCTAAAATAGAACCAGGGCTTGATACTGCAGTAGCACTTTGCTCTGAAGATTTAATTTGTGAGCTTTGTGGACTGTATTCGGTACTAGAACTCGATATTTTTTCAGTCTGGCGGCTTAATTTTTGAGCCTCAGGCGACATCGACTGGCCATAGGCGTGGTTAGATAGCTTAGATTCAGACTTAGCATCTTCTGAACTCGAATTAGATGCACTTGGTTTACCAGTGAAGTAGTGAGTCAATTCCGGTTCTTCAAAGCGCATTGGCTCGGCCGCAACTGCCTCGAGATAGGGAAGTACTTCGTCTTTACGAAACGTTGGGAGTGAGAATTTACCAAATACACTACCGCTTGAAAGAGTAACCACTGTGACTAAGGCACTGCACAGCTTACGACTTGGTAATTTCCAAGCCTTAAGGCCTCTAATAAATTGAGTGTGTGGTACAGTCATTAAATAACAGCTGAAGTATACTATTAACGTGTTTTTTTGAACAATCTTAACAGGTTAAATACAGCTTTTGATAATAATTCGTGCCAGCTATGTAACTGGCAGTCTTACAACACTTAGTAATCGTACCATTTAAACATTAATGAACGCATAAAGGGCTTTTTTAGTGTAATATTTTACTTAAGATTTAAGAATTATGGTCGCTTTAATAGGGTTATAACTAAAAAGGCAGTTAAGTGCTTCTAGGTCTTTTTGCCATGATGGTTTATAATGCTTAAAATTGGCTTTGTTTGTTGAAGCCGTGTTAAATTAAGATCAATTAGCTGTGACTGTATGATATCTAAAAGGTGGGAACTAGATTTCAGGAAAGCGGTTGCTCTTCAGGAGTCGGGCCAGTGGGCTAAAGCTGAGGCAGCTTATGTGAAACTCTGTGAATTAGCGCCTTATCACTTCGATATCTTTCATTTGTGCGGTACTGCCTCCTTAAAACTTGGTCATTATAAAGAGGCTATTGAAAAGCTAGCACGCGCTTTCAGTTTAAATCAGAAATCATCTCTATGTGGGGTTCGCCTTGGAGTAGCTTATAATAATGCAGGTAACTTACACGAAGCTGAGGCAGTGCTTAGGGCTACGCTTGCGGTGGATCCTCTTTTTTCGCCAACACTTATCGAATTAGGGAAAGTGCTATGGAAACTAGGAAAACTAGACGAAGCTGAAAAAATATTAATTCAGGCAACTACTGTTAATAAGCCGCTTGCTGAAGCGTATGAAACCTTAGGAGCCTTAATTACAGTTAAACAAGGCTATGGACCTTCAGAAGTTTATTTTAGGGAAGCCGTAAAACTAGATCCTAATCGCTCAAGGAGTTGGTTTTACTTAGGGGTTTGCCGCTACTACATGGGTTATATTGGGGAAGCGCTTACTCACTTAGCGAATTCGATTAATTTAGATGGTAAATTTGCACAGGCTCATGCGGCGTTTGGTTTAGCGCTTGAGAAATGCTTTAGGCTTAATCATGCCTACGAAGCATATTTAACAGCGATTCAACTGCAGCCTACAAATACGGAAGTAAGAAGTTCGATGCTTCTACTTATGCAGTACCTAGGTAGACCTAGAAGTGAGCTAGATCTAGCACACCGTGAATTTGGGAGTCTCTTTAATCCAGAGGAAGCGCTTAAGGTTAAGTTTAATTATAGCCGAGATATTAATCGTAAAATTAAGTTAGCTTTTATTTCTCCTGATTTTAGAACACACGCAGTTTCGGTTTTCATGGAGCCAATCCTGCAGTCTTTAGATAAGGCTAAATTTGAGATCTTTTTATATCACGATTTAGTGATTGTGGATGAGACTACTGAAAGGCTTAAGCACTTAGCAGATAAGTACACTAATTTTACAGGGCTTCAAAATGACTTTGTTATAAAAAAGATTAAGGAGGATGAAATTGATGTCCTAATCGATTTAGCAGGACACACGGGCTATAATAGACTGCCTATTTTTGCTAAAAGAGTAGCGCCTGTTCAAATTTCTTATTTAGGCTATCCGGATACAACAGGGTTAGCTGCTATGGATTACCGCTTTGTGGATTGTATTACGGATCCACAAGAAGATACCTTAAACTTTTATTCAGAAAAACGAGTCAGGTTTTCAACCTGTGCATGGAGTTATCTGCCACCCAAAGCTGCGGGTGAACTAAAAGTTCAGACCCAGGGGCCTATTACCTTTGCGTGCATAAACAATTATTCTAAGGTGACTGATTTTATGCTTAGTCTTTGGGCACTTTTACTTGAAGTAGTGCCTGAATCTCGGCTTGTCATTAAGGGAGAGCACTTTTCAGATCCGCTGATTAAAAATAGACTCACTGAGAGACTTATAAAACTAAAAATTCCTGTAGAGCGTGTAGATACCTGGGATAGAACAGTTGGTTTTGAAGAGTACTTTGAATCGTTTTCTAAGATTGATATAGCACTAGATACCTTTCCTTACAATGGAACTACCACAACGTGCGATACACTTTGGATGGGAGTACCTGTAATTACACTGGCTGGTGATAGGCATATTAACCGAGTGGGGCAGAGTTTATTAACTGCAGTTGGACATCCTATGTGGGTTGCTAAAACTCCGCAGGACTATGTAGCACTTGCTGCTGAAGTTGCTCGTGGACTAGATAGAAGCTTGGATAAACGTAAACAGCTACGAGATAAGGTTAGGCAAAGTCTATTATGTAATTACAGCACTCAAGGAGCAAATTTTGGTCAATCTGTACAAGAGGTGTGGCAAACGTGGTGCAGATCAGGAGAATAAAGACTAACTAATGAATCCTAAATCCATAAGCTTAGAGTTAAACCGGGGCATTGCTCTTCAAAATGAAGGCAAATGGCTAGAGGCTGAAAAAATCTATTCAAGACTGTGTAAACATGTACCTAGGAATTTTGAATTACTGCATTTGTGTGGACTAGCAAATATGAGGCTAGGAGCATTTCAGAAGTCTATAGATGAACTAAATAAAGCTAAGGAAGTTAATCCTAAGTCTAGAATTATTTTTATAAGTATTGGGTTAACGTATTTAGCATGGGGTAGGTTAACTGAAGCTAAGCAATCATTTGAAAAGTCTTTAGAGTTGGAGCCTAATAATCCAGAGGCGCTGCTTGAATTAGGTAAACTGGCGTGGAGGGAAGGTGAATTAAAGAAGGCAGCTGAACTGCTTGAGTATGGCATAACTCTTAAGCCTTTATATGCGGAGAGTTTTGAAGTGCTGGGCGCTTTATGTGCAAAATCAGATGGGTATAAAAAAGGTGAATTCTATTCACGTAAAGCGCTCGAACTTGACCCTAACAGACCTGCCGCTTTATGCAATTTAGGTATCTGTGTACTCTATCAGGGTAATATCAGTGAAGCTGTGAGCTATCTGTATAAGGCTGTAGAAATTGAACCTAAATTAGCTCAAGGGTGGTCTGCACTTGGGTTTGCCTTACAAAAAGCTCACCGCTTAAGCCATGCTTTAGTCGCTTATAAGCATGCCATCCAGTTGGATCCTTATAATTACGAAGCGCACAGTAATTATTTATATTCAAAACTGTTTTCAGAATTTGAAGATAAACAAAGACTAGAGGCTTACCGCACATTTGGAGAAAAGATTAGAGAAAAGATAGCTGAAAATAGTTTTCAGGGTCATTCCAAAGAAAAAGGTAAACACTTAAGGCTTGGTTTTGTATCTCCAGATTTTAGAAACCACTCAGTATCCTATTTTTTAATTCCAATGCTTGAGAATCTAGCAGCAGATCGGTTCTCAATTTATTTATACTATAATGATAGTGTGATTGATACTGTCACTGAGCGCTATAAGGCTATTGCTACAAAGTTTACAACTATTCAGGGGATATCTGATGATGTGTGTGAGAAATTAATCTTAGATGATAATTTAGACATTCTTTTTGATCTAGCAGGTCATACTGGTTTTAATAGATTACCTTTAATAGCAAAAAGACTAGCGCCTATTCAAATTGCTTACCTCGGCTATCCTGAGACTACGGGCTTAGGTACACTCGACTACCGTTTTGTTGATTCTTACACAGACCCAGTAGGTAGAGCTGATGAAATGTTTACTGAAAAGCTTGTGAGGTTTTCAAGCTGCGCTTGGAACTACTTACCTAAACTAGATTTACCTGATTTAGGATCTGATAGGACAGGGCCAATCGTATTTGGCTGTTTTAATAACATTGAAAAAGTAACTGACAGTACTCTTTTAAATTGGAGTATTTTACTGAAGGCTATCCCAGAGTCTAAAATTGTATTCAAGGCTGAGGGCTTTAAAAGTAACGCCTTACTTGAGCGCTTTAAATTACGATTAACAACCTGTGAAATACCGGCGCATAGAGTTGAACTATGGCCTAGGACTGCAACCTATAATGACCATATGGCAGGCTACAACCAAGTGGATATAGCACTTGATACAAGTCCTTATAACGGGACGACTACAACGTGTGAAGCACTGCTTATGGGAGTACCTGTTATTACCCTAGCAGGTGATTTACACATTAGCCGTGTTGGAGTAAGTTTACTCACTGCAATTGGGCATCCTGAGTGGATAGCAAACAATGTGAATGACTACTTACAGTGTGCAGCACTTACTGCTCAAACAAGGCCAAGGACTAAGGCCATGCGAGAAACGTTAAGCAGTGAATTTAAATCCAGTATAATATGTCAAAATAAAGAGCAGAGTAAGCGATTTAGTGAGGCGTTAACTCAACTTTGGATCACGTGGTGTAGTAAAAGTACATAGTATCTTATTTTAAGATATTATTTTTAAAATTATCACTGTGTGACTCAGTCCAATCTCTCTTTAAACCAGCAATTAGCTCTTGCACTTGATTATAAATCAAAGGGTGAGTTAGCTAAAGCTGTAGTTATACTTGAAGCTTTGATTAGTCAAAGACCTGAAAATTTTAATTTAAATTTTCAGCTAGGGTTACTTAAATGTGAATTAGGTAAAGTAAATGATGCTCTTGTGTATTTGGGGAATGCTTTACTCGTAAAGCATGTAGAAAGTAAGGACTATATCACTATTGCTAGTGTTTTAAGTGGTCATGCTAAACACGAGGAAGCTTTATTACATGTAAATAAAGCGCTTAAAATTAATAAGAATAATGAGGATAGTTGGGCCTGTTTAGGTTCTATTTATTTACTTAAGGGGTCACTTGACCTAGCTAAGATGGCACTAGAGACTGCCATTTTACTCAATCCAAATAAAGCTAAGCATTGGTCATTACTGGGCTCTTTATTTACCTTAAATGGAAAATTTTCTGAGGCAATCAACTGTCAAACAAAGGCTATAAGTTTAGATTCAAGTGATCATAGCTCTTACCTTGCGCGAGCCATTGCTTTTCAGGGTGGGCACTTTGTTAAGGAAGCATTAGCAGATTTAGACTACCTCATTAAGCTAGATGGGCTAAACCATGCTGCGAAGAGTAACCGTTTATTTATTCTAAATTATTTGGATTATGTCTCAAGCGAGGCGCTATTTAAAGAGCACGTAGAGTATGCAGCAATGATAGAGGCTTGTTTAGGTAAGTTTAAAACAGAGAGTAAACCCAGTCCTATTAAAAAAAGGGAGAGTAAAATTAGATTAGCTTTTATCTCTCCTGACTTTAGAAGGCATTCAGTTGCCTATTTTATTGAGCCAATACTTAAGTATTTAGATCGGTCTATTTTTGAAATTATTCTCTATTATGACTATAATATAATAGATGATGTTACTTTAAGACTTAAAGGATATGCTGAGATATTTAGGCATGTAGCGGGTATTGATTCGCACAAGCTAAAGGACGTTATTTTAAGCGATTGTATCGATGTTTTAGTTGATCTAGCAGGCCATACAGGAATGAACCGTATGGATCTGTTCTTTTTAAGAGCATCACCAATTCAGGTGGCTTATTTAGGGTATCCTAACACTACGGGAGTCAGAAATATGGACTACCGCTTTACAGATGAGTTTGTCGATCCTACTGGGGTAAGTGACCACTTTTATACTGAAAAATTAGTACGGTTTTCGCAGTGTGCTTGGTCGTATTTGCCTGATAAGAGTTTGAGTACTTTATCTACAAAAAGGCAGAGTCCAGATGAGTGGATTACGTTCGGTTCTTTTAATTCTATCTCTAAATTAAACACGGCTACTTTGAAGCTTTGGACTGATGTACTAGCAAAAGTTAATAATTCTAAGTTGGTTCTTAAGTGCAGCAGTTTAATTAAGACTAGTCTAAGAGTTAAACTACACGAATTAGGAATGCCACTTGATAGGGTCTTATTTCTGGAATCTACAGCAACTCATCTTGAGCATCTTTCATTGTACTCATTAGTGGATATAGCATTAGACCCTTTCCCTTATAACGGAACTACAACCACTCTTGAGGCTATTTCTATGGGTGTACCTGTTATAACCTTGGCAGGGGATAGGCATGCTTCACGAGTTGGGCTTAGTCTTCTTCAGTCACTTGGGCTAAGTGATTGTATTGCTTACTCACCCTTAGAGTATGTAAGTATTTGTGAAAAGTACGCTCATGATGTAGAGCTAAGAGGTAAACTTAGGACGTCACTTAGGGAGACTTTACTAGATTCGATTATTTGCAGCGGGTCTAAGCAGGCAGAAAATTTTGGTAAAGCTATTACGACTTTAGTAAAAAATGAGAAATGCTAAATCAGTTCATGGCTACATTGCCTAAAGACATTCGTACTAGCTAAAATCTGAGTACTTTAAAAAATACATTCTAGGATTAAATGATGAAAATTGCAGTTATCTCTATCGTTAAAAACGAAGCTGATATCATAGAATTATTTGTTAAGATTAATTCACGTATATGTGATCACATGTATGTTGTAGATGGCTCCTCAGATGATGGAACATTTGAAATGCTAAAGCAGCTTGAGAAAACATATAAGCTAACCGTACTTGTAGAAAACGGTCTTCATTACTTTCAAGGTCAATTAATGACTCAGTTAGTAAACGAAATTGCAGCAAGTAATGAGTATGATTTCATTGTGCTTCTTGATGCGGATGAATTTATATCTAAGCCTAGAGAATATCTAGAAGAGGTGCTTACTGCAGTTGATCCAGCTAAAACAGTTGGGCTAGTAGCGTGGCAAACCTATGTTCCTTTGAATGCTAATTGGGATGACTTAGATTCGACCTTGTATGAAAGCTTTGTGATGAGGAGTAGGGAGCCACTACCTAACTATAAACTTATCTTACCTTGTGAAATTGCTAAAACGTGCGCGATCAAACAAGGTAATCATGATCTATTGGGTGGTTCGGACTTGAAACGTGTAGTACTACCTTTGTCTATTCAGCACGTACCTGTGCGAAGCAGTAGGCAAATTGTACAAAAGACTATCCTCACTAGTCATAGGCAGTCCATTAAACCTAAATTAGAAAGCCCTATAGAGGCCTTTCATTATACCTTGATGGCCAAAAGGATTCGTGAACTTGATTATAAGATAGACGAAGAGTCGCTTAAGTCCATTGCTATGAATTACTGTTCATTTAAGCAGGATCAGATAAATGACTTTAATTATGATATTAAAATTGGTCATCCGGCAGATCGTATAGAACTCAAAACTCTTAGACGGGATAATACGATTAAGGCGTTTGATCAGTTTTTACTCAAGTTATGCGCAGAGTATAATAAATTTATCTATAATAGGTAAATAGAGATTAGTTATAGTCTTTGACTGATTTGCCTTAAGACAGCGCATAAGGATTGCTAAATTTCTATGATGCCTGGTACAGCTGAATTAAATGAATTATCTTTTTTTAAAGCGGTTAAGTGAGCTATAACGTAATTTAGCTTCATGTCCTTGTGATAGTCTGAAGGAAACCAGTCTTTAATGAATGTAGACTGAAACCGTAAGTGAGAGCCATGATAAGCAGCTAGGTTAGATTTCGTATAATACCAAAATGAGTTAGCATTCCAGTAGGACTGGTAGGTGGGATCTTGGAACGCGCCTCTTCCATCTGTAGATAGGGTATTGGAAATGAGCATTCCTCCATGACTTAAGGCTTTCCATATTTTCTGCATAAGCTCTACAGGGTGTTTGTAGAGCTGAAGACAATTATCTGCAAAAATCAGTCCCACTGAATCGTTTTTGAGGTTACTTGTATCTAGATCAACTCTTTGCGCATCAGGCTTAAGCGTGCCTCGTTTACCTATGTCTATTATTAAAAGATTATTAAGCTGGCACCACTTTCGCATCATACTGTGTATATATTTCTCATAAATGACATCTGAATTATCCCTGATCCATTGATTGGTTTCTGCATGAGAAAAGGTGTTATTTTCATGGTAGTAGTAGATGTATAAAACCTTATCGATTTTATGCATTCTGCCATGAATATAGGTTCTGCACAGCAAGTCTTCATCATCGAGTGCAATTAGGGTAGTGTCATGACCCCCTACAGCTAGGTAGAAAGACTTCTTCCACACACGAATATGATTAGGTGCATACCAAATGCGTGCTACAGATTGAGGTGTAGGTAGGAATGTCTTATTTATCGTATACTCTGCAGTATCGTTCTGAAATGGGTAGTGAGACCATCCGTGTTTAATCGAGAAAAGCATCGATTTATTATTAGGCAGTAGATCGATCGTGTCTGAATATATGAAGTCACAGATGTCTTCACGTGCTACCTTAATTAACTCCTCTATGCAGTTCGGCATGAGCGTATCGTCATGATCTACCTCTGCTAGCCAATCGCCTTTACCTTGTTTGAAGGCGAAATTTTTAATAGCACCAATATTTTTGTTACCTGATGTATCTATTACACTTATTATCCAGTCTTCTTGGGGTAGAAATGATGTATCTGCTCCATTATTGGGTACAATAACCCATTCGAAATCCTTACACGTCTGTACCTTGAGTGATTCATACAGTCTAAGCAGGTGAGAAGGCTTATGAGTTGGTGTAATTAACGAAATAAGCATGTTTAAATATGAGGCTTTAAGAGCTAACTGTAGCTTCGAGTAAGACTAATTTTGAATGAAACAGGCTTAGTTAGGATAAATAGATCGCGTACAGTACCGGTAAAGGTAGAGCGCATCACTAGAGTTAAAACTTAGGTACTTAGTATAGTATTTAGTGCATGTTCAAATCTTAATGCGAAATCCTTACTGTCACATAATGCACTATTACTCATTTCTAATCTTAAGTTTTTACGAATTGAATTAATATGGGATATGTCACTCGCTAGTCTTACAACTTGGTTAATATAATCAGAAATTGAATGCGTTATCCAATCTGGATGATTTAATTGACCTAAAAGACTAGCACCAACACGGGACCTATGAGGTATTCCACAGAAGGTAATCACAGGGATGCCCATCCATAAGCACTCACAGGTAGTCGTCGTTCCGTTATAGGGGAAAGTGTCTAAAGCTATATCCACTAAACTGTATTTTTTAAAATGATCTTCACGGGATAGAATCTCACCACTAAATGAGATTCTATCTGGGGTTATTGCATTATCAGTAAATAATTTTAAAATATAAGCTGAGTTATTATCATGATGTAAGCCCTTCGAGTGAATCAATAATCTGGAATTAGGTATGGCAGATAAAATCTTAGACCATACTTTAACAAGCTGTGGATTTACTTTAGCTATATTATTAAATGATCCGAAGGTTATGTAATTATTCTTTAAGGCAGGAGTGTTTACAACAGGTGGAGCATTTTTAAAGGGTTGATACGTTAGAAAGCATTTTGGAAGTCGTATGAGCTTCTCTGAATAGTTTACATCATTAACTTCTTCAGGATCTGTTGCAGCGTCTGTAATACGGTAGTCGATTTCTGACAGACCTGTTGTATTTGGGTAACCTAGCCAAGTAACTTGTTTTTTTGCAGCCCTAAGCGCAAAGATGCCTAATCTATTATGGCCTGTATGACCTGATAGATCTATGAGTATATCGATTTTTTTACTCCTGATAAACGCTGCAGCTGTCTGATCATCTCGTGATGAAATGTCATGATATTCGTTTACTAGTTCTTTAATTTTAAGAGTAGTTTCGTCAATACTTGGATTGGCTG
>CAILHZ010000006.1 GCA_903834135.1 uncultured Opitutia bacterium | reverse complement strand
GCGACACCTTCTGCCATTACCTACGGCACAACGCTTAATAGCATGCAGCTTAATGCAAGCAGTCCAGTTTCAGGGACATTTAATTACTCTCCTACTTCTGGAGCTACACTCAGTGCCGGATTACATACTTTAAATGAAGGATTTAGTCCCTCTGATTTAAGTAATTACACGACAAATAATTCAGTTTACGTAAGTTTAAGCGTAAGCAAAGCAACACCCCTTATTACATGGTCGCCAGCTGCAATGGTTTACACCTCAAACTTGGCAAGTGCACAGCTAGATGCCACGGCGAACTATCTTGGTAATGTAGTCGCAGGTAATTATGTTTATACACCAGCACTAAACTATAAATATTCAGCCGCTGGCTCCTACACACTAAGTCTGGCATTCACACCAACTGACACAGGAAATTTCTCAACAGTAAACGCTACTACGAGTTTGGTTGTTGGAACTCCAGGAGCAGCAAATCAGACAATTAATTTTAGCCCTATAAGCGACCAGACCTACGGTAATCCTGACATTACACTTAATGCTACAGCGAGTTCTGGACTGCCCGTTTCCTTTATCGTTAGTTCAGGCAACGCACGCCTATCTTCATCTAACATAGTTACTCTTACAGGTGCGGGTATGGTTTATGTTACTGCTAATCAGGTTGGCTCGGTTAGTTATAATGCAGCATCCCCAGTCACTAATGCATTTAATGTTGCTGCAGCTAGTTCAATTGTCACATGGGCAACACCGTCTACAATTACTTACGGCACAGCACTAAATAGTTCACAGCTTAATGCTTCAGCAAGTTATTCAGGCAATCCTCTAAGCGGCACATGGGCTTACACTCCTGCTGCTGGTTCAGTACTCAATGCAGGCACTAATACACTTAATGCAACATTTACACCTACTGATACAGTTAATTACACTCGCAATAGCTCGGTTTTTGTAACTCTAAACGTTAGTAAAGCATCTGAAATCGTAACTCTAGGTGGAGTTAATCAAACCTATAACGGAAATCCAGAATCAGTGACTACTACAGTTAGTCATGGACCAGTATCTGTCACATACAATGGAGCCTCTAGTCTTCCTACAGCTGCAGGCACGTACGCTGTGAGTGCAAATGTTACAAACCCAAATTATACAGGTTTTACAACTGGCAATCTAATAATCGCACAAGCAACACCAGTTATTGCGTGGGCTACGCCTACTGCGATCACCTACGGTGCAGCACTAGACAACACTCAGTTAAATGCTACAGCTAATTTGTCTGGAAATACAGTTAATGGTTCATTCGTTTATACTCCAGCTACAGGCACTATTCTAAATGCTGGAATAAATACCCTGAGTGTTTCTTTCGCACCTAGTGATACAACTAACTTTACATCAAACAATGCAGGTACTGTTAATCTTGTAGTAAATAAGGCTACTGAAGTAGTTACCTTCAGCTCAACAAACCAAATTTATTCAGGCAGTGCCGAAGTCGTCAGTGCATCGGTTGCAAGTGGCTCGATTTCACTCACCTATAATGGATCTGCAGGTGCTCCTACCGCTGCAGGCATATATCTAGTGGTTGCTTCAGTAAGTGATCCCAACTTCATCGCAGACCCTGCCAACTCAGCGGCTACCTTAGTCATTGCTAAGCAAAGCCCAATACTAAGTTGGTCTAAGCCAAATGCGATCTCGTACGGCACAACACTTAATTCAGAACAACTCAATGCAGACTCTAATGGTGTAGGCGGTACGTTTACTTATACACCCAATACTGGAACACTACTTGATGCAGGCTATCCTAGCTTGAGTGCGACATTTACACCTACAGATACACTCAACTATACTACCAACACAGCAGCTACCGTACTTGAAATATCTCCTGCAGTTGTAATCACGGTCAATACGGACGATCCTATCTACACAGGAAGCCCAATTTATCTTCCCGTGACTTTGTTACATGGCCTAACTTCTGTTGTTACCTATTACGATCCCTCAGGCTCTGGAGCTACCGTCCCCTATCCACTCGATCCAGGGCTGTATCCTTTTACGGTAGCAGTCGCAGGTGATACGGCAGGTGATTACGCCACAGAAAGCGGCATATTTGAAATTAGTAAAGCAACACCAGTAGTTAGCTGGGCAACTCCAAATTCAGTTTCTTACGGATCTGCTTTATCTAGTATACAATTAAATGCGGCGGCTGTGGGTGTCGCTGGAAGTCTCGCTGGTACTTTTAACTACAGTCCTAGTTCTGGTGTAGTGTTAAGTAGTGGTTATAATACGCTCAATGTTACATTCACTCCCGATAATACAATTGATTATACGTCCAATAACTCTGCATTTGTAACACTAAGTGTAACTAAAGCTTCAGAAGCTATTTCATTAAGTAATACGACACAAACATACACAGGGAACTCAGAATCAGTCACTGCGACAGCTGCAAACGGATCGATAAGTGTTACCTATAACGGCTCATCTACACTACCTACAGCAGCAGGTAGTTATGCAGTAGTAGCCACTGTCTCGGATACAAACTACTCTGGAACTCAATCAGGAGTATTCACAATTAGTCAAGTGACACCAAGGATAACATGGAACACTCCAGCAGACATTACATCGGGTACAGCACTGAGTGCAACTCAACTCAATGCGAGCGCAGGAGATGTTGCAGGTACATTTGTATACTCGCCTACAGCTAGCACAGTTTTAGCAACAGGGACTCAAACACTCTCTGCAACATTTACCCCTACTGACACAACTAATTATAACCAAGCTACCGCTATGGTTCATCTGCTTGTGAAAGACATGGCATACTCAGATCAGACAATAACGTTTAATTCGATTCCAAATACTATATTTGGATCTGCACCTATTACACTTACTGCGACAGCAAGTTCTGGATTAGCTATTGCTTATAGCGTTGAATCAGGTCCTGCATCAGTTGCTGATAATCAATTGACTATTTTAGGAGCAGGTTCGGTAACTGTGGTTGCAAGTCAAAGTGGAGACAGTGGATCAAAAATTAACGCTGCACCAAGTATCTCTCGGTCCTTTAACGTAAGTCCAGAAACTTCAATTGTTACTTGGGCTACGCCGTCAGCAATCACTTATGGTACAGTACTTGGTAGCCCTCAACTGAGTGCTTCTGTCGAAGGGGATATTGCAGGCACTCTAACTTATTCACCTAGCGCCGGAACGTTATTAGCAGCCGGTAACCAAACCTTGAACGTGGTATTTAGTCCAAGTGATACAGCTAATTATACATCAAATAGTAATACCTTTGTTAGTCTTACAGTAAATAAAGCAACCGAAGCGGTAAGCCTATCTAATACAAATCAGATATATAGCGGTTCAGCTAAAGAAATTAGTGCATCCACTGCTAACGGATCAATTTCAGTCACTTACAATGGTTCACCTATTACACCTACAGCAGCAGGTACCTATAGTGTATCTGCAACAGTCGTTGATCCTAATTACACGGGCTATACTACAGGAACGCTCATCATTAATCCTCTAACCCCTGTTATTAACTGGGCAAATCCTGAAGCTACTACTTACGGTACACCGCTCAATGCGATGCAGCTAGATGCAGATACAGCTGGCCTATCTGGAACATTTATTTACTCACCCACTTTTGGTGCAACACCAAGTGTAGGCCTGCAAACACTCAATGTTACCTTCACTCCTTCTGATACGAAAAATTACACATCTATTTCAAAGAGTGTTCCACTTACAATTACGCAAGCCACCGAAACGATTACTTTAAGTAACACGACCCAAACCTTTAACGGTTCTGCAGAAGCTGTTAGCGCTTCAACTTTAAGTGGAGTTATTGCTATAACTTATAACGGTTCATCTACTGCACCAACAGCAGCAGGAACGTATGTGGTTAATGCGACCGCCGCCTCTACTAATTATACGGGGTCAACAACAGGAACTTTAGTCATTAATAAAGCCACCCCAGTCCTTAGTTGGTCAACCCCTTCGTCAATTACTTCAGATTCACCATTAAGTGAATCACAGCTCAATGCGACCGCCTTAGGATTAGATGGCGTGTTCACCTACACGCCTCCCCTAGGCACCCTACTTCCTGCAGGTACCCAGGCCTTAAGCGTTTCGTTTACCCCTTTAGACACGTCCAATTACACGGCAGCAACCGCTTCAACCACCTTAAGTGTAACAACACCAAGCGCACCTTCAGCACCACCTAGCGTAACCTCAAGCGCTAAAATTTCTGCTGGTATCACTATCTCAAATACTACTCAAACGTACGACGGGTCAGCAAAAGTAGTCACCATAAGCTTGCAACCTAGTCAATTAAGCGCAGCAGTCGTTTATTACCCTGGATTTAATCCTCCTACAGAAGCAGGCACTTACTACGTTTTAGTAAACGTTGTTGATTCACTTTATTACGGATCTGTTTCAAGTGTATTAACTATTCTTCCTAGCTCACAGACAATAAATTTCTCGGCTATAAATACACCTACTCTGGGAGCTCCAGTTACTTTATTGGCAAAAGCTTCAAGCGGCCTAGGCGTAACCTTCTCCATTCTTAACGGAAATGCCACTCTAGTTGGAAATATTTTAACGTGTTTAGATTTAAATCCGGTCACTATTCTTGCTACTCAAGCGGGTGATAACGATTATTTACCCACCTCAAAGACCCAAGTTCTCTCAGCCTCTGCTGTCTCTAACCCACCAAGTACAACGCAGATTTTACCTAGCTTCTTCACACAGCCTGTTTCTCAAACAGTAGCTGAAGGAAGTTCAGTTACATTCTCAACGAGTGCATCAGGAACTCCTAATCCAACCTATCAGTGGTACTTTAATGGTACTGCAATCGCAGGTGCGACCGGACCTGCATTTAACATATCAAGTGCACAGATAACATCAGCAGGCCTGTATACGGTAGTCCTAACAAATTCGGCAGGTTCAGTTACAAGTGCTCCCGCAAGTCTAACGGTAAGTGTAGCCCACACAGCTCCAGTTATTTTAAATCAACCAAAGTCCCAAACCGTTTTACTGGGCTCGGCTGTTTTATTCACTGTTACGGTTCAAGAAAATCTAGGTGTAACCTACCAGTGGTATTTTAATGGAACAGCGATTGCAGGGGCGACTTCAGCAGCGTACACGATTACTTCTGCTAGTGCTTCTCAAGCAGGTTCCTATACGGTAAGTGTTAATAATACTGACTACTCAGTAGCAAGTAATGTAGCCAACTTAACAGTAACAGTCCCAAGCAGTGCACCTAGTATTACTCAGCAGCCACAATCAGAAAGTGTTAACTTAGGCAGTGGAGCAACGTTTACTGTCACAGGTTCAGGAACTCCAAATCCAACCTATCAGTGGTACTTTAATGGGACTGCAATCACGGGTGCTACTAACGCCTCCTTTGCTATAAGTACGACTCAGGCTTCAAATGCAGGTCAATACACAGTTACCCTGACTAACCAAGTAGGCTCAATCACGAGTAACCCAGCCACATTAAAAATTATTCAACCTGCAGTTAACGTTTCAATTACACAGCAGCCCCAAACACAGACAATCTTTGTCTCGCAAGCTGTTACCTTCAGCGTGAGTGCATTAGGCTCTGCACCCCTTAGCTATCAGTGGCTCTTTAATGGAGTTCCAATTCCATCAGCTACATCATCTGTTTACACACTGACAAATACTCAAACAAGTAGCGCAGGTTCATACAGCGTTGTAGTTACTAATCCAGTAAGTTCTGTGACTAGCTCAAACGCACTGTTAAGCGTTCTATTACCTTTCAGTGCGCCAGTAATATCACTACAACCAAACTCCCAAATCGTTCAAGTAGGCAGTCAAGCAACCTTCGCAGTTGCCACATCCACATCAGGAACTACGTCTTATCAGTGGTACCTAAACGGTGCTATCATTTACGGAGCTACTGCATCGACGTATTCAATTCTAAATTGCCAAGCATCCAATGCAGGTAGCTACATGGTAGTACTTAGTAATGCAGCTGGATCCACTGCAAGTCTAGCTGCTGTACTTAGTGTCACAAATCCAGCTATTGCTCCTGTCATAACTTTACAGCCACAGTCACAAACAAGTGTAATTGGAAATACAGTAACATTTACAGTCTTAGCATCAGGAACTCCAAGTCCAACCTACCAGTGGTACAATAATTGGGTACCAATTACTTCAGCAACAAGCTCAAGCTTAACTTTAAATTCAGTTCAATTCACTGATCAAGGAAGCTATACTGTAATTGCAACTAATCCTGCAAACTCAGTCACAAGTGCAGCTGCAATACTCACCCTACAAAACGCTAGTGGGTCGCCATTTATTACCACTGTTTCAGGGGTCTCGATGGATTCAACTCACATCACATCGAACACTCTTTCTACAACTACTTCTTCCACACTAGCTGTACCACTGGGAGGCAGTGCAACACTCACAGCAACAGCAACCGGGAATCCAAGCCCTAATTTCCAATGGTATTTTAATGGCCAATCAATAGCTGGCGCAAATGGACCATCGTATTCAATTTCTAATTTCCAATCTTGGAGCTCAGGAAGCTACTCGGTATTAGCAACCAATGCCTTAGGTTCTTATGCTAGTTACGGTCAACTGCTAATTGTAGCACCTACATCAGGAACTCCAGTCATTACCACACAGCCGCACACTCAGTTCGTTACTCCAGGAGAGACTGTTACCTTAAGCACTCAAGTGGGTGTAAATACTCAGTCTAGTTACACGAATTATCAGTGGTATTTAAATGGAATTGCAATTGCGGGAGCCACACATCCGCTTCTAATGACTACAGCAAGCGTAGGTAATTCTGGATCCTACCAGTGTATGATTACGAATGCCTCTGGATCAATCCTCACTAACCCAGCACTTATCTCAGTGGCACCAACGAGCAATCCAGGGCGTCTAATTAATTTATCAGTACTGAGCTATTATGGGCCGGGTAATCAGGCACTTTCTTTAGGATTTGTTATCGGCGGCTATGGTACATCAGGTAATCAGCCATTATTAATTCGAGCTGTTGGACCATCCCTTAAAGTCTTCCAAGTCCCAAGCTTACTAGGTGATCCAAGCTTATCACTATTTAGTGGTCCTTTTATCATTAACAATAATGCCGGGTGGGCAAATGTGATCATAAATCAAAGTCAAGTTTCTGCTGCCGACACAGCAACCGGAGCTTTCGCTCTTACAAACCCATCCAGTCTTGATGCAGCACTGGTAACCACACTTCCCCCTTCAGCATATACCATTCAAGTAGGCAGTACGTCCGGTAACTCCGGAAATACATTAGCAGAAATTTACGATGATACTCCTACTGCTGCCTATTTGCCTTCAAGTTCTAGACTTGTTAATCTCTCCTGTGGGCAACTTATTCAATCAGGTTCTAAAATAACAGCTGGTTTTGTAATAGGAGGAAACACCTCTAAGACTGTCCTAGTTCGTGTCGTTGGTCCGACATTGGCAAATTATGCGATCACTGGATATATGCCCGATCCTCAACTAAAAGTATTTAGTGGCACAGCTATCATTGGTTCGAACTCAGGTTGGGCTGGAGATACTTCAATTATTAAAGCTGCAGCTTCAGCAGGAGCCTTCCCACTGAATGATCCCAAAAGTAATGACTCAGCTATTTTACTCACGCTAGCGCCTGGATCCTACTCTGTAGAGGGCTCTAGTGTGAGTGGCACAGTTGGCGTAGCACTCATTGAAGTATACGATATTCAATAGAACTTAGCTTTCAGCTCTTAGTCTTGCATCAGATTCGATCAAGGCCTTTAGCTGTTCTAGCTCTAGTTTAACAGTAGCCTTAACACTAGGCAGTGCTTCAAGTGAAGCTGCTTTAGCTTGGGCAAATAAATAGAACTTCATCTTAGGTTCAGTGCCTGAACCACGCGCTGCAAAAGTAGCACCATTAGCAAGACTTACGACATACAAATCTTGTTTTGGAATCTGATCCCCATCTGCATCCAGAATAACCTCACGTCCAAAATCTTGAAACTGAGTTACAGCTATAGAACCAAATACTTGAGGCTTTTGACTACGGTAAGAATCAATGATGCGTTTAATTTTCGCATTACCACTGGCACCTTCATAATACAGATTAATTGTACCTTCTAAATAGAAGCCGTACTTTAAATAGATCTGATCTAAGTACTCAGGAACAGTGAGACCACGGTCTTTCACCCAGGACGCTAATTCTGCAAACATAAGACAGGCTGCATTGCCGTCTTTATCACGTAAAAGATCATTGGGAAGGTAGCCATAACTTTCCTCATTACCAAAAGCAAAGAACGTACTGTGCTCTAGATGAAGCCGTGCTTTTTCTGCAAGGGTAATTTCATCGTAGCGGAATGCAGGGCCCATAGCTTTTTGAAGGGCTACTTCATAGGCTCTCATCTTAGATGCGATCCACTTAAAGCCTGTTAACGTATTGATCACCTTAACACCATGTGCATGTCCGATTGCATCTTGCAGTGAAGTCGTAACAAAGGTCTTTATTATACAAACATTCTTGGATCCCTGTTTAGGGATAATGCCTAATTCCTTAAAGCGTGTAAGCCTGTAATCAACTAAGAGGGCACCCACTTGGTTTCCTGTCAGTAATTCCATTTTCCCCGTACGGTTACGCACTGCACAGCCCATGCGGTCATCGTCTGGATCTGTCGCTAAAACTAAGTCTGCATTTTCTTTTTCAGCTAGTGCTACAGCTCTAGACAAAGCTTCAGCATTCTCAGGGTTTGGAGACTTAACAGTTGGAAAGTTAGGATCAAAGGCAGCTTGCTCAGGCACTGACTTTACCAAAGCCCCAAACTGTTTAAGCAGTGCAGGGCCATGTACCCCACCCGTGCCATGGATATTAGTAAAGATAACCGAAAGCTTTGCCCTTTTGATGACGTGCGTATCGAGGACAGATTGCGAAGCGACTGCCAGATACGCTTTATCTGCTTCTTCAGAAAGCAGTGTTACTTTAGAAATATCTTTAATTAAAAAGGAGGTCGTTTCACTTAAAGGAACTAAGTCCACTTCTTTTACAATACCAGTATCATGAGGAGGAACTACTTGCGCTCCATCATCGAAGTACGCTTTAAAGCCGTTATCATGAGGAGGATTATGACTTGCTGTAATAACAACTCCTGCATGTGCACCAAGCCAGCGTACACTAAAACTTAATTGCGGTGTAGGCCGAGGATCTGTAAAAATAAAAGCATCCCCGCCTAATTTTACCCATGTTGATGCAGCAAGTTCGCAGAAATGTTTTGAGAAATGGCGCACATCGTAAGCAATCACTATACGCGGTTTTGTAGTAACAGATCTCTGAACTAAAACTTTAGCAGTATACCGGTATAACCCAATAACGGCTCGAATCAGAGTAAAGTCATTGAGCATATTGCTACCAATTGCTGCATACTCAGGACTACCTAAGCCAGAAAGAGTCCCTGTTTCTGCTTTCGCTTTAACTACACCCATCGTACGACCGCGCATCCCACCTGTACCAAATTCTAAGAAGCGGTAAAATCGGTCGTTTAATTCCTGCCATGCTTCCTGAGCGATTAATTCATCAATACTCAGGCTAGCCCACTGAGGAAGTTTCGCCTGGCGGAATGCCTCGATTGTTTGGGCTGCAGAATTCAGCAATTTACCCTGCGCTACTGCGGCTTGAATGCTTTGGTTATCGCTCATGTAAGATAGAGATCTTTAGAAAAAGAAGGTTTTGGTTTTAACTTTGACCAGCGTTTTTTAAATGAAAAAAAGTCGTACCCAAATAAGGGTGAAATTTCTATATTCACTAAAGGTAAGCCTGCTGAATCAACCTGAAGTGTTTCACCCAGCTCCTTAAGCCAGCGTGCAGCTTGCCTCATCTGATCTTCTTTGCAGGTCTTTGGACTATCTAACCCTTCTGCATTTTTAACCGGTGAAAAATCTTCACTTCTCTCGGTTTCTATCACCACTGGATTAGCAGCAAATGGAAGTGCATCAAAAACAAAAAGTTCAAACTTAACTCCATTGGGCTTAGTTGGCGTTACTATATTTCCTGAGCAATCAAGGCACGTAATTTTCTTATCAGCTCTATGAAAGGGAAGTACGGCCAAAGCTCCTTTGTCTGCTTTAGCCATCTTACGAATAAATTCCCTATCTAAAATATGAATAGCGATACTGCCTGCGATATACTTTAGTTCGCCTGCTTCACTGCGCTGTTTCTGAAATTCCATTGGTAAGTCAGAATACTCTACTACACACAACTTATCATTCTGAATACAGAAGTGCCCTACCTTTTCTTCTGCATAAGCCTTAGGCACCATCTTACTCGACATCTCGGACTTACGCAGCAAATGCCAACCAATAAAAACAGGATCAATGCATCTCACCAGTGGATTATCCACCTGAAAATAGCTTAGCGTATCAATGCCATTTTTCTGCATGAAGTTAAGTGCACCACTGCGCTCAAGTGCTCTTAATGATCCACCATGTCCATCGGGTGATAGAGCTATAGAGGACTTTGATTCTAAGAGTATTTTACCTTCAAAATTAACCGCAGGCATTCTTCCCTGCTTGAAGAAATGAACACGCTCAAAATCTAATCCAAAATAGTCATGCTCCTGAAAAAATGAGATAGTTTGTTTATCGTTTTGCTGACTGGTCATAATAAACCAGTGAATCACCTTACCATAATCTTTTGCTGCTGCTTTAATTTTTTCAGCAAAGACTTGGAATAAAGATTTCTTTTTAATCGCAGTAACTTCAAAAGTCCCCTTCGGTCCATCAAAACCTAAACGTGTACCTTGACCCCCAGCCACAGTGAATGCGGCTACTCTTCCAGCCTTTAAGGCGTCTTCTCCTACTTCACGTGCTAAGGCCCATAATTTTGCACTACCCCCTTTTTGAGGTAAGCTTTCAAACGGTGCTGGTTTAAGTTGTTCAAAACTATTCGTATCTAAAGCTTTTTTTTGAAGGACCAAGGTTTCACTCAGTACCTTTAATTCCTCTAAATCAATTTCAGATGCCTCTAACAGGAGTTGTCTTTGTTCGGCTTCAGTAAGCGTGTCGAAATACTCGAATACATGACCTTGTCCCGCATCGCGGTACACGTGGATCAAAGGATGAAGAGCAGCCATACAATACTGTGAATCAAAAAAGGCTACTGCTCAAAGCGGAAAATCATTTCATCAGGCTTAGTATAGCCTAACTTCATGCGAATTTGCTGCTCCACAAAGGCTGGATCGGTACGCAGACGCTGTAAGGTGACTTGTTCTCTCTCTAATTCCTTCTGAGCTGCCTCAAGACGACGCCTATCCTTGTCTTGAATCTGCTTTAAATGCACATACTGCACACGCGCTTCTTTGAAGGACACAAAACCCATAAATCCCAGCCCCAAAAGAAGCAGGAGAAATAAAAAGTAACTAAGTCGCTTGGAGTTCACGTTAATAGGAATACTTCACTAAAAACACCTTAAAGGATCTTCTTAGAAAGTACTTCTTAAGGTAATTTATTTTTACCTAAACCTTCAACATTAAACAAGATTAGAGGGATCTACGTCCAGACTCTGAGTCAAATCCCCAGGCCACTGAAAAGCTGCCCTTAAAGTAGATAGTTCAGCGATCACTGGGGTCACATTAGGAACAAAGTACCAAACCTGCCAGCGGTACTGATCTTTAATCTTATCAATCGGAGCAGGCGTTGGGCCCTTCACTTCGATTCTATCACCAAACTTTTCTTTTACCCGCTTTACCCACTGGCTAGTAAAGAAAGCGAGTTTTTCAGGATTTGGCCCCTTAAATAGATGATGAATAATGTGACGATAGGGCGGATAACCAAAGCACTTACGTGAAGTCAGTTCTGCATCTGCAAAGCCGTTATAATTTGCGTGTCTAGAAAATTGAATCGCTGATGAAGCAGGGGTAAAGGTCTGTACAAATACATCCCCTGATTTTGCCCCACGTCCAGCTCTACCTGCTACTTGTACTAATAACTGGAAGGTTCTCTCATTCGCTCTAAAATCCGGGATATGCATGGATAAATCTGCATCGATCAAACCCACTAAAGTCACATTTGGAAAATCTAGGCCCTTACCAATCATTTGAGTGCCCACTAAGACATCAATTTTTCCTAATCTAAAATCGGATAAAATTTCTCTTAAACGGTGCTTTTTATTCATCGTGTCGGTATCCACACGAGCAATGCGTGCTCTAGGAATAACTCGTCTTACGGCCTCTTCCACGCGCTGAGTGCCCATACCACGAGATCTTATTTCAGGTGAGCCGCATGAGGGACATCTCACAGGTGATGCCTTTTCTTCTCCACACAAGTGACAACGAATACGCTCATCACTACGGTGGTAAGTCATCGTGATACTACAATGCGTACACTCTTCTGCATGTCCGCATTTTGTACACACTACCGACGGAGAATAACCTCTTCGGTTAATAAATAAAATAATTTGCTCTTTAGCACTTAGCCTATCTTGCATCGCATCGACTAATTTACGCGACAAGGTTGTAAATCCGCGTTGTCTAGCGACCTCAATTTTCATGTCGACTACATGGATGTGAGGTAATTTACGCGAATCTACTCGGGATTTTAATTCTGATAAGTGGTAGCGCTTAGAAACTGCATTGAGATAGCTTTCTAATGATGGAGTTGCTGAACCTAAGACGCAGACTGCGCACGCTAATTTTGCCCGCATGACTGCAACATCACGGCCATGATATCTAGGCGTCTCATCTTGTTTGTAAGCTGGCTCATGCTCTTCATCGACTACGATTAAGCGTAAATCACGAATCGGTGCAAAAACTGCGGAGCGTGCACCCACCACAATACGTGCTTCACCTGTAGCTAGTGCTAGCCATCCATCTAAACGCTCTCCTTCACTTAAAGCACTATGCCAGACAACACATTTGTGACCTGGTGCTATCGCCTCAAGTCTTGAGCGAAGACGCGATACGGTTTGCGGAGTAAGTGCTACCTCAGGAACTAAAAAGATTACCCCTCCACCCGATTTAAGCACCTGCTCAATTGTTTTTAAATATACTTCTGTTTTTCCAGAACCCGTGACTCCATGAATAAGCCAGGTAGAAAAAGATTTCTTCTTCACACTTTCACCAATCTCATCAATTGATTTTTGCTGTTCTAGGTTTGGTGTAGGAGCAATTTCAATTACTTTTTCACCGACTGCCCAGGATTCTTCATACGCGTCTCTTACAATACGAAGGCCCTCTTCTTGAATCACTCCTGCTTTAATTAAACTATCCGCAGAAGAGGCAGTCATATGCAGCCGGTTTAAAACAACAGCTTTTGCAACAGGATGAGTCTGTGTTTTTAAAAAGGCATAAAGCTTTGCTTGTTGCGGAGCTCTTTTGGTTAACTTTTCAAGTTCCTGTTTATTTAATTCTTTTAAAATACTTAGCTGCTTTTGAATCTTGATTGCAGCACCACGCCTGACTGCAGCAGGAATCATGGTTTCTATGATCGAATCCATAGGGGCAGCATAGTAATTAGCCATCCAACTTGCTAAGGGCAGCAAATCCTCGGTTAAAGCCGGGAACGGATATACAACCTGGGAAATCGATTTTAGCTTATCTATAGGAAAGCCTTTAGGTGGGGCAATTTCACACACAACCCCAAGCCTAAGTGCAGACATGATCGGTACCCTCACTAAAGCCCCCACAACCGCAGTTGCCCGGAGTTCTTCAGGGACTTTGTAGTGCAGGACTTTATCAAAGCCTGCTAAAGGATGAACTCCTACGATCATACTATCAGAAATGAACAGTCCATGGCCTACGTGCAAGAATGGAGGCAAATATTAGTCATTCCTGACGATTGACAGGGAGGTCTAAGCCGTAAAACACTGATAGCTGTGAGTACGCTTAAAGCACGAGAAACCTTTGAACACTATCTAAAGCTAAAGGGGCTTCGTGTAACCGAACAGCGTAGAGCAATTTTTGAAACAGCTATCTCTCAAAAAGAGCATTTTACAGCTGATGAACTCCTTGAGAGGGTCAGAGCACTCTCCAAAGGTAAGTATGTATCTCGGGCAACAGTGTACAGGACCTTACCTGTTATGACCGAAAGTTCTCTTTTACGGGAAGTAGATATCGGTACTGGCGAAAAATTTTATACCCCGCATACAGGCAATAATAGCCAAATCGCCCAGGTCGTATGTATGGACTGCGACAAAATCTTTGAAATTAGTGCACCTTTTATGGATTGGTATGGAAGTACCGTATCATCCAAGTTAGGCCTTACCCCTGTGGCCCAGCGTTTGCAGGTAAGTGCACGCTGTGATACATTAAAGACAACAGGGACTTGCCCTAAGGCAGGAACTAATCATACAAGTAAGAAGCGTTAAACACATGGCTAAAGACAAAAATCGCGATCTCGCATTTGATATCCAATTTTTCGAAACCATCTTAAATAAGCATGCAGCTTATGATGATGTAATAGAAATTTTGGGTGGGCTATACACTAAAGCCGGTAGGATTGAAGACGGCTTAAAGATGGATAAAAAATTAGTGAAATTGCATCCCGAGAATCCAACTGCTCATTACAATTTAGCCTGTAGCCTAGCCTTAGTAAATAAGCCTAAAAGTGCAGTAGATTCACTTACTCAAGCGATCGAATTAGGGTACCGCGATGTCGAGTGGCTTGCCCAAGATCCTGATCTTGAAAGTCTAAAAACAGATTCCGATTTTGTGGCTTTAGTTGGTCAGTTAAAAACACTCGAAAAAAGTAACAACCAGTAGCCTTTAAGCTACAGTTTAGTCTGAACCTAGGCCTAAGAGTTCAGTGCCTACAGAATCTGCAAGGAGTCTTCCTTTATTCGTTAAGCGGACTACTTCAGAGCTAATCTTAAGAAGTCCTTCACTTTCTAAGGTACTTAATTTAGCTTCAACAAAAGTCCAATTTGCATCGGGAAAACGGATACGTGCTTGAGCTAGATCAACGCCTTGATTTACTCGTAAGCCAAAGATAAGAGAATCCTCCAAGAGTAAATCTGCTGTCAGTACTCGCCTATCTTCCTGCATTCTTTTACCTGCATTTAGCTGCTGACTCCATAAAGCAAGGTCTGCTGGATTTACACCACGCATACCGTCATGCTGGGAGGCAGCCGAAGGACCTAGACCAATCCATTCCTGCATTTTCCAAGTCGATAAATTATGACGACATTCAAAACCAGGCTTTGCAAAATTAGAGACTTCATACTGCTGATAGCCTTCTTTGTGTAATTTTTCCCACGTTGCTTCGTAGAGTTTTGCTTCGTGCTCAGGATCTAGTTTTACACGTCCTTCGGATAATTTAATCCAAAGTGCAGTATCTTCTTCGAAGGTTAAACAGTACGTTGAAATATGATCCGGCTTTAGAGCAATGGCCTCTTCAAGATCTTTAAGCCATTCAGCTTCCGTTTGACCTGGTAGAGCAAACATCATGTCCACGTTCACATTTTTAAACCCCATCTCCCGAATTAGCTCATAGGCCTTATAGACCTGCTTTGGGGTATGCTGCCTTCCTAGCCCATCTAAGAGTTCGTCACTAAAACTCTGAATACCCATGGAAATGCGGTTAATTCCATTATCCCTTAGGACTTCAAGCCTAGCCTTGGTCACCCAAGCTGGGGCAAGTTCAATAGACCACTCGATAGGCTGAATTACTGTTTTTTTTCTTATAATTTTAGCTAACCGGTCTAAGTCATCAGGGGATAGTAACCCAGGGGTTCCACCACCCCAAAATACGGTCGAAATAGGTCCTCTCCAGGGGATAAGTTCTGCTTCAGCCTCAATACCCTTCAAAAATTGATCCACAGCCCCAGCTGTTGGCTTAATCTGATAAAAGGCGCAAAAATCACAGGTTGAGGAGCAAAAAGGAACATGCACATAGATCCCCTGATCCAAGGGTTTAAGCCCAGGGGGTCCTGACCTATGTTTGTCTTGCCCTAAGTCGGTCATATCCATTAAAAGAAACGAGTCATCAATGCATAACAAAAGCGCTTTTTCCGCGAGGACAATCCTCCTTTCAACCGTAGCTGCAGTTCTCCTGTCCTTTATGTCAGGCTGTGCATCTGTAGTCATCTCCAACTTGACTCCAAGTACGCTACCAGAGAACCCCTCTGCAATCTACACCTTTACCTTACGCGCTACGCCTAAGTTAAACACGATTGTTAAGGGCACAATGAACCCACAAATCGTTGTCGATGGCCAAACCTTTGCGATGAAGAAGTCCTCCATCGGAGAAGATCTCTACGAATTTGATTATCAATTACCAGCCGGGCGTCAGGAGATGAATTACTACTTCATCGTGGACTATGAAATTGAAAGCAGCGTAAAGAACGTTTCCTCCCAAGCCTTCACTGAGCTACAACATACATCTTTAGTTCACCGCTATGTTATTTCCTTGGAATCTACCCGTGGACCAATCGGCTCAAGCATCAGTCTAGTGGGCCGTGGTTTTAATCCACAAGATGTAGTCTGCTTTGATGGAACACCTGTACGCACTGTTTATAATTCTCAGTCTTCTTTAAATTTCTTTGTACCAGCAATGGCTTCAGGCCAAACCTACCGCGTTACCTTAACTAACGCTCAAGGCAGTTCTCCTGTAGGTACTTTCCGTATTGATCCCACTTCAGTGACCGTATCTCCAGGCTCTCTTACCCTTAAAACCGGTGAAACCCAGATGCTTACCTTCACTATTCCTGCTCCTGCAGCAGTCGGTGGAACACTCTTAGACGTTACTACAAATATTCCTGAAAGTGTAATCATGCCTGAGGTTCTTATCCCTCAAGGTCAAAGTAGCGTTTCAATCCCTGTTAAAGGGGGTCGTGACGGCAATGGAAAACTCTTCATTAAGGGTTATTCCAATGCAGATATCACGGTTGCTGTAACGGTAAGTTCACACTAAGCTGCTTAAAGTGAGGTCATTTGGCCTTATCTAAGGCCAAAGTTTGGTTTGAAACTAACCAGTTCTTATCCATGCTATAACGGTGGAATCAAAAGAAAAAGAACTGACCTTTGAAGTCGCATTAAGTAAACTCGAAGCCGTGGTTGAATCCATGGAATCGGGTGAAATTCCTTTAGACGAGCTGCTTCAAAAATTTGAAGCAGGTAATAAACTCCTTAAGACCTGTGAAACACGTCTTAAAGATGCAGAATTAAAAATCGAAAAGTTAAAAAAAGAACGCACAGGCGTTTCCTTCAGTCCTTTTAAGAGTGAAGGTGAAACCAGTTCATGAGTACTTCTCAGAATCTTCTTCAAAGCCTACACTCGCCCAAGGATGTTAAAGCGCTTACACGACCAGAACTCAATCTTCTTGCCCAAGACATAAGGGATGAAATTATTTCAGTTACATCAACCCAAGGTGGCCACGTTGGTCCTAACTTAGGAGTTGTTGAACTAAGTATTGCACTACACCGGGTATTTTCTACACCTACAGATAAATTTGTTTTCGATGTTTCCCACCAGGGTTACACACACAAATTACTGACTGGACGTAACGGAGCATTTTTTAAAGGCCTTCGTCAAACGGGTGGCACTAGTGGCTTTTTAATGCGCTCAGAAAGTGAGCACGATAGTTATGGCGCAGGACATGCAGGAACAGCACTCAGTGCTGCTTTAGGTATGGCGAGTGCCAGGGATCTTAAAGGCACTTCAGAGCATGTAGTAGCGATATGCGGAGATGCTGCTTTTACCTGTGGTATCACGATGGAAGCGCTTAATAATGTGGTTAGTTCCACGAAGCGCTTGATCGTTATTTTAAATGATAACGAATGGTCTATTGCAAAAAATGTAGGTGCAATTGCGCACTACCTAAATCGCTTAAGTACCAGTACTACCTATAATAAAATCCATAGTGATTTAGAGAAATTTTTCCTAGGACTTCCCAATGGTCACGAGATGAACCAGATGTGGAATAAGTGGAAAAGAGAGACAAAGGACTTCTTCATGAGTTCTAGTCTGTTTGAAAAATTTGGACTCCGCTATATTGGGCCTATTGATGGCCATAATTTAGATGAATTAATCAAACACCTCGAATTTGCAAAGTCTTCAGATAGTCCAATTATTTTACACGTAATAACTAAAAAAGGACACGGTCTTCCTGCAGCACGTAACTTCCCTGAGAAGTTCCACGGTCTAGGAGCTTTTGATCCTGAAAGTGGTGAAAGTAAGAAGTCTCCTATAGGTACCCCACAAGCCTACCAAGACGTGCTAGGCCAAGCGCTACTTAAAGAAGCAAAATTAAATTCTAAAATTGTGGGTATCACTGCAGCGATGCCTTCTGGTACAGGCCTTACAGCACTTGCAAAAGAATTACCTAAACAATTTTTCGATGTAGGTATTGCTGAGGAGCACGCTGTATTATTTGCAGCAGGACTTGCTACTCAGGGCTATCGCCCCGTGTGTGCGATCTATTCTACTTTCTTACAACGAGCCTACGATCCAATCGTACACGATGTTGCACTTCAAAATTTACCGGTAACTTTCTGTATGGATAGAGCTGGCTTATCTCCTAACGATGGAGCTACTCACCACGGCCTATTTGATATTTCGTACTTACGCTGTGTTCCTAGGGCAGTAGTCATGCAACCTAAGGATGAAGATGAACTCTGCGATATGCTGCATACAAGTCTTAGCTTACAAGGCCCAGGATTTATTCGTTATCCACGCGGTGCAGCTGTAGGTAAGGCAATTAAAGCTACTCCAGAATTAATTGAAGTGGGCAAAGCAGAACTTTTAAAACCTGGAAATCAGATATTCATCTGGGCACTAGGCCCTATGCTTGAAGAAGCAAATAAAGTTGCCCAAAAACTTGAGTCCACCTTTAGCATTCAAGTAGGAATTGTAAATCCACGCTTCATTAAGCCAATCGATACAACACTGCTTCTTTCCCAAGCAAAGACTGCAAGTTTACTTGTAACGATGGAAGACCACGTCTTAGCAGGTGGGTTTGGTAGCAGTGTCTTAGAAATTCTGCAGGATAATAATTCAGCGACCTCAGTAGAACGTATTGGCTGGCCTGATCAATTTGTTGAGCACGGCTCAAGTGTCAGCATCTTGCGTTCAGCCTACGGTTTATCCTCTGAAGCTATCTTTGAAAAAATAGCTTCTAGGTACAAGTCAGTCTCTTCCAAGTAAAATCTTAGAGGTACTTTTAAACGAGTAAGGCTTAAGCCTTACTCTTCGTTTTGAAGTGCCGCTACGACTGCAAAATCTTCGAGTGTAGTTGTATCTCCCATTACTTCTTTACCTGAAGCAATTTCTTTTAAGATACGGCGCATAATTTTTCCGCTGCGTGTCTTAGGAAGACCTGCTGCAAAACGCACATCATCAGGACGTGCTAATGCACCAATTTCTTTAGCGACATGCTGACGAAGTGCTTCTTTAAGTTCTGGACTTGGAGAAATGCCATTCTTTAAGGTCACAAAACACACAAGCGCTTGACCCTTTAAATCGTCAGGTCTGCCAACCACTGCTGCTTCAGCAACACTGTGATGAGAAACTAGAGCACTCTCAATTTCTGAAGTTCCAATACGGTGACCAGAAACATTTAAGACGTCATCAATACGTCCTACAACCCACAGGTACCCATCTTTATCAATACGTGCTCCGTCTCCTGCAAAGTAATAGCCTGGGAGTTCACTCCAATACTGTTTTTTGAAGCGATCATCATCACCCCAAAGTGTACGAAGCATCGATGGCCAAGGCTTAGCTAAGAATAATTTTCCTCCACTACCCTTCGGTACTTCTTTTCCTGCTTCATCAAGCACTTTAGCTACAACGCCAAAGAAAGGCCTTGTGCATGAACCTGGTTTTGCAGGAGTGATGCCTGGAATTGGGCTTACCATAATACAGCCTGTTTCTGTCTGCCACCACGTATCTACGATTGGACATTTCTTTTTTCCAATTAAGGTGTGATACCACATCCAGGCTTCCGGATTAATCGGCTCACCTACAGAACCGAGTAAACGAAGCGAAGTGAGTTTGTGTTTTTTTACAAATTCATCACCCCAGCGCATGAAGGCTCTAATTGCTGTTGGAGCTGTATAAAAAATACTGACTTGATGGCGATCAATCATATCCCAGAACCTATCAGGCCCAGGCTGATTTGGTGCACCTTCATACATAAGCACGGTGGCGCCACTCGCTAATGGCCCGTACACAACGTAACTGTGGCCAGTAATCCAACCCACATCTGCTGTACAAAAATAAACATCATTTTCTTTTAAATCGAAAATGTAGTGAGTCGTCATTGCTGCACCCAGTAAGTAACCAGCTGAAGTGTGAAGAACCCCTTTAGGTTTTCCAGTTGAGCCGCTTGTGTATAAAATAAACAGCGGATGTTCACTCTCGTGTGCTTTTGCTTTATGCTCACTTGAGAATGGATTAACAAAATCATGCCACCAGTGGTCACGGCCTGACTGCATGGTGACTACCTGATGTGTTCTCTTAAGAACAATGACTTTTTCAACAGAGGGAGTTCCTTCTAAAGCACGATCTACGTTAGCTTTTAATTCTACGATCTTACCCCTACGAAATCCGCCGTCTGCTGTAATAATGAGTTTTGCCTGACAGTCATTCACTCTGTCTTTAATGGCTTCACTGGAAAAGCCTCCGAAAATAACCGTATGAATGGCTCCAAGTCTTGCACAGGCAAGCATGGCCACTGCTGCCTCAGGGACCATAGGCAGATAAATAGCGACGCGATCGCCTTTTTTGACACCTGAAGCCGTTAAAGCATTAGCGAAGCGGCATACCTCTTGGTGTAGTTGGCGATAGGTAATTGTCCTTATATCACCTGGCTCACCTTCAAAGATAATAGCTGCTTTATTAGCCCTAGGACCGTCTAAATGACGGTCTAAGCAGTTGGAGGCTACGTTTAATTTACCATCACCGAACCACTTGGCATGGGGTAACTTCCACTGGAGGACCTTTTTAAAGGGCTTATCCCAGGTAAGGAATTTCTTAGCTTCTCTAGCCCAAAACGTGTCTGGGGAGTTGACAGACTCAGCGTACAGTCTTTTATAAGAGGCGTCACTCCCAAGGTTTGCTTGGGCTTTAAACTCGGCCGATGGCCTAATAACCCGGTGCTCCCGGGACATTGAGGTAATATTTTGTTCGGTCACTTTAGTTGTATTCAGGGGTTAATCGGAACGAAATTTTTTTAAGTTCTGATTTAGTATTCTGAAGCGAGTTTCAGGCGTCAAGCTAGGGGTACATTTACGTCACTATTTATTAGGAGTTATCTTTCTAACACTCACCTGTGTTTCGAGATTCTCCCCGTTAGAATCCCTCATTTTTAGAAAGTATGGAGAAGAAATCCGCGGCCCCTAAGAAGGCCAAAGCCAAGAAAGTAACGACAAAAGCACCCGCTAAACGCGCTGCTAAAAAGCCAGCTGTAGTAGCACACGAGGAAACTCCTGTGGTTATTACTACCCCTGAGGTCATTAAAGCCCCAGAGCCAAAGCCAGCTATTGTCGCAGCCCCTGCACCTGTAGTCGCAGCACAGCCTGCTGCTGCCCCAGCCCCTGTGAAATCAGAGCAAAGCCCTGCTGCTCACACTCACTTACAAGGTGGTACTCAACCCGCCCCGTTTCAGCGTGAAGGTCAACCTCCACGCCCAGCCCCTTTCCCTCCACGTCCTGCGTTTGTAGAAAATTTAATTCACATCGAAGGCGTATTAGATATCGATTTAGTCAAAGGAGGAAATGGTCAGCTCTTAGATATGGCTAAGGCTGGAAAACGTAGACCTTCTGACTGTTTTGTCCCTAAGGAATTAATCCGCCGCTTTAAATTAAAGCAGGGCATGATGATTGCTGGTACAGCCTATCCTGCTGAAGGTCGTTTCCCAAATCCAAAGATTAAATTTATAGAAACAGTCGACGGACTTCCTTTAGAAGTGCGCCGTGGTAAATTTGATTTTGCTCAATTAACTACCGTCTCTCCAGATAAGCATTTAAAGATGGAGCTGAAGGATGGACGCATGACAACACGTGCTGTAGATTTATTTTGCCCTGTAGGAAAAGGCACACGTGGTCTTATTGTTGCACCACCAAGAACGGGTAAGACGACTCTTTTAAGAGATATGGCACTGGGTGTTTTAGAAAACAATCCAGAGTGCAAAGTCTTAATTTTACTCGTCGATGAAAGACCTGAAGAGGTCACTGATTTTAGACGCAATGTACCGGCTGAAATTTGGGCATCCTCAAATGATGAACAAATTGAAAGCCATATCCGTATTGCCGATTTATGTATTGAGCGTGCAAAACGTTTAGTCGAAGCAGGCTTTAGTGTCGTTTTATTCTTAGACTCGATCACCCGTCTTGCCAGAGCTCATAATACGATTCGCAATAGCGGTCGTACAGGTTCAGGCGGCTTGGATGTCAGAGCCTTAGAAAAGCCACGCCAACTCTTCGCAGCAGCCCGTAATACCGAAGAAGCAGGCTCCTTAACTATTGTAGCATCAGTTTTAGTGGAAACTGGCAGCCGTATGGATGACGTTATTTTCCAAGAATTCAAAGGTACCGGCAATATGGAGCTGGTTTTAGACCGTAAATGTGCAGAAATGCGCCTATGGCCAGCGATCAACGTTGCCGCATCGGGTACCCGTAAAGAAGAACTTCTAATAGACCCTAAGAAATTGGAAGGAATTCACTTCTTTAGACGTGCTTTAGTACAGCAAAAGATAGAAGAGGCAACCGACACCATGATTGCGCGTCTAAGTAAGACCAAAACCAACGAAGAATTCCTCAAATTAATCGCCAGATAGCCCTACCTAGACGGAAATTACACTTCCCTCTTGCTCCGAAGCAAACGTTTCTAAATTATTAACCCTCAAGCTCTCGCCAACCGGCAAGGGCATCACTCACTTCTTACCGCTACAAATTAGCAATGCATAGTTTTTCCGAGCAGTGTCTCGATATGGCCCGTTCAATGTTAGGCCATAATCTCGATTCAATTCAGCCTGATGGCACCATAACTCCAGCAAATGGAGAACTCTCCAGACCAGATGAACCTGGTCATGCAGCGTATACGCTGGGCGAGTACTACCGGGCAACCGGTGAAGCTACCCTGAAGGGGTACGACTTAGTCGATTTAGCAGCACGCTGCATCACAGCACAGATGTTCACTGAACCTCCTGCTGAAAATGGTTTAGCGTACGCAGCCTTAGGCCTACTCTGTTTTGGTCCTTCCAAAGATCGTAATCCTGTGTGGGAGCGTTTGGTTGAAGAAACACAGACACGTATCGACAAACAACTTTTACAACGCAGTGATTATGATAATCACTGGCAGGCATTCAATATTGCCAAAGCAGTAGCACGTTTTAGTTTCGGATTATCCAAGAAAGATGAAACCTCACGCTTAATTGAGCGCATGGTTGAGCGTATTGATCAAACTAGCTCTGCAGGATTTTTTGATGATTCAACCGGTGGTCCTTTAGGTGGTGATTACGGCTTATACGGCGTGATGGCATTTGTCTTCTCCCGTTCCGCTTTACAGCTACACGCTAATAGTGGTGTAAGAGATCGTAAACTACCAACGCTTCGCACGTACGCTGAAAAATACATCAAGATGATGCCTGACTTAGTCAGAGCAGACGGCTTGGGTTGGGCGTATGGTAAGTCAGCAGGCGCATACGGTCAGATGCACTGTATTAGTTTAATTTTACAAGGCCTTCGCGATGGTTGGATAGCTGAAGAACAAAAGCCAAAGTACTTCGATATTTTAAGACGTTTATTTTTATTCTTCTACCAGACATACTTGGACCAGGAGCACGGCTTCTTAGATATCCGTGATAGTGAGCGTACCGCATACGATCAGCATACAACACGTATGTCTAACTTCGATGCTGCACGTTACCTCTGTCAGTGGTCACGTATCGCAAAGACAATTCATATGCCTCCAGGGCTAGCTCAAATTGAAATGCAAAAAACGAGTGGTCGTTTTGTCATTTTCGATAAGAGTAACAAAAAAGAACAAGGTCTTTTCTTATACCGCGATGGTGAAAGTGGACTTCACTTACAAATTCCTTTAGTCAGCAGTGGAACTAAGTGCACAAGCGATAATCTTTCTTTCCCGCACGCACCTGGCATTTTCGATTGGCCAAATAATGTCTATTTGCCACTCATGCTTCCTGAATTAACGTTCGGAGACCAAGTCACAATCCCTTCCTTCTACGGAAAAAATTGTGTGACCGGTCTTGGCTTACGTAACAGCTTTTACTTCCGTTACGACCAACCTGAATTAATTACAACTCAGGAAGAAATTCTTAAGAATGTAGGTAGCGTTAAAGTGCAGTGGAGTTTCTCAGGCAGTAAAGTCAGTTGCGAATTTGCTTATACCGTAAAACAACAAGTGAACTTAGATAAGTTTCGCTATGTTTTAGCTGTGGCAGCACCGCATTCCCATTACCGCTCTCCAGGTTCTATTACGCTAGGACCTTTAGGTCACCGCTGTACGGTCGTTAAAGATGATTTCCAAGGTGTGTGGCAAGATACTGAAGTCGTCAGTGCAGATGAAAAGTACCGCACAAACTTTGGTAAGATTCACTACTTACAGTACCTAGTAAGAGATCATCCTCTTGTGATGCGCCCTGGCCAAGTCTACCGTTTGGCTGTTAATTTCGAGCCTGATGTTGCTCGTATCGAGGGATAATTTCTGTGCTGTCTAGCCGGATTATACCTTGTCTTGATGTCACCAACGGACGCGTTGTAAAAGGCGTCAAGTTTCAGGAACTGCGTGATGCAGGAGACCCTGTAGAATGCGCTAAGGCGTATGACTTACAGGGTGCAGATGAATTAGTTTTTTTAGATATTACTGCTTCAAGTGATGGTCGAAAGATCATGCATGACGTAGTCGCTAAAACAGCTGAGCAGTGCTTTATGCCGCTGACCGTGGGTGGTGGCTTACGCTCGGTTGAAGATATTGAGCGCATGCTAAGAGCAGGTGCAGATAAAGTATCTTTAAATACAGCAGCTATTCAGCGACCAGAACTCATTAAAGAGGGCTCTGAGAGGTTTGGTGCTCAGTGCATAGTCCTAGCTATTGATGCAAGAAAAGAACCCGGTAAAAACGCATGGCGTGTCTTTACCCACGGAGGACGCAATCCCACTGAACTGGATGCCGTTGAATGGGCTAAGCAGGCCGTTAGTCTTGGTGCGGGTGAAATTTTATTAACGAGTATGGATAAAGACGGAACCAAGGAGGGCTATGATTTAGGCCTTACTCGTGCAATCAGTGACGCAGTAGGAGTTCCAGTTATCGCAAGTGGTGGTGCGGGTGAATTAATTCACTTTGCTGATGTATTAAATAAGGGACATGCAAGTGCTGTTCTTGCTGCTTCTTTGTTTCACTTTGGAACGTTAACAGTCCCGCAGGTCAAAGCGTATCTTCAGTCGCAGAATCTTCCCGTAAGGCTTTAAAAGGCCTAGGAAAGCAATTCGCTCTCGTCACAATCGCATGTTTGCTACGTGAAACAAAAACTAGGTTATTCGATATATTTTAGACTATCTTCTATTAAGAAATAATAGGCTCAGCAGGTGCAGCTTCAGCTACCACTTCCTTAGGCTTACCTTCTCCTACTAAGACACTGAGCTGCTGCTGAACAGCAATAAAGAATTCTGAGGAGAGCTCCCCCACAGGAACTTCAAAGAGCTGCTTTGTTTTTGCATGCTCATAGACGTTCTTAGACTTTTCAGGATTTAATCCCTTAGGTCTAAGAACTTTCTTACGCTCAAGCATGAGAGCTAAAAATTGAATTAAACGTACCGTCTCTACGGACGGCTCATTTTGAGGATCCGCTAGCGTCATAAATAAATTTTCTGCATTAAGTTTTAAATCACGCTCAGGGTTATCATGCTTGGAGCGTGGTTTAAATAAATGCGTCCAACTACATGCTGTCTTACCCTCGGGTGTGAATTCTGAGATCTTCTCAAACGCTACGTCATGGCGAACAATCTCCAAGGAAGGTAACTGAATTAAGTAACTAATGACCTTATCTCCCTCATTAAATGAGACCTTGGTCACTGAACAAAAAGGGGCAAGCGGTTGTAAATTCAATTCCATGTAAGTTCTTGTTTTAGTTGCTAGATCCGCTGAGGCTAGCAAATTCATACACAATGAAAGGAAGGTTAATCGCAATAGGCGACATCCACGGCTGCCATCTCGAATTCTCTGAGATGTTAGATAAGCTTAAATTGAAATCAGCAGACCGCTTAGTCCTTCTGGGTGACTTAGTAAACAGAGGCCCTGATAGCGCCAAAGTGATTGATTTAGCGATTAAAACAAAGGCTATTGCTATACTAGGAAATCATGAAATTAGACTCTTAAAATACCGTAAGTCACTTGATAAGAGTATCTTAAGAGAATGCGACTACCCTACACTTAAGCAGTTAAAGCCTAGACACTGGGCTTATTTAAAGTCGATGCGCTTAACCTATGAGGTACGTAAATTAAATCTGATATTTGTCCATGCAGGCTTCTTACCTGGAATGCCCTGGCGTAAACAGAGCCCTGAAATCGTAACGCGCATTCAGTCGATTAATAAAAATGGCGAAATGATCAAACGCTCTAAAACAAAAGCCAATTTAAGCTGGGCTGCCAAATGGAGAGGTCCTCGCTTTGTCGTGTATGGCCATACCCCGAGGTCTAAAATCTATAAATTAAAATGGTCGGTTGGAATCGATACCTCGTGTGTTTTAGGCGGATTTCTGACAGCGTATGTCTTACCCAAACGTACCTTTGTTCAGGTGAAAGCCAAAGAACGCTATTATCCATGAGTGAATTTTTAACCGTAAAAGAATTAAAAGCTCAGCAGAGTACTGGAAAAGTATTTGTAAGTTTACTGGTCTTAAAAAAGACAACAGCTAAGACAGCGAGCAATGGAAACCCCTACCTCTCTGCAGAATTAGCAGATAAGACGGGTTCATTTACCTGCACGGTATTTTCGGATTCAGCAGTTTTCGAACTGTTCAAAAATGCAGGCGAGTCACTGATTGTAAAAGTAGAAGGCAAACTGGATGTCTATCAAGGAAGACTTGCTCCAAAATTAAGTAAAGCAACTCAACTCACTGAAGCTGAGGTGCAAGCTTCAGGAGCTATGGAAAATTTAGTAGAAGCTTCCAGTGAAGATTTTGAAGGAATGAAAGGTGAACTCAAAAATTTTATATCGAGCATCGCACACGTTGAACTTAAAAAAACAGTTGAAACAGTCTTTCAAGAATTAGGAGATAATTTCTTAACCGCTCCAGCTGCAGTCTCTGTTCACCACGCCTATCGCCACGGTTTATTAGAACATACAATTCGGATGGCTCGTGCAGCTAAAGTTCTCCTACCCCTGTACCCTGAAGTACATCCTGATTTAGTCATGGCAGGCATTCTTCTTCATGACACAGGTAAAGTCATTGAATACGTAGGCACTCTTTCAACTAAAAGAAGTCGCCGAGGCATTTTGCAGGGCCATGTTGTCTTAGGCTATGATTTAGCAAGACGTGCTGGTCTTAAAGTTGGCTTAGATGCTGATTTGCAGGAAAGACTTGAGCATATTATTTTAAGTCATCAAGGAAAACTAGAATGGGGTGCAGCCGTTATTGCAGCATCACCTGAAGCAGTGCTTGTTTCCATGATTGATAATCTAGACGCCAGAATGGGTATGGTTCAGCAGGCATTAAGGCAGGCTAATGAAGACCAAGAATTTTCAGAACGTATTATGGGGCTTGAGTCCCCAGTTCTCACAAAGCCAGTAAAGCGCTAGATCCTACTAGGCCTTACGTTAGCGTATGATTATTTAATTTATCGATAATCTTCTAAGAGATTATCTAGGTAATAAAATGAATCATTCTAGGTACTAAAAAACAACGGTCTAATCGATCATTACTAGTCGTATATAAACTAGTAATGATGGCGCTAAAATTTTGATTATGAAGCGTAGCCCTCTTAGCGAGCTAAGGTCATTAAGAATTCTGCATTAGACTTAGTCTTCTTAAGTCGCGTGATAAGCATCTCCATCGACTCTACAGGGCCAAGACCCTGCATTGCACGACGTAGACCATAAATACGCTGTAATTCTTCTGGATGATAGATGAGCTCTTCTTTTCTGGTTCCAGAGCGGTCAATATTAATAGAGGGGAAGATGCGGCGTTCCACAAGACCACGGTCTAAGTGAAGCTCCATATTTCCAGTACCCTTAAATTCTTCGAAGATCACTTCATCCATACGGCTACCCGTATCAATTAAAGCGGTGGCAATAATGGTTAAGCTTCCAGCTCCTTCGATATTACGTGCAGCACCAAAGAAGCGTTTTGGCTTTTGAAGTGCGGTGGCTTCTAAACCACCTGACATAATCTTACCATTATTCGCTGCTAAGGCGTTATACGCACGAGCAAGACGAGTGATTGAATCTAGGAGCACAACAACATGGCCACCATGTTCAACAATACGGCGAGCTTTCTCACCTACCATCTCAGCACAATGGACATGACTTTCTGGACTTTCATCAAATGTAGATGAAACAACCTCTCCTTTTGTATGCCTCTTAAAATCGGTTACTTCTTCTGGACGTTCATCAATTAAAAGAAGAATTAATTTAACTTCAGGACTATTCTCTGAAATTGAATTCGCAATATTTTGTAGCAGTACAGTTTTACCGGTACGAGGAGGAGCAACAATTAATCCACGTTGGCCAAAACCAATTGGAGTTAAAATATCAACTGCACGCATCGAAACATCCTTCTGTACTTCAGGCGCTTCAAGTAAAACACGCTTCAAAGGATAGTAAGGAACGAGTTCCTCAAACGGTGTGATATTTAAAATCTTCTCAGGAGCAAGTCCCATGACTTCAATCACCTTTACAACTGATGGACAGCGCTCCTCGTTCTGAGGTGACTGCACTTGAACTTTAATGTGGTGACCACGTTTAATCCCGTAACGGTTAATTAAACTCTCAGGTAAATACGGATCATCCGGATAGAGTCTGTAATTTACATCCTCATGAACGATAAAAGCACCGCGCTCATTTATATCTACATAGCCCGTATCAAAGATGACTTGTTTTTGAACCGCTGCTTGTGCGAGTAATTGATTAAGCAGCTGCCTACGATTAGGAGCACCTTCAATGACGATATTTTGTGTCCGTGCAAAAGCACTAAGGTCAGCTAAATTAAAAGCGTAGATCTTTTCTAATTGAAGTGCTTCTGCTGATCCCGATGAAATATCCAGTGCGAGCTGATCGAGTGCGGCAAGGTCAGTGAAACGTTCAGGACGAGGTAAGTCGCCGAAAATTGGCTGCTGAGGTGCTGGTGCAGGCTGAGCAGGGTGCTGGGAATGCTGAGGGTTTGGATTATGATGACCCTGTTGTGGTCCACCTTGGTTGCCCTGCCATTTGCCGAAACGGCCTTTACGATTTTTACCTTGTTTCCAAAATTTTCTTTCCTGCCATCCGCCACCATGCCCTTGATGATGTCCCTGCTGATGGCCTTGGCCAAACCCACCACCTTGGGAAGCTGGCTGCTGCTGAGGCTGGCCACCATCTTGAGCTCCACCTTGAGATGCTGAACCAAAAGATGTGTCTTGGTTTGAATCGTTTGAAGATGGGTTAAAGACTTCACGCTGCTGAGGCTCAGGGCTACTGGAATAGTTTTCCTGCTGAGACTCTGAATACGAAGAGCTAGAAGACTCCTGTGCTGGAGCACTGTAAGATTCACCTTCAGAAGGCTTCTTCTTAGGTGGTCTACCACGGCGTTTAGGAGCAGCTGGAGTTGAATCGTCTTGAGATGATTTTGACATTTCGATGAGCGGAAAAATAACCTCACTTTAGTGAGGTGTTAAATGAGGGTTAAAGATTCGCAACGAGGCGATCGATCTGAGCTTCGAGAAAGGCTGTAGAACTTGAATTCCACAGAACAAAATCAGCCCATTCGACTTTTCGAGACAACGGTAACTGTTGAGAGATACGCTGTTCTGCGAGCCCACGGTTTAAACCGCGTTGCTCTAATCGGATACGTTGCAGATCACTAGAACACGCTACACAGACCGTAAAATCAAACCAATTTTGAAGGTTTGCCTCGAAAAGAAGGGGGGCCTCAATGACCCACTTTCCCTCTGGGTTGGTGGCTAACTGCCCTCTCCAGAGGTCAAAAAGCCTAGGATGGGTCAAATTTTCAAGCCACTTAAGCTCTGCTTCTTGAGTAAAGACTATAGCCGCTAAAGCACTGCGATTTAAGGCTCCCTGAGAATCAAATACACTTTTTCCTAAATGGGCACGGATCTCGTTAAGAACCTCGCTAGAGGCGAGGACTGTGTTGCGAATAAGTAAATCTGAATCGATTCGGCTAAAACCTCTTTTTTCGAAAAGACTAGCCGCCGTGGTTTTACCACATCCGATTCCACCGGTAATTCCTAAGATCATGGAATACATACCAGTAATAAGGAAAGTTGCCTTGATCGCAAATCCTTAATTTACGCTAAATTAACTCTCAATAATGCGGTGGTGGTGGCTCAGGAGCCTCAGGACCGCCCTCGGTTTGGGATTGGCTTTCAAGATGAGCTTTAACACTGAGTAATTCTTTTCTCAAACGCCTAATCTCATCACTCATCTCCAGCATCGCTTTATCTTGCTCAAGAGAATGCTTCTCAAGCCATGCGTAGCGTGATTCTAATTTAGTTAAGCGTTCATCACTCATAGCTTAAAGTATTGTCCCAGCAGGAAGGTTTGCACCCTTAGCTACTATAAGAACTCCATCACGAATCACAATCGCCCCATCCCTATACTTTCCATCAGCCTTACCTGCAGGATTAAGGACACAATCATCCCCAATACGTGCATTCTTATCGATAATTGAATGCGTAATTTTGCAGTTCTTACCAACACCTAAGTGAGGATGACCTTTTTCAGATGTGGCTTTTCTTTGTTCTATGGTTTCATAGAAATCAGCGCCCATCATAACAACATCTGTGAGAGTGGAATTTTCTCCGACGAAGGAACGTGTGCCTAAAACGCAGCGTGTTAAAGATGAGTTAGTAAGAATCGAGCCATCTCCAATTACCACTTGATCAATCGCACACCTGTTTAATTTTGATGCAGGTAAATAACTGTCCTGGGTATAAACAGGTGCTTTAGGATCATAGAAATTAAACGGAGGAAGCGGCTGCGCTAGAGCAAGATTTGCTTCGAAGAAGGCTTTAACTGTTCCAATGTCTTCCCAGTAACCCTGGAATACATGAGCGAATAGTTTCTTTTTACCAAGTAAACTTGGAATTACTTCACGCCCAAAATCAGTCATCGAGTTATCAAGTGCCTCAGCTAAGGCTGCTCGATTGAAAACATAAATACCCATCGAAGCTAAACAGCTTTTCTCGGAGAGTGGCTGCTCAAACTTTGTTTCTATGGCAGAGGAAACAGCGAGACTTTCAATAATCTTAGGATCCTTGGGTTTTTCGACGAATTCTTTAATATCAAGTGAATCCCCTACTCGCATGAGACCTAAGCCCTCAACTTTAGAAACCGGGACTGGAATCGCTGCAATGGTAACATCTGCTTTACTCGTAATATGATCATCAAGGATTTTTCTAAAATCCATTTTATAGAGCTGATCTCCAGAAAGAATTAAAACGTAGTCGTGCGGAGAATTTCTAAAGTGTACTAGATTACGGCGTACTGCATCTGCTGTACCCTGATACCAATCGACACTTTTCTCTGTTTGCTCAGCTGACATGATATCAACAAAGCCACCGCCAAAGGGATCAAACTTATAAGTGTTTTGAATATGCCTATGAAGAGAAGCGGTATTAAACTGTGTGAGTAAAAAAATACGATTGATCTCAGAATTTATACAATTGCTGATTGGAATATCTACCAAGCGGTACTTGCCTGCGAGTGGAACCGCTGGCTTACAGCGCTCCAAGGTAAGGGGTGACAAGCGGGTACCACGCCCCCCACCCATAATAACTGCAAGAACTTGTTTGGATGTATTCATCGTAAAGGAATATAAAAAATAAAGTCTACTAACGCATGTCCTAATGCCTTGCTCAAGCATTGCTTTGAGTTGTAACTTATCAAAACAAATTATGTGCGGCATTGTAGGCTATATAGGTAAACATAAAGCAGTATCCATCCTCCTTGAGGGCTTAAAACGCCTCGAGTACAGGGGCTATGACTCAGCTGGAGTGGCTATTTTGCAGCAAGGTAAGCTCCTAGTCGCTAAAAAGGCAGGCCGAGTTGAAGTTTTAGCCCACGAAACTGCGAAACACGCCTTCACGGGTACTCTTGGAATAGGCCACACCCGCTGGGCAACCCATGGTGGTGTAACTGATGCAAATGCTCATCCCCACATCAGTAGTGATGGCAAATTTGCACTGATTCATAACGGAGTCATTGAGAACTACTCCCAGATGAAGACTTTTCTTACTCAAAAAGGTTACACCTTTAAATCAGAAACAGATACCGAGGTCTTATCTAATTTAGTCGCCTACCACTACGCCAAAGAATCCAGCGGTGACACCAGTGAGCGATTTCTAGAAGGTGTAAGAAAAGCCCTACAACATGTAGAAGGCACATACGGCATTGCTGTACTGTGTATTGATTGCCCTGAGGAAATGATTGCTGCACGTAAAGCTTCACCTCTTCTTTTAGGTGTAGGTGATGGGGAATACATTATCGCAAGTGACGCATCCGCTTTAGTCAGCAGAACTCAAAATGTAGTTTATTTAAAAGATGGTGAAATTGTTCACTTAACTGCAAAAGCATTTTCGATTACGACTTTAGATCAAACTGAAGTAACTCCGATTGTGGATACAATCACGTGGTCTGTCAGTGATGCAGAACTTGGCACGTATAGTCATTTCATGGAAAAGGAAATTTTCGAGCAGCCTGTAGCTCTTGAAAATTCCATGCGTGGACGTTTTTCAGAAGATGGAAGTACAGCCGTATTCGGTGGACTTAATTTAACCGCTTCAGAGCTTCGTCAAATTAATCGCTTCATGTTTTGTGCCTGTGGAACTGCCTGGCATGCCTGTTTAGTGACGGAGCATTTAATTGAGCGCTTTGCACGGCTTCCTGTTGAAGTCGATTACGCCTCTGAATTTAGATACCGCAACGCACCACTAGATCCTAATGCTTTATTTTTCGTTTTAAGCCAGTCTGGTGAAACAATAGATACCTTAGCGGCCATGCGTGAAGCAAAACGCAAGGGCTATAGAGTCTTAGCAATTAATAATGTGGTTGGCTCAACAATCGCTCGTGAATCCGATGGCGGTATTTATCAGCATGTGGGACCAGAAATTGGCGTAGCTTCTACGAAAGCTTTCACCTCACAACTCTTAGTGGGTGCAATGGTAGCCTTATATGTCGCAAGGCTAAAGGATATGAGTTTTGCAGACGGCACTGAGTATGTGAAAGCACTCAAAGGTGTTCCTGATCTTGTAAGACAGGTATTAAAACAAGCTCCTGCAATTAAAGAAATCGCTAAGCGCTTTGCTAAGGCAAATGACTTTTTATTTTTAGGACGACTGTCATTATTTCCAATCGCATTAGAGGGTGCCTTAAAACTTAAGGAGATTTCATATATCCATGCAGAGGGCTATCCTGCTGCTGAAATGAAGCATGGGCCGATTGCTTTAATTAGTGAAAAATGCCCAAGTGTCTTTTTTGCACCTCAGGGAGAAATCTTTAATAAGATCGTTTCTAGCATGCAGGAAATTAAAGCACGCAAAGGACCGATTATTGTCATTACTACTGAGGGTACAGAATTTCCTGAAGGCTTAGTGGATGCAAAAATTACGATACCTCAGTGTCACGAAGCTGTAGTTCCTATTATTGCTTCCATTCCTGTACAGTTATTAAGTTACTACATTGCTGTAGAACGTGGCTGTGATGTAGATAAGCCACGTAACTTAGCAAAGTCTGTCACAGTCGAGTAAGTCTCTACTTACTTAGGTTTTGTAATTTTAATTCTTCGAGCGCTGCTAGTCCAAAAAACGCACTCGTGTAGGTGCATGAAACTCTAAACCACTCACGATAGCCAACAGCGGAAGCTGGACTAACACATACGATTGCACCTCTTCCTTCTATATCGGAACCGTAATATTTATTTTTAACGCACCAATTTAGCGCTTTTCTAGCTGCTAGAAGATGCCTTGGGTTATGAGTTCTATTATATAAGCGATAAAACAAAAGACTCCACAGTGCTGTAGCTTTATCACCTATACCAACTTCTGAAACGGGTTTATCGGCATTAAAGGAAAATGACCCATCACTATGCTGCCATTTCATTAAAAATTCTGCCATAGTATTAGCTTTATCAAGATATCCAGTATCAGGCATTGCTCTATCAGCAGCGATTAAGCCCTCCATAGCCCATCCCATACCACGTGTGACATAGATTGCAGGCATTACGCCTGTAGTACGGTTCCAACCGCGTTCCCACAGACCATCCGGACGTTGTAATTTATTTCTTATAGCTTCGAAATAAGTACGTCCTATTTCTAGATCTTTAACATCCTTAGTCACGCTATATAATTCAGCTAGTCCTTCCATACCGAATCCTGATTCGTCCAGGATGTGCTCAGACCATTTGTTTAGTTCCTGGTAGTAATCTTGAGGAATAACGCCATATTCTTTTGATAATCTAGCAGTAGCTAAGGTTAAATCTTTAGCAGCCTTAAGATAGTTCGTATCTCCAAACTCCTTATATAAAGGAATCCATGCCCAACCACTTAAGAATTGTGCATCGGCTACACTTATACGTTCTTCAAAACCTGTATTAAACGATAAATTGCGATTCCACCGTGATACAGGAACATCAAAAGAGGGATGACTTTTGTCTTTAACTATGAAACTTAAACTTGCTTTACCTATTTGGTCAGCCGTCAGCTTTAATTTACCTGCTGGAAACCGTTTGCTAATTTCAACTCGTTTATTTGCTTCGAGTAATAATGATACAGAAGGGCCCCAGCCCCATATCCAATAATTGGATCTATAGGTAGCCGCATCATAGTCATAGAAAAGATTTAAACCTCCAAAAAACGGGCTGCTAGGATTCTTCTCTTGAGATCTAAGCGTATATGCAAGCGACTCATGTATAGAATTCAATAAATTATCAGGACTTAATAAATCTCCCTGTTGATTAAATTCAGTACTTAAAGACGTTTCCTGTCCTATTGAATGAGAAGCTAGTAATTTATTGTTATCATAGACCTCAATAGTTCCTGACCACTGATTAGATAATAAATCAAATTGTCGTCTGATATTACCATGAACAACGGGCATATTAAAACTTAAGTAAAACTGTTTAGGGACAATACTTACAGGCACTAAGCATACAGCATTTTCCCAAAAAGATAACTGCTCTGATGCAATATTGACTACACTGGACAACTTAATTTCAGATTTGTTGATATGCTGATTAACATAAGTAGTGGTAGGTACCCCGGATAAAACAAGATTACCTGACATACCTGGCTGCAATTTTACATCAACAATTGGATAATAAATCTCTTTATTACGAACGCTAGGAGTGGAAACAAAACTGGCTGGTTTTAGGGGTGATACATCGCTAATTTTTGAAATGTGATCATTCCTAGAACTCTGTATTCTAATTTCTACAGAACTTAAATCAGAGGGTACAGTTCCAGAGATAATAACTGTACTACCCTTTTTATCTATAACTACATCGGAACTTAATTGAGCACTAGCCTGATTAATAAACACGGCATATAGAGCTACTACACTAAAGATTAGGGGTAATTTCATTTTATAAATTTTTTTGCCGAATTCTAGTAATGCTATTCAGGCAAGCTTAAGCCACTGGGGTAAATTTTCTCGAATACGAGTTATTCGTGATTCGTAAAAACGATAAAATAGGCTCGCGACATAGAATGCGAGTACTTGTTTTACCATGAAAAGAATTAAGGCTTCCCACCAGACTGAATTCCAACCCGAAAAATGAGGAGTCATAAAGAGTTGAAATAAAGGCCAATTCACTAGGTAAAGGGCGTAAGAATATAACGCTACCTTACGAACCAGTCCTGAGAAACGCGTTTCTTTATCTACACTCCAAAGCGAAGCAGCAGGCAGTAAGAATGCTACACCTAGTGAGATTACATTAAACCTAAAAGTTTTCGCATAAAAGTTGTCAGGCCCAATTGTAAGCCCTGTATTACTCCAAGTATATATTCCACCATAACCCAGCGCTAATAAAGCAACCCCTATCAGCGCTAAAAGTAGTGCCTTACTTTTCCAAAAATTAGGATAAATCTGAGAAACCCAGGCAGCAAAAACCCCAGTCATCAATGCATCGAAGCGGTATAAAACAGCACACCTCATTTCGGTAACAAAATTAGCACCAGGTAAAAAAGCAGCCTGTATGCGAAACGCGAGTGAAGCACTAAAAAGAAGTAGTGCTGTAACAAAGAAAACAGTCGCACGCTTGCGAGGCCAAAAGAAGTATCCAGCCCAAAGTAATGCCGGAAAAATGACATAAAACCACTCCTCAACAGCAAGACTCCATGACTCAGGCATGAAATCGACGTGGATTTCTCGAATATTTTTAAGAAATAACGCTTCTCCTAAAATTATGGACAAACTAAGTCGGTTTGCGCGTAAGTAATACTCAAGTATAACATTTAGAATAATAAATAACCAAAAAAGAGGTAATGTCCTAAACCAGCGTCTTCCATAAAATATGAGCAGGTCTATCCCACGTGTTGAACCATCTGCTTCAGGACTCACACTACGAATCAAAATACTGCCAATTAAAAAACCGCTGAGGACAAAAAATATCTCGACTCCTAAAAGCCCCAAATGCCACGTAAAATTACACAAACTTTCAACAGGTCTTAAGAAAGTAAATACGTGATTAACTAAATTATGTAGGTTTTCGGAAAATAAGCCGTGTGCAAAAACTACACACAGAATTGCTACTGTACGCATGACATCTAATCCAAATATTCTACCCCTTTCTACTACTTTGGATTGGGTTACTGGATTAGCGGGGGAAGTCATGTTTAATGTAAACGTGTCTAGTAAAGTGTGCGCACCGCATAAAGATCACGGCAAGGTTAAAGCCATACGTACAGGATGACATCTGGGTAATTATTTAACTACCAGTGCACGTTTAACTAGTTTATATGCAACACTTAACAATTTATTGTCCACATACGCAATCACAATCATATCTGCACAGTATGGGTTTTGAGATCTATTTACGTGATAACTTTTATCCAGAGAAGAATTCACTTCAGTAAACTTAAGTTTTAATAAAAACTACATTCACGTTTATTAATGCTTGCTGACTTTATTATCCCTAATGCTTTGTGGCAGTCGCTTACTCTGACCTTGCGGCTAGCTTTAATTACAACAGCACTGCTCGCAGTCATTGGCCTTCCTCTTGCTCAGTGGCTTAATACAAATCGATTAAAGTTTATAGCGGTCATTGAAACACTGCTAACTCTACCCCTTGTTCTTCCCCCTACAGTTCTAGGATTTTATCTACTGCTTGCCTTATCTCCTAATCATCCTCCAGGCAGTTGGTGGCTAACGATTACGGGTTCAACCTTGGTCTTCTCATTCCCAGGGTTAGTGATTGCCTCAGTTATTTATTCACTGCCCTTTGCGTTACAACCTTTTCAAGCTGCTCTTAAATCAGTTCCTCAAGAACTCCTTAATGCAGGTTCTGCATTGGGTGCAGCTCCATGGAAAGTATGGTGTAAATTACATCTACCGATTGCGTGGCGTGGAATTGCTGCAGGCTTAACCTTAGCTTTTGCTCATACCTTAGGAGAATTTGGTGTCGTTCTAATGATAGGCGGCTCTATACCTGGGGTTACCAAGGTGGCGAGTATAGCGCTGTTTGATGAAGTCCAAATCTTGGATTATTCCCAGGCTCATCTCTTCGCTGCAATTTTACTGATTATCTCTTTTGTCTTACTGCTTACGACAAACTTATTACAGCGTTATTCTGCTGCTAGGAACAAATAGCTTACGCGTACCGCAACTCGATAAGTATTATTTATCTAAGCCAAATACAGCATTCGAATAATTCTCGATACTGAAAGGCTGTAAGTCTTCGGCTTTCTCACCTAAGCCAACAAAATAAATTGGAATTTTTAATTGTCTAAAAATTCCCACGATAGCTCCACCGCGACTTGTTCCATCTAGCTTAGTGACGATAAGGCCTGTAAGACCAAAACTTGCATGAAAGACTTTCGCTTGCTCAATGGAATTTGAACCTAAGGAGCCATCCACTACGAGCCAACGGTGCTGAGGAGCCGTTGCATCATTTTTTTGTAGTACACGCCTTATCTTCGCTAATTCATCCATCAAATTACTTTTGGTATGAAGACGTCCCGCAGTATCAATAATGAGATAGTCTTTATTCCTAGCCTTAGCAGCCTGCCAGGCATCGAATGCAAGTGCAGCTGAATCTGCTCCCGTGTGAGATGAAATTAATTCTAGGTCTAGTTTCTTAGCCCAGGTTTGCAATTGCTCAATAGCAGCAGCCCTGAAGGTATCCGCAGCTGCAATAAGAACAGTTTTCTTATCTTCTTTTAAGCGCCAAGCGAGTTTTGCACAGCTGGTTGTCTTACCCGAGCCATTCACTCCTATGATCGCTAAGACTGTAGGTTTAGTTCCACTTTCAACTAATACGCCTTCACTGCCTGCTAAAATACGTTTTAAGACTGAGGCTCCTATTTCTGCTGCTTGCTTACCCTTTAAATCCTTATCTTTTTTATAAGCCTCTTTAATCTCTTGGATAATTTCGTTGGTTGTTTCTACCCCGAAATCAGCTGTGTAAAGGGCTTCTTCTAATTCACTTAATGAGGAGGCATCAATTTTTCTTCCACCAAATAAGCCATGCGTTTTCTCCGCAATCGCACTAACGGTTTTAGAAAACCCTTCTTTAAATTTTTTAAAAAGACCAAACATCTCAAATAATCTCTAGTTTCAGTAAACCGCTGAAATTGATTACGGAGTAGCCGCTTTGCGGGCATCACGTCCGAGCTGATCTTTAAGCCTATCTAAGATACCATTGATAAAGCGCTTGGCATCGAGATTTGAAAATTCCTTAGATAAATCGATCGCCTCATTGATGGAAACAACCGGAGGAATATCATTTCTGTAGATCATCTCATAGATCGCTAAGCGAAGAATCGCTAAATCAATCTTTGCGATACGGTCAAATTCCCAATTCTGAGCGAGTGTACGGATACGAGCATCAATCTCAGTGACATTTTCAATAATGCCGTGAATTAATTGCTCACCAAATTCATAATGCGAGCGTGGCTGCTCCATACTTGCAAAGAAGGTCTCAAGGTCAGTCGCAATATTGGAGGGATTATTCATACTCCAAGCATACATGTACTGCAGAGCAGCAACACGACCATCACGACGTTGGGCAAATTGGGCGCGGCTCATTTGGAAAGTTGTTTTTTAAGATTAGCCATGTGCAGTGCTGCGAAAGCAAATTCCGCACCACGATTTATTTTACCTGTGCACCTCTCAACGGCTTGCGATTGTTTTTCAGCTACGACTATTCCATTAATAACTGGAATATTAAGATCTAGGGCTACGTGCATTAAACCATTTGTGGCAGCTTCAGAAATTAATTCATAGTGAATGGTATCACCTCGAATTATAACACCTAGTGCAATTAAGACGTCAGGCTTTTGTTTCTTACCTAAGAGTTTTACAGCAACGGGTAATTCATTTGAACCAGGCACTCTAATGACCTCAATTGCTTTAGCCTTCACGCCCTGCTTTTTTAAAAGGGTTACCGTTTGCTCAAGTAATGCACCTACAAGCCGCTCGTTATAACACGCAGCAGCAATGCCGACCTTGAATGTGGTCCCGGAAATCGCAGGTAATTGCGGTACTGAGAGGCTCATAGCGTTACTTAAAAGTGGTGAAGAACAGTGGAATAAATCAGTCCAACGTTCTTAGGAGAAGTCGCAAAACAATTCGAAAAGACACATAAATTGTTACTTAACAGGCACTTGCTCAACAATTTCTAGGCCGTAACCGTCTAAAGCAACGACTTTTCGGGTACTATTGGAGAGTAAACGTATCTTCCTTAAGCCCAAAGCCACTAAGATTTGAGCTCCAATACCGTAGTCCCTGAAGTTCATAGGGGGTGGTGCTTCACCGGGTTTAGCGATCATTTGAGCTAAGACGTCAGCTCCACTTGGCGCGTGCTCCATGTATAAAACAGCCCCATTACCTGCTTCAGCAATCACCGCTAAAGAGCCCGTAAGGGAACTCTGCGTATCGTGACCTTCCATCCTAAAAACATCCCCTAATAAATTCCCGCTGTGTACACGCACTAAGGTGGGCTCACCGGTTAGCTTCCCCTTGGTTAACGCAATGTGATGGCGATTATCGACAAGACTTTTAAAGACATGCAGATCAAACGTACCAAAGGAAGATTCAAATGGACCTGTTGTAACGTGTTCAACTAAGCGGTCCCTCTTTGCTCTATATTCAATTAATTGAGCTATCGAAATTAACTTTAGATCAAATTTTTTTCCAAATTCTACAAGTTGAGGAAGTCGTTGTACGGTTCCATCATCATTTACTAATTCACAAATGACACCACTGGGGTGAAGAGATGCAAGACGAGCGAGATCAACTGCCGCTTCTGTATGACCTGCTCTTTCTAAAACACCACCTGGCTTTGCACGTAGCGGAAATACATGACCTGGTTGAACTAACTCTTCAGGTTTTGAATTTGGATTAGATAAAATCTTAATTGTGTGCGCTCTATCTTGCGCACTAATGCCTGTAGAAATTCCTGAAGCTGCGTCAACACTGACTGTGAAGTCAGTTCTTTGAACTTCTCTATTACGCGCAACCATGGGTCCTAAATTAAGGCGCTGAAGTTCGGATTCTATAGTAGGCACACAAACAATTCCACTGCCGTAGCGAATCATCATGTTGACTGTTTGTGGCGTTACCTTGGAAGCCGCCATAATCAAGTCCCCTTCATTCTCCCTATTCTCGTCATCTGTCACGATAACAAGTTTACCCAAAGCGATATCGGCTATCGCCTCTTCAACGGTACTGAAGTGAACTGCGTCAGACATAGCTAAAAGTCTCTTTTTTAAGACAGGAATGTCAAATGGAGCCTTTAAGCTTTGATTTAAGTACTTTCCAATGCTCGAGTCTCTCAGCAATAGCTTTCTCAGATCCGTTTAATTTTGGCGTGTAGAGTTTAAGGGGTTTTTGAAGGTAATCTTGTGGAGATATACCCTCTGGGAAGTCATGCGAGTAGACATAGTCCTTACTCTGACCTAAGCGCTTATTAGCGAGCCCTCCTTTGTCTTTTAAATAAAGAGGCACGGTTTGAACAGGCGCTGCCTGAATAGCCTGGTGAGCAGCAGCAAGAGCGAGTGTTGCTGAATTACTCTTTGGAGCTGAAGCAATGTAGAGAGTTGCATGAGCAAGAGTAAGTTCTGCTTCTGGTAGACCAATAAAGTCGCAAGCATGATGAGCTGCTACTGCAAGGGGTAAGGCATGAGGATCAGCTAGTCCAATATCCTCACTGGCTAGGATCACTAAACGCCGTGCGATAAAGCGGGGATCTTCTCCCCCTTCAAGCATCTTGGCTAACCAGTATAAAGCGCTATCTGGATCTCCACCTCTACAACTTTTTATAAAAGCTGAAATTGTGTCGTAGTGCTCATCTTCATCATCATACCGAATACGTCTTTCGCGGGCAAAAATGTCTAAATCGGTACTCGTTATTTCTGTTTTACCACTCGCACTTAAAATAAGCACTTCTAAGGCATTAAGCGCACGCCTCATATCGCCGTCACACAGATTAGCTAGATCTGTTAAAAGACTTAATTCTGCAGTAATACCTTTATTACCTAGGCCACGCTCTTTATCGGTTAAGGCTTCAGCTAGAACCTGTGCAATCACATGAGCTGCTATGGGCTCTAGTCTAAATAAATGACTCCGTGATAAAAGTGGAGGAATAACATAGAAACCAGGATTGTGCGTTGTTGCTCCAATTAAACGCAAATTACCCTCTTCAATATCGGGGAGTAATAAATCCTGCTGTGATTTATTAAAGCGGTGCAGTTCATCAATAAAAAGAAGCGTCTTAGATTGAGCTGATTTTAATTTACGTGCAGTAGATAAAATCTCACGCAGCTCTGCGACATTGGACATGACTGCATTAATGCGCACAAACCTACTCTTTGTTTCTTTAGCAATCGCTTCTGCGATACTTGTTTTTCCACAACCCGGAGGTCCGTAAAAAATAAGTGAACCAAAATTGTTTTGTGCTACTAAGCGCGGAAGAAGTGAATCTGCTTTTAAGATATGATCTTGGCCCACCACTTCCTTAAGTGACCTAGGACGCATCCGAGCTGCTAAAGGCTTATCTGCTGAATCGTTTAAGGCATGCTCTTTAGCTGAAGTATGCATCTGCCTTACTTCATCTGCTCCAAAGAGATCATGTTCATCAGCCATATGTTTAAAGTAAGCTATAAATCTAAGAATTGAAACTTGTTATACCGCGTTTCATTACCCACAGATTCGACACAGGAATTGCCCACATGTGAGTTATTATGTAAATTCCTACAGTACATGTTCTAAAATACATCATCTGCTGTTCATTTTACGAAATAATTTTAATTCCATATACACCAAGTATTTATATAAGCGAATATTCCTAAAAAAGTATAATTTATACTAAAATTAGGCTGAGTTTAAGACTAACTACACTTCCAATAAGTTACCTAGCAGGTACGCCTTCAGTGAGTAATCCTTGTTAAAAAAAGAACCTTCTTTAAGATTCTTAAGTCATGAAAAGCGCTTACGAACTTGCGATGGAACGCCTTGCTAAATCGGATCCCGATGCAGGTAAAAAAGTGACTCCAGAACAGAAGAAGCGGCTCTTGGGGATTGATAAGAACTATCACAGTAAGATAGCAGAACGAAACATCTTCTTAGATGAACAGCTAAACAAAGCCTTAATCGAGCGTAACGCTGAAGAGTATCAGAAAATTCTGAAACAAAAATCGAGTGAAAATTCACGCCTTGAAGAAGAACGTGAAGACGAAAAAGAAAAACTAAGACGCTCATTCTAAAGCGTCTTTAACTTTAATTTTATTCTGGTTCCGCGGTTCCTTCAACAACCCACTTCTTAGCTTCAGGGACTTTGTCGAAGAATGCGTTTAGAGCGGCGCTTAAGTGCTCAGCGTACCGGTAGTGCGCACCCATCCCTGTACGAAGTTCTGCTTCGTAAATAAATTTGTCTGCGTGGGTACTATGCTCGAACGGCGTTTGTGCTCCTAAGAGTAGCGAATACACGTAACTAGGAGATGCTCTTTCAAGTAAAGCGCGTGTTAATTCTAACTGCTCTTTAAGAAGTCCTACATGCTGACTGCGATTGATTTCTTGTGGCAGATAAAAGCCTGCCTGAATCAGTGGACAATAACGATTGCCTGTTCTGTGACGGTTTAAGTCACGTAATTCTGCAATTGCCATATTATTCCAGGCAAAGGCAACACGCATACGCCGTGTCGCAGTACCCTGTTGGCCATAGCGGTTTATACGGTGCTTAAGTGATTCTGCAACGGCTTGATCCTCGAGTAACCAAGGAGGAGAAGAACGGTCAACACTCACCCACACAAGATCCTCCAAAGCTGCACTTGAGAGACGCTTTTTACCTAAAGCAATACTCGTCGCTAATTCCTGATTAGCTTGTTCTTTATAGGAAACATCAGCCGTACTGTGCCTTAAAAGCCTAGGAGATTGTTTTATTAATTCTGCACGAATTAAATCTGCAGCTTTTTTTGCTTCAGGCTGATGCAGAGCATCAAGCTGCTTTAAAGTCACAGCCCACATACGAGAGGACTGCACAAGTCCCATACTTGTCTTAGTTGCAAGCGGGATAAAATAGCGCGCTCGGTCGAGAGCATAATTTTTACGAAGACGAGTGACTACTGCAGGCTTTGCATCTGCAGGTAAGCGAACGCGGTGCGGTTCAGCCACTGCTAATGCATCAAGGCGTGTAAATTCTTCGTTATAGGCAGCAAATGATTTTTGCATGACATCATTCCACTGCGGAATTAAATCCTCAGGGATACCTATTTCTTCAGGCGTAGGAATATTACTGGAATCCATCGTGATGTAACGGGTGCTGGATTCCTGACCATCTGCCATCTGCGAAAATTCGAAGATTTTGTAAGCAAGCCACATTGATATTCCATCAATGGCAACTGCTATACCTCCAGTTAAGCCACCGATCGAGGCATGCCCATAATCCACAAATTTTAAAATACGATCGATTGATTCATCAGGATTATCGATATCAACCTTCGATAAGATAGAGCTTAGGCCCTCATTACTGCGGGAATAGCGCGCCAAGACAGAAGCCAACAGTTCAGGAGTAACTTTGGGTGCATCCGAAGCTGTAGGTGGTGGAACTAGGGCTAGACCGGTTACTTTCATTAGGCTTACGTTAAAACCATAGTATCAATTTCTATGAGCAACCCAAAAAGGGTGTGAAACCTAAGCTTCTTTTAAGGGTCTAGTTAAACTAACGTCACAAAACTACACTTTCAACTGTCTTTTACTCATATCTTAACTTTTAGCGTCATACTCATGAAACCTAGAAACCTTGTTACTTTAAGCCTATTTATAGCAGCACCCTTTGTTATCCATGCAGCGGATATCTCTGTTGGAGTAAATGTTGGAGGCGCGCGTATCTATCTTCAAGAGACTCCTCCTGCGCCGCGTATGGAACGCCATGAAAGAGCTCCTGGTCCAGATTTCGTATGGATTCAAGGGCACTGGAACCATCATCATGGTCGCTGGGAATGGATGCGTGGCCACTGGGACCGTAGACCTGGCTATATGTACATTCCAGGGCACTGGCAGCAGGAAGGTCCGGGCTGGGTTTGGATTGAAGACCAGTGGATAGTTCCTAGTCCTCCTCATGGCGCTGCAATCCAGATGGCAACACCTGCTACACAACCTCCTAGCTCTGTTATAGTTCAACAAGCCCCAGAGCCTGGTTATAGTCCTAAAGCTACAACAATCATAGAACAGCCGGTGCCAGAGTTAATCATTGAGGATCCAGGTCGAAGCCCTGGACATGATTTCTTTTGGGTAGGTGGTCACTGGGCATGGCAAGGTGTTTGGATATGGATGTCTGGTGAATGGCGCCGTCACCCGCATTTTCATGAAGGAGCACAGTGGATGCAGGGCCATTGGGAAAATCGTGGCCGTGGACACGTTTGGATTGAGGGCTATTGGAAATAATAGGCTTAAATAAGCATATTTCGTCTGTCAACGACCTGCTCAAAAAGCAGGTCTTTTTTGTCTGCATAAGCTTAATAAACAGATGCAAACAACTCCCCAGAAAGCTTAACTATTCAGGAGGTGAATAATGATTATTCACACTATGAAACAACTGCCTGTTCGTTTATTTTACCAGTTAAGCCACTGACCTAATGCTCCCTGGTAGAATCCAAGGCCAAGAGTAGCAAGTGCTACTAAAGTAAAGATTAAGCGGTTACACCAGCAGACTTCAGTACGTGCAGGTCTTGCTGCACCAGCGTCTTGTTCTGAAGATTCAAAAAATGCAGCTTTAATCCAACCAAAGTAATAATAAATCGAAACGACTACACCGATAATTGCGACAAAGAGTAGCGAGTACATCTTAGCCTGATAGGCTGCTAAGAAGACAAAGAATTTACCCATAAAGCCTGCTAAAGGAGGAATGCCAGCTAAGGAACCAAGTCCGATAGCTAAGATTGCACCTAAGAAAGGATTATCCCGTGCAAGACCTACATAATGAGAGAGTTCTTGATTAGCATCTTCAGCAGGTGCGACATGCGCCATAACACAGAAAACAAGAAACGATGCTAAGAGATAAGAGAAGAGATAAAAATAAACAGCGCCTAGTGCCATAGGAATGGTTGCAGAAGCAACTACACCTAAGAGTAAGAAGCCTGCATGCGATACACCGGATAAACCAATTAAGCGCTTAACATTAGTCTGAGTTAGAGCTGCAAAATTACCAAACAAGATAGTAGCTCCTGCCATGAAACTTAAGACAGGGATTACAAGCCAGCTGTAGGATAGTAAAACAGTGTGAAATAAACTAAGGAGCAAACCAAAGCCTGCTGCTTTAGAAGCAACCGCTAAGAAAGCAGTCGTTGGAGTCGGAGCTCCTTGATACACGTCAGGTACCCAGATCTGAAATGGGAAAGCACCCATTTTGAAAGCAACACCTGCGATCACTAAGATAATACCGACACTGGCTAAGAAGTTATGGGGATTTAAATTTAGGAAATTTCCTAAATCTTGATAATGCATTCCAGATAGCGTGTGGCCTGCTAAAAGTGGGTTACCCGATACGCCGTATAAAAGAACAATACCAAACAGTAAGAGTGAAGAGCTAAGAGCTCCCATGACTAAATACTTAAGTCCTGCTTCAAGAGTAAGTGCACTCTCACGGCTGTAGCTGACTAATACGTAAAGACCAATTGTTACAGTTTCTAAAGCGACAAAGGCCATGATTAAATGGCTACTTTCTACAAGAAGCATCATGGCTGCAGAAACCACCATAACAATGTGGTAGAATTCTACTTTAGGCATGGTCTGTTTAGCTAGGCTTACACGAGCTATCAAAGACACAAAGATAGAAGCCAGTAAGAAGAAGACCCGCATGATGTGGCTTGTCTTCGTTAACGTGATTAAGCCGTTAAAGATTTCTGTCGTTGCATCACTTGAGTGACAGCAAAACAATACGAAACCTAAGATAATCATCTGACCTAGGATCGCTACTTGTGAGATTACGTCGTGCGACTTCTTAGGGAGAACAATTTCTAGTACGAGTAGCGCTAGAGCAAGACAGCCTAAGGACAGCTCAGGCCATAATGAACTCCAAACATTTCCCGAGGCGAGGTGTTGTAGTACCGAGATTTCCATGGGTGATCAGTGGCTTGCAGCTACGTTTGCTTGGGTACTCGAATGAACCTCGGAGGCAGGTAAACTCGAATTAATAGCGTTTGTGAGTGAAGCCGGATAGAAACCGACAAATAAAAGTGCGATTAGTAAGATTAAAGCAGGAATCTTTTCTGAGCAGGTAATATCAGAGGCAGGACGATGCGAATCCACGAGTTTAAAACTATTGGTTGGTTCGCCAAAGAAAACATAAGCTGCCGAGCGAAGTCCGTAGATTGCTGAAATAATAACACCTAAGATTGCAACACAAGTCATCCAAGCTGAGCAATGCCACAGTGCAATGAAGATGGAAAGCTCACCCCAGAAGTTTGCAAATCCAGGAAGGCCAATACTTGCAAATGTTGCAGCTGTAAATAAAGCAGCGAGTACAGGAGCTTTTCTCGCTAACCCTCCCATATCATTAAAGGAGTAGGTTTCAGTTCTTTGATGAATTGAAGCTGTAAGTAAGAATAAAAGAGCAACCGATAAACCGTGTGCTACCATAAGCATGACTACGCCGCCTGTTCCTAGTGCAGAACCTGCTGCAATACCTAAGAAGGCATAACCCATATGCATAACAGAACTAAAACCGATCATCTGCTTTAAATCGCGCTGAGCTATGGTGACTAAACCAATCACAATCACATTTCCAAAGAGTGCTAATAAAGCTAACAGATGACTCCAGTGAGATAAGCCTTCTGGTAAAAGAGGGATTACTACTTGTATCAGCATATAAAGACCAAATTTCTTGAGTACCCCTGCATGCAGCATGGAGGCAGAACTTGGAGCTGCACCGTAGCCCAGTGGAGCCCAGGTATGAAACGGCCAAAGAGAAACTAAGATACCTAAACCTAAAAGTAAGATTCCTAGGAAGTGCTGCTGCTTAATAAGCTCAAGGGGATGATCAGCAAGTGCTTGTTTTAAGGTAATTAAATCAAAGCTATTTACGCCACTTTTCACATAGATCGCTATTAGTCCAAACAAGGAAAGCATAGCACCTACTGTTAAGTAGATTGTCATCTTCATCGCCGCATAGTTGCGGTCACGTCCACCCCAAAGCCCTACCATAATGAAGGTTGGGATGAGTGCTAATTCGTGGAAAAAATAGATATAAAAAATATCAACGGATGCAAAAATACCCATAAGACCTGCTTGCATCACTAAAAGAAGCATCAAGTAAAGTTTGAGACGATCTGCGCCTGAGCGAATTGCATAAAGCCCAGCTGCAAAACCAACGATTCCTGCTAAAACATAAAGCGGCATGGAAAGCCCATTAACGCCGAACTTTAGCCCAATACCTAAACGGTCAATACCTGTAGAATATGCATTATAGAATGCAAAACCGGACACTTTATTTGAAGAAGCAAAATACCACCATACATGAAGGGCAGATAAAAGTGGGGCTAGAAATCCGATGTAGGAGAGTCTAACTGACCAGCGCTTAGGAAGGCCTAAGCCAATCAGGAGTGCGATAAACAGTGGTACCCCTAAAGCGGGTAAAAAGGGATCAAGAGATAAGAACATGGCGCTTTAGAATATTCCGGCTACATAGAGCCACAAAAGGACTACACCGAAGAAAAACCAGTAAAGATAAACGTTTAGCTTTCCGACATGCAGAGCTCTTACGCCAAAGCCTAAGATACTGACTGCTCCTGCACCAAGGCGGATAAATCCCCCAAGACCTAATAAATCAAAGAAGTTAAGAAGCATCGCAAAACGCTGCTGCACTTTATCGATGTAGTAGGTGTAAACAGAATCAAAGCTCTCTTTTAAAGAAATAATGAAGATAAACAGTTTTGGAAATTTAGCTTCAAGCGGATCGTGCTGCGTTAAGGTTGCTACCGAGCGGTAGACAGCAAAGGCAAGTCCAGCACCTAAGGAAAGTACAATTAAACTTACAACTAACATCCCAAGTTTTGCTGGACCTTCAGCTTCAGCTACGAGATTAAAAATACCTTCAAAGCCGTGTGGATAGAAGCTGCGGTAACCACCAAATACAGCAAGTACAGCAAGCAGTGCGAGTGGTGCTTGAAGAACAAAGCCACCTTCGTGAGCATGAGCTGCGTGATCACTACGTGCTTTACCAAAGAAAACGATGATCCACATACGAATCATGTAGAAGGCAGTCAGTGCAGCAGTGACTGCAAGGAGTGCAAAAATCGCTTTGTTGTTTTCGTAAGCGAGATACAAAATCGCATCCTTAGAGAAAAAACCTGCTAAGAGCGGGAATCCAGAAATTGCTGCAACACCTAGTGTGAAAGTAATGAAGGTCACTTTCATGTGACCTCTTAAGCCACCCATCTTGAAAATATCTTGCTCATGGTGACAGCCGTGAATCACTGAACCCGAGCCTAAAAATAGAAGCGCTTTAAAGAAAGCGTGCGTTGTTAAATGAAACATTGCTGCGCCAACGCCTGCTTTAACTAAAATTTCTGCACCCGTCTCAGAATGAATCGTAAGAGATCCAAGACCGAAGGCCGTTACCATGTAGCCTAGCTGAGAGAGTGTTGAATACGCTAAGACTTTCTTAATGTCTCTTTGGATAATTGCACATAATGCAGCATAGACTGCTGTTAAGGCACCAACCCAGCTAATGACAGTCAAAGCATCAGGTACCATCAGTACTTCTATACGGCATAGCATATAAATACCCGCTGCCACCATGGTAGCTGCATGGATTAATGCAGATACAGGTGTTGGACCTTCCATTGCGTCAGGTAACCAAACTTGTAAAGGCAGTTGAGCGGACTTACCCACTGCGCCGCAGAATAGTAAAAGAGGAATTGCTGTAGAAATTACAGCTGTACCTGCTGAAGCTTGAGCAGTGAGTTCCGATAAGTTGACTGTGCCGCGTAACCAGTAGCACATTAAAATACCAATTAAGAAACCAAAGTCACCTACCCTGTTTGTAATGAAGGCTTTCTTTGAAGCATTCATTGGACCGTCTTTTTCGTGCCAGTGATTAATTAAAACATAGGAACTAAAACCAACCAGTTCCCAGAAGATAAACATCATGAACAAATTGTCTGCGAAAACAATTCCGGTCATCGAAGCCATGAAAATAGATAGCCCTGCAAAGTAGCGTGCCTTTGCTGGATCATCCTTCATGTAGCCTAAGGAGAAGATATGAACACAGAAGCCAACGATGCCGACGATTGAAAGCATCAGAGCTGCCAAATCATCGAACTTAAACCCAAGATTAATAGTCAGGTTAGCAAGCTTAAGCCATTCAAAGCTGTGTTCGAAACGAGCACCAGAAAGAGCTAAATCTAAAGCTCCACCTAAGTAGAAGGTAGCCACTAAGACTGAGAGCAGTGTAGCCAGTGCGTGGTACTTGCGTAAGATGCAAGCGGTAAGCGCTGCTGACCCTACAGGGACAACAATAAGAAGTAAGGCTAAGGTAGAGGGATTCATCAGTGCTTAAGTGAATCGAGTTCGCTAACTTGAATCGTTTGTTTCTGACGAAAAAGAGCGACGACTATCGCAAGACCAACGGCTACTTCAGCAGCAGCAACGGTAAGAATAAAAAATACAAATACGTCGCCGTCCATTGTACCATTGAATTTTGAGAAAGCTACGAGAGCTAAGGTGGATGCAATGAGCATAAGCTCTAGCGACATAAAAATAACAATGGCATTACGGCGTAAGAGTACGCCAATAAAACCAATCGCAAAGAGAATGGCACTTAATCCGATATAAGCTAAGAGGCTTGATTGGATCATGTTGATTTACGGGACAGTGCGATCACTCCAAGCATCGCGGATAAAAGAAGAAAACCAACCACTTCAACCGGAAGTAAGTAAGTCGTAAATAAGAGTTCAGCGTAGGACTTTAACGTATCTCCAACAGATAATACACTGGCTGGATTTGGTGTCGGGAGTACTGCATTACGTAAAAATGCTGCCACTCCAGCAATGATAAGGGCCACTGCAGCAAGTGAAGCAACGGTACTAAAATTACGGTTAATGCCACCTAGACTACCCTTTACGTCCAGAAGCATGATAATAAATAAGAAAAGAGCTACCACAGCACCTGCGTACACTAAGATTAAAAGAAACGCTAAAAGGAAGGCATCAAGCTCTACAAAAAGACCTGCAACGCCACCTAAGCAGACCAGTAAACACATGGCTGCATTGACTGTATTACGACTTAAGACTGCACCGATTGCTCCAATGACTGTCACTAAAGCAAATACTGTGAACATAAGATTAACCATGATGGCTGCCTCCATGTTCTGCGGCTTCTTTTTTCTTATCCCACTTAAAGTGTTCGTCTGGAAGTGTGCCACCCATTTGGTAAAGATCAGCTTTGTGATTTACCATAGAATCACGCGTGTAGCCTGTAGTGGAATAGACATTCTGTAAGAAAATAGCTTCCTCAGGACAGACCTCTTGGCAAAGCCCACAGTAAATACAGCGCAGCATATCGATATCGAATGCTTGGGGTGCTTTCTCAACGTGAGCGTTCGGTGAATCATGTGCAATTTCTCCTGGAGTAATGCGAATTGCTCTAGGTGGACATACGAATTCACACAGCTGACAGGAAACACACTTTTCTCTACCGTGAGGATCTTTAACTAAAGTTGGTGCTCCCCTGTAGCCTGCAGGAATCGCAGGGCGTTCCTCAGGGTACTGCATGGTGATCGTTGGCTTGAGCAAATGCTTCAGGGTAATCTTAAGTCCACCCACGATCTGAGGCAGGTATGTGCGCTCAGCTAAGCTTAAAGGTTTACGTTCGAGTTTAATGACAGCCATGGGTGCTCAGTGTTGAATAACTGCGATTGCAATTATTGTAACAAGTAGGTTGAGGATAGCGAGTGGCAGCAGTTTCTGCCAGCCCAGTTTCATAACTTGATCATAGCGGAACCGTGGTACTGTCCAACGTACCCACATGAATAGGAAAAGCATTGCTAAGATTTTACCTAAGAAGATACCAATCGAGAGAAGACCAACTAAGAGGGGCAACTCGGTAATGTGAAGCAGTGCGGCTACACTTGAGAGTGGTAGCCAAGGCAGAGGATTCCAGCCACCAAAGAAAAGAAGTATAAAGACTGCCGAGCCTACAATCATATGGCAGTACTCTGCTACGAAGAAAAGTGACCACTTAAAAGCGCCGTACTCAGTATGGAAACCTCCGACTAGATCTGCTTCAGATTCAGCCATATCAAATGGCTGACGATTCGTTTCTGCGAATAAGCAAATTAAGAAGATCAGTGCTGATATAGGCATTGTGAATGCAAACCATGCACCACCCCAGAAGCCTGGCTGACTTTGGAATTCTACAGCCTTTGATAGACTCATTGTTCCGGCAGTGCCTGGAGCATTGATCCATAAAAGAACTGGAACGACCGCTAAGGTCATCGAAAGCTCATATGAGATTAATTGAGCTGAAGCACGTATACCGCCGAGGAAAGAGTACTTAGAATTAGAAGCCCAACCTGCTAATACAACAGAATAAACACCAAGTGAGGATACTGCGAATACAGCTAAGAGTCCTACATCGACATTTGCTAAAATAAGCGGTGTTAGGTTTCCACCCAAATCGATGTAAGCACCAAAAGGAACAAAGGTGACTGTCGATAAAGCTGGAATCATCGCTAAAATAGGAGCTGCGATGAAGTACTTTTTATTTACGTGGCCTGGAACCACATCTTCTTTGAATAAGAATTTAAGTCCGTCAGCCAGTAAGTGGAAAGCACCTAGCTTTTGTAAAATAGGTCCTAGTACAGGAACCCATGAAAACCAAAATGGAATTGCACGGTTAGGACCAGGTCTACCCTGAATCCAAGCTGAAATTTTACGCTCAGCCATGGAACATGCTCCAGCAAGTGGGAACATGACACCAATGACTGCCATCCCCTTAAGGAGCACTTGGATAACTACCGGGAGCTGAAAAAAGAGGTTCATACGACCGGTTTGAAGTGTAGGGTTTCTGTTTCAACGAATGGCAATTTTGCAAATGCCGTTGAATCTACTAAAAGTCCTGTGTCTGGAATAGTAGAGAAAGATAAAGGAGCAAGACTTGGAATTGTTGCAGAAAGACTTGTCCAAGTTTGAGCAAGTAGCCCAGCAGCTTGAGTGAGTTGAACTGTTGTACCGTGTAAGCTCGATGTTAAGTGAGTAAGAATGACTAAATCATCAACTACACCTGCAGGTCCTGGGACAGCTGCTACAAACTTTTGGATTCTAAACTGCTGATTAATGAAGGTTCCACTCTTCTCAAATACAGTGAGTGATGGAATTACGATTGCAGCTAGGCCACTGGTTTTATTGTGGTGAGTACCAATATAAATGACCTGAACTTTAGAAAGTTGGGATTCAGAAATTCCAGCAGCTGTTAGGTCTTCACTAAAACTAATAACTACTTTTACTTTTCCTGAATCAATTTCAGATGAAAGAGTAGTTAATTGAGCAGTAGGTAGCTCGCTAATGAGTCCTGTCAGTAATGCTCCACGCACATTTGGATTATGATCCTTAGAAACTAAGATATTATCTCCTGCACCTACTCGGCTTATTAGAGAGGTCTTAGTAGCTAATGAATCTGCTAAGTGTTTAATTAAGAACTGCTCTTCTACAGTATTTTTACCGGATGCAACAAGGCGTACTGCACCTGCATTAGCTTTAATTAATTCAGAGGCCTTAGTAATAGCCTCAGCTAGTGAAGCAGCTTGTTTAGCAACGGATGTGTGAGTTAAGCGGTCCTCTGCTTTAACTTGCTTATATAAAATACGTCCTGAATCAGCCATCCAGGTGTCATTGACTTCGTCATTTTGACGTGGAGTGATTCTATAGATTTGGCCTTCTCTTGACCATACAACTGTATTTGCGCCAACGGAAGTTTCTGTATCGATACTGTTTGTCTGTTTTAAGAACCAAACACGCATCTTAAAGCGGAAATCAGTACTGGTGAGTGCACCAACTGGACAAATATCTACTGTATTTAAGGAGTAGTTATTTTCTAATTGCTTACCTGGGAAACAAGTAAGTGTCGAAGTACTTCCTCTATCGATGAAGCCTAAGACGTCATCCTTAGCTACTTCTTTTGAAAAACGAATACAGCGTGAGCAAAGAATACATCTTTCGTCATCTAAGGTAACCCGTGGTCCAAGAACAGTTCTCTTTGGTTTTACATTCTTATCTTCAACGTAGCGGGAATAGCCACGGCCATAGCCCGTAGCTTGTTCTTGTAGTTTACATTCACCAGCTTGGTCACAGATTGGACAATCAAGGGGGTGATTCACTAACAAAAATTCCATAACCCCTTCACGGCAGTCTTTGACTAGCTGAGTTGTAGTCCTGATATGAAGTCCAGGAGATGCGTTTGTAGCACAACCAATCACAGGACGAGGCATCCAATTAATTTTCTGCTTACCTGTAGCAGGATCCATAACTGGGGTCTTCGTAGCTGGATCAACAGCTGGAAGTCCCATCTCAACTAAACACATACGGCAATTACCAACGACTGTAAGCTTTGGATGGTAGCAGTAATGCGGCACATCTACTCCGACCTTAGCCGCAGCTTCGATGACATTGGTTCCCTTTGGAACGGCTACGTCCTTTCCGTCAATATTAACGGTAATTAAGTCTACTGTAGGAGTGGCGATCATACGAGAGGGGTGGTGGCTAGTGTAGCTGAAGAATCTTTAGTTCTTTCTGCGTACGTTTTGAATTCTTCACCAAACTTTAAAACGAAACTCTGGGTTGGCCAGGAGCAGGCCTCACCGAATGCACAGATTGTTCTACCTGCAATTTGATCAGCGACATTCTTAAGTAGGGCTCCATCTTCGGGACGAGCACCACCGAGTACCATACGGTTAGTGATACGCTTCATCCAGAGTGATCCCTCGCGGCATGGGGTGCATTGACCGCAACTTTCATGCGCATAGAAGGCATTAATATTTGCGAGTGCTTCTACCATACTCACGGAATCATCCATTACGATTACCCCACCCGATCCAGCCATAGAGCCGATCATAGCTAAGGAATCAAAATCCATAGGAACATCATCTAGACCCCAGTCGTAGTCCTGCATTTCTGCACCCACTTTACGTTTACCTTTGAAGCGTTCTCCGAAGCGTAAGATCTTTGCAGATGAACCACCTGGGATGACTGCTTTGAAGGTACGGCCTGGTAGTGGTCCACCACAAACGTCGTTTAAGAGTTCACCTAGAGTTAATTTACCGACTTCAAATTCGTAGTAACCAGGACGCTTTACATGACCTGATACACAGAGAATACGTGTTCCTGTATTTCCAGGAGTTCCAATTTTTGAGTAGGCTTCGCCACCCATTGCTGCGATGTGCTTAACGTGGCACAGTGTTTCCACATTGTTTACAATCGTTGGGCACTGATAAAGACCAAGGACTGCTGGGAAAAACGGCGGCTTAATACGTGGGTAAGGCCTCTTACCTTCGATTGATTCAATTAGGCCTGTTTCTTCTCCGCAGATATAAGCTCCTGCACCACGGTGAACAAAAATATCACAGCTGTAGGTTGTGCCTACGATGTTAGAGCCAACAAAGTTTGCTTTTCTGGCTTCAGCTAAAGCTTTTTCTAAAATGCGTGCTCCCTCAGGGAATTCACCACGGATATAAATGTAGGCTTGTTTTACATTGTTTGCAAAACAGGTGATCATCATGCCTTCAATTAACTGATGAGGATCCTGATGAAGAATGTAGCGGTCCTTGAAAGTACCGGGTTCTGATTCATCTGCATTTACAATTAAGTAAATGGGTTTTCCACTCTTACGATCCAACAGACTCCACTTAAGCCCACAAGAGAAACCTGCACCCCCACGGCCACGAAGTCCTGACTTTTTAACCTCTTCAATAAGCTCTTCTGGCTTACGTAAAACGGCAGCTTTGAGTGTCTCATAGCCCCCGTTTTGTTGGTAACACGCAATGTCGTTTGTGTACCCAGGAGAGTCGATATGCTTAAAAATTATGCGGCGCTGTTCAGGCATGGCGTCTTTTATTAGTTTAAGCTTTTGCTTTGAGCTCAGCTTTAATTTGGTCAGACAGTGCGCGAGCTTTTGCGCAGTCGACATGTTGATGCAGCGTATCGTCGATTAAAACAACAGGAGCTGTGCCGCAGCTGGCTAAGCATTCTACGAATTCAATGGTGACTTCGCCCCCTGGAGAAATTTCACCCTTCTTAGTATTAAACTGGGTTTCAAATTCAGAACAGGTTTTATAGCCACCCATTAAAGCACAGGAGAGTGTACGGCAGACTTTGATGTGACGCTTGCCAATAGGCTTTTGGCGAAACATCGGATAAAAAGTCACGAGCTCATACACATTGATTGGTTGAAGCTCTAACTTTGTTGCAATCCAAGCAATCGCATCTTGCGAAATATAGCCCTGATCTTCCTGTACAAGATGCAGGAGTGGTAAGGCAGCACTACGCTTAACAGGATAGTGTGTTATGACCTCATCGATCTGCTTAACTGTGGTATCTGATAGATTCAAAGGATTATAAATTTAAATTATCTATCGCATTCACCCATAACGAAGTCCAGTGAGCCAAGAATTGAAACGACGTCTGCCATCATTTCACCCACACAGACTTTAGGAATAACAGAAAGATTACAAAACGATGGGGCCCTAATCTTTAAGCGGTAAGGTACTCCACCCCCCTTACTGACGATATAAAAGCCGAGTGCTCCTTTTGGATTTTCTGCTTCGAAGTATACTTCACCTGCAGGCATTTGAGGGCCTTCAGTCACTAACATGAAATTTTGGATAAGCTCTTCCATGGAGCTTAAGACTTTTCCTTTTTGAGGAGCAAAAATCTTTTTAGCATCCGTTGCATACCAAGGACCACTTGGGAATTTAGCGATTGCTTGGCGTACGATGCGAACAGACTGACGCATTTCTTCGCCACGTACCATATAGCGGTCATAGCAGTCGCCAGTTGTTCCTACAGGGATATCAAATTCGTATTTATCATAGCCACTGTAAGGCTTGTCTTTACGCAGATCAATCGCGACTCCTGAGCCACGTGCATTAGGTCCTGTTAAGCCGTAGGCAATTGCATCTTCTTTTGAAATGATGCCAACTCCCATGGTACGGTCCATGAAAATTTTGTTACGTGTAAGAAGCGTTAATGTCTCCTCTAAGATTGGTAGGAATTGATCACAGAATGCGAGGACTCGGTCTGTCCAGCCTTCTGGTACGTCACGAGCTAAGCCACCGATACGAGAATAACTGGTTGTAAAACGTGCACCGGTTAGTTCTTCGAACAGTTTGTAAAGTTTTTCACGTTCTGTGAAGGAGTATAAAAATACGGTCCATGCACCAACATCGATTCCGTATGCACCTAGGCCCATTAAGTGAGCAGAAATACGGGCAAGTTCAGAAGTGATAACGCGGATCGCTTGGCATCTTTCTGGAACTTCTAATTTTGCAAGACGCTCGACTGCGATTGCATAGGCTGCGTTATTTGCAAGAGGAGCTAAGTAATCAAGTCTGTCCGTATATGGAACAAACTGATTGTAGGTCATATTCTCTGCAATTTTTTCATCACCACGGTGTAAGTAACCTAAAACGGGATCTGCTTTAGTGATTATTTCGCCATCGAGTTCTAATTGAAGACGTAAAACACCGTGGGTCGAAGGATGCGATGGCCCCATGGACAAATGCATCTTCTCTTGATCATGGTTTTGAGCGGCTGTACGAGCTGCTGCATCTGGAAATGTCATGTCAGTAGCCATAGCTCAGTTTGGTTTCTCCGATTTTTCGGTCCAACTTTGATCCTTACCCATTGGTTCTGCTTCAGTCATGTTAACTTGGCCTGAAAGGGCAACAAAGGGACCTCCTGCCATAGGAGCGGGCTTTACTTTAACTTTGGTTTCTGCAGCGACTTCTACGTCAGGCAGATCGGTTTCAATACCAGCCAGTGGGAATTCTTTACGTAAAGGATGATAAGGATAACCATCCCACATCAGAATACGGCGTAAGTCTGGGTGATTACTAAACTGAATCCCGAACATATCGTAGACTTCACGTTCATGCCAATTAGCTGACGGCCAAAGTGAAGTAATCGATGGAACACGTGGTGTTGCATTATCTAAGCAGTCACTAGCTAAACGAACATACTGGTGAGTAGTCGTAGAAAACAGATGATAAATCGTAGTGAAGCGAGGTGTTGCTCCTTCTGCCCAGTCTACTGCTGTTAAGTCTGCTAAAAAGTCGAAGGTGTGTTTTTCTTTAAGGTAACCTAGGACAGCGAGCAGTTCGCTACTCGGAACATTAAAAGCAGGATGATCGAGACTTGCACGAAGCGTTACTGCTGGGAAAGCAGCGATTAAAGTCTCTGCATTAAAGGCGTTCACTTGGTTTTCCGTTGTGAGCATTAGTGAAGGTATTATTTAGAAATAAGTAAGTTATGAGCGGATGGCTCACGTTTTACTTTTTCTTGCAGCTTCATTAATGCATCAAGGAGGGCCTCAGGACGTGGAGGGCATCCACTGACATAGACATCTACTGGGATAATCCGGTCTACACCTTGAAGTGTAGCGTAACTGCGGTACATGCCACCTGAGGAAGCACAGGCTCCCATAGCGATTACCCACTTAGGATGAGGCATTTGGTCGTAAATACGGCGTACTGCACTTGCCATCTTGTAGGTCACTGTACCTGAAACAATCATCACGTCAGCTTGACGAGGAGAAAAACGCATGACCTCTGCACCAAAGCGGGCAATATCAAAGCGGCTAGAAGCCACGGCCATGAGCTCAATGGCGCAGCAGGCAAGACCCATTGGCATTGGCCACATGGAATTTGTGCGGATCCAATTAATTACGGCATCGGCGCGTGAAACGACAACATCGCCCTCGATTTTACTGTTATATGCCAGTTCTGAGTTAGATGATACCATAGTGAGCTAGAGTGAAGTGAATATACTCAATACGACACGCTAGGCTACAGCTATAGCCACGCAAGTCGGTTTTCCGCAAAATAGGGGGTGATTCATAAATTTTACATTAGAATTGCGGGTTGCTTCTAGCTATCTAGTAAAGGGCTAATAAACCGTGTTTTGCGTTGACCTAGCAGGGCCCTGGGTGTGTGATCATCGGTTCGTCAAACGACCAAGGTTAGGACGATTTAGCTAGGTATAACGGAGAGGTGTCAGAGTGGTCGAATGAGCATGATTGGAAATCATGTGTACCAGCAATGGTACCGAGGGTTCGAATCCCTCCCTCTCCGCCATTTACCGTAACTCATATTGACCACATAGCTAAAATTGCTGTCATGTTAATATCCATGAAACCGAAGGTTCCTACTTCAAAGTATAAATCACAGGAATTTTCACCTGAAAATAAGCAGTCTTACCTCGTTTGTGGATTCATCGCTCTATTTATAGCACTAGGATATAGTAATACTCTAGGGGTACCTATCCTTTTCGACGATTATGCTACCATTGTTGAAAATACGTCCATTCGCTCGTTGTTAGCCTTAAGAGATGTCTTATCACCCCCTATTAACCCAGGTCTTGGCTGGAGACCCTTTGCAAATGTGACCTTTGCCTTAAGTTACGCCATAAGTGGGCTAGAACCTTGGGCTCATCATGTCTTTAGTATCCTGATACATATCTTTGCAGGGATGACCCTCTTTGGGGTAATCAATCAGACACTAAAGAGTAAAATTTTAAGTAACCAATTTGGCAAAGATTCGGTATTTCTTGCAGGTTGTATTGCACTACTTTGGTCACTGCAGCCTGTTCAAACTCAAACAGTCAGCTACATATCCCAAAGAACAGAAGCCTTAATGGGGCTTTTGTATCTCTTAACTTTGTATTCCTTCATTCGAGGAACACAGAGCGAAAAAAAGGGGTGGTATGCACTCAGTGTGACGAGCTGTGTGTTGGGTGTGATGAGTAAAGAAGTAATCATCACTGCTCCTGTCGTAGTTTTACTGTATGATAGTATTTTTATTGCAGGGACTTTTAAAGAAGCACTCAGCAAGCGGTGGAAATTTTACTGCGCTTTAGCTTCAAGCTGGATTCCTTTTTTAATTTTGCTGAAAGCTATCAAACACCAAGCGGTGGGCTACGGTATAGGCGTGACCTGGTACACGTATGCGCTTACAGAATGTAAAGCTGTCACCACTTACTTTAGATTGTGCCTTTGGCCACATCCTTTGATTTTTGATAGAGGAGCGCATTTCTTACACACAGTCAGTGAAGCCTTACCTTATGGTGTAGTCCTCTTAGCAATGCTTGGCGCAACTATCTATGCACTTATCAAAAAACCAAGCCTTGGATTTATTGGCGCATGGTTTTTCATTGTTTTATCACCTACCTCAAGTGTGGTGCCGGTAGCAGAAGTGCCTATTGCAGAAAATAGAATTTATTTACCGATAGCAGCAGTACTGACTTTATTTGTCATTGGGCTTTATGCCTACTGTAGTAAGAAAATCTTAAAAGTTATCTTACCTAGTCTCATTATTGCATGTTTAGTCTCTACTTATATCAGAAATAATACCTACCAGACCTCCATTTCTATATGGACTGATACCCTTGCAAAAGAGCCTAACAACCCTAGGGCTTTAAATGATTTAGGCTATATGCTTTTAACCGATCCAAAGCATAAAGCTGAATCCGAAAAATACTTTATAGAAGCACTCAGACAAAAACCGAATTATTCGGATGCCCATAATAATTTAGGAATGCTGTATGCCGATGATCCAAGTAAACGTGATGAAGCAATCGCGCATTATGCTGAGTCTTTAAAATATAATGTTAAGAATGCTGAAGCGCATAGTAACTATGCTAACCTCGCTTCTAAAATTCCAGGTAAAGAAAAAGATGCAGAAGCGCATTTTTTAATGGCGCTGGCTCTTAAGCCCTACAGTGCAGAATTTCACAACGACTACGCAATTCTCATAGCAAAAGACCCTGCTAAGCAAAGTGAAGCGATCGCTGAATATAAAAAGTCGATTGAACTAAAGCCTACCTACGCGGAAGCACATAATAATTTAGCAAATCTGTATAGCAGCCTATCCGGTAAAGATATAGAAGCAATTGCTGAGTATAAGCAGGCAATCGCTTACCAACCTGACTCGAGCTTTATTCATTTTAATCTCGGGCTCGTCTATAAACGCAATCCTGTGATGGCAGATGAAGCACTCAAGGAATTTAAACTCGCCTTAGCACTTAATCCTAAAGATACCGACTCCCAACTCTCCGTTGAGCACTGCAATGTAGCAATCATGCTTGAAGGTCGCAAAGAAATACAAGCTGCGATCAAAGAATATGAAACAGCCTTGAGTATTTATTCGGCATTCCCTGAAGCTCAATTACGTCTTGCTGGAGCCTATGAAAAACTAGGAGGGCATGATTTAGATGTCATCAAACATTTAAAGACAGCGATTACACTTAATCCAGACGCTGCTGAATTTCACTTACAGTATGCTGATTATTTAAATAGACACCCTGAGCATCATTTAGAGGCAATTAAAGCATATGATCAGGCACTCAAACTAGATCCTAAGAATCTTGCTGCCCATATTAACCTAGCAAAGTTATGTGCTGAAACTACTGAGTATAAAGATATGGCGATAGGCCATTATAAAGCAGCCTTAAGTTTAAATCCAAAGATAGCTGATTTACACAATAACCTAGCACTTCTTTACGCCGAATTTCCGTCAACTCAAACCGAAGCAGTTAGCGAATACACTGAAGCGCTGAAGCTCAATCCAGATTTTGCCCAAGCGCATAATAATTTTGGAGCCCTGCTCTCTAAAATGCCTGGCAAGGCAAGTGAAGCAGAGATGCACTACAAAAAAGCAATCGCACTTATTAGCGACTATGCGGAAGCCTATAATAATTTAGGCAATCTATATGGGCAAAAATCTGAGAGTAGAATTCAAGCAATCACTCAGTATGAATCAGCGCTTAAATTACTGCCTCAGTCTTACGCAATACATTTTAATTTAGCAGTTCAGTTAGAAAAAGATAAATCAACACTAAGCGATGCCCGTAAGCATTACGCTGAAGCGCTAAGGCTAAATCCATTATTTACTCCAGCTAAAGAGGCTTTAAAACGGCTGACTGAATAAAGTGCTTACCTTAAGAACTATGGTGCTTTAAAAAATAGGCTTCGTAGTAATCCTGAATCTTTGCAAGTTCTAGGCGATTGAAAATGCGTCTACCATCATTTCTTACAGTATACTCTGCATTAGCGTGCAGGACATAGATGAGCTGTCCGTTATGAAACGCATTTAAGTCTTTAACGGTGCAGGTAGCTAAGGATGTCTTGCCACGACTATGCCATACCCCGCCGTCTACTTCGAGTAACTTTAATTTCTCGTGATAAATGGCTGCTACAAATGCGTCGCATTCCCACAAGTTACCCTTCCCCTTCACACGCTGTGTGAATGTATGATAGTTCTCTAAAAGTACACCTTTTCGTGCAATCCAACAACCTGCACTAAAATAGGGATCTTCTTTTCTTACGTTTAAAACCTCAATGTTACACTCATGCATAATCTCAGCTATACTATTAATATGAGGATCTATAATCATATCGTAGCCTTTGATAAGCTGAGCCAGATTAGGATAAGGACTTACAAATAAAGCATCGGCATCAATCCATATGAGGACTTCGTACGGTTTAGTGTACTCTTTAAGAAAGTCTATAATAGCAGCTTTACCTTCCCACGGATGAGTAAAGGCAACTCCTTTACGTGGCAGATACACTACTCCAGAAATTGTTTTAAGTAGTTCTACTTGATTAGGGGTGAACCCAAAATCACAGACCAGTAATGGAAGTGTTGGGTTATTTACTTTCCAAGATCCAATCAATATATGCAGGTTCGAAAAGTGATAGGCGTCAGCACCAGTCACAATCACCGTCGCAGTATCCATGACTTGATTTTGAGAAGACATAAAAAAAGGCAGGTTCGAGTTATACCTCAAACCCGCCTTGTTTAAAACTCTTATTAAGGGACTTCGTAAACCTCAACCAAGGTCGTACCAGCAGCACCAGTTGCACTGGTGACTTGGACTGAATACGTACCAGGATTTAGCGTTACTAAGAGAGCTGAGTCCTTACTTGTAGCACTTGCAAATGCAAAGGCGTAAACAGAACTATTAGCTGCTGCAATTGCTGCATCTCCACCCCAACCTGCATTGGTTGCAATACTGGTTGTACCACTGAACAGATTTAAGGTTGGATCAGGCATGACACCACTGACATTAAACGCACTCAGAGACGGACCCGAAGCGCGAATAAGTACGGTCTTTGCAGTCATTCCACTTACTGTAAAGCCAGCCGTTAATAAACTGTTAGCTTTAACAAGTTGTAAGCAGGATAGATTAATAAGACGTGGTGTCGTTGCAGTATAAGTACCTGCTGCAGTATTATCGTACACTTCAGCTAGAGCATTACCTGTGCTGCTTGTTGGGCTACTGACCTGAACAGTGTAAGCAGCACTAGGTAGTGTAGCTACTAGTGCAGAATCTAAGCTCGCTGTGTTTGTTAAGGTAAAGGCGCCGGTTGCAGCATCTGCAGCATTTACTTGGGTAATGTTAGTAATTGATGAGCCCCAACCTGAGTTTGAATTTACTAGTGTACTTCCATTAAACAGTGAAATTTTAGGATCCGGTAATACGCCTGCTACATTATATGCAGCAAGTGCAGGGCCTATACCACGTACGAGAACTGGCTGAGTTCCTGTTGTACCTGATCCACCCGAAACAAAACCAAGTGTTAAAAGCTGACTGCCTGGAGCATCAAGAGTAAGTACCGAGAGGTTAACTAAACGCCCTGGATTTGAGGTTGTCACAGGTGAGATGGTTGCAATCTGGCTTAATACAGCACCCGTTGCAGTCACTACCATACATTGATAGTTACCGTAATTCGCAGGTACTGCAGTTGTTGAGAACGAAGCCTTTGTGGCGCCAGAAATTGCTATTCCGTTTAGATACCACTGGTAGGTTGCACCCGTAGTTGCTGTAGCTGCTCTAAAGACAACAGTGGAGGATGCAGTAACCACTTGTGAAGCAGGTTGTAAACTAAAGGTAGGAGCACCTGTAGCTGGGTTTGCTGTAACAAACGCTGCGTTACTGGTTACACTTCCTGAAGAATTTGTTGCAACAACAGTATAACTTCCCGAGTTACCTGCTTGTGCATTAGCAATACTTAAGGTCGAACCTGTGGCTCCAGTAATTGCGACTCCGTTAAAATACCACTGGTAGGTAGGAGTTGGATTACCTGTAGCGGTAGCTGTAAGTGTAGTACTTGTACCTACAGTGAGTGCTGAAGAACTAGGAGAAACACTAAAGACTGGAGCGCTTGCAGGATAAGTAACTGTTAATGTAGCAACACTACTTAACGCAGAATTAACATTGTTCGAAACAAACACCGTATAGTTTCCTGCATTTGCTGCCTGCACATTATTTGTTGTCAGAGTTGCACTGGTTGCACCTGCAATAGGCGCACCGTTAAAATACCACTGATAACTTGGAGGTGGAAAACCTGTAGCAACAACAGATACATTAGCAGTAGATCCTGCCATTACAGTGTTTGACTGAGGTTGCGTCGTAATGGTTGGTGAGCTATCTACATTAAGTTTCACATACGCATTAACCGTTGCAAAGAGTGCTGTGTTAGTTGGCGTGAAAACAACATTAAGGGTCTGTGTTCCTGCACTTAGGATTGTTCCACTCACTGGAGTATATACATAGTTACCAGAAACTGCTGCACCATTATAAGTAGCATTAGCGCTGAGCTGAATGGAAGAAAGTGCTGTAGGGTAAATAATATCTGCTGGATTACTCCATGAGATAATTGGGCTAGCATAATATGAGAATTGATCAGCACTAGATGTAGCACTGTAGCCACCTGGGCTTTTTACTACGATATCTACAGTAGCTTGAGCACCTGCAGGAGCAGTCGTTGTAATTTGAGTAGCACTATTAACTGTGAAGCTAGCAGCTGAAACAGTTCCAAAGTTTACTGTTGAAACACCAGTTAGGTTTGTGCCGGTAATAACAACTGCAGTGCCGCCTGCCATAACACCACTATTCGTTGAGATTGATGCAATACTTGGAATATCGTAAGCGGTGTATTGATCGGCGCTAGATGTAGCGCTTGCGCCACCTAAAGTTGAAACTACAACATCTACATTCCCTGATGTCAGTGTCGGTACTGTTGCTGTAATTTGAGTAGCACTATTAACCGTTATACTTGTAGCTGGTGTTGCTCCAAAGTTAACTGTTGTTGTACCTGCATTGGTAAAATAATTACCAGTAATAGTCACGATAGCACCACCTACAAGAGTACCGTTAGCCGCAGAAAGGCCACTTACAACAGGCGTATTATAATACGTGAATTTATCTGATGTAGCTGCGGTAGTAACACCACCTGGGTTTACTACTGCAATATCAATTGCGGGACCAGCGTTACCCGAAGGGGCTACTGCAGTAATTAAATTATTGGTATTAATGGTAAAGCTTACTGCATTAACGGTGTTGAATGTAACCGCAGTAGCAGTAGATAAATTATTACCTGTAATTGAAACGATTGTACCTCCTACTGCAGGACCATAATTTGGACTCACGGCGTTAATCGATGGCAAAGCATAAACACCAACGTTGACGGTTTGATTTGCTGTAGAAATTCCGTCGGAGACTTGGATAACGAAACTGTCATTACCGGTATAGCTCGTAGTAGGTATATAATTAATCACACCGTTAGTTGTAATACTCATACCGCCAGAATTAGCTGTCGCATTGGTTGCAGCACCACCTGTTGATGTAAGAAAAGTAATTATGCCGTGACTCGGAGCTGTTTGCTGAGTGAAGGTTTCAGTCTGACCACTGTCTACATCGCTTACAGCAAGCTGTGTGTTGAGTGTTGTATAAGCCACATTTTGAGTCACATTAACTGTTAAGGCTGGGTTAACAAATACAGGAGTAGTGTCGTAGCTAAATAGATCGGCTGAAGTAGCTGTTGAAACGATCCCTGTATTAGTGGTCAGCAATACATGAGCTGTGCCTGCAACGTTAGCACTAGTAACAGCTGATATGTAATTATTCGTAGCAATAGTAAATGATGACACCGCCATCGTTCCGATATTTACTGACGTAACGGAGTTGGGCGTTAAAAAATTACTTCCTGATATAATAATAGTAGTTCCACCTACTACTGGACCTACAGAGGGAGCAACCGATGTAACGACGGCTTGTGCAAAGCCAGCGGACACGCCAACGAGTAGATAACTAAAGGCTAAGATATAGCGTTTGAATACAATGTTCATCATAAAAAATAATTTGTAGAAGATAGAGCCTTAAACTACGCAAAGTATTGATGAAGCTTATTTAGTGAAATAGACTTCTGAATTAGATATACAGCTATACCTCTAATGGGTAAAGCGCATTTTGGCACATTTAGATAGGTCTATATAGACGCCTGTATCGCACGCTCAAATAAGTCTAATTCCTGCTTTGTATGGGCAGCTCCTCCTCTGAGTAAGGAAGTCCCAACTAAAGCTGCATTAAAGCCGTAATGCTTCAAAACACCCTCTACGTTTTTAGCGTTTAAGCCACTTTCTGCGACTTTTACAGCATTTTTAGGCAAATGCTCAAATAGGTCAAAGGTTGTAAGGTCCGTCGTTAAATCCTTACCCACTAAACGACCGATTTTCGAGGCCTCAAAACCTGCATCACTTTTAAAATTTCTGGAATTTATACCACAGAGAGTTACAGTATCAGGAAGCCGTTTGATTTCTTCAACGGAGTGAACTTCACATAGCACATCAAGCCCAAGACTCTGGGCTAAATCATGCAGATATTTAAATTGAGCTTCATCGGTTATTACACTCGCCATTAAGAGCATCGCATCAGCTCCAATACTGCGTGAATAATAGACTTCATACTCATCTAAGATGAAGTCTTTACGAATAACTGGCTTAGTGACCTCTTTGTGAATTAGAATCAAATCTTCGGGTTTACCACCAAAGTCGTTGAACTGTGTGAGAACTGAAATTGCTGCCACTACAGGATGGGATTCATAAATCAAATGAGCTTTTTTTGCATCTAGCGTATCTGATGGACTCATTTCACCCATACTTGGCGATTTAGCCTTAATTTCTGCTATGAGACTAAAAGGACGTGAGGCTAGTGCCTTCACAAAACCACGCGTAGGAGGTAGATCTTTAATCTTAGCTTTAAGCTCCCCAAGTGAATGCTTCGCCTTCCTTAGAGCAGACTCATTAGCAGTAGCATCGAGCAAGGTTTGAAGATTCATATAAGACGTTTATAAAAGAAGGACTTTAGTATGTGCGCAAGCCAGCAAAGAGTGCCTTAAAGTCTAATTCTAGCAGTAAGCGAAACATTGCAATCATAAGTAAATCCAATTGGATATTAAGCTACATGAATCTTGATCAGATCAAGGCAGCGCTACTGACCTCATACGAGGTAGACGGTGGTATTAATCACTTGGATGGGGTGAACCTACCCTCTCAGGAGTCGGTTCAGCAATTAGCTAGTGACTGCATGCATCTTTTTTTTCCGGGTTACTTTGAGGATGTGATGCTTACAAAGAAAGATGTCCCTTCCCACGTCTCCAAACTGTTAGCCATGGTAGATCAAAGACTTTTATCAGAAATCACTAAGAGTTTAACCTTCGCTAAAGATCCCGATCCTAAAGTAAAAGCAAGAAAGCTAACGACAGAGGCTCTTGAAAGACTCCCAGCACTTAGAAAATTAATACAAACAGACGTTGCAGCTGCCTATGAAGGAGATCCTGCAGCCAGGAGTGTTGAAGAGATCATAGTCGCTTATCCCTGCGTGTTAGTGATTTCGCTTCAGCGCCTAGCACACGTTCTATATTCACTAAAAGTACCCATTCTTCCTCGTATGATTACGGAGTATGGCCATGAGAGAACGGGCTGCGACTTACATCCGGGAGCTCAAATTGGGACTCACTTTTTTATCGATCATGCAACCGGTGTTGTCGTCGGTGAAACTGCCACCATTGGAAACCATGTTAAACTCTATCAGGGAGTAACTTTAGGAGCTAAATCCTTTGAACTAGATCCTGCTGGAAATCCAATCAAGGGAGTAAAGCGCCACCCTGATGTAGGAAATCATGTAACAATTTATGCTCATGCAACCATTCTAGGCGGTGATACCCACATAGGGGCTCATTCAATTGTTGGAGGTAATGTCTGGCTTCTAGAAAGTATGCCTGAAAACAGTATCTCGTATTTTAAGGGCGATAACTTGGTCATTAGGCCACGTGAGAAAAAAGAAGCTTTAGTTGAGCGGATGCCTGATTGGGTAATCTAAAGCCTTAATTACTTTTGGCGGTCAGAGAGTGCACGCGCTAGCACTCCTGCATAAAATGGCCCCTTATAAATAAGTCCAGTGTAGAGCTGAACTAAGGTAGCACCAGCGTCTAATTTTTCTGCTGCACTTTCTGCCGAATCAATTCCACCCACTGCAATAAGAGGTAACTTACCGTGTGTTGCTTTTGAAATATAAGATACAATTTCTGTGGATCGCTTACGTACAGGTCTTCCACTTAAGCCACCGGCTTGATTTACACTCTGAAAATAACCCGGTCTTGCTAAGGTTGTATTGGTTGCAATTAACCCATCGAGTTTAAATTCAGCGACATTTTCTAACACTGTATCAATTTGGCTAAAGGATAAATCAGGAGCTATTTTTAAAAGTATAGGAAGAGCCTTACCTCCAACCTTTTTTTGTCTCTCCACATTTGCTGAGGTAATAGCACCTAATAATTGGCGAAGCTTATCTTCATCCTGCAACTCTCTTAAGTTTGGTGTATTAGGACTTGATACATTTAAGACCAGATAATCAGCGTATGAAGCCAGTACCTTAAAGCTACTTAAGTAATCCTCTGTGGCTTGATCAATATCAACGACCTTGGACTTTCCTAAATTAACTCCGACAGGAATTGTGCGCTTACCAGGTAGTGCAAGTTGTGATAGACGCTTTGCTACTGCTACAGCACCTTCATTATTAAAGCCCATTCGGTTAATGACGGCCTTTTCACTTGGGTACCTAAAAAGTCTTGGTTTTGGGTTACCTGGCTGAGCTAAGGCAGTGACTGTACCAATTTCTACATGCCCAAAGCCTAAGGCTGCTGCTGCAGGCCAAGCCTTACCATTCTTGTCAAACCCAGCAGCCATTCCTACTGCATTAGGGAATTCTAGCCCAAAAGCCTTAATTGGCTTAACGCCTGATAGCTTTGAGCAGGCCTCTAAAACCCGGCACAAGGGTGTTATACGGCCCATAGCCGCTAGGCTTGAGACCGCAAATTCATGAGCTTTTTCCGGATCCATCCTAAAAAACAGCGGTCGGATCAAGGATTCGTAGTAGGACTCCATACCTATAATTCAGGCCGAAAAAGGCTTGTTTGAAACAACAAACCAATACAAAGATCATATTTTCGACAAAAAGTGCAATTTAGCCATTAATAGCGTGACATTAAGTGCCGTACCATTACTGACTTAGAAATGTTGAGTTTCATGCTTGTTTTTTAATTATCCAGTCCCACTCTACGCCTCAAATTTGATTTATAACTCCTGACACATGGCGAAGCCTACATCGACTCTAGATTGGTGCATAGTTAGACTCGGCGAAGACCACAATTGGTGGGTAGCCGAAACAAGCGATCCTGTCCGCTGGGATATAGATGGTTTAAGTATCATCGACCCGCGCCAGCTCTCTCATTTAATTGAGTTAGTTGAAGCTCTGCGCGACTACGGATTTGACCAAGACTTATTTGAAGCTGCTTTCATTCTCTTCCGTATAGAGAAGGAACAAGGCAGCGGTAAAATACGCTTAAAGCGCGTAAAGGAATCTATCTTTGATTCCGAAGAAAAATTGTTCGCTCTTCCCGACACCCTCGATGAAGAAAACGGACCGTACGCTGACTTACTTGATCACTTAACTCGCTCACGCGTTAAACTGCTCAACGACTTATTTGATTTCGAATCGAAACTTTCAGTCGACGAAGTCGAAGACGAAATTCGTGAAGATCAAAATGCGAGCTTCATTGAAGGAAAAGCAATTCATACTTTCGAAGAATTAATCGCAGTCTTAGATTACATGCCTGCTGGACATGAAGTCGATGAAGAGGCCCCTGCAAAGGATACTTCTCATGAAGAAGATGATGAAGACTTACCAGAGTTAGACGAAGAAGAAGAAGAGAAACTCAAAAACGACGAATCCCTCAAATGGGATGAAGACGAAGAAAGTGAAGACTCTGATGAAGAATCCGGTGAAAAGAAATCTCCAGATTCAGATGATGATGAAGATGAGCCTAAGGCTAAATCTTCAAAATCCTCCTCTAAGAAACCTAAATCTAAGCGGTAATCCAGTTTAGCTTTAAAAAAACCTGTCCTTTAAAAAGACAGGTTTTTTTGTACCTATAATTTTGGAGCTATCTGCTTAGCAAAATAAGTCAGAATCATATCTGCTCCAGCGCGTTTGATAGAAACAAGTGACTCGTGAGTAGTCTTTTCAAGATCAAGCCATCCTAGGCGAGCAGCTGCCTGAATTTGCGCATATTCCCCAGAAACTTGATAAGCAGCGACTGGCTTTTGTGTGACTTCACGTACCTCACGAATGATATCTAAGTAAGGGCCTGCTGGCTTAACCATAATAATATCTGCTCCTTCAGCTTCATCTAAAGCGACTTCAATTAAAGCTTCTCTACGATTAGCTGGATTTAATTGGTATGTAACTTTACTAAACGTTTCTTTACCTGCAACTTTTGCTGTACCGACTGCATCACGAAATGGACCGTAATACGCAGATGCAAATTTAGCGGAGTACGCCATAATTGCTGTGTGATCTAGTCCCGCGTGGTTTAAGGCCTGACGAATTGCACCTACCCTACCATCCATCATATCACTAGGAGCAACCATATCGACTCCTGACTGTGCATGAAGCACTGCCATTTTAACTAAGACAGAAACCGTGCGGTCATTATCAACATCGTTTTTCGCTGCAGTTAAAATACCATCATGGCCGTGGGTTGTATAGGGATCTAAGGCAATATCAGTCATGACTGATAAATAAGGTACGGCCTTTTTAATCGCTCTGACTGCACGTAAAATAAGGGCATCTGAATCCAAACTAGCTGAACCTAAATCATCTTTTACTTTGGCATCTAGCTTAGGGAATAAAGCCACCATCGGGATTCCTAGTTTATACAGTGCCTTACATTCCTTGACTAAGTCAGGAATTGAAAAGCGAAATACCCCAGGCATAGAAGCGATTACTTCGGGAGCTTTTTTACCCTCAACCACAAACAGGGGTGCAATTAAGTCAGCTGGCTTAACGACCGTCTCCTCGGTTAGGCGTCTTAAGCTAGGCGAAAGGCGTAAACGGCGCGGTCTATGCGTTAAATTGAGCTTAAATGAATCAGCCATAACAAATAAGGATAAATAAGGCTTAAAAGAGGTATACTAGCGTTTCTTTTCGCCATTTCACGCCAAATCACTCATTAATAACGCTTTCATGGCAGTACGACTCTATGACTCCTTAACCCGTGAGGTGCGCGAACTTAAGCCCGCGCACAAGGACGGCGTATTCCGGTTTTATAACTGTGGCCCTACAGTCTATGCCCCAGCCCATATTGGGAATTTTAGAACCTTCACAGTAAATGACGTCTTAAGGCGGTTACTGGACAGAGAATTTGGAGCCAGTAACGTAAAGCATGTAAGAAACATCACCGATGTAGATGACCGCACGATTACTCAGGCTAAAAAAGAGGGAAAGCCTTTAGCTGAGATCGCCAAATTTTGGACCGATAAGTTTCATGCTGATTGCGAAGCTTTAAACTGCTTAAAGCCAACGGTTGAACCAACCGCTACAGGTCATATCAAAGAGCAAGTCGATATGATCGAGGTGCTCATGCAAAAAGGGAACGCTTACCGTTCTGCAGACGGCTCTGTCTATTTTAAGATCACATCATTTCCTGGCTACGGAGCTTTATCGCGTATTAAAGAGCGTGAACTAAAAGTCACTAATTCTGCTTTTGATGCAGATCATAAAGATGACATTGGAGACTTTGCGCTCTGGAAAGCCTACAAGCCTGAGGATGATGGCATTGTGCAGTGGGACGGACCTAAGGGAGCTTCCTCGGGAAGACCAGGCTGGCACATTGAATGCAGTGCGATGATTAAAAAACATCTGGGTGAAACAATCGATCTTCACACAGGAGGTGTAGATTTACTTTTCCCGCATCATGAAAACGAAATCGCACAAAGTCAGTGCTGTAATGGAACTTCGTTTTCACTGCAGTGGTATCACAGTGAGCATCTGTTAGTTGAAGGTACGACTATGAGTAAGAGTAAGGGCAACTACTACACCTTAGACTCACTCGTGCAAAAGGGATACTCAGCAATTGCAGTACGCTACGCTCTGTTAGCAGGTCATCCTAGAAAGCAGCTTAATTTTACACTCGATTCACTGCATGCTGCAGACAGTGCGCTTAAAACCCTAAGAGATTTTAGAGCTAAATTAGTCACTGCTATTAAAGAAGCCGCAGCCCCTGCAACAAGTAGCCGCTTTGATGCAGCTATTGCACCTTTGTGTGATGATCTGAATATTCCGGGAGCCTTAGGAAAATTATTTACTGAAGTAAATAATCCACTACCTACAGATCAAGGGGTACTTAAAGCCGACTTAAAGAGTTTTGATGAAGTCCTTCATTTAATTGGGCTTAAACTCGATGAAGTAAAAGCTAAGATCCCAGCTGAAATAAGTCACTTAGCTCAGAAAAGATGGGATGCAAAAGCAGCAAAGAATTTCGCCTTAGCTGATACCCTAAGAGCAGAATTAACTAAAGCAGGTTGGGCTATGCTTGATAGAAAAGATGGCTACAGCCTTGAAGCACTTAAACAGTAACTCTATTATTTTATGTCAATGACACCTCTAGAAGAGATCCGCCATTCGTCCTCCCACGTCCTAGCTACCGCACTGTTGCGTATCTATCCCGATGTGAAATTAGACATCGGACCTCCTACAGACACAGGCTTCTACTACGACATTGATCTAGCCCAGACGCTAACTCTTGATGATCTCGCTAAAATTGAATCTGAGATGAAGAAAGTCATTGATGAAAATCAGCCTTTCACACGCAAAGAAGTTACCCGTGAAGAAGCCGTTCAAATTATTAAGGAACGTGGCCAAGAACGCTATAAGCTAGGGCGTTTAGCTGACATTCCAGAAGGAGAAAAAATTTCCTTTTATCAAAACGGTGAATTCATGGACCTGTGTGCAGGAAGCCATGTTAGATATACAAGTAAGATTAAAGCATTCAAACTGCTCTCGATTGCAGGCGCTTATCACAGAGGTGATGAGAAGAATAAACAGCTGCAGCGTATTTACGGTACAGCCTTTGCAAGTAAGGAAGAACTCACTCAGCACTTAGAGAGGTTAGACCAAGCCAAACTGCGCGATCACCGTAAACTAGGACGCGATTTAAAACTTTTCGTAGTCGATGACGATGTAGGCCAAGGCTTGATTCTTTGGACACCTGCTGGATCTATTATTCGCCAAGAGTTGCAAAACTTTATTAGCGATGAATTACGCAAGCAAGGTTACCAACAAGTCTTCACTCCGCATATTGGTAAATTAGCACTGTATAAAACTTCGGGGCATTTCCCTTACTATAAGGAATCTCAATTTACTCCAATTGTAGAAAATGAATCCTTAAGTCAGATTTTAAAAGAAGGCTGCTCCTGTGCTGAAATGACTACACGCTTAGATGCTGTGTCGGCTCATTTTAGAGATCAGATGAATACGCGTACCGGAAAAGAGACAATCACTGCAGATAGAGTCAAAGCAGATGATCAGCTCTTAGACGGCTTCATGCTTAAGCCAATGAATTGTCCGCATCATATTAAGATCTTCGCTTCCCAGCCCCACTCTTACCGTGATTTACCGATACGCTTAGCTGAATTTGGTACCGTGTACCGCTGGGAGCAGTCCGGTGAATTAAACGGCATGACTCGTGTACGTGGCTTCACCCAAGATGACGCGCATTTATTTTGTACTGAAGAGCAAGTCGCTGCTGAGGTCTTAGGCTGCTTATCATTAGTAAAAATTGTTTTAACAACACTAGGCATGACTGACTACAGAGTCCGAGTTGGCTTACGTGATCCCGATTCAAATAAATACACAGGAGATTCCGCAAACTGGGATAAAGCAGAAGCTGCATGCAGGGCTGCTGCACAAACACTAGGTGTAGCTTTCACAGAAGAACCCGGTGAAGCTGCATTCTATGGTCCAAAGATCGATTTCGTTGTTAAAGACGTCATAGGCCGTGAATGGCAATTAGGCACTGTCCAAGTCGATTATAACTTACCTGTACGATTTGATCTCTCCTATATTGGAGCAGATAATCAGTCCCATAGACCTGTTATGATTCATAGAGCTCCGTTTGGCTCGATGGAACGTTTCTGTGGAGTACTAATTGAGCATTTCGGTGGCGACTTCCCTGTATGGTTATCTCCTGAGCAAGTACGTCTTGTTCCTATCAGTGATAAAGTATCAGAATATGGAAACAACTTACTAGGTCAGTTAAAGGCTGCAGGTATTCGTGCAACGATTGATGAGCATAGCGATAAACTCGGAGCAAAAATTAGACGCTCTGAAATTGATAAAGTCCCTTACACCTTAGTTCTTGGAGCTAAGGAAGCAGAGGCATTAGCCGTGAGTGTTCGCTCCCGTGCTAAGGGAGATGAAGGTGTATTGCCTTTTGCAAGCTTCCTAGAGCGCTTAGTTAGTGAAGTTAAAAATAAAGCACTCCAGATTAAGAAAGTAGCAGCTCCTGATACGCCAAAAGCGTAACGCTAAATACTCACAAAAAAACCGCTCTACTACAGAGCGGTTTTTTTATGTTCTTAGTTAAAATAAAGAGCCCGTATCATTAGGCCCCATCATTGCTTTACGCACGAGTGGTATAGGAGGTCCACCGTAGCTTAAGAATTGATCATGAAAAGCTTTCCATGACGTTCTGCCTCCACGTGTACTAGTCCAATCTGCCCTTAATTTACGGATCATTAATTTACCTAAGGTATAATTAAGATAGGCAGGATCAAAGGCTCCACGCCGTGCTTGTTGATCAGCATCCCCTTCGTCTTGAAAGCCTGTGCTTAAGAAAAGCTGCTTGGATTGTTCAATTGTCATGCCCTTGGTATGCAGCCCAATAGCAGACATAAAACGGATATCTCTTAAGAGTGCTTCTTCGAGTTGGCCAATGTGAAGTTCTGGACTTTGATTTCCAAGACCTGCCTCCCACATCATTTCTTCTGAATAATGTGCCCAGCCTTCAGCGAATGCATACCCGACAAATACCTGGCCAAACTTAAATTCTGAACGGTTCGCATGTAAGAATTGAACAAAGTGGCCTGGATATACTTCATGCGAAGACGTAAACAGAAGGACCCCTACACCTGGAATATAGTCTAACTGCTTTTGCTTAGGCCAGGAAGGGTCTGGAGGTGAAACATAGTAGACTGAGGGTAAACCTACCTCATAAGGCCCAGGAATCGTTATATAAGCTGAATTCCAAGCCTTGTAGGCAGGAGCAGCGTGCACTTGAGCTTCTTCTGTTCCAGGAATTGTGAGTAGGTCTTGCTCGATGATAAATTTACGCAAATCCACGAGCTGATGCGTAGCGTAGTCTGTTACTGAGCCTGGTGGCTTGGTCGAAAACGCTTTCTTAGCTGCTTCAGCGACACTTAAATTTGGAGCATATAAAGCACATGCCTCACGCATTGCTTTTAAATTTCTGTCTAAATCTTTTTGGCCAATTGCTTCCAGCTGATCCAAAGGTAAATCTACACCTTCAGTTTCACGGACCATTGCTCTAAATTTATCAGCACCGAGTGCAAAGTTGTCCTCTTTTGTCTCTGCTTTCTTGGCAAAGAAAACTCCGGCCTCAGTCACAGCCTTGATTGCACCATCATTTGCTACTTTGAATTCAGCTTGGAGTTCTGGATTTTTAACCGCTGCAAATACGGTGGGTACATCCGTCTTAAAGAAGTCAGCGAGTCCACCGATTGTTTGTTTACCGATTTCTGCATAGGTTTTAGCAAGTGGCCTATCGAGATTGGCTTCCAGTTGCGCAACTGCATGCGGCACATTGCGTGCATAAGCTATGTAGGCTTTAAGACGCACCTCGAGTGATGCATAAGGCCTAGATACATAGACATCTGGATCGATGTCATTCGCGTAGAACATAGGATTAGTATGCGGCTGATCGGCAGTTTCTAACCAGAATAGTTTTTTTCTAATCTGAGAAATTACATACTGACGCTCAAAACTTTGCCGTTCACTTAAGTGGTCAGCTGTAAAAGCATTCGCTTTTACGCGTTCTGACTTTAGCCATAATGTGTAGTGATTAAGACCTTCTTCACTCCAATCAGGTAATTTGCCATCAAATTCATGTCTTCCTTCTGAAACAGCTGCTGTGGGTTGGTAGACAAAATACTGTTCAAGAAATTGAGATACAAACACATCCCACGATGAATCTGGAACATAGGCTGCCCTGATTGAAGCCGTACTCATGAGTAGGCAGATAAGACAAACACTTAGTCCGTAACGTTTAAAACGCATATTGGTAAGCATATTCTTAAGCTATATAAGCTTAGAAATCAGGCAAGTCGTTAGCCTTAATTAATTTAAGGTAATAAAAATAATTAAAGATAAATCCTAAAACTGAATATCAAAGCAGCAGATGCTAAAGCACTTGCTATAATATTAAGCCGAAGACACATGAAAAAATATCACTCATAAAACATTTCGAAGCTAATGCAGATCAGATTATTAGTTGATCCGCTGGTCCCAGTATCCGGAAAAAACACCAAACCCTTCTAGCAAAATGGTTAACGAACTAGGTTATTTTTTATATATTATTAGTAAAAGCTTTATAAAAATCTTATATTTTACGAATTTATCAAAGTTAAAATATATTTTAATTAATTACAATACATGTACTTACAATATATACAATCACTTGACTAATACTTGTCTAATACTTGTCTAATACTTGACTAATACTTGACTTATCCTTGACTTATAAAGTCAAAAAAAGGCATGAGCTATCAACCACAATTCACCATCAGCACCACACTTCTTTCGCGTGTAGAGCAAATCGCGACACTTAGAGAACGCATACAGGCAGATACTGTACAAGTAAGTTGGATACCAGCTTTACAAAAGGACTCGCGAACACGTAATACGCACGCCTCAACCGCAATTGAAGGCAATCCGCTCACACTTGCACAAGTACGCGATGTCGAAGAAGGTAAAGAAGTCCATGCTACAACTCCACGTGCCAAGCGTGAAGTAATGAACTACCTAGCAGGACTTCGTTTTATAGAAAAAAATATACCTCACCAAATAATATCGCATAAAGAAATCCTTCAGCTTCATAAGATTATGGCTAGTGATGTTATGGATAAAGGAATAGCAGGAAAATACCGTACCATACCGGTAAGCGTTGGCAGCTATCTACCACCCTCTCCAGATGACGTATCTGGTTTGATGTTTGAGTTACTTGAATGGTGGAATAAAGAAGCAATACAATTATCTCCTGTTTTAAGTTCTGCTATTCTGCACTACCGATTTGAAGCAATCCACCCATTCGCGGACGGCAATGGTCGTACAGGAAGAGCATTAGCACTATGGGAACTCTATAGACGCGGTTTTGATACACATCATATTTTTTCAGTAGATGAATTTTACTGGGAAAACCGTCCACGTTATTTTGCGGCATTGAACGCCGTACGCAGCGAAGCAGAAGACTTATCTCATTGGCTAGAATATTGCGCTGAAGGGATCTTTACAACCTTAGAGCAAGTATGGACACGCGTTAAAAAACTTTCGGGACAAAAAGGACGAAAAAAATTTGTTCTTAAACCAAAACAAGAACTACTTTTAAAATTACTGAGCGAACATAAAAGTATATCCCCAAATGAACTTTGGAATAAACTCGGTTTATCCAAGCAGGGAACCTTAGATCTGCTAAAACCATTAATAAAAGCACACTTGGTTAAGCGAATTGGCACGAAGAGAACAGGTAAATACATTCTATGCTGAATAGCTTATAGAAATCGATAGTCTAAAACAAAGAAACTACCTATTAGTTTTCTGGTAGAAAGAGATTAAGCTTACTGTTTTGCATATACTCTAATCTCTCTGGCAATCTTCCAGGATAAATAGGAAAATCGGAATTTGTTTCAGCTTGGATTTCATCATGCGTCTTTAAATACGCATGTTTCCACGCAAGCTTACCTTCACTATAGTATTTTATAGCACCTTCTTCTACGGGCTGTAGATAAGTTGTCCCTAGAAGAACAAGTATGAGGTAAATTAAGGAATATCTAAGTGCACCTTTCAAGGTCGCTAGGTGGAGTAAAACAACAAACCCTGCAGTAATCATAAGAGTTACGTAGCGTGAAGCTACAGGAGCTCCAGATTCATATGAGCCTGCCCTACCGTGCGCTGTAACTACGCAATAAATGATGGCATAAGCACCAAGTGAAAATATGACAGCACTACGGGGATGCTTAGATATACCACTAATGATACATTTCCTTAAATGAATGATAGTAATTAATCCAAGGCTTATAAAAATCATAAGTCCAACACTCTGAGAATACACTCCCTGTTGTATAAGACCAAAGAAGTTTGCGAGCATAAGCCCTACAAAGGAGATCATCTCTGATAGAGTTGCAGGACCCGTCGGCTCAAGTGCAATAAGCAGATAATTATGACAAAATAGAATCCAGGCTATACCTGTGAGCCCAAGGCCAATTAAAGTAGCACCTACTCTGACTTTATCCTTTATAAGCTGAGCTTGGATTAATTCTATAAGGGCTAAAAGTGGTGTGATAACTCCTACAAATAATCCAAAGCCTGTGAAGATAAGTAAGAATGTTATAAACCCAAGTGCTAGCCAGCGAAGCTGAGGTTTCTTAATAAACCAAGCTATACAGTAAAACATAAAAAGTAAGATTGGCATTGCTCCATGTGAAATATTTGTAGGGCCAACAAATACTTCCCATTGGTGATAGTTTAAAAATAGAAACGGTATAGTTAGTAAGCTTAAAGCGTTATTAGCTCCACATAGACGAGCTACCTTAAAAGCAAGTAATACAGCAGCGATAAGACAAACACTTGCTCCAAACGCATCCATTCTTGAATTCCAGTGACTTAGATAAGCGAGTAATTCCGTGAGTAAAAAGCCAAGACCCTGCCTATGAGGACCATGCTGTCTAATGAAGCCCTCCCACAGACTTTGATGTTTAAACAGGGGCTGATAAAAATCCCACTGATCCCAAAACATCATATTAACCGCGTAGCGGTTCACGAACATGTGCTGTCTTAAAGCAAGTAAAGTAAATACAAGAGCTATACTAAATACCGAAATACCTGCTCTAAGCTTCACTGATCGTTTCTTCCATATCCAGTCTAGGGCATTGCTATACGCACTCTGGATTGGCCCAACAGCTTCAAGTAAGAAGCCTATAATAAGGAGTGGTATAAATAGAAAGGAAACGCGCAGGAACAATTCTTCGCATGATAAAAGACTACGCTTAATTGTTCGGTAAAGAGGAATTGATAAATTTAACGGATCATTAAAGATTAGAATAATATCTGGATCATGACAGTCTACTGCTGTCTTTATAACCAACGTGTCATTAATCAGGTTTAAGGATTCAATCTGCTTTTCAGCTGTAAATTCAGGCAGTGCAATACTACGAACAACACTCCCCTTAGAATCTACAATTCGTGTATTTTTAATACTCACTAGCCCCTGCGTTTGATTAGGATCAAACCGAAGTGATTTATAGTCTCCTTCAGGAAGACTGAATCGGTAGTCTACTTCTTTATTAACCTCTTTTATTGGAAAAGTAATTACATGCTTCTCTCTAAAGCCGTAGCCGTCATCTAAAAAGAGCTGAAAGTGTCCAAGCTTGCTTGAAGTCGCAGTGACTTCGAAAAAGAAGTCGTCGTGCTTTACTTTAAGAGGTGGAAATTTAAGTAAAATAATCCCAATGCACAAAGCTAGCGCTGCTAGAATGTGAGTAAACTTAAGATATTTCACAGGCTAAGCCTTAGATTAAATCATAAAAAAAGCCACCTCCTAAGAGTGTGGCTTTGAATCTGTTTTAGGTCTTATAGCTAAGCCTTAGTCGATATAGCCTTCTTCGCCGTGCTCAATCATATCAAGACCTTGGCGTTCAACTTCAGGTGAAGGACGTAGTCCTATGACCGCTTTAACTAAGTAGGCAATAACGACAGTTGCTGCTACAGCCATAATGATTGTTATCCCCATAGCTTTTAATTGCTCGAGCCATAAGCCACCTTTGGCAACTAAATCGGCTAAGCCATTTTGCTTTGCTGCAGCGTTTCCTGAACTAAGGTTTGCATTTACAGATGAATTAGCAAGGACACCCGTTAAGAATGCACCTACTGTTCCACCAACCGCGTGAACTCCGAACGTATCTAAAGCATCATCATAGCCAAAACGTGACTTAACAAACGTCACAAAAAAGTAAGGAATAATCGCTGCAACAACACCAATTATAACAGCAGCATTGGCTGTTACAAAACCGCAGGCTGGTGTAATAACCACTAAGCCAGCAACAGCACCGGAACAAAAACCTAGGATCGAAGCATGCCCACGTGTAAACTTTTCGATCATACCCCAGGTAAATGCAGCTACTGCCGTTGCAAGGGTTGTTGTCATAAATGCGTTTGCTGCAATGACGTCTGAAGCAACAGCACTTCCTGCATTAAAGCCGTACCAACCTACCCAAAGCATTCCAGTACCTACCATACATAAAACCATGCTATGTGGAGCCATCTTATCACGTTTGAAGCCAATACGAGGTCCAACGATTAGGCACAAAATTAATGCGGACCATCCTGAACTCATATGCACGACAGTACCTCCTGCAAAATCAATTGCAGAGATTACAGCGTTACCATTGAAAACACCGTTCATTAAACCGTTGATTCCCCAAATCATGTGTGCGAGTGGGAAATAAACTAAAAACATCCAAAGTGTCGTGAAGAGAAGGACTGCACTAAATTTCATACGCTCAGCGATTGCACCCACAATTAAAGCTGGGGTAATAATTGCGAACATGAGCTGGTACATCGCATATACATTGTGCGATACCCAATATGAATAATCAGTATTAGGTGCTGAGGTAACACCATTTAAGAAAGCGAATTCAAGACCACCTAAAATACCGCTATTAAAACTTTTCCCGAATACGAGACTATAGCCAACAGCCCACCAAATGATGGAGACTAGGCCCGCAATGCCTAAGCATTGAGCAAGAACGGAAAGAATATTCTTCCTACGGACAAGTCCTCCGTAGAATAATGCAAGGCCTGGTAAAGTCATGAATAAGACAAGTGCAGAACTTGTCATCATCCACGCATTGTGCCCAGGACCAGGGACACCGGTGAGGGATTTGCCTGGATCAGTATTATTTATATAGGCTTCAAGTGCAGCTAGCCTCTCATCAGTCGTAGGAGCGGCATGGCTCACAGGAATGATAAAAAAAGCAACAGCAAGCGCTAGGCAGGCCATTGTAATGCGTGAACGCAAACAAAACAGATATTTCATGGTAGCGTTAGTTAACACTCGGGCGGTGGGTTAAGTGGGTTTACCGCTCGAACGTCGCGCAAGAATCTCAGGGGAAATAAGGCTTATGACAACACCAAGTTAATAAAAATAAGCATAAAAAAGGCCCCTTAAGATTAGGGGCCTTCTAGGAAAAAATTAAGGTAAAGTCTTAAATAGCTGCTTCACCACGCTCATCTGTACGAATACGGATGACTTCTTCTATAGGCATTACAAATACCTTACCGTCACCGATTTTGCCTGTTTTTGCTGCCTTAACGATCGCATCAACGGCTTTGCCTGCCATGTCATCAGCTAAAGCGATTTCAATCTTCACTTTAGGAAGGAAATCAACGGTGTACTCGCTACCGCGGTAAATCTCTGTGTGACCCTTCTGACGACCAAATCCCTTAACTTCAGTGACCGTCATTCCTTCAATGCCAGCTTCAGCGAGTGCTTCTTTAACTTCTTCTAGTTTAAAGGGCTTAATGACGGCGATTATGAGTTTCATACTTAAAAAGAGAGTTAACTTGTGTGAGATAACGCTAGAGCGTTACCCCAAATTAAGCAAGCCTCGTGCGATAGGTATAATGCAAACTTTAGGTAGGTATTACGGTAGTAATATGAAGGTCCTTTAACTGCTTCTCTGTGACAGGAGTTGGACTACCTGCCATTAAATCCTGACCCTTCTGAGTTTTAGGGAAAGCAATGACATCACGGATACTGGTAGTGCCACACAGCAGTGCCACCATGCGGTCTAAGCCAAAGGCGATACCACCATGCGGAGGAGCTCCGTAAGTGAAAGCTTTAAGCATATAACCAAAACGGTTTTCTACTACATCAGCTGGAATCTTTAAGACGTCTTCGAAGACTTTCTTTTGAAGCTCAGGATTATGGATACGAATTGAACCACCACCTAGTTCCATCCCGTTTAAGACAACGTCATAATGCTGACCACGCACTTTGTGTGGTGCTGAATCAAGTAGACCTGCATCTTCTGGAACAGGTGAAGTAAACGGATGGTGTGTAGCTACAAAGCGTTTTGCTTCTTCATCTAAAGTCATTAGAGGGAAATCAACTACCCAGAGAAATTTCCAGTCTTCGTGACGGATTGTTAATTTGCCACGCTTTTGAAGTAGTGCTGCTGCCTCAAGACGGATGCGGCCCAAGATAGCACACGCTTTATCCCATGAAGCTGCTGCAAAGAATACCATGTCCCCTTCTTGAAGAGCTAAAGTGCGGGTAATTTCTGCTTTTTCTGCATCAGAGAAGAATTTAACGATAGGAGATTTCCATTCGCCACCTTCCACTTTGATAAATGCTAGGCCTTTAGCACCCAGGGACTTTGCGATATCTTCTAAGGCTTTTAATTCACCTTGGGTTAAATCAGCCAGACCCTTTGCGTTGAAGGCTTTGATGCTACCACCAGTAGTTGCAACACCTTGGAATACTTTAAAAGACGAGGCCTTAAAGGTTTCTGTTAGGTCAACTAATTCGAGACCAAAACGCATATCAGGTTTATCTACACCGAAGCGGTTCATTGCATCCACAAAAGGAAGACGAAGAAATGGGGTTTGGATATCTTGATTTAAAACATCCTTCCATAACTTCTTAAGCATTCCTTCAAAGAGATTATAAATATCTTCGCGCTCAACAAAGGAGGCTTCCACATCGACTTGTGTGAATTCCATTTGGCGATCTGCGCGCAAATCTTCGTCACGGAAACAACGAGCAATCTGGAAATAACGTTCTACTCCAGCGACCATTAAAATCTGCTTAAATTGCTGAGGCGATTGCGACAGAGCGTAGAAAGAACCGGGATGAATACGAGATGGTACAAGATATTCACGTGCACCCTCTGGTGTACTCTTAAAGAGAGCTGGTGTTTCTACCTCAATAAATTCTTGGGAATCAAAATAATCGCGAATTGATTTGGTTGCCTTATGTCGAGCGAGCAAATTACGGCGCATCTTAGGACGGCGTAAATCAAGGTAGCGATAGGTAAGGCGTAAATCTTCATTTACTTTATCTCCACCTGCATCATCCAGCGGGAATGGAGGGGTGTCTGAAATATTTAAGATTTCAAGATTAGTTGCTTCGATTTCAACTTGGCCTGTTGGTAGGTTCGAATTCTCAGTGCCTTCAGGGCGCTTAGTAACCTTACCCTGCACTGAAATGACAGACTCCTGCTTTAAGTGAGAGGCTTTCTCGGCAATGGCCTTGTCTAAATTAGGGTCAAACTTGACCTGGGTAATCCCACGGCGATCGCGTAAGTCCACGAAAAGGATGCCACCTAGATCTCGGACGGTGTCTACCCACCCTGAGAGCGAAATGCTCGATCCGATATGTTTTAAGTTCAGTTCTGCGCAGTGATGAGAGCGTGCCATTGAACTTAAGATCAAAGCGGTTTTAGGCCTACTTGAGCAAACAAAAACAGTAGGGATTAAAAGGCTAAATTAAGCCGTAAAAGCGACTCAGTTCAGCCAAAACCTCTGCATTCTTCATCCTAGATATTCCTAAAAGCTTCAGATCGGTAGGTTCATCAGCTAATCGCTCAAATGCTATCTTTAGATCTACTTGTATAGTTTTAGGTATTATGAGCTTCAAACCAGTGTCTAGTACCGTGAATAAACGATATATATCGTTTTTATGTTTTCTGATGTGCTGAGACTGTACTTTTTGTCCGCTCGCTTTTTGGTTCATCAAATTGAGATAAGCAAATGCTTTAAGCGGAATCAAAGTTTCTGCTTTGATGATACTAAGACCGTGAATTAACACGCGGTTTTGCATCACAAAAGTATAATAGTCATCATCGAGCAAAATAGCTGAAAGACTAGAGACTTCATCATCCACTGGGATTGGCGTTAATGTAGAACTTTCTTACAAATCGAGTGCATCTGAAACTCGTGCAAACAACTCTAGCATCTCAGGAAAACCTTTTTGTTTTGGCCCGTAAAATCGGTAAAACAAACGCTTTCCGGTACTTTTTTGACAATTATTATATTCACCTAATTTAATGAAATCCCAAAAAGCCTAGGTAAAGTCACGATCCAGCGTTTCAATACAAAGTACGATATCTAGATCTTTAGTCGTTCTAAACTATTGTACTAACTCTTCCATAGCTAAACTGGAAGCCGTTCCACCAATTAAGACATAACGATCAGTATAGTTTGAAAAATGCGCCTTAGAGCGGTCTAAGCCTTCTACCATGTTACTCCTCGCACAAGTTCATCTAAAGCGAGCGCAATACGCTCGTCAGGATTATTAGAGTGAAAACTCAGATAAAGTGAGAGTGGATCTACACAAGACTTATCCGCAAGCAGCTGAGGATCATACTGCCATAATTCAATTTCTGCGGTATCCATCGCCTTATAAAGTTTAGGAATCACCTGAATATCTTTTGATTTAAGTATAGCTTCAAATGCCTGACTCGTGAAAGCCCAACTATTGCTACCTGAATAAGCGAGCATTGTTTTTTGTGCTAAAGCAGATTCTCCACATAAAAAATCGGCTGCAGGAAATGAGCCTATAATGTAATTCCTTTTAATTACTGGTGACCGTAGCCGTGGCAGAACTTTTTCCCATAATTCTTCACCATGAATATTAAATCTATACTCACCATAACGGCCTTCTATATTTCGGCTGACCAGACTAAGTGCACCCAACTCATCGAGTGCACGACTCATTGTCATTCTTGAGTAGCCAAATTGCTGAGCTAAAGTATTCGCACTAAAACCCATATGCATTTGCATGCGTTTAAGTAGGTAAGCTAAAACAATTACCTGACTTGCAGGAAATATTTTTGAAGAAACACGGTTTATTTGTTTTATATTTTCACGTAAATCCAAACCTAGATCAGGCAGATACAACTGAACGTTAGGGACAATAAAAGGAATTTTTTTCTCAATTAATTGAGTGCGCACGTAAGCAGACAATTCAGGTAAAACAAAAATGCTATGTAGCGCTGTTTTCTGTTTTATCCACTGACTTTGCTTTTCAATTTCACTTGGAGTATTGTCTGAAGAATGTGCAAAAAGAGCTAAAAACTTTTTGCCTAGAAGCATACATTCTTGAATGGCGTAGCTTTGTTTTAGCCTTAAAGAAAAGCTATCTGCTTTAAGATATGGACATAGACTAGGCCTAATCCCGAGTGATCTCTCGAGATAGGTGCTAAATAGAGTTATCGTTTCCTCAGCCACAAACCACAAAGTAACATTTTATTTTAAAAGTAACAACACCTATGTTACTTTTAAAATAAAATGTTAATTTGAATTAAAATTAAGTATAAACTACTACCTAACAATCAATTATAAAATAAAGCTTCCCCTGTCATTTCCTTAGGCTTTGGTAAACCCATAAGACTTAAGACTGTAGGGGCAATGTCTGCTAAACGGCCGCCTTCACGCATTTTAGTCTTACCAGCGACAAAACCCTCACCGACAACAAATACCTCTACTAAATTTAGGGTATGTGAGGTATGCGGTGCATTATTTTCATAATCCCACATCTGCTCACAATTGCCATGATCTGCACAAATGACGGCTTTACCCTTCACTTCAGCGAGTGCTGTTAAGAGTTCACCCACCCCTTGATCGGTTGTTTCGACGGCTTTGATTGCTGCGTCTAGGGAACCTGTATGGCCAACCATATCGGGGTTAGCGTAGTTAACGACAATAAGACCATATTTACCCGATAAGATTGCTGCCTTAGCGAGTTCAGTCACAGAAGATGCCGACATCTGTGGCTGAAGATCATAGGTTGCTACCTTAGGGCTAGATGGACATGCCCTGTCTTCACCAGGGAATGGTTCTGCTCTGTAATTATTAAAAAAGAAGGTAACGTGCGGATTTTTTTCAGTTTCAGCACACCTGAATTGATTAATACCTGCACCACTGACTACTTCTCCTAAAATATGTGGTAATTTTTCAGGCTTAGGTGAAACGATATGTACAGGAAGACCTGCTTCATATTCGGTCATCGTTGCGTAATAAAGATCGAGTTTCTTACCGCGTTGGAAACCTTTGAAGTCATCCATCACGAATGCCTTCGTAATTTCACGAGGTCGATCTCCACGGTAATTATAGAATAACACTGCGTCACCATCTGCTATGGAAGCAAGTGGTTTACCTTCTTCATCCACAATCCAAGTAGGTACAATAAATTCATCTCCTTTTTGAGAATCATTAAACGGATGATCGTAATAATGCTGCACTGCACTGACTGCGTCAGGTGCTGTCGCTTCCGCTTTTTTACCGGTGAGTAAATCGTAGGCTTTTACAACACGCTCCCAGCGATTATCCCGGTCCATACTCCAGAAACGGCCGCAAACAGAAGCAATTTTTCCCATGCCTATTTTCTTACACTGATCATCTACTTGCTTTACATAGCGAATACCACTGGAAGGTGCCGTATCACGGCCATCGGTGAAGGCATGAATAAAGACTTCATCTTCAGCTAAGCCGTCAGCTTTGGCTTGGCGTAAAATTCCGTACAGGTGCTCAAGCATGCCGTGAACTCCAGCATCAGAAACAATACCCATTAAATGCAGACGTGAATTCTTTGTCTTAACTCTCTCGATGATCGCTTTCCACGTATCATTTGAGACTAGTTTTTTTTCTGTGAAGAGCTTATTTAAACGGACTAATTCTTGGTCAACAATACGACCTGCTCCGATATTTTCGTGCCCTACTTCACTATTGCCCATAACACCGTCAGGAAGACCTACATCAAGTCCAGATGCAGCTATCGCTGTTACTGGATACTTAGCATGAAGCATATCGTCTGTAGGCTTCTTAGCCAAAGAAACGGCATTTTTATTACTTTGCTCTGGATGTGGGTTTTTACCCCACCCATCACGGATTACTAAAAGGACAGGATTTGCGGAAGTGCTCATGAAAGATGAAAGACTATTAGAGAGAGCTTCGGGTTATAATTAAACCTAAAAAAGTGGTTTTAGCTTAAGTACCTGGTTCTTTGTATACAAAAAGTAGCCTATCAAGACTAGGCTAGGCCATCAGAGGCGGTTTGACATCTGCCCAATTCTGACGACCAATCTAAGGTATGTCTAAGCGTGCTGTACTTCTTGTAAACCTAGGTTCCCCCGCATCTACCTCAGTAGGGGATGTGAGACGCTATTTACGCGAATTCCTTGGGGATGAGCGAGTACTAGATGTACCAGCTCCTTTAAGGTGGCTTCTCTTAGAGGGAGTCATTTTAAGGACACGCCCTAAGAAGTCAGCACACGCGTATGCTTCAGTCTGGAAACCTGGAGGCTCCCCTTTAGTGCTTACATCGATGAGCGTGCAAAAAAAGCTCTCTCAAACCTTGGGGAAGGACATCCCTGTTTATTTAGCGATGCGATATGGAAAGCCCTCCATTCCTGATGTCTTAAATCAAATGAAGGCAGACGGAATAGAGCAGGTATTCTTAATGCCTCAGTACCCTCACTACGCAATGTCGTCATGGGAAACTGTGGTTGTGAAAGTCTATCAAGATGCTGAGAAACTTTTCCCAAAACTAAAAATAGATTTACTCCAGCCTTTCTATCAGGACGCAGATTATATCGAGGCTTTGTATGAAGTTTCAGCTCCTTATTTTAGTAAGCCCCATGATTTACTGTTATTTAGTTATCACGGAATTCCTGAAAGACATTTAAGAAAAGGCGATCCATCAAAAGCACATTGTATGGAGGTAAAGGACTGCTGCTCACACTGCTCTCCAGTTCAATCAACCTGCTATAGAGCTCAGGTGTTTGCTACGACTAAGGCCTTAGTAAAACGAGCAGGCATTACTACAGATAAATATTCTGTTTCGTTTCAATCGCGTTTAGCAGGCGAGCCTTGGCTAACGCCTTTTACAGATAAAGTACTTGAAGAGTACCCTAAAAAAGGGGTTAAAAATATATTAGTGATGTGCCCTGCGTTTGTTTCAGACTGCTTAGAAACATTGGAGGAAATTTCTGTTGAAGCTAAAGAGACCTTTATGGAGGCAGGCGGAAAAGAATTTGAGCAGATCCCCTGCTTAAATGATCAAAAGCCTTATATCGATTTCTTGGCAGGACGGGTTCATACTTGGGTATCTGGGAAATAATGAATGATGAAAATCACCAGTCGTTAGGTGAAGAAAACCAAGTCAGTAGCTTTGGGCGCTCAAATCCCGAGCTTAAAAGTGAGGAACTCTATCAGGCCCTTCTTAAAGCAGATAAGTCTCACAGTATTGCACACATTGCCTCTGGGTTAGCCCAGGAGATGAATGATCTATTAACAAGGATCATGGGAGCTGTGGCGAGTTTACCTAAGACTGAGACTAATCATATTGCTCAAGCTGAGGAGGCACTCCTAGAAGCTCGGGAAGTTAATAGGCGCTTACAGCATTTAACCCTGGCAAGTGACGGCCTAAAAAAAGAAGTAAAACTTAAGCCTATTTTTGATCAGGTTGTGAATACAGCAGGTGCAGCAAGTGTTGCTAAACTAGAAATCGCAGTTCAACCAAATACGGGCAGTGTTGTATGCGATCCGGCAGAACTACTGCAGGTGTTGAGTAATTTAGTAAGAAATGCAACCGAGGCGATGACACCTCCTCCGCATAATCCAACCATTCAATTAACTTCAGAGTTGGTTCATTTAAGTGCAGGTGAAATTCCTAGCTTAGCTGAAGGAAATTATGTGAAAGCTGAAGTCAGGGATAATGGCTGTGGTATTTCAGGGGATATTATTGATAAAATCTGGGAGCCTTTTTTTACGACGAAAAAACACGCCTCAGGGTTAGGACTTTCTAGCTCGTTAGAAATTATCCAAAAATTAGGGGGTACAGTTGGAGTTACTTCCGAAGTGGGTGTAGGCAGTGCTTTTAGTGTCTTTATTCCCTGTGCTAATAAAGAAGTAACTACCCAAGCAAACGCAGCACCCAGTGTACGCTTTAAAACAGGCCGAATTTTAGTTGTAGATACGGATTCTCAAATTAGGCAGGTCTTAAGTAGTATGCTTGAAAAATTAGATTACCGCAGTGACGGAGCTAGGGATAGTGAAGAGGCCTTACAGCAGTATAAGCGCTACTTTGAAATCAGTAGGCCCTATGACGCAGTCTTAATTGATTTAAATCTAGAGGGTGTATTAGGAGAGACTTTGTTTAAGGAATTAAGCCAGTACGATCCTGAGATTAGGGCTATCGCGATGAGTCCTAAGCAAGACGCACAGATTATGAAAAATACCATTGATCTTGGCTTTTGCGGCTTCTTACAAAAACCCTTTAAACTATCAGAATTAGGCGGAGTGCTTAAGACAGTCCTTGGCAGCTAAGTGCTAATTTTTTTCTTCGAATTATTCGCTTTTAGTCTATTGTAATTTTCTGTGGCCACTTTCCCAAATCCTCCTAGTCACGTAAATAAAGAGAGCATTACCCGTGACGTAGAAAAACTAGGCCCTTGGATTACTGGCTTTACTGCGTGTGATACTAATTTTGGCGGTCAATATTTTGCAGAATATGATACGAGGATTCAGCAGTTTTTAAGATACGCAGGTGCTAAACGACTAGAATTTAAAAACATTTTAGAATGCGGCTCTTTTGAAGGTGGTCATACTTCGGCCTTGGCCCTTGCACTACCTAAAGCTCAAATTACTGGAGCAGAAATTAGAAAAGAGAATATAGCTAAAGCTAAACTACTGATGGAAGTAAGAGACTTAAAAAATGTTATTTTTCTTGAGGATGATTTAGAAGAAAAAGCACTTAGTTTTGACAGCAGCTATGACGCAGTTGTGTGTATTGGTTTACTGTATCACTTGCGAGATCCTTTAAAATTTTTAAGACGTGCTGCAAAGAGTTCTCCTATGATATGGCTATGGACACAGTACTGCGCTGAACCTGATGCTAATTTTATTGAGGGAAATTACCGTGGTAAAATATATGCCGACTCAGTGACTCATCCTCTAAGTGGTGTAAAATCTGAATCTTTTTTTCCAAGTCTAGGTAGCTTAAATGAAATGATCCTTGAAGCAGGTTATAACCGTATTGAAATCTTTAGTCGTGAGGTAACTGAGCATGGTGATGCTCCAGCGATACTGCTTGGAGCTAAAAAGATATAGATTAGCAAAACAGCTGATCTCGTCTTTAAGTAAAGGTTTCAATCAAGACACTCTCAAATACCGACTAGTTACTCGCAACCTCATAGACTACGATGAGTGTTATTGCAGTTATTCCTGATGTACTGGTTGCTTGTATACGTATATGCTCGAGGCTGAAGAGTGATAAGAACTGCTGAATCTTTATTTGTGGCACTAGTAAACTGGAATAACCCAGTTGCTTAAATTAGCCGCAGTAATTGCAACGCTACTAGTCCAGCCTAAATTTCCACCACGCAACAGGACAAACTCTTGATAATTAACTTTACTCTTTATAGGTAAAGGCGTGGCACAGTGCTACCCCTGCAGCATCTGCCTCATCGAACGCTAAGGCTTTAGCATGACCTAATAAAGCCATCACCGTTCTTGCCATCTGCTCTTTACTTGCCTTACCCGTACCAACGACTGCTTGTTTTACTCGAAGGGGTGGATATTCAAAAATAGATAAACCTTTAAGGGCCACAGCAGCAATGGCGGCACCTCGCGCTGCACCTAAAATTTGAGCTGTCTTTACATTTTGCACGTAGATTGTTTGCTCTAAAGCAACGTGATGTACGGCAGAGCCTTCAAGGATTGTATTAATGGCTCTATGAATTTCTGCGAGTGCTTCAGCCATAGTCTTAGTCGGTGAAACTCTGACAGTCTTACATCTTAGTAATACAGGCTGAGCATTTACCTTAGAAAATTCGATTAGCGCAAGTCCTGTTCCCCTAAGCGAGGGATCAATCCCTAAGACTTGCCCCTGAAAAGCTGTTCTCATCTTAGGCGAGTGTGCTTGAAGGCTCACAAGAGAGGCTTTTGAGGGGACAAGGCGTCCCTCAATCTTTGCTTTCCACATTTGCCTCACGTTCATAGGCCCAAAAGCTAGATAGGTTAAGGGTCTACGGCAATAGGATTGGAATTAAAAGAAGCCACTTCCTGATAGCTTGCCTGTTATGTCTTTTTGACCTTTAATATAACACTTACTACCTCCTATGACATTTGAACAATCGCTTGGGGAAACTACACGTACCTTAAAGGCATTATCTGAAATTCGGAGCTCAATTGATCAAGCAGGAAAATTAATCCTAAGTACGCTTCAAGGCGGAGGAAAACTCCTCATTGCAGGTAATGGTGGCAGTGCCGCTGAGGCAGCTCACTTTGCAACAGAATTGACAGGCCGGTACGCCAAGAATCGTACGGCTCTGCCTGCCCTTGCTCTTTCTTCAGATGGATCCCTATTAACCTGTATTGGAAACGACTACGGCTTTGAGTACGTCTTTTCTAGACAAATTGAAGGACTAGCAAGAAGCGGTGACTTAGTGGTTGTTCTCACTACAAGTGGTAATTCTTCGAATATTATAGCAGCTCTTCATACAGCTAAACATCAAGGGATAAAAAGTATCGCATTTCTAGGCCGTGGTGGTGGAAAAGCTAAAGGACTAGCAAGTTGTGAACTCATTATTCCTGGAGAAAGTGGCGCTGCAGCCCAAGAAGCTCATTTATTTTTAATCCATCATTTCTGTGAATTAATCGATCAGGCATACTAATTTTATGGCTAAGTCATTTACTGTACCTCCGTTTCTTAAAGATCTACTAAATGCTCGATCTCCTTCGGGCCATGAATACGAAGCACAGGCGGTCTTCGATCAGTATGTAAAGCCGTCCGCTGATGAATATCTAAAAGATGCGATGGGAAATAGGACTGCGGTTCTTAACCCTAAGGGAGATCCTACTTTAATGCTCGCAGGGCATATTGATGAATTAGGGCTCATGATTACCTTCGTCAATAAAGACGGGTTCTTATATTTTGATACAATTGGTGGTCACGATAGAACGGTCATTTCTGGAAGACGGGTATTAATTCATACAGAAAATGGATTAATTAAAGGTGTCACAGGAAAAAGAGCAGTTCACTTAATGGATGAGGGTGACAGAAAGAAAGTCCCTGAGATTCATGAAATCTGGATAGATATTGGAGTTAAATCTAAAAAAGAAGCCTTAGAGAAAATTAGAATTGGTGACGTCGCTACCTACGATCACGGCTTTGAACTGTTTAGTGGCAGTATTGGTGTAGCGAGGGCTTTTGATAACAAGTCAGGGGCATACATTATTGGTGAAACTTTAGTAAGACTAGCTAAAGAGAAAAAAGGCCTTAAAGCTAAAGTCGTATCTGTTGCGACAGTCCAAGAAGAAATTGGAGTACGTGGTGCAGCTACTTCAAGTTACGCTGTTAATCCCCATATCGCAGTGGCAGTGGATGTAGGCCATGCGACTGATCACCCAGACTGTGATCAACGTAAATTTGGGGAAACAACCTTAGGCGGAGGTCCTATTATTTGTAGAGGACCAAACATTAATCCTTTAGTTTATGACAAGTTAATCGCTACAGCTAAGAAGCTAAAAATTCCATATCAGTTAGAAGGTGATCCAAGACCAACAGGAACAGACGCTCGTGCAATTCAAGTAGCAAGATCTGGTGTAGCTACAGGCCTTATTAGTGTACCTCTAAGGTACATGCATACTCCGAGTGAAGTAGTTGACTTACAAGACGTAGAGTACTGCGTACAACTCTTAGTAGGCTTTACGAAGACCTTAGAAAAGGGTGACTACCTGCACTGGTAATGGGTGAGTAATATCGAGGTTTTTATTTATTTAATTTACTTATTTAATATAAGTATCAAAAATGAGCATACCCCTTGATGCTTAACCGCATTTTTAGATCTTTAAATTCGTTAGCCCTAAGTCTATTATGGGTTGGTATATTCTTTGGTTTATCTGGGATAACGAGTAATCGTCTAAATGCAGAAGACCAGGTCGTATTAACCACACTTCACGTCAGTCCTAAATTGGCCCAGGCAGATTGCCACTTACTGGAATTCCCTGATGGATCAAAAGTGCTCATCGATGCAGGACTTGGTGTTGATGCTCCACGCAGAATCATTGTTGATTATTTTAAGAAAAGACAGATCACATTCCTCGATTTAGTCATCATTAGCCACTGCCATAAAGATCACTACGGAGAGTTACTTCATCTGATTAAATCAGGAGTTAAAGTGGGACGGGTAATCGTTAATGTTCCTGATCCAATCTTTAATGACACAGAAACATTTGCAGGAGGCTACGACCATAGAGATGTACAAACTACACTGAATTTCTTGGCTCAACAGAAAATACCTACTGAAACCCCAACAACTGGCCAAAGACTCTGGAACGGATCACGAGATGGTCACTTTCCTGCTCTACTTGAAGTCGTTTATTTATATGACGGTGTCCACGGTCCTAACGGTAAAGGTGATGTCAATGATACGAGTATTATTGTAAGACTCTCCTACGGAAAAACACGTGTTTTATTTACAGGAGACTTAAACTACAAATTAGGGAAGTATTTAGCAGATAATTCGAATATATACGATTTAAGAGCAGACATTTTAAAAGTACCGCACCACGGAGCCGAAGGATTAGCACCTAATGAATTCTTTGATAAAGTAGCACCTAAAGTAGCTATTGTTTCTGCTCCTAAAACTCTATGGTTTTCTTTAAGAGACAAACGAGCCAGAGACTATTTAAATCATCTCAAAGCTAAGACCTACGTCTCAGGACTAGATAACGATATAATCGTTACAATTTTTAAAAAATATTATACCGTTAAAACGACAAGCTCTAAGCCGCAGGTTAAACAAGAGCCTAAAGTAGCTACGCCTTAACTACTTTTAAGAGACGCTTCTCTTTCAACTAAAGTTGGATGAGAATAGTGAAAAGAGCTATACCAAGGGTGCGGTGTTAGATTAGACAGATTCTTTGTGGAGAGTTTACGTAGAGCCGCAATCATTGCATCTGCATTACCCATTGCATCTTTTGCAAAGCGGTCTGCTTCATATTCATGCTTGCGTGATAAAAGGTTAAACAATGGTGAGATCCAAAAAGTAACCAGCCCTCCTACTAGACCGACCAGTAAGAAGGAAGGCGCTAGATGGCCTTGGGTAAATCCGAAGGCAGGATTAAACCAGCTTGTGGTGCAAAGCCATGCAATGACTGCAAAACTTAACGCAGTTCCTAAAAAGGATAAGGCCAAGCCTTTTGGAATATGGCCTAATCGGTAATGGCCAATTTCATGGGCAAGTACTGCCTCTAACTCTTCCTCTGTTAATTGAGCAATTAAGGTATCAAATAAAACAATCCGTCTAAAACGGCCAAAACCTGTAAAGAAAGCATTTGAATGACCTGAGCGCTTACTGCCATCCATTACCTGAATTGATTTAGCTTTAAAGCCAGTTCTTTCGCCTAAAGAAAAGAGTCTATCCTTAAGTAGCCCATCTGGCAGAGGGCTTAGCTTATTAAAAAGCGGCATAATCAGTACGGGATAAAGAACAAGCATGATTAGTTGGAAAATAAAGATGAGAATAAAACCCCAGATCCACCACGTAGAGCCTACCCTATTAACTAACGATAAAAGACCAGCGAGTAAGGGAAGACCGATAATTAACGAAAGGAAAAAGCCTTTCATTTTATCGGAAACCCAGAGTTTAAAAGTTGATTTATTGAATCCAAATTCAGCTTCAATTTTAAACTGATTATATAATTCAAAAGGAATTGAGAAAACAGATAAGAATAAACTAGTTACAATTAAAAAAAGAGCCCCTAGCCAAGCTGAATTAAGTGAGCCGTAGCTCATGACTTTTAAGTAAATAAAAGGCAGTAACCCACTAAATAGCGCAATTATAACAATAAGTGCATCTACAATATCAGTAAGACTCTCGAAGTTTGATTTAGCTACCGTATAGGCAACTGACTTTTCGTAAGTCTGTATATCCATCACTGCTGTTACTGCTTCAGGAGGATTTGCTTTATTCTTAAGCGCCTCAACTCGGTTAAGCCTTGCTAGAAGATACGAGGCGGCACTTTTAATTGCTATTAAGAAAGTGATAATGACAGGCAAACCACTAAAAGGACTTTCTAGTATATGTGACTTTAAAGTGATATGTTTTAGCTGTGACTTAAATCTCATGGCGTAGACTCAAACTCAATAGGCTGAACCCCAGAATCGCGAGCCAAACTAATATCCACTGAAGAATACCCCGATTGCCCCATTGTTTCTAACGCCATACCCATTTCTCTGTCTCCTGCAATGACTGCGTCACTAAATGAGGCACTTGATAAGAGTGTTGTTTCAAGGCCAATTAATTGCCCACCCTTTTCTGTATCGTAGACCCCTACAAAACAGTGACCAGGAATAAAAAACAAAACAGAACGTAGTCCAATGCGTCTAAATATAGAGGCGAATAATATGGAAGCATCCACACAGTTAGCTCCCTGGTCTTTAAGGGACTGATCAATAAAGCGGACATACTGAGAGGACACTCCTGAGACTTGGCTGCTCGTTGTTGCCAAATCCACATAATTAAGACGACGAGATGCAAGTGTATCCCACACTGCCTGAATTTGTTCTTTTACCGTTTTAGATCCAAATTCATAACCTGAAAAACGTGCGATACCACTTTTAGCTACCGCGTCTTGAATGATACCATTAATCAAGGGATGATTTTCATTCACGTACGCTGCAAAGCAGATACTCGTATCTTGCCACTGATTTGTATCGGAATCATAAACTTTAGAAACAACTTCATTAATAGGATGAATCATTACTGCAAACGAGGCTTGTGCCGTTTTTCCCGACGAAGCAATCACTGAGATGACTATTGTTTCAGGCCTTAGCTGATTCACCGAACGTAAAGCCGTGTAATTCCAGGGTATTTCTGGAGTGAAACTAAATTCAGAATTCTCCATCACAATTGTCTTAATAAAGGCTACCTGAAAAAGATGAGAGGAAACCTTGATTTGGTATTTCTGACCTTGTTCGACATTTTTTAGGTGAACAGTAATACACTTCACAAACTCAGGCGCCACAGCTCCAAACGATAACATGAGTGACGGATATAAATTATTACTAAAAGTAGACTCCCCTTCACAGATAAATGAATTATCAGCTTGGGGTACATAAACCTGACTTAATTCAGTAACTGCTAGATCTTGAGATGCAGGCTTTAAAAAAAAGTAATGCTGGATCCCAATTCCAATTCCTGCTCCTAAAGCGATAAGGAGAACAAGCACCAAAAACCGCTTAAAGGAGAACTGATTCATTGGATAATTTTAGCCTCCATTTGAGGAGACCTTAACAAGTACGACACCATGCCTTGGAACAAGTGCACTATACTCTCCACCAAAAGAGCCTACATCTTTTTGTCTCCATAAATCACGAACCGCTTGCTGTCCCGAGATATGTAGATCTGACCAGTGTACAGTAACAGTTTGTGAAATTTCCCCTCGGTTAAATAAACCTACAGCTACAGTTCCATCAGCAAGCGTTCTTGCCCATACTTCAACATCTCTATCTTGAGTAATACGGTGTGCAGCACGTCCCAAAGGATCTTGGTCAATAGCAATAACCTCATCATTTGTGAGGAGATTTAAAGTAAAGGCATCTGCTTGAGTTAAATCGCAGCCTATAAGTAAAGGTGCTGCTAAGAGTGACCACAGTGAAATATGGGTATACTGCTCATTAGGCGAAAGCCTTGTGGGGTGAAGGGTTGGACCCCATCCAACTTGGCCTACAACAAGCATGTCAGGATCATTCCAGTGTCCAGGACCTGCATAGGCTTCGTGGCCATTTTGAGAAAATCCAATATCAGACATACTGCCCCAGGTATCATTAATATCTCCAGTAGTTCTCCAACTGTTTCCCCCTAAATTTGCTGCCCATTCCCAGACATCATTATCTCCGTACTGACAAAGACTAAATAAAATATCGCGGTTTTGATTATGCAGCATGCGTCCCATTAATTCATAGGGTTTAATTGCCTCCGCCCTACTGGTATCTTTCATGTAGTTACGGTAAGAGCACATATCGTACTTCAAATAATCAAAGCCCCATTCAGCAAAACGTAGAGCGTCTTCTGCTTCGTGTCCGTAGCTTGCAATACACTGACCACAAGTAAGTGGTCCTGGAGAACTATAAAGCCCTGCCTTAAGCCCTAGACTATGAATATAGCTCACAAGGCCTGGCATATCTGTAAAACGTGCGTTTGCATTAATTCTTCCCTGAGAATCTCGAGCAGGTCCTACTAACTTAGGATCAGACATTGGACTAATATGGTAAGGATTTTTACCAAGAGCTAAGCCGTGAGCATTAATATCTGCTTCGATCGGATCCCCTGGTAAGGGTCTATATTCCCAGAAATCATCCACGTTTACATAGGTCCAGCCATGCTCGATAAGCCCAGACTTAATGAAGGAATCTGCAGCACCCTTCATATTCTCTGCAGTGACTGCACTGGCAAAGCAGTTCCAGCTATTCCACCCCATTTGAGGAGTTAAAGCTAACGTGTCTCCAACTCGGATCACTAACTCGCGTTCTGTAGACCCAAGTTTATTTTTAGCCTGTAAAATTACCGTGTAATCTCCTGCTGCTTGAACAGAACCGGTTATAATACCAGTTTTTGCATCAAGACTAAGTCCTTTAGGAAGGTGTTTTGCAGAATATTTGATTGGCCTGTCTCCTGTAACAGGAATTTTAAAAAGGAAAGGATGCGTTGGACGAACCCCCGTGATCGATGCTCCATTAATCTTAGGAGTACGTGCAGCTGCAGGAGTTAAAATAACGGCAGACTCAATTTCACGCTTAATTGCAACAGGGGCTTTACCAGAATACTCGAACCTTGCATCTGCCCACATAGCAAGGGTTCCAAGTCGGTCAATTGTTTGAACTACAAGGATTAAAGTTTTTACGCCTGATGTGCTGATCTCAATTTTTCGCGCTGCCTCTCCTGGATGAACCGAATCACTTGCATAAAGAAGATGACTATCCCCAAGGACTTCAAAGCGAACAGCAGCCCCTTCTTTATAATTGGGGTTATCCACAATTCCAATCGATGCTGTAAAGGTTGCTACCTTACCATCCAAAGCGATGTACAGATCGCTTGAGCCCCGGGTTAAAAAACCATTACTAAAGACTTTATCAGCAATCTTTGTTTTAGCAGTAGCCTTAGGAGAGCGGCCTTGCTGTTCAGTGAGTGTTAAATCCAGCTGGGTAAGACTTAGGCTAGCAGCTGACACAGTAAATGCACTTAAGCCAACACTGAGAGCCAATACGCTCAGTAATGAGGGGGTAATCTTCATGGAAATTAAAGTACCCAGCCTAACTTAAAATGCACCCCTAAAAAAAGGGTTTATTAAAATCTATTAGGACGTCTTAGCGGTCCCTACGGGAAAGCAAATACAAGAGATTAAGTAAAGCTGTAATAAATGCTGCTACGTAGGTTAATGCAGCAGCATCGAGTGTTTCACAGACACCTGGCATTTCATCCTCACTAAGAATGCCTAAGGTGACTAATTGCTGCTTAGCCCGGCGACTAGCATCAAATTCTACAGGGAGTGTGACTAACTGGAAAACGGTAAGGACTGCGTAACACACAATTGCGATATCAAGTAATGGACCCCATAGGCCACCGAGTAAAAAGAAACTTCCTAGCATAATAAAGGGAAGAACTCCTGAAACGATACGTGTCGCAGGCACTAAGGACATGCGAAGTGTCAACATCTGGTAACCAATTTTATGCTGAATAGCGTGTCCTGCTTCATGCGCTGCTACACCAATGGCTGCTAGACTAGTACCGCGATAATTTTCAGATGAAAGAACAAGGCGCTTGTTAGAAGGATCATAGTGATCAGTTAAGTGACCTTCAATTTCTTCAATCGTAACATCTGTAATACCTGCTTGTGCCATGACTGCCTCTGCTGCTTCGCGACCCGTTAAACCGCCACGGGATGGAATCTCGCAATTCTTATTATAGGCTGAGGACACTCTAATTTGAGCGTACAAGGCAAAGACAAAAACTAGTACGAATAAGACTAGGAAAAATGGCGAAGGTAGATAAAAGGATGCTAGAATTGGCATAAGAGTTTTACGCTTAAAAAAGACGTCTTACTGTAGTAAAAGTTCCCTCATTGGTCAAATCAGGGATATTATAAAAGGAAAACTTATCCAATCTTAGGCACATCGACCCAACGTCTCTCTGCCCAAGACTTAAGGCCTAGTTCAGCAAGCTGAACGCCCTTAGCGCCTTGGAGCAGAGTCCAAGGGAAAGCAGAATCAGTGACTACATGCTTTAAGAATAATTCCCACTGCACTTTGAATGCATTATCAAAGGAGTCGTTTGTAGGAACAGTATTCCAACCCTCATTATATTTGATAGGGCTATCCATATCAGGATTCCAAGTGCAGCGTGGTGTACTAGAAAGATGCTGAGCTGTACAATTACGCAGTCCTGCAACAGCAGAGCCGTGAGTGCCGTCAACTTGTAGTGTTAAAAGATCATCTCTTTTTACACGCACTGCCCAAGACGAATTAAAATGACAAATGACTCCATTATGAAGTTCGAAGGTAGCATAAGCCGAATCATCAGCTGTAGCTTTGTAAGGCTTTCCTGCTTCATCCCATCTTTGAGGAATGTGGGTGGCTCCCAAACAAGAGACTGATTTAATTTCACCAAAGAGATTATCGATGACGTATCTCCAGTGGCACAGCATATCAACGATTATACCACCATCTTCTTCTTTTTTATAATTCCAGGATGGACGCTGAAGCTTGTCATACTCACCTGTAAATACCCAGTAACCGAATTCACCACGGACAGATAAAATCTTACCAAAAAATCCTGTATCAATTAAGTACTTAAGTTTGAGTAATCCAGGAAGCCAGAGCTTATCTTGCACGACACCGTTTTTAAGTCCTGCAGCTGTTGCTTCTTGGTATAAAGCCATTGCCTCCTGTGAAGTTACAGCCGTTGGTTTTTCGCAGTAGAGATGTTTTTTAGCAGCGATTGCTTTTCTAACACCGATTGGACGCTGACCTGTTAGTGTAGCATCGAAATAAACCTGGTTAATAGGATCAGCTAAAGCAGCGTCTAAATTTGTAGTATACCGTGAAACTCCTGCTCTAGCTGCTAATGCAGCAAGCTTAGTTTCACTGCGTCCCACCAAGATGGGATCAGGAATAATTACCTCACTATCGCCTAACTTAATTCCCCCTTGATCTATGATCGCTTTAATGGAACGCAGCAAATGCTGGTTAGTTCCCATGCGGCCTGTAACGCCGTTCATAATAATACCGACTTTGTGGGTTTTCATTTGAGGAAAAATTAATTAAGGTTTTTTAGTACACTGAGGTTGTGCGCCTAAAGGAAGTGCAGGTGTTGGGGCTACTCCAGCAACAGGCAAAGAGCCGTCTAACTCTTGTCTCCAATGCGCTACATCGCCACCTGGACAATAAATATACATCATATGAAGCGGCTCACTACTCGTATTGGTTAATTGATGAAATACGGTAGGTGGTAAGAAAACTGCTTGGCCCTTACTAATTGTTTGTTTTTCAGAGCCTACACAAATTTCTCCTTCACCTTCTAAAATCATGTAGATTTCTTCCTGGTACTGATTATGCCAAGGCACCTGACCTCCATTAGGTTCTAGGATGACGACTCCCATTGCAAAGCCCTTAGCTTGGATAGGTTGTCCTGCTTGGCCAACCATACCGCGAGTCCAGCGCCGTGCTGGAAAGGTACGACCAGCAATCGTTTTAAGGTCTGCAATAATCATAGGGGAAGTCGTAGTATTGGGAACCTGTCTGCCTAGGTCAAAATGAAAGGCAGTGAAAAGAGATACTGTAGAGCTCTAGCCTGTCAGTCCTGCTCGGATCAGTAAGGCCTGAATATCGGGGTCTCGGCCCATAAAGTCTTTAAAGAGTTTAGCAGGGTCTTCTGAATTTCCTTTAGAAAGAATAGTCCTTACGAAATCAGCTCCGGTCTTAGGATTAAAAATACCCTCCTTTTTAAAACGGGTAAAAGCATCCGCATCGAGAACCTCAGCCCATTTATAGGAGTAATACCCTGCAGCATAGCCCACGGGATCTGCAAAGACATGGGTGAAGCGCTTAATGACTGTAGGTGCTTTAGGCTCAGTAGGAATTAAGTGCGATTCTACTGCCTTACGTAGATGTGATTCTACATCAGGAAGAGAGCTAAATTCAGAGGTATTAATATGAAGGATTAAATCCATCTTTGCTAAGGCAACCTGGCGCATTGTCATACATGCAGACCTAAAATGCTTAGCTGAAGTCATCTTATTAAAAAGCTCATCAGGAATTGGTTTTCCTGTTTCATAGTGTCTAGCAAACAAATCTAAACTTTCTTTTTCCCAGCACCAATTTTCCATAATCTGGGAAGGCAGTTCAACAAAGTCCCAGGCTACATTAACTCCGTTTAAGGATTTAATTTCAACTTCACCAAGTAAGTGATGCAGCAAGTGGCCAAATTCGTGAAAGATTGTTTCTACCTCACGGTGAGTGAGTAATACTTGGCCAGTCGATGAAGGAGCGGTTAAATTTCCACAAATAAGGCCAAGATGAGGTAAACGAGAACCATCGGACTTAGGACCTCCTGTAATTAGATAATTCATCCAGGCTCCACCCCGCTTAGATTCTCTAGGGTGCCAGTCTGCATAGAATGTACCGACATGCACATT
>CAILHZ010000005.1 GCA_903834135.1 uncultured Opitutia bacterium | reverse complement strand
GATCCAACTTTACTGAAATAAACGAATCGTTGAGCAGCTTTGCAATAGCTTCACTTTCAAAGGATTCGTGTGCCATCACATGGCACCAATGGCAGGTAGAATATCCAATACTTAAAAAAATAGGTTTCTGCTCAGCAGCAGCTTTTGCGAAGGCTTCAGCACCCCATGGGAACCAATCGACAGGATTTTCTGCGTGCTGACGCAGATAAGGTGAAGATTCTAAGGCGAGACGATTAGGCATTGGCCAACAATGCTAAGACTGCATCGCTGCGCAAGCCACCGCATAGATTCTTATTTTTCATTAAAAAAACGTTATTTTGGTATAATTATCTCAACATAATTAATTTTATCTCATATTCACGTAAGTATATATAATGCATATATTTACATATAGTTAGACAGTAAATATAGCTTGCAAATCATCTTGCGGCCTCAGGAGGCCGTTGACGCCAGCAGGGTACAAGTAATGTTATGTTCTCTTTTTCATGCTTACACTTGCCGACATTTCGAAGTCCTACGGCACACGGACTCTTTTCAGTGATATATCCCTTTTTATTGCGCGCACAGATCGCTTTGGATTGGTTGGCCCAAACGGGGCAGGTAAATCCACGTTGTTTAATTTAATCCTGGGTGAAGAAGCCCCTGATGAAGGTACGATCGTTTGGGAAAGGGGCGCAGATTTCGGCTACCTTCCTCAAGAAACAGCTGAAGCAGGTGAAGACACGATTTTAGATATTGCCTGTGCTATTACTCCTGAGTTTGCGAAGTTGCGTGCTCAGATGCTTGCTTTCGAAGCCGGAATCGTAGATCCCGCTTTTGATGACGATTTAGATCTTCACGGCCGCTTTGATGAACTCGGCGGATACGGTATAGAAACCAAAGCAAAGATTGTACTGTCTGGTTTGGGTTTCAAAGAAACTGACTTTGATCGCAAAGCAAAAAGTTTTTCTGGTGGTTGGGTCATGCGTGCTCATTTAGGACGTCTACTCGCACGTGAACCTTCGCTTCTACTCTTAGACGAACCAACTAACCATCTAGATCTTGAAGCTTTGATTTGGTTCCAAGAATACCTCACGCGTTATCCAGGTGGTTTAGTAGTTATCTCACACGACCGTGCTTTTTTAAATGCGCTATGTAACGGTATTCTAGAACTAAAGCATGGAGCACTCGAGAGGTATACCGGCAACTATGATGATTACCTTAATGAGAAAGATGCTCGTAAAGAACAGAAGGCAGCTCTATTTAAAAATCAGCAACGTGAAATTGCCCATCTTCAAAAGTTCGTAGATCGTTTCGGGGCTAAGGCATCAATGGCCTCACGTGCTAAATCTAAAGAAAAACAAATCGAACGTCTTGAATCAGTCGCCGTTGATGAGCCAGAAGAAGATTTAAAGCGTATAAATTTTAAATTTCCTCAACCCACACGCTCAAGTTTACGTGTGATCAATCTTGAACACGTTGAACAAGCTTATGGAGATCACGTGGTGTACAAAGATCTTAATTTTGAAGCTGAACGTGGCCAAAAGATCGTACTAGTAGGGCCAAACGGTGCAGGTAAATCTACACTCTTAAAAATTCTTGCTGGCGTACTTCCAATCCGTGGCGGAACGCGTGAATTAGGCAGTAACGTGCATGCAGGTTACTACTCCCAGAACCGCTTGGATAATTTAGATGCAACACGCACAGTGATGGAAGAGGCAATGGAGATGCGTCACGTCAACCGTGATGTTACAGAACAAACAGCACGTACAATTTTAGGTGGGTTTCTCTTTAGAAAAGACGATGTCTTTAAAAAAGTGGGCGTTCTCTCCGGAGGCGAAAAGTCCCGTTTAGCTTTAGCTAAACTCTTACTTGCTCCTCCTAATTTGCTACTCATGGATGAGCCTACAACTCATTTAGACATTCCTTCTATTGATGCTTTGGTGAATGCACTGAAAGCCTATGAAGGCACACTAATCTTTATCAGTCATGACGTTTACTTCATCCGTGCATTAACTCAAAAAGTTTTGCATGTGCATTCCGGAAAACTTACTCCCTATGCAGGCGACTACGACTACTTCTTAGATAAGTCGGGCTTCAGGAATAAAAAGGGCGGCGTAGACGCAAAACGTGATAGTAATAGTCCAGCAAAACAAGAAGGCGGTCGCTCTATGAGTGAACGTGCTGCTCTGACTGCTGGCTTAACAGATGCACGTCCTAGTCGCTCAGCTGCAGACGATCAGGGTTCGCGCAATAAATCAAAAGATCAAAAACGAATTGAGGCAGAACAGCGGGCTTCAAAATCGGGCCCAGTTAAGAAAATGCGTACAGAGATTAGTTTGATGGAAAAAAAAGTTTCCGAACTTGAATCCAAGCAAAACGAACTAACTGCTCAACTTGAAGCACCTGAAACTTACGCCGAACCAGGAAAGGCTCAGCACTTAAATCGGGAGCTAGCGATTACTGTTTCGCAACTTCAAGAAGCAACCCAGACCTGGGAAACTGCTGCTGCTAAACTTGTCGAAATGGAGAAGTCTGAATAAGTGACTTGGCTATAGGCCAATCACTTGTTCAATCAATTTAAGTTTAGCTACAGGCTGTAAGCTGTAGCTAAATGCATGAGAAATACGCTCGCAAGCATGACGCAGTTTTATCTCATCATTGGCATATACGACTGCAACCACACTACCCTCAGTTACAGCCTGAGCAATCTTTGCAATTTGGCCTACTCCAACAGCAGGATCTACTAAGTCTTCAGCACGCTTTCTACCAGCTCCTAAATCAAGTGCCGCTAAAGCAATCTCTAGTGGATCTACTGTTTTAACAAAACCTGTAGTAGGACAAATAATTTTTTGGCTATACTTCGCCTGAGGTAAAAGCTCAGGAGAATCAATCACGCGCACATCGCCTCCTTGGGCCTTAACGACTTCTTTAAATACACGTAATGCAGCACCCGTTGTAATCGATGCCTCTAATTTCAAACGTGCATCGTCAGCTGTTTTAGCAGCACCAGATAATAAAAGCATGTGCTCACCTAAGGCATAAGTGAGTTCCATGATATCCTCCGGTCCATGCCCGTTTAGGCAGGCAATGGATTCTGCAACTTCGAGCGCATTACCAACAGCATGACCCAAAGGTTGCTCCATCGAAGTTAGCAGTGCTCTAACAGGTTTACCTGTGGCTTGACCAATACTTACCATACGCTCTGCGAGTTGCTTAGCCTTTTCAAAACTTGGCATAAATGCCCCACGACCAAATTTGACATCTAAGACAAGCCCATCAATTCCTTCTGCTAGTTTTTTTCCCATGATGCTAGCACAGATCAGTGGAATACATTCTACAGTAGCTGTGACATCACGTAAGGCATATAAAGTTTTATCTGCAGGAGCTAATTCTGCAGTCTGACCGATTAAAGAGATGCCTAGTTTTTCGACTTGAGTTACAAATTCAGAAAGACTGAGATTTGTTTTAAACCCATGAATTGAATCTAACTTATCAAGTGTACCACCTGTGTGCCCTAGCCCACGGCCACTAATCATAGGAACAGCCACTCCACAGGCAGCAATCATCGGTGCTAGATGAATCGAAATTTTATCACCTACACCACCCGTAGAATGCTTATCTACTTTATATGATTTAACCTGAGATAAATCAGCGATTTGTCCCGACTGAAGTACAGCCAAAGTAAGATCGGCGGTCTCAGCATATGTCATTCCCTTAAGAGTGATTGCCATAAGCATGGCGCTTAATTGATAACTCGCCCATGAACCATCGACTGCACCCTTAACAAAAGATTCGATTTCTTGCTTAGTTAAAGCAAATCCATCTCGCTTGCGTGCAATCGCGAGAGCAGGTGTTACAGAACTTTCGTACATGAATGCTTTATGCTCCGATTGGATGCCAAACAGTCTTGTATTCAAGTGTGTCCTGTATTCTGTACACACTTTCAAAGGAATCTGAATACCAATTAATATTATCTTCTGCCTTAAAGGTATGGATACGCTTCACTGTTTCTGCTGCTCCTAAGGCTAGTGTCTTACGCTCATCAGCTGTCGCTTCAGCAATGACGGCTCTTAAGTGAGCATGCGTAGCAAAAGTAGGAACAAGTTCCCTATGAAAACCTGTAAGTAGATTAACTACACCTCCTGGTAAATCGCTAGTAGCTAGCATTTCACCTAAAACAACAGCTGGATAAGGATTTAATTCAGAGGCACTAGCTACAACTGTATTGCCAGCAACGATAGCTGGAGCAATGAGTGAAATTAGACCTAAAAGCGATGCCTCTTGAGAAGCAATAAGGCCCACAATACCCATAGGCTCAGTCATGGTGAAATTAAAATAAGGTGCAGCCACAGGATTAACATTTCCTAAGACTTGCTCTAATTTATCCGCCCAGCCTGCATAATAAACAAGTCGGTCTACACTGGCAGCGACTTCGTTACGCGCAGCTGTAACGAGAGATTTTTTTGTGGAGCCTAAGGTTATTGCTTCAGCTAACTCTAAAGATCTTGCCTCAATCATTTCAGCTAAACGGTAAATAATTTGTCCACGATTATAAGGCGTGCGCTTTGCCCAACTAGGTCCCGCTTTTGCAGCAGCCTCTACTGCGTTACGTAAATCTTTACGTGTGCACTGAGGAATATTCGCAAAGAAATTACCATCAGCATCTTTCATTGCAAAGACGCGGCCACTTTCGGAACGAATAAACGCACCACCAACATAGACCTTGGGAGTTTTCGTAATAAGAAGTCGTTTCATGTGAGGTAATGTTTAAACGAGGTTTGCGTAGTCTAGTAGACCTTGACGGCCACCCTCTCGACCAAAGCCAGATTCTTTATAGCCACCGAAAGGAGATGAGGGATCAAATTTATTAAATGTATTAGCCCATACAACACCGGCTTTGAGTTCTGCAGCCATCTTTAAAATACGCGCCCCTTTATCCGTCCAAACACCCGCACTTAAGCCGTATACTGTATTGTTAGCTTTCTCAATTGCTTCATCAACCGTTCTAAAGGTAAGCACACTTAAGACAGGTCCGAAGATTTCTTCTCTTGCAACGCGGTGACTTTGTGTAACACCTGTAAATAAAGTAGGCCTAAAATAATAGCCCTGCTTAGGCAGCACACATTCAGGTTGATACAGCTTTGCACCTTCCTTAATTCCTGATGCAACTAAGCGTTTAATTTTAGTTAACTGAGATAATGAATTGATTGCACCAATATCTGTATTCTTATCCATCGGATCTCCAACCTTAAGCATACGAATACGCGTACGTAATTTTGAAATAACTAACTCAGCAACAGATTCTTGAACGAGTAAGCGTGAACCAGCGCAGCATACATGACCCTGATTGAAGAAAATGCCGTTTACAATTCCCTCTACTGCTTGATCAAGTGATGCGTCTTCAAAAATAATGTTTGCTGCTTTACCACCAAGTTCGAGGGTCATCTTTTTATCCGTTCCAGCCAATGAGCGCATAATTTTCTTACCTACTTCCGTAGATCCAGTAAATGCAACCTTAGCTGCAAGACTATGTGCAATTACTGCACTTCCCGTTTCACCTGCACCGGTAACAATATTCACTACTCCTGGTGGCAAGCCTGCGTCTTGTAAAATCTCTGCAAATTTAAGTGCCGTAATAGATGTTGTTTCAGCTGGCTTAATGACAACGCAGTTGCCCGTTGCTAGTGCGGGTGCTAATTTCCACGCAAGCATTAGGAGTGGAAAATTCCAAGGAATGACTTGTCCCACAACTCCGAGTGGCTCAAGGGTTTTTCCAGCTGCAACATACTGCAATTTATCTGCCCAGCCTGCATGATAGAAAAAATGCGCTGCAGCCATCGGAATATCAAAATCACGAGATTCCTTAATTGGCTTTCCACCATCAAGGGTTTCAGCAACGGCAAATTCACGCGCCCTGTCCTGAAGTAGTCTTGCAATACGGTACAGATACTTAGCTCTTTCTTTACCAGGAGTCCTAGCCCAACTCTTTTGTGCACGCCCTGCTGCGAGATAAGCAAGATTTACATCTAAGGGACCAGCTAAAGCGATTTCAGCAATCTTTTTTTCATTTGCTGGATTAATTGAATCGAATCTTTTTTTCGATTTTGCCTGAGTCCATTTTCCATCAATAAAAAGATCATAAGTCGCCTTTACTTTAGGATCTGCTGTTTCAGGTGCAGGATCAAAATTCCATAAATTTCCGAAGATAAGTTCTGGTGCAGTGCGTCCACTCGAACGCATATTTTTTTGTTTCTTAGCTTTTGGAGTAGGCATGGCTTAAGAGATTAATAGCTTTCTGCTGCTTCACTAAAGGCATAGGGCGCTTGATAAGCACCGGTTCTTTGTTTTTCAATTTGTCTAACTAAATCATTTAACAGTGAACTTGCACCGAAGCGGTAGCGTTTATTAGTTAACCAACGATCGCCTAGCGTTTCTTTCACAGCGGTTAGAAATTGAAGCGATTGCTTAGCACTACGTATACCACCTGCTGGCTTCATTCCAATTGCAACACCGGTGGCTAAATAGTGATCCCGAATTGCTTCAAGCATGACTTGGTTATTACCTAAAGTCGCATTAAGGCCTGTTTTCCCGGTACTTGTCTTAATAAAATCACCTTCTCGAATCACTTGCATGGCTAAGCAAGATGCAGCTCTAATAGAATCATAAGTTTCTAATTCACTTACTTCTAAAATCACTTTAAGTGCAGACTTACCACAGGCCTGAACTACTGCAGCGATTTCATCTTGAACTAAAGCATACTCGCCAGAAAGAAAGGCTCCACGGTTTATAACCATATCGACTTCATCTGCACCTTGTGCAACCGCATACCTGACTTCTGCGAGTCGTGTTTTAAGCGGTGCTTGTCCTGAAGGAAATGCAGTGGCAACTGAAGCAATCTTGACGGGTGATACACCAAGATATTTCCTCGCATGCTTCACCATGGAAGGATACACGCAGACTGCCGCAACTTTCGGTGTGTCTGAAAATTCATGAGGTTCTATAGCCTTCTGGCAAAGTGATGCGACTTTACCGGGAGTATCTTTACCCTCCAAAGTTGTCAGATCCACCATCGAAACAGCGCACCTCAAACCCCATAGTTTTGAGTCTGTTTTAATACTTCTAGTTCCATATTTTAAAACGCGTTCCTCAATACCAACCGCATCCACGGTTCCTATTTTATCAAATAGTCGTTTGAGGGCTTTGGGGGCTAAAGGCGCTGACATACACTCAGTATCACTCTACCTGAGATGAAAAACAACGGAAAATTAAGCTCTCTAGAGTCTCGATTTAGCAATCCTTCGATTGTCATTTGTCCGATTTAGCCTTCAAATGAGCTCCATGCTTACTAAAGCCGAAATCCAGCGTATACGCTCCTTGCAAGAAAAGAAGCATCGCGAGGTCAGCGGCTTATTCGTTATAGAGGGAGCTAAAGTTATTAATGAATTAATTACTGCAAAGTATCCCATTAGCGAACTCTACGCTACAGATACATGGACTACTTCTGATGCAACTAGAATCAGTGCTGATGAGATGCGAAAGATAAGTCATCTACCAACACCCTCAGAGGTGTTAGCACTATGCCCAATTACGCATCTTGTTTTAGAACCTAACACGATCAATCAAGGCCTGACATTAGCATTAGATACCGTGCAAGACCCAGGTAACGTAGGCTCTCTGTTACGTATTGCAGATTGGTACGCAATTGACCGTGTTGTTCTTTCTTTAGAATGCGCAGATTTATTTTCCTCCAAGGTAATTGATTCAAGCAAGGGTTCATTTGCTCGTGTAAAAACCTATATTCACGAATTAACGCAATTAATTGAAAAAGCAGACGTTCCAATTCTTGGCTGCGATCTTAGTGGGGACGATGTTCATAAGATCGGCCCAAAACCAAATGCTGTTATCGTAATCGGTAGTGAAGGCAGAGGAATTTCAGCCTCTGTTCGCAGTAAAATTACTCAATTTATAACTATCCCTAAATACGGATCAGCAGAATCACTGAATGCAGCGATTGCTGGGGCAATTATTTGTGATATCCTAAAAAATTCTACCAGTCGTAAGTAACTAAGATTACTTACCTTTACCGCCACCCGCTGTCAGCATTGTACCACCCAAGACACCGACTGAGAAAAGAGCAAAAAAGATAAAGGCTGCTGGCTGATGAATGCTCTTCGCGAAGGCTAATGGAAATGAGAACTCAATTTCCTTGGTGTTATTAATTCCTGCGTAAAGCACGACAAACAAAATAGCGAGGAATACAAGGGAACGTAAAAAGACTTTGAAGTTCATGGATTTTCTTAGAAAAGAAGTTAACCCATTATGTCCTACGAGGCAATCCTTTGTGGTTCAGCCTTAAAGACCTAGATTTCATGTAAATACGTAAAGTGCCTGTTACCAATTTGTAACCAAGGTTAAGATTCAGTTACGGACTGGCCTAGAACTTGCTAATCAGTGCATGTAACATACATCTACCACTTGCTTTCTTAGAACTCTAAATTGTTCTTTGAATTTACCCTTGAAGGCCTAGAGGCCTACAGGGTCTGTCGTCTGGAATGAGTATAGGTGCGAGTTTAATACTCATTTAGGTTATGCGTTATCCCAAAGCTATGCAATTTAGCGTTACAGTACATCCGTGTGCTTGATGCTGAAACACTCAGTGCAACTCTTATGCAAATAAGTGAAGTAGTCTGAGTGATTAACCAAACGATAAGTAGAAAAATAAACTCTCCGTTTAACCACGGAGTTTAATACCATGAAAGTAGCATATAAACTCGCAGCACTGTTAAGCATAGGTTCCCTAATAGCTCTCTCCGCTTCGGCGAAGTCAGCATCAGAAACCTATTTAGACACATGCCATAAGGATCCAAGTATTCCAGTACCAATCTCGGTGGTAGCACCAAAAGTTGAGTCTGGTTACGCGGGCCAAACGGTTAATGTCGAATTCACAGTAGATACAGCCGGTACGCCAATTGCACTCGTTGTGAAAACACAAACCGATGCGCAACTAAGCCAAGCGGTGGTAGCTGCTGTTAAGCAGTGGAAGTTCACACCAGCTCATCGCGGTGGTGAGGCAGTAGCAACTCGTGTTACTTTACCTATTCACATCACAGCGACTGACTCGTTTGCCGCCTACGCTGCTAACTAAGTAAATAAATAAGGGCGCTTCCTGGCGTAAGGGAGCGCCCTTTTCCATTTTAAATGATTTATACGAAGGCTTGTACTCCACGATAAGCTAACTTAAGTTCTTTATCGTTTAGTAAAGCTGCTGCCTCGTGTCTGAACTTGCCACCACCCCTACTGCCATACCTGCGTCTTCATTTTGGAAACGTCGGATCGTAGATCCAATTGTCCATCAGATGACTCAGGGAATTACTCCTGAGCGTATTGCCCTGGCTATAGCTGTTGGAAGCGCATGCGCCTTATTTCCGATTTTAGGAACAACGACAGTCTTGTGCTTAATAATAGGAATCTCTCTGAAATTAAATCAGCCGATTATGCAGATTATTAATGGAATTCTAACTCCGTTACATATCCCTGTCATTATCGGTCTTTTTAAAGTTGGCGCAGCTCTCTTTAATGATCCTCCTTCCACCTTTCACCTGGGATCCATGGGCCGTATTTTATGGGAGCACCCCACAGCATTTATGGCGCAGTATGGTGTTGTTGCTCTGCATGCAATCGCAGCATGGGCAATCCTTACTCCTTTCTGGATTGCAATAGTATATTTAATCTTCCTACCCGTGGTAAGAGAGATCGACAGCAGACGCAAAGCATCTGCTGTTATTTCTGAAAACGGCGAGCCGCCATCGCACCCGATCCCGTAGGCGAAAATTTTCTTAGATACTTTAGGGCTATCTCAAATTCATGAGGTAGTGGCGCTTCAAGTGTCATAGGCGTCCTTAACACAGGATGATTAAAGGTGAGGCTACTACAATGCAGCGCTAAGCGGCCAATCATTGGCTTTTCTTCGTCACGGCCTTTGTAACGCCGCTTTAAATCAGAGAGTAAAAGTTTTACCTCAGGATCTCCGTATACGTGATCATTAAGTACGGCAGCTCCTATTGCACTTAAGTGAACACGCAATTGATGAGGGCGCGCGGTCACTGGCTTACACTCTAACCAAACCCAAGGCCCAAAGGCTTCAAGCACCCTCACCTGACTTAAACTCGGCTTACCTTCTCTTTTTTTAGCAACCTTCATTAATCCGGGTTTTAATTCGTCTTCATCTAGTGCAAGTTCGATATCAAAAGCTTCCGGAAGCAGTCCATCGGCAGACCTAAGTGCATGTTTCATGTCCACTACTTTGTCTGGTGGTGCAAGTGAACACACTGCCCGGTATGAGGCATCCACTGTTTTGGACTGAAACTGGCCTGATAAAAAATCGAGTCCGGGTTTTGTTTTAGCACATAAAACTAGCCCGCTTGCTTCCGTATCTAAGCGATGCACATTTGCTACCGTCTTCCCCATACGCTCATGCACATAATCCATGAGACTTGGTTCTCTCTTACTGCCTTTGGCAAATACCACGGATAGTCCACTTGGCTTATCAAAAGCTACAAGGGCATCATCTTCAAAAATAATATTGGGTATAAGCATGCGTACCTTAAGAGTATCAAAAGTCACAAGGTCTCTTAACGGAGGCAACCTTTACCTAAAGCGTGTAGCTTTAAAGCCACTTTAATCATCCTAGAACGCAACAAATAGCTGGCATGACTCATGCTTAAGTTAGTTCGTCCTGTAACAAGGATCTTGGGTAGCGTGAAACGGCTTTAAAAAGCCGAATACAGAAAAAACTGGGGCCGGCGTTAAGGGGTTATCGCCGGTCCCTTCTGTTTTAAATAACCGCTTAGCCTTGAGCTTTACCTGGCATTAGAACCTTTAAAATGCGTTTCTCAAAATCAGCTGTTCTAACGGAGCCAACCTTTTGATCCCGAATCAGGCCGTCACGATCAATAATAAATGTAGATGGAATAGCATCAATACCGCCAAAGGCCTCTGCTGTTTTGTCGTCACCCATTACAATTTTATAGGATACGAGATATTTATTAACAAAGTCTTTAACTACACTAGCACCAGCTTGATCTAGAGATACTCCAATAATCACAAGCCCATCCGCAGCATATTTTTTTTGGAGCTCAACGTAGCCTGGAATTTCTTGGCGGCATGGGCCACACCACGTCGCCCAAAAATCAATCACGACCACCTTACCTTTAAACTGATCTGAAGATACTAGATTTCCTTCTAAATCCTTGAGGCTCCAACTTGGCGCTACTTTAGGTAATGAAGAAACTGCGACTGGTGTAGGAGCCTGTGCATGGCTTAAATTGATAAGCGCGAAAAACGCAGCTAAAACAAAACTAGTACGAACTATATTTTTAATAATCGAGATCATGATGCAGTTATGACACCAGCTACAGTGCTAGTGTTCAGCTTAATTTTGTACCTGAGAGATCTAATCCTAAAATTTCTACAAATTTACGCATAGCAGGTGTTAAAACACGTCCCTTGCGATGTAAAATAGCCAGAGGGCGTGTAAATTCACGTCCTTTAAAATGAAGTACAGTCAATGTACCTTGCTTAGCTTCCTGTAAAACAGTTGCTTGAGGAACAATTGCGATACCGTGGTCTACCTCGACTGCACGTTTAACCGTTTCTACATTATCAAATTCCATTACAGGATCGCACTCTAAATCATTATCCCTGAATATTTGGTCGATCGCTTTACGAGTCGGAATATCAGGATCAAATCCGATAAATTTCTGCCCGGCTAAATCTGATACATTTACTTCAGATTTCTTAGCAAGCGGATGATGCGGATTAGTGATTAGCACTAAATGGTCATTATGAAAAGGAAGCGATTCGATCTGGCGCATTTTAACTGGGAATGCGACCAATCCGAAATCGACTGAATTATGAAGAATATCTTCATAGACTAAATTCGATCTACGATATTCTACACGTACGTTAACCGAAGGAAAATCATGCAAAAACCGTTTAATATAAGGAGGAAGCTCATGCAGACCAATTGAGTAGATAGTCGAAATGCGAATTGTACCGCTAATGACTTTTTTCATCTCCTGAAGCTCTGAGGAGAGGATATCATAAGAATGAAGCATCTCACGGGATGACTCATACACACGTTGACCTTCCCTAGTGAGCTGAAACTGTTTTTGGCTTCGGTCGATCAAAAGTACCTTAAAATGACGCTCCATAGCACGCGCTTGCTGGCTTACAGCTGATTGCGTAAGATTATTGAGCTTAGCAGCCTTGGAAAAACTCTTTGTTTCTACCAAGTCTGCGAATATTTTCAGGTTTTCGATTTGCATGATTAGAACCTTTACTAGGTTTTACACTATCGAATAGACATTGCCCGTAAACGTTTAATTAGAGAATCTTAAGACCTCCTCTATGATAACCTACGAAGATTTTGCAGTCAGGGCTGCTCAATTAAGGCTAGGGATAGACCAAGCCTGCCATAAAGCAGGGCGAAAGCCCGACGACGTTACGCTCATGGCTGTAACAAAGAGTCATCCTGTTGATGCAGCCCATTTTGCTTACCGCTTTGGTCTCAAATCTGTAGGAGAAAACAGGGTCCAGGAAACAATAGATAAACGCACTCTGAGTTCAGATCCCCTCTTCTGGGAACTCATTGGGCATCTGCAATCCAATAAAGCAGCCCTTGCTGTACGTCATTTCGACCGCATTCAAAGTGTAGATAGCGAAAAGCTAGTTACACTAATCGATAAAGCAGCCAATGAGTTAGGTAAGAGTTTCCCAATACTCTTACAAATTAACGCAGGTCGAGATCCCGCTAAGTTTGGCGCTGAAATTGAAGATGCTCCTAAACTTTTAGAATGCGCACTTTCTAAGCCTCATCTCAAAGTAGATGGCCTAATGACAATTGCACCTCTTTCAACTGATCCAGATGTCGCTAAGCACACTTTTGAAACTTTACGCACAGTGAGAGATCAACTTAGTGGATCATTCAAGATTCCTCTTTTAACGCTATCCATGGGTATGAGTGGAGACTATGAATCTGCTATTGCTTGTGGCAGCACCCTTATTCGTGTTGGTTCAGCTCTTTTTGGTGAGCGAGAGGTCTAACGGTAAATCTAATTGGTTATCTTTTCCAGCTTCCCAAGCTTCGATTCCTAGACCGCGAAGTGTTTCTGCAAATTGACGTGCAAATCCATGAACAGTCAGAACGCGTTTAGGATTTACCTGTTTAACACACGCTAAGAGTTCGGCGTAATCAGCATGATCAGATAAGGCAAAGGCCGCATGGCAGCCGTAGCGGTAAATTGCTTGAGAATCCAGAGCCCATCCTGTTGCAACAGCAATTCTATGCGCGGGAATGTGTTTTAAAAAAGATGAGCGTCTTACATGCGGTGGACATATAATGATATGCCCTGCAACGGTTGCTGGATTAAACACATGATACTGCGGTAGCTTAATTCCTAGTTCTTCGTAGATTCTACAAAATCTATATCCTTGCTCATGAATCATGATCGGAATACCGCACTGAGCTAAACCCATCAAGACTTCCTGAGCTTTACCTAAATTGTAAGCTAAGATGACTGGATTTGCCCCCGAGGCTAACGTTTCTTTGCAAAAGGTAATGAGTTTAGAGAACACTTCGTCTCTTTCTGGCCATATATAGCGTGGCAGACCAAAAGTCGTTTCCATGATTAACACATCAGCTTGAGGAAATACGCAGGGTTCTGCTGCTGTACCCGCATTGAGTTTAAAGTCTCCTGTGTAAAGCAGTGTTCCGTATTCAGGATGGCTAATTAAACTTTGCGCAGATCCTAAAATATGCCCTGCAGGATAAAGGGTGATCGTTGCATCTTCAGTAAGCTGCTCAGGTTCGCCATAGTTTAAACTGTGCATGATGCGCTTACCGCGTATACGTTCACGTAAGAGCCGCGTTGTCGGCTTAGAGCATATAATTTCTTTATGGGCTGCAACGTGATCACTGTGCGCATGCGAGACAAATGAGCGCGCAACAGGAATAGCAGCATCAAGTGCCCACTGGATTTGAGGGAGTCTTAATCCCTTATGTGCCTCTACTCTCCAAGCCATACCTTATTGAGGCTTGTGTTGTTCAGTGTTGCCAGTACGAAGAAAAGTTTTTTTCTTCATAGATGTGGAATCCACTCAGGAACCGCTAGATCCCAAACGCCAAGAGGCGCTACGCTCACTACTCGATGATTCGAGTCAGATGGTGCGTACCTCACTGTTAAACTATTTTTCAAAACATAAAAGCCAGGCCGTAATTTTTCTTAAGACAGTCTTATCAAGTAAGGATCCTAAGATCGCACAAAATGTAGCCTGGTATTTACGTGAGCTTAAATTTAGTGACCCAGAAGGTGACTTTAGAACGTTTATTCAGTCGCTTAATTATGAATTAGAAACAGGTGCGATGCTACTGTCTCGCACAGTCTCTCCCAAGCTTGATGCTGGAGAATGCTGCCAAGCGCTTGATGCTATGGCTGCTCGCTGCAGAGAATTAATTGCCGAGCCATCTTCAGTAAGGGATCAGTGCCGTATCATTAACCGTGTACTTTTTCACGACTGGGGATTTAGAGGAAACGTTGAACACTATAACGATCCAAGAAACAGTTTGATTGATCACGTAATTCGTCGCCGAAAAGGACTACCCCTTACGCTAAGTCTTATCTATTTACTTGTCGCAGAACGTCTGGAATTAACCTTAGAACCCGTGGCTCTGCCGGGACATTTTATCGTAGGCTGCTATACCGAAAAAGAGCCATTCTTTGTGGATCCCTTTGAACAAGGTCTATTTAGAGACAGTGAAGAGGTATTTGATCTTTTACGCTCTCGTAAGATTGTCCCTCAGCTCTCAGATCTAGCACCTACCTCGATTAGGGAAGTGCTCAGCCGCAACTGCCGTAATCTTCACAATCATTACATCCAAGCAGGGGAAGAAAACAAGGCGAAGCTGTTTGCAAGTTTCATCGAAGAGTTTGAAGCTGCCTATGCCCGCAACTCCTGACGTGGCGTCTATGGCATCAGAACCTGTCTATACCTTAGCTGACTTAAAAAGTTGGTCGCGCAGTACAAGTACCCTAGCTGTACTTGGTTCACCTATCGCGCACTCGGTGAGTCCAGCAATGCACAACGCGGCAATAGCAACTGAAGTGCGCCACAATCCTGAACTAACAGGGCTTAGCTATGTACGTTTTGAAATTAAACCAGAAGATCTTAAACAGGCGCTTCCCCTACTTCACGCAAAAGGCTTCAAAGGAATTAATCTTACAGTACCTCACAAAGTAATCGCTTTTAGTCTGATTGAAAAAATTGATCCCAGTGCTTTAGCTATTGGGGCTGTGAATACACTTCGCTGGGCGCCTGAAGGTTGGGAAGGCTTTAATACAGATGGCTATGGTCTAGCTACTGCAGTCAAAGACTCCCTAGATATAGAACTCACTGATTCAAATATACTTTTAATTGGTGCAGGTGGTGCTGCTCGCGGTGCAGCTGTAGAATGCCTTCAGCGCAAATGCCGTTCACTGACTTTAGTGAATCGGTCAGCAGAAAATCTAGAAGCACTTAGTTTACATCTAAAGCCTATTGCTGGAGATAGTGTACTACAGTCTGTCACACCAGCCTCGCTACTTGAACCCGATGCTTCAGGTATTAACCGAGGAGTACTCGTTATCAATGCAACGAGTGCCGGTCTTAAAACTACAGATTTAGCTCCTATTAATTTGGCACGTCTGCGTGAACCAGCAGGTGTATTCGATATGATTTATAATCCACCAAAAACTAAGCTAATGCAGCAGGCCGAGGAACTCGGTATTATAAGTGCTAATGGATTGACGATGCTTGTACATCAAGGAGCAAAGGCTTTTGAGATCTGGACGAGTTGCCCTGCATCACGGACAGCCGCAGTCATGCTAAAAGCAGCACGGGAAGCACTCTCCTTGAACGCATGATTTTAGAACTCACAGCGCTGACTGCACAGTTTCCGATATTTTTTAGTTTAATTGCTTCAGTAGTAGGTGCGTGTGTAGGTAGTTTTCTAAACGTCATTATTAGTAGAGTGCCTCAAGGCTTATCCATAGTGACGCCTGGCTCTCACTGTGACTGCGGTAAATCAATTGCTTGGTATGACAATATTCCAATTATTTCTTGGATAATTCTAAAGGGCCGTGGTCGCTGCTGCGGAACACCAATCGGTTTACGCCATCCGTGTATTGAAATCTTAACAGCCTTTATTTTCTTTTTCATTTGGAACCACATGACTCCAGATCACGCTTTTTGTGGCTGGGTTTTTGCAAGTGCTTTAATCGCTGCTGCATTCATTGATCTTGAGCATATGGTGATCCCTGATTTTCTCACCTTAGGCCTTGGCGCACTAGGTGTTATTTTATCTGGCCTAGTTCCCACCTTACATGGACAACATGAAGGCCTTTTTGTCCTCGATAGCTTAAGATCAATCGAAGCTTCACTACTCGGAATATTTATTGGCTCAGGGTTACTCTTTTGGATAGCAATGCTATCTGCTGCAGCGCTTAAAAAAGACGCAATGGGATTAGGTGATGTAAAATTTATTGGAGCGATTGGCGCTTTTTGCGGCTGGAAAGGAACTCTGTTCTCAATTTTCGGCGGAGCCTTTCTTGGAGCAATCGCAATTAGTCTTGTAATACTGATACGCAAAATCAGACCTAGCAATAATACTACTGCAGGCAATACACTCTCTAATCCAATACCTTTTGGTCCTATGCTAGCACTAGCAGGACTTCTTTACTTCGCATCGTTGCAGATCCAAATCGATCACTGGTTTACTACTTGGGCAGAACTCTTCTAATGACAGGCGTAAGCTAGATTAGTGATGCGCCGTCACCTGTAATAGCATGTATAATTTCTAACGGATTACCAAATTTCTTCCGATAGGTTTCAGAAACTACTTCCGCAAGATCTTGAGAATAATTATCCGCCGCAAGTGCCATGACGGCACCGCCGAAGCCTCCTCCGGTTAAACGTGCTCCATAAACTTCAGATTGCGTGCGTAAGGTTGCTACTATGAAATCAAGTTCAGGAGTACTGTTTTCAAAATACAGTTCAGAACTCTGATGTGAAAGATAAAGCAACTGTCCAATCTTACGTAAATCACCGTCTTTAAGTACGGCTATCATTTGATTCACACGGTCAATTTCCTCAACGATGTGCTTAGCGCGTTTAAATACATTTAATGAGAGCTTAGTTTTATTCTGCATTAACTGCTCAATACTTACTTCAACTAAATAATTAACTCCCAGTGTCTTCGCTGCATCCATACACTCTTTATGTCGGGTTGCATATAACCCATCTACTAAGGCGTGTTTAGTATGGGTATTAAATATCCAAAAGTGAGTCTTAGATGGAAGTGGTACCGTAGCAAACAGGGGACCAGCACAATCAATGTAGACAAGTTGATCTTTCTTTCCGAAGCCGGAGACACCTTGGTCTAAGATTCCACACGGCACTCCAACAAAGTTATTTTCTGCTGCCTTTCCTAAATTTACCAATACTTCTTTAGACACGCTTTGATTTGTCGCCTGAAGAAAAACTAGCGCTGAAGAAAGTTCTATCGCTGCACTACTACTGAGTCCCGCTCCCATAGGAAGATTTGACATTACTAAGTAATCAAAACCTTCCGGAATTTTAAGCTTTGCTTCGCGCATAGCGACTAAGACACCAAGCGGATAATTTACCCAGGAAGCATCTCCCTGTAGACGATCATACACTTCACACGAGGTATTCACCAATGCACCGCGGCCTAAAGCAAAATAGTTTCTCTGATTATCTACACGAGGTGCGATTGCAACCCAAACACATAAATCTAGCGAAGCTCCAAGAACAGAGCCCTTATTGTAGTCGGTATGATTTCCAATAAATTCAATTCGCCCAGGTGCACGAGCAAGAAAAGATGGGTTCCTACCAAAGCGTTCTTTGAAATGTCCAATTAAAATATCTTTCATGCCATACCTAGCTTAAAGAATTTCGCGCAAATCAAGTCCGGCTTTAAAACGAATTGTTTTCATTGCACGAATCTTCATTGGTTTTTTTGTATACGGATTATAACCACGCCGCGCAGCTCTGTGGCTAACTGCAAATGATCCAAAACCAACTAATTGAACTTCTTTGTCAGTGCGCATTCCAAGTTTAATTGCAGAAAGTACAGCATCTACAGATCTTTCAGCTGCTAATTTTGAAACGTCATCACCTAGCTTTTTTTGAACACAATCGATCAGTTGAGCTTTATTCATGTACGGGGTAATTTTTATCTAAGCGAACGCTCGCAAATGACTTCGGTCAACGAAAGACCGGTGAATTTAAAATTTAACTTACAAGTAAATCGCGATTTGCGTTAGCAGTTAATGAAAAAGCCGAAGTTGCCTCAATAGATGAAACCGACATGAGAGCTAGACCTATAAAACCGCCATCAGACACTACAGCTGAACGCAGTTCGCCAACTTTATTTTCTGAGTCCCAAACTGCACATGGGATATTCGGTAGTTGGCCAGTACCCCTAACTTGAACAAGTTTACGCCGAATTCGGCCCCTATTCGCAAGTCTAGCCATCACCTCTTGTCCTACATAGCAGCCCTTAGTCACTGAAACCGCATCTTTTTGTAGTGCCACCTCTTGGGGTAAATCAGTAGATCCCGCATCTTGGGGGATACGAACAACACCTGCCTTAATTCGTAAACGCTCCAAATCCTCCAAAGACATGCTATCACAATTTTTAATAATCTCCTGAATTTGAGCCTCAGCAGAGCGTAAATAGATCAATTCAAAGGACTCCTCAGAGCCACGCCTTCCGTTAAATGCATATATTCCGTCCAAATTACTATTTTCCAATAGTTTGCGAGATTTCTGTCCTATAAGTGTAATGGCTGACCACGCATTTGTCTGATTATCTAAAACCACATCATCGGCTATGATAAACCCTTCCAGTCGTGTGCAAATATCGGCCGCTTTACAGTAGCTGCTATGAATCCAAAATTCTGTTGAATTTATCCCTTTAACGATGGTGCTATCTGCTAAAATTTTACCCTTATGATCTAGCCATAAACCATATGAATACCAATTATTTATGAATTTATTAAATCCTTTTTCAAGGTCATTGCTGAATTGCCCCTGAAGGAAATTAGGCGCGTCATTCCCAGTCACCTGAATCCAGGCGCTTGGCGGAGTTTTAGCGTAAGCTATCATATTCTCGTTTTTCATATTAAAGAATCTAATATAGTACAGTGAAAACCCGATAGTTTATAATTATAATTCAATTGCCATTGACCGTGTCTTAAAAGCCTGTACTTCTCAACTCATCAATTTTCCACTTCTCCCGCCTAGCGGGAGTTTTGGGGTAACTAAGAAAGCAAAGGCCGGTCACTTAGGGGTAAGTGACCGGCCACTTTATTTATAAGGTTAGCCAAATGGGCTAAATGATAAAAAAGAGGCTCGGCAGACTCCCCCCCTCCTCTGCAATACTAACCGTTCTGTGCAAAAAACCTCTGACATAAATGTTCTGGAGACACGCATCCTGCCATCTCCTAAACAACTCCTTAACGAGATTCCTAAAAACGAATCTCAAGCAGCCTTCGTGGCCAGCTCACGCGAAGAGATTCAACGTATTATGTTTGGGCAGGATAAACGGTTTTTACTCATCATTGGCCCGTGTTCGATTCACGATCTTAAGGCAGGGCGCGAATATGCAGAAAAACTAGCAGCACTGGCCAAGAAGGTATCTGATAAAATTTTGATAGTGATGCGGGTATATTTTGAAAAACCGCGTACTACTGTTGGCTGGAAAGGTCTGATCATGGATCCGCATTTAGATGGAACACACGATATTGCTTCAGGCTTTCGCATCGCCCGCAGTTTTTTAAGAGACGTACTTGATTTGGGTCTTCCTACGGCAACAGAACTGCTCGATCCAATCACCCCTCAATACATTGCTGACTTAGTATGCTGGTCAGCAATCGGAGCACGCACTGCAGAATCTCAAACTCACCGTCAAATGGCTTCCGGTTTATCCATGCCAATTGGCTTTAAAAACGGGACAGATGGTTCTGTTCAAACTGCCGTAAATGCAATCAAAGCAGCCGGACAGCCGCATACTTTTCTAGGCATTAATCTTGATGGTGCAGCTTCAGCTGTCGTCACCCGCGGTAACAAAGATTGTCACATCGTACTGCGCGGTGGCTCAGGCGGAGCTAACTATTCAGCGACTCATATCGCGGAAGCTGAAAAACTGCTCGTTAAAGGTGGTTTACCAAAATCGATCCTTGTAGACTGCTCACATGACAATTCTACAAAGCAACCCGAGCGTCAGCCTGAAGTAATGCGAGAACTTCTTGAGCAAATCAAAAATGGTAATACCTCTCTTCTTGGTGCAATGATAGAAAGTAATTTAGGTTCAGGAAACCAGGCCTTCCCACCTACAGCAGGCTCTGGAAGCATACTTGAGCGTTTACGCTACGGCATATCAATTACTGATGGTTGCATTGATTGGCCAACCACAGAGGCACTTATCCACGAAACGCATGCCGTTTTACTCAAAGCTAAAGCCTGAAAACCGTTTGATACTAATACCTAAGTCTCTTTAAATAAAAAATACCCATGAAATCTCCTATCCGTGTCGCGATCACCGGTGCAGCCGGCCAAATCGGTTATTCCCTATTATTCCGCATTGCTTCTGGTTCCATGTTTGGTCCTGAGCAACCTGTCATTTTACATCTGATTGAAATAGAGCCAGCACTTCCTGTACTCGCTGGAGTTGTAATGGAACTTCAAGACTGTGCTTTCCCGCTTCTAAAGGGGATTGTTGCTACAGCTTCTTTAGATGAAGGATTTAAAGACATTAACTGGGCTCTGCTTGTAGGATCAGTGCCTCGTAAGCAAGGCATGGAACGCAAAGACTTGCTTGGAATTAATGGTAAGATTTTTACTGGCCAAGGTCAGGCTATCGCTAAGAACGCTGCAAAAGATGTGCGTATTTTAGTGGTAGGGAATCCTTGTAACACCAATTGCTTAATTGCGATGAATAATGCGCCTTCGATTCCAAAAGATCGCTGGTTCGCAATGACGATGCTCGACCAAAATCGTGCAGTCACTCAGCTTGCTATCAAAGCCGGCGTACAAACTACCGAAGTCTCCAATCTCGCAATCTGGGGCAATCACAGTTCAACGATGTACCCTGATTTTGAAAACTCTCACATCTCAGGTAAAGCAACAACCTCTGTTATCTCAGATTCAGCATGGTTTAAAGATGCATTTATTCCAACCGTACAACAACGAGGAGCTGCAATTATTAAAGCACGCGGCTTAAGTTCAGCAGCTTCAGCAGCAAATGCTGTTGTAGACACGGTACGTGCTTTAACAACGCCAACAGCAGCTGGAACTATTTTTAGCGTCGCAGTTTGCAGCGACGGTTCTTACGGAATTGAAAAAGGTCTAATGTTCTCCTATCCAATGCACTCGGACGGTAATCAGTGGAAGATCGTGCAAAATCTCACTTTAAGTGAATTTGCTCGCTCACGCATCACACTGACAGAAAACGAACTCAAAGAGGAAAAGTCGCTGGTAGCTGACCTGCTTCCTAAAGCCTAACTTTAGGCGTTTAGTTTAACTTGAACACTGTAGCGTTTCGCATCCTTAGACTTGGATTCGAAACGCACAGAAAGAGGTATAGAATCCGTGAGCGTTGTTGTTTGTGAAACACTCGGCTCAGCTAGAGTCTTACCTTCTGCATCTTCGAATACACACGTCACAGTGATAGAAATAGCAGCTGGAGTTCTATTTTTAAGAACACACACAACTTCAAGTCGACCATCTGCAAGCAAGCGGTCACTCAGCGCAACTTTATCAACAGCGGCATTGCTCGCAGCGTCTAAAGCTTGGTAGGGAAGTGTAGGATTCAGCGCTACTTGAGCACTTGGAGTAGCACAGCCTGATAACAAAAGTAATGCCGTAAAAGAAATAATGCCGGAATGTTTCATATGCGTTAGCGATAATCGGGAAGGTCAAAAAAATCTGGGCTAAGCTCATAAGATCCCTTCCAAAGCACCTCTTTGGATGAAGATTTATGTAGGCTAAATTCGAATCTAGTGCCTATGTTAGCTTCAATTAACTTACTTTCTAAAACGATAGACTCAGGGTGATAGTTGCTGGCAGCACTGGACTCATGCGATACATTAGGAATATCTGCAAATTGAGTTTCTACGTGCCTTATCATTGCACGATCAATGAAACGTACTTTATTCTTGGCCTTGCTGTTAAGCATTACTCGCATACGACCAAGTAGCATCTGAGTATTCACATTAAAGTGCGTTTCATTTACTAAAGGATCTACCAGAATATGAGGTGTTGTTTTTGAATCACTCATATTGCTGAGATTCAAAATTTCGTTTGCGACTTGGTCTGTAATTATGACTAAACCTCTAAACTGAAGTGCGGTACCATGGCCAACGGGCAGAGCGGGAGCTGCCCGTGCAGGTAATTGTGGTGCATTAGCGGTATGACTTTCTTCGGTTACACAACCGCCAAAGCCAACGCCTGTAAGTGCCAATATTATAGAAAAAAGTCCCTTGCGTGTCATCGATTATGGTATGGGAAATAAAGACACGAAGATAAACTCAAGGTTTCACCTGTTTTGAGTACAAAAAGAAGCAGGAAAATGACTTACCCATGTCGGCATAAGCTAATAATAACCTTATACTGTTACAATCCTCAAAAGACAAAGCTCGTACTTGATGAAAGCTATCCCAGACTCGATATTGAAAATCATCTTAATTTAGTTCAGCCTAACACAAACTTTGACTCACTCGGAATCAAAATCCCCCACTAAGACAGCTCTGTTTTTCGCTTTTGCAGCGATTTATATAATTTGGGGAAGCACCTATTTAGGAATACGTGTAGCTGTAGAAACAATGCCTCCCTTCTTGATGGCAGGTTTCCGATTTCTCATTTCAGGTACTGCTCTTTTTATATTCATGCAAGTGCGTGGCGCCCCCTGGCCAACAAAGAGTCAGTGGAGAGACAATGCAATTGTGGGGGGATGTCTACTTTTAGGAGGTAATGGTGTTGTGAGCTGGGCTGAGCAAAAAGTTCCATCAGGTCTTACAACACTCATTCTTGGAGCATCCCCTATCGCTATGGTAATTCTAGATTGGATTAGACCGGGAGGCAAACGTCCCACCTTAGGGCTTTGGCTAGGTATCGGATTAGGTCTAACAGGACTTATTATCCTGCTAGGTCCAGGAGCTATACCCAATGGGGCACGTCCTCCAACAACGCGTGTCGTTGCCTTAATTGCAGCAAGTATTCTGTGGTGGGTAGGCTCTTTATATTCAAAGCATGCCAAAAGTGGGGCAGATCCCATGAACGCTGCATCGATCCAGATGCTTGCCGGAAGTGGCCTTATGCTAATAACAGGATTTTTGCTAGGTGAAGCACCAGACATTCATCTGCATTTAATCAGTCAGCGCTCATGGATCGCTTTTACCTACCTTATCATCATTGGCTCACTGGTAGCATACCCTGTTTACGTATGGCTTTTAACCCATACAACTCCCGCCAAACTTTCAACCTACGCGTATGTTAATCCATTTGTCGCAGTGTTTTTAGGTTGGGCTATTTTAAACGAACCCATCACCCCACGCATATTTGCTGCAGCTGTAATCATCATTGGAGCAGTCGCTATCTTAACAATCCAAAGAAACAAAGTTTCACCTAAATCATGATGTTACTATTCTCGGCTTGATTCAAATTCGGCTAGTGTCTTCATCTTTTACCTCCCCCCCCTCTATTACCCCAAATGGCTACCTCAGAATCCGCTGCACTCGATCGTAAACATAGACTAGTAATATTCGCATCATCTCTCGGCACCGTGTTCGAGTGGTATGATTTTTACATTTATGCAACACTGGCTGCCTTCTTCGGGAAGCTCTTCTTTCCACCAGGTAATGAGACTGCAGGCTTTCTTGCTAGTTTAGCTGCGGTAGGTGTAGGCTTCTCTGTAAGACCATTTGGCGCCTTAGTGTTTGGCAGACTTGGAGATCTAGTAGGCCGCAAATACACATTTCTAGTAACAATCGTTGTTATGGGATCTGCCACAGCATTGATCGGTATTTTACCGACCTACGCGAGTATCGGCTTTTGGGCACCCGTATTATTATTTCTACTTCGTCTTGCACAAGGCCTAGCGCTTGGTGGTGAATATGGTGGCGCTGCAACTTATGTCGCAGAACATGCACCTGCTAATAAACGTGGCGCCTTCACTAGCTGGATTCAAATTACTGCCACTTTAGGTTTATTCTTAAGTCTAGCTGTAATTCTTACTGTACGCCAACTTATGTCACCAGAAAGTTTTGCATCCTGGGGCTGGAGAGTACCGTTTGGTGTTTCAGTACTACTTTTAGGGGTCTCTGTTTATATCCGTCTAAAACTTGAAGAGTCTCCCGTATTCGCAGAAATGAAAGCGGAAGGTAAGCATTCAAAATCTCCTTTAACTGAAAGTTTTGGACGTAAAGATAATTTAATCGTTGTTTTAAAAGCACTCTTTGGAGCAACAGCTGGACAAGGTGTCGTCTGGTACGCAGGTCAATTTTATGCGCTGTATTTTCTCACAACGACGCTTAAAGTTAATTATATTGTCGGCTACGAATTAATTGCTGCAGCACTATTAATTGGAACACCTTTCTTTTTATTTTTCGGAAGTCTTTCTGATAAGATTGGCCGCAAGTGGCTTATTCTTTCCGGTATGTTTTTAACTGTATTTACATATCAACCAATATTCCACGGTCTAACCAATGCCGCCAATCCAGCTTTAGAGCGCGCGATGCAAGTACACCCAGTTACCTTACACACGGAAGATTTTCATGGAAACGTTGCTGTAGTTGGAGAAGCATTAGTAGATGCTGCACGCAAAATTGTGCTTCCAAGTAAAATTTCATCAGAAACAGACCAAGCCCGTAATTATTTAAATACACGCGGTATTCCTTTCACACTAGAAGGTGCACTTGCTGGTCAGCACATTTCACTTACTGTAGGAGAAGCAACTGTGAACGGCTTTGATAAAGCAGCCTACGAAAAAGCACTTGCTCCCGCAGGCTATCCCCTAGCTGCAGATACGTCCCAAATTAATTGGGTCAAAGCTATCTCACTTTTATCACTACTAGTAATCTACGTCGCCTTAGTTTACGGCCCAGTTGCTGCTTTCTTAGTAGAATTATTCCCTACTCGCATTCGCTATACTTCGATGTCGCTACCTTATCATATTGGTAACGGTTGGTTTGGTGGATTCCTACCACTGATTGCAGCATCGATTGCGGTCTTCACGGGGAATATTTATGCAGGCCTTTGGTACCCTATAACAATTGCAGGCCTTTGCTTTATTATCGGTGCAATCGTGCTTCCTGAAACGAAGGACCGCGATATATCAAAAGACAACTACTGACTTAGATTTTTGCGTGCGTCTCAACTTTGAGGCCACGCAACATTAAGGCAGCTAGCGCGTCGGAAGGTTTTCTTCCTTCAAATAAAATAGCCCGCATCTCATTTAAAATAGGTGCGTCTATTTTTTCCTGATCACATAACCCAGCAAAAGATTCTGTTGTTGAATACCCTTCAACCACAGTTTTTCGGTGTGAGAGCACTTTAGCAACATCTGCTCCAGCGCCAATATGCTCACCAAAATCTCGGTTGCGACTCCATCCTCCGTGACATGTTGCGACTAAATCACCGAAGCCGCTTAGACCATAAAAAGTTTCAGTACGTGCACCAAGAGCAACTCCGACACGTACCATTTCTGCAAGAGCACGTGTTAATAAAGCGGCCCTAGAATTATCTCCCAGCTTAAGTCCATCTGCACATCCAGCAGCAATGGCGTACACATTTTTCAATGCACCACCTAGTTCTACCCCAATAAGATCATCGCTTGTGTAGATACGCATCTTTGCACTACTAAGTGCAGTTTGAATTGGCCCAAGCCAATCACCTACACCGGCAAGCACCATAGCACATGGCAACTGCTTTGCGACTTCAGCTGCATTTGTTGGGCCAGTTAAAGTACCAATCTTTGCTTCAGGTAAAACAGAAGCGATCACTTCAGACGGTCTTAAGTGACTACCTACTTCAAGTCCCTTAGCTAAAGAGACAACTATACCCTTTGCGAAACCTGCTTGCTTAATATGCTCACACGTTTGACGTAGTGCCTGCGCTGGACACGCAAGTATGACGCACTCAACACCTGCTAAACTAGATTGCAGATGCGCATTAATTAAAAGAGCTGTAGGAATAGAAAAGCCTGGAAGATAATCTCTATTCTCTGAGAAGGACTTAATTGCTTCGGCATGCTCTATTCTACGCGGAGCTAAAGTCACGGTATGGCCAAGCCTAGATAGATACAAAGAAAAGGCTGTACCCCAAGCACCAGCTCCAACAACCGTGAATTTCATAGGTTCCATCAAATAAATCTATGTAAAATTTGCGACGGTATAGTTTTCGTCACTATCCCTTATTTAAGAAAAGCAGGGATACGCTCAAGTGAGGTCATTTGCTCAAAGGTTTCACGCACGCAGACAAGCTCAAAGGAGCTTCCTTTAACTAAGACTTCAGCTGCCAAGGGACGTGCGTTATAGCGGCACGCCATCGTTTTGCCGTAAGCACCAGCGCTCATAATTGCTAGATACTCGCCTTCTCCTACTTCTTGGATCGAGCGTTCCTTAGCAAAGCAGTCACTACTTTCACAGACAGGACCTACGATATCTGCAACTAGGCTTGGACGTGTGGTATCCTTATGTAGAGCTACCACTTCATGGTAGGCATCGTACATAGCAGGTCTTACCAGATCATTCATACCTGCATCCACAATAAGAAAATTCTTACCATTACCATGTTTGAGATATTCCACTCGAGTTAACAGTACTCCAGCGTTCCCAACAAGGAAGCGCCCTGGCTCTAACACTATCTTTAGTCCAAGAGGCTGCAAAAGGGGCACCACAGCAGCTCCATAGGTCTCAGGAGTTAAAGGTCTTTGAGATTCAGGTAGCGAATCCCACCATGAGGCTTGGCCACTAGCTAAAGCATCCTTGTAAACAATACCAATACCCCCACCTATTGAAAAATGGCTAATTCCGTACTTTGTTTTAAGTTCAGCGGCGAAAGGAGCGACTTTCTTAACCGCCTCAACAATAGGCCCAAGCTCAGTCATTTGAGAGCCTATGTGCATCTGGACTCCCTTTAAAGTTAGATGAGGATACTTGGAGGCCGCTTCATAAGCTGCAGCAGCGAACTTTAGTGGGATACCAAATTTATGCTCACTCTTACCTGTACTAATTTTTGCGTGGGTATGGGCATCAACATCTGGGTTAACCCGAATAGCAATCGGGGCTTTAACCCCCATTTTTCCTGCAACATGATTAATGCGAGCCAACTCAGGCTCACTTTCCACGTGAAAGGAATAGATCTGGTTTTCTAAAGCTACCTTGATTTCAGCTTCCGTCTTACCCACTCCTGCAAACACGCTTTGTTTTACATCAGAACCAGCTGCAATAACGCGCTGAAGCTCCCCAGCACTCGCAAACTCAAAAGCACAACCCATGTTAGAAAAATGCCTAAGAACTGCCAAGTTAGCGTTGGCTTTGTTTGCAAAGCAGATCTGGAAATCTAACCCCTTAAGACTTGAAGCAAGCCGGTTATAATTATCGGCCATAGTTGCAGCACTATAAACATAAGTAGGCGTGCCATAAAGGCGTGCAACCTCTGCTAAGTCTACAGATTCGCAGTTAAGATTTTGTCCAATATAACGGAAGTGGTGCATGGTCTAATTTAAGAATTATAGATAAATATGTACTAGAACACTCGTTTTTGTTTGAAAAACCAACCGAAAATTCCACGGTCTTATTTGTGCTAACAACCCTTAAAAATCTAATCCGTCGCCCAGCGATCAAGTTTGGATTAGCCAGGGATAGCAGAAGTCGCTTTAGAAACCCTGGTTTTGCGAGTTTTATGTCCCAAAGGAACAATAAATTACTCAATACTGACCTTCAAGATGCAGTTCTAAGAGGTCGCAGATGGGTAAAACAGGGCCTTTGGTTAGTGCTTTTCGCAGGGGTAGCCTGGATAGCGCTAGAAAGTGCTAAGGCACTTTCTATTTTCTAAGTAACATTTACGATTACTTAACCTGCCCCACCATCTGTTTGAGCAGGAGCTTGCTTAAACATCGAGCGGAAGCTTGCAGCGATATAGTCCCCATTTAAGCGGGAAATAAAGTCGTGTGAGATCAATTTAGGACAGGCCGCACTGCACTCATATTGATTGGTGCAACCGCCAAAGCCTAGGTCATCCATCGTGTTAACCATCGCAAGTACACGTTTATCACGTTCGGCCTGGCCTTGAGGTAATATGCCTAAGTGTGAAACCTTTGCTGCGACAAAAAGCATGGCACTGGCGTTCTTACATGCTGCTACGCAGGCACCGCATCCGATACACTGAGCTGCATCCATCGCTAAATCTGCATCTACTTTAGATATAGAAGTTGCATTAGCATCTGGAGCAGAACCCGCACGTGCTGTGATAAATCCACCGGCTTGTTGGATCTTATCAAAGGCGCTGCGATCTGTGACCAAATCTTTAATAACAGGAAAAGGTGCTGCGCGGAATGGTTCTATAGTAACGACTTCTCCATCTGCAAAACTACGAATGTAGGTTTGGCAACTTGCTACACCTTCATGCGGACCATGCGGTTCTCCATTGATTACTAAAGAGCACGTACCGCAAATGCCTTCACGACAATCATGAGCAAACGCAATTGGCTCCTGCCCCTTAACCGTCAACTCATCATTGACAACGTCGAGCATCTCTAAAAACGACATATTAGGGCTCAGATTGTGCGCGGGATACTCCACGAATTGACCTGGCTTATTTGGCCCTGCTTGGCGCCAAACGCGTAGCGTAACCGAAATGCTTTTTGAATTTTTTTCTGAAGACATAGCGGTTCCTTACTTGTAGTTCCTGACGCTCATCTTTGTGAATTCGTAGTTAAGTTTCTCAACATTACGGATCGGAGTTTTCCCCTCACCTTGATATTCCCAGGCAGCAACATGGGAGAAGTTTTCGTCATCTCGCTTACATTCTCCATCAGGATGTTGATACTCTTCACGGAAATGACAGCCGCAACTTTCTTCACGTGAAAGTGCGTCACGGCACATGAGTTCGCCTAATTCCAAAAAGTCAGCGACTCGTCCTGCCTGCTCTAAGGACTGGTTAAGCGTATCAGCAGAACCAGGTACTTTCACATTTGCCCAGAATTCTTCTCTTAATTGAGCAATCTCTTTAATGCCTTGTTCTAGTCCAGCTTTATTACGAGCCATGCCGCAGTGCTGCCATAAAATCTTACCTAAACGTTTATGGTAATAGCTTACTGGTTCCTTACCTTTATTGCTTAAGAATCGAGCAACACTAGATTCTACATCTGCTATAGCTTTAACAAATTCATGAGAATTTACTGAAGGACGTGAATTTGGTTTTTGTCCTGCTAGGTAATCACCCACAGTATAGGGAATAACAAAATAACCATCTGCTAATCCCTGCATAAGAGCTGAAGCTCCTAAGCGATTAGCACCATGATCTGAGAAGTTAGCTTCACCCAAAACGAAAAGCCCTGGGAGATTTGACATCAAATTATAGTCTACCCACAGACCACCCATCGTGTAATGCACGGCTGGGAAAATACGCATCGGTACTTTGTACGCGTTCTCGTTAGTGATCTCGTGATAAATATCAAAAAGATTACCGTAACGTTCACGTACACCTGCCTCGCCAAGACGTTTAATCGCATCAGCAAAATCAAGATAAACACCAAGTCCGGTTTCACCTACGCCACGGCCTTCATCGCAAACCCGCTTTGCAGCACGGGAAGCAATATCACGCGGACAAAGATTTCCGAAAGCAGGATACATGCGCTCAAGATAATAATCACGGTCAGCCTCTGGAATTGAAGCGGGTGGCTTACCACAGTCTTCTTTGTTCTTTGGTACCCAAATACGACCATCATTACGTAGCGACTCGGACATCAGCGTTAACTTTGACTGATAGTCACCAGAAACAGGAATACAAGTAGGATGAATCTGCGCGTAGGAAGGATTAGCAAAACATGCACCCTTCTTATATGCTCTCCAAATTGCAGTGGTATTTGATCCACGCGCATAGGTGGATAAATTGAAAACATTTCCGTATCCACCCGTTGCTAAAATAACTGCGTCTGCAGAGTGAGCGGTGATAACACCTGTTGTTAAATCACGAACGATGATTCCCTTGGCGTGACCATCCACTACCACAAGATCAAGCATCTCGCTATGTGTATTTAATTCTACAGCTCCTGAGCCAACCATGCGAGAAAGTGCAGAATAAGCTCCAAGCAGTAACTGCTGACCAGTTTGGCCTCGTGCATAAAACGTACGAGATACTTGAGCACCACCGAAGGAGCGATTTGCAAGTAAGCCACCGTACTCACGAGCAAAAGGAACACCCTGCGCGACACACTGATCAATAATATTTACAGAAACTTCTGCTAAACGATGAATGTTTGCTTCTCTTGCACGGTAGTCACCGCCCTTAATTGTATCGTAGAATAAACGGTGCACACTATCGCCGTCATTTTGGTAATTCTTTGCTGCATTAATTCCGCCCTGAGCAGCAATCGAATGCGCACGACGAGGACTGTCATGAAATACAAAATTTTTAACTTTATAGCCTAATTCCCCAAGTGTAGCTGCTGCTGAAGAACCAGCTAAACCAGCACCGACTACTATAATCTCGTATTTGCGCTTATTGGCAGGATTTACGAGTTTGATGTCCATCTTGTGCTTACGCCATTTTTCAGCGAGCGGACCAGAAGGAATTTTTGGATCAAGTTGTGCCATAACTCAAATGCGTTAAAACTAAGGAGTGCTCGAAGCAGATGCGGGGTTAAGTTTTAAATGACCTGTAAGAACCGCTCCCGGGATAGCGAGGTTTCCTAGAAAGTATGCAAGGCAGGCAAGTGTAACAATAGCACGTAGCGCTTTACCCCAGCTTGAATTGCGAAGCCCTAAAGTTTGAAACAAGCTTTGTGCTCCATGCAGCAAGTGTAATGAAAGAAGACCTACAGCGAATATATAAAAGAATGCGACAATAGGCTGACTGAACCCTAGAATCACCATTGAACGAACATCATGTACATGAGTACCTGCATGCACGACAGGGATTCCCATCACATGGTAATCGGCATTCATAGTATATTCAGGTAGATTTTCTTTATAGGAAGCACTCTGAACACTCCCAAGCGTGAACTGAGCTAAGTGATAGATAACGAATGCTAAAACAACATAACCCGTCCAGCGCATGTAACGTGAAGATAGGGTAGCTTGAATCCAGGTCTTTGTACGGTAGTCAACAGCACCGCGTGCTTTGCGGTCTTCAATCGTTAATACAGTCGCTGCCCAGATATGAAGCCCAGCACAGACGAGTAAGGTGATACGCATCACCCATAACACGGGACCTAGGGTATGTAAAAATTGAGCATACCCGTTGATGCGATCTGGCTCTTCAAAGACCTGTAAGTTGCCAACAAGGTGTCCAATTACGAATCCGATTAACACAATACCCGTCACAGCCATTATGACCTTACGGCCAATGGTGGAGCAAAAGAGGTGACCTAGAGGATTCATCGATTTAAACGTAGGTAATAATAATGAAGAGATTATTCTCTACAGGGCTAAAGGGGTTGTAAAGCAAGGCAAAGCCTTCTGGCAACGACTATTAGAGCTTTTACAAGGCCGACAAGCTAAACAAATACTCCAAGCTGTTTAAATCAAAGCTAAGCTCTATATTTAGGCCTTACCCAGTGGCTTTAGGAGTGAAAATTTACCACTTCCAGCTGGGGCAATACTGCGGCGCCTAAAAGCGTTTACCCTGGCCCCCTCCCCTATGACCTGGGCCAAAGAGGCCTCAAGTTCGGTATGATCAAGGGTATGATCAGAGACATAATGGAAATCCCACCTTAAATCTGCGGTTTGGGTCAGCATATAATGCCAACATGCAAAATTAAGCGGTAAAGCTTCATCCACATCAGTAACAGTCATTAGGCTGCCGTCTTTCCTAAAATAAAGGTCTTTTTCGCGACCCAATATACGAAAACCGGTAGGTAAGCGTCTGACGATATCACCTGTGTGGTAACGTAAAAGAGGCATAGCCTGCCTATCCCTCGTTGTTACAATAATTTGGAAGGTGTCATTGATTTCACTACGCCATGGTATGAGTTCAATAAATGCGTTCTCATCGATCACCACTAAATTATCTTTGAAGGCTTTCCCTACAAAAAGATAACCAGCCTCGGTTGATCCATATAAATCTACCTGAAGGGCAGGAAATACTTCCTGAATGCGCTTACTATGCTGAAGACTCGCTTTACCGTAGGTTAAAATTACGACTTTAACACTCGGTACTTTAACACCTCGTTTTTGAGCAGCACGTGCAAGTAGCGATAAATAAACAGGTTCTCCCTCGATAACTTCGGGCTGAGTTGCTTGAAGTTCTACAACAATGCGGTCCCATTCGCTTTCAGGGAAAGCAAATGGATCACTAGATAAATTTAAATAAACCGTGCCATCAAAATATCGGTTTGGAAAAGGATGATCTTCGTAAGGGCAGAGATTACTCGAACACCCTACAGGAGCTAGAACACATTTACGGTACGGCCGATCTGCATAAGGACGTAGAATTGAAGAAGCCCGGTACGCGCGCTGAGTTTGAGCAGTCCACCAACCCTCCTCCATAATGACTGTCATTGGGCCAGATGTAGTTCCTGAGGTACTTTCGTATTCGAGCTTTTTTTGCTCAAGCCCGCGCTCTACTTCTAAATGATCAGTAAAGAAGGCATAATGCCCGCGCTCCACAATTTCGCGCTTAGATAAAAGCGGGATTTCCTTAAAGCAGCTCCAATTCAGAGGATCTGCGTGAAGTGGAAAACGCTTTTCGTAAAGGGGACTAGCTTTATAGATATGCCTAATCTCTGCCTCTAAAGCCGTAGGGATACACTCCGCCAAGACGCTCCCTAGCGCGCTCTTAGAATTGGCGAATAAGACTTCAGGCATGTGTAAATTAAGAATGAGTACCACTGTGGCACTGCCTAAAACGTAAGTCTGAAGTACAGTAAGTCAAATCTCAGAAATAGACTGACTTTTCCACCAACCCTCAAAGTGAAATAGCCCACATAATACAAGACTGTGAGTAATTTTACCTTCTCTTGCTAATGCGAGCACAGCCTCAACAGGCATCACCTCACAAGACATCTCCTCGTCTTCATCCCATTGCACAACGTCACTTAATACAGCATTCTCGACTAAGACTAAGTGGCAGCGGTTATTTTGAATAGCAGGGTTAGGATGAATTGATGCAATTAAGCGCGCGTTACTACCTGAGTAACCTGTTTCTTCTTTTAATTCACGCACTGCAGCAACCACAGGATCTTCTTTAGGTTCGATTACACCACCTGGAATCTCAAGTGAGAGTTGATTAGTTCCGTACCTAAACTGTCGTACTAAAACAATTTTTTTGTCTGCTGTAAGTGCTACCACGTTCACCCAATCAGGTGCATCCACAACGATAAAATCTCTCTGAGTGCCACGAACAGGATGAGTAAACTGAACACTCAAGAGATCGAGAATTCTCGTTTCTGCGAGTTTACGTTCAGCGCCCCGTTTCCATCTTTGAGGTTCTGGCTCCACAAATTTTGTAGGTATAAAAACAAAAGGGGCCGAGCCAATCAAGGCCCGACCCCTTTGAAAATTTAAAGTAAGATATTACTTCTTTTCTGGAAGCTTGATCTTTTGACCTAAGTGCAACTTTGCCCAGTTAACACCGGAGTTAGCTGCCTTGAGATCAGCAACAGAACAACCTGCTGCTTTAGCAATTTTAGTAGCTGTGTCATGAGCCTTAACGAGATATTCACCAGGACCTGCAACAGCACCTTTGCCACCTTTAGCAGCTGGATGTTTTGAACCCTCTTCCATTTTAGCAACTTGTGCTTGAATAGTTCCTAGCGTGTTACCCACTGCGGTGAAAGCGTCTTGAGTCTGCTTAGCAACGGAATCAAGTCCTGCTTTAACAGAATCGGCTTTTGATGATGCTGAGCTTGCTTGTGCAGCAATGTCATCAATCTTAGCTGTCTTCTCTTCAAGAGCGACAAGTTGTGTTTTTACCTTGGAGAGAGTCGCAAGGGACCAGCCGGCTAAAACTAAGGCGAGAACGCCTACAATTACGCCGCCGATTGGGAGCATGCTATTATTTTCGCGGGAAATGGTATCCATTTTTAAAGAATTAAGTAGTGATCAAAAAACGAATCTCCGAGTGACGCAAGCAGAGATTATCCATAACGGCATAAGATTAAGCTAAATCTTGTGCTAGAAGGCACCTAATAGACCAAAATTTACGTAATTGCGTAAGTCTTTCCCGGAAAACCGAAAACAGTGCTAAAAGTACTAATTTTTGAAGGAAAATGAACGGCAGCGTTGACATAAGCCCACTTCGCCCATGCTTTGGACTCCTTCGGGGTGTAGCTTAGCCTGGTAGAGCGCCTGGTTTGGGACCAGGAGGTCGTAGGTTCGAATCCTATCGCCCCGACCATTTCTCAGTATAGACGTAAACGTCTTGAGAAATCCCTATCGTAAAAACGATATTTAAATAGGTACTGACAGCCAATAGCCCTCGGTAGCATTCCAAAAAACTCTTGCCGTCTAACGCTAAGTCTGCGGTCCTTCACCTTCTGAACTAGCTGCGAAACGGAGAGGTGGCAGAGTGGTCGATCGCGCCTGACTCGAAATCAGGTGTGCCGAAAGGTACCGGGGGTTCGAATCCCTCCCTCTCCGCCATGTTTATAAATCCAAGCAATCGCGCGGCAAATAGGCTAAGTTATCAGCCTAATCCCATCGATCAGCTTCACGCTACAATTCTAGAAGTAACAACATCACGAAAACCAATTTCTGGGAACTCGTCTCTTCTATTGTTTTTTTAGGTAGATACTGCTCAGAGTAGAAACATCAAGATTGCGGCGCCCTGCTTGAGGGGTAAGCAGTGCCGCATCTTTTTCACCTATCCGACAGGACTAAACTACAGAAGCCATAAATTAAAAGTTGTTTACAATGTAAACAGTGCCAAGCCTATGCATTGAGCTAAAAAAGACTGTCCGAAAGTAACGCACTTGCGTGAAACCTTCAAAGACGTAAGCATTATTCCCTAGCCCCACTCAGTCAGCAAAGATTAACCCCATGAACACTTCTGGCCTTTCCCGTCGTCAATTTTTTAAAACTGCCGCCAAAGCAGCTGCAGCTGTTTCAGCTCCTCTTATTATCCCCTCCCGGCTTTTAGGTGCTGATTCACCAAGTAACCGAGTGCGCGTTGCGCACATTGGATGCGGACGTATCGCAACAGGCCATGATATGCCCGGTGTTCTAAATTCTGGCCTAGCCGATTACGTCGCATTGTGTGACCTAGACTCTAACCGAGTAGCACAAGCAAAACACTTCATACAGAATTTCAAAACAGCGTCTGATCATCCAAGACCTGATATCGAGACCTATAGCAACTACCGTGAATTATTAGAACGTAAAGATATTGATGCTGTAGTCATTAGCACACCCGATCACTGGCATGCTCAATTGGCTTTGGCGGCAATCTATGCAGGTAAAGATGTCTATTTACAAAAGCCAATGACTATGACCCATGCCGAGGGTCAGGCCTTAAGAGATGCTATTGCTAAAACAGATCGTATTTTCCAAATTGGTAGCCAGCAGCGCTCTTGGGTACAATTTCGTCAAGCTTGTGAACTTGTGCGAAGTGGCCGAGTTGGCCGCTTAAACCGAGTTGAAATTGGACTGCCGATTGATCCTACAGCTCCTGATAGTCCTGAGCAGCCAATCCCTGCAAATCTCGATTTCAATACCTGGCTTGGACCAACCCCCGAAGCCTATTATACTGAACAGCGTGTACATCCTCAAAATACAGTAACGACTCGACCAGGTTGGCTTAGACATGAAGCCCATTGCTTAGGAATGATCACAGGTTGGGGCGCTCACCATTATGATACCGCACACTGGGCTATGGATGTTGAGCATACTGGTCCTAGCCGTGTAGAAGCGACTGCAGAATTTCCAAAAAATAAAATCTGGAATGTTCACGGTGCTTATCACGTGGAGCTCGATTATCCAAACAACGTAAAAGTCGTTGTCACAGATAAATTCAATAATGGGCTCAAATTTATTGGTGATGAAGGTTGGATCTGGGTAACGCGTGATAGCGAAGTAACTCCTAGTGATCCTACTGCAAAATTAAGCAAGGCAATCAAAGCTCTTGATGCAAGTGACCCTAAGTTACTTGATCCAAATGGTCTTTCTGTACGCTTACCTGTGAGCAAGGAACATCACTTAAACTGGCTTGAATGTGTGAAATCAAGAAACACACCTCTAGCACCCGCTCCTATCGCTCACCGCAGTAATGCAGCCTGTATTATAAGCTGGATTGCAATGAAACTGGGGCGCCCACTAAACTGGGACCCTAAAGCAGAACGCTTCGTAAATGACGATGAAGCAAATTCTATGCTTTCTCTTCCTCAACGCGGAAATTTTGGTATACATTCTATTCTTAAATCATAATTTATTATCCCTATGAATCGTCGAAGCTTCATTACTCAAGCAGCAGCCGCTATGGCGGTTAGCTCGTTTCTCCCAAAACAAACTAAAGCTCAAACACCGACTTTCCAAAAAGCCGATGGAGCTAATTACGCCCCACGAGGCAAACCAAACTTGGTTGTAAAGCCTGGTCAGTTTGAAATCGCGGTTGCAAAGATTGATCACGCCCACATCTACGGCATGTGCAACGGCCTAACCGAAGCTGGTGCTACCGTAAAATGGGTTTACGATACAGACCAAGTTCGAGTCAGTGCGTTTCTTTCAAAATATCCTCAAGCGAAAGTTGCCCGCACTCTCGACGAAATCCTTTCAGATCCAGACGTTAAGCTTGTAGCTTCTTCCGCTATTCCAAATGAACGCGCTGCCCTAGGCTGCCAAGTCATGGAATCAGGAAAAGATTACTTCAGTGATAAAGCGCCGTTCACAACACTCGAGCAACTCGATCAGATCAAAGCAACTATAGCCCGCACAGGTCGCAAGTATATGGTGTACTATAGCGAACGCATTCACGTTGAAGCTGCAATGTACGCGACAGATCTTTTAGAGCGTGGAACTATCGGTAAAGTAGTTCAGGTCTTAAATATTGCTCCTCATCGCATTAGCTTAAGCACACGTCCATCGTGGTTTTTCAACCGTCCTCAATACGGCGGAATTCTAGGTGACATTGGCAGTCATCAATTTGAGCAATTCTTAACCTACTCAAAATCTACAGAAGCAATCGTTACTAATTCAGCTGTAGGTAACTTCAACCATCCAGATCATCCCGGTTTAGAAGACTTCGGCGAAGCTTCTTTGATCGGCAGTAGCGGCAGCTCAAACTACGTTCAGGTGAACTGGTTTACAGCAGATGGCTTAAGCACTTGGGGAGATGGCCGCTGTTTCATTACTGGAACAGAAGGTTCTATTGAACTTAGAAAATACGTGGATGTAGGCCGTGAAACCACAGGCAACCACGTTTACATCATTGATAAGAAAGGTGAACACCACTTGAACGTAACCGGTCAAGTCGGTTTCCGTTTCTTCGGTGAATTTATTCTCGACTGTATCAACCGTACCGAAATTGCAATGACTCAAGCCCATGCTTTAAAAGTGGGTGAAATCGCAGTCAAAGCGCAGGAAGCTGCACGTCGCCTAACAGGCCACCTCGCTTAATTCCAAGTTTCTACTCAATCCCTCGTTTCTTGAATGAAGCGAGGGATTTTTTATGGGCTAGACTCGAGCCTAAGCATTACTTCATTACGTCTTAAAAAAGGCGGTGTCCATGGTGGATCAAAATAGGCGTAAAGCGGACTGCCTATTATTTTCAAATGCTGATTATTAACCCAGTCAATTAAACGGGCAAGTGACTGCGATTCAAGTTCATCACTACGACTACCTTGGAAGCGCAGTACTGCAAACTCACCTGCTTCGATAGCACGAATCTTAACTTTCGAATCCTTTGGCTCAGGTACTCGCGAGGCCTCATAGTCCTTAGGCAGTACAAATGCCATAGTTGGATTCGAAACTGTCTCCGACATGAAGACTGGCGTAGTCATAGCAATTTTCTGACCCTGCTCGTTAGAGCCAGTGATGTATCGGAACAAGCGCATGAAACTACCATCTCTACCGTCCCCTGCTCTGAGAGTGGGTGTTTCAACAAGCATTAGCTTGGGATAGAGTCTAATCTCAAAATCATTTTCTATTCGCTTAACGCTATATGGTGCTGACTCATATCCGCTGCGACTTAATTGACATCCTGCAAGTATGAGAATCACCAAAAGACTACCTGTAATAAATAATGTCATCTTCACATTTCTTAACGTATGACTCATTTGCTTTTTTGCGAGTCTTTAAGAAGTGCACTTCTTAAAGATTGATTCTGCACTCGGGTATCTCTGAGCTACTGACTTATCCCATGCGAATCACCCTATTCAAAGTATTAGGTCTAACACTAGCCTTAACTGGCTTCATAGCACTTAGTAGCTATGCGGCAGATGAAACTAAGACTGCTGCTTCTACAGCAACGCCTTCTGGACCTCGTTTTGAAAAAGAAATCCAAGCCTTCATAGCCAAAGATAAAATCAACCCACCCGCTCAAGGAAAAATCCTTTTTATTGGTAGCAGTATCTTTAGAAAATGGACAACGGTTACTGATCAGATGAGCCCACTGCCAGTATTTAACCGCGGATTTGGCGGTTCACGTACAGAAGATGTGTTAGCTCGAATGGATCAGATAGTATTCCCCTATAATCCCAAAATTATTGTCTACTACTGCGGCAGTAACGACATTAACGCGAGTAAGAAGCCCGCTATTATCGTCGCTAATTTCAAGAGCTTTTCAGAACGCGTAGCAGCAAAATTACCCAAGACTAAGATTATTTTTATCTCGATTAATAAAGCACCCCAAAAGAAATCCCGCTGGGACTGGGTAGAAGATGCGAATAATCAAATTAAAGAATACTGCGAATCAACTGCTCTACGCTCTTTTATTGATGTTAATCCAGTATTACTGAATGCAGATGGGAGTTCAAAAGAAGAACTCTTTGTCGCAGATAAGTTGCATTTAAAACAACCTGCATATGATGGTTTTACTAAGATCATTAAACCTATCCTAACACAGGAATGGGAAAAGATTTCAAAGCAGTAAGTAAATCTAGGCAATGCATTCAAGTAGGTCATCTCGAATCAAGGCTCTTTGCGGATGGCTTGTTTTTTGTTTTACTGCGTCTTTGACCGCTGTCTTTGTCTCAACGCGTGGCTGGTATACACTAATTCATAAACCAACGTGGAATCCACCTGCGTGGTTATTTGGCCCTGTATGGACACTTTTATATGTGATGATGGCCATTGCGGCATGGCTTATCTGGTGTGAAGGCGGTTGGAATAAGCAGGCTAAAGCTTTGCGGCTGTTTCTTGTTCAGTGGGGGCTTAATGCGCTTTGGACTCCTCTGTTCTTTGGCTTACACATGCTTGGAGTTGCGTTTACGGAAATTACAGTGCTTTGGATAGCAATAATTTTCACCCTGATTTCATTTTACAAAGTGCGCCCATTAGCAGGCGTTTTATTAGTCCCTTACCTACTTTGGGTAAGTTTTGCAGGAACTCTAAGTGGTACAATCTGGTGGCTTAACCACTAAATTGATACGAGTGCATGTAAGCCTCGCTCGAGATCCCATCTAGGAGTGAAACCTGCTTTAGCTAACTTATCTGCGTCTGCACAGGAATGCTTCACATCACCTGGGCGTTCACCCTGATACTGAATGCTTGAAGATGATTTCGTGAGTTCAATGATACGCTCTGCAATTGCTTTAATTGTGATACTTTTACCACCCCCTACATTATAAACACCAGTAAGCTCGGGTGAAGTCATTGCAAAAACATTTGCAGCCACAATATCTTTTACGAAAACAAAATCCCGTGTCTGCAGCCCATCTCCAAAAATTGTGAGTGCTTCACCAGCCTGTGCTTTCTTAAGGAAAATAGGAATAGCTGCAGCATAGGCACTGACAGGATCTTGCCTAGGTCCATAGACATTAAAGTATCTCAAACTGGTCGTCTTTAAACGACCTAACGCAGCGTACATGGCACAGTAATATTCACCGTCTAATTTAGTGAGTGCATAAGGACTGCGAGGATCTGGACTTAGATTTTCGTGCTTAGGTGATGCTGGATTTTCTCCATAAACAGCAGATGAACTACTGAAGCATAATTTTTTTACTCCTGCCTGTGCAGATGCTTCAAGTACGTTGAGTAAACCAATCCCATTAATTTGCAGACATTCTAAAGGGTTATGCACTGATTCCGGCACACTGACCTGAGCCGCCATGTGAAAAACATAATCTACACCCTCTACTGCCTTTTCCACATCAGCTTTATTAACAATTGAACCTTCGATTAATTTAACACTTAGCCCTTTGAGGTTATCATGCTTACCTGTTCTGAAATTATCTAAAATAGTTACCGTGGCTTTACCTTGGAAGTACTCAGCTAAGTGACTGCCAATAAAACCTGCCCCACCTGTAATGAGGATATTCATGAGGCAAATTGAGCTACAAAGTGATGCATACTAGAATCGTGATTCTCCATAGATCGCAGAAGCGCGAACTGATTTCGAGCACGTTCTAAATTATGCAAAGGTCGTTTAATTTTAAAATACTTATCTCCATTTAAATAATCTGTGAGAAAACGCATTCCATTTTCAAACGTAATGACTTGTGCAGCAGTGGGTAAATGAGCTTTCTCAGATTCATTAAGCATATCACCAGCCCCAGAGAGATAACCTCGAACAAGAGCTTCAAAGATAGGCATCCTAAACTTAACTAAATCTAGATTCACTTCGTCCTCGGCCGCTGAATTACTTGCTGAACGTACCATATCTCCAAAATCATAAAGACCTAAACCAGGCATTACTGTATCAAGATCAATGACACACACGCCTTCACCTGTTTTAGGATCAAGTAGTACGTTATTAATCTTGGTGTCATTATGCGTTATGCGCTCAGAAATTGCGCCAGACTGCATAAGTACCAGTAGCTTTGATGCTAGACTTTCTCTATTAAGTACGAACTCAATTTCTATTAATGCAGAACTCGCACGTGCTTCTGGATCTGAGCGAACCATTTCCTTAAATACCGCAAATCGACTTACTGTATTGTGAAAGTTTGGAATCGTCTCGTTTAACCTATTCCCTGGCAGATTAGACAAGCACCTTTGAAAGGCACCAAATGATTTTGCAGCTTCATATGCTTGTTTATCACTTTCTAAAACATCAACAGATACTGTATCTTCAATGAAATCGTATACCCGCCAAAAGTTACCTTCCTTATCTTGATAATAACTTTTTTGCTCATGCGTCAGACACAGCGTGAGTGGGCGCCTTAAGCCTTTCACTGCTCCTGACTCAAGCCTTAGGGTACGCATATGACTACATACTCGATCTACATTTTCCATTAACGCAGGGACATTTTTAAAGATCGTATGATTTATTCTCTGAAGAATATAATGTACCTTTTTACCCTGATTATTACAGGTCACAAGCCAAGTATCGTTGATATGGCCATTGCCATAAGTCTCGCAGGAACTCACAGGTCCCTGCAGAATAAACCCTAGGCATATTGCATTAAGATAAGACTGGGAAAATGTGGTATTCAAATCAATGGCCCTATCTTTTTGGATCCATATCCAAAGTCACAACCTCAAAAGGCTTAAGCTTAACGACCTGGGATAGACCTGCCTGAAACACTACAGCTTCCTGATTTTTATCTTTTAGCCATGGACTGTGAGCAGAGTAACTAAGTGCTGCGTTCTGGGGCAACTCGAATGCAGCACCAACATCGATTAAAATCTGTGCTGGTTGATCACTTGGGTTACGCAAGACGAGAATAGCTTTACGAGAAGACCAAGATGCCCAGCCGTATACGTCTCCCTTAAAAGGATTACCACCAACCCAGTGAGTATCTTTAAGTACATCACTGTTACTACGTGACCAATTTGCAGCTTCAGCTAGTGCATCCCAATTTTTCTGGGAAAGTAAAGCAGGTGTAATATACATTTCTTGGCACTGTGTACCTGAACCAAAATAGTCATGTACTTCGCTTTCAAAATCATCGCCCGGATCGGTCTCTAACTTACGCGCTGCACGTGCATAAATAATTCCGTGAAGCATGAGTGAATTTAGAGGATATAATTTACACACTTGAACAATACCCTCATAGGTCGCTCCATCTCGGTAAGTAATCCACTGCTGGCGATTACTGCCTACCCCAGCAAAGGAATGGTCATCACCCTCACGCCAGATAGAGTCTGCATGCTTTAGCCAAAATGGTGAAGGCCAAGTACCTGTTGTAAGATTAAGATATAAATGTGGATCTGCAGCACGTAGATCGCTAATTAACTTAATTGCTGCTTCAAAATCGCTACCAAAGTGACTGCCAGGAAAACGTCCAGTGGCATCACCTAAACCATCTATTTTAAATTGGTTCACTCCATACTTATGAATAAAATTAAGACATGCGTTTTCGAAATATTGAAAGTACTTAGGGCCTGAAAGAGCTAGCCCGTTTGCATTCATTTCGAACCCTTGCTCCTTACCCGCTGCTTTCCGTTGTACTGCAGGAGTACTATACCCACCCCATGGTGAAACCCAAACGCCAGCAGCTGCACTATATTTTGCAGCGGCCTGCTTTAAAGGTGTGAATCCGTTGGGAAAGCCCGAATTAAAACCCCACAGAGTATGATGATCATCCCAGCCATCATCGAAAAGAAACGAGCTAAGAACAACGGAGCGTTTTTCGGTCAACTCATGACCAAATGAATTAATTGCATTCACTGCATCTTTTTCCGTGAAAGGAGTGAAATAACCTAAATCATACCAGGTATTGTAATGCAAAAATGGTCTGTATGGATGCGCACGCTCACGTTCAACATAGACATTAAAATCTCTACGCAGCTGCCCAGATCGCACAACGCCTATCACAGATGAACACTCAAAAGGCTCATCGGGAGCTAAAGGGATTTGTCTTTGTAAAGAACAGACAGCACGGCTTTCTCTGACTTCACCTGTAGACATAGGATGCTCAAATCCGCAGAATATATTACCAGAAATTACAGGCATACCCCGGGCCGTGCCTGGAATATAAGGGAACCGAAGCGGCCAATCTACGAGTACAATACTGTAAACTTTAATTTCTTCTATATTAACTTTAAACGAAACATTTTGCCTAAAGTAATTTGAGCCGTCTCTGATAATAATTGACCACGTAACCTCGAGGTTCATCGCGTCATCTTTAAATAAAGCACTGATTCTCTTACCAGGACTATGTTCAGCTAAGCAGGGATTATTTGGATCAGCAGGTAGATCTTCTAAACGCGGGACACCAACTAAAGTAAGCTGTGAAGATTTAATTCCATTACGTTTATCTGTTTTGATCGTGAAAAGTTCCTTACCAAGAGGAAGAGTCAGACCGTTAAGCTTATCCTCAAACACATCGGGCGTAATTGACGTTTGTGTAATATTCCAACGAGCACTTAAAGCTGGATTACTTATTTCAATTGAATGCGCATCTAGCTTTACCTCAAAAGGCCTTGATAGATTCATTTCCTGCCCTTTTGCACTAAAAAAACTGAATACAAATAGGCATACGCCAGACAGCAGTACTTTTAACGAATTCATAAATTTTCGAAATATGATGGGGTTCTATTAAGCAATCTTACAACCACGTGGAGTAGGTTTCTAAACTTAGAATCTTTTAACTTCAAAAGCAATACCATCCCCTGATATGTGCGGTTGCCCTTAATAGGAAATATGTCCTAACTTTAAGTATGAAAACTGCCTTACCCAGTGCTTTGTTCTCAGCGTTTCTGATTTCAAGTTTAGTTCTACCTACCCAAGCTCAGGCCCGAACAATAATCTACGCAGGTACTTTAATCGATGGGGATCAGAACCAAGCACAACATGCGATGTCTATTGTGATTGAAGACAAAAAGATCACTTCGATTGAGTCGGGTTATATTTTAGCTACAGAGAAAGATCAGATCATCGATCTTAAAAATGATACAATCACTCCAGGCTGGATTGATTGCCATGATCATTTGGACTCTGAAATAACCCCAAAGTCTTTCACTGATGGCGTGTATCTAGAACCAGGCGACTACGCACTGCATGCAGCCTTTAATGCTAAGAAAACATTGCTGGCTGGCTTCACAACTATTCGCAATCTAGGTGATAGCGATAATTCTACTTTAGCACTCAAACGTGCTATTTCTAAAGGGTATGCTATTGGTCCTAGAATTTACACTGCTGGTGCACCAATTGGAACAACAGGAGGGCATGCAGATCCGACAGATGGCTATAATCACAAAGTAACCGAGGCTATTAAAGATAAATCAGTAATTGATGGAGCGGATGCAGCGCGTAAAGCAGTACGCCAGCATTACAAAGACGGAACAGATTTAATTAAGATCATGACTTCGGGCGGTGTTTTAAGCGTAGAAAAAAGTGGTGATAATCCACAAATGGATATGGATGAAATTAAAGCCATAGTTACAACAGCCCATGAATACGGAATGAAAGTAGCAGTACATGCTCATGGTACAGAAGCCATACGCAGATCCATTATGGCAGGAGTTGATTCAATTGAGCACGGAACCTACATGGACGCTGAAGATATGAGACTTATGAAAGAGCACGGAACATTCTATGTTCCCACACTCTCTGCAGGTCGCTGGGTTGCTGAAAAAGCAAAAGAACATGGATTTTTCCCTGAACTAGTAAGACCTAAAGCACTGGCCATAGGCCCAAAGCTTATAGAGACATGCCGTGCTGCAAATAGTGCTGGTGTGCGTATCGTATTTGGTACCGATACAGGCGTCTCAGAACATGGTGATAATGCAAAAGAATTTGCCTACCTTGTTGAAGCAGGCCTATCTCCGATGAAGGCAATTAAATGCGCAACCTCCGAGGCTGCAGCTCTCATTGGTGATTCAACGATAGGCTCAATTGCGGTGGGTAAGTATGCAGATATCGTTGGTGTTAAAGGAGATCTCTTAGCTGATATAACTTTAGCCCATACCGCGGTTAACTTCGTCATGAAAGACGGAGTGACATACAAAAATCCTTAGTACAGTCTTGTCTGATGCGTTTATCCCGTTTTCGTAAACTAGCTGTACTTGTCCTTTTATTGAGTCCCCTTTGGCTAATCGCTCAAGTAACAGAAACTGCGTATACGTCAGGAGCAGGCCATGTTGATGCTAAAATGGATGCGGTTTCAATTGGCTTAAACCAAAGCGCTGCATCGCCAAATCAATATCAAGCACTGGCAGCTGGAACTACAATTGTTTCTGCAGGCCTAACAGATAATTTAGATTTTCAAGTAGGGGCACAATTATTTTTACGCAGCACATTTGCAGTTGCTGGAATAGATCATACAGAAACCGGAATGGGAAATGTTGCAGCAAGAACTAAGTGGACTTTCTGGAAAGATGAGGCCTCGGGACAAGCACTTGCGATTATTCCTTACGTTCAATTTCCTACGCACTCCCAATTTGGAGGTTCACAATTTTTACAAGGTGGACTCATTTTACCTTGGTCCATGAAAATTGGCGCAGGAGCAACTGCAGCTGCCATGGTTGAGTGGGATCAATTGCGAAATATTACTAATTCAGGGTACGTAAGTAAATTTTACACCAGTGGCTATTTACGCTGGGACTTAGGTAAAGTCTTTGGCGCGTATACTGAAGCCACCATGAGTGATTCAACCCAAGGCCACTCAAGCTTTGCAGGAACGCTCGGAGCAGGAGCAACCTTATCGTTATCGAATAACTTCGAATGGGACTTTGAAGAAAGTAGAGTAATCGGTAAAGGCCGCAGCGCTTGGACCGAGGTTCTACGTTTTAGGTGGAAGATGTTCTAAGCAATCACTTCAGGAGTGAAGCAAGGGGCAACTTAAGGCGTTTAATTTCTTCAGCAGCAAGTGTTGAAGCAAGGGTTGCACCTAAGTGAGAGTAATGTGTGTCATCCTGTAAGCCTTTAGGGTCTCTTGCGTACACCCCAGGAGCAATCCACAGGTGAAGCTTCTTAGAATCCTCCACTCCAAGCTCCTGCTCTTTTTTAGAAGTTAATTGAAGCATCTCAAGAAGCGGCACCTGCTCTTCTTTAGCAACACGCCTAACTGCTTCAGGGTAATCCCCATGCGTATCTACAAGCTTCCCTTGTTTATCAAATTTTCTACGAGCCACAGGCGTAGCAAGAATTGGTGTAGCACCATGTGCTCGAGCTTCATGAATGAAGCGTTTTAGATTATCTGAATAAGTACCAAAGGCTGGAGCATAAACCAAAGGTTTGTCTTTTTTCTCATCATTATGCCCAAACTGAATAATCAAATAATCACCTGGCTTAATCGCTGAAATCACCTTTGCCCATTTACCTTCATCTATAAAACTTTTGGTGCTGCGCCCATTTACTGCATAGTTAATTACCACAGATGGATTTTTGAAGCACTCAGGGAAAAGTTGCCCCCATCCATGTTCAGGATTTGGTGTATCCGTTGGCTTATTTGCCATGGTTGAATCTCCGATCATATGCACAGTTGGCATACGATCTGATTCAGCAGCGTGGCAATTAATCTGATTAATTAATACTAAGGTAAAAAGGAGCTGTAAAATAAACCGGTGCATAAATATAAACCTAAATCAAAGCGGCTTCTCCCACAACTTAGCACGCTCAAGCGCTCTTTCCCAAGTACCACGCATATTAGTCATTTCAGATTCAGGACGAACGCGTGTAAACTTAGCATCCACAGCCCAATTGCGTGTGATATCTTCACGACTTGACCAGAAACCAACTGCAAGACCTGCAAGATATGCAGCTCCCATAGCTGTTGTTTCTACATTACGAGGTCTTACAACTGAGGTACCCAAAAGGTCAGCCTGGAATTGCATAAGTGGCTCACTGCGTGATGCGCCACCATCTACGCGTAGTTCTTTTAATTTAATACTACTGTCTTTCTCCATACAACTGATGAGATCAGCACTTTGAAAGGCAATAGACTCGAGTGCTGCCCTACAGAAATGAGCACGATTAGTACCTCGAGTCAGACCAACTACAGTGCCACGTGCATAAGGATCCCAATGTGGAGCCCCTAAGCCTGCAAATGCTGGAACCAAAAACATTCCACCCGCATCAGGTACAGAAGCTGCCAAAGTATTTAATTCGTTTACATCGCGAATTAATTTCAATTCGTCGCGAAGCCACTGAATCACCGCTCCTCCAATAAAAACAGAGCCTTCTAGAGCGTATTCAGTTTTTCCGCCGATCTTCCAAGCAACGGTTGTAAGTAAATTATTATGTGAAGGCACAGCTTCAGTACCTGTGTTCATTAACAAGAAGCAGCCCGTTCCATAGGTGTTTTTTGCCATACCTGGCGTAAAGCAAGCTTGTCCAAATAAAGCAGCTTGTTGATCACCTGCTATGCCGGCGATTGGTACACCCGCAGGGTATAAATTACGATCAACCGTTCCGTATACTTCAGAACTAGATTTTACTTCAGGTAAAACAGAACGCGGCACTTCAAAGAGTTTAAGAAGTTCATCATCCCAGTCTCCAGTATGAATATTAAACAATAAAGTTCTCGAGGCATTGCTAGCATCTGTGACATGTACCTTGCCGCCAGTTAATTGCCAGATAAGCCATGAATCAACAGTTCCAAATCTTAATTTACCCTGATCAGCACGCGCACGTGCTCCAGGAACATTTTCTAGTATCCACCTTACTTTAGTTCCCGAGAAATACGGATCAATGCGAAGCCCTGTTTTTTTTGTAACAAAGGATTCTACACCTTGTTTTTTTAATCCTGCACAATAGTCAGCAGTACGGCGATCCTGCCAAACAATCGCGTTATAAACGGGAACACCTGTCTCACTATCCCACATCACAGTTGTCTCACGCTGATTTGTTACACCGACTGCTGCAATTGCATCTGAACCTACATTTGCCTTCGCAATCACTTCAGCAACACTGGAACTCTGACTAGACCAAATTTCTAGTGGATCATGTTCAACCCAACCTGGCTTAGGATATATCTGCTTAAATTCTTTTTGTGTCACACTTGCGATATTACCTGTGTGATCAAAAAGAATTGCGCGAGAACTTGTTGTTCCTTGATCGATTGCTAGAATATATTTTGGGGAACTCATCGTGGGGTATTTTAAAATAACTTATTCAACCAAGGAGTGCCTGATAAGCGAGTGCACCAAGCGCTCCACCAATAATTGGACCTACAACCGGAATCGAAGCATAGCTCCAATCTGAATCACGTTTGCCTGGGATCGGAAGAATGGAATGCATTATACGAGGCCCTAAGTCACGTGCAGGATTAATGGCATAACCTGTTGAACCTCCAAGCGAAAGCCCTACTGCAACAACAATAAGGGCAACGAGAAATACTCCGAAAAATCCAGCTGCTACTGCCGTTGAGCCAGTACCAATTACTAAATTTTTTGCTGAGGGTACTGCTAAAATTGCAAACATAAGCATAAAAGTTCCGATCACCTCGGAGAGTAAATTAGCAAAAGGACTGCGTATAGCAGGGCTAGTGCAATGAACTGCTAACTTAAGATCTTTATCTTCAGTTGCTTTCCAGTGTGGCAAGTAGACGAGGTAAACAATAAAGGATCCAATCATTGCACCAAGCAATTGCGCTAAAATATATCCAGGGACTTTAGCCCAAGGGAAAAGTCCAATCGTAGCTAGGCCAACACTTACTGCTGGGTTTAGATGTGCTCCACTGGATTGTGCAGCGGTGTAGGCGCCAATCATCACGGCTAAACCCCACCCCACAGTAATCACAAGCCAGCCCGAACTTTGTCCCTTACTTTTATTTAAACATACATTGGCAACAACACCGTTACCAAAAACAATTAATAATGCCGTTCCTACAATTTCAGATACGTAAGGATTCATGAGCAAGATGCCTTTCTAATGGGGTTAATACTTAAGAGGTTAAAACATACGGTATATCTTAAAACCGTATCACTAAACGACCCCTTCTGAACCCTACAGTCAACCCTGAATATCACTTGTATCTGAATGTAACACTACGAATAAATTAGCATACACTTGAGATCTTGAAGTCTTGGCAAAATCAGTTGAAGTAACTTAATCGCACGATGGCTAAAGTCTATTTTTACTATTCCGCAATGAATGCTGGCAAAAGCACCGTTCTTTTGCAGTCCAGCTACAACTACCAGGAACGCGGGATGCGTACATTGCTATATGTACCAGCCTTAGACACTCGTGCAGGTCTTGGAAAAATACACTCACGCATTGGCCTATCCTCTGATGCAACCACGCTCCAAACTGACGAGAATATTTTCCATGCCGTACAAAAAGAACATCTTAAGGCACCTGTTTCATGCGTACTTATTGATGAGGTTCAATTTCTAACACGAGAACAGATTAAGCAGGCAACAGACATTGCAGATACTTTATTGATTCCTGTTTTATGTTACGGGCTACGTACGGATTTTCAGGGCAATCTTTTTCCCGGAAGTGCTGAACTTTTAGCAACAGCGGATAATTTAATTGAGCTTAAAACAATTTGTCACTGCGGAAGAAAAGCTACGATGAATTTGCGTGTAACACATGAAGGTAAAGCAGTCACACGTGGCGCCCAAGTTGAAATTGGTGGAAATGATCGATATGTTCCGATGTGCAGAAAACACTTTAAGGAATCCTTGTGCGCCAAGCAGGCTTCATAAGAATAAATTTTAATAAACGTATTTGTATTCAAATTGGTTGCTCAACCCAGCCTATTAACATTGCCGCAGCGGATACTATCTCACTGGCTTTAATGATAATTTTATGAAATATTTCATGTCGCATAACAACACCTCACTCACTGTATTAATTACAGGAGTTGCCTTAGCGCTATGCACTTCAACCTCGTCAATGACTCTTGGCTCCCAGAAGTATGCAGGTCCAGATTTATCTGCTAACACACTCGAGGTTCCACACGAAAGAACCATGAAGTGGAAGAGCGAATCAAGCATAGGAAACTCCTATTTTGAAGACTTCGCAAATACACCGCTTTCAAAAGTACAACGTAGTGGCAAAGGTGACGGCACGCATATTCTCTTTGGTCACCTTTTAGCACACAAAGATTTAGCTGAAACTAACGCCTTAATTTTATCCCTCAAACCATGGGGAGTGTCTGGAACTTCAGGCTGGCAGAACAAGAAAGGTGATTATGACTTCGAGGAAGCTGTACTAACAACAGTTCTTTACCGATTTGCGAACGAACCTGATGTACTCACTCCTAATGCACGTGATCACATTCTCAACGTGTTACTTATTGAGCAAGGGGACGGCTATAGAACGACTGCCCCTAACACCTTTGGATTATTCGAAGAAACAGAAAATCACATGCTCATGACCGAAGGCTCACGGTATTTAAAAAATCGCTGGCTAAGAGCTCACGGCAATACTGATCCTATTTATAATAATGAGACAAACGGGATGGAAGATCACTTGATTAGTCTTCTTACGACTATGACGGCAAAAGGAATGCATGAATTTAATTCACAGCCCTATGTAGGTTACACCTTACTAGGTCTTCTAAATCTAGAAGGTTACGCCTCCGAAAAAGTACGTACTGCAGCACGTAATGTTTTGGATTATATGAATTTCTCATACGCGTTAGGCAGTTACAATTTACGACGCTTCCCGCCTTTTCGTAGACGTTATGAATACGCAAACATGACATCTCTGACAGGAAGCTACCACACTACATTCATTAAAACGTGGTTAAGTTTTGCTGATCCAACACTACCAGTTCCTGAAATTCAGCATGGTTCAAGTGGTCATGGCGAAATGGCAGCTGCATCCCCATACAGACTCCCAGACGCAGTGGTCAAACTGATCCTCGATAAGCCTAAGGCTTACTTTGTAAAATTAGGACACGGCTTAGAAGCTAGCCCTGAAATTTATTCTGCAGATCCACGCTTTTTACTCAGTGGCGGCGGTGTGAATCGTGGCGAAATGACCGTTTTAGTCGCACGCCCTATCACACTTATGTGCCAAACCACCACTGAGCATCTTTCAAGCACGTTTCACCTCGCTGGACCTGGCAGTGATTTTAAACAATGGAACAATACCGGCGTTTATAAAAACTTTGCCTGTGCTGCAGGTCCTGTACACGTACCTAGTGAGGCTACATTGATTGCCGAAAATAATCTTTGGAAAATATACTTAGCAGCTAAAGATCTTTTAGTTGCTGTACACTCGGAACCTAACTTCGGAATTATTTCAATCCTACCTCAAGCAGATGCAAAGACGCTTCTCGCAGATCTTACTGCTTTAAATAGCGATGAGAGTATCTTGCGCCATCAATTCAAAACACTCGACCAACACACCCTTACCTACGATACCCTTAGCCCAAAAAACACATGGGTGATGAGTACGGATAACGGCCAAGCATTAGATCGTAATTTTGACACTTGGGCTTTGCTAGGCGGCAACTACTAAACTTTCCTAAGCCTAAGCTTAGCCTTCTACTAAGGAAGACTTAGCTGGGTTAGCATGCGGCTTGAAAAATAAAGCGGTATGCCCTACAGCTCCGACGCAAAGACAGGATGCTTTCTGCGATAATTGGTCACAGAGTGCTGCGCGCTCATGACGGTCAGCTCCAAGAAAGCGCAACTTGATTAGATCTTTATCTGAAAAACAGCGCTCAAACTCCTTTAGAAAAGCAGCGGTAAGGCCTTCTTTTCCTAATTTAATGACTGGGTCCATCGTCTGCCCAAGGCCGCGGAGGTGTGTACGTTGATGGCCAGTGAGTTCAGGAAGCGACATAGTGTATAACTCTAGAGTTAAACTTCCCTAAAGGCACGTACAAATAAATCGCCCACAAAAGGGGGCAAAATAGCCAAAAATAGGCCAATATGCATCCTCAGCCTATTTAGAGCGTCTTTGAATTATCGTATAGCAGTCCTAACTAATTTTGTTCTAGATTTTAGCCTATACCCCGAGACTCCATGACTCACTCAGTTCCCTATATCACTACACGCGCGCCTTTATCTCGGCGTCACTTCCTAAGAGGCTTAGGTGTAGCCCTATCTCTTCCTTTCCTAGATTCAATGCTCCCAGTTTTCTCACGAGCTTCTGATTCTACTCATCCACTCGATCCTAACGCTAAACCAAGGCGGATGTTTGCTATTTGTAATAATTTAGGACTTTTACCCGATCAATTTTTTCCGGTGGGTGAAGGACGTGATTATAAAGTGTCTCCCTACTTAAGCCACCTACAAGATCACCGAAATGATTTTACCGTATTTACGGGAGTGTCTCATCCAAATGTGGACGGCGGCCATCCTGCAGATGTTTGTTTTTTAACTGCCGCTCCTCACCCAGGCAGCAGTTCTTTTAGAAATACAATTTCTTTAGATCAGCACATTGCAGAAAGAATTGGTATCTTCACACGGTTTCCTTCTTTAACTCTGGGTGTAAACACACGCTCACGTAGTCTTTCTTGGACAGGCACAGGCGTAGCCATACCACCTGAAGACAAAGCCGCAGATGTTTTCAAACAGATGTTCTTTGTTGGAAATGCTACTGAAATTGCAGCTCAAATACGTAGCCTTAATACAGGACAAAGCATCTTAGACGCGGTTGCAGGCCAAGCAGATAAACTTCAAAAACAATTAGGTGCAAAAGATAAAGATCGCCTTGATCAATATTTCACAAGCGTAAGAGATCTTGAACATCGCCTTAAAGCATCTGCAGGTTGGGAAACAGTTCCCAAGCCCGTTGTTCACTCACCTGTTCCTGTCGATCCTCAAAGTCCTGCACTCTACATGGATAAAGTTAAAGTCATGTATGACTTAACTCGTCTTGCGTTTGAAACAGACTCTACACGTTCTGTCACTTTAATGCTCGATAGCTTAGCAAGCCCAGTGCTTGAAATTCCAAATGAGCATATCACAGACGGCTACCATAACTTATCTCACCACGGAAAGTCAGAAGTAAAACGTTCCCAGCTTAAGACAATTGATGAGATGCACATGAAACTGTTTGGTAATCTAATTACTGATCTTAAGTCAGTGAAAGAGGGCGAAAATACTCTGCTAGATAGGTCAATGGTACTGTATGGCTCAAATTTAGGAGACGCTAACGCACACGTCTGCACTAATATGCCAGTCATCTTAGCGGGGGGTGGCTTCAAACATGGTCAGGCCCTAAAATTCAATAAAGAACGCAATTATCCACTACCTAATTTATTTGTATCAATGCTCCAACGCATGGGTATTGAGGAAGAGCGTTTTGCATCCTCTACTTCAACTATGCGTGGCTTAGAAATGACATGATGCTTAAGCGTTCGTTTATTACAGCCTTTAGTCTTGGCCTTTCACTAGGTGCACAGCTTTTGACTGTGCATGCATCACCTGATTCCAACAAAAGTCAGGTATTTATTGATAAATACTGTGCTGATTGCCATGATGATTCAGCAGATAACAAAAGTGGCCTAGATCTAAGCAACTTGGGCTATACGCCAAATAAAACACCTAATTTTCTTGCTTGGATTAAAGTGCATGACCGAGTCAGTAGCGGGGAAATGCCTCCCAAGAAAAAGCAGCAGCCGTCTAGTGAAGAGCTGACCACATTCATAAGTGATCTAAAAACATCACTCCTTGATTACGAAAAAAAGGAATTTGCTAAGGAGGGAAGAAGTACAAGAAGGAGAATGAATGGTTACGAATACGAAAACGCACTACGTGACATTCTTCATGCACCATGGCTACAAATCAGAGGGCAACTTCCTGACGACGGTGAGATCAATCATTTTAATAAATCAGGGGAAGCCTTAGATGTATCTCATGTACATATGTCCCGACTGATACTTGCTGCAGACTATGCAATCAAACAAGCGCTGAGTGTTAAATACTCCCAGCCTGCAACAAAAGTTGTGCGCTATTACGCACGGGATCAAAAAACACTTACATCGAAATTCAGTCAGGACATTTTTAACACATCAAACGACCGCCAGACATATCCGCTCATTGGCTTAACTCCACAAACTGACGTAAGAACGGGTGCAGCAGAACTGACTGTTGGTGAATCAAATCCTGAAATTAGAAATAAAGAAGCTGTTGCTTGGGTTTCTAGTAACTATGTAACCGGCTTCACGTATCGCTGGGATAGCTTTAGAGCACCCGTAGCTGGTAAATATAAAATTTCTTTTAATGGCTACACTTTATGGGTAGGACCCGGCGGATCATCTAGGCGCTTCAAAGATGAAAAAGACACTAAAGGGACAGTAAATAAACCAAGTAAATTACTGCCTAATTTCGACGACTTGCATCCGGGCCGCAGAAATGAACCTATTACTGTCTATACACGTAATGGTATTTCAAATCGCAGAGTCGGTGAGTTTGATTTAAGTCCTCAAGATGAAGTACATGACATTGGAGAAGTATGGCTACTTGCAAACGAAACGCTAGTTCCTGATGCATCGCGTTTCTACCGCTCACGACCTAACAATTTTAGAAATCCCCTCATGCAAGCAGATGGAGCACCTAGTGTTGCATTTCAGTGGATGGATGTTGAAGGACCATTATACGATAAGTCCACAACACTGGGCTATGAGCGGATGTTTTCGGACCTACCTTTAAGAAAAACCAGAAACCAAAAAGCTGGAGTCGCTATTCCTACTATTGCGGTAAAGGCGATCACTAATCGTAGAGGCGCTGCACTCACACCACTACAATCTACGATGGTAGAAGTTGTAACACAAAACCCTGTAGCCGATGCTGAAAAACTTTTGAGGTCTTTCTTAAACGACGTATACCGAACTAAAGCTACGGAAGATGATGTGCAGCTCTTTCTTGGATTAATTAAAGAACGCATGCATGCCGGTTTAAGTTTCACGGAGGCCATGGTTGCAGGGTATACAGCCGTGCTTGTTTCACCTAAATTTTTGTATATTGATGAAAAACCAGGCCACTTAGATGACACCGCACTTGCAACACGCCTTTCCTTATTTCTTTGGAATTCAATCCCCGATAAAGAGCTTCTGCAATTAGCTGAATCTAACACTCTGCATGAGCCTTCGGTATTACATGCACAAACAGAGCGTTTATTAAATGATACTAAAGCGGAACGCTTCATGACGGCTTTCTTAGATTACTGGTTAGATCTGCGTAAAATAGAAGATTCTACTCCATCAGCTACTCTTTATAACGATTACTATTTAGATGATTCACTTGAAGAAGCAGCTGTTGCTGAAACACAGCTCTATTTCAAAGATATGGTCGTAAATAATCTACCTGCTAAAACAATCGTAGCGTCACATTATACCTATCTAAACGAACGTCTTGCCGAGCATTACGGCATTGCTGGCGTTAAAGGCATTGCGATGCGTAAAGTCGATTTGCCGGAATCAAGTCCACGCGGCGGAATTATTACACAAGCCAGTGTTCTTAAAATTACAGCCAACGGGACAACAACTTCTCCTGTAATTCGTGGAAAATGGATTATGGAAAGGATTTTAGGCTATGACGTACCACCTCCCCCTCCAGTTGTCCCTGCTGTAGAACCCGATATCCGTGGGGCCGTAACGATTCGTCAACAACTAGACAAACACCGCATAGATAAAACATGTGCTTCTTGTCACAGCAAAATTGATCCTGCTGGTTTTGCTTTAGAAAATTTTGACGTTATGGGTGCCTGGAGGGATCGTTACAGAGCAGTCTCCGATGATAAAGCGCCTATAAAAGGAATCGGTAAAAACGGGCAGCCATTTGCTTTTTGCTATGCATTGCCGATCGATGCATCCGGACAACTCTCTGACGGAAATAAATTCAAAGACATTAATGATTTCAGACAGATTTTGCTAAATCGCCAAACCGTTCTGGCAACAAACATCGCCAAACAGCTGCTCATCTACTCTACTGGAACTGGAATTCATTTTAGCGACAGACAAGCCCTAGATGCTATCGTTAAGTCAACCCAGAGAGATAACTACGGTGTACGTAGCCTAATTCACGCAGTTATTCAAAGCAGTCTATTCCAAACCAAGTAAAGCGAGTTCAGAGAGCTCCGAATTCGATACCGGATTCAGCAATTATTTTATCTGCTTTAGCTCTATCTTCGATATGGATAAAAATCTGAATTGGGGTAAATGAAATAGACTGCTTACCCAAGAAACTCATTTGCTTACCCATCTCCGTTCCAGCATCTATCTCGAAACGAATCTTCTCTTTTTCAAGGCGTGCTAGGACAATACGCGCATCATGCGGCGAACACGACCCTGCAAAATGGTAGGGATCATCCTCGGATTGATCCAGTACTGCACCTTCTACGTGAGGAACAGTTTTGGGCGTTTCATTTAATACTTCCTCAATCTCTTCTTCTACAGGCCAAAAATTAGTGATAAGCCAAAAAATGAAAATCGCAGGACCATACGTTCTAAGTAGGTTCAAATAATAACCAGGGCCTGGCTTAAGATGTGGGGCATTAGAGACAGCCCATACAACAGCCACGGCTAAAAATAGCCCAAGTATTGCACATATAATTTGGCGAGTAAGACGATTCAGAATAAATAAAGTGTGACAATTATAACCCAAGTGGCCAGTCTCTAGTTAAGCCTTAGTTGCTTTCGGCTTCACCCCCAGTCTGAGCAATCATCTCTAAATACCCATGTCCTTATTATCCCGTAGATCATTTCTTAGCGGCTTAGCAACCGTATCCGCTTCAGCATTAATTCCTGTCTCTAAGTCACGTGCTGCAGAGCAAGTAAATACAGACATAAAACACGAAGAAATTTTAGGCCAAGGAGACTTTCAGTACCGCGTAAATCGTTACTGGGGTCGCTTAGATCGCAGTGAACATCCCGTAAATGATTGCCATGGTATCATTGAAGACAAAGAAGGTAGAATTTTACTCCTCACAAATAATACGCAAAATAACATCATCGCGTATTCTAAGCAGGGCGAATACCTCTCAAGCTGGGAGCATCGCTTCCCTGCTGCACACGCCTTACGTATTGAAAACTATAAAGGCTCCGATAGGTACTGGATAACAGATCACGGCATATGCACGATTGCACAGTGCGAGCCAGATGGAACAGAAATCCGTCGCATTGGACCTGATGCTGTAGCAAGTAAATATCCTGATTTGTCGAAATATCACCCTACTAACGTAGCCTTTATGCCAGAGGGAGATTTCTATGTCAGTGATGGGTATGGTTCAAGTTACGTCCACCACTTTGATCCTAATTGGAAACTAATATCTACTTTTGGTGGTATAGGAAAAAACCCATCTAATCTTAAAACGCCTCATTCCGTGTGGATCGACACGCGCTCAGGCAAGCCTTCGCTACTCATCTGTGATAGAGGTAATGCAAAATTGAAATGGTTCTCACTATCAGGTGAACTTGAAAACACTATTTCTTTACCTGGCGCTGAACCAAGCAACATTTCTCCGTTTGGCGACTTCCTGGCTATTACGAGTCTGAACGGGATGATTTTAATACTAGATAAATCAAACACGCTTGTTTCAGTCGTTGGTGGTGAAGCTCCTGTTTATAAAGAAGGAAAACTGCAGACACTGACGCCTTACAACTACACTTTGACACATCCGCATGATGTGTACATTGATAGCCGCGGAGATCTCTACATTGCTCAGTGGAATTCGTATAAAACGTATCCCATCAAGCTTGAACGCTTAAAAGCTTAGTGCTCAGCACCGGCTGAAACGAGTTTATCTTTTGCTGTCTTGAGACTGACTTTAATGACAGTCTCGATCCCCTTAATCATCACTTCGATTGGCATACTTGGTTGCCCCTTTTTGTCTTTAATTTGTTCGGGTAACCAAGGTACATGAACAAAACCACCACGCACTGAGCGTGTCTTGGTTATCGCATGCATTAAGGCATAGAAAATGTGATTACATACAAACGTACCTGCAGTTTGAGACACACTTGAGACAATCTTTTGTTTATTAAGAGCAGCAGTGATTGCCTTAATCGGTAAAGTTGAAAAATAAGCTACAGGACCTCCTTTAACAATAGGTCTATCAATAGGCTTATTCGCATCATTATCTGCAATGCGTGCATCATCAATATTAATGGCAACACGCTCTGGAGTGATTCCCGCCCTACCACCTGCTTGGCCTAAGCAAATTACGAGATTAGGTTTGTAGCGATTAAGCGCATCGTTAAGAACATCAATCGAAGTTCCAAATACACATGGTAGAACCTGCGCATGTATAACGTGCTTTGAAATTACACGGCCCTCTAAAGCAACAGCGATGACTTCAGAAGGATTAAGTAAATCACCACCAAACGGCTCAAACCCAGTAACTAACACAGAACGTTTCATAGTTTTATTAATACCTAAAGACACAGAAAATCAAAATACCTAAATTAGCACAGAAAATAGCAAGCGCTATTGGCAATTGAGCCTTAAGGATTGCATTACGATCTTTAAGTTCAAGGAGTACTGCAGGAATAATATTAAAATTAGCAGCCATAGGGCTTATGAGCGTTCCACAGTAACCAGCTAACATACCCATAGAGGCAAGAATCGCAGGATTGCCGCCATGAGCTTTAATAACAAGGGGAAGACCGATACCTGCTGTAATTACAGAAAATGCCGCAAAGGCATTACCCATGCATATTGTAAATAAAGCCATACCCACGCAATATGCTGTAACAGCAACCCAAGGAATATGAGTAGGGAGAGCTTGAGCAACAAGACCTGCAATAACCTGCCCCACTCCAGCATGCGTAAAAATAGTACCAAGCGCTGCCAAGAGTTGAGGTAAAATAATGGCGTAACCAATCACTTCAAATAAACGAGCCCCCTCAACAACAGGCTGCTTAATTGGCGCATGAGTCATACGCATACTCCATACAAGAGCAATTAGAGCTCCAATACCTAGTGCGATGAGTGGAGCCTGTCCAGAATCTGCGATTAAAGCGCCGTGGATTTTAATCCGAGTGAATAGTAGAGAACCAATCACACCCGCTAAAGGTATTACAAGTGCTGGATACAAAAGCTTAAAGCCAAAATCTATCTTATTACTTTTTACATCATGCTCTACAGTTTCATTTCCAGCTTTTACGTAACCACTTGCTGCAAGAACTACTAGAGTAACAACAAGTCCACCTACAAATGCCGAGTCAAGGACTTGGCCATAGGCTAAGGTAATACCCAAGATAGCCCAAAAAAGAGCAGAGCACCAATGCCTTAGTGTTTGTCCACGTCCAAAAATGCGCACGGCAACAAGGACGAGAAAAAATCCTCCTAATTTATAGAAAGGCTCAAGCGTTAACATTCTTCGCCTCCAGTTTTCTTATTTACAGCTATTTCTCGTGCTATTCGTTTGTCCAATACATAGCACCTCCAGACCATAACTCCAAAGGCAGCTATTGCAGTAGGAATACCCCAGAGCGCTATTGACCAAAGTCCTACATTCATTCCTTCGGCCTCAAAAAAATTGTGCATTAGCACGACTCCGCCCACAGCAATAAAAATATCTTCTCCGAAGAAAGCTCCCGTGTTCTCTGCAGCCGAAGCATGTGCTTTAACAGACTGTAAAAGTTTTTCTGAAATATTAGGATTCTGACTTAAAGCTGCACCTTCTGCCATGGGAGCAATCACCGGTCTAATCATGCCTGCGTGACCTCCGAAATTAAGCCCCAAGCTAATAGAAATTTGCCGTATTGCTGTATATCCCAAAATCACACGCCCTGCTGTGGCTTTCTTCATTTTTTTGATTAAGGCCTGGGCTTGAATCTTAAGCCCATACTTTTCAAGTAGTCCCATCACAGGAATAATCGCAACGACAGGTAAAAGAATAGAACGGTTTTTAACAAAACCTTTGCCAAGTTCTGCTAAAATATCATGAAGCGACATGCCTCCAACTAGCCCCGTAACAAAGCCAGCAATCACAACAACAAGCAAAGGATTGACCTCACACGCAAAACCTAATGCTACAATGCCAATGCCGATAAGTTTAAGCATACAATAAATTGAGGCCTACACGCACCACGCGTGATCCCCTTTTTTATAGGGAAAACTTCCGTTAAAAGAACCTGGAACTTCAATATACCTTAGAGCCTGAGTTGCACCCACTTCAGAAGTGTAATAACTCAAAATAGTTAACTCCTTAATCATACCAAAGTAGTGAGGCAGAGCTAATAACTCTGCTTTTAATTTCTGCTGCTTATTTTGCTCGTCCACTTGTTTTACAAACCTAGTGCGCTCCTGCGCAGAACAAGACAAAAACGATTTACCCTGAGTTTTTAAACACTCTTCAGAAAACTGCATCAAGCCTTCCCTAAAAATGTGCGCTTCCTGTGACGTGTAGCAGTCTTTTACCATCATCATAATAAAAGCGCCTGACTTTACAGCCTTTGCACCAGGAGTGTCAGACGCAGGAATAATAATCTCTGAGATTTCATCTAATAGCGCTACGTCGGACTGGGAAAAATTAATCTCATGATTTAATGTAGAGCTCTCTGCTCGCAGCATAGCACGAGCGCCCACAATCATACCGCCCATCAAAAGCACCGCCCTTTGAATCGCTTCTTTACGCGATATAACTTCATTAAACGAAGATAGCTCAGTTGTTTTTAGGCTCATAAATCTCCTTTTTTAAGATTTTCAACGGCATAGGCTACTGCGCGTGCTGTTAATGCCATATATGTTAACGAAGGATTCACGCAGGCCGAGGAAGTCATACAGGCTCCATCAGTGACAAACACATTGGGAGCATCCCACACCTGATTATGTTTATTTAATACGGAAGTTTTTGGATCACGTCCCATGCGTGCAGGTCCCATTTCATGAATGCCCATACCTAATGCATAGGGATCATTACGTGGTTTAACATTTTTAATCCCTGCAACTTCAAGCATTTCAACAGCGTCTGAAATCATGTCTTTTCGCATGAGCATTTCGTTATCACTTAAAGCACAATCAAAATCCAGAACAGGTAGCCCCCATTTATCTTTCTTTGTTTTGCTCACCGATATTTTATTACTGTGACGAGGAAGGACCTCTCCAAATCCATTCATTCCAATTTCCCATGCACCTGGTTCACTGAGTGCCTCTTTAAGTTCCAAGCCAACTCCAAGTTCGGCTACATCGCGCTGCCAACCTGATCTTGAAGCAGAGCCTTGATAACCAAACCCACGAATATAATTACGTTTATCTCCATTCAAATTTCTGAAACGAGGAATGTAAAAGCCATTAGCTCTTCTGCCATACAGATATAAATCTTTGAAACCATCAACTTGGCCAGAAGCACCTACCCTATAATGGTGATCCATAAGATTGTGACCTAATTCACCACTACTACTGCCTAAGCCTTCAGGCCAGATGTCTTGCGCTGACTGCATTAAAATCCATGCTGAATTCATCGAAGAAGCACATAAAAATACGATCTTCGCATTGAAAGTTTGTGTAAGTTTAGTTTGTGCATCGAGGACTTCCACCCCCGTTGCTTTTTTTGTATCCCTGTCGTAAAGCACTTGAGTTACAATCGAGAAAGGCCGAAGTGTTAAATTGCCGGTCTTAACTGCAGCAGGAAGGGTTGCGGACTGAGTACTAAAATAAGCGCCGAAAGGACATCCTAGATCACATTTATTACGGTACTGACAATTAGGCCGTCCGTTATGCGAAGTCGTTAAATTAGCGACTCGCCCTATAATCATTCGTCTACTATCTGCGTAATGGGAACGAATACGTTTCGCTACATCTTTCTCTACGCAGTTAAGCTCCATCGGAGGCAGAAAATTACCATCCGGTAATTGAGGCAGTCCCTCACGTGAGCCACTAATACCAGCGAAGGCTTCAACATAGTCATACCAGGGCGCAAGATCGTCATACCTAATTGGCCAGTCAACTGCTATTGAATCTTTTAAATTTGCTTCGAAATCTGCGGGGCTCCACCGGTAGCTTTGTCTACCCCACATAAGCGATCGACCGCCAACATGATAGCCTCTAACCCAATCAAACGGCTTTGTCTGGACATAGGGTGACTCAGACTCTTTTACCCAGTAAGAAGCCCCCCCTTCATGAATAAATTTACTTTGTGTAGCAGCGACCTGTTCTTCCCTGACTTGATTTGTTAATTTACCACGATGCGGAAGCTGCCAAGGCGCTTTGAGTGCATCTGTATATCCAGAAATATGTTCAATATTTTCTCCTCGCTCGAGAAGAAGCACCTTGAGGCCACGCTCAGTGAGTTCTTTGGCAGCCCAGCCGCCGCTAATTCCTGAACCCACAACAATTGCATCATAAGTCTGATTAGGCATGAAAAGAGGTAGTTAAGAAAGCGCCTGAAGTTTAACACCAATAGGATGGTGGCATGCAAGATGCAACCACTGCACATATGAAGACTCGCAACAAACTTAGCTTAGCTTTAGATATAATCTATATGAATCCACCGCGCCTTATTAATGCCCTAATTCTAGGTGTTTTTTTTGTTACATCCAGTATCTGCTCTTTCGCACAAAGTGATGAGGACTACGCAGCAAAAGCTCATGAAATCCATACCCATATTATCGCTTTAGATACCCACTTAGATGCACCGGGCAATCTCCTTAGAGCTGGCTGGGACATCGGTCAAAGACATGACTACAGAGATGACTTCACGCAACTAGACTTTCCAAGAATGAGAGAAGGTGGATTAACAGGAGGCTTTTTTGCTATCTATACTCCTCAAGGACCTCGCACACCCGAAGGGCTTGCTCACTCAAGAGATTACGCCTTACAACTCGCGCTTGCGATACGCATGATGGTCGCATCCCATAGCGACCAATGCACGTTAGCGCTTAACTCAGCTGATGCTTCCAAGATTGCTGCAACGGGTAAACGCATTGTGTATATGAGTATAGAAAACGGATACTCCTTAGGTAAGGACTTAACGCTAGTGAAAACATTTTACAATTTAGGTGTACGTGTAATTGGTTTTGTTCATTTCGCTAACAATGATTTAGGTGACTCTGCGAGCGATCTTAAAGGGCCCGAATGGCATGGCCTAAGCCCTGAAGGTAAAGCACTAATCACAGAATGTAATCGTTTAGGTATTGTAATCGATGCATCGCATTCATCAGACGATGTATTCCATCAAATGTTAGAGCTGTCGAAAACACCGATCATTCTTACCCATACTTCTTCACGTGCTGTCTATAATCACCCACGCAATGCTACCGATAAGATGATGAAAGAACTGGCTAATCACGGTGGCGTTATACAAGTCAATAGCTACAGCACTTATCTCGCTTCCCTTCCAGAATCTACTGAACGCAATAAGGCGCTTGCACAAATCTACTCAAAGCTCAGCGGAAGAATGGATATGACTCCTGAGCAACGAACAGTCCTGATGCAAAAAATGGCTGAGATTAATCATAAGTATCCAGCCCCTATGACGACCTTCGATATATTTATGAAGCATGTCTTACATACGATTGAAGTGGTTGGCATTGATCATGTTGGTATCGGCCTTGATCTCGATGGCGGTGGTGGCGTTAAAGGCCTTGAGGATGCAACTTGCTACTATAAAATAACTGCAGCACTACTTAAGGCAGGTTACTCAGAAGAGGATCTAAAGAAATTCTGGGGAGGTAATTCACTGCGTGTCATGAAAGCAGCGGAAAATTATGCAGCTTCTCTTAAAGTTGCATCTACCTCTTCTAATCACTAAAAAAATTGCCAGTTATGGCTAGAATTAGATGGGGAATTATTGGTTGCGGTGACGTAACTGAAATCAAAAGTGGCCCAGGATTCCAAAAAGCATCCGGGTCTGAATTAGTTGCAGTCATGCGAAGAACTCCTGACCTAGCACGCGATTATGCTACACGTCACAAGGTTGCTAAATGGTATTCGAATACTAATGATTTAATTTCAGATCCTGATGTGGACGCAGTCTATATCGCCACTCCTCCAGGATCACACAACGAGATTGCCCAGGCAGTCGCATTAGCAAACAAGCCATGCTACGTTGAAAAGCCAATGGCAAGAAACGTAAGCGAGTGCGAAGCCATGATTAAAGCGTTTGATACAGCTAAGCAAAAATTATGGGTCGCTTATTATCGCAGAGCCATGCCCCGATTTTTAAAGGTAAAAGAACTCATCGATACGCATGCAATTGGTAAAATAGTAGCTATTGATTTTAAATTTTCTAGTCCGACACCTGTGAATGCGGATGCAAGTAAACACGCATGGAGAGTTTCCGCTCAGCATTCCGGAGGCGGCCTTCTTCTAGACGTAGGGTCTCACGTATTGGATATACTCGACTTTTACTTTGGTGCACTCAAGGACGTACAGGGAGACGCTTACCGCCAAAATAAACACTCCCAAGTCGAAGACTACGTGGAGATGACTTTTCTAACAGCGGGAAATATCCCAGGGAAAACATGTTGGAATTTTTTCTCTAATATAAAAGAAGATAAACTAAGTCTTAAAGGAACACAGGGTGAAATTTATTTTAATTTTAGCTCAGATGATCCTATTTATGTGAGTACTGCTAAAGGTACTAATCCAATCGCTATCCCTAACCCTTCTCACGTAGCGCAGCCGTTAATCCAGCTGATAACAAACGAGCTGCTTGGCTTAGGCTCTGCACCAAGCACTGGAATTTCTGCTTTAAGAACACAACGAGTCATCGACAAAGTCCTGACTAGTTTCTATGGATCTAGAGAAAATGCATTCTGGGAGAATCCCAGCGTTTGGCCTGGTCTAGTGGGTTAACGCTTAAGCCGCAGAAGAGTTTGCCAAGACTATCTGCATTTAGTTTATTTATAAGGTCTCTTGATCTGATTCATGATGAAACTTTACTCCCGTTTAGCCGCTCTAGGTGCACTAGCTGCTTTAGCATTTTTTAAAAATAGCTCGGCTGCTGATAAGCTACAGGATGCCGAACACGCATTCTCTGAAATGAAGGTGTATTCAGCCGAGGGAAGACCATGGCGTAACGCTGAAGAAGATTGGGACGCAGCAAAACAGCGCGTTGCAACAAACCCAAGCTGGCAAAACTGGCTAACTAAAGAAAAAGCTGCGGTAGATGCATGGATTGCAAAACGCAGTGACCGCGTTTCTTGGATATGTGGCTGGCACCATGATTTCGTAAGCCCAAAGGATGCCGCATATCTTACGTGGACACCTGAGATCCCTGGAGAAGAAGTTTCTTTTTTCCATAGCCCTTCAGATCCGCACGTTGAAATTACTCCGAAATTAATGGCTGCTTGGGTCTATGAATTTAGAATCCAACATGCCGAAATGATGCTTCGCTCAGCTCGCCTGTATCATCTTACGGGAGAAAAGAAGTATGCGGAATGGTCTGCAAGCCAACTCGATTTCTATGCGGAACATTACATGGAATGGACACCTCAAAGAAAAGATCAAGGCGCACGCCTTTACTGGCAATCTTTAGACGTAGCCACGAGCGGTTTTCTTTACATCAATACAGTACGATTAATTGAAGATGCAATTAGTCTTACGCGTAAACAATTCTGGTGGGATCACTTCTTCAAACCTGAAGCTGATATCCTTAACGACGGATTCCACCAAATTCATAATATCGCAACTTGGCACCGCACAAGTGTAGCAGCATTTGCACTGGTTTATCATAACGAAGCACTTTGGCATCAAGTCATAGATGGCCAATACGGATTACGAGAGCAAATTGCCCGAGGCATTACTGACGACTTTTTATGGTACGAGCAGTCCTTCCATTATAATGAGTACGTTGTTGAAGCGCTCAATGATCTTTATGAAATCGCAGGCTTATATAAGCGCTCATCTGAACTTGCTTCAGAACTAGTGAAGAGCGAAAACCTCATGCTATCGCCGATTTATTTACGTTTTCCAAATGGAACCGTCCCCAACCCAGCTGATGGAACAGGCATAGAAACAGCGCCTCACGATACATTTCTTGCCTCTACTTACCGGGTATTTCCCACAACCCTAGGTTTAGAAACAGCGCAAAAACAGTACAACTGGAATACGCTTATTGATCCTCCTCAACATTCACCTAGGCCTTACACACTGCCAGAAGTGAAGAGTCTAAACATGCAGGCATCGAATATGGCGATGATTCGCAAAGGCCCTTGGCAAATTTATCTCCATTACGGTCAACTTACTGCCTCTCACTCTCAAGCAGAGGCGCTCAACTATTCTGTATTCTATGGCAATGATGACATCACTCATGATCCAGGAACTACTGGCTATGGTTCTCCTTATTATAAAGAATACTACACCCAAGGCTTAAATCATAATATACCACTAATTGATGGTAAGGGTGAAATTCCACCTAAGAAGGGCCAACTCCTTAGGTTTTCTGCAGAACATGGGAATATGACTGCACTACAGCCAAATTATCGTCCAGATGCCATAGCGGGTCGCACACTTGCTATCCAAGGCAATAATCTTGTCGATATTGCACAAATCAAAAGCCGCGACGGGTCAATTCACGCGCTTGGTCTAGCCTTTCACATTGAAGGTAAAGCAGCTCTTCCAGAAATTTTTAAAGCAACTGATACACTTAAAGATAACCGCCCCATTTCCTTTAAGTACTGGAAAAATGTAACTACCGCAGACTGCACGGATGAGATTAGTTTCAATACCACCTTTGGCCAAACCCAGATAAAACTCACCTTTCAAGTAAAAGGGCCTTTTAAAATTTGGCATGCCACGACTCCTGACGTTCCACCTAAAAAAAGAGAAGGTTTCTACATTGAAATTCAGGGTAAAGAAGCGAAATTCATCACCATTTTATCTCCACTTAAGCCACAAACTTAAGGTGAATTGACTGCTCTAAAAGGCATTCCGATAGGCTGAAATTGTTCGTGATATACGCTTGAAGGAAGGCCTAAGGTGGTCTCGGATAAGCATGTCTTAGAAAGCTTGTTACAACCTCTAATTGGTAACCAGCACACCCCGTCAGCGTCTTATCTTCCCTATACCCTATGTCATTACTTAGTCGTCGCCAATTCGTCCAAACCAGCTCTCTAGCAGCCCTTGCGGCAACATGCCCACCGCTTAAAGCGGCGGAATCCGAGCGCTACACAAACCTAGTCTCACCTACAAAAAAACTGCGTATCGCGTGCGTAGGTGGTGGCGGTAAAGCAACGAGCGATATCCTCGCCTGCCAAAGCGAAGAAATTGTTGCTATATGTGATGTTGATTTCGCTAACGCGATTGAAAGTTTTGGTCGTTTCCCTAATGCCAAGCGCTACAAGGATTACCGCCAAATGCTCAATGAATTACGTGATGAGATTGACGCGGTCATTGTTACTACCCCAGACCACACCCACTTTCCTGCTGCTTTAATGGCAGTTGAAATGGGTAAACATATTTACGTTCAAAAACCTCTCTGCCATACGATCAATGAAGTCAGAGCACTTAAAGCTGCTGTCATTAAAGCAAAGGTTGTTAGCCAAATGGGTAACCAAGGACACTGTAATGAAGGCACGCGCCTTTTAAGAGAATGGATTGAAGCAGGTGCAATTGGTGAAGTTCGCGAAATCCATAGCTGGTCTAATCGTCCGATATGGCCGCAAGGCATGCCGCCAGCACCAGAAGAACCAGCGCCAGACACAATCGACTGGAACCTATGGCTAGCAGTTGCTCCAGAGCGCGGCTACAGCTCAAAAATTGCTCCCTTTAACTGGAGAGGTTACTGGAATTACGGCTGTGGTGCTTTAGGCGATATGGCCTGCCATCAAATGGACGCTCCTTTCTGGGCTCTTAATTTAAGAGGACCATGCAGAATCACTGCAGAATCCGCAGGTGGCACAGACTTAGTTGCTCCTAGCTGGTCTAAGATTGTTTACGAATTTCCGCAGCGCGGCAATTTACCTCCTATCAAGTACTACTGGTACGACGGCGGCAAATTACCTCCTATTCCATCTGAACTAGGAGCGGGTGGTAAATTACCTAAAGGTGGAACGTACTACCGTGGCGATAAAGGAGTAATCATGTCACCAGGCGATTACTGTGAAACCGTACGCTTAATTCCAGAATCAGCGATGACAGCCTTCAAACGCCCTAAGAAAACACTTCCTCGTATTCCAAAGGGTAATTCACATATGGATTGGGTGAATGGCTGCAAAGGGGGTACACCTCCTTGCTCAAATATTGTAGATCACTCAGGAGATCTCTCAGAACTCGTACTTTTAGGCAATGTAGCCATTCGTACAGGAAAACCAATTGAGTGGGATCCAGCACAAGGGCTTGTCACGAACGTCCCTGAAGCAAATCGCTTCTTAGATAAAAACTACCGCTTGTACTAAAGAATCCTAAGAAAATTAATTATCAAAACCATGAAACTTTCCTCATTCTTTACTACAACTCTACTCTTAAGCACATCGCTTGTGGCTTTTAGCGAAGAGACTTCATCGTCTGCTCCTAAAGGACAATTTACGGCCGATGTACATCAAGATATCGGACCAGGTCACGGCGCAAATGCAACAAAGTGGGCAGCTCCACAACCTGTTTTCTCTGAAGATTTATCCAATGCAATCTATAAGCCAGGCACCTGGTCTTGGGTTGATGGTGTACTTACTTCTGTTGATAAAAACGGTAGTGATATTTGGACAAAAGAAACCTATGGTGATTTTGTCTTAAATTTAGACTTCCGCTGCCATGAAAAGACAAATAGCGGTGTTTACTTAAGAAGTTCCGATATCGTCAAATGGCTACACAACACAATCGAAGTGCAAATTCTTCAAGGTGATGAAGCTAATGATAAACACATCGTTGGAGCTATCTATGACTGTGTCGCACCAACCCAACAAATTGAAATTACCCCTGGTACATGGCATCACTACCTGATCATCGCTAAGGGCAAAACAATTAAAGTTTCCCTCGATGGGCAAGAAGTAGTGAATATGAATTTAAACAAATGGACCTCAGCCCATAAAAATCCTGATGGAACAAAGAATAAATTCAACAAGGCTTACAAAGATATGGAACTTAAAGGCCGTATTGGTCTTCAATATCACACCAACGTCATTGAGTTTAAAAATATCGTAGTCGATAAAATTTAAACTTTTAAACTTAGTTTTCAAAGACCCGATTACCATGAGTCTATTTTCAAGGAATCGGGTCTTTTTATGTCTAGCTCTCGTGCTTATTAGTGCAGTAAACCTACGTGCACAAAACTACGAAAATACCGAATCGCTTTGGCGCCAACAAAGAGCAGAACGATTATCTGCTCCAGATGGTTGGCTATCACTAATAGGCCTACACTGGCTTACGCTAGGGCAAAATACAATTGGAGCAGCTTCAGATAATTCAATTCAGTTAAGTGCTGGGCCTGCTCACTTTGGCATTATTACATGGGAAAAAAATCAGGTACTTACATTTGTACCTGCAGCATCAGCTACTGTTAGCTTATCGGGTAAAATAATTACTGGCTCAGTCGCCCTTCGCCTTAAAGAAGAGAAGCCTGAGATTATTCAATGCGGGACAGTCAGCTTTTTTGTGATTGTTCGAGGAGATAAAATAGGACTACGCGTAAAAGATACTAAGTCCATAAGAAGACGCGATTTCGCAGGGCTTGACTATTTTCCTGTAGATCCAAAATGGAAAATCGAAGCTAAGTGGGTTACCTATACTCCTACACGCACACTTAATATCACTAACGTATTAGGCCAAACCTCACCTGAGCCAGTTCCGGGTAAAGCAGTCTTTGATTATGCAGGAAAAACTTACGAGCTAACACCAATTGATGAAGGTAAAGACGAACCGCTTTTCTTTATTATCCGTGATAAAACAAGTGGCACAGAAACTTACGGTGCTTCACGGTTTCTATACAGTGAATGGCCTAAGAATGGCATTGTAGTTCTTGATTTTAATCGAGCCGAAAACCCTCCATGCGCATTTAGTCCCTATGCGACATGCCCATTGCCACCAAAAGAAAATCGTTTACCTTTTGCAGTAACAGCAGGAGAAAAAAGCTACAAAGGTGAAGCCCACTAAAATTTAACATCCTATTATTTAACTTATTCAAATCATGAACCTCGATACCACCCTAAATCGTAAACAGTTTATTGCTACTTCAAGCGCCGCTTTATTGGCCGCTTCATTACCTAATCTCCTTAGGGCAGAAACTGCAGGTAAAGTCGTTGTAGGCTTCGTAGGCCTAGCCCATATACATACCCCTAGTTACACAAAAAACTTAAAGAATCATTCTGATGTAATCGTAAAGGCGGTATATGATCACGACAAAGATCGCACCAAGAAATACGCAACTATGCTAGGCGCTACCGCAGTAGAGTCTGCAGACGCTATTTGGTCAGATCCACAGATTACCGCGGTAGTCATTCTTTCTGAAACAAATCTACATCACGATTTAGTACTCCAGGGTGCTCAAGCAGGTAAGCACATGTTTGTAGAAAAACCTTTAGGTATTAATACCAGAGAAAGTCTAGAAATGGCTGCTGCTATTGATAAAGCGGGAGTACATTTCACGACAGGCTACTTTAACCGCGTTGACCCTAAGCACATCTTTATAAAAAACGAAGTGGCAAAAGGTAACTTTGGCACAATAACACGAGCACGTGCATCTAATTGTCATAGTGGATCACTTGGCCACTGGTTTGATAAAGAATATCGCTGGATGGCGGATCCTTCGATTGCCGGAGTTGGCGCTTTTGGAGACCTTGGTACGCATAAGCTAGATATATTAATGTGGATACTAGGTGAAATTGATTCGGTAAGTGCCGTCATCAAGCCCGTTGTACACAACTACGGTGACTGCGACGAAACAGGTGAAGCACTCATTAAATTCAAAAGCGGTGTCATTGGTACACTAGCCGCAGGCTGGGTGGATGTGGATGATCCCGTTGGTTTTTTAGTCAGCGGAACTGAAGCACATGCTGTTATATTCAACGGAAATCTTTATTATAAAAATAAGAAACAAGGTTTTGATGGAAAGAAGCCAATCCTTCAATTTCCTAAAACGCCTGAATCTCCTATTAACCAATTCATTGCAGCAGTAAGAGGATCAAAAGATCAGCCTCTCGTACAACCGCATGAAGCTGCAGCACGTGTTTCAGCAATGGAAGCTATATATACAGCTTCTCAAGCAAATACGTGGGTAAACGTTGTCTAAACTTTAAGCGGTCGACTTTATATCGACTTTGATATGACTCAGCCGATTAAGCAGCACTCCACGCCGCTGAATCGGCCACCAGTCGTAAAGATAGATTTGCATGGGTCGCCACATAGCCACCCACCCTATGATTGTAAGACTCTCACTTACAAGTTTAGAGATATGTGTATTAAGCGTCTGTGTTTCAAGTAACCGAGTTAAAAATAAACAGATCGCTAGAAAGCTAATCGCTATCATAAGCGTGATGCGTCCTGACTTAAATAACTGACGCAACTCCAAGCGATTCATAGAAGCTCTGTATGCAAAGTAGTGCCTTACAGATTCCTGCACTGTTAATGGAGTCCATGGTGCAGTGATTGCGTTTTCAATATGAAGCCTAAGGTGCAAAGGCCCTTTGGAATCAAGCTCACGTGCCCAGCTGATAATAAACTCTTCAGCATCATGATCTAGATCTTTGCTGTCGAATGGAGATGGATCCAAAGAATTGAAGAGCTGAGTAACATCCTTAAGTTTAAGCTCAATACTATGATTACCAGCACGAGGATCGAAAACTGCAGGCTGATTTTCCATAGACTAAGTCTAAACCCTTCCTTGGTATTAGACAAGTCTACCGCATAAGGTCATTAGATTGACCATACTGGCATTCTAAAGCCATATAAGACACCGTGACGCATAACTCAAAGACTTCGCCAACACTCGGTGTAATAACTGCCTTAGGAGCATACATCATCTGGGGTTTGTTTCCACTTTTTTGGAAAAACCTACACTCAGTCGATGCAACTGAGCTTATTGCCCATCGCATAGTATGGTCCTTTTTTATCGTCACTCCATTGGTTGCGATTACACAAGGCTTCAAAGAAGTAAAATCTGCGTTTCTAAACCTGCATACAATTCTTATAAATTTACTTACTGGGCTTATGCTCTGCTCAAACTGGTTAATCTATGTTTGGGCTGTGAATTCAGGTCATATTGTAGAATCAAGTTTAGGCTACTTTATCGTTCCTTTATTAAATGCGTGCCTGGGATGCTTTCTTTTGAAAGAGCATTTAAGAGTAAACCAATGGTTTGCGATAGGTATAGCTGCCCTTGGTGTTCTTATTTTGGTTTTTGAGTATGGTCATCTACCATGGATAGCACTTGGCCTTGCAAGCACCTGGGGCTGCTACGGTTTACTGAGGAAGAAATCTGTACTAAGCCCTCTTCCAGGACTTGTTGTAGAGACGTCATTACTAGCACCACTCGCAGTTGCATTTCTTTTGTGGCGTAACCACCAAGGTCTAGGCGCACTAGGCCATTCAGCAGTAGGCACACACCTGCTTATCCTTAGTACTGGAATTGTAACTTCTATACCGCTACTACTCTTCGCTAGCGCCGCTAAGCGTCTCAAACTATCCACGCTAGGTCTTCTGCAATATATAACACCTACTAGCAATTTACTCTTAGGTGTCTTTTTATATCAGGAGAGTTTTACATCACAAAAATTTGCCGCTTTTTCGCTCATATGGGTTGCACTTATTATCTATTCTATAGATTCGGTGATTTATAATCGAAAACTCAAAATAGCTTAATGCGAGCTCAAGCTAAGCGTTAGTAAGTCTCGTCTTTAGCTTCGTCCTTGGAGATATCAGCTAGGTCATTAACGTCCTTAGCTATAAAACTAGTTACACTATGTAAGGCAAAGATTGGCTGACTCATAGCATGCTGAGCTTTAATGTGACGAAATTCTGCTCCTGTTACCGACTGAAGAGAAATAGCAGGTCTTAAATCTGTTTTTATATAGCTAAAAAAGATATCATGCATCTCGATATTTTTAACGTAGCGGACAAAACAGCCATACGCAGGCATAACTCCATGAAACTCGGGTTCTGGATATGTTTTGAGATTCTCATGCGGAATAACTGCTGCCTCCTCACTTGTACCACCTCCCCTAAACGCTAAGCGGATATTACTCAGGGAGACATCTTTAATATAGCAATCTGGAGACCCCTCGATGATAGATCCAAATCTAGGATCTATGTTATATCCCACAATGTTTGAAATATTAATACGCCTCACTACACCGTTAGCTGTGTGTGGCTCACGGTTACGCTCACCTAGGCGAATGTAGATTGCAGAATTTTGTATATCCCGCATCGAGAGATTAGAAACAGTCACATCTTCCATCGTTCCGCCATCGACTATTTCCAGAGCGAGACCACGACAGTAATCAAAGGTACAATTTGAAACAGTAATGTTTTTATATCCACCATTAGATTCAGTGCCAAATTTGATGCGTCCGGTTGCACCCGTTTCTTCTGAACCTAAATACCGCTTCTGTCGCGTGCCATCCAGTAACGTTCCCTCTAAGTAACCACTCACATTACAATTTGTAATAGTAATATTTTCACATGCTCTCTTGTATCCTAAAGCAAATGAACTCTTAAGGCATATACCGTCATCCCAAGGTGAATTTACGCTGCAGTTTGAAACACGAACATTAACACAACAGTCGATATCCATTCCGTCACGATTTGTATCAATCGTGAGATTATCGATAGTCATATTATCCGTGGCCATAGCGAGTATGGCAAAATGACCTCCATGATAGATCGTAAAATCTTTTAGCGTAACATTACGGCAATTTTTAAGGGCGATGGCTTTATTACCTACTCCATTAGCTTGAGTGTCATTGACGGAAGGATAACCGAAAGCCCCAGGAATAAATGAACGTGGCTTTGGGGCATACATGGCTTGAGGGAGTACATGAGAAAGTAATTCAGGATCGGTCTTTTGCCTAATTTCATTCATTAGGATTCCACGTTCATAATGGTTAAGATACCCTTTGTTATCTTTATCGAATTTCTTAAGTACTAAGGTCCAGTATTTTTCATGCTCTTCAGGAGTTAAATCACGTACGGCATGGCTAAGTCCACGAGACAGACCATAACCATATATTTTACCAGGTCCTATAATAGAAACATTCTGTAAATTTTCGCCCCAAATAAGACTATTATGCCAGTGGCTATGACCAAAATCTTGGTACGGGTTAAATGTATTAAGCTCCGGGTTATCATAGCCTTGTTTCCCATCCAAACTTGGTTCAGCAGCAAGTAACGTAACGCCCGCTCCTAAATATAGAGTAATATTACTTTCTAAATGAATTGAGTAACTTGCATATGTTCCTGCATTGAAAACAACCATTCCTCCTCCAGCGTGAGAAGCAGCTTGGATAGCACGATTTATCGCATCTGTATCAATTGTTTTCCCATCTCCAACTGCCCCATATTGCCTCACATCATATTGGATGCGATTATCTGCTTTTAAAGCAGATGATAAAACAGTCAGGCATGTTAGCCATGCTACAGAGCGTAAGAACTGTGCCATAATTAATGCGTTAAATTAAAATTATTAATCAAAAAGTTTCCGAGTCAGATATGTCATTTCTAATGATACGCGTTTAGCAGACTCCTGAAGATTAGCAGCCGCAGCGTGACCTCCATCTGTATTTTCATAATAGTAGAACGGCAAACCCATTGATTCCATTTTGGCAGCCATTTTACGTGCGTGCGCTGGGCTAACACGGTCATCCTTAGTCGATGTCACAAAGAAAGGTTCTGGATAATGCTTAGATGCATCAAGATTATGGTAGGGAGATATGCCACGTAAGAATTTAGCTTCTGTTGGTATTTTTGGGCTACCGTATTCAGCCACCCATGAGGCGCCTGCTCCAATCTGATCAAAGCGTAGCATATCTAGCAAAGGAACCTGGATAACGACTGCATTCCAAAGTTCAGGATGCTGAGTAAATTGAACTCCCATCAGCAATCCTCCGTTAGATCCACCCTCGATTCCGAGTCTTCGTGGACTTGTAATTTTGCGGCTAATTAAATCATGCGCAACAGCAACAAAATCATCATATATAATCTGCCTGTGTGTTTTTAATCCTGCTTCATGCCATGCTGGTCCAAATTCACCACCACCTCGAATATTGGCTAGTACATAAACACCACCTTTCTCGAGCCACAATTTGCCAAGTGTACCAGAGTATTGAGGGGTCATAGAAACCTGAAATCCACCATACGCGTATAGTAGTGCGGGATTATTACCATCGTACACGAGTTCTCTAGGACGAACAATAAAGTATGGTATTTTAACTCCGTCTGAGGATGCAGCCTCAAACTGCTCAACCACTAGATTTGATGCATCAAAACGAGAGGGAGCCGTCTTAATGACTTCGGCCTGAACTGAAATCAAATCTGCAAGCCATAGTGTTGATGGAGTTAAATAATTAGTTACTGAAAAAAGTGCCCTATTTGAGTCATCACTCGCACTCACAAGATCAATGCTCGAATTCTCAGCCAGTTTTAAATCTTTCTTTATCCATTTGCCGTCTTTATCTGCCGAAAATACTATGACACTTGCTTTAACATTATTATAGATAGTAACCACAACTGTACTTTGCGATAAACCAACAGAGCTGATCGTTTCACGTGGTCCCGGAACATATAAAGGAGTCAATGCATGGGCTGGATCTTTGATGAAGGAGGCAAAATCAACTGAAACTAAAGAACCTTGTCTGTAAGTAAGACCATCCTCTGATGGTTTCCAGTCTTGTAAAAGTGTAATAAGTAACTGACCACTTAAAACACCGTGTAAACTTACTTTCTTTGGTAAATTTAACCTTTGCGCACCAGAGTCTGTAAGTAAATAAGACTCACTTTCAAAAAAGTTAACAGCCCGGTGAATAATAGGATACACTTTGCTAGTCTGATTATCACGTAGTACATAAGGCGCATCAGATACGTCTTTAACATTACCTCTGAATATTTCCTTAGCATCTGCTAGAGCTTGTCCCCTTTTGAGGATTTTAACAATAAACGGATAGCCAGACTCCGTGAGTGTACCAGGCTCCCATTCACGACTAACTGCAAGCGTATCAACATCGATCCATGTCACGTCTTGCTTGCCTTCAGGTAAGTGAAATCCTTTCGATACAAACGAGCAGGTATTTAAATTGAATTCTCGTATTTCAACCGCGTCCTTACCTCCGTTAGATAAGTTAACAAGACCAAGACGCTGATCAGGCCAAAGTAGCTGAATACCTTTATATACCCAATTAGCTTTTTCTACTTTTGATAAAGCGTCGATATCGAGTACATTTTCCCAGACAGGTGAATTAGTTTTATAATTAGCTAAAGACGTCATTCTAAGCAAACCCCTAACATGGACGCTGTCTTGCCAAAAATTAGTTACTATCTCGTCTTTTAAAAAACCTGGTACTGGAACTCGGTCATTTGCCGTTACTACCGCAAGTGCATCTTTATAAAGACCAGCATAACGAGGATCATTTTGTAGTACACCAAGTGAACGCCCATTCTGCAACTTAACCCAATCTAATGCCTTAGATGCGTTAGCATCCTCTAACCACTGAAATGAATCTGCAGAGGCGGTCATATTAGTTGGATTAGCCATAACGAATGAGCAGATTGCTGCTGACAGAGTAGTCAAAAACACGCCTTGATAAAATTTTAATTTGTGAGACATAAATTAATAAAAATAGATATAATTATTTACCGATGCGTTTATCTGAAGCCATATAACGACACAGAAAAAACAGCCCAACTACATAAGAAATAACACACACAAGATAAGCCGCAGACCTCACCTGCTGAAATAGAAAAGTACGTAACAATAGAATGGGCAAAATCATCACAATTAATGCAGGCACTGCGAAAGGCCTTGCAAAATTAAGCGTATACCCAAAACCAAAACGCTTAGGTACGATAATTCGCGGATCCTCCTTACAAAAATAAACGAAACGCAACTTCCAGCTTGCTGGATTCTGCCAACTAAAATGAGGGTCTTGTTTATTCACAGTTAGACAATTCAACTCTTTCAGGAAACTTAACTTAACAAGGCTTTCGCAAGGACTCAAGATAGGATTATATTACAATAGACTCTTTTAAAGTTGGCTCTCTACCTACTTCTCATTATTTTATTGATATTGTTTAGCCACCCCTAGCTTAAAAACAATTATACTCCATGACTTTGACACGCCGTGATGCAATACGCCTATTAACTGGAGCAGCAGCTCTTGGAGCAGTAGCTCCTTTTGCACAGGCTGAAGAAAACCAATCTTTCAAGCACTCAGTATGCCGCTGGTGCTACTCTAAGATCAGCCTTGAAGATCTTAGTGTTGGAGCAAAAGCGGCAGGCTTATCATCGATCGAATTACTCGATCCAGCAGAATGGCCAATTATTCAAAAGCACGGTCTTGCCTGTGCTATGGCAAACGGTACAACAAAAATCCCGGACGGTTTTAACAGAATCGAAAATCATACTAAGTATGTAACTGGGATGATTGAACGTATCAAAGCATGCGCAGAAGCAGGAATTCCAAACGTTATCTGTTTCTCCGGTAACAGAAAAGGAATGGGTGATGAACAAGGACTAGAAAACTGTGCTATAGGTGTAAAACAAATCATGGCTGAAGCAGAAAAGCAAAAAGTGACGGTCTGCATGGAACTCTTAAATAGTAAGGTTAATCACAAAGATTACATGTGTGACCACACTGCTTGGGGTGTAGAACTTGTTAAGCGCGTTGGCTCAGAGCGCTTTAAGCTTTTGTATGATATTTATCATATGCAAATCATGGAAGGTGACGTAATCCATACGATTAACACATACCATGATTATATTGGCCATTACCATACTGGTGGTGTTCCGGGTCGGCACGAGATAGATGCTACTCAAGAGTTAAACTATCCGGCTATTATGCGTGCCATTAAAGCTACAGGTTACAAAGGCTACGTAGGACAAGAATTTATACCTGCAAAAGAACCCTTTAGTTCGCTGCGCCAAGCTGTTGAAACTTGTACTGTTTGAAGGTCAGTTGGCCAGTCTATGTCGAACGCGGCCTATGAATTTAACCGCATAAATCTGCGTTCTTACACGAATTGTTTGTTCATAAAAGTCTCCCTGAATTTTTAATTCAGGGACAGACGTTACAACAACACCTGATGCGGGATAAAGCGCAACCCAAGCAAGACCATGTTCAACTTCTGCTGGGGTAAATGAATCTTGGATATGCTCAAAAACAACCTGTGCAATATTTCCCTCAATTTGATCTTCATTCACGTCTGCAACTGCAGCAACGCACAGTAAATAGCGAATTGCTTGCGCAGCATTCTTTGTATGCCCTGGAGTCCACTCATCTAGCTTAGATCTAATCAGGTCTAAGCGAGCACTCGCTTCCTGTGGCAAATCTGCATTTGGTGCGGCAACAGGCGTCACAGTGCCGTCATCAGGCGGAAGATTATCATAGGAAATCTGGCTCATTTGAGCTTCAGTAATTGCCATAGCTTCATCTACGGGCGTTTCAGCTAGCGGGTGCCAACGATCTGTTTTAAGTGCGAAAATACCAACAGTAATCCAAGGAAGTAGCGTAACTATAACCCATAGTCTGGTATTTATAGTTCTCCTATCGCTTTGCCCCCATCTAAATAACTTTGTCCCTACTATTGCTGCGCATACTCCCATCACAAATAGAACGAGAATATTAAGCCGAAATACAGCACCATGCCCATCTGATGTAAAACCAGATTGAAGTGCTTCACATGCATACTTTCCTGGCAGAAATGTTGCTACTTTTTGTGCCCATGTAGGCAATACAAGAAGAGGAACACCCACTCCACCAATCATAATCAGTGGCATAAAAATACACTGACCTAACGCTTGAACTGCTGGCACATCTTTTGCGACTGCAGCAATCACTAAGCCCATTGTTAGAAACGCGAATGCAACTGCACAATAAGCTACTACAAAGTGAATAGGATGAATTGGGAAAGGGGTCCCGTAGAATATGTGTGCAAGCACCACCTGAAGACCAGCAGCCGAAGCAATAAGAATAAAACGGGCTACAAGAGTACTTGCTAGAAGTGGCAAAAGACCGCGCGGAAATAATCTGTAGCGCCTCCACCACCCCCGCTCTCTTTCTGAGACCAGTGCTGTGGGCATTCCGAAGCAAGCACCACCTAATGCACTAATCGTAATAAGCTGACTCATTTGGTGAATCAGGGGTGGGTTTCCATTCCTAAATACAGCGCCAAAAGCAATCAGAAAGAATATCGGTACTAGATATCCATAAATAAGCGGCTGCTTGCTTTTAAAATTAAGTTTCAGACTTAACTGGAGATGATAAAAAAATGCTTTTACCATATGCTTAGTCCTCAGATCCTTCCGCATTAACGAGTGTTTTAAAAACATCGTCGAGTGTCGGTCTAATAATCTGCAAATCAACAAGCTCTATTCCCTGCGTATCTAAATAGCTAGTCAGTGCTGTGATTGTTTTATTAACACTTAATGTTTCTATAATGCAGTTTAAGTCATCGTTTCTAACGATAGATAGGACGTGATTTAATTCACTTAGCCTTTCACCCAGAACAGGTGCAGAAGTGCGCAACTTAATCTTCACCATGACCTTACTTTTAGCGATGAGAGCTTCGGGCGTATCAATTGCAATAATTGAGCCTCTAGCGATCAACGCGATACGGTCACACAGAGAGCGAGCCTCTTCGAGATAATGTGTTGTGAAAATAATAGTCACTCCACGTTTTCTTTGCTCAGCAATAAGTTCGTGCAATTCTTTACGCGCCTTAGGATCTAGGCCCACAGTAGGCTCATCTAAAATGACAAGCTTGGGATTATTAACAAATGCGAGAGCAAGAGATAGGCGCTGTTTTTGTCCACCTGATAGAGATGCAAAATTAGTATCTGCTTTTTCATTCAGCTGAAAGCGTTCGATGAGCTGATTAACATCACCTCTTGTCTTATAGAACGCGCCACACAACTTAAGCGCCTGCCTGGGCGTCATCGTATCTGGCAATTGTGAATTCTGGAGCTGCGCACCGATCAATTCTTTCCCTGCATCAGGCTTTTGTAATAAATCGAAGCCGCATACATAGATTGATCCTGAATCCAAAGTATTAAGACCAAGTACACATTCAAGGGTAGTTGTTTTACCAGCCCCGTTTGGCCCTATAAGCCCAAAGATCTCGCCCTCTAAAACATCAAAAGAGAGGTCTTTTACGGCATGCACACTGCCGTAATCTTTCTTTAAATGACTAACGACGAGAGCTGAGGCCATGATACAAGCTAAACAGGCTTAGAGGACTACTCCAAGCCATCAGATTGATACAACCTTAGTTTTTTGTGTATTCAGAACCAGAATAACCAGGAGCACTTACTTTACTGATTTTTACCGCATCTTGGCTAGTACTAGCCGTAAAAATATCCAAATGTGCAATAGCCCAAGACCACCCGTCGCTACCAGCACCAGTTAGTGTAATACGGATAAACTTAACCTTTGTTAAATCAAAGTGTGCCCATGTAAGTATTCCATTACCTCGTGAAGCATGCACAGGCTCATTCCACTTCTTTCCATCTAGGGATGTTTCAATGCGATATGCACGAGGGAACGATCCTGCATTTTCTCCAGCATCTAAACGAAGGCCACCTACTGTTGCTGCCTTAGGTAATTCAACTTGGAACCAATAGCCTGAAGCCTGCGGTGATCCCGAATTAAATTTAATGTTACCATTAGCATCAAATTTAAATGTTTCTTTAATAGCATCTTTTTGATTACCGGCACTTGCACGCCACTGTTCAGAACCAGCAAGTCTTTCTGGAAGTATTGCTTTACTGAGCTCATCGCGGCTCCAAGTTTCTTTCTTAGAAGCATAATGTGAACGCCATTGTTTTATTTCTTCGGCACTCACAATATCTCCAGGAGGAGTATTTTTCTTTGGTAAGTTATGATAACCAAACGACCCATCTGTAGGTATTGGACCAGAAATAAAACTGGAACGTACAAACGATACCACTGCAGCTATCCACTCATCGCTATTTTCAGCCATAGCAATCATTTGCCCAGGATAGTTCTTATTTCCATCTGATCCACTTAATCCATGCAGCAGTACTTGTGTCATTTGCTCAGGAGGCCCTAAGACGATTCGTGAGCCTACTAGTGGTGGAGCTAGCGTCATGTCTCCTTTATCTCCGATCGCTACACCTCTTCCGTCAGAACCGTGGCACGCAAAACATAAACCGTCATAAATTGCCTGTCCTTGTCTTAACTGCGCCAACTCTTGAGGGGTGTGCTTCTTAATATCAAAACGGTCCGAAGGTTTAAGCAGTTCTTTACCAATTTCTTGAATGCCTACTGATTTACTTGAGGCAATAATCGGCTTAGCAAGTGGCATCCATTCAGACCACTTTAGTTGACGCGCACTCATCATAGCCTGTAAAGCAACCGTAGGATCAGGATCATTGAATAATGCTAAAATACGTGGCTTTAAAGTCGCATCTCCATCTGTGGATATACTTTCACCAACACGAATAGCCGTGGCACGAATTTTCGCATCTGAGTCAGTAAGCAGTGTAGTAACCAAAGAAGCATCAGCTAGGCGCAAGCCTTCCAAAGTCCATATAGCATGCAAACGACCATAAAAATTACCACCTCCTACAGCCATTTCGTGTAGGCGAGGCCCCACTGACTTATCCTGACGTATCACCAATAGCTTTTGCGCTGTGTCGCGAATCCAACCATTAGGATGAGAGAGTTGGTCTACTAATTCAGACGTGTTCATATCATACATGTGCAGCGCTTTAGATGGCTTCATACCATCGTAAACTACACGCCAGATACGACCATGCCCTACATTCTTATCCAAACCATGATGTAGAACCACAGTCCTTAAATATGAATCAGTTTTTACCCAATTGCCCTCTTGGATAATACCACGGTACATATCCACAATGTACATACAGCCATCAGGCGCATTTGTAACTTGAATTGGTCTAAAATAAGGGTCTGTTGAACGTAAAAATTCGCTGTGCTCTTTTTGATAGGGATTACTTACAATTGTAATACCATCCTTAACTTCGACTGTAGAGCGGCGAACTAATCTACCAACAGGCTCTCCAATAAAAATATTTCCTCTTAATTCAGATGGTAGTTTATCACCACGATAGACCTCTTGACCAGCGACAGCTGTAGCGTGATTAAGCGTTTTATCGTCTGTACGAAAACGATCTTTGCCACCTTGAACATCTGCTAATCCAACTAGAGGCCAAACTACAGGATAGCCAGAATCCCATTGTTGAGGACTATCAATTGCACCATAGAGAATGTGCGTTTGGAAATGTAGAAACATCTTTTCACCGCCCGCTGTCGAAAACCAAAGTTTACCTAAATCATCTTGAGTAAGTCCCCACTGACCACCGTTATTAGCAGTTGGCTCTCTAAGCATAGCGGCATCAGGTCTCCAGCGTAGCCTGTATGAATTATATGTCGTATATATCCAATTATCGAGTGACCATATAAGGCCGCTAGGTTGATGTTCAAGATTTCCTGTGTAAGGTCCGCCGCGGTAGTACAATTCATTTGAATCAGCGACTCCTTGATCTTTGGAATCTTTATAAAGCGTTAGGTCATTGGTATTGGTGCGACCAATTAATACACTGCCTTTATCTAAGGGCAGAACCGTACGAGGCAGCACCATATGATCAACAAAGACTGTATGTTTATCATAAACCCCATCATTTTTTGTACTTTCATGTCTTGAGACGCGACTAATCGGAGCAAATTCATTATTTCCATCTACATCCTGCATGTAGCTACGCAGTTCAACGACGTACATGCGTCCATTTGCATCGAATGAAGCCCACACTGGCTCCTTGATCGCGGGCTCACTTAAAACGAGCTCCATGTGATAGCCAGGAGGCAATTGAAATGTCTTTAATTCATCTTCGGGACTTAAGATGGGAGGCACCCATCCTTCTGGATGAATTGGTACACCCGATGCAGTTAAGGCCTGATCGGCCTTAACCAAATTAACTAATGCCACGAGTGCTAGGTAAACAAATAGACGATTCCTCATAATTAGGGGTAAAAACAAGACGCCTACCCTTACTAAAAGTTACCATCTACACACGCCTGAAATGTCCCAAAACTAAGCTTTTTTAACGCTTAGCCCTGGGTCTGAAGGTAAGCCACTACGTCAGCTAAGTCTTGGGCGGAAAGCCCTAACTGATCTGCACTGAGCATCAAGGACTTGCTGCCTAGTCCACGCTTAAGCTTTACCTTATTGGCAGGGATTAACTGAGTAAGTCCAGTCATAGACTTAATAATGATAGGATCACCTGTTGTGAGCTGTAGGCCATCGATGACCGTGCCATCCGTCAGTTTGAGTTCAGTGCCGTCATAGCCTTGAGATATATCCTGAGATGGATAAACAATGGACTCAATAACTACCTCTTTAGTTTGCCGTTTAGCAAAACCTGTTAAGTCAGGCGCATAATCCGTACCTTCACCGCTAATCATATGGCATGCCATACAAGCTTGAGCAACATTACGACCGTGTTTTACGTCTCCACTAAGCTTTGCAATCGCTGGTACTGAGAGCTGAGTCTTAGGGGCATCAGGTACAACCATAGAAACAAATTTAAGTGTATCTGGATCATACATGCCTAATGCTTTGAGTGCTTTTTCTACGCCAAAATCATTCCAGCGGGAATTCTTATAATGTAAGAGCCACCAAAAAGCGGTTAGCTTAACAGGGTCTTTACCATTTTGCGCTAAGTCCAAAAGTGCATCAGATGCCTCTTTAGTAGGCATAAATCCGAGCGCTGTGACTGCATCTAAACGTTCACGTACACTTAAGCTACTTGAAGCAGCACGTTTTGCGAAATCTACTGCAGCTATATTAGGCGTAAGTCTCCAAATAAGTTTAGCGTAAGCAGTGCTCCATTTTAAAGAATCTGCTTGAGTTGAATTCGCGTATAGAAGAGCAGCCATAGACTCTTCTTTACCGGAACACCCAGTGCCCCACGCTTCAAGATAAGCACGGTCAGTTCCATCATAACCTTGTGCAAGTTTAAGTAGAACAGATTTCGATTGCTCGAAAGTTTTATCTCTAAGCGATAATGCAACTTCACGCCGCACTGCAGCGGATGAATCGTTAGTAAGTGACTCAGCGTACTTAAAAATATCACACCCTGCCTGCCTGAGTGAACGGTATGCTGTTACTCTGACCAGGGGATCAGAATTTGTAAGTAAAGCCTCAACACGAGCAACACCTTGAGCCCCTAGTTGAGCAAGTAACCATACTGCACGTGCACGAATATAAGGATTAGAATCTGCTAATAACGTAGCAACAGCTTCAACGGAATCTGCACCCTTTGCTTTTAATCGTAGGAAACCAGAAGCTCTCACGTTTACAGCAGGACTCTTAAGAGCAAGCAGCTGACCTTCTGTTGTGGATAGATCAATCTTAGGAACTACAGACTTAAATCCTTTAGGAGCTAATCGGTAAATTGAACCGGCTAATTTACTATCGAAATCCGCGTGGCCACCTACGCGGGGATCAAACCAATCTGTAAAATAAATTGCTCCATCTGGACCAACTGTTACATCCGAAGGCCTAAACCATGTTTTAAGCTCAGTGGAGGTCTGACCTTTAGTATCAACTCCACTGTATTTTTGTTCAACATTTGTTGTAAGAAAATCAATATGCTTTAGATCGTAACCTGCGCCATCTGCTTTTGGAAAATAAGCCATCAAAGTATTACGTGCTGCATCAGCACTAAGAATCATACCTCTATACTGCTCTCCGAAGAGATCTCCTTCGTATGCAACAATGCCGGTAGGAGAACCTGCTCCATAGACATCCCCAACAGGCATAGTGCCTGGATCTTCCTGACGCCATTCTGCAATTGGTATAGTTTGTCCAGGTCTACGATCAGCAGACCAGCCCCGTTTACCATCGCGAGAAAAGAATCCTGCATTGCCATACTCCATTACGAATGAAGTTCTGCATGCTGGAGGATCATCATTATCATTTTGAAATACATCACCGAATGAGGTCACGCACTGCTCATAACTATTGCGGTAATTAAATCCGATAACTTCTACATGCGTTCCATCTGGATTCATTTTTGCGGTAAATCCGCCTACGTAAACATGTCCGTCATCACTTAAAGCACCTGCAATATCGGAGGGTTTCCATGAATAAAACGGAGTTCCTGGTTCATAATTATCACCCACGCGGAATGTTTTACCTGATCTATCTGTAAACATGGCTCCAGCATTGCCCTGATTAAAATAATACAACCCGTCAGGTCCAAAAGTAACAGAGTGAAGGGAGTGATCATGATTTCGTCCGTTAAACCCAGTTAACAATACGTCTCGTTTATCTAGAGAAGGATCAAACTTACCATCTTTCCTGTGATTGGTATAAACAATTAAATCAGGTGCATTAGATACAATAACTTGATCATCTATGACTGCAATACCCAGGGGCGCAACGAGCCAGGGCTCTTGTACAAAGGTGGTAGCTTTATTTGCAAAGCCTCGACTCGTGGTATCTTCAAGCATAACAACACGGTCTCCCTTTGGATCACGTCCAGAATGTCTGCGATAATTAACCCCTTCAGTAACCCAAATTCTTCCTTTTTCATCTATATCCATATTAGTTGGATTTTGAAGCATAGGAGATTTCGCCCATAAGGTTACCTCAAAACCTTCAGGCACCTTGAACATGTTTGTCGGAATAAAGTCAGGATCTTCAACTGGCGCACTGACCGTAGCTCCGGCTTTTTTAGACTTAGGCTTTGGCTTTGGTTTAGGATCAAGATTAGAGGCTACGTCTTGTTCCTTAAGCGATGATTCAACTCCGTTTTCTGGGACTGCAACTTTAGCAATCCACAAAATAGCATTAAGTACAATTTTGCGTTTATCATCATTAGCCCAACTCTTGTGGTAATGTCCGCCAGTAAAACCGAAACCGCGACTGCCGTCTTTATTTTCAGTCACCCACATCATGTGTTGTTTACGACCTTCTGCAACCTGAGCTCTCACGAAGCGATTGCCTTCATGTTGTCCATCTTTACGACTCATTGTAGAGTCAGGAGGTACAGCACTTAAAACAGGAGTTACGCCCACTTTATCGGCACGAAACTGCATATTAAAATACCACTCATCGGTATCGGAAAATGGGTGCACTCCGCGAGTAACTTCATGATCTGGTATATCCGTATACTTAGCTTCCCAAACAGGATTAACAGACCAATCAATTTCAAAAGCTCCGCCAACCCATGATATCATTTCTCCTTCACCGCGCTCCTTGGTTGGTTCTATAGCATAGTGAATAAATCCAAGACCTACGCCCTTCTTTTGCAATTCATCAAGTACTGCAAGTCTATTACCTTGAAGCATAGGATGACCGGATCCGCCATCTGCATATATAACGATAGCATCAGCGCTCGCTAACGCTTCATCATCATCTACAGGAGCGCCGTTAACAACTTTCGTAGGCCATCCACCGTCATATACTTTTACATTAATACCGGGAACTGAGGCCAAGCACTTTTCAAACAAAAGACACCCCGCTCTATGTTCGTGTTCACCAGGTCCATGACTTGGCTTACCAGCAATAAGCACGATGTTTTTAACAGCGGCTTGTAGGCTTAGCGGTAAGGCACATAAACTAAGCAGTACAATGAGACGTAATAGCTTCATAGGGGTTTCAGGAATAAACTGACGCTAACTAAGAGTTGGATGTTACAATTTAACACAAAGTTCGTTTAAGAAAACGAACTCCGTTTTTTGCAATGTTATCACGACTAGGCTCAATTGTTCTCCATATAGCAGCAGCACGAGCAATCACTTTCACGTCTGTTGTAAAGGATTCAATGACGACATCACCTTGATAGCCAATAGCTTTAAGAGCTTTTGCAATAGACTTCCAGTCTGTGTGATCACCGCCAGGAGTGCCACGATCACTACCACAAGCATGCAAATGACCTAGATGCTTACCTGTCTTCACAATCGATGCTCCTAAATGCTTTTCCTCAATATTCATATGGAAAGTATCGAGATGAATTTTAAGGGCTGGAGAATTAACTGCTTTCACTAATTGAAGCGCTTGATCAACCGTGTTTAAAAAGTCGGTCTCAAATCTATTTAAGGGCTCTACACATAGCGTTATGTGTCGTTGATGAGCATATTTTGCTAAAACTTTTAGATTCTTTACCACTAAAGCCCATTCTTTCTTCTGCTGATTTTTTTCAACTGCATCAGCTTTTCCAACAAGAGAGTAAATAGGCCCTGCAACAATAGGACTGTGAAGCAGAACAGCTTGGTCTACTAGGGCTTTCAAATAGACCATCGCTGTTTTCTGCTCGCTGGCAGTTCCACGAAAATCACGGCCTGGACCCATAGCCGCACAAACACTGCCAATTTTTAATTTAGCTTTATTAGCAGCCTTAAGCACTTTGCTAGGATCAATATGACTTGGATCCTCAATAGCTAACTCAACACTATCAAATCCCCATTTTTTAAACTTTGAAAACAGGGAACTGTTTTTCGTTGTAAAGGGAGACGCGTATAAAAAAGTATTAATACCGAAATTCATGCTAGGGAAGTTTGCGGGACTTGAGTTATTTTGTATCAGTTAAGGAATGATTAAGTGCAGAAACTTTATCTACGGGAACTTTAATTACCTTACGGTCATATGTAATTAAGCCATTCACCTCAGTTTCTACATCCGTGATCTGAGTATAAATAGCAGCATTAAGGCCTTTTTTAACTAAATCAGGAATTTGCTTAATTAATGCAGCGTAATGTTCGGCGAGGTCTTCTTCGGATTTCATATTCCTGTAACCCCAATTCTTTTTCTCCTGCCATAAGTGGCCAGTGACCGGAAGTCCAAGACCACCAAATTCACCTAAAATTGATGCCCTACCCGGTTGAGCTACCAATGTGCCTGGTCCTGGATATTGATGCTTATCCAACAAGTCACCCATACCCAAATCGTTCCAGCCGCTAGGTCCATCGACTAGGCGCGAAGGATCTAAACGCTTCACCCAATTAATAATATTATTTGTATCATGCTGACCCCATCCTTCATTAAATGGAACCCAGGTAACGATTGAAGGAAAGAAAGTATGCTGACTGATCATCGTATTTAGTTCCCTTCTAAACTGAGCATCTTGTTTTTGAAAAAAGATGCCTTCACTCACGTCATCCTTTCCGATTCGTTCACTGGGATCTCCAGCACGAAAACCACTTGGAAAATCTTGAAATACTAAAATACCGACCTGATCGCAGTGATAATACCAACGAGCAGGTTCAACTTTTACATGTTTACGAACGACATTAAATCCTAGATTACGCATGGTCACTACGTCCCAGCGAAGTGCTTCATCAGTAGGGGCTGTATACAGACCATCTGGCCACCAACCCTGATCTAAGGGCCCTATTAAAAACAGAGGATGATTGTTCAAAAAGATACGATCGTAGCCGTCCACGGCTTTGCGGACCTCAATCTTACGCACTCCAAAGTAGGTGGTTACTGTATCGGTTTCAGATCCCGCCACTAAGGTAGCTTTAACATCATATAAAAATGGATCCGTAGGTGACCAAGGATGTAAAGCAGGGAGTGATAAATCCAGATTGGTCGTCCCCCTTCCTTCCGATGTATAATCTGTTTCAGCAACAACTTTACCGTGCTCACTTACTTGGATATGCGTTGTAGACTTAATACCCGATGGACCTTGCACAGATAAATTCATGCTTACTTTTTGCTCATCAAAATCTGCTGTAGGAATAAGTTCTGAAATATATACCTGCGGTACAACTTCTAGCCAGACGGTTTGCCAAATGCCAGTAACTGCTGTGTACATTATACCACTTGGTTTTAACTGCTGCTTACCTCGAGGTTGGGATCCCTCATCAACTGGATTCCAAGCAGAAACAACAAGCTCCTGCATTTGATCTGCTTTAATGATATTCGTGATATCGATCGAAAAGGCGTCGTACCCGCCTTGGTGAAGTCTTAAGGCTTTACCATTCAAATAAACCTTCGCTTGCCAATCAACTGCACCAAAATGGACAATAAGACGTTTACCTCCTTTTAAATCAGGAGCCTCGAATGTGCGTTTATACCATACTTGATGGCTAGGACCTACGGCACGTTCTACACCAGACAGGTGTGACTCGACAGCAAACGGAACAAGTATTTTTCCCTCATAAGCAGTAGGAACCGCTTCATCAGCAGCTGCTTTAATTGTGTAATCCCACGATCCGTTAAGATTAATCCATTCATTTCTCTGGAATTGAGGCCTAGGGTAGTCATTGAGTGGTACGTGACTATTGTCCACGTTAGCACCCCAAGGGGTTATTAAAGTTGCCAAAAAAAGCGGAATAAAACTCATAGGGGAAAAATAAGATTTAAAACTATTTTCTAAAATAATTACGTTCCAGCGCCTTTGGCGCGAGCATTAACAAACGCCGTGGGAGACAATCCATGTACCCGCTTAAATACTCTCGAGAAATGAAAAGCATCCATGTTCAGCATATCCGCAGCATGCCTAACCATATAACCACCAGACTCCAGTAAGTTTGCTGCATGATTCATCTTCATGCGCTGCAAGAAACTATGGGGTGATTCATGTGCAAATTTCTTAAACAAACGACATAGATAAGCGGCATCAACATGACATAGACCAGCCGCGTCTTGTACCGTGTGCAGTGTAGCGTAATTGGTTTCGATGTAAGACTTACAACGACCAAACGTTGCAAACGATCTTTGTGCATTAGCTTGAGGAGGTCCACCTGCGTCTTTAATTGTAGCAAATAGTACTTCCAAGTATAGGCCTGTAAGTTGCTTTGCTCCTTTTGTATTTTGCTGGCCAGATTGAAGCAGATCTTCAAAAGCTTTTTGAATATTATCTCCTACAGCGACACGACGAAACGTACCTGGAGTTAGACGATAAGTTTCAAGAAGTTTGCGGCCCTTTGTTCCTGAAAAATCGACAAAGTACTTTACTAAAGGCTCCTTAGGATCAGTGATTATTTCATGCCTTACATTCCCACCATAGGTGAAAATAATACCGTAACTTAGTGGGTACTCTTGGCCATTAATGATTAACCTACCCTTACCTCCTACTACATACTCGAGTCCGTAGTAGGGAAAGAATTCTCTAGAGATAGAAAAATCCGGGCTACACCTTTCCCAACCGCCACACACGACAGAAAGGCCTACCTTCTCTGAGGGTCGCAAATTAAGATAAAAGCGACGAGCCTCGCGAACCTGACGGGATATAAAATCCGGCGTATGCATGGTAACTGCCGTTGTCATAGCCGGATAAACTTCAATATATACAATTACTGAGCAAAAGTAATCTTATAGCATAATGCAGAATTATTCGGCACAGCACTAGGTTTTGTAATTACGAGTGCATCACCAACTTGCTTCCATTTTACTACTTCATTACTTCCTAATAAAGTAATTTGGCTTACGGCCTTGTCGCTTAACTTCGACTCACTACCAAGGGAACGAATTTTAATATCTTCAGTAGGTACACCAAGCGCGAAGGCATACAACGCATCTGCTTTTGTGGTGAAGCGGATATCGTTTGCAGTGAACTTAATCTTATTTTCGTTAAAGCCGCCGCCCTTAATTTCAACTGCGTCGAGTGGACGCTCGCCATAGACTTTCCAAGGACGGGTACCATAAATTCCTTCGCCATTAACAGAAGTCCAAGCACCGATCTGGTCTAGCGTGGTGAGCATATCAGGTTCAAGATCACCTTCAGGTGTTTGTACAATATTAATGAGTAAATTTCCGTTCTTACTAACGATATCAACAAGCAAATCTACAATCTCAGTACTAGTTTTATATTTCTGACCGGTACTGTAGAACCAATCACCAATGGAGGTGTCGGTTTGCCAAACATAGGGTTTACCTGTGTCCATAATACCGCGTTCAAGATCTCTTACGAAACGATCGTCTGCTTTTTCCTTACAGTTGTACACAGCCTCAAGATTGCCTCCGTGCTGGGCAATATTTTGATTATAATAATGCGCAATCATTGTGCGACCTACATCGCCGAAAGGCAGACCGCTATCTGAATAAAGTAAATCGGGATGATAATTATCGATGAGTTCCTTAATGCTATCATACCACTCTTGATGCCATGCTGGATTAATACTCATCCAACCTGTATCATTAGCTGCGGCTTTAGTATGATACAAATCCTGATACTGAGGATCATTACCGTCATAGGGCACTCCTGCATAAGGACCTTTTTGATCCGAGTTATGACTTACCTGGAACCACGTGTAACTTGCACCAAGATGCTCAGAAACACCAAACCTCATACCCTGTTTTTGTGCGGCTTTTTGCCAAAGTCCAACTACGTCTTTTTTAGGACCCATATTAGCCGCATTCCAGCGGTGAATCTTTGAATCCCAAAGAAAGAAGTTATCGTGATGACTTCCCATACTCACAAAATATTTTGCTCCAGCTTTTTTATATAATTCCATTAGCTTATCTGGATCCCAATTCTGCGCCTTCCATAAAGGAATAATATCCTTATATCCATACTGCGAAGGATGGCCGTAGCGTTTCAAATGATCGGCATAATCCTTATCTGGAGCATGAACTCCTGTTTTCTTATTCAGTTCATCTGAGATATAAAGCTTACGTGCGTACCAATCTCCGTGCCGCGGCACTGCTTGAGGACCCCAGTGAGCCCAGATACCAAACTTGGCATCTCTAAACCATTCAGGCGTTTTATACTGCTTTAACGATTCATCCGTAGGCTTAAACGGGCCTTCTGTCATTGGTAGTTTCAAGTCAGCATCTGACTTTGGAGCATCTGCATAGCTAGTCAAAGAGACCAGACCAAGCACGAGTAATAATACAATATTGGGAGACTTCATAAACTTAAGAATCTGTGGGAATAATTAAATACTTTAGTCATTTCAGTTAACCGAGATGACGCGTAAATTATGGGGTTAGTAAAACCTACCAAAATCTATCCGAAAAGGGAATGGCATATATTGCTATCTAATATCTAAATTTGACTTTTATATAGCCTATTTTCAATTCTCCAAGAGTGATACCCTAATGATACCCTCTCGCATATTGACTAATCCTAAATCCCTAAGCGAAGTGCTTGGTATATTAAATCCTGACCTAAGTGTGCACCGGTCTTGCCAATCTATGCTCCAGTCTTTTAAACCATAAGCTATGCTCGTACATACCGTCTATTTTTGGCTAATTCCCACCGTAAGCGCTCAAGAGAGATCAGACTTTAGGCATGCCGTAGAAGAACTCGGCAAACTTAAATCAATAGAGATGGCTTATGTTGGTGCACCAGCACCTACCGTAAAACGTCCTTTAATTGATGATTCTTACTCAGTGGCATTAACCGTGATCTTTAAAGACATGGCAGCTCACGACGTATACCAAACCGATCCAGACCACTTAGCCTTTATTGCAAAGTGGAAAGCTACATGGGCTAAAGTACAAATTTACGACGCCTTGTAAGAAACCTACCTCGGTTCATATTTATTGAGCCGAGGTCGTTTCAAGATAAGAGATAAGGGAAGCCAAGTCTTCAGTAGTTCCTGCATTAAAAAGACCCTCAGGCATAATGGATGCAGTTCTTTTACCGCGTTCTACAATATCCCCTTTCTCAATAACTGTGGTTACTCCACCGATATTTCTGACCTCTACAGAGTCGCCACCTTCCTTTATAACGAAGCCTTCTATTGTTTCGCCGTTATTTTTCACTTTGAAAAATTGAGATTCAAAACCCTGCGCTATCTTAGCACTTGGCTTAAGAACAGCTTCCACAATGTCAGCGCGGCTGTAACGCTCCCGAATTCCTCCCAACATAGGACCCTTAGCAGGATCATGTGGAGTCAAAGTATGACATACAAAACAAGCATGCTGTATAAACATTTCTTGGCCTCGCTTAGGATCTCCCTTGATTGCAACTACACGTCTGACTACTTCTTCGTAGGGTAAGTCACTAATTAGCTGAGACACACCACTTTGAGTTTCATCTAAGTGAAGTGCTTTATAGGCAATACCAGCAGATGCGGCGATGTCGGCATCACTGCTTCCAAGTTGGCTTTTAACAATATCTGCGAAATCAGCAGCATGCGTGCGAGCGATCGCATCAAGTAGAGTTAGAGCACCAACCTTTGTATCTAATAATGCATGAGCTGTTTTTTTAGCCGCAATTTTAGCCTTATCATTTTTAATCACTGGATTTTCTACAATATTAACTAGCACGGTAGTACCTAGTGTCCTAAAAAGAGGATCTGTGCTGTAGGCATATTCTGTGTATTCTTTCAATCTACGTGCCATTCGAGAATCATGCGTGACTTCATTCCAAAGACTCGAAAGTGCAGCAGGTTTATCACCGCTAGTTAATTCAACTAAAGTTGGAATAACAATTTTTTGATTTTTATCTAATTGGCTAATCATGAAGCGAAGCGCACGCGCTCTGACTAAAACAGTCTGCTTGGAATCATGTGCAATTAAAGCAAGTGCATCCATCAACTCTTTAGCTGCAGGCGTTTTTGGCGATAACATAGGCTCAATTAAATCGAGACGAGAAGATGCATCATTGCCTGCTTTATCTAACATCAGTGTCGTTGCACCTGGAAAGGTAACTTTCGTGGCAAGCAGTGTCTTAACATAAAATTTACCCTCACTGCCTACACCCTCCGCAAGTTGTTTTTTAAGAGCTAATTCAATCGCGTCACTAGCTTCCCAACGCACTGGTTTATAAACAGGTCCGCTTGTATCTGGCCGCGTATTCCACCACATTTTAGGATCCACGTAAGGAGCCTCTTTCATATCCAAACGGGCAAGTGCATTGAAGATACCATCTTTGAGCTTACCCTCGGCATGCGGTAGACGAGCAATGAGTGCATCAACAACCTTAGGCTCATACAAAGACTGTAGTACTAAGAATGCACCACGCCTTATACGTGCGTCGTTTTGATCTATCGCAGCCAAACAGACATCAGAAGCCTTAAGTCTTCTCAGAGCCTGTACAGCTAAATGGGCTACCGTATAATCTGAATCAGCTGTGCGCAGGAGCAGCTGCGGCGCAGCATCTAATTTACCTAATCTTCCTAGGCCAATAACAGCCTGAGATCTTACTCTTGCATTCGAATCATTTAAGCTTGCGATAAAAGGTTCAGCGGAAACTTCTGTCGCAACATCGGTATCATCCGCTAAAGCTTTTAGGATATATTCCCGCAGGGACGGATCAGCTAAATAAGAGATAAGTACTTTATGTGAATTAATACCAAGCATTTGCTTCAGTGTAAAAATAGAAGCTACTTTCACAGCAGCACTAGCACTTGAGGACATAAGTTTTTGTAGTCCATCAACAACCTCTGGATTTATTTTACGTACTAAAAGTTCGCGCTGAGCCGCTAGTCTATAGACAGCACTGTTTGAACTAACTAAAGCTACTAACTCTGAATCTTTTAATGCTTTAAACTGTGGCGCATAAACCACTTTAGCATTTTTTGGTGTAAGCTGTATCACATACCCAACATTAGGGCCGACATAAGTAAACGTAGCTCCATCCCAACTCGCAGCATAAAGATGTCCGACGCCGTCTGTTTCTAAATCAGTAGCACGAACCATTTTCATAAATGGTGTGGTCTTAACAGAAAACGTACCACCCTGGGGAGTCATTGTATGCTTCACAATTTCATTGCGACCCCACTCAACCGAATAAAATCCGCGAGCCCATTGCTCAGGAAGCAGTGGTTCATCAAGAAAGATAGATCCTACAGGAGAACCGCCACCAAAGTCATAAAGAGCAGGAATCATTTCATCTGCAAAATTTCTAAACAATGTAGGATAACCCATCTCCGCACTCATTGGCACATATGAAAGTCGATCATTCCAGTCGTCCCCATCATTGGTGTTATCTCTCACGAAAAGATCGAGTGTTGGACTAACAGCTACTGATAAAATATTACGGGTGCCGTGTGCTACAAGCTCCATCCCAGTACCGTCGGGACGAATACGCACAATGCCACCACCGCGTAGACTAAAAGATCTGCCATCTTTACCTGTAGCTTTAACTGCACCGTAATCACCGCATGCGATATAAATCCATCCATCTATACCCAGACGAATGCCATTAATCGTATGATCGGCACCGCGGAAACTAAGATCGAAACCAAGTCCTGAGATTAAATCTTCCTGCCTGTTAGCAACACCTGTATTGTTATCATCGTGGTAAGCAGTTAAGAATGGAGGATGCATTACATACAGTGTGCGAGTACTTGGATCCCATGCCACTCCACGAGGACTATCCATTTTTGCAAAAGTAGTGAAGGTATCTGCCTTCCCTGTACCTTTGGTATCACGAGCCATGATAACACGGCCTCTTCCTACTACAGTGTCTAACGATCCGTTTTCATCGCAGCCAATGAATAGTGTGCCATCCGCAGCTGCACTTAAAAAAATAGGGTACCTAATATCAGGAGGCGAGGCAAAGACAGATGCCGTAAAGTCAGACGGGTAAGTTACCTTAGCTAAGATCTGGCTATCGGTAAGATGTTGAGGTTGCTCGTCTGCATTGAGTGTAAATACGACACCAATGCATCCAAGACAGATAAGACCAAGTGACTTAATCATTAATGAATATTCGAAATTTAAATTAGCTTACAAAGGAGTAATCGTAAGGTTTACGCATTTCTCGTTTTAAGTAGCCATTAGCCTCTTCGGCATAATCCCCGATAAAGCGTTCTAATTGGGAATCCCAATTTAATTTATGTCCCGTCCTCATTGAGATCGCACCTAAATGACACATAGTTGCTGAGCGGTGCCCAATTTCTACATCGCAAACTGGCAATTCTCTTGAACGTGCACAATCGATGAAATTTTTCATATGATTGTTACTCTTATACAGGCGTATTGCATTTTCGGGGAGTGGCGCTGTGAGAAGTTGCTTATCGTTTGATTTAATTTCATCACGATTCACCCAGATCCAACCTTCAGTTCCTTCGAAACGAATTCCATTTCGTTGACCTGCTTTATTAATTACACCTCCGTAAATAGAATCATCTTTTGTGGTCTGAATGTGAAGTTGTACCCCATTTGAATAGGTGTAGTTTACTTCATATTCAGGAAATGTAGTATAGCCTCCAGCAATCGGTTGAACCAAAACTTTAGACTCAACTACACTTGGCGCAAGTAAGCCGATAGCCCAATAAGCTATATCGTTATGGTGTGCACCCCAATCGGTCATTGTACCACCTGAGTATTCATACCAAAACCGAAACGTTTGATGGCAGCGCTCAGTCACATACTCATTCCATGGTGTTTGGCCCTGCCAAAAGTCCCAATCTAGTGTAGCAGGTACCGCACTCGATTTAAACGGACCACCTTTTAGTCCTGCAGGAAGCCAAACTTCAGCTTTTTTAAGTTTACCAATACGGCCATTACGCACCAATTCGCATGCGAGCCTAAAGCGCGCCGTGCTGCGCTGCTGAGTTCCTGTTTGTAAAATACGTTTATTATCACGCACTGCCTTAATGACATGCCTGCCTTCATCTATTGTGAGGGTAAGAGGCTTTTCTCCATAAATATCCTTACCAGCCCTGGCTGCTGCGATGTTTACTAGGGTATGCCAGTGATCCGGTGTTGCGTTAACAATGAGATCGATATCAGGACGCTCTAAAAGACGTCTAAAGTCAGAGTATATTTTAGGCACATGCCCATCCTTAGTAAATTTCTTTGCAGCCTGTTCTGCATGCTTCTGATCTACATCACAGACCGCTACGATATCTCCGTAATTACGGGCGTTTGAAGCGTCTCCCTGGCCTTGACTACCACTCCCAATAAGAGCAATAGCAGGCCGATCATTAGCACCATACTTCTTAGGTGTCTCTGCTGCTTCAATTTCTTGGCGTTCAACAAACCACAAGGGCAATCCTGTCATTGCTGCAATAGATGCGCACCGCTTAATAAACTGACCGCGGGAAATATTGAAAAAGCTAGGGCTAGTATGAACTTTGGACATAGGGGTAATTTAGACCTAAAATGAATGTTTTAAGGGTAAGGGCTAAGACGTGTTTTTCTACCTCTTGTTACACAAGGTCAAAGGATTAATCTGCATTCTTCAGGTTAGGTTAAATACTCAGTTGCGGCCGCCGAGACCTTGGACTAGGTGTATATCTTTACCTCTGCGTTTTCGATCCCCGGCTCATTTATCCCAATGCTTAAAGAATTAGTTACCTATGTAACGCTTATAGCCCTAAGTGGTCTAAGCCCAATGAAAGCCGAAGAACAACAAGTAGTTGATTCTTTTCAACGTACGATAACCCATATCGTAGGCTATCAGTATTTAGTCTCACTTCCCAAAGCTTATGCTGAAAATACCACAAAAGCATGGCCGCTGATTATATACCTCCACGGATCAGGTGAACGTGGCTCCGATCCTTGGAAACTTGCTCGTCATGGCCCACCTCGACTTTTACATCCAGGTGTAAGTAAATACGCAGATCCTATAAAACCAGGAACTGCGCCCGAGACCGCCGAAGTCTTAGCCAATCGTTCAGCATCAACTAAAATCTTATCGGAACAGTTTATTGTTATCTCACCACAATGCCCGAGCGGTAACAACTGGGATGATGAATCTGTCCTAGCTTTACTCAGCGAAGCAATCTCACGCTACCACGTAGACTCAAAGCGTGTATATCTTACGGGTAACAGTATGGGTGGATACGGAACCTGGAGTGTAGGACTTAAAAATCCCCAACTCTTTGCTGCAATTGTACCAATCTGCGGCGGCAATCGTGATGAATACATTTTGCGTTACGCAAGTGAGCACAAACAAGAACTCTTAAGTTTAGGGGTCTGGGCTTTTCATGGAGAGAAAGACCCTACAGTTCCTGTTGCACAGTCTAAACAAGTGATCGCGATGCTCATAAAAGCACTATTAATCGATGTAAAGCTTACCCTCTACCCTGATGCAAGACATGACTCGTGGACACAAACCTATGATAATCCCGAACTGTATAAGTGGTTATTAAATCACGTAAGAAAATAAAAAAAGGAATATTAATTTATGAAACTCAATAAAATTCTGCTAATTCTTATACTGACGATTGCTTGTGGTTTAAGCCCACTGCATGCAGCTGAAGCTGCATCACCTGCCAAACAAGTAGCCGTGTTACATTCTTCATTTTTTGATTGGGCGGCATTAAAAGTTAAGATTACTCCTGTAGGCCAATCGCGCTTTGTTGCGGATGCACCAACGCCTACCTTAAATCGACTTGAATTTCACATCACTACATTAAGACCTGGATTTCCATCCCATCCGCCTCACCACCATCCTCAAGAGGAGATGATTTTAATTAAAGAAGGAACCGTTGAATCTTCAATCAATGGGAAGAAACAACGCTTTGGCGCAGGCTCACTGCTGTTTTTAGCATCACACGATGTTCACAATGTCGTAAATGTAGGCGACAAACCAGCAACCTACTTTGTTATTAATTTTCATACAGCAGCTACTGCTACAGTACGTGAGCAAGCAGCAGCAGAATATGCTCCTACAACTATGCTACCCTCATCTGTGATCGATCTAAGTAAGCTTGAAGCAAAACCAACTAAAACAGGTAGCCGAACCAATTTAGTTAATACGCCAACTTTAACTTATAAAAATTTAGAAGTGCATGTGACATCACTAAATGCAGGAACAGATGCTAGCAAAGCACATAGTCATCCTTGGCTTCAGCTTTTTATCATTAAAGAAGGAAGCGTAGAATTCACTGTCGATGGAGTGAAGCACACCTCTGGACCTAGCTCAGTAGCTTATGTAGAGTCCAACGCTTTAATGAGTTTACGCAACGCAGGGACAACTCCTTGCTCCTACATAGTCTTTTCAGTTGTCACCGACTCGACTCCAGCTGCAGATAAAAGTTAAAACGCATTTAGGTTTCATAGAAATAATAACTAGCTTAATAGAGCGGGAGTGCTCTAAGGAATTTAACATTACTTTTCGGTTGGCTGTGCGGCGGTTTCCATGCCTCAATAGATCATGCGTTTAGAGATTTGGATCACCTGCTTTATAGCTTCAGTCATACTATCCCTTTCACCAGGTGCTGGCGCTATCTACGCAATGACCAGCGGACTTAATTACGGTTTTAAACGCGGCATCTACGGAATACTGGGTTTAATACTTGGCATGTGGACAGTCTTTACGGTCGCAGTCATTGGCTTAGGAGCATTAACCAATACCTCAACTCTTGCCTTCAGTGTACTTAAGTGGGGAGGAGTGATCTATCTTGCCTATCTGGGACTATCACGTTTCAGAAGCCACCAAGGTAAATTAGAATTCATTCGAACCACACAGAACGAAGAAAATTGTACGACGCTCGTTGCTAAGGGATGGGCTGTTAATGCCGTTAATCCCAAAGGATATATCTTCATGGTAGCTGTCATTCCTCAATTTGTTGAATACACGCGCCCTTTATTAATCCAATATAGTATCATCATTGCTACTATGACATTCAATGATGCAGTCATTATGTGCGGATATACAGGCCTTGCTTCAAAACTCACCCATCTGTTTAAGACAGAAAAACAAATGGAAGTGATAAATAGGCTATTTGGTGCTCTTTTCATCATTGCAGCCTTAGCTTTGTCTATTTTCAGTAGGGCACGATAAGTTAGTGCGGTTGTGTGTTGCTCAGCCTAAGGCTAATCCGTACTTTAATTCCTCCACTTAACCGTATCCTTATGAGCTGCTGCAGGTGGCTTTTATCTCATGAAAATAAATTCCGCCATTTTCCATACCAGCGCAGCAGACCTTAAGTCATGCCCAAGGGCAGATCTACCAGAATTCGCATTTATCGGAAGGTCCAACGTAGGAAAATCATCCCTTATCAACAGTCTGTCAGAGAAACGCGAGTTAGCAAAAGTATCTGTTACTCCTGGCAAAACTCAGTTAATTAACTTTTTTACAATGAACTCTAAGTGGAGTTTAGTTGACCTACCTGGATATGGATACGCGGCTGTTGGTCATCACAAGCGAGACGGATTCAATCAAGCAGTGAGTGAATACCTTTCTAAACGTAAAAACTTATACTGTATCTTTGCTCTCATTGATTCACGCCTAGACCCCCAGCCTATCGATTTACAGTTTATAGCATGGCTTGCGACTGAATCTCTACCGTTCGCCCTTGTCTTTACTAAAATTGATAAGCAATCGACTTCCCATACTGAAAATACAGTCAGAAAATTTGAGCAGCAGCTTAAACTTGGTGGCATAGAAATGCCTGAAATATTTATTAGCTCTGCCAAGACTAATAAAGGCCGAGCAGAGCTTTTAACTTTCATTAATGAAACGCTAAAGAAAAATAAGCCTCACGCCGTCTCGGGCGGTTAAGAGGTATTTACAAAGACTGGTCTCCTATTTCGAGGCTTCTTGGTTAAGAGCATCTAGATTTGCTCTAGCATCTTTATAAGTAGGCTCTATACGCAAAGCCTCCTGATATTCAGCTCGTGCTTCAGCAATTCGCCCTAACTTCTTAAGTACATTGGCATAGTTATTGTGCACAAAAGGCGATGTTGGATCTGCCTGTATTGCCTTAGAGAAAGCGGCTGCAGATTTATCGTAATCGTGCATTTGCGCATAAGTTATACCTATATTATTAATCGCATCAACGTAGTTGAGCTTAAGACCATCAGCTCTTTGATAAGCGGCTAGTGCGTCACTTAACTGATTAAGATCAGCGTAAACGTTGCCTAAATTATTTTCTGCTTCAGCAAAAAGCGGCCTTTGACTTAACGCCACTAAAAATTCTTCTTTTGCCTCACGGTATTTCCCTAATGCCATAAGGGCTGTTCCCAAACCATAATGCGCGTCCGCAAAGAAAGGTTTCAGTTCGATTGTTTTTTTAAATTGCTCACACGCACCTTCTTGATCACCAAGCTGCGCAAGTCCAAGTGCTAGATAGTACCGGGGTTTATATTCTGTTGGATTAAGCCTCAAGGCTACACTAATTTCATGAACAAATGCATCCTGGCGTCCTTCGCTTGAGTACAGGACAGCTAGATTAGAGTGCGCTTGAGCATAATTAGAATTGAGTGCAATCGCTTGGCGAAATTCTTTTTCTGCGTCGACTAGATTATGGCTTTCAAATAGCACACTGCCTAGACTGTTATGCGCGAAAGGATTATCAGGTACCGCTTCAACTGTTTTTGTCCATAGTACTACGTTACTTTGATAGTCTTTATTGCGCTGGATAGTCCTATATATAAACCCTGAAGCAGTAAGAGCTGTAAAAATTATAAGTAAGCACTTAATTTTATTATCACTCGAATCCTCTTTGGATTTATGAAAAAGAAGTTCACAGCATTTTAATAAACCCAAACTTAGTAGAGCAATGACAGCTGCAATCGGTAAATACATGCGATGCTCAGCCATGGCTTGTCTATTACCCGGAATAATAGAAGTCGGTGCTAATAAAATAAAAATAAATAATCCTAAAATTCCTGCGGCATTACGCTTTATTACGAACCAAATACTGATTCCTAAAAGTCCGAAAACACAGATTGCGTAAGGTAATGTCGCCCAAGGGTGCCAGATCCAGAAACGGTCAAAAGCATAATCAAAGACTAATGGATTTGGCCAAACAACAAGTTGAAGGTAATGAATAATTGCTGGAAATTGAGTAACCCAGTAAAGCCATGCTGGTAATCCAGAATCAAAACCAACTGTACCTCCACGACCATGCGTAGAATTTATGAGAAACCCTAGAATTATCCATGAAGAAAAAAGCCATAGATAATACGTACTCCTTTGTTTGAGTGATTGTTTAAAACTACTTAAAATAAGTGTTCTATCTATTAGGAGAATAATTACTGGAACAGAGACCATATCCTCTTTGGTCGCCATACCTAAATAACAGGCAACTATAGAGATAACACCCCAGGAGGCTTTTCCTTCTTGAAACTTAAGGAATGCAAAAAGACTTAAAACATAAAAAAGCCCCATAAGAGACTCTGCTCTTTGTATAACGTATGTAACGGATTCGGTTTGAAGCGGATGCACTGTCCAGAGTAAAGCTACGCAAAAAGCGAGCAGTCCAGAAACCTTTAGATTAGATAAATTAAAAAGTTTATAAAAAACTCCAAAAAGTAAAATTCCTGCTAGCAGATGTATCCCTAGATTTAAACTGTGATACCCCTGTACATTTACACCTCCTAAAGCGTAATTAATCGCTAATGTAAAATTTAAGAGGGGTCGCCCTTCTACGGTAAGACCACCCGAGGGCGGCATTAAAACTGAGTTTAAAGGCCATAGATGTCGAATCGTTGGATTATCAACAATTGAATCAATATCATCAAAAATAAAGGGTCCTTTAAAACTACCGTGATAGGCAACTAAACCAGCGACAAGTAGAACGATACAGCCGAGTAATCCATGCTTTAGATTTAAACTTGGATTGGCTACGGTTGGATCTTCTTTACTACTCCTTGGCATATGCGAATGGTTTAGACTTAAATACTAAAACCCGCTAGGCACAGGAAGGCAAACGCTATGACCTAGATAACTATACACATCATGAGTCAGTTAAAATCACATCCAGCAAGCTTGCCTTGGTATGTACGCTTAAGCGACTCACTGTATGTAAGCCTACTGGTTTTAACCTCTGGTATATGGCTGATTTATAGCAATACCTTCCGTGTTCCTTTCCTGTTCGATGATGAATCATCAATCGTAAAAAACACCTCGTTAAGACACTTAGGTTCTATCTGGCGTATTTTACATCCCACAGAAAATGCAGGTGTAGGTGGCAGACCGCTACTCAATCTTTCGTATGCGATAAACTATGCCTTAGGTGGAACCCAGGTCGTTGGCTATCACATCGTGGATCTTGTTATCCATACAATCGCAGCTGTACTACTTTTAGTACTTCTTCGTTTAATCTTTAAGCAGATACTAGTAGATCCAAAGTTTGAATATTATAGAAATAGTTTATCTCTAATAATAACCGCACTATGGGCATGGCATCCTCTACAAACAATCTCCGTAACTTATCTATCCCAGCGAGCAGAATCATTGATGGGATTATTTTATCTTCTTACTATTTTATTGTTTTTTCTAGGCTCATATAAATCGAGTCGTTTAATACAAAGCAGATACTACATGCTTTCAATAATCACTTGCTTTCTAGGTATCATTACTAAAGAAGTCATGATTACAGCACCTTTTACTATACTGCTTTTTGATAGAGTATTTGTTTCTGGGAGTTTTACCGGTGCGTTAAAAAAACATGCCAATCTATATTTGGGTTATGCCTTAAGTTTACTACCACTTATTTTTCTTACAACAGGCGCACACTACCGAGGCGTTGGCTTTGATCAACATATCACACCTGCAGCTTACGCACTCACTGAGTCAGAAGTAGTGATCAAATATATATTTCTTATCTTATGGCCCCATCCTCTTATTTTTGATTACGGATGGTACACACCGACCTCTATCAGTGAAGCATGGCCTTACTGCCTTACACTTTGCTGTATTCTTAGCCTTACAATATATTCCATTATTAGATTGCCCAAGATAAGCTTCTTAGCCGCATGGTTTTTTATTCTTCTTTCACCAACCTCTAGCTTTATACCTGTTGCAAGTCAGCCTATGGCAGAAAATAGGCTATATTTACCTTTAGCTGCACTGGTCACTTTCCTAGTGCTCAATAGTTTTTATTACTACGGAAAACGTTGCCTTATCTTTTTCTCTGCTATCGCGGTAATTTTAGCCTTACTTACCTATTCACGTAATTCATCATATTCGAGTGCACTTAGTCTTTGGAGTGAAACGGTGACACTTAATCCACTTAATGCTAGAGCACATGCAAATCTAGGACTGGCTCTTAGTGCAATTAAAGGACATGAAAAAGAAGCTATTAGTGAATATAATCAAGCAGTGACTCTTAAGCCAGATTCTGCAGAAGCCCACAATGCCTTAGGTGAAGCACTTCTGCATAATCCTTCAAAATTACGTGAAGCGATTAACGAGCTTGAAATAGCAACCGAGCTGAAACCAAATTTTGCTGAAGCTCACTACAACCTGGGAACAGCACTTTTAAATAGTTCAGATAAACCGACTGCTGCTGTAGACGAATTTAAAATTGCGACTAATTTAAACCCCGAATTCACAGAAGCATACTACAACTTAGGCAATGCGCTCACACGTTTAGGTAAAAAAAATGAAGCTATAATTGCTTTTAAAAAAGCAATCATATCTAACCCTGACTTTGCACAGGCTCATGCGAACTTAGGTAATATCTACTATACTTCTTCCTCTGAATCATCTGATGCCATTAGTGAACTTCGTATTGCCCTAAAGATAGATCCCGATTTTACCGAAGCTCACTATGATTTAGCTAATATATTATCAAAACTCAAAGGATATGAAACTGAAGCTATTAAACATTTTGAATTAGCCCTTAACTTGAATCCCGAATTCGCGCTAGCTCACAATAACTTAGCTAATTTATTAATCCGAATTCCTGGAAAACAGATAGAAGCAATATCTCACTACCGTAGCGCAATTCATCTTATGCCAAACTTTGCGATAGCTCACTACAACCTAGGTATAGCATTATTAAAGAATACCGAATCAGAAATAGAAGGACGTGAAGAAATCAATACGGCTCGTAGGCTTAATCCTGAACTACCTGCATTACAACTATAATGAAAGTTAAGGCTTTTCATGTTGTGAAGTGAAAGCCTGATTGCGTACGATTAGCTTATGTTAAGAAAGTTTAATAGCATAGCAGCAGCACTTATCGTATGTGCTGGATTAGCTGCCTACTGGGGTAGTTTTAACAGTCCTTTCGTCTTAGATGACACAACGTCTATTACAGCCAATCCAACAATTCGTCATCTCTGGCCAATTACAGACATTCTTTCCACTCCTAAGATTAACGTAACGGTACAAAGCCGCCCGATTCTAAACTTATCTTTAGCAATCAATTACTCACTCAGCCAATACAATGTGTGGAGCTACCATGTCCTAAATCTAAGTATCCATCTTTTATCGGCTCTTTGTCTTTTCGGCATAATTCGAAGAACGCTATTTAATAATCAAGGTGCCTTATTTATAGAATCCGTTGCATCTTCACTCGCACTTTCTATAGCGCTACTATGGGTTGTTCATCCACTCAATACGGAAGCCGTAAGCTATATTATACAGCGCGCAGAATCCTTAACTGCACTTTTTTTATTTATAAGCCTGTATAGTTCAATTAGGTACTTTGAAGATACGCTAAAATCAAAGCGTTGGTTATTTGCTGCATTTTTCTCCTGCTTACTTGGTATGGCTACTAAAGAAGTGATGGCTGTAGCACCTGTTTTAATCCTACTTTATGATCGTTGCTTCTGCAGTAGTACTTTTAAAAATGCTCTCTTAAGGCATGGCAGACTCTACGCAGGACTTTCTCTTACTTGGATTGTACTAATATTTCTTGTTATCCAAAGCGGCGGTAATCGAGGTGGTTCAATTGGATTTGGAATTGGTGGATCAGCCTTAAGCTATTTAGCAACGCAAGGAGAAGCAATATACCGGTATTTAAGGTTATCGTATTGGCCTCATCCGCTTGTATTCGAATACGGAGCTTTCACTGTTAAAGACATAAGTGAACTTATCTATTGGATTTTAATCATCCCGTTAATCGTTGCATCGTTTTGGGCTTTTTTTAAAAAACCAAAGCTCGGATTTCTTGGAGCTTGGTTTTTTATTATTTTATCGCCTACAAGTCTAGTACCAGGAACTAGCCAGATGATCGTAGAGCATCGCATGTACATGCCGCTTGTAGCAGTGATTACTTTAAGCGTATGCGGTCTATATACCTACACCAAAGCCTTCACATGGTTCTCTCTTGAGCGTTTTCTTTGTGGAATATTCGTAATAACTATTTTGCTTGGATCTGTTACCTACCAAAGAAATAAATCCTATACTAGTCCACTCAATCTCTGGAGTGAAACCCTGAAAGAGCGGCCTAACAATCCCCTAGCCCATTACATGATTGCTGAAGAATATCTCCTTAAAGGTGATATAAATAATTCAGGTAATCATTACGCACTAGCAGTTTCGTTAAGCCCTTCATTCGTTGTAGCTCATGAGCGTTTTGCTGAATTGTTGGTGCACTTAGGCAATTATGTAGATGCAAAGAAAGAGTTTCAAAATACCCTACTCCTACGACCTGATTTTGCAGATGCAAATATGAATTTAGGTTCACTACTTGCAGAGGAACATAAGCCTCAGGAGGCATTCACCTACGTTAGTAAGGCGGTAACTTTGGAGCCGACAAATCCAGAAGCACATTACAACTTAGCCAATGTTCTTGTAATGCTAGGCAAGCGAAGCGAAGCCTATGCTGAGTACAACAGCGCCATTCATTACAAAGCAGACTATAACCAAGCTTATTACAATTGGGCTAACGCACTCATGGAGGAAGGCAACTTCAAGGCAGCCATCATTAAATATAGCCAAGCAATTGCCTTAAACCCTACCTACTACTTGGCGGAATATAATCAGGGGAACGCTTATGCTTCACTCCATCTTTTTCAAGAAGCTGTAAGTCATTATTCTAATGCCATTAAACTAAACCCTAAATTCGCTTTCGCTGAACTTAACCTCGGCAGTGCATATCTTGAGTTAGGGGAACTTAACCAAGCAGAGGTGCATTATACTCATGCTTTAAGTCTAGATCCATTGCTAGACGAAGCAAAAGAAAATCTAAAGCGTCTTAATGCTCTACGTCTACGTAATGTAGAAAAATAAAAAACCGGAGCTGGTAAATTACCAAACTCCGGCTTTTTATTATAAATTAAATCTAGGATTAGAATTTAATCGTGTTTGTCCACGTATAGAAACGAGGTTGTTGATCAAACGTTGCATTGTTTGGTCCAGCCCATCCACCAACATAGCTAGGTAAGATAAGTACGTGATAATGGTTAAATATATTACTAATATTAACCTGTGTACTAAAATTAACCTTACGGAATTTATGCTCCCAGCCAAATATTCCATTAAATAGTGCCTGTGTTGGCTGATAGAACATAACACGAGGTGCAGTGATATTAGAAATACCCTGACTGTAGTAATAGTACATGCTTGTTTTCCAAGCGAAAGTGCCTGTTCCACCAAGTCTAAGGCCTTTAAATATACCAGTTGGTACAGTATAAACACCAACGGTGCTCATACTTAAGCGAGGAGCACCAGCAACGATATCACCTGCTGAAGTCACAACGAGATTTCCTACAGGAGGTGACGTTGGATTAGGTGCGATTTGTAATGATGATATTGGCAAGCCAGTTAGGCCCGTTAATATTTTACCGTGGGCTGAATCTATACTTTGTAATACTTTATATACTCCCGATGTATTTGGGATAGCTGAAGTAATAGGTGCTGGATTAGCGTAATATGGACTCGTTGAATTATTCATCATTGAAAGTGTCAATGGAATAAAACCTGCAGGTGCAGTTGCTTGAGGAGATGCTATAACAGTTGCCTTTGAGTTATATGTTGGTGGCACATACACAACTGTACCGTCAGCGTACGTTACGTTGCCGGAAGAACTGGTGTAGAATTGATCATTATATAACTGCTTATAACTCACATCACTACCGATTGTGGCCTTAATCATCGCAGCCGATACGCGTAAGCGCCAGTTACCAGGAGATGCCGTTAGAGCCATCTGTAAACCCTGTGTGACACGATCAACGTTAACTAAATTTGTACCATTATTATAAACGCCATTTAAACCACTTGGATTAATATCGCGGCCAATAGTACTTGTGAACGATAAGGTTTCGTTTTTCGAGCTTGCATGAAATACTGCCAATGAACCCGACATACCATATTGAGGCATTGAATACTTAAGTCCTGCCTCTTCACCTATACCCGTTGAAGCTTTCATTGGAGCACCATAAGGATCTACAGAAGAATTACCCGTAGGGACAGTATCACTGGATGCTTCAACATAACCACGAAGAGCTCCATGAATTTTAAAATTCAATCCTGCATTATAAGATGTAAATTTTGTAGAAGCTTCAGATAAAACACTCGGTGGGCTTGGCAAGGAAGCCTCTACAGCGCTCCTATCGAATTGCTTACCAGTACGAAGTCCTACCAGCGTATTTAAATCACCTTTGAAAAATTCAGTATAGTTAGCAGCATAAAAACCACTGTTGATACTTGTTGTATGGCGGAAGTCTCCTGTTGCATTTCCAGTCAAACCTTCTGGGTTAGATGCAGAAACAAGAGCTGGATTCGTACCGTTTACAATGGCACGAACATAGTTCTGTCCATTGTAAGTAACAGTTGAATTCAAAGGATTGAAATATGGACTGTAGACCGGCCCATTAGGCACACCCCAGTATAGAGTTGGCATAATTTGATAACCATTTGCAGCAGTAGTAGCTGCTAAAATAGGATTATTGTTACTGTCAGCTAATACGTAATAGCTGCTATTAACTGCACCGTCTGTACGTGTAGTATCGGCACCAAAAATACTTTGGCTATGAACGCCTAAAACTGTCTTATCTACGAGCACTGAAATACGTGCAACTTTCTGCCGATTTGGCTGCCATAGAGCAGATTCTGCTGATGACTGTAAGCCTATTGCAAATGTGCCCGTTGGATTAGCGACCACATTAGGTGCGTTAAATGAAGTAATACTATTAGCAACCTTCACACTCGTATCTCTACGATATCCAGCCGAAACCTGAGTCGTGATTGATGAACTAAGACGTGTTTCAAGAGTTGCCATGTATTGATGGTGACCACGGAATTCACCCGCAAAACTACCAGCTAAAGAATCTATATTATCCCAAGTAATTCCAGTGATAGGTCCTGCACCACTTGCACCACCATTAGCAGCCGCATTCATTTGATTGGAAGCCATGAGGTAATGCAGATACTGACCGTTACGTGCATCGTTCGAGGTACTTAGTGCTGTAAATACCATCAAGCCACTCGTTGCATTAGTACGAGTGAATGTTTGGTTATCTACAGTAAGACGAAGTGTTGTATTAGCAAAAGGCTTTATAGCAACTTGCGCATACATGCCTTGCATAGGTCCACCGATATAAACACGACGACCGCCAAATGTCTGATTGATAAAAGCTACTCGCATTGCCAATTTGGAATTACCGATTCCATAATCAATCTGGCCTGACTTATGACCATATTGATCTAATTTGAATACTAATTCACCTTTAGGAGCCGAAGCGAAACGTGCTTGTTTAAGCGTTACATTAACTACACCTCCTGCACCACTGACGCCGTAAAGTAGAGCCTGAGGTCCATTAATTACTTCAACTTTATCGGTATCAAAATTACTTGTAATACCACTTCCGGTAACGCCGTTACCACCCGTTGGGAAGAATCCATTAAGCATGACTGCAGGACTAGCTAAACCACGCAGTGATAATGAGCCATTTGCATTACGATCTAAATATTGCTGATTAGCAGCTGAATTATCTGGAGATGTACTGTAGCTACCGGCACCTGCCGAGAACAATGATAGGGTCTGTTCAATTGAATTCATGCCCGTGTCATTCATCAGAGCTTGGTCGAATACATCAGCAGAAACAGGCACATGATCTAGTGCTGTCTTAAATGCAGTGATAGAATTAGAATTTAATTCACCATAGCTATTATCCGAGGTAGCAGAGATTTCGAATGGATCTAGCGTTACCGCTGTCTCATTTGAAACAGGGCTCGCAACTGCTGCATCTGGAGCTGCTTTCAAAGCGGCAAGAGGCAATGCAATCACTGAAGCCAACACAAGTTGGCGTAGTAATATATCTATACGGGTGTTTTTCATGGGTGTTATGTTGGTGTAAATTTATTGAAGCCTCACAAGTTAATACGGAATAATAACTTAAATCATACGATTCTCTAATTTACTCAGTAACTTTAAGAAAGCTATATGGGGGGGGCAAAACCAAAAAAAGGCTACATCTACTAAGAGTTTAATTAATAAATATTAATAAACTGCAGGCAAGCCAAATTGTCTACGAGCCCAACAGCCTTAGGTCATGTTAAAGCTTTTTACACTCAAGCGTATAAGAGCCCGTCAATGATGGGTGTTCATCAATAAATTGAATACGTTTGATGGTATCACCCCAGACAGCTTTTAGTCCAGCATCTACAAGCTTAACTTCCTCCACATGAACATGTAACCTATTTTTATCGTAACTGATAATAACTTCAGGACCTGGGTTAGCAGAGGTACCAGACATGACCACAAGACTCCCCTCCACTTGAGGATCAACACCTCCTGCAGTCATTAAATTAAGCACTAAAGGTCCACGTACAGCACTTAACTTATACTGCTCAGTAATGGTAAGTTTTTCTCCACGTAAAAGCTCTATCGTCCTCTTCCAAGAAACAACGTCTGCCTGATCGGGATACGCTTTAGCTAAATCCATAGAAACAACAGCGTGTGCGTCATCTTCATGATACGTAACGTCACTAGCCGTATACTTCCTGCCATTCTGCTGCATGAACCCATTGATGATTGGTAGATTATGATATGCCGATTGCATCGTCCAAATATCATACCGTTTAGCACTAAAGGTTTTTGCAGTGTACTGCTCAACGCCTGGATCTATGAACACAGGTTCCCCGTCTTCATAGAGCATAAAACTACCCGCATCATTATGATTATGGCTTTTAGCATTAAAGTAGCCACGTATTGCAAAGAATAAACCTTCACTCGAATCTGATTTATCCCGAGCGACTGCAAGTTGCAAATTTGGAAGATAAATATCTCGTAACAGAGGTTCAGCTTTTCTAGCAGAACCAACCTGTTCCTTCATAAAAAGATTAGGTAAGATACGTAAAAAATTACCGGTTATTCCACCAAGCTTGCCTTCACGTACTGCAAGCCACGCTCCAAATGCTTGCATTGAATCATCTCCTGTTTTTTGTCCAAAACGCTTCACAAGCATAGCGTCAGGTTTAGCCTGAGCACCGTTATCACCGAAATTAAGTGTCCATGGACCAGCAACATGCGAAGTGCAGATAAAGTGTCCCATGTTTTTGATCAAAGGATCTTGAAATCCATCAAGAGCACCACCAGTTGCACTTTCTAAAAGTGATAAACAATCGAAGGTAGCAGCAGCAGCCTCGCCCCAATAACCAGGACCCTCATCACAACCGCCATCTGCTAGGTAACCGTCTAAATACCTATCTAAAATTTTAATACATTTTTCAACGATCGCTGCACGCCGATCAGCATCTTTTTCAACAAGTAACGCAGATGTCAGTACATTTGAAATAATCCAAGGTGTCCAATTATTGAGATCTTTTCTCTCTGCATAGCCCATCCACCAAAAATCATTACGTTCAAGAAATGGCGTTAAGATACGGCGGTTAATTTCATAGGAAATTCTTTGCCGAACAAAGGGTGATACTTTATCGAGACGGTTTTCGAGTAAATAATATGTCCACGATAATGCTGCTGAACGTTCTGCAGAAAATAGTTCTATCGTAGGTTCCTGCACGTTCGGAAGCCCAGTACCACTGCGCTGAATTTGTGGAAGGTGTACAGGTATGCCCCAAAATGTTTCTTCAGATATAGTCCACACTGCATCCGTTATAGAATCAAGATACTGACCCTTATTCTCGATAAGCTCTGCGAGAACAAAGTTCTGAAGTCTAACCTGTCTTTCAGATGAAATTGCTGAATAATTTGCTCGATTACCAGTTCTTAAATATTCAATTGCAATTGATGCAGTGAGAGGAGCCCACGATTTTCCTTTGTTTATTTTTGCGTCCGAAAGAACTAATTTTTTTATGGGTTCGCTAATTAAATTCCATTTAACTCGATTAGAAATACTTGGATAAGGCATCCATGCCTCAGGCTCTTTTATATGTTCCTTTAGCCACTGCTGCTTATGATGTCCGCTAAGCCTATTAATCGCAACTGGGTCCTTGGCATAAGGATCGTGGCCCATGTTTTCGATAGGCTTTGTAAAATCAATCGTAGGTTCTGCTGCGCGCGAAATACACCACAGCAAAATTAAAATAGAAATAAAACGCATGTTTGAAGGGGGTGAAATACAACTAAAGCAAAAATTACTTTATTCAGTATCAAAGACGCCAGTAAACAGGCAACCAGAACAAACTTTATTCATATTCCTCTTTAATTTGTGTGGTTTGCAAAGATACCAAAGCATACCTCATTTGTTTTACTTGAGATTTACTCGCGTAAATTACATTATCTCCCAGTTAGTTACCCCAACCTTAATTAGGAAACAATGAAAGCTAAGATATTCTTCTGGTCTCTTACCTCAGCCCTCGCTGGATTTCTGTTCGGTTTTGATACCGTCGTTATCTCGGGTGCAGATCAAAAACTCCAAGCCCTCTGGCACTTGTCAGCCGGAACCCATGGCATCGTGATGGCAGTGGCTCTTTACGGCACGGTTATCGGCTCAATATTAGGAGGATGGCCTACAGATAAATTTGGAAGAAAGAACACGCTAGTCTTCATTGGTATTCTATATTTAATCTCAGCACTTGGCTGCGGATTTGCAGATAGCGTAACGACTTTTATTATCGCCCGTTTCATAGGAGGAATAGGTATTGGCATCTCGACAGTTGTTGCACCTCTCTACATTTCTGAAATCGCTCCACCTGAGCGCCGCGGCCAACTCGCAGGCATGTTTCAGTTTAACATCGTTTTTGGTATCGTAATCGCATTTCTCTCAAACTGGATTCTCAGTGGATTTGGTGATAATGCATGGCGTTGGATGCTAGGAATTGCAGCGATACCATCCGCTATCTATACTGTAATGTGTCTAAGTATTCCTGAAAGCCCACGCTGGTTACTGACACGTAAAGGTGACCGAGCCGAAGGCCTAAAAGTTTTGAGTTTAATCAATCCAGAAAAGTCCACGGCTGACCACGAAGCCATGGCGAATGAAATCACTGCAGCAGCCCAACAGACAAATTCTGCAGATGCTCCAAAAGTAGGGAGCTTACGTTTTCCGATTATTCTAGCATTCCTGATCGCGTTCTTTAACCAACTCTCCGGTATTAATGCCATTCTTTACTTCGCTCCTCGAATTTTCGAGATGACCGGACTCCAAGAAAAAGCAGCTCTACTACAATCCGTGGGTATAGGTATTACTAACCTCGTATTTACCTTTGTAGGTCTTGGGCTGATTGATCGATTAGGACGCCGTACACTCTTATATATAGGCTCCTTCGGCTATATTGCCTCTTTAGGCCTATGTTCATGGGCTTTTTACACACACCATTTCAGTATCGTTCCAATCTGCATCTTTGCCTTCATCGCAGCCCATGCAGTTGGTCAGGGCACAGTCATTTGGGTATTTATATCCGAAATCTTTCCGAATCGTGCCAGAGCAGAGGGCCAAGCCCTAGGCAGTGCAACACACTGGGTTTTTGCGGCTCTGCTCACCACCTTCTTCCCTATGATGGTTGAAGCTTTTCCGGCCTACCTCGTATTCCTTTTCTTCTGCGCAATGATGGTTTTACAGCTCATTTGGGTAAAACTGATGGTTCCAGAGACCAAGGGATCCTCTTTAGAAGAAATTCAGCGTCAATTTTCACTTTTACACTAAAACGGAGCCTTTTAAGGTAGTAAAAGTTTAGGTAAGCTAATTAAGAGCCCCAACATTGGGGCTCTATTTATGTATATTATAATCAACATTTTACATATAGATAAGACAACCAAAGTAGTGGTAAAATAGGCCTTAAAGCATTAAACGGACTGTCTGAGTAATCATGTGTGCTAAAAAGGGATTATTTAGGACAATAAGGCCGAAGCTAAAGTTGCCAGAATCGGGCTAGAAATTGTCACCTAATGGTGGCAGAATCGTCTTCCTAAATAATACCATGCTTGTGGTGTAAATTCCCCGAGCTTACCCCTTTTTTTAACTTAATTTCCTAGAATTGTAATCCATGCAAAACGATCCTGCTTCCCCTCACGTAATTCCTACAACCCAGGTTCGCAAAAAATCTGGCGCAGTATGGATCGTAGCCGGAACTCTCATTCTGATCCTAGGATCAATTTGGTGGGTAAATCATGTAAATACAGCCGACCAAGCAGGAGGTCCTGGTGGCGGTCATCGTAAATTTGGGTTTGGCCCTGGTGGCGCCGCAATGCCAGTGCTTGTTTCCGTAGCTCAAACTTCAGACCTAAGAGTCTATCTTCCAGGACTTGGAACGGTTGTGCCTTCGGCAAATATTACACTGCGCACTCAAATTAGTGGTCAGCTATTAAGTGTTAACTTTAAGGAAGGCCAAATGGTTAAGAAGGGAGACCTTCTTGCTTTAATTGATTCACGCCCATACCAAAACACGCTTCACCAAGCAGAAGGCCAAATACTGCAAGCCAAGTCACAACTCAAAGAGGCTCAACTTGATCTCGAACGCTATCAGTCGTTAGCAAAACAAGACTCTATTGCTAAACAACAAGTTGATGCACAGTTAGCACTCGTGAATCAGTATACAGGGCTTGTTCAAACTGATCAGGCTGCAATTGATAGTGCTAAATTAAATATTACGTACTGCCACATTGTAGCTCCCGTTGATGGACGAGTTGGTCTACGCCTCGTAGATGCTGGCAATTATGTCACTCCCGGCGATGCAGGCGGTATTGTTGTTTTAACCCAAGTTAAACCAATCACCGCTGTTTTCACACTTCCCGAAGACTACGTGCCAAGCGTAGCAGCTCGCATACGCACAGGAGATAGCATTGAAGTCGAAGCTTACGACAGAACTCAAACCAGAAAACTTGCTACGGGTGTACTAGAAAATATCGACAACCAAGTCGATACTACGACAGGTACCTTTAAACTTAGAGCTATTTTTACAAATGAAGACGAAGCCCTATTTCCAAATCAATTTGTTAACATTCGAATGCTTTTAAATACAGAATCGGGTGGCATTGTTGTACCTACTTCCTCAATTGAACGTAGCCAAACAGGTTCTTATGTATACGTCATTGGTGAGGACAATACTGCTTCAGTGCGAGCTGTAACCCTTGGTTCATCTGAGGGCGAACGCGTAGCTATACTAACTGGGCTTAAAATCGGTGATCGTGTTGTCTCAGATGGTGCAGATAAATTAAGAGAAGGCGCGCAAGTAATCATTCAAGCAGCGCCAGATGTTCCAGCACCAGCAGCTCCGTGGGCAGGTAAACGCAAACGTCGTAAGAATGCAGATGGAAGTCCAGCTACATGGAGTCCATCTGAAAAAGGTGCACCTAAAGAAGGCGCAAGCTCATCAAAACCAACTCAGCAACCTTGAGTGCTTTTAAGCACTCCCATTGTCAGATACTCCTGAGATGAATCCCTCTCGTATCTTTATTCACCGTCCGGTTGCTACAACGCTGCTGATGGCAGCAATTTTTATTATAGGCCTTGTCGCGTATAAGTTCTTACCTCTCTCTGCATTGCCAGAGGTAGACTACCCTACAATCCAAATCCAGACCTTCTATCCTGGTGCAAGCCCGGACGTAATGACGTCTTCGATTACTGCTCCCCTAGAACGTCAATTAGGCCAGATGCCAGGACTTAAACAGATGTCATCCTCGAGCTCAGCTGGCGCATCTGTTATCACACTACAATTTAGTTTAGACTTAAGTTTAGACGTTGCCGAACAAGAGGTCCAAGCAGCAATTAATGCAGCAGGAAACTTACTCCCCAGTGACCTTCCAGCACCGCCGATTTATGCCAAAGTAAATCCTGCTGATGCGCCAGTACTTACACTTGCACTAACTTCAAAGACTCTTCCATTAACTGAAATCGAAGACTTAGCTGATACACGTCTTGCTCAAAAACTTTCTCAATTACCCGGCGTTGGCTTGGTGAGTATCGGCGGTGGGCAAAGACAGTCGATGCGCATTAGAGTTAATCCATCTGCTCTTGCATCATACGGATTAAACATTGACGACTTACGTACAACGATAAGTAACGGTAATGTAAATACAGCTAAAGGGAATTTCGACGGCCCTACCAGGGCTTTCACGATCAACGCAAACGATCAACTCATGAGCCCGGATGAATATCAAAAATTAATAGTTGCTTACCGAAACGGCTCTGCAGTTCGTTTGAAAGATGTTGCCACAATAGAGTTTGCTCCAGAAAACACAAAGCTTGGCGCCTGGATGAACAGAACTCCTGCTCTTATACTAAATATTCAGAGGCAACCAGGCGCAAACGTGATTAGCGTTGTGGAGAGTATTCAAAAGCTTTTACCAGCACTTAAGTCATCACTGCCTCCTTCAGTTGATGTCACTATCCTTACCGACAGAACTAATACAATACGTGCTAGCGTACACGATGTTGAAATTGAACTCACCTTGGCAGTAGTCCTTGTTGTACTAGTCATCTTTGTATTTTTAAGAAATATACCTGCAACAATCATCCCAAGCTTATCTGTTCCACTCTCTTTAGTAGGAACACTCGCAGTGATGTATTTACTCGGGTTTAGCTTGAACAATCTTTCTTTAATGTCGCTGACGATTGCAGCGGGATTCGTTGTTGATGATGCGATCGTGATGATCGAAAATATCGCACGCTACGTCGAGCAAGGCGATTCACCCATGCAGGCCGCACTGAAGGGCTCGGAACAGATAGCCTTCACCATTATTTCCCTAACAGTCTCTTTAATAGCAGTACTCATACCCCTTTTATTTATGGGTGATGTGGTAGGCCGTTTATTCCGCGAATTCGCAATCACACTTGCTGTAACAATTCTTATTTCTGCAGTTGTATCTCTTACCTTAGTACCAATGATGTGCTCCAAGTTAGTAAAGCACAGACCACCTGAAAGTGAACCAAAGTGGAGTAAAAAAGCTGCTGGCTGGTTTGATGCTCTGATCGCTCAGTATGCAAGAGCACTCGACTGGGTACTCGAGCACCAAACGCTTACTCTTTACGTTGCTGTAGGAACATTGGGTTTAACTGTACTCTTGTATGTTTTTACCCCTAAGGGATTTTTTCCAGTCCAAGATACAGGACTTATCCAAGTTATCACAGAATCACCTCAAAGCGTCTCATATGAGGCAATGGCTAGAAACCAGGATGCTATGGCTGAAGCGATTCTTAAAGATCCAGATGTTATTAGCCTTTCATCATTCATTGGAATCGACGGCATTAATGCGACTTTAAATACGGGACGCATGCTTGTTAACCTCAAGCCACGCGAAGAACGTAGCAGTACAGCGAGTGAAATTATTCGGCGCTTATCAAGAGAAACACAAGGAGTGCGTAACATCCAGGCGTTCATGCAACCCATTCAAGATCTCTCGATTGATGACCGCGTAAGCAGAACTCAGTATCAATTTATTTTAGAAAGTGCAGACCCTAAAGCACTCGCCGAGTGGGTATCTTCCTTAACTGAAAAGCTAAAATCATGTCCTCAACTTATTGATGTAGCCTCGGACCAAGCTCAGCGTGGTCTATCTGCTTATGTAGTAATTGATCGTGATACAGCAGCTCGCTTTGGTATTACTGCAGCAACGATTGATAACGCTCTTTATGATGCATTCGGCCAACGAATCGTCTCCACCATTTTTACCCAATCTAATCAGTACCGTGTTATCATGGAGGCTCGCCCTGACTTACAGCGCTCTCCAGCTTCATTAGCCCAAATTTATGTACCCTCGGCTTCAGGCGGTCAGGTTCCTTTGTCAGCGATTGCTCATATCGAAGAAAGAACCAGTCCTTTATTGATTAACCATCTAAGTCAGTTTCCTGCTAATACAATTTCCTTTAATGTTCCTAAGGGAGGTTCACTAGGAGAAGCAGTCGCTGCGGTGCGCCGTACTGAACTAGAAATGGGAATGCCAATGAGTGTTATAACTTTATTCCAAGGTGCAGCCTCGGCATTCGAATCCTCACTTGCTAACGAACTTTTCTTAATCTTAGCAGCTATTGTAGTGATGTATATTATCTTAGGAGTTCTCTACGAAAGCTTTATTCATCCTATAACAATTTTATCTACCCTGCCTTCTGCAGGTATTGGCGCATTACTAGCTCTTAATCTAGTAGGCAGTGACCTAGGCGTCATTGGCGTTGTAGGCATTATTCTTCTAATTGGTATCGTTAAAAAGAATGCAATCATGATGATTGATTTCGCTTTAGATGCTGAGCGAAACGAAGGTTTAAAGCCACGTGATGCAATCTACCAAGCTTGCCTGCTTCGCTTTAGACCAATTCTTATGACAACGATGGCCGCCTTACTAGGAGCTGTGCCTTTAATGATTGGTACAGGAACAGGATCAGAATTGCGCCATCCTTTAGGTATAACGATTGTAGGCGGACTTATCGTAAGCCAAGTGCTCACCTTATTTACTACCCCTGTTATCTATCTGGCTTTTGAGCGTATTGCTGAGCGTATGAATTTTAAAAGCGAGCAACTCACTGCCTCAAATAAAAGTACTGCGTGAACTTTTCGTACATATTTGTCAAAAGACCGGTAGCAACAACGCTACTCTCAGTAGGTATAGCCCTTGCTGGCACAGCTGCATACTTTAAGCTTCCTGTATCACCGCTACCCCAGGTTGATTTTCCAACAATCACAGTTTCTGCATCGATGGCTGGTGCAAGTCCAGAAACTATGGCCAGTAGTGTAGCAACACCTCTAGAGCGCCACTTAGGAACGATCGCTGATGTAACCGAAATGACTTCATCGAGTTCGGTTGGTAGCACAAATGTCACCTTACAATTTGGATTAAATCGCGATATCGATGGTGCAGCTCGCGATGTACAAGCTGCAATCAGTGCAGCTCGTGCAGATTTACCTGCAGCCCTGCGTGGGAATCCAAACTACCGTAAGGTAAATCTTACCGATTCTCCTGTCCTTGTTTTAGCGATGACCTCAAGCACTATGAGCCGGGGTCAACTTTATGACGCTGCGTCTACAATTTTACAGCAAAAAATTTCACAAGTACCGGGTGTAGGTGACGTCACTATCGGAGGCAGTTCCCTACCTGCCGTGCGTGTTGAAATTAACCCAACAGCATTATTTAAGTACGGCGTTGGATTAGAGGATGTAAGAGCTGCCCTATCCGCAGCAAACGCTAATAGCCCTAAGGGCTCAATTGAGAATGGTCATCTACACTGGCAAATTTATAGCAACGATCAATCAAGGTCCGCTGCAGAATACAAAACTCTTATTGTAGCTTACAGAAACGGCTCTGCAATTCGTCTGACTGACGTAGCCAATGTCTTAGACTCTGTAGAAGATACCCGCAACCTTGGTCTTTCAGCAGGAGAGCCTGCAGTGCTTGTGGTCATTTCAAGACAACCAGGTGCAAACATTATTGAAACAGTTGATAAAGTTGTAGCACTAATGCCTCAACTCAGAGCCTCTATCCCAGGTGCTGCCAATCTAATTATTGCAGTAGATCGCAGTCGTACAATTAGAGCCTCTTTAAGAGACGTGGAATACAGTTTAGGAATTGCCGTTTTTCTCGTTGTACTCGTCGTTTTCTTTTTTTTAAGAGATTTAAGAGCAACATTAATCCCGTGTGTTGCTGTTCCTATATCGCTGATTGGCACTTTTGGCGCCATGTACTTACTAAACTACAGTTTAGATAATCTCTCATTGATGGCGCTAACTATAGCAACAGGCTTTGTGGTCGATGACGCAATCGTTGTTATGGAGAATATCGTTAGATACATGGAGAAAGGCTATAGCCGCATTGAAGCGACGTTAATTGGAGTCAAAGAGGTAAGCTTCACGGTACTCGCAATGAGTGCATCTCTAATAGCAGTGTTTATTCCGATTTTACTTATGGGAGGAATTGTAGGGCGTTTATTTCGCGAATTCGCGATCACTCTCTCGGTCGCAATTATCATCTCGATGTTTATATCTCTTACAACAACACCGATGATGTGTGCATTCCTTCTTCGTCCCCATGACTTAGAAGTAAAGAAGGGTAAGTTTTATCTTTGGAGTGAGAATTTCTTTAATGACCTCATTGCAGGATATGAAAGAACACTTAACTGGGCACTACGTCACGGTCTTACTATGATGAGTCTTTTAGTTGTTACCGTAGGACTTAATATTTGGCTATACATGACAATCCCGACTGGATTCTTCCCAGAGCAAGACACGGGCCGCTTGAGCGGAGGTATTCAAGGAGAGCAAAGTATTTCATTTCAGCGCATGTCAGGAAAGTTAAAACAATTTATGGCAATTGTGCAGAATGATCCTGCAGTAAGAACAATTGTTGGCTTTATAGGTGGAGGACGCGGAGGCGCTAATTTTGGCCAAGTATATGTTGATTTAAAGCCAATCGCAGTACGCAAGGAAAGCACCCAACAAGTCATTACTCGTTTACGCCCTAAGTTAGCCGAAATACCCGGCGCTAACCTTTACTTAGCGCCTTCTCAAGATATCCGCATGGGCGGCCGTCAGAGTAACTCACTTTATCAGTACACATTGCAGTCCGACAATATAAAGGACCTTAGGACTTGGACGCCTAAACTACTCGATGCCTTAAGTCGCGAACCGGTACTACAAGATCTTAATACGGACCAGCAAGACAAAGGCCTACAACAAGACTTAGTCATAAATCGAGATACAGCTTCACGCTTAGGTCTAACAGCTAGCCAAATAGACAACACTCTTTATGACGCCTTCGGTCAACGTCAGGTCTCAACCATCTATGAGTCACTCAATCAATATAAAGTAATCATGGTAGTTCAGCATCAATACGCTGAATCTCCTGAATCTCTACGAAATATTTATGTAAGTACATCCGGAGGTTCTATTAAAGGCTCCCAAGCAAGTAACGCTGTAGCAGGTACGGTAGCCATCAAAGGAAATGCCAGCAGCTCGTCATCTATCGCTTCAGATTCTGCACGTAATGCCAGCATGAATGCGATTGCAACAACAGGGAAAGGTTCAACTTCAACAGGCCAGGCTGTGAGCACCAAAAAAGAACTCATGATTCCTTTATCTGCTTTCGTAAAATATCAGATGGGAACTACTCCCCTATCAGTGAACCATCAGGGCCAATTTGTAGCAGGTACTATATCGTTTAATTTAGCAGACGGAGCATCCCTAAGCGATGCTGTTGAAGCAATTAATCGCCAAGTGAATTTAATTCATATGCCGAGCAGTGTACACGGGAGCTTTCAGGGAACAGCACGTAGCTACCAAAACTCTATTAGCAACGAGCCAATTCTTATCCTAGCAGCAATACTCACAATCTATGTTGTTTTAGGCATGCTCTACGAAAGCTACATTCATCCATTAACAATTATATCAACACTTCCTTCTGCAGGTCTAGGTGCGCTGCTAGCCCTCAAGTTGTACAATACTGAATTTAGTTTAATCGCACTTATTGGAGTTTTCCTACTCATCGGTATCGTAAAGAAAAATGCCATCATGATGATTGATTTTGCAATCGAGGCAGAACGTACACGTGGTCTAAGCGCAAGAGATGCTATTTTTGAAGCAAGCCTGATGCGCTTTAGACCTATTTTAATGACAACGATGGCCGCTATTCTAGGAGCTATACCGCTCGCAATTGGTGCTGGTGATGGCGCTGAATTAAGACGTCCCCTAGGTATATCGATTGTAGGAGGTTTGATCGTAAGCCAGTTGCTTACCTTGTATACAACTCCAGTTGTATATCTCTATTTTGACCGTGCACGTGTATGGATACAAAGCTTCCGTACTGAGGCACCAGCGCCTACTCACGTAAATGCAAATGAAATTAAAGCATAACCTTTCCCTTAGTATGATCCCACTAACGAATACGTCTGATTATAAAAAAGATGGGTTCAAATCTATCTCTTTTTTATTACTCGCCTTCACGGCAAGTTGCGCAGTCGGGCCAGACTACAAGAAACCAGAAGCAATAACTGCTGCTTCTTTTAAGGAGGCTTCGGGCTGGAAAGAAGCTACCCCTGCGGACGATGCTCCACGAGGATCCTGGTGGGAAGTCTACAATGATCCAGTGCTTAACACTCTTGAAGAACAAGTAGCTACTTCTAATCAGAACCTCCAAGCACTCGCTAATAATTACGAACAATCGCGCCAATTTGCTCGCTCTGACTTTACAACATTTCTTCCTAGCGCAAGCGTAAGTGGTTCGACTAGCCACTCTGAATCGCCCGTAACTAAATCTTCTCAGGGTTCTATTAGCTCAAGCTCAAGCGGACTGCTTAGCGCTTCCTGGTCTCCTGACTTCTGGGGAAAAGTTAGACGCTTAACAGAAAGCGATATAGCGGCAGCTCAGGTTTCAGCAGCTACCTTTGCAAATGCACGTCTATCGATTCAGTCGACTCTTGCTTTAGATTACATTCAACTAAGAATCCTAGATGAAAAGAAGCGTTTAATTGATAAGGCTGTAAGTAATTACAGTAGGACTCTCAAAATATCGCAGAATAAATATGCCGTGGGTGTAGCCGCACGCAGAGATGTTATTTCATCACAAGCCCAACTCGATGCCGCAAGAGCTCAATCCATAGACGTTGGTGTTCAAAGAACTCAAATTGAACATGCTATTGCAGTACTCATTGGAAAAACTCCTAGTGATGTATCTATTACGATTAAACCATCCTTAGATCTTTTGCCTCCAAGCACTCCTTTGACACTGCCAGCAAAGCTACTTGAGAGACGTCCTGACATTGCGGCGGCTGAAAGACTAATGGCTGAACAGAATGCGAAGGTCGGCATTCAAACTGCAGCATACTTTCCTTCCATTACACTTACTGGCTCTAGAGGCTACCAAGGAAGCCCTATCAGCAATTTAATAACATCTCCTTTTAAAGTCTGGTCTTTGGGAGCAGCTGCAACTGACAGTATACTCGATTTTGGTCAAAAAAGAGATCAAGTCTTAGCAGCTCGTGCAGCCTATAACTCAAGTGTAGCCGCCTACAGGCAGACTGTACTAAGTGCATTTCAACAGATTGAGGATCAACTCTCTAATCTAAGGATTTTAGAAGAAGAATCCACAATCCAAAGTGAAGCTGTAAATGAAGCAGCCGAAGCATCTCGTATTGCACAAAACGAATATGCTGCTGGCACAGTTGATTACACGACTGTTGTTACCGCTGAAGCAACCGAACTTGCAGACCGCGAATCATCTCTCTCTATTCTGCAAGGGAGATTAAATGCGAGTGTGATTTTAATTGAGGGATTAGGTGGCGGTTGGACTACTGCTCAATTACCAACAACTAGCGACGTCATATTTCAGCATCTTGAAAGTAACCAGAAATAAAAATTAAGCTTATAATTGCTTAGGTTTATTTCTATTACACGTTTTATAACTTAAGTAGTACTTGTTACGCTTAAACAGTCATAAGCATATATCTTACTTAGTTCAAAAGTTAGCTTACTAAAAAAAGGATTCTAACTAGTAAGATAATCCTACTCAAGAAGCCTAGCAGCGAGTAATAAGCCTAGGCAGCAACCAAGAGACGTAAGCATGAGTGAATAAACCAGTTGCTTACCCTGCCATAGACTTAAAAACCAATCTCTAAATTCCATAGCTTCAACATTAGCCTTACCTGCAATTTGCTCCATCTGATAGTTATAATGTTTAGAAGTCTCTGCAGTAATTTCATAAGATGCTCCATTTGCTGAATCTATATTTACTAAAGTAGGCGGTAAACTCAGGTAAAACTTAGCAGAACCTAAAGATCCAAAAAGAAAAACTACTACGGCACAGATTCTTAACCTGAGCTGCATAGTTAGCGTACGCTTAGAGAGGACATATGTACTTTTTCTCTTACTGAAAATAAAAACCAGCACTTGAATCAGCACTAGCACCAGAATGGGATATAACAGAACCTTGATCATCGTATTTGATTCTAATTTAGATTAACTTCTTGTTTAAAGAAAATATCCGTACGCCATTTAGCCTATCAACTTAAGCAATTTCTAAACTAGGCTTTTGGTGTGCATTATTTGCTGCGCAGAACTTGCAACTTTAAAATACGCTTAATTGTTTTTATAGATGAAATAAGGGGTTGTAAATCCGTGGCGATGTACGCCTAGTATCACTTCGCTTAATAACCACCTGACCACAACAGGTAGTGTTTGACGATTTCTTCACCACAATCAGGAGTATCGAGTCACCAAACTCAGTCTTCTTAGTTTGCCCTAAAAATTCATTTCTCCTCGTCTTATCTAAGTCATGTCCGAACTTCCTTTGCCAATTGTTCACTCCCAGAGCGGACTAGAAGACTTTATAGCTATTTCTCGTTACGCTCGCTACAACCCAGACAAAAGACGCAGGGAGACCTGGAGCGAGGCTGTCGCCCGAGTAAGAGATATGCATTTATCTCACTTCAGTGAGACGTCGTTAGCAGATGCTACTCTTACCGCTATAGCCAATGGTGATATTGCACCCACAGATCTTGCAGGCCTTCCTGCATTTACCAGTTTACATCAAGCTATACGTGCAGCGTTTCAAGCTGTAGATCAGCGTCAGGTCCTGCCTTCGATGCGATCCCTGCAGTTTGGTGGCGATGCAGTCTTAAAAAAACATGCTAGAATTTATAACTGCTGTTTTACGTATATTGATCGTATAGATGCCTTTAAGGAGACGCTATACCTACTTCTGTGCGGCTGCGGCGTAGGCTTTTCGGTACAAAAGCACCACATTGAAAAACTTCCATTTATTTCAGTACGCGATTCGAGCCTTCCTGCGATAAACCACGTAATTGCAGATACTATTGAAGGATGGGCAGACGCACTAGACATCCTCATGCGAAGTGCTGTAGAAGGCCGCTACGTTCTTTTTGATTATTCACTTATACGCCCAGCAGGCGCAGCCCTAAAAACTTCAGGTGGTAAAGCCCCAGGACCACAGCCACTTTTTCATACGCTCTCACGTATTGAGGAAATCATACGTAAAGCTGCTGGCAGAAAGCTGAATTCCATCGAGGCGTATGACATTTTAATGTGGGGCGCTAAGGCTGTACTCTCAGGAGGTGTTAGGCGTTCGGCAACAATTTGCTTATTCTCGGCGGATGATAGCGAAATGGCCTCGGCTAAAACCGGTGACTGGTTTGCAGCTCATCCCCACCGCGCAGCAAGTAATAATTCTGCAGTAATTGTTCGTTCTCAAGCAACCAGAGCACAGTTCGATAAACTCTTCGAAGCGCAAAAGCAGTATGGTGAACCAGGCTTCTACTTTGTTGAAGATTCTGAATATGGAGCAAACCCATGCGTTGAAATTGGTCTTCATCCACGACTCAAACTAGACAAAGTGGCCATCGAAAGACTTCGCGCCTTGGGGCACACAGGTGACCTAAAAATTGGAGAGGTTTTAAGCGGTATACAGTTCTGTAATCTGAGTACCATTTCTGCCAATGCGGTAGAAAAACCTGATGACTTCTACAAGTTATGTGCTCAAGCAGCGCTTATAGGAACGCTTCAGGCAGGGTACACAGATTTTAAATATCTATCGCCTGTCTCTCGAGTAATTACTGAAAGAGAAGCTCTTTTAGGAGTCTCAATTTGCGGCATTCTAGATAGACCAAGTATACTCTTAGATCCTGATGTCTTAAGACGCGGAGCAACTGTAGTTAAAGCAGTTAATGCTATTGTTGCTCGTGCCTTGGGTATTAATCCAGCAGCTAGAACAACCTGTGTTAAACCAGAGGGTACCGCTAGTCTCCTACTCGGAACAAGTAGCGGCCTACACCCTCATCACGCTAAACGCTACTTTAGACGCGTTCAGACTAATGTGCATGACCCTATCTACATTCACTTTAAACGCACCAACCCACACATGGTTGAACAAAGCGTTTACGATCCAAACGGAAGGACTGAAGTGATCACTTTCCCTGTCGAGGGTCCAGATTTTGGTATCTACCGCGAAGAAGTCTCCGCTCTTAAGCACCTCGAATACATTAAACTAGTGCAAGAAAATTGGGTTCACATGGGTAGACGCCACGAGCACTACTCTCCAGGTTTACATCACAATGTATCTTGCACAGTAACAGTACGTCCTGAGGAGTGGCACTTAGTTGCAGAATTTATTTGGAATCACCGTAAAAATTTTACTGGCATTGCGCTACTGCAAGATTCTGGAGACAAGGCGTATGCTCAAGCTCCGCGTGAAGCACTAGCTACAGCAAGTGATATCGAGAAATGGAATACGCTATCGTACTGCGTTGTAGATTACACTTCCCTTGAAGAGTCCGAAGATATCACAGAGCTTAAGCAAACGGTGGCGTGTGCTGGCGGAGCCTGTGAAATCGTCTGATAATAGCTGCCTATTAAAGGATTGGTTATTTAAAAAGTGCGAGGTCAATGGCATTACCCATAGCCTCATAGCCTTTATCACCCGGGTGCAAGTGATCTCCTGAGTCGTAGACACTAAGCACGTGATCGGAATTAGCCGGATCTTGTAAGGCTTTATCAAAGTCGACTACACCATCAAATGCATGAGACGTGCGAATCCATACATTAATAGCATGCCTTTTAATTTCTTTTTCGGGACTGTAGTACCCAGGAATAGTAGTGACAGCAAAAGGCGTTAATGTTGCTCCAAATATCTTAATGCCACGGTCATGAGCACGCGCAATCATTTGCTTATATGCTCCGATTAATTCATCTACAGAAACTGTCTCTGCTAAAGGTGCCCCCTGACCAGGATGACCGAGGTCATTAATACCTTCTAATACAATGACGTATTTTACATTAGGTTCAGAAAGCACATCTCGCTCAAATCGGGCCAAAGCATTTACTCCAAAAGCTACGCGCACATAAGGATCATGAAGAATTCGGTTACCCCCAATGCCTGCATCAACTACGCCAATTTGAGAACCACCTCGCTGAAGCAGTCGCTTAGCTAAGATATTAGGCCAACGTTGATTTTTATCTACGGTGCTGCGTGAGCCGTCCGTAATTGAATCCCCAAAGGCAACCAAGGTAGCTGCATCGGATGATGAAATTACTTCAAGTCCTGTTAAATAAACCCAGGATGTAAACGAGACGTCTGATTGAAAATGAACAAAACTAGTCTGATCGCCACCTCCTAGATACGCTGTTTGAGAGGAAGAATAGTGAATTCCAGCAGCACGTGCTTTACCACGCACATGAATACTAATTACAACATTAGTATCCGCAGGAAGTTTAAAGGAAAGTGGGTCACTTAAAATAAGGGCGTCTGCTGGAATTGTAACCTTTGGACTTCCATTAAAAGTAACTGCATGATCTGTATCCGTAGCAATTGAGGATCCCTGATCCTGTAATGCAATATGAACAGAATCTAAAATAAGCGACTCTGTGCCGTAAGCATTACTTAACTTAAGCCTGATTGTTTCTCCCGAAACACTGGTGTGCACAATTTCCCTCAGTGTTTGATTTTCGAAATCAAAGTGCGCTGCTTTGACTTCAGCAGCTGTTCTTAATTGAGGTGCAGGACTAGCGCCCCACGTAGCAATCCATGTCTGTTGCGGCGTTTCAGCTGAAACGAAAATGGATACGATTAAAAAACACGTACTGGATATTAGGTAACGCATAAAAAATAAGTAGGGGTAGAGTAAAGCAGGATAATGCTGAACCTATTACTGTCATTATGCACTCCTATATTTAGGAATGTAGAATTCTTGTGCTGCTTCATGCGCCTTGCAATCTCTTCATGGTAAACTGAAAATTGACTAATTAGTAATTACCCAACCTAAGCGTGCCTAAGACCACACAGAATATCACTCAAGTAACTTCCTCATGGAAGAATAACCGAAGCTTCGTGGCACTAATCGTTATAGTGAGTGCCGCTTTCATTGCTTACCATAATAGCTTTCATGTACCACTGCTGCTCGATGACATACCAGCGATCGCTAAAAACATTACAATTAGACATTTATGGCCGCTTACTGCTGTTTTAGCAGCACCAGCCAACTCAGGTCCGACGGGTCGACCATTACTTAATCTATCCTACGCCCTAAACTATGCTTTCAGTGGTACGAATCTTTTTAGCTACCACATAACAAATCTATTAATCCACATAGCATCTGCTTTAGTCTTGTTTGGAATAGTTCTGCGCACCTTAGAAAAAGTAATTTCAAGCCACAAGACTACGCTTTCTTATCCATTAATTGCTCTTTCAGTAGCGACACTCTGGACGGTACATCCGCTACAAACTGAGTCGGTCACTTACCTTTCCCAAAGAGCCGAGCTGTTAATGGCGTTTTTTTATTTGCTCACTTTATATACATTTATTCGGGCGGAGAAATCCACCTACCGTAAGTCGTGGTATATTCTATCTATTTTATCCTGCTTTCTAGGCATGGCTTGCAAGGAAGTCATGGCGACAGCTCCACTCATTATACTGCTTTATGATTGGATTTTTACTTCGCAGACACTCAGTAAGTCACTTAAAAAACATAGTTATTACTATGCGTCACTTAGTCTAAGCTGGGTATTTTTAGTAGGACTTATAACACTACTAAGTGAGCGCACCGTGGGTTTTGATCAAGGAGTTAGCTCCTGGGAATATCTTCTCACAGAATGCCAGGCAGTTGTTCACTATTTTCAACTCGCTTTAATCCCAAGTCCACTCGTGTTCGACTACGGTCCGTTACTAGCCACAAGTCTAAGTTCCGTCTTACCATATGCTATTACACTGTTCGTTTTGTTATGCCTAAGTGCGGGAGTACTAATCAAAACACCTAAATTAGGATTCTTATTAGGCTCTAGCTTTATAATCCTTTCTCCTACTTCGAGCTTTATACCTGTTGCATTGCAGCCAATCGCAGAGAACAGAATGTATCTTCCACTGGCGGCACTTTGTGTTTTATTTGTTTTAGTCATCGATAAATTACTTAAAACAAAAGCTATTTGGATTATTGCTGTAATTATTGGTGCAGCAATCACTGGTACAATCTCACGCAATTCTACGTATTCAAACGCAGTAAGCTTATGGAAGGACACTGTTTTAAAACGACCTCACAGTTCACGTGCTCAAGCTAATCTTGGGGAAGCCTTAGCTGAAGAAGGCAATTTTAAGGAAGCAGTCACGCACTTTAAAGTAGCACTCCAGTTAGCCCCTACTTTAACCCAAGTTCATTATGACTTAGCTAAAGTACTGAATAATTTAGGAAGAGGTAAAGAGGCAATTGTAGAATACAATCTAGCCTTAAACACTAATCCGAACTTTTCAGACGCGAAGATTGGTTTAGCGACCACTCTAGCAAAAGAAGGGCAAGTCGATGATGCGATTAATTTATTAAGATCTCTAGTTTCAACTAATTCTAGCGACCCAAGAATTTATTTTCAGTTAGGACTTATTTTACTCAACAGTGGCAAAATAGAAAAAGCAGCAGAGGAATTCAAACACGCACTGTTATTTGCTCCCAAAGACTACGTAATTCGAAATGCTCTAGGATCTACCTTATACGAATTAGGGGAAACTACCGATGCGATAAATGCGTACTTACAAGCAATCTCTGATAAGCCAGACTTCGCAGAAGCATACCATAATCTTGGAAATGTATATTTCGCATTAGACCGAATAGATGAAGCTCAAATACAAAATCAGAAAGCAGTTTCGCTTAAATCAGATTATAGTGACGCGCATACTAGTTTAGGCCTAATCGCGATGATGAAAGAAAGTATTCCACTCGCTACCCAGGAATTTCAAACTGCTTTACAAAGTAATCCCAACGACGCAGAAGCTCACTTTAGACTGGGTAATATTAAAGCGATGGGTGGGCAAATTGATGAGGCTATGAGCGAATGGAGAATTAGCATACGCTTGCGACCAGATAACCCAGAAGCACGAAATAATTTAGGGCAAGGTCTAGCTCAAACAGGTCACACGAAAGAAGCGATTGAACAGTTTAAGGAAGCGCTGCGCTTACGCCCAAATTATCCGCAAGCATTAGCAAATCTTCAAAATGTACTAGCTCGGTAGCGGACATAAAAAAGACCGCCGAACCCCTTCGACGGTCTATATGTATCAACACCTAATTACACACTAACCCTGATACACTAACAGGGATAAAGAAGACGTAAGTATAATGTCTTACAACGCACAAATGCACTGTTAGCAGTATCGTTACTGTTCTGTAACCTAAGCGTAACGCATAGCTTAATTTACCTATACTTTCTACAACTAGTACTCAAACGGCTAACTTTTATATTTTAAAATAGAAGTTTATAAACTGACTTAAATTGTCTTTGTCTGACCTAAATCAGCATCAATACATGAGCCCTGCATAAGACGGCCATCTAAGGAGACAAGAAATGCAACTAGGGCTGCAACATCTGATGGTTCTCCCAAGCGACTCACGTGTGCGTCACGGGCCATAATTTCTTCTGCTTCGTTTAGATTCACCTTATGTTTTTCAGCAATTGCTTTTAAGCGTGGTGCTAAACGGTCTGTTTTAATAAAACCTGGATTAATAGCATTTACTTGGACTCCATCTTGAATACCTAAGTCAGCTAGTGCTTTTGTGAGTGAAAGCATTGCTGCATTGACTGAGCCACCTATAGAAAATTCAGCCCCAGGCGTACGACCTCCTACTCCTGCAATCATCACAACAGAACCTTTTGTTTGTTTCAGTAGAGGCCAGGCAGCACGAGTAAGACGTACTGCTCCATAAAATTTAAGCCCAAATCCTTCTGCCCAGTCAGCTTCCGTAAGATTTAAAAAATCTCCCCTCTTGGTTGCTCCGGCATTATTCACCACAATATCTATAGCTCCAAAAGCCTGTAATGTTGCTTTCACTAACATATCGGCCGCATCTGGCTTTGATAAATCAAGAACAAGTGACTTTGCTTCACCCCCGTGAGCATTAATATCTGCTACATGCTTATCTAATAAATCAACGGATCTACCTGTAAGCATCACTCTTGCTCCATCAGCAGCCAGGCGCTTTGCAATGGCTAATCCTATACCGCGACTAGAACCAGTGATGATGGCAACCTTACCTAGAAGTGATTTCATATTATATTTTGTTCTAGTTATATTGAGAGCCAAGATACCTACAATCCTATACAGCGATCTCTTCTATGTTCTCCGATCTTGGTTTTGTATTCACCAGTAAATGGCACTATAACAAAAGCACCACAAGAAGATATTGAATTACTGAGTATACTTTAGATCTATTTATACAAATGAACAAACATGAGTTGGCCAAAGGGATATATAAATTTCTTCTTTTACGTAGAAAATCTCATAATTGCAGAGGCTTAAAGCGCTGCATGAACTCGACAGGTAAAGACCCACTCGATACCTTTATATCATCATATTATTATGCGTTACTTAGCCGCCTGGTTATTTGCCTCTCCATTCGCCCTGTTTGCGATTTCAAATAGTGCCCCTAAGCCTATTGAGATTACTGATACAATACCGGCGGCACAGGACATAGCTTACCCAACCAGTATTCAATTGTCTGTCGATGCAACAGATGTCGTGCACGGTATCTTTAAAGTATTGGAAGTTATCCCTCAGGTCAAAGTAGGTGACTTAATCCTTTTATATCCGAAGTGGCTACCAGGAAAACATTCTCCAAGTGGACCGATTTCGAAACTTGCTGGACTAAAAATTAGCGCTAATGGAGTCAAGATTTCATGGAAACGAGATCCAGTTGATGTGTATGCCTTTCATGTAGATGTACCGCCGGGAAATCCTGATCTGGTGATTGAATTTCAATATCTTACACCAACCGTTATCAATCAAGGACGTATTGTTACTACAGATGCGATGCTGAACCTACAGTGGGAAGCTGTAGTGCTTTATCCAGCAGGTTATTTTGTGCGTCAAATTCCAGTTACAGCATCAGTAACTCTTCCAGATAAGTGGAAAATATTAACTGCCCTGGAAGCAGAATCCTCTGCAGGTGCTACAATACATTATAAAACTAAACCGCTTGATGTACTTGTAGATAGTCCAGCTATGGCAGGATTGTACACAAAACACTTCGAACTCTCAAACGATGTAACTCTTGGTATTGTTGCGGATCAAGAACGCAACCTAGTGATAAGCAATGATGCACTTAAGGCTCATAAAAATATTGTCACTCAGGCTGTAAAACTTTTCGGTGCACAGCATTACGATCATTATACCTTCTTACTCGCACTCAGTGATCGCCAAAGCGGCATCGGTCTTGAACATCATCGCAGTTCAGAAAATGGTGTAGATTCACACTACTTTAATTCATGGAAAACTGACCTTGGTTCTCATGAATTATTGTCCCACGAGTTCACACATAGCTGGAACGGTAAATTTCGTAGGCCTGAAGATTTATGGACTCCTGACTACAAAGTTCCGATGCAAGGCAGTTTACTTTGGGTCTATGAAGGCCAAACCCAATTTTGGGGCTGGGTGCTAGCCTGTCGCTCTGGAATGCTTTCCCATCAAGATTCAATAGACGCTCTAGCTCTAACAGCTGCCATTTATGAAAATCGTAAAGGTCGCTTATGGCGTCCTTTAATCGATACCACGAATGATCCCGTTATTGCCCAACGAGCACCCCAAGCATGGACTAGCTTCCAAAGATCAGAAGATTATTATAGCGAAGGCCTTCTTCTGTGGCTTGATGCAGATAGCTTAATACGAAGTCTATCTCTAGGTAAACACTCGATGGATGATTTTGCTAAGCGCTTTTTTGGAATCAAAGATAGAGACTACGGAGAGGTGACCTACACTCGCCAAGATATTATCACTACACTGAATCAAGTGCAGCCTTACGATTGGGCTAAGTTTCTGCATGAGAGACTAGATGTGATTACTGAGCATGCTCCACTCGATGGCATTAAACGTGGTGGATATAAATTAGTCTACACGCAGACACCAACAAAACTCTTCAAAAGTATAGAGCTTAAACGTGGTGGAACCGATTTAAGTTATTCTTTGGGTTTTAATATCGGTAAAGAAGGTGTAATAACTAGCGTAGTCTGGGATGGCCTCGCCTTTAACGCAGGCTTAAGTGTAGGCACTACTCTTGTTGCTGTAAATTCAAGAGCATTCGATGTCGCAGAATTAAAAGAAATCATATCCTCTAAAAAATCTCCTATCGAACTATTAGTTCGTACAGGTTCAATTTATAGAACTATTCAAATCAACTATACAGAAGGATTACGCTATCCTCACCTAGAAAAGCTGGATCCTAAAGCATCAAGCTTAGATGATCTTTTAAATCCTAAACCATGAGTAAACCTGCCTCTAAATTTCGATCTCTTTACATAGCTCTTTCGCTTATTCTCATCGGAAGCTTCGGTGCATGGTGGATACAAACAGGCAGCAACTCTGTTTCGGTTACTGGGTTTACATTGCCTACATCATCTGATCAATGGATCACGGCTGACTTGTATCGCCCCAAAAACGCAACATCAGAAAATAAGATTCCATTAGTCGTTATTTGCCCAGGATATGAACGTAGTAAAGAAGCAATGGGAAGTTACGTGACAGAACTTGTGCGCAGAGACATTGCAGTTGTTGTAATTGATCCTTACAGCCAAGGAGCATCAAGTGCTTCTAGAGAAAAACGTTCAGCCTCTCTTGAAGGTTATGGGTTAGTCCCGATGATTGAATATATTTGGAATAGCTCCAATTTTGATTTCGTTGATAAAACACGCATTGGGGCAGCTGGTTATTCAGCCGGGGGGAACGCAACTCTGCAAACAGCTTCACTGTTTGGCGGTAAGAGCGCAAAAAAACCTAAGAGTAAAAAATCTGGAACTGCACACCCTGCTACGTCAGCTGCAGTAGTTGCACCTGAGGTCATTAAATCTAAGCCAAAATTAGCTGCTGCTTTTGTAGGAGGCTATGTTCTTACCCTTACACCTGAAGTACTAAGTTCTATTCATTCTAATGTTGCTGTTGACTATGCCGATCATGACGAAGGCGCATATCGAACAGAACTAGGTACAGCAGATTTAAGAAAAGCTCCAGAAGCACTACGATTTGTTAATGCAGTACTAAGTCCCGAGGAAACGGTCACTGAAGTAGAAATTGGAAAAGCTTACGGAAATGTAAATAAGCAAACTCTACGCATTGTGTATAACACAGGTCCGATGATTCATCCCCTACTGCCTTATGATACCGTAGCAGTATCTCATCTAATTAGTTTTTTCAGTACAGCCTTCAATCTAACTACGACTATTGCAGTGACAAACCAAGTATGGTATCTAAAAGAAATCTGCACCTTAATTGCACTCATTGGCGGACTCTGGCTTTTACTTCCTATTACTAAGCTGCTGCTTAAATTAGATTTATTTAAATCACTTGTTCATCCTATCCCAGCAAAGCTGCCACGTCATGGAATAAAGAGTTACGTGCGCTTTTGGGTGACCTTCATTATTAGCGCCTGCATTGCAGCATGGTTACTCATACGTGCAATAGGCCTAACAAGCACGTTATTTCCTACTGCAAGCGCTGGCTTACAAACCTGGTGGTTTCCTGAGCGTATGAATAATGCCATCATGGTCTGGGCTTTCCTTAATGGCTTAGCTGGATTAACTATCTTTAGTATAAACTTCTTCTCTACAACTAAAGCGGGTGAGAGGCACAAGAAAGCAGAAGGCCTACACACCTCGGTTAAAGAATTAGTAAAGACCCTTTTCTTAGCTTTGAGTGTAGCTGCTTCTTTCTATGTGGTTTTATTTATTGTTTACGGCATATTTCATACTGATTACCGATTTGTTTTCACGGCAGCTCCTGCTGCATTTCCAGTCAAAATTCTCGTTGTCGCACTTGAGTACATTCCCTTCTTTTTAGTATTTTATCTGAGTAATTCTATTCGTGTTAATATAACTAGCCGCTTTGAAGGACAAAAAGAATGGGTCAGTAGATTACTGATGGGGTTAGCAAATTCAGTAGGCCTATTTACTATTCTTGCTATCCAATACAGCCACCTTGCTTCAAGTGGAAGAGTCTTTTGGACAACGGAATGGATTCATATCGATCTTCTTTTTGGCATTACGCCAATGATGTTCATTTTACCATATTTCAATCGCTCGTTCTTTTTACTCACAGGGCGTGTCTACCTAGGTGCTTGCATCACTTGTTTTGTATTCATTATGATGATGCTCACAAGTAACGTGTGTTACATACCCCTGTAATACCGTTTTACTTAGTTTTAATTAATCAACCCACATAAGTGATTTCTCCAACCTCAGAGAGTGATAAGATTGGCTTACGCCTTGAGCGCATGCCTGTTACAAAAACCACGTGGTATTTAATATTCCTTCTCTCAATTGGCGCCTTCTTTGAGATCTACGATATATTCCTAACCGCCTACCTTTCTCCTGGTTTACTGCGTAGTAAAATATTTTCTGCTACGTCTCACGGACTGTTTGGTCTTTCAGACCAAGCAACTTTCGCAGCTAGCACATTTGCCGGACTTTTTTTAGGTACAATTCTTTTCAGCTCTGCAGCAGATCGTTTTGGACGCCGCTCAATATTCACCTGGTCTCTTCTATGGTATACCATAGCAACTTTAGTCATGGCGATGCAGTCCACAGCCATTAATATCTTTATTTGGCGTTTTATTGCAGGCATTGGTATCGGTGTAGAATTAGTTACAATCGATGCCTACATTGCTGAATTTGTTCCTAAGCAAATTAGAGTCAGAGCTTTCGCTTTTAATGCTTTCGTTCAATTCCTGGCAATTCCAACAGCCGCATTACTTGCTTGGATACTCATTCCTTTAGATCCATTTGGCATAGCTGGGTGGAGATGGATTACTCTTATATCTGCTTTTGCAGCAATTGCTGTATGGTTTATCCGAATCAACGTACCTGAATCACCACGCTGGTTAGCAACTAAGGGAAGGATGAAGGAAGCTGAAGCAATCCTTGATATACTTGAGAAGAAAGCAGCTTCATCAGTTCAACAGCCTGTACTAACAGCTACCCCTGAAGCACATCATCAGATAATGCACCCAAGCATTAAGGGTCGAATCATTATTATGGTCATATTCCAGTTCTTTCAAACTATAGGGTTTTATGGATTTGGAAATTGGCTACCTGCTCTACTTGCAGCCAACGGGGCAACCGTTGTCCACAGTCTAAAATATTCATTCGCAATTGCACTGGCTTATCCGATTGCTCCTTTAATTTCTTTTTTATGGGCCGATAAATTTGAAGCTAAATGGCAAATCGTATTTTCTGCGCTTGGAATAGCTTCCTTTGGACTCATTTTTTCACAGCAAACAAGCCCCTTTCCTACCATTGTATTTGGTATATTAGTTACGTTTAGTAATTGCTCATTAAGCTATTCCTATCACGCATACCAAACAGAACTCTTCCCTACCTCTATTAGAGCTAAAACAGTTGGGTTTTGCTATTCATGGAGTCGTTTCTCAACGATACTTTCAAGTTACATGATAGCGTTTTGCTTACAGCACTTTGGCTCAAAAGGTGTTTTTAGCTTCATTGCTTTAAGTATGCTTATCGTGATGGCAGTTATTGGCATTTTCGGACCATCTACTCGTAATCGTAGCTTGGAGTCACTCACTTCGTCCTGAATTTACTAAACGTATATTACGGTATCATCCAGCTTAAGTAGTATGCTTGCAGGTAGACAATTAAGCACATAAGGCCCAGTAGAATGAGGGAGTGCTTTATAGCAAAGCGATACAAACTACTCTCTTGTCCAATATTGCCTGTTGCTGCACAGGCAACTGCCAATGATTGAGGCGAAACCATTTTGCCCATAACTCCACCGCTTGTATTAGCAGCCGTTGTAAGGATAGGACTAATGCTTAATTTTTCTGCTGCCGTTTTTTGTAGACCGCCAAAGAGTACGTTGCTCGATGTATCACTGCCAGTAAGTAATACTCCAATCCAGCCTACAACAGGAGCAAGTAAAGGAAAGTAATGACCTGACTGAGTTACATAAAGTCCAAGGCTTGTTGTCATCCCTGAATTATTCATGACATAAGCAAGAGCTAAGACACTTGAGACAGTAAGCGCAGGGAGCATCATACGCATTAAAGTCTTTACTATGATGTTTATTAGCTCCCTTAAACTAATTCCGCAGAGATATGCAGAAATTAAAGCAGCGATAAAAACCGCTGTTCCACCACTTGCTAACCAATCAAATTTAAATTTTGCAGCTAGAAGTATAGGTGCAGAAGCAACTCCTTTAGCAATAGCCTTATCAAGACTAGGGACAGAGATAAATAACGTATAACTTCCTAGCACATTTTTTACAGGACCTAGACCCCAAACTAAAACACATACCGTGAGCACGAAATAAGGAGCCCAAGCACTGAGCACTTGCCTTCTTGAGTACAACTTAGTGTTTGATTCATTACCTAAATTTCTATCAGCAGTATATTCTTTTTTAGGTTTCCAAAATTTAAGAAGCAGTAGCAGTGCGCCCATTGAAGCTAAGGATGCAATTAAGTCCGGCAGATATGGTCCAAGAGTATTTGCTGTAATGGCCTGACACCCAGCAAAAGTAAGTCCGCAGACCATGACTGCTGGAAGTACCTCGATAGAACGTTTATAACCTACCATGATTGTGACCATATAGAATGGAATTATCAGTGAAATAAAAGGAAGCTGTCTGCCTACCATGGCGGATAGTTTCATAATCCCGTGTTCATCTAAACCTATTGTACCTGCCATTGCTATTATCGGTATTCCAATCGTTCCAAAAGCTACCGGTGCTGTATTTGCAATTAAGCAAATTCCTGCAGCCTCAAGTGGAGCAAACCCTAAGCCTACCAAGGTAGCTGCTGCAATTGCAACGGGAGCTCCGAAACCTGCAGCTCCTTCGATAAAAGCACCAAAGCAAAATGCGATTAATAAAGCCTGAAGTCTTTTATCTGGAGTAATAGCCGCAATTGAAGCACGGATAATTTCAAACTGTCCTCCCTTTACTGTAAGTTCATACAAAATCAGTGTGGACAAAACAATGAATAGTACAGGGAAAAGCCCAAATCCTGCGCCTTGTGCGGCTGATAGTAATACTAAGTGAGCGGGCATTTTCCACACAGTAAATGCAATACCCATAGCAGAGATTGCTGCAAAAAGAGTCGCCCAATGGGCTTTCATTTTTACTACAGCTAAGCAGCCAAATAATACAACTAAAGGAATAACTGCGACAAATGCAGACGTACTCACACGTCCACCAATAGGCATGTAATCTTGAAACCAGGGCATAAGGGGTAGCCTTAAGCCTAAGGCACCACTAGGAATTAAAGCGATAGCGAATTCATCTCTTTGATTAAAACACCAGCTACCAAGTATTGCTGGGGCTTTGAGATTCAAATACGCTTTTGTTATGAATATCTGGTGTAATGCAGTATTAACAAACGAAGCAAAGCAGGTACTAAAAGATGGCCTAAAAGAGCACACCTTAGTGATAGATGAAGGAAGTATTAATTCTCTTACAAGCTCGCCATACACTATAGCATTCGGCCAACCAGACGCTGAGGCATGTCTTACAAATCAATCCCTTAAATGGGCAGCTCTGACTACGGCAGGATATACGCGCTATGACACTGCATCGTTTAAAGAAACGATGAAATCTAGATCTACTGTTTTTACAAACGCATCCACAGTTTATGCAGATCCCTGCGCCCAGCACGTACTTGCGATGATGCTTTGTTTGTCACGTCAACTCACTGCATCTATTGAATCTCAACGCACAAACCATAATTGGCCATATATAGAGCGCCGCCAAAAAGCTACTTTGCTTACTGCTCAAACTGTTGTTTTGCTAGGCTATGGCGCAATTGGTAGACGCTTAGTTGAACTACTCAAGCCATTCAATATGCAGATAATTGCAATAAGGCGTCAGGTCCGTAGCGAACTAGGTGTTAGAATCGTACCAGAAGAAGATATGACACGCGTCTTAGCTTTAGCTGATCACGTGGTAAATATTTTACCTCTTAATGAATCAACATTTAATTATGTAAATAGAAGACGCTTAGACTGCATGAAACGCGGTGCTCGGTTTTACAATATTGGTCGAGGCACTACCGTAGATCAAAATGCTTTAATTGAAGCGCTTAATTCTGGGAGGCTTGAATCTGCTTACCTAGACGTAATGGATCCAGAGCCGTTACCAGAAAATCATCCGCTTTGGACAACACAAAACTGTTACCTCACTCCACATATAGCTGGAGGTTACAAGCACTTAGACCTGGCTGTAGTTCGACATTTTCTAAGCAACCTAGAAGCATTCACGCACGGAATGCCCCTTACTGATCAGGTAATCTAAACTAGAGTTTAAACTCAGCTACTGCTGCAGCAAATCCACGTTCATACACTTGAATCAGTTTATCTGACAAAGCACTTGCTTTATCATCTGATTTTGCGCGTTTAGGATCTGCATCAAACCAGGCGATAGAGCGTACAATACCTTCTCTATACGAAGTCGTAGACTCAAACTCAGGAACAAAACGCTTAATCTTTGTATTATCAAATACTGCAGAATGGGATTTATCTCCCAGTAAAGACCCAGCAAATGTAGGTATGCATGCAGCAATTAAATCAGAGGCAATATGAATGAAACGAGGCGATGCTACTCCTGCTGCTTCAGCAGTAAGCATGTAAAATTGATTCCACGTTAGTGCTTCATCACTGGTGATATGAAAGGCCTCACCAATTGCCTTTTTAAGCCCACACAATCCTACAAGGCCTTTTGCAAAATCTGAATTGTGCGTTATTGTCCATAAACTTAATCCGTCTCCAGGAATTATAAGTGGTTTATTTGTGCGCAGCCTATTAATCGAAGTATAACCACTATTCACCGCAAGCGGTATACTTGTATCTCCGTAGGTTAATGAAGGCCTTACAATTGTTACAGGAAAAGCTTCTTTATCATAGGCCTGCATGAGCATTGCCTCACATGCAATCTTACTGCGTGAGTAATCCCAGAACGGATTAGAAAGTGGAGTCTTTTCAGTGATCAAATAATTTTCGAGCGGTTTTTGATACGCACTCGCAGTGCTTACAAATATATATTGATCTGTTTTCCCGCGAAATAGCCCGATCCGTGATTCAATATCACTTGGATGATATGCTATAAAATCCACAACCGCATCAAAATGCCTACCCTTTAGCTTATCAGCAACTCCTGCTATATCAGTTATATCTACAGCCAGAGTTTCTACTCCTTGAACTGAACTGCGTAAAGAGCGGTTTAGTAGCGTCAGCGAATATCCCCGCTTAAGTGCAAGCTGTGTACATGCAGTACTGATATTTCCTGTACCGCCTATAAAGAGAATGTTCATGAAATAAAGGGGATTAACTAAGTCTTACTATATCTCCTCCACCTAGAGAAGAGAGTCAAAGTATTAGCTCTAATCTAATCGGGTTAAATTACCAACATATGTAAGCATAAAAAAACCACCTGTATTGATACAGATGGTTTAAATTTATACGTAAGACGTTTTAGGCTTTGCCGCCAAACGTTACATGATCATCGAGATCTAATAGATCAAAAATTGTGCTAATATCAGAACGGCCAGGTGCGATTTTCTTAAGTGTAGATGCAAACCATTCGTGGCCATCAGCACCACCAGGAGCACGCGTTTCAATCCAAGCTGTCCATGCTGCAATCTCTGCAGGGGTACGCTTTGTCTTGGATTCAACCCAATCAATAATTTGGGTATCTGAAGTGCCTTTCTTAACCATCGCTAATAATGCCTTGTGGTCAATCTTAGCAAAATCAAAGAAGTAACGATCCATAGGACAGTTATAATGATACTCACCTTGTTTACCAGCGAGTGTAGCGCGTGCTTTATCAATAATACGCGGGAGTTGAGCATAACCACCAAGACGTACCCGTGGGCTACGAGGTGGAACTTGCGTGAGGTCAGGATGTGTTAGTTTAGCCATAGGATTATTTATATATACGTTAACTGAGTAAAGAGTCCTAAACGTATTCAAAGGCTGAGATTTAAGCAAATGATTTGACCTAGTTTTAATAGCGTTTCTGCTTAGTTTACTCCATGAAATATAAACTCCTGTCATTTACATTACTTTCCTTATCTTTAAGTACAGCTGGATTTGCTGAAGGGTGGCAGGAGCTCTTCAACGGCAAAGACCTTACCGGATGGAAGGCAAATACTCATCCCGATTCATTCAGTGTAGTGGATGGTCTACTGAAAGCTCATGCCACCAATATTATAAGTTCGCACTTGTTTTACATAGGGGATCAAACATCAGGTACTGTTAATTTTAAAAATTTCGAACTCGAAGCGACAGTGCGTTGCGATGGTATCGCAAATTCAGGTATATTCTTCGATACAGCTATCAATTCAGGAGAAGGACCTCATTTACATTTAGGTAAAGGCTATGAAGTCCAACTAAACAACCAAGACCGCGATCAACGTAAAACAGGCAGTCTCTATGCTGTAGTTGATCTATTAAAGTCTCCCGTGGATGAAACACAGTGGTTTAAAATACGTTTTAGAGTCGTGGGTAAACACGTGGTTATTTGGGTTAATGATAAGCAAGTTGTAGACTATACAGAAGAGTCACCGCCTAAGCGCGGCAAGGGCAGAGAGAAGCGTGTCATTGATCCAAACGGTGGCGCTATTGCACTCCAGGCTCATGATCCATCTAGTACGTATTATTTTAAAAATATTCGAATTAAGAAAATCGAATAAATATATTTAAGTTGTTGCCGAGCAATAGTTTATTACAAAAGTCGTTCCCTAAAATTAGTGCGTGTAAGCGACCTCTCCACACTCACTGAGGCTATGAATACATTAAAGCCAGCGCATATCACAGCACCTGTCATTTCTCATACTCTTGACTAAGTACAACATGTGAATTTCCCAAATTAGAATCTATCGCCGATAAACCTTGTTTAGCTAAGTTTGACGTTAACCCTGTAAATTATTTCAAGTATGCACTACCTCAGTGCATGAGCTACAGCTTCACATGTAATTTTACCATCACGGGTATTAACACCTTGAGCTAGTCCTTTGTGAGCACTCAAAGCGCGCTCAATTCCATTTTCAGCAAATAGTGCGACATACGGCTCAGTTGCTTGAGTTAAACCCTGAGTGGAGGTTCTTCCCACTAAAGCAGGCATGTTAGGTACAGCATAATGAATTACACCATGAACTGTATATACGGGTTTTTTATGTGAAGTAGGTCGAATCGTTTCGATACAACCGCCTTGATCAATTGCAATATCAACAATCACACTTCCTGGGCGCATATGTTTTACCATGGAAGATTTTACAACAACAGGGGCTTTAGCTCCTGGAATTAGTACAGCTCCAATGAGTAAATCAGCATCTGCTATAGCGTGTTCAAGATTAGCCGGGTTAGACATTAAAGTGACAACACGTCCTCTATACTCAGAGTCGATAACTTCCAATTTACGCGCATCTGTATCAAGCACAGTCACACGTGCACCCATACCTACAGCCATTTGAACTGCATTGGCTCCTGAATTTCCTACACCAATAATTACTACATGCCCTGGAAGTGTACCGGGAATACCGCCTAAGAGAACGCCTGAGCCTCCATGCTGAGATTGTAAAAAGTAGGCTCCTACTTGAATCGATAATCGCCCTGCAATTTGTGACATAGGTTTCAAAATAGGATAAGATCCTCCTATTCCCTCAACAGTTTCGTATGCAATGCCTAGAATTTTCTTTTTAAGAAGCACTTTAGCTAATTCAGGGCCTGCTGCTAAATGCAAGTATGTGAAGAGCGCTTGGTGCTCTTTCATTAAATCATATTCTGCTGCGAGTGGTTCTTTTACTTTAAGAATTAAGTCTGATGACTTCCACACCTCTTTAGCATTCGCTACAAGTGTTGCACCGTTTGTTTTATATTCTATATCACTAAAGCCCGCATTTAAGCCTGCCGATTTTTCTACTAGTACTTTGGCACCGAGTAAAACGCATCGTTTACACACACTGGGCGTCATTGACACTCTTGTCTCTCCGATTTTTATTTCTTTAGGAACACCGATTTTCATATCATGAAAGTATCGATACATGGTGATTACGCAAGATTTGCGTTACTGTATTCAATCCGTGACTAGTATATATTCATTTGGTTGTTTCTTCGCAGGCCAAATAGTTCATGATTAAGTTATAAAATTAGAACCCATAGACTGTTCGCTCAATTCATACCATGCTCCACGAAACAATTTCCCTGAGTGATATAAAGTCTGCGTATCGAAGAATACGCCACGAAATAGTAAAGACTCCATGCCCTGAGTCTATTCCATTAAGTGAAATCACAGGTTCTACAGTATTTTGCAAACTAGATAATCTTCAACGCACCGGCTCTTTCAAAGAACGGGGCGCTAGAAACGCTTTATTAAGATTAAATCAACGGCATAGAAAAAAAGGCGTTGTTGCAGCCTCTGCTGGAAACCATGCCTTAGGCCTTGCTTATCATGGCGGACTCTTAGGAATTCCTGTAACAGTTGTGATGCCTGAAGGTGCTCCTCTGATTAAAATAACTACATGCAAGCGACTAGGAGCTCATGTAGTCATCCAAGGAAAAGATTTTAATGAAGCAAACAATGAAGCTGAAAAAATTGCTCTATCAGGTCCTACTTATATTCATGGTTTCGAGAATTCTGATGTCATTGCTGGGCAAGGAACTATAGGACTAGAAATACTCTCCCAGGTAAACTCCTTAGATGCTATTGTGTGCCCTGTAGGTGGAGGCGGTCTGATTGCAGGTCTGTCATTAGCGGTGAAGTCAATTAACCCTAAGATTAAAATTATAGCTGTGGAGAGCATTTTTACGGGCCAATTAACCGCTGCATTCAAAGCCAACAAACCCATCTTAGTTCCAAGGCGACAAACCTTAGCTGATGGGTTAGCTACATTAAAATTAGGAAAGCTTCCGTTTGAAATAATGAAATCCAGGATCGATCAAATAATTAAAGTAGACGAGAAGTGGATATCACTGGCTATCTTGCGAATGCTTGAGCTTGAAAAAATTGTTGTCGAGGGCGCGGCCGCAGTTCCACTAGCTGCTCTTATGTCAGGTCAGATTAGTGGCTTAAAAGGTAAACGTGTCGCATTGGTGGTATGTGGAGGTAACATTGATCCGCAAACTCTAAGTCGAGTGATTGAAAAAGGATTAGCACACGACGGTCGTATTACTCAATTTACTGCCACTATCAAAGATAAGCCTGGAGGACTTTCTGAACTGTGCACAGTAATTGCGTCCTGCGGTGCAAATATTAATCAAATCTCCCATGACCGCGTATTTAGTGGTCCAAATATAAGTGAGGCCAAAGTATTATGCACAGTTGAAACACGTGACCATGCACATGGCTTAGTTTTGAAGCGTTTACTTACAAGGAGTCATTTTTTATAAATCAGGACTTTGGTACCAGAACGCGACTGAGCTTATATCATCACTTTTTCTTACAACCTTACCTTTTTCCCAACCTAAGGCTTGAATAGTTACTCGAAGATCATGATTAAAACGAATAGGATCTAAGATATGCCAGCGGTACATGCTCCAATCAGTTCCAGCTTTACCATCTGATGATTTATCGCCAGGTCCATTTTTGAGTGTTACTCCAACGTATGGTGTCGAATATATACGTGAGAATCCGTAACTTGATAAAAAGTAGTCTTCAGTTCCTGTGCCACAAATGGTAGGAAAAGCTTTGTCTCCATCCATATAAAATTTGATTTCACCCTCCCCAAACCAACCATCGGATTTCTGAGTCCATGCAAGGAATGTTCCTACGTACTGGCCATTACCCTTAATTGTATCAAGTATGACATAAGGGTTTTCATTAGCAGTTGAGGCTCGATGATACCGTGCATGAAAATAACCGGCAGTTTCTGGAACCGGGGTTAAGGCATATGTAATCTGATAAGTCATTAGACTAATATTTTTCTTACTTTCGTTAGAAACAATGATTTTACAGTGATGCCTAAAAGGCATAGGCCAAAAACAATTAAAAGCAGATTTAGAATTAACTAGAACCGGTAGAGAATTCACTAATGCAAACTTGCCATGTCCAACAGCGAAGAAATCACTTAAGGGCGATTCAATGGAAGGTTCTTTTTCGTCATCCCAATAAAATCGAATCATACATGACTGCCACTGCACTTCATCTACAACAATCCAGATATGTTGAATGATAGCGGGTCCCGCCACGTCCATTATTGTGCGTGATTCACCTGCATTAAGTTTAACAAATGGACGTGTTTTCCAACCTGTTCCTAGGTGACCAAATAAATCATAAAAGGGTTGTTCAGAATCATGGGGTTTAGGTATTAGCATCGCTCCCTGTCCTTTACCACCAGTTGGGTTCTCGGGAGATACTGAGCGAGTCTGCGCAGAACTGATTAAATATAGAGAACCAAGCCCTGAATTAAAACCGCTGAGGGCGTCTTTCTGAACATCAGAAGCACGCAGAATAGAGATAAGTGAGACTAAGGTACCACTCAGCCTGAGAAAGAGGACAAAACGTGACCTAAGTCTGCTTGGGGTTAAGTGCATTCACCTAATACAACCAGCTTAGGTTCTAGTGCCAAGCAATCACTCTTAATCATCTTTCATACTACCATCATTAGATGGTGCCCAAGGGGGGACTCGAACCCCCATGCTGTTAAGGCACAGGCTTCTGAGACCTGCGTGTCTACCAATTCCACCACCTGGGCTACTGCTGAGTTGGTGATTTGATGGGGTAATCGAGGTGATGGCAATTCG
>CAILHZ010000004.1 GCA_903834135.1 uncultured Opitutia bacterium | reverse complement strand
AGAAATTTCACTTTAAATAGCTCGTTCGCTTTAGGCTTGGCACTCTACTAAAACCTATGGCTTACAAAATACGTGTAAGATCAAAGTGCAAAGTAGTGGCAGCTTCCCATCTATCGATTCCGTATTAACAGATCACAAAGCTTTTATCGTTAGTAATCATAAATAAGTTTCCGCTGTTATCGTCTAAAATACATTAGCTTTCAGCTGCTGTGAATCATCTGGACTAATCCTACTTTGTAAGAGCGGTGCTTTTAAGTAAGTTTACCTTCTTATTTTGCAGGCTATTTATTGGTGCTTCTTGAGTACCAGGCATGCCTCTTTAATTAAGCAGATGCTACCAAACTGCTTAAGGTATTAAATCAATAACCTTTAAGGTCTTATCTGTCTCCTGGATTCCCTTTAAAAAGGTGAACGTAATTGTCTGATCTAGATCAAGCATCGTGTCGTAGCGTGTGATATTCCACTCAGATACACTCTGATGATTAATCTTAATGACTAAGTCGCCAGGCTCAATATCACCAGCGTCAGCAGGAGATCCAGGGATAACGCCTACGACTCTCCAGTAGGCAGGAGTCTTTGCAAAACTAAGTCCGGTACTTTTTTTACCAGGTAGCACAATTTGCGATTGCTCGTCTTTACTAAAACTCATCCGGTTATTTTCAGGATCAAAGGTAAGAGTAAAATATTTTAAGATTCCACCTCCAAGAGATGATAAGTTGTCAGTTAATTCTGCAACAGGTTGATCAACCGTGTAGGAACCAAGCCTTAAGTTTTCTGAAAGCCGTGCTATCTGTTCAGGACGATCTCCTGTTAATGTCGCAACGGTTGGACCTTCGGTTGGACCATACGCGTACTGAGGGGGTGTTGTCGTAGGATTAAGGCTCAGTGCTTCGTCACTGCCTGTATCAATTAAGGCTGTGAAAGAAGTAGCGTTTAATGAAGCTGTAATCATTGGCCTGTCACCCAGGGGTGTAAAATTAACCGTAGAGCCAGGCAGCGTATCTAGGGAGCCACTAGCACGTAGTTCAACGTGAGGATGGATATAATCTAAGGTAAGAATTGTTTTCTTAAAAAGAGGGAAGCCTAAGATCCCATCGATTTTAATTCCCAACTGCTCAGATAAAGGCTCACAGCTATAGATTACACAGGGAACAGTATAAAATTTAGCACTACCTAATTCTAAGAGATCTAGGGTAGTTGGAGGCAGCTCCGTTGTTGTGCCATCTGAGGCCCTTACTGGAATATCACTTAAGTCAGCTTGAGCTGCTTCTTTAGACTGATGACTGAGTGCAAATTCTGGGGTGACTAAGGTAACTGAAGAGCCCGTATCAATTAAGAAATGGTAGGGTCCACCACTGCCTTTGACTTCAATAATTAAGGCATTCCCAATTAAGGTAGCGGGTAATTTAACAACACTGGATTTAAGTTCAGTCGTACCAATTGGCCTAGGTCCTTCAGGGAGTGTTGTGCAGCCACTTAAAAAGCAAAGCAGAGCTAGAAACGGAAAAGTTTTTCCGAATAATGCACTTAAGCGCTGAGCCTTAAGCTCTCCGCTGAACATTTATTTATTTGGTTTAGGAAGCGGTAGCGCCATGACAAGAGGTACTATCAAAATAAGTGCCGCCAAACTGTAGGTCACTTGTGCCCCCATCAGCCAATAGATAAGACAAGCGATAATAGGACCTACGCCACGTGCGAGTGAACCTAACGAACGAAATACACCCAGCATACGGCCTTGTTCTTCGGGTTTACTATATAAAGACACAAGTGCCGAAACAGATGGGTTAGCTAGGCCTGTACCTAAGCCAAGTAAGGCAAGCCCTGTGAAAAGCCCCGTTGTTGTGGTGGATAGGCCAATAAATAAAAATGCAAGTAAGTCAGAAATAAACCCTGCTAGCATGACTGGCTTTTCTCCGTACTTAGGAACAACACGTCTTACAATTCCACCTTGGACTAAGATTAAGGTGACCCCTAAGAACATGAAGAGTTTCCACATGTCGGTTGGTCCGTAATGAAATTTTTCAGCAGCTAAGAAGGGCAGGGAGAATTCCATGCCTGAAAAAGCTAAGGTGAAAACAAAATACAACCAATTAGTCCTGCGCGCTGGCCCCTGCTGAGCATGCATAAGCTCATGAAGGGGATGCCTAATACGAATCGTTTCATTAGCACTCTTGTGTGCTGGATCTAAAGTTTCTGGAAATTTAAGTGAAATCCAAATTAAATTAATGACACTAAAGGTAAGTGAAAGAAGAGCGGGTAAAGAGAATGGATTTACGCCGTAGTGAGCCAGTGCGGGGTAACTTGCACTTAAATCTTTAAATGCAGCGATACTGCCAATCGCTGGACCAAATAAAAATCCAAGACCAAAGGCAACTCCCACTAAGCCCATTCCCTTGGCTCTATTCTCACGGGTAGTAACATCAGCAACCGCTGCTGTAGCTACCGATAAGTTTCCGGCAAAACCACCACCAATTAAACGAGCCAAAACAAAGATGATAAACGATCCACTAAAAAACCATAACAGGTAACTCATAGCTGTGCCAGCAACCGTGAAAAGCAGTACTTGGCGTCTTCCAATTTTATCTGAGAGTGCACCCCACACAGGGGCCATCAAAAATTGCAGAAAGCCGTACAAAGAACCCAAGATACCACCGAATAAAACTGTTCTGTAATTGGAGTGGTTTCCTGCAATACGTGCAAAGCTGTCAATTTGGGAAACGATCCAACCTAAGAAGCCACCTGTGCCATCTACTTTTAAATAGTGGTCTAAGATCGCTGGAAAAAGCGGGAACACGATCGTAAAGCCGAGTAGATCAATAAAGATCGTTAAGAAAATAACGCCTAGGGCGGATTTAGACGTGCGGCCGTTTTGCATGATATTTTTTAAAAGGAAGAAAGAATGAAAACGTACGAAGCTGTGTGCAGTTAACTTGAAACTAAACTTAAGGCAAAGGCGTAAGCTCTGTGCCTTGCTAACTCATTCCAGTGATTTATACGGCAGTGGGAAGCGTGCCATTAAAGCGTGTGCTCTTGCACCTGCTTGTGCGATTGCATCAGCTTCAGTTGGTGTTGCGATGGCTTTGAGAACCAGATCAATACAGGAAGCGATTTCTTCCATCTCTTTTTCTTTTAGGCCCCGACTTGTCATAGCAGGAGTCCCTAGTCGAATACCGGATGCTTGGAAAGGAGAGCGTGTTTCAAAAGGAACCGTATTTTTGTTACACGTGATATAGGCTAAGTCGAGGGTCTCCTGAGCTTTCTTAGCGGTGAGTTCAGGTAAGTTACTTCTTAAGTCGACTGAGAATAAATGATTGTCTGTACCACCAGCTACAATCTTGTAGCCACGGCTTATCATTGCTGCAGCTAAGGCTCTGGAATTCTTAATGACTTGTTCACTGTAGGCTTTAAATTCTGGCTTCAAGCATTCTCCAAAGCAGACCGCCTTTGCAGCAATGACGTGCATTAAAGGCCCGCCTTGGCTTCCTGGGAATACTGCTGAATCAATTGCTTTAGCGTGTTCTTGTTTGCAGAGAATTAAACCACCACGTGGACCACGCAGTGTCTTGTGAGTTGTTGTAGTAACAAAGTCAGCGTAGGGAACAGGTGAAGGATGATGGCCTGAGGCAACCAGTCCTGCAATGTGAGCTATGTCTGCAAAGAGGTAAGCTCCGCATGCTTTTGCAATAGAGCCCATACGCTGAAAATCAATGATGCGTGAATAAGCACTTGCACCTACTGTGATCATCTTTGGCTTTTCACGTAGCGCTGTAGCTTCAAGTTCATCATAATCAATTAAATGATTATCTTCACGTACGCCATACGCTACGACTTGATATAACTTACCTGAAAAATTAGCTGGGTTACCATGAGTTAAGTGACCGCCGTGACTTAAATTCATCGCCAAGATTTTATCTCCTGGGACTAAGACACTCATGTAGACTGCGAAATTAGCTTGAGAACCTGAATGCGGTTGAACGTTTGCATGATCAGCACCGAAGAGTTTCTTTGCACGCTCAATGGCGAGCACTTCTACTTTGTCGACTTGCTCACATCCTCCGTACCAGCGTTTAGCAGGATAGCCTTCAGCATACTTGTTTGTTAAGATGCTGCCTTGAGCTTCAAGAACGGCAGGGTATGTGAAATTTTCAGACGCGATGAGTTCGATGTGACCTTGTTGGCGCTTTAATTCTGCAGCAATGACTGCGTACGTCTCTGGGTCTACGGTGGAAAGAGGAGCTGAGTTAAGCATCGTAAGGAGTATAGTTTTAGACTCCTTAAAAACCCTCGCAAGCTTACTATAGGTTACGACTGCATTTTCCTTAGACTTAAGTAGTCTAGGTAATCTGCTTTTTAAGGAAATTAACTAAGGAGGGCAGGGCTTGGACCATCTCATCCCTGCATTCCTCGTATAAGGGGAGTGCTCCGCCGTAAGGATCTTGGATTTCAGGGCTACTTTCCCCGGTAAACTGGCGAAATAGGACTAAATTCTTAGGCTGAGGGTCTGCCATGAGGTTAACCATGGCGATATGAGACTCAGTCATGCAAACGATGGCTAGAGACTCCTTAATGAGCTTATCAGTCAGGGGCTGACTTACCTGGTTGGAAATATCTAGACCGACTTTCTTTAAGGCAGTCACTGAATGATTCGTTGGCTTTTCACCGCCTCGAGCTGCTACCCCTGCTGAAATGACCTTTAGGGACTTAAAGGGCTCACCCTCTGCTTGCAGGGCATGGCGTACCAGGGCTTCTCCCATTGGGCTTCGGCATATGTTGCCGGTACAAACAATTAAGATATGTCCAGGGGATGGCATCTTGATGTAAGTTAAAGAAGAGAGTTTTTTACGAAATGCAAAGCGGTTTCGTTAAGAGGCAGTTATTTTTTAGACGCTTTATGGTATTCGAGGCTACTTTATCTTTTACTCGCTTTTACATTCTTGAACTTTACAGGCCGTTGGCAAGAAACACGGTAAAACTAGGGTGTACTCAATCACCGTTAATGAACTACTTGCTAAGACTTTGTCCTTACAGAAGGTATGGCGCGGTTTCCAATTGGTATTACATATAACCGCGTGCCTACAAAAATAGCAGCCTATAGGCGTTGTGCTAGTTGCATGCTACGAAACTAGGATGCATCCTAGAATGGTGTTCGGCTAAAACCGTAAGCAAGAGGTCTTAATTTAGGCGCTTTAATGCCACTAAGCCTAAAGCTAAGTAATACGCTCTTTGTAAGACCGGATCAATTAAAGTAGCGGGCGTTGTGCTAGCATTTATATCCAAGTCTGCTCGTGGACTATTATCACTTAAGTGCTCTTTATCGAGGCGTTCTTCATCGTCTCTTACTTTATCAATCTTTGGAGTGATTAAACTCTCCAGTGTAGTGCCTGATTCAAACGCCAGATATGCTTTATGATCATCCTGTGATGTGACTTCTATTTGGATTTCTGCAGGAATACGTGCAACTGTAGGCCCTAGGGTAATTATACCAAGAGCTTGAAGGTTTGAGGGCTTGTAGGGAATGACTAAGCTGTAACTTGTTTCTTCATTTTGAAGAATAAAGAATGGTGTTTTGACTGTTGCGTGTCGTGAAACAAAGGCGCCAAGTATTTTAGCATCCTCATCTGTAGCTTTCAAATTTCGTAGATCCAGAATGCAGGTTTTATTAAGTACAGAGCTATCAGTAGGTAAATCTGCTGGAAGGGAATGCAGTCTTAAATAAATTAAATGCGGATTAAAACTGTGCTCACTTGGAGCACTCACAAGTGATGACTCTAGGCAAATAAGAGATAACAAAATTCCAGAAAAAAACAGGCCTTTAAAAGATAGTCTCATTCGCGTTTTAATTGACGAGCACCAATGTCTCTTCGGAATACTTTTGAAGTGCAGGCTATTTGATCACAAATCCAGTACGCTTTAGTGGCTGCTTCTTTTAAAGTCCCGGCCATAGAAACAACTCCTAGTACTCGTCCACCACTGGTTACTAGTTCTTTGTTGGAATTGAGTGCCGTTCCTGCATGTAAAACATACGAGCGAGGAGGTAAGGCTTCAAGGGGTGGAAGAGTTATGCCATCTCCTTTGGGGTAGCTGTTAGGATAGCCCTTGGCTGCAACGACTACACAAAGAGCAGGGTCTGGGGAAACTTCTAGTGTTACTGAACTTAAGTTTTTATGGGCTGCAGCCCATAGAATTATAAGTAGATCAGTTTTAATTCTAGGCAAAACGACTTGAGTTTCTGGATCTCCAAAGCGGGTATTATATTCTAGGACTTTAGGGCCATCAGCAGTAAGCATTATCCCAATAAATAAGATACCTCTAAAATCGATTCCTTCGGACGCAATAGCATGAACAGATGGGCCAACAATTGTTTTATCAATTTGTTTAAGTAAGTCCTCAGTGACTACCGAAGCAGGTGAGTATGCACCCATACCACCTGTGTTTGGACCTGTGTCATTTTCTCCTATCCTTTTATGATCTTGGGCTGTAGGTAAGATGATATAGTCTTTACCAGAAACTACGACTAGTAGAGACGTTTCCTCTCCGGTTAGGCAGGCTTCAATTAAAATAGAATTTCCAGTGCTCGCACCTGAATTGTGGGGATTTAACTTTAATAAATCTTTAGCTGCTTTTTTTGCTTCTTCTGTAGTGGCTGCTACAACAACTCCTTTTCCAGCAGCTAGCCCATCCGCTTTGATTACGATAGGGGCAGGGTTTTTATCTAGATAAGCGCAGGCTTTATCTGCATCTGTAAAGAAAGCAGTCTTTGCTGTTGGGATATTATATTTAAGTAAAATTTCTTTTGTGTAAGTCTTTGAGGCTTCAAGGCGTGCTCCATTCGCTTTGGGACCAAAGGCAGGAATTCCTAACACGTCTAATTGATCCACTAACCCTAAACTTAAAGGGACTTCGGGACCTACGACTACAAAATCGATTTTCTTTTCTTTAATTAAAGTAAGAAGACCTGGGATATCATCCGCTGCTACATTAAAGCAGGGTACGTCACGCTCAATCCCTGCATTACCTGGACAGCAGATGATCGAAGGCTTACTCGGGGACTTGCGTAGGGCAGTGACTAGGGCGTGCTCACGGCCGCCTGAGCCAACAACTAAAATAGAATGAGGGAGGTTAGGTGAGGCCATGGCTGTACTCAACGTAAATGACCGAGTTTAAAAAGGAAGCCCAAGATTGCATGGGGAGTAAAAAATCTCCCCACAGCGTGAAATCTTAGAGGACTTGCAGGCGCTTTCTATAGAAGGCGACTACCTCGTCTGGATCATCCGTAAAGAGTATATAATCTGCCATCCAGGCAGGCGTGCGCTTAGTGGCGATCATATGCTCAATTTGCTTACGCAAATCTTTAAAGAATTTGGCATTAAAGAAAACAAAGGGAACTCTAGGGCGAATCCCTAGTTTTAGATTACACAGTTCAATGCCAATTTCTTCTAAGGTACCAACCCCTCCTACGTTGAAAATACAGAAGTCTGCGACTTCGAACCATTTTTGGCGGAAGTGACGCGATGATTCTTGGAAGGTATTAAAGAAGTCGACACCGATTTCTGGAGGCTGTGCTTCTAGTTCTAAGAAGCAGGCTCCAGTGAGGGCCCCCTTAGTTCTGGCCTGTTCGGTGGCTAGACGCATGACACCACCTCCACCACCAGTTAAGACCCCTAGGTTACTTCCAATAAACGAGGTGAGTTTTTCTACCAGGCTTGAAATACGGTCCGTGTCTGCTTGCTCCAGGCCAACGGCTGAGCCGTAGAAAGCAAGGATCGTTGCTTCATGGAACTTACGAGCCATCTCTTCACGAATAAAAAAGCCGTGATCTTTTTTGTAGACGTGGAGGTATACGTTTTTTGTTAATTCGTCGTACAGGTAGATCTGAATACCTAGGGCATTGAAGGTATCAAGCCGTGCATGGGCATTGCTGGATAAGAAATAGCCGTGGGTACGAGACGCTTTTCTAAAGATGATGCGCTTAATACTTAAGTCAGCCATGCGGCTAACAAGTTCAGTATGCTCTAAGAGATCAGGAAAATAATCCGCAACTAAGGTATCGAAATCCTTAGGGGCAGTTTCAATAGCCTGAATTAATGTCTTACAGCCGCAGCCACTTTGCTTTGTCCCTAAGAGTGTTTTAACATCAGCACTACTTTTAAAGCAGATTGCACGATTTTCCATGGAGGCAGACTGGCCACGCACAGTAATACGGGTACGTGGTTCTACGTCTGGTAGTTTAAGTGGAGGGAAAGTATCTAGACTTGAATAAAGTGCACTAGCCTGGGTGAGTAGACGTACTCTTTTCTTTGCAAGGGTTTTAAATTCAGGGTCAGTTAGAGTAGGAGCTCTAAAGATTTCTAAAGAGACTAATGGATTAACGACGGGTTGTTTTCCTGTATTGTAAATTTCAAGCATTACATTCGTACCGAATGTTTTGATCGGATCTAAAAGTACAGCTCCTGTATGAATTCCGAAATTACCTTCGCCTTGGTTTAAAACAACATAGTGCTCTTTTAAGTACATTGAGCAGCTTGTTAAAATACCTGAACAAGGGCCTACTGTAAGTGGTGAAGATTCGTGGCGGACTTGGACCTTATCTAAGAAGTTTCGAGAGGCTACATCTCCAGAGGCTATGTATTCAAAGTTAAGTCTTTGAAGCCGTGCATTGAGGGTGTAGTTAACTTGGTGGGGCGTGAAGAAAACCCTTCCTTCATGATCAATACTAATTGTGTTAGGGAGTTTTAGTTTATTTTCCTTAATTGCGTCCCAGATCTCTTGGGTGGAAAGTTTTGCTGCAAGAGGTGCATAGAAAAGTCGACCTGCTGGCATCCCTGGTCTTAACAGCTTTTTCCAGTAAGTAGCGTTTGGAAAATCGGTGTCATAGATGAACACATCGACATCTAGGGTAAGGCGATTGCCATCTACTTTAGCTACTCCCTGCGCTTTCATTTCTATACCAATACGCGCCAAAGTGCTTCGTTCTGTAAATTTAAGTTGGTTTAGATTTTCTACTAGAAAACTAAATTCCAGTGGGTTTCTAGGCCAGAATACAAGGGTTGCCCTTACTGTCTTCTCATCTTTGTTTTTAAGGGTAAGGATTTGCCCATCTTGACTCGTCCAAAATTGGTCAGGATTCATAATTGTTTAATTAATACTAGTTTAGCCAGACTATGGGTAATACTCAAGCGGTGTTTGATTGGAGTCTTAATACAGTCGATAGACTTACTTAGGAGTAGTTTCTAAGTCGAAATTAGACCTCTTTTAGATGCAAATATATGCTTTTTAAGACCTAATTTTTACTATTTAGTATAAATGAAAATAAAAGAAAAGGTAGGTGCAAGTTAACCAATTACTAAAATAGTACTTCTCACCGAATGCTATCCACCGATCATTACGATTTAATCAAGAATTCACTGCTGGGTTCTCTTTTTGAGGATTTTGAATTTCCTGTGACAATCACCAATTCGGCGAATCGTCTTATTTATGTGAATCGGGCTTTTGCTAAGCTGTATGGCTACAATCAAGATCAGGTCATCGGGCTATCGCCTAAAATTCTAATTCCTAAGAACTTTGAGCTTAAATATATTATTGAATTACAAAGACAAGTGATGGGGCGTAAGAAGCCCTATACATGTGAATTAGTTAATATCACCCAGCGGGGTAGAGAATTCCCAATTTTTCTTTTAGTAACCCCCCTTCAGCCAATCACGGGTAATAATGCAGTTGCTCATCTGGCTATCTGCTGTGATCCCAATAAAAAAGCAGTGTTAATGAACGCTTTATTGGGGCATGTGGGGAATTTCGCGTATACCTATGATTCAAAAATAAAGCCTAAAAAAGCTAAGCTAAAAAGCTACCAAAGGGGAGACCGCCAGGCAGAAATCGTAAAGCTTGCTCAGTTGGGTTATTCGACAAAGGAAATCGCAGGCATTATGGGTATTTCAGTGAGTACGGTAGGCTTTGTGAAGTGGAAGATGGCTAAAAAGCAGTAAGAGATTCTAATTAAGAGTATTTCTAGTATTCGATTTCAGGCTCGTCTGTAGAGCTGTATTGTATAAAAATCAGTAAAGATACTTTACTGGCTAAACCTCACTTTTGTAGTAACTGAGGTATCTTTTAAGCAACTCATACCTACCTAGTGAAACCCAATACTCCAAAGTCAGTGTTTATTATTCGCCCAGATGCGATGGGTGACTTAGTGCTATTTTCACCCACGCTTTTAGCCTTAAGAAGCCAGTGACCAATAACAGGTTCAAGTCCTAATCCGAGGCGCTTATAAAGAGATAGCCCAGCTCTTGGTGCCCAACGTGGAGTGGTTATTTACTGATTAGATCCTGTTTAGCTTATTCCTTAGAGGTTAAAGATCAGATCACTCAACTTCTGTCTTTAATAAAAGAATTTACTCTCATTGAAACAACTATGCTAGAAGCTGAGAAAGCTAGCTAGAATCAGATGCTTAAGAAAGATTGTAACGAACAGCTTACTGAAATTTCTTCTATTTCGCAACAAGCTAAAAATAAAGATGCACTCATTCAGGAGATTCATAGTGCACATGGGGAACGCCTAAAAGATATAGACGGGTTCTTAAAGAGTTTAGCTGAAAAAGAGGCTATGATTAAAATTTTGCACAACACCTGTGAAGAGCGCCTAAGCCTAATTCTGAGACTTGAATTGGAACTTTAGCAGCTTAAAAGTGTCCTTGAGCGCCGTATATAGAAGGTGTAGCTAGCATTGCACCTTTCTAATGGGTTGCAATTCCAGCTCAATCTAGGCAAATTTTGTACATTATCCGAATGAAAATCGCTTCAACTCTAGGTCTAATACTCACCCCGCTTTGTGCGGTTTCTTTCCTGAATGCTCAGGATTCGAAATCAACTGCTCCGGCTGCGCAGATCAGTGCGCCACCAGCACCTGCTGCTTCCGCTTTTACGGACGAGCAAAAAATTGAAGAAGTAGGTTGGATTATTGCTAAACGCAGTAGCTTAACTGAACTTCAATTCACCCCTTCAGAAATCCAATCAATTGTACGTGGATTTACCACTGCCATGAATGGCAAGGAAGCCCCATTTGAATTAGAAAAGATTGGACCAGAACTTGATCAATTAATGCAGAAGCGCCAGGCCGCTTACTTGGCTGCTGCCAAAGCAAAGAGCACCGCTCAAGCCGCTGCTTTCTTTGATAAATTAAAAGACAATAAGAATATCGTTTCTTTACCATCAGGTCTTCGCTACGAAATTATCACACCTGGTACAGGTGCTTTCCCTGCAGCTACGGATACAGTTAAAGTCAATTATACAGGTACTTTAGTAGATGGTACTGTATTTGATAGCTCAGTAAAGAGTGGCCAACCTGTTGAATTCCCACTCACTCAGGTGATCCCAGCATGGACCGAAGGTATTCAGAAAATCAATAAGGGCGGAAAAATTAAACTCTATGTTCCAGCATCACTTGCTTATGGAGACGAAGGTCGTCCTAACATTCCTCCTGGTTCAACCTTAATTTTTGATGTTGAACTGCTTGAATTTAAAGCAACTCCAGCAACTCCAGCTGCTTCTGCAGCCCCTGCACCAACTCCAACACCATAAGTTTTAAACTTATTTTTTTATAAAGCCTCCGATTGCAATCGATCGGGGGCTTTGTTGTATTTGGACATAACGATGAACGCAGCTGAGGTTAATTTATATCTAGTCGGATTCATGGGGACGGGGAAAACGACCGTGGGTAGACTCGTTGCTCAGCGTTTAGGCTTTAACTGTTTAGATAGTGATAAAGAAATTGAGAAATTAGAAGGATGTACGATTTCAGAAATTTTCTCTTCCGTAGGTGAAGCTGCCTTTAGGAAGATGGAAAAAGACTTTGTTGAAACAGGTCATCCCTTAACTAAGACAGTTGTCTCCTGCGGAGGTGGGCTTGTGGTACAGTCAGGTATGACTGAAGTGCTTAAATCTAAAGGAGTGGTCGTTTGTTTACATGCCTCTATTGAAACAATCCTTGAGCGTACAGGACGTCATAATACACGCCCACTCTTAGCAGTGGAAGATCCTGAAAAAAGGGTGCGTACCTTATATGCTCAAAGAGAGCCCATCTATAAGGAAAGCGGTACGGTTGTATTTACCGATGATCGCCCAATTAAAGAAATTGTAGCGCATGTATTTAGAATTTGGGAAAGACAGAGTTTTGATTTTGCAAGATCTCGTAGCTAATGCAGCAAGCTGAACTACTACGATCTAAGCTTAAGGCACTTGGTTTTGACGCCGTGCATTTTACAAGGCTTAGTGAGATTGAACCTAAACAATTAATGGATTGGTTAGGTCAGGGTTTTCATGCAGACATGCAGTGGATTAAAACTTCGGCTGATAAGAGGCTTGATCCCAAGCTCGTTTTGCCAGGGGTGCAAAGTCTCATACTACTGGGAGTAAATTATTATGACGGTAAAAAAGAGGAAGACTCTCCACGTCCTAAGATAGCTCGGTATGCTAGGCATACCGATTATCATGATACGATAAAGCCTGCTTTAGCTTCTGCAGGTAAAATTCTAGAAGAGCTCTATTCTCTTAATGGTGAGGACTACCGCTATTATGTGGATACAGGCCCTGTCTTAGAACGTGCATGGGCTGCTCAAGCAGGAGTTGGGTTTGTAGGCAAAAATGCAATGCTTATATCGCGGGAGTTTGGTAATTGGCTTTTACTCTCTGCTATTCTTGTGAGGTGTGAATTACCGGCTGATGAACCAATTAGAAAGAAATTAAAGACTGAATCTAAAAAAAGTAAATCAATCGGACTTTTGTGTGGGAGCTGCACTCGGTGCATGACGGCTTGTCCAACGCAGGCGTTTACTTTTGAAGGAACACTTGATGCAAGGCGTTGCATTTCATATCAGACAATTGAAAATAAAGGCATTATTCCTAAAGCCTTAAGAGAGGGTATTGGTAACAGAATTTTCGGCTGTGATACCTGTTTAGATGTATGTCCTTGGAACAGGTTTGCTAAAAGCGGTAGGAAATTACTCTTAAATGTAAGAGAAGAGGGTGCTCACCTTTCCTTAGTTGAACTCTTACAAATGACTGAAGAGCGGTTTAAAGAGCTGTATAGAAAAACACCGCTTCAAAGACTCAAGTACCCGCGCTTCATAAGAAATGTGCTTATTGCTGCAGCAAATGCAAAAGATGAAACACTGTTTGAATTAGTATTACCCTATTTAAGTCACACAAATAATTTAATTAGGGCACACGCTGTTGATGCACTACGTAGGATAGATGCAGTACGTTCTAAAAAGCATCTCCAAATGCTTACGCTTACAGAAAATGATCCACTCGTACTTACTGAACTAAATGAAACTTAAGTTTCTTTAAGTGCTTTTGAAATTAGATCTGCTGCCCACTGAGGTGGTCTTACTGGTCTACCTTCTTTATCTATAAAAGCATGCATACTTGAGCCTGTTGTTAGGAGCTCATCTGTTCGTTTAATTTCGTAGGTGAGATTAAAACGAAGTAGGGGCTTTTCAATAAGGGTTGTCTTAACCGTAATTAAATCGTCATAGTAAGCTGGCTTTAAATATTTTACACTCACTTCTAAGACAGGAAGTCTAAATCCCTGAGCCTCTAATTCTTTGTAGGATATACCTACTTGTTTGAATAGTTCTGTTCTACCAATTTCAAACCACGGTAAATAATGAGCATGATAGACAAAGCCCATCATATCGGTTTCTGCATAGCGCACACGGATTTGGGTTTCTGAAGTAAGCATACTTAAGAGGTAAAAAGAGCTTTAGCTGAGGTAGTCCACTCAGTCTTATGTGCCATGGCTTTACCAGCTTGGCCAAGTTTTAAACGAAGTGGCTCATCTTGAATAAGTTTTTCAAAGGCAGCAGTTAATCCTTCTGGGTGATTAGGAGAGACTAAGATTCCTGTGACTTCATTTAGGACTGCTTCTGATACGCCTCCAATATCATGGGCTATGACAGGTAGTCCATGAGCAGCTGCTTCAAGATATACGAGACCAAACCCTTCAACGCTATGCTCATAGGCAGTACTCGTCATAGAAAAGATGTCTGCTTTGTCGTAGATTTCGGAGAGTTCATCATCTGGTAAATCTGTGAAGAATTTAACACTCAGATCTTTTGTCTTACTTGCGGCTTCTTTTACCCTTATGTCGTAGCCTTCCTTACTTTGACCACTTACAATCCAGTATTCTATTTTTGAGCGTAGGTTCTGTGGTAATGCTTGCAGTGCTTGCAAGGTAAGCAGCTGTCCTTTTCTAGGATGAAGTCTACCTACAGTAAGGATAATTAGTTTTTGATTATTTTTCTTTTGATTTACACTCGCACTCGAAAAATCAGACCGCAAAGCTCCTGGAGTTAAAAACGTTTTTTCTCTACTTTCTGGGAAATGTTTTAAGAGTAGCTCTTTAGTATAGAAACTTAATGTGCTAATCTTAGATGCTTTTTTAATTAAGCGTCTTCCTAGTATGCGGCGAAATGGATTAGCAGAAAATTTTAAAATTTCTGAGCCGTGAAAAGTAAGCACTAAACGATTAGGAGTAAACCCACGTACAAATTGCAGAAGCATCATTGTAAGCATGGGTCCTGGCTCAGGTAAGTAGACGGTAGCTTTCCTTAGTGCTCTTCTATGCTTAATTAATTCTTTGGCTAGTTTGAGTTGGCAGATGAGGCCATGACTTCCTTTTAAGGATAGACGCTTTAAACGAAAGGACCACAGCTTCTCTGTACTTGGTGAAGCGGACTGAGCCCAAACTTCGATACCGTAACCTAATTGTGCACCCGCTTTGGCTATTTCTTCTGTGAAAGTAGCAATACCTCCCCGCACAGGATAGAATTCATGCGTGATGATGAAAACAGGGTTAACTAAAGGCGCTGGATAAGGCTCAGGCATGGAACAGCTACAGGATGCCTAAAAGTGACAAAGAGCCAAGCCAAGGCTAATAGAGTATTTCATTAAGTAGGAGCACTAAAATTATATAATATGTTAATTATAAATAATTTATACGATTAAATGGACTATATATAAGCTGTTAAGCTAGGTCAATTATGTAGGCTTTTGTGGACTTTGGGTACCCAAGAATCGGGTTTACTTAAAGCTCTTTAATCACCTATAGTGACTTGTTCATGGCAGATACATCACACGCTTCCTCCGTTCAAAAGGCTCCTTTTATAGCCCTAGCTAAGCCCTTTAGTCCTGAGGATGAGGTTGCTTTACGTGAAGCCCTTAAGCGCTGCTCACCTTCTACCTTTGAAGCGGCGATTCAATTTCGTAAGACTGGTAACCCAGAACATCTCCCTGCAGTAGTCATTGGTGTTGTTGAGCGCTACGTAGAACCAGAACTACGCGTCAAATTAAAGGACGCAGCTGATGATTTACGGATGATCGAAGATCTTGGGATCGATTCGCTCACCATGATGGAGATTGTTATCTTGGTTGAAGATGTCTTGCAGATGACAATCAACAATGAAGAGCTGCGCAACTTACGCACCGTTGGAGACGTAAAAGCCTTTATTGATTGTAAGGTTCGTGGGCTTCCACCTCCAAAGCCAACCAAGTTTTTACCGATTGAGCATATTGCCTCAGTCATGCCAATTCAGCCTCCGTTTCTTTTTATTAATGAGGCTTCGGTAAGTTCACTTGGAGCGAGTGGAAAGTATAAGATTTCTGGCCAAGAATTTTTCTTACAGGGTCATTTTAAAGATAACCCAGTTATGCCTGCTTCAATCATGCTTGAAGCACTAGGTCAGTTGGCAGTTCTTTATCTCCTTGAAGGCTTAGTGCCTGAACCAGGTAAGGCAGTATCGCCAAATATGATCTTCTTTACGGGCTGTGAGGGCGTGAGAGCTCACCGTATTTGTAAGCCAGGAGATATTTTAAGTCTTTCCATTAAGCCAAAGCGCCAAAAAATGCCGCTCGCTACATTTGAAGGAATGATCCGCGTAGGTCAGGAAAAAGCAGTTATTGCAGAAGAAATCACACTTACTTTTGGCTTTGTAGATGCTGTGGTAGCACCAGTTGAAAATCAGGCTACTGAAGGTGCACAACTATCGGCTAGTTCTATTAATCCACCTCTGCATGCAGCAGTGATAAGTTCCTAAGCTTTACTGTAAGCCAAGGCTTGTCGTTTCAGTAGATTAAGCCTTTGATAGAGGCTCATTTAAACCTATCTTTTAAGGCATGCCTAGAGCTTTTATTACCGGACTTGGATTTATTACAAGTATTGGAAATGACTCAACTGTAGTTGAGCAGAGTTTGCGCAACTTGAAGCATGGTTTCGAATTATATCCAGCGTTCGATAAGCCAGACATTCCGTGTAAAGTAATGGGGACTGTGAAAGGCTTTTTTACGGATTCTGCAGATCAGGAAGATTGGACCTATCCTAAAGGGTATGCATTTAAAAGAGAATTAATGCGTACGATGGCTCCACATGGACTGTATGCACACTGCGCTTTAACGCAGGCCATCACAGATGCAAAACTTACGGATCTAGACGTTTCTAATTTAAATACTGGGCTTTATACCTCGTCAGGTGGATCACCTATGCTGACTAATTACCATCATGGTAGAGTTGAGGCATTAGGTGTTATGCGCTGTTCTCCATTTGGAATTGTTGCCTCCATTGTTGGGACATTAAATTTTAATTTAGTTGCTGCATTTAAAATCCAAGGCTCTTCATGCGGATTTTCTAGTGCATGTGCTTCCTCAGCACATGCTTTAGGATTTGCATACGATGAAATCACTTTAGGTAGGCAAAAGCGCATGTTTGTTGTGGGTGCAGAAGACGGAAATAAAGATGCAATCTTACCTTTTGCTGGAATGCGCACTTTATCCTTACAAACAGATCCTAACATTGCATCTCGTCCTTTTGATGGTGCGCGTGACGGCTTTGTGGGCACGGGTGGAGCAACCGTACTTGTCATAGAAAGTGAAGATGAAGTCATCAGGCGTGGTGTAACTCCATACTGTGAAGTCTTAGGCTGGGGGCAGGCTTCTGATGGCTACAATGTGGCCATTTCACATCCAGAAGGAGCTGGGCTTCAGGTTGCTATGAAGCATGCCCTACATGCTTCGAAGATAAATCCAGATCAAGTGGATTATATTAATGCTCATGCTACTTCGACACTGATTGGAGATATTTCAGAAGTAAAAGCAATCAAGGCAGTTTTCCCTCAGGCTTCTACAAAGCCGTGGGTCAGTAGTACGAAAGCTTTAACAGGGCACGGTTTATCATTAGCAGGTGCTATGGAGTCAGCCTTTAGTGCTCTAGCGATTAAAAAGGGGTTTACTCCAGGTTCAGCGCATATTTCTAAGGTAGATCAAGCGTGTGAAGGAATTAATATTTTACAAAAGACTGAACCTGTCGCTCCTAGGATTGTTATGAAAAATGCAAGTGGCTTTGGTGGAGCAAATGTCTCTGTTATATTTAAGCAGGTATAAGCATTACTTAGTATGAGCGGCTTACTTAAAGAAAAATATAAGACCGCTTTTGTTACTGGGGCGAGCTCTGGTCTTGGTGAAGCATTTACTCGGATGCTATTAAAAGAAGGCATACGTGTTTGGGGAACATCACGGGATGTAAATAAATTAAGAAAGCTTAAAAATGAATTTGGTGATCTCTTTACTTTAGTTAGTCTTGATCTAGCAGACGCAGAATCTGCTTTAAGCGTATTTAAGGAAGCAGAAATAAACGCAGGCAATTTTGACCTCGTGATTCAAAATGCAGGATTTGGTGTCTTTGGTGCTTTTGAAGGACTACCTAGTACTGAATGGAAAAAGCAGTTAGATCAGATGCTTCTTACAACTATTCTTTTAAGCCATGCGGCGTGGTCTAGTATGCGTAAAAAAGATTCTGGAATTTTGGTTCATGTATCCTCTTTAGCTACTGAATTTCCACTTCCTTTTATGAGTGGCTACAATATTGCGAAGGCAGGACTGTCTGCATTAAGTGAGAGTTTAATCTTTGAAGCTCGGGGCAGTGGGCTATGTATGATCGATTTTAGACCTGGGGATTATAGAACTGCTTTTAATGGGGGAATGCAGGTTGCGGCTTTAGCTCTGGAAATGCGTGATCCTAGGTTAATTCGGGCATGGGAAGCTTTAGAGAAGAATTTAAATGAAGCACCCAGTGCTTTAGAAGCAGCACTTGACTTAAAGCGTGCTCTACAAAGGGGTAAAAGTGGCCTCATTAGGTCTGGGGGCTTTTTCCAAGCTAGACTTGCACCTTTGGCTGCTCGGCTATTACCTAAATGGCTTATGAGGTCACTTTCGGCTTCTTATTTTAAATAGCCTAAACTTTGGCTCATCCTCTTTTTGTAACACGTGTCGAAACTTCGAATTCTTGTCTTAACGTCTAGTACCGGTGGCGGGCATGATGCTCGGGCGGAAGCGTTCGCTGAATGGTGCTTTCAGTTGTACCGCCATGACGTGGATGTGCAAATTGAGCAGATGCTAGAAAAGTCTTCGGCTTTTAATCGGGGTGGCGTAAATTTTTATAATGCGATCCAGAAAAGAGCCCCTTGGATTCATAAGGCGTTTTATGCCTTCGTTGAACTCTTAAGCATTATTAATACCAATACGGTTACCTTCGGTAAGGACTATTTTTTAAAAGTACTTCGGGAGTATAAGCCGCACTTAATTTTTAGTGTGCACGATTGTTTAAACCGCGGTTATTTCCAGTTAGCGCGTAAAGAATTAGGTGCAGATAAAGTAAAGTGTGCAATTTACTGTGGAGAATTTTCAGGAGGATGGGGCTATTCTAGAAATTGGGTAGAACCAAGTGCAGATTTATATATTTCAAGAACAGATACTGCTAATGACTATGCGGTAAAAATTGGAATGCCTCGTGAGAGAACAAGGGTGAGGGGAAGCCTTATGCTACCCAATGCTCATTTAGAAATTTTGAGTAAAGCTAAACAGAGTGCATTTAGGCAGATCCGGTTAGGTTTAAGGCCTGATTTATTTACAGTTTTTTTAGCGACAGGAGGCAATGGAGCAAATAACCATTTAGACTTACTTCCTGAACTTTTGCCCTATGCCGATAAGTGCCAGGCAATTGTGATCTGCGGAAAAAATAAAGAGACCTATAATGACCTTGTTCACTGGAGAGCAAATCACCCTGATTTCCACTGCTATATAGAAGGGTATTCAGAGATGGTTCCCTTACTCTTACAAGTCAGCGATGTGATTGTTACACGCGGAGGTACTACGACTTGTGCTAAAGCGCTTTATTTTAATTGTCCTATTATTTTTAACGCCTTTGGAGGGATTATGCCTCAAGAGGAGTTAACCTGGAAATTCTTTAGAAATGGAGCACAGTCTGAAAAAATTGAGTGGAGACATGACTTTGCCCAAATTATTAAACGTTGGATGCTAGAACCTGGAGCTTATCATAAAGCATACACGGCATTTGTGAATGCAAAGCATGAAGAAGATCCAACTTTAGTGATTAAAGAATTAGTCGAATTAGGTAATCAAGTAGCTAAAGTTGAACTCAAGGCACTGCCTTTTCCTCCTGTAGGACAACTTAGAGCATGACCTTCAAGCGGGCAGCTCTTAATAGTGTTTTTTGGCTAGTGCTTGCTGTCGCTATCGGGCTTAGTCTTCGGCTGTATTTGAATGCTGATTTAAGTAACCAGTTTTTAGCAGCTTATTTTGCTGAGCTCAGTCTTAGTTTAGATAATGTATTTATCTTCGTACTTTTATTTAAGTATTTTAGTTTAAGTGAAGCACAACAAGCACGCGTCTTAACGTATGGCCTTATTGGTGCTGCAGTATTTAGGTTAGTGTTTATTCTAGTAGGCGTTGCTGTACTTAATCACTTTCACTGGGTTATCTATCTACTCGGTGGAATTTTGATAGTAACAGCAGTGAAGCTTATGCTTAAGGGTAAAAATGATAATGGTTTTGATCCAGAATCTTTTTTTGGAGTTAAGATAATTAAACGTATTTTAGGGGTTCCTCATCAGACAAAGGGCAATGCTTTTTTTGTAACGACAGATGCTGGACTTACAATCACGCAACTCTTCTTAGTCTTAATTGTTGTTGAGTCAGCTGATCTTCTTTTTGCTATTGATTCAATTCCTGCAGTATTGTCAGTGACTAAAAATTCAACAATTGCATTCATATCAAATGTACTAGCAATCGTTGGGCTTAGATCCCTTTACTTTTTAGTCCGGCATGCTGGTGAAAAAGCAGTTGGGCTGTCTTATAGTCTTATCGGGATACTCTTATTTATGGGCTTAAAGATGACTCTTTCGCCATGGCTTCAGATAAGTGCGGGTGTCTCGTTAGCAGTGATAGCTGGGCTTTTAGGCTTAGGCTTTTTGCTCCAGATTGTGCAGACTAAATTACGAAGCTAATCTTGCAGTAATGACCTCTGTGAGGTTGACTAAGAGTTGTTATGCTCAATTCACCACAAGCTATCACAGCGCTTACACCTCGTGTGCTAAAGCGTCCTGAACTCTTGGCTCCTGCTGGTGACTGGGAATGTGCTAGGGCCGCAGTTGAAAATGGAGCAGACGCTATTTATTTTGGACTAGAGCGATTTAATGCTCGGATGAGGGCCAAAAATTTTACGCAGAGTGATTTGCCTGAACTCATGGCCTTTCTGCATTCCCGTGGGGTAAGGGGCTATGTTACTTTTAATACTCTAGTCTTTGCTAATGAGCTTGAGGATGCTGAAGGCTTTATTAGGAGCATGATCTCATCTGGGGTTGATGCAGCGATTGTGCAAGACATGGGGATTTGTAAATTAATTAGGTCAGTATCTCCTGATTTTCCTATTCACGGGTCAACTCAGATGACTGTAACAAGTGCTGAGGGTGTACAATTTGCTAAAGAACAAGGCGCTCATTTAGTTGTGCTAGCCCGGGAGAATTCAATTGCTGATATTAATAAGATTCAAGATGGCCAAGCTTTAGCTGGCACTTCTATTCCTTTGGAAGTGTTTGTGCATGGTGCTTTGTGCGTTGCTTATTCTGGCCAGTGTTTAACCAGTGAATCCTTAGGGGGTAGGTCTGCAAACCGTGGAGAATGCGCTCAGGCATGCCGCTTGCCCTACGACTTAGTGTCTGATGGAGCACAAGTTGATCTAGGTGATAGGCGCTATTTACTTAGTCCACGTGACTTAGCAGGTCTTGAAGTACTTACGGATCTTGTGAAAGCGGGAGTAAGTTCTCTTAAAATTGAGGGACGTCTTAAGTCCCCTGAATATGTTGCAAGTATCACACGAGTTTACAGACGAGAATTGGACCGTGTCATGGGCAATTTAATTGGTGAAATGCCTAAGAGTGAGAAAACACCAATACCAGATCTTGCTACTCAGCGCTATGAACTTGAAATGAGTTTTTCTCGTGGGCTTCAGTCAGGATGGTTCAAAGGGACTGATAATCAGGCTTTAGTGCATGCGCGGTTTGGAACTAAGCGTGGTGTTTATTTAGGTGTAATTACTGCAGTAACTTTAGAATCAATTACTTTAAAACTTGAAGCTCCACTTAAATTAGGAGACGGCGTAGTTTTTGATGCAGGAAAACCTGAAGATAAAGAAGAGGGTGGTAGAATTTATGAGATGAAAGTAAAGGGTAGTAAGGGAATGGACCGCTCGGCAATGCTTGGACAGGAAGTCAGTCTTAGGTTTGGTCATGGAGACTTGGACTGGAGAAGAATTCAAGTAGGGCAACTACTTTGGAAAACTAATGATCCAGCCTTAGACCGTGAGTTAAGAGCCAGCTTCGCAGAAACCTCGATCCATTTTAGGCGTCCCCTTCATTTTGAAATGCATGGAAGACTTGGAATTCATGCAACTGTTATAGCTCGAGATGATTTAGGGCACAGTGTTCAAATTGATTCAGAAGTCCTTTTAGAAAAAGCAGATAAATTTCCGCTTACTGAGGAAAAATTAAGAGATCAATTAGGTCGTCTTGGAGGAACTCCCTTTGAATGTGGTACTGTTGAAAATCATTTAGAAGGTGAAGTAATTTTGCCGGTCAGTGAATTAAACCGTCTTAGACGTGAGTGTGTCCTTAGATGTGATGCACTACGTAAAAAACCAAAGCGCTGGCAAATGGTGGATAAATCAGCTGCTGCATTATGGAGAAAACCTGCAGGTGAAGTTCAGGTAAGTACTCAAGAAGTAAATCCTGAATTAATTGCAGTTATTCGTTTGCCTGAGCAGTTGCAGGCTGCATGGGATTCGGGAGTTAGAACACTCTACTGTGAATTTGAAAACCCTAAGGCCTATAGAGAAGCAGTTCTTCAGTTTAAGGCTTTACGGCAAAGAGATCAAAGTAAGGATGCAACAATCTGGGTTGCTCCACCACGGGTTTTTAAACCAGGAGAAGAATGGATTTTAAAGCAGGTGAGATCTTGTGACGCAGATGGTTACTTAGTGCGTAATTACAATCACTTAAGTTTTTTTAAAGATGACCGTAAGCGTGGAGATTTTTCACTTAATATAGCTAACCCACTTGCAGCAGATGTCTTCATGGCTGGATCAAATTTAGAGCGAATTACAGCAAGCTATGATTTAAATCTAGTACAACTTGAGGCGTTACTTAAAACCAGCACGCCTCACTTTTTTGATATCACAATTCATCAGCGTATGCCGATGTTTCATATGGAGCATTGCGTATTTTGCACTTTCTTATCGCAAGGGCATGACTACAGAGACTGTGGCAGACCCTGTGAGAAACATAGGGTTGAATTAAAAGATAGGATGGGTGCATTACTTCCTCTTAAAGCAGATGCGGGATGTCGTAATACTGTATTTAATAATAGGGCTCAAAGTGGAGCAGAATATGTTCCTCAATTAATGGCTTTAGGAGCTAGGCACTTCAGAGTTGAATTCGTTAATGAAAGTGCAGATGAAGTAACTCGTACTTTAAAGAGCTATAAGCAGTTAGTTAAAGGTGAAATAACAGGCACTGATCTCTGGAAAGAGCTAAAGGTATTAAACCAATTAGGTGTTACGCGTGGCCAAATGGAAACTGCCCCTCGTTTTATTAAACGTAAAGGCGCTTAAGTTGACACGTTTGTTTCTGCTATACGGTCTTTAGCTGCTTGTGGAGTCAAGCGGTACTGTCCTGCCTTTTCTTCATCAAGAAAGAGGGGATGTGATAATCCTAACTTCTTTAAGCGGTAACTAGCGCTTGTTCTTAAAGTCCCAAAACCGTACTTTAAACTGCGGCTAAAATTAATGGATGAAGCTTCAGGGAAGTATTTTGTAGGGCAGGAAATTTCTGCAATTTTAAAACCCCACTGGTGGCACTGCACAAGCATTTCATTATCGAAGATGAAATCATCCGAATTTACTAATAAAGGGAGAGTCTCAAGTACCTTGCGTGAAAAAGCGCGGTAACCTGTATGGTACTCAGAAAGCTTTTGGCCAATAAGTAGATTCTGGATGAAAGTAAGTGCCCTATTGGCGACGTATTTATAGTAAGGCATCCCGCCTTCTAAAGCTCCGTGGCCTAAGATCCTTGAAGCAATAGCTACATCATAAACTCCGGATGCTACCATTGAAGCTAAAGCTGTTAAAAGCTTAGGCTCATACTGATAGTCTGGGTGTAGCATTACTGTTATATCTGCACCGCTAGCTAGAGCTAAGGAGTAACACGTTTTCTGATTTCCGCCGTAGCCGTGATTTACTTTATGAAAAGCGTACTTAACAGGTAATGTTTTAGTGAGTGCCCGAGTCGCATCTGTACTGCTGTCATCTACTAAAATGATTTGATCAACTAAACTTTTATCTAAGTCACCGAGTGTCTTAAGAAGTGTTTTCTCCGCGTTATATGCGGGAAGTACGACACACAGTGTTTTTCCGTTAATCATGTGGTTTTGAACTGATTAGAGTTTTTGAAAGCGGTATTTAACCAGTGCTTTAAGCCACGTTACAGGATCACTCCACATCCTGATTTTTTTACCCTCTGCAAACGAGCGGGAGCGGTAGGTAATTGGCAGTTCAATGGGTTTATAGCCCTTGCGAACAAGCTTGATGAGTAATTCCCAATCAAAATCAAAGCGGTTGCATTCAAAGGTAAGCCCATTTAAGCAATCTCGCCTAAAGACTTTATACATCGTGAATGGATCTTTAAGCCAAATGCCTAAAGACATATTAATCATGAAAGTGAACGTCCAGTGAGCGAGATTGAGGATTAAGCCTCGGAGAGGCTGATCCGTAAATTTACGAATGGCCCAGCCACCTTCTCCGTGGCGACTGCCAAGGACGAAGGCTTGGCGACCAGCAATGATAGGTGCAATTAGAGCATCGTAATCTGCAAGATCATATTCGAGATCAGCATCCTGAATTAAAATTACATCTCCTGTTGCTACTTTTAACCCGGTACGAACGGCGTAGCCTTTGCCTCTAGGTTTATCTTCGAGGATGAGTTTAACCCTGGGATGATTCTCATAGGTTAAAACGATATCCCTTGTTCCATCGGTTGAATTACTTTCAATAAAGATAAGCTCTAATCTTATATTTGGAATCTGTTTTGCGACAATGGCGTCCAAGGCTTCTTTCACGGTTCCGCGCTCGTTATAAATGGGAACAATGATTGAAAGGCTATCCATAGGGTTGAGGTCAGTCTTGAGTGCTAAACAGTGTCCTTCAAGCGGTTATTTTGCCTCTTCTTTGAGTGTTGCTCCTTGAGGTCATTTTGCCTCTTCTAAGCAGTATGGCAAAGTACCACGCTCGTGTTGTAAAACCTGCCTTTAGTTTACGTTCATTTCCTAGGACTTTAGGTTCACAGCTGATATTTGTATTTTTGTGCGGCTTAATTGTTTTCTTAAGGATGCCGGATCGACTCCTTAATGCTCAGTTCTACGCCGAGGATGGTTTCTTCTTTGAGCAGGCACTAAGCCACGGGTTAAATACTTTAATTACTCCTTACGGCGGGTATCTGCTTACTGTACAGCGTTTGATTACATTACTGGGTACACAGGTGAAACCACTTTATGTGCCGCTTTTATTTAATGGGCTAACCTTAGTAGTGCTTTTTACGGTTCTATTTAGACTTTTATCAAGTCGTGTAAAATTAACCTATAAGCCACTTCTTGCCCTAGCTCTCGTCGCTTATCCGCACCCTGAGGATTTGTTTTTAACGATGGAGAATACGATGTGGGTACTTTCCTTAGTTCTTTTGATTATGCTCTTTAGTGATGATCCTAAGACTATTTGGGAGTCTCTCGGCGATTACGTATTTATTGTACTTTCTGGGCTTACAGGCGTTTTCTCATTTTTATTTGTACCTCTTTTTATATTTAAAGCCTATTTAAGAAGGAGTAAGAAAAGTATCATAAGTGCTATCCTTGTTGGTTTAACAGCAGTTACCCAAGTTTACTTTATTATCACAGCACCTAAAGTGCAGGCACTTGATTTATCTCCTGTAGAATTTGGCTACATACCTGCGATTTTTGGATACCGATTTGTCATGCATTTATTAGGCGGAATTAAGTTTATTCCACTTTCTGTAGGGACGTTAACTGCAATTGGAGTCTTATCCTGTATTGGGATTGCAGTGTTAGTATTTATGAAGGGGCTTAATTTTAAGGAACGCATGATGCGTCTAATACTCGCCTTTGTGATGGGAATCACTGCAGCTGCATCTCTTTTTAGGCTCAAGCATTCGCTGCCAATGCTTGTTTCTGGAGAACCTTTAGCACGCTATATGTTCTTACCTCAAGTAGCACTAATCTGGCTTATAGCTCAGGAATTGTCATTTCCTGGGTTAAGACGCAGAATAGCTATTATATTCTTCACTCTGTTTTTTATCACATCGCTGACCTATTTTAAGAAAGAGCCTTTGAAGGATATGCACTGGAAGGAAACCTCTAAGAAAGTGATAGCTGGAAGCTATTACGATATCTTAATAAACCCTGTAGGCTGGCACTTTAGATCCGAGAACTCTGGTCTTTAGTAAAGATAAGTCCAAGCGTTGTAAGTAGCAGTACAGCTATTGCTGTAAGGGATAGGATAACGCAAAGCGTGAAATTTTTAGGTCTATAGGAAATCGAAATCGTATGCTCCCCTGCACTGACTAAGACAGCTTGGTAAATATGATTAATGCGGAAGACTTTAGTTGGATAGCCATCAAGGGTAGCGTGAGGGTAGCCAGGCCAGTAGACTTCATTTAACACAGCAACTCCTGCGTCTGGTACAATAAAATGAAAGGTCGTTGAGTTTTCAGTTAAGACGTAGCTCTTAGCGGGAGAGTAGGTGCGTTTTGCAGGATTTTTTCCCAAGAAAGCGTTTAGGCCTGGAGAGGCTTGAAGATCGATTGCATCAACTGCAGCGAAAGGTACATGAGAACTTGTCTTAAGCTTTGTTATTAAGTCTTGAGCGTTTGAATAAGTGCTTACTTGGTCTGTAAAGAATGCACGTGGCCAAACAGATGGACTTTCATATACGTCAAGATCTGCTGGCATATCGAATTTAAGTACCTTGCTTAAAGCGCCTTGGTCACTACGTAAATCCAGATAGTAACGTACGTTTAAGAAATCAAGAAAGGGCTTTGCTTCAGTAAGCCGTGATTTCTCGAGATATACTCTCCAGTCCCACTGATGACTTAGAGCTGCAGCACTGGTGAGTTCACGGTACCTTGGATTAATAAGGGCATCAGGTGCATTAATTCCTTCAACGCCTAGGTAAGTACTCCAACCTGACCATAGATTACCTTCAAAACCAATAGCTCTACTTGGGAATGCGTACTGTTCACCTTGGACTTTAGCGACTGCGATAGAAGGTGCCTTAAAATTTTGTCTATGGGAGGGCTGGACTGTATAATCTTCAAATCCAAAGTGAGTGAATTGAGTGAACCTACCTAAGAGAATAATGCATAAAAAGCTGATGAGGAGCAGCGGCGTTGCGGTAAGTGCTCTGCGTTTGAGAGCATAGTGTAAAAGAAAGCCTAAACCTATGAGTGCTGCTAAGCCTAAGTACAGTGAGTAATTAATTAGAGAACTAATGTCAGTTGGGGTATGAGACGAGCTCCCATGGAAGTAGCTTAAGTATAAGAAAAGTAGACCAAATAAAAGCACTGTTGAAATAATCAGATCAGTTAAGCCTTCCTTGGTTTTAAGGCGGCTAAACGCAGTCTTAAAGCCAAGACCAGCCATTAAGCTAGCAGTGATAATTAATACACAGCTGAAGGTATTGCCAATATGACCAATATTTTTAACAAAGGGGATACTTTCAATTAAGCCTGGAGAAATAAATCCGAAAGCAAGACTCAGTGGAATTAAGCTAAAGATAAAAAGAGCAACATGCGTTTTTTTCTGCAGCTGGATATGCAGAGTGCTGAAGAAATACACTACGCCTAATAAGAAGATTAAGTTAAGCGATGGATTAGTGACTGTATCACTAGCTACCAATGGCCTGTAGAAAAGTTCATCAAAGAAACCAATCAGTGCATTGATTGGAATTTGAGCTGCAGGAGGATGATCGTACTGGGTGTAGGAGAGTTTAAGCGTCGTTAGAAACGAATACCACAAAGGTGAACTAAGAACAATAAAGAGGACTTCATACGCAAAGATTTGAAGAGCCATTCTTAATTTGAAAGCGGCAGAATTTTCAGAACATATAAGTAGTAAGAAACCTAAGACATTTACACTAATAAGCAGCATGTAGGCTTCCTTGACTGTACCACTTGAGAGTAAGGCTAGATTAGCGAGGACTAAGGCAAGTCCTAGTAACGCCGTTCTTTTCTTTGTAAGCGATTTCCCTAGTAAGATTAGCCATAGTAACGGCCAGGGAGCGTAGCAGAGACTAAAAAATGCAGGGTGATTTACCCGGAATATAAAAAAGCCAATAAAAGGACTGATCAGTGCAATGACGGCAGCTGCAGCAAACGATTCACTTAAGTTAAAAACACACACTGCAAGGCCTAGACTAAAAAGGTATTTAGCTAAGACGTATTTAAAATCCCAGGCCCAGGCTGCACCTTGAGAGAGGATCACAAATAAATGCAGTGGGTCACCAAACATGGACTGACCCTGACCTAACAGAGGTGAGCCTGCTGAATTATAACGACTCCAAAGCGGGAATTCATGGTCACGGATTAAAGAACGATACTGAAGTGCGGAGAAAGGCACGTGCTGCCACATGACTGCCCCTATATCTGAACCTTTTAAATCTGCTGTGTCTGAGCGGGATGTGCCAGGGAGAGTTGGGAATTCATCGTAGAGTAAGAATGTGCCGTAGTTAGGAGAGACGAAGCTTCTTCCCTGGAATACTACCGGGAATACACTGATTAGTGTTGCCATAACTGAAATTAGGCAAAGGGCCTTAAGGGGATTAGCTGTAGCGTAGCTCACCATCTTTCTAAAGTGTGGGGCAAGAAAGCTGAGCAGTAGGCTTAAGGCTGATAGACTTAAGAAAATTAAAAAAGTATTTCGTATGGTATCAAAGGCTAGGATGATAGCAGAAAGGTGTAAGGTGATTGGTTCACTTAGTTCAATACAGAGCTGGGGGTCACTTGCTCCAGAGGTCGTTTTTACTACTAAACCGTCGTCCGTTGACTTAAGGGATTGAATTTGGTTTGTTCCTTTTAAGCTATTAGTTCCAAGAATGTACAGTAAGTAGCCGTGGTATTCGTTGATCGTAAGATCACTGATTGTTATCTCTCCCTGCCTATCAATTGGATCGAGTCTAAAGTGATCGTACTTTCCAGGAGGTAAACTTAAGCGGTAGTGATGAACTTTATTATCAGCTATAAGACTCACCGTTGATGAATCAATTTCACGGTACCCACTGCCTGTATCGTAATACAGTTGGATATGTCCTGGACTTAAAGTTTTAAGTTCTACATCAACAGCAAAGCGGTTTGAAACACGTCTTGCTTCCGGTAAAAAAAATACGGATAAACAAAAACTTACTACTATCAGTGTGAGGGTGAAAGGGGTAGGAAAGAGTTTCACAGCACAAATGAGTATAGCATTAGACGTTAAGTTTTATAAACTGCTTTAGCTCATCATTCAAAGGCTTAAGCCTAGGTGGATAAGCTAATGCAAAATCTTCTGAATCAAGCGATAAGTTTGGATTATACGCAGGATCTTCTAAGAGGGAATCACCCCAGGCCTGAGTAATGGCTTCAATTTCTTTTTGGAAGCGTCTTACTTTTTCTGGAGTGTTTTCGTGACCCCGACTTGCCGATTCGTGATGAATTAATTCTGCAAAAGGCGTGTAGAGATTGCGGTACCCTAGGGTCTGTACTTTAAGACAGAAGTCTACGTCGTTAAAGGCAACGGAGAGTTCTTTTTCATTAAAGCCTTTAGCCTCATTAAAGATTGATTTTCTTATGACCAAGCAAGCAGCTGTTACTGCACTGACATTATGCACTAAGTGAGGCCTAAATTGAGGAGTTCCTGGGTTTTGTTTGCCTAAGCCTTTGAAGGCATGCCCAGCTACGCCGCCAAGTCCTGTGATGACTCCAGCATGCTGTAAAGTCATGTCTGGGTAGTAAAGCTTTGTGCCGACTGCGCCAATTTCTGGACGGATAGCTTGAGCGACTAATTCATCAAGCCAGGATGGCTCAAGAATCTCTATGTCGTTATTAAGAAGACATAGGATTTCACCTTTAGCTTCTTTAACAGCAAAATTAGTGATCGCTGAGTAATTAAATTCAGCATCGTACAGTAACACTTGTACACCACTTGCTTCGAGTTCTTTGAAAAATGCCAGAGCACTCGCATCGTCGGAGCGATTATCTACTAAGATGATCTCATAATTTTTATATGCAGTACGTGCAAATATAGACGCTGTGCAAACGCGTACCAATTGCTCGGCGTTACGCGTAGGAATGATAATCGAAACAAGAGGTGCAGGCTTTGGTTGAGTATAGCGCACTCTCCAGTGGCCTCCTACTGTTTGCTTAAGTTCTACAGAAAGACCTAAGCGTTCAAAATGTTCGGTGAGGCCTTTATAGGCTGCTTCAGTTGCGTAGTTCTTCTCACCTAACTGTAACGCAGTTGAGCCGTCACTAGCTCTCCAGTGATACAGTACGCGTGGAATGTGACAGATCTTATCTTTAGAGATGTGCTCAGACAGTCTAAGCATAAGATCCCAGTCCTGACTGCCTTCGAAACCTTTTCTTATGCCACCTAAGGATTTTAAAGTTTGAGTTCTTAAAATACAGAGATGCGATATGTAATTTTGAGCTGTGAGTAAATCAGGATTCCAATCGGGCTTAAAATGAGGATCAAAACGGAAGTTCTGTTCATCAATTTTATCTTCGTCGGTGTAGATGAGTTCCAGCGCTTTATTCTTATTTAACTGTAAGGCGATAGCACTGAGTGCATGGACTGCTAATTCATCGTCATGATCAAACAGGGCTGTGAATTCTCCTGTTGCTAGGGACAGAGCTGTATTACTGGCTTCTGAGATATGTCCATTCTTCGTTCTGAAAATGGCTTTGATACGGCTATCGGATTTAACCGCGGCTTTTAAGATTTCTAGTGTTGAATTCTGAGTGGAGGCATCATCAGCAATGCAGAGTTCCCAGTTTGAGTAGGTCTGATTTTTTACTGACTGAATTGCTTTATTAAGCCAACGGTCACTTGGATTGTAGACCGGCATTAAAATAGAAATCAGTGGTTTATAAGGTAACTGATCTGATGTATGAGCGATAGCACGTAAAGCCTCCATACTTAAGGAGTCCTGGGTTTTAACCCAGTGCTCGTAAGATCCAACTGCTTCAGAAAGACGTGCGGGGTCTAGTGATATTTTTAAGAAAGAAACCCATGTTTCTTCATCAAAAGATACTTCAAGCGATACGGATTTATCTCCTTCAAGGGTTAAGGCATCGATTTTGAAACCGCTTTGTGCGCAGTGAGGGAATTCAGCAAATGATCTAAGAAGATCTGGGCGACTTAAGTTGTAGGAGCCTGGATAAATGCGGCCGCCGATCTGGGCCCTAATTGCTAATATGGGAGTAAATGTTTCACTAAAGCACCAACCTCTAATAGTAACTTCTGGAATTTGGCGAAGCCAACTGCGTGGTGAGTCCAGATAATACTTAAACGTGTGTACTATAGGTTTATTATTTTGGGAAATTTCTTCAGCTGCTTTTTTTTTGTCTAACAGCAGTCGCCTAATCGAACGTAGAGGTGCGGTAATCTTCCAAGAAAACGATTCGTTAAGTCGTTTTATTTTATCGTTTTTAATCTCAAGGGTATACTGAAGCTCGTTTAATTTATTGCTTAGTTCACGTATCTGATATGAATCTTTTTTTCTCTGCTCGCGAGATGCATCCGATAAGATTTTAAATTGAGCAGCATTTGCTTCAGCTGCTGTTTTTGCCAAGAAGAGATTTGCTTTTCGAATTCTGTCCTGAATGTGCCACTCTTTAATTTCTGCTTCGTGAGATGCAACTGTAACAGAAAGAATATTCTCTGCTTTTTGCCGAGCAATTTCTGTTTGCTCAATGTTGATGCGTGCTGCGTCACGTTCGGCTTCCACTTGGCCTAATCGTGGATTACGAATGACTCCTATAAGGTGAGGCCAGAGTTTTTGTAATGCAGGAGTTAATGTAGTAAGTAGAGGCTTCAGTGCTGCGGTGGCACTTGCAAGCTCTGTATGACTGCGTGCGTGGCTTACTTGAGCTAAACGATAATCAAAGAGAACTTCAGGGACAGTCACTAACCGCTTACCACTAAGCAGTAAATTGAGTAAAAACTGCCAGTCTTCACTGGCTTCTTTATTAGCTATTGGAAAACCACCGAGCTCAGTGAACGTATTTTTAGAGATAATGAAATTAGTATCTCCTAAGCTATTTTCGATGAAACCTAACTCTAAGCATCCTCCAATTGGAGTAAAAATATATCCTGGATCAATTGCTGACCTTGGATCTGTTTTCTCACGGAACGCTTCGAATGCACAAGTGACGCAATCAGCTCCACTATGACTTAGGGCCTGAGTAAAGGTCTCAATCATGTCCTTGTGAAATACATTATCACAATCGCAGAAGATCAATGCTTCGGACTTTGCTTCACTGGCTGCTTTATTGCGTGCTGCAGCAGGACCTGCGTTAGGCTGTGTGATAAACTTCCACCCTTCAGCTTTGTAGGTTGCTTCAGCTTGAGCGAATGCAGCTAAGGCTTCTTTTGAAGTTGAGCCATCATTAACGACTATGACTTCACTAGGTGAAACAGACTGGCTTACTAAACTCTCTAGTGCTTTAAGTAAAAACTTTGGCTGTTCGTAGTAAGGTAAACATATAGTAACTGTACTTAGTTTAGATTTGTCTGTTTTAAGTGCCGCCGAAGAAGAGGCGCTATTTGAGATGACTGCATCTCTAGGAATACTTGTCGTCCAGGAGAGCTTATTTGCTTTAATTTCACTTAAGGCGGATCCAAGGTGGTTAAGTCCATCCGGTGTTGTGCAAAAAAGTGTATTTGATTCCTTAAAGGCTTGTTCTTCGAGGTAGTCACTTGCGATATCTTCTCTGCCGAGGGTAGGAAATTGGCCGCTAAGTTGACGCTGATAGGGGCGGGTATATTCAAAAAGAATACCAATATGTTTTGGAGTCCAAAGTAAACCGCAGCTGCGTGCTGAAGTAATAACTGCAAGAGGTGTAGTATCACCAATTGCCCATACTGAATCTGCCTTCCACGTTTTTAGAAATGACGCGACTTTGTAACCTGTACGAAGTCCTGAGATTGCAGGTAATTGGGGTCTTGTAAATTGGCCAGCCACATGGTCTAAAATTCTGTGAGAAATTCCGAGTACTGTAGCATAGGCACTAGCTTCAGTACTTTGTTCTATATTAAGACTCGAGGTCTCTAAAATAAGCACTTCGTGTTTTTCGGCTACTAGGGCTTTTGCAAATGTCCAGCTACGTTCCGCCAAAGACGAAGGGGGTGCGTCTTTACAAGTAACTAAGTTTGTGACGAGTAGACAAATGCGACTCATGTAGCTGTATAGCTTGATCAGTCTTTGGCTTCTTTGGAAGCCAAACCAGTCGTGAATTACCCAGATAAATAGGTCTTATTTAGCTCTGAGAGGAGGATAGCCTAGCGATCTCGGCCTCCATAAGCTTAATAATGGCTAAGCGCTCTTCACACTCCTTGGCTAGATTAGCAATCATAGCCTCTTTTTGAAGTAGCGCGGTAGCCTGGGTCTTTAAGTCTTCAACTCGTTCTGCGTTGGCTTCATGCAGGGAAAGTATTGAGCCATCCTTTTGTTCAATCTCATCCAATAAATGAGTAATCTCATTTTGTTTGAGCTGATTATCGCTATGCAGGCTCTTAATGAGTTTATCCTTACTTTCAGAATGCTGGGTTTGGGACTTAATTTCTAAGTCCATAGCATCTGCTGCTCGCTTGATGAGCTCAATCTCAAGGTCTTTTTCTTTTAGGGTTTTGTCTTGGCCTACAAGAGCTTCAGTTAGCTCTTTATTGGCCTTGTGATGCATCTGGATTGCCTTGTCTTTTTCAGCAGCTAGTGCTGCCGTTTTAATTAAGGTCACTTCTCTTTTTAGATGCTCACCTGTACTTATTTTGTATAGCTCTGAGGCATTCGCTAATACGTGTGGCAAAGAAATAAGGGAATCTGGGAGTGCTCTTACTTCGTTTAAGTTAGAATCTTTAGTTTCTAAAAGTATGTCGATTGATTCAATGACACTTTCTTTACTTACCGCTTTAATGCAGGGAGCATCTTTAAATGGACAATCCCAATTGCAGCTGTAGCAAGGCAGAGGAATATGTAAAGCGATTGATCTCTTAGCTGCTGGTTTGAAGCGTGGCCAAGTTCCACCACCAAAAATACCGAGCACAGGTTTTTTGCACGCTGCTGCAAGGTGCATAGGCCCTGTATCATTACCAAAATAAAATAAACTCTGATTAATTAATGCCGTTAGCAGTGGAAGATCTTCATCTGAGCCGAGCCAAAATACAGTTTCTTTGGAGCTGAGCTTAGCTTTAAGTAAAGCCATCGCCTCTGATTCTGAGGTATGGCCAATAACGAGCGTTCTAATCTTACGATTGGTTTCGAGGTGACTAATTGTGTAGGCGTAGTTTTCAGTTGGCCAATTTTTGATTGCTACATTGGCTGATCCAGCTGATGCACATACAGCAAATTGAGATCCCTCAAGTCCTAGTTTCTTTAAGAGACTTTTCGCTTGGGTATTTAAGGCTTCAGGTAAATTAAATTCAGGAGCAGTAGTAGCTGCTGACTTCTTTGTTAAGTATCGAACGATACCGTAACTTTTTTGCCAGTCTTGTTCACTGGTTTCTTCGGGCGCTATTTCTTTGTAGGTAACACATGCTTCTTTACCAAATGCCCACATAAATTGTTCAGTCCAGTAAGGATCATGCTCTGCAGTCTTGAAGGCGACATGACGAGCATTAGGAGCTACGCTTGATATGATAGAATCTAGCCAAGACCTCTTTGAGCATGCTGCAACGACTAGGTCCGGTGCTAATGTTTTGACGATATCTGTAATGTCTGAAATCTCAGGCTTAACATCGAAAGGGTTACTTTTCCAAGGATCGAAGGTTATAGCAATCCAGTTAATCTTAGGACTAAATAGACCCTTTAAACTTAAATGCTTTTTTTGGATAATAACTGAAATTTTAGTTTCAGGCCATAACTGCTGAAATGCATTTAGTACTGGAGTAAATAGCACCAAGTCTCCCATCGCATCCGGGCGAATAAAAAGAAGAGATTTTACAGCAGGTGTACTCAACAGGGGGAAGGGTTTAGGTAACGATTAGATAATAAAAACTTAATAGGATAAACAAAATTAAAGATCCTAAGTCGGGCTTATTGTTTCTTAATTTAAGACGCTTAAATCGTTAGGAGGTGACATATGCGCAAGTTTATTTGCGTACTCCTGATTTATACCACCTGCGCAGCAGGATGCTTTCAATTTGGGCTCTACGCATACTTTCGACCATTTCTTCTCGCTTTGGAACACGGCCTAAGCTTCGTTCACGCAGGCGATTCATTTCTGGTACACCACGTTCATCCATTTGAGCTTGGCTCTTTTGTGAGGAATGAATTCTGAATTGGCCTAGGAAATAGGGGATACGTTTGAAGTGTGCTTTAGCATCACGGAAGCGCAGAATTAAGTCCCAATCTAGCGCAAAATGAAATGTTGGGTCTATGCCTCCTACTTTATCCCAGATGCATTTTCTCCAAAAAAGCGTTTCTTGGGGAATTAAGTCTTGGAGATTTAAATCATCACAACTTGGTCTTGGAGTAAACCAGCGGCCAACTTCTAAGCCTCTTTCATCAATGATTACTCTATGGCCATAAATTGCATCTACTTCGGGGTGTTCTGCAAAATATTCTGCTACAAAGCGCAGTGCTCCAGGCATAAACAGATCATCGGAATTAAGGTATGCCATGATATCGTTATCGCCGCATTCGGTGTAAGAGAAGCCATTAACGATTGCATCAGCTTGGCCTTTGTCTTTTTCACTCACACCACGTTTAAGACGTGGCAAATATGCTTTAATCAATTCTGCACTTCCGTCTTTTGATCCACCGTCTTGAACAATGTAGTCTACGTGAACTCCTTCGTTATTTAAAACGCTCTGCATCGTAGCCTCAAGAAAAGCGACTTGATGATACGAGGGAGTGACTACGGTTATTTTAGGTAGAGAATTTAGAGCTAGTTTAGACTTAGGAAAGACTTCGGGTACAACAGGTATAGGTGCATAATGAGAGCTCAGGCGTAAGGGATGCTCTCCTTCTTCATGCTCAAGTTTTGAATACACATACTCTTTTTCTGCTGAATTTAGGAAAATCCATGCCTTCGGATGCGCTGTTTTTACTAGTAGATGAAAGATCGAGTAGCGCAGTGGAAAAAGAAGAAAATTAATTATACTAGAGTTTATTTCAATATTTCTGAATGCAACCCAATCGTAATCACTGCCTTTTGCTTCAAGGTACAAGTGCGTAAGGCCTGGAAAAATAATTACATTAAAATAAAATCCAGACTGGCGTGTTGAAGGCGGCTCTTTGAACAAAGAAAGCACATCCTCACGTTCAATACCCACTTTTGCACTAATCGTTCTAAAGCCAGTACGAGCACGGATATGAGTAATTTCACGACCTTCCATCTGATAGCACCAGCCGCGGATACTTAAGCCTGCTGATTTTACTTTCATGGTGCGGGGTTCGTCGATCCAAGATCTAAAGCGTGTACTATAACGGTAAGGCAGTTGATCTTTATTTACCCCTAACTTTACACACATGTAATCTTGTTCATGCGGGTAGAGAATATCCCAAGAGCCGTAATGACCTAATTTGTAATATAGTTTAAACCAGGCGTTCCTGATAGAGTACATCAGAGAATCCGTAGTTCTGACCTTAAGTTTTAAAATTCTAAATAAAGTCCAATCAAAGCCGTCGCCGCGTGCTTCGATATACAGGTGGTTTAGACCCAAAGGAAGTGTGAGAAGTAGCATGAATCCTGATTTGAGGCAGGATTGAGGTTCTTTGTATTCTTTTAATACATCAGGACGAGTAATGCCTACTTGGCCATAGATAGTGCGTAAGCCTACGCGAACTCTTACATCGGTTACTGTTTTGCCTTCGAGGTGGTAGCACCAGCCTCTGACTTCAGTGATGGGAGAGGTGGTTGCTTGATCAAAGGGTTCATCGATCCAGCACCTCAGGTAGGGTTTATAATTTAAGGGATAGAAGCGTTTACTAACATCAAAATGGGATTCGAGATAGCATTGAATTTCAGGAGTGAGCGTTTCCCAGGCTCCAGCATGACCCAAGTAGAGATAAATTTTAAAGCGAGCGATCTGGAAGGGTAAGAGTAGATAATTAAGAACACTCACATTAACTGTCGTAATATGAAAGACAGTCCAATCAAACCCTTCACCTTTGATTTCAAGAAAGACGTTATGCTTACCAGGGGGTAGCTTAAAGCTAAAGCAAAAGCCGGAGTGAGCTGATGATATAGGCTCTTTATAAGCATCAAGTACGTCAGTTCGTAAAATATTACAGCTACCTGGTATGGTTCTAAAGTTAACGCGTGCGCGTATTCCTGTAATCTCACGCCCTGTTAAGTCATAACACCAACCACGTAAACCTATGGCTGCTGAAGGAGAAGATGTTTTTGTTGGAGCGTCGATCCAATATCTGAAATGGTCATCAAAATTTAACGCGTAATCTTTGTGTTTATCCTGTAATTTGAGAGTGACGTATTCGTATTCTTCAGGATTTAAATGAATCCACCCTGAGATATGGCCAAAGAAGGCATGGATCCAAAACCGTACCATGCGAAAGGAGAATAGAAATAGTTTTAGATAGGTTGTATCAAATTGGATTACTTTAAATGTGATCCAATCAAAGGCTTCTCCCTTAGCTTCAAGATAGACTTCGTTGTGGTCTGAGGTAAGACGAACTGGAATAGAAAATCCAGAATGGATTGCCTGGTCACTCTCGGGATGAGCGCGTTTTACGTCATTACGTAAAATACCGTATTTTGCTTCAGTGATTATATTGCCTACACGAGCTCTGATGTGGGTTATTTTTAAACCCGACTTTTCAAAGCACCATCCAAGTATTCCTATGCCTGGAGAGCCAAACGCTTTTCCTGTTGGAGCATCTATCCAGAAGTGAAACTCAGGCTTAGGGATAGAGGATGCCATGCTTAAACTCAGGTCACAGGCTTAGAGCTTAAAGCCTGCGTCTTTAGCGTCCTTTGCAAACATTTGAACTGTATCAAGAGATACTGCGCCTAAATCCATGCTGAGCATCTTAGCTGCTTTAGCTAAAATGTCGTGAGGAATAGTAATGATTGCGCAGCCACAGGCTTCTGCTTGAAGAATGTTTAAAACTTCACGTGTACTTGCCCAGAGTAGTTCTGCTTTAGGTTGTCCCTGAATTAAGGTCAGATACCTAGTCATTAAAGGTACAGGATCAATTCCAGTATCAGCAATACGACCTGCAAAGACTGAAACAACGCAGGCAACAGCAGGATTAAGTGCTTCAGCAACACCGCGCACTTGTGTTTCTGTGAAAAGGGCTGTGACGTTTAATTTTACTCCTTCTTTACCTAATTCTTTAATTAGAGGTAGTGAGGATTCCCCACGTGAATTAGTGATTGGAATCTTGGTATAAACGTTGGCTGCCCAAGAATTAATCTTTAATGCCTGACGTTTCATTTCTGGGAATTCGTCTGTGAAGACCTCTAAAGAAATTGGTTTTGCAGTAACGGTTTGTAAAATGTCTTTCGCGAATGCTTCGTAATCATGAATCCCAGCTTTTTTCATCAAGCTAGGATTTGTGGTCAACCCCTTTATGTAAGGCTTAGCGTAAAGATCTAAAATGCCTGCTTTATCTGCACCATCGGCATACAGTTGAATCTTTAAATCGCTAAGTGTTTTCATGATATTGTATTAACTAAGGGTAATTAGGAAAGTGGCAAAAAGGCGTACTACCTGCAACGGTATTCCAGCAGGTTAAACGGCCTATTTAACCTAAGGTACTTGCCTTAAGAATTGTTGAAACGGCGTCCTTAAAACTAGAAACCGTAAAGTCTGGCTTAGCATGAAGGACTTCATCGTAACTAAAATCGATAAATACGGTTTTGACACCTGCTCTTTTGCCGCAATCCACATCTCTCCAGCGGTCACCAACCATCCATGAGCGTCTTAGATCTATACCAAGTGCTTTTGCTGCATCAAGCAGCATGCCAGGTTCTGGTTTACGCCTATGGGCTGGCTCTTTTCCTGAATCGTATGCCACTTCTATCAGGTCAATGGATGGGACCACTTTAAGTAATTCAGCATGCATTGCTTCGACTGTTGCTTGAGGCATATCTCCACGGCCAACGTCAGGTTGGTTTGTTGCAACAACAAGCAAGAAACCTGCTTCTTTTAAAGCTTCACAACTTTCAATGACGTTAGGGAAGAGCGTGAAATCTTTTAGTTCACGCGGAGCATAAGGTTTGCCGTCCCTTATTACTTGGACGTTTAAAGTGCCGTCTCTATCTAGGAATACAGCAGGCTTAAGCACTGTTATTTTTGTAAGACCGATTCCCACTTTGTCTGATTCATTTTTAAATCAGGATGAGAAACAAATAAATGCCAGACGACCGCTTGAAAAGCTTCTGAGTGAGGTGTGATATTGTTTGGGTTTACGGTAGGAACAATAACGCACGCATTGGCTACTTTTGCAGTAAATCCACCATCTTTACCAACAATACCAATGATATGTGCACCGACTTCTTTAGCGAGCTGCAGTGCTGAAACTAAATTTGGGGAGACGTTCTTTTCAATATTTCCACCACCGACTGATAAGATAAGAAGTAAGTCTTTTGCGTTTAAGCGGCTACCTTTCAGCCATTCAACAAATACGCTGGCCCAACCTTCATCGTTAGTGCGTGCAGTGAGTTCTGAGACATTATCCGTAGGAGCATAGGCCTCTAGACCGCCAATCTTACGGAAATCATTTACCGCGTGAGAAGCATTTGCAGCACTACCACCAACTCCAAGAATAAAGAGTCGTCCGCCGCGAGCACGCGCTGCGACTAATTCTTTAACGCAAGCTTCACAGGCCTCTGTATCGAGTTTTGAAATAATCTCTGAGGTTTCTTTAAGATGTTGGATAGCGTAAGACATATAGATTTACAGATTACTGTGGCTTGAAAGGCAGTTTCGGTAAAGCACTCAAATTTTAATAAATTTTTATATACGCTAAACTTCTTTACGCATTAAAAGCGTATTAAGTTCAGCTAATCCTTCAGGTGATCCAATCTCGTAAAACCTGTCCTTCATTTCATAACCGCAGAGTTCTTTCTGAGATACGAGTGATTTTTGCACTTCGGCTAAATCAACAACTTCTGTTTTGCTATAGCTTTCAAAGGCTGAGGCCTTGAATAGACCTAAGCCGTAGTCGATATGCTTCATTTCAGGAAGCTTAACTTTTTTATCGTAAACTTTGATTTCGCCGTTTTGAAACCAGACGTTACTTGAATCGTAGAGACCTTTATTTTCAAAGACTGTCATTAAGCCTTTTTTCCCTGAGGCTAAAAAGTGGTCTCCAATTTTACGGTAATCGATCGGTAGATAACTATCTCCGTAAAGTACGTAAAAGGAATCGCCTAATAGAGGCATCGCTTGAATGAGGGCTCCCGCTGTGCCGAGTAGCTTAGTTCCATCAAAGGAGTACTTAATATCTACGCCGTAGGCTGAGCCATCTTTATAGAGATCTACAATTTGTTCTCCTAGGTAACCTACGCATAGAACAATCCGAGTTAACCCTGCTGCTTTAAGAAGTTTTAGTTGGTGCGAGAAAAAAGGTTCTCCAGCGACCTCTACTAAGAGTTTAGGAATCTTTGCTGTGATGGGTCTAAGACGAGTTGCTAGCCCTCCAGCTAAGAGAGCAACGGGGAGTGCTGATGTGTGTACGGATTGCCCCATAGCTTAATTTTGCGCGATAACTTTCGTTCCTTCGAAATCAAACCTAAACCGTACTTCTTGAAGTCCTTTTTCACGCATTGCGTGACGCAGTTTACGTTTGTCTGCTGCGTAGAACATGAGGAATCCACCGCCACCTGCGCCGATTAATTTTCCGCCGAGTGCACCGTTAGCCATTGCGTGATCATACCAGTCATTGATGTGGGCATTACTCATACCTGCACTGCGTGCTTTCTTTCTTTGCCAATGTACATCCATAAGCCTTGCAAATTCGTCAAGATTGCCTGACTCAAGACAATCCAGCGACTTGTAGCCAAGCTCTTTTGTGAAATGTAAATTATCTAACATCGCTTGATCGTTCTTTTTTGAGCGATCGTTTTGATCTTTTAGAATTCCTGAGGCACTACGCGAATAGCCTGTGAAGAATAAAAGTAAATTATCCTCTAGGTTAAAGTGTGTCTCTTCAGAAATTTTAACAGGATGGTATTCAACGCGGCCATCTTTATGAAACGTGAAAGCGGTGATACCACCCACTGCAGCAATATACTGATCTTGTTTACCGATTGGTTCACCGAGTTTTTCAAGTTCGATATGGCAGGCCTGCTCCGCTAATTCAGCTGGAGAAATAGGATTTTTTTTATAGGTATGAAGCGCTTTGAGTAATGCAGTTGTAAAACTTCCTGATGAACCTAAACCAGTACCTCCAGGAATGTCTGCCATCGATGTGAGCTCTAATTGAGGCTCAGTAACACCAGTAAGCTTGAGTGCCTCACGCACAATCGGATGCTCAATTTCATCGACTGTATTTACACGCTCAAGTTTGGAATACTTGATAATAATTTCTTTTTGAAAAGTTCTGTGGTGTGTTAGATAAATATATTTATCAATCGCAGCAGCTACTAAGAAACCGCCATGATCTTTATAATAAGAGGGTAGGTCTGTGCCACCACCGCCTAGTGAAACACGTAAAGGGGAGCGTGTAATAATCATGGTTTTGGATAACCGCTTTGGGTATAAATATGTTCTACTACTTCGAGAGTTTTAATGCCTTCGGTAAGTCCTGGTGAGGGTTCACGGTTAAGGCGTATGTCATCAATAAATTCCTGTATTTCAAGCTTCCAGGAACTATCGCACTGAGGGTAATCCCAGATTGTTGTTTCAGGTGGTCCCATTTGAGGAAGCATCTTGTAGTAGGTGAGTTTTTCGACTCCGTAACTCCCCCCAAGTCCATCGATAGAAAGTTTTGCGTCCCTTCCGTAAATTTCAAACGAGAACATGTTCTTCCACTCTGTACAGCTGACTTGAAGCCATGCCGTTTGTCCTGTATTTGTTTTTAGGCTTAAGAAAGCGTTATCATCTACTTTCATATCCCAGAAGTAAGTGGCTGCATGTCCTTCAACGCTTGTGAAATCACCCATGAACCAACGTGCTAAATCAATTAAGTGAACACCTTGATCGATTAATTCACCACCACCAGAAAGAGCTGGGTTTGAGCGCCATTCTTTATCGTAGCCAATACGACCACCGTGACCATAGCGGCCTCTGATGAACATGAGGGGACCTAAAACACCTTGAGTATATAGTTCGCGCGCCTTTTGCAGTGCTGGGTGATAGCGGTGATTATAGCTGATACGTACTTTAACGTTAGTATCGAGTGCTTCTTTTTGAAGCGCTTTTAGCTCAGCTGCATTTAAAGCACCTGGCTTTTCTATGATGACATGCTTACCTGCTTTAACGGCTTCAAGGGCTATTGGGACTAGTGAGCCATTTAATGTAGATATTATAACTGCGTGGGTAGTTGGGTCTTTCAGTGCCTTTGAAAACGGTACGGCTTCACATCCTGGGTTATTTTGAGCGAGTTCTTTGGCACGGTCCAGATTTGTGTCGCAGGCATACTTAAGCCGTGCTCCTGGAATCTGGCTTAAGGCTAAAGCACGCTTTTTGCCTATTAATCCACACCCGACTTGAATAAATTGGAATTGCGGTACTTCGGAATGCATTATTCTTTATTATCTTACTATGCTCAAACGCTTGCTTCTAGACCGCCAAACGCAAGTCAGGTTTATTAAATTTTTTGTGGTCGGCGGTACAGGATATACGGTAAATGTGTTAAGTTTTACACTAATCAAGGGCTTTTTAGGCCCCAATTGGGCATTTTCAGCCGCTTTTGTTATCTCAACTACAACTCATTATAGCTTGAACCGATTCTGGGCTTTGAAAAGTACTCGCTTAGATACCGGAAGGCAGTTTTTAGAGTATTTGGGGACCGTGGTAATAAGCTATCTGATCAGTCTAGGCTCATTTAGTCTATTTAGAACCTTTTTGACGCTAGGCCTAGCTCAAGCTCTTTCAATTCCACCTTCTACAGTTGTTGTGTTTTTTATTCTTAATTTTTGGGTGTTTAAACACCACGTTCACTTACAACCGACTACTCCTTTATCTAAGGAGTGATACGCCTTAAGGTAAATGCTTCAGGATTCTTTAATGGACCTTCGTTTGCCTTAAACTGGGTAAAGTCATCCCACTGTGCACTGATAAGTTTTCCTGAAATACCGTTACTTTGATCAGATAAAAGCCAGTGAATAAGGGCTATGACATTTGCGATCGATTGGCCTCCGTTTTTTTTTTGTTTTACTGCTGATGCGTATTCAGCTTCACCGACAACGGATGCACCAAGGCGAATGACTTCATCTGTGAGGCGTGTATTAATTGCACCCGGTGCTACGACATTAATATCCAAGACAGAAGTTTTCTCTTCTTCAGCAATTGTTTCTATTAAGCGAACAATTGCTGTTTTTGATGCAGCGTAAGCTGAAAAATGAGAACGTGCCTTAGTTGCTCCACCGCCAGAAAAACAAATCACTTTAATGCGATAGTCTGATTTCTGCAGAAGGGGATAGAGGATCCTAAGTGTATTATAGGTACCACTCAAATTAGCTGTAACTGTTTTTGTCCACTGGGTTGGGTCTGTGGTGAGTGTTCTTCCAATTTCTCCTTGAATTCCTGCACAAGTAACTAAGCCATCTAACTTACCCCAGAATTTACTCATTGAATTAACTACGACTTCGAGATCTTTAAGTTCTGATACATCACAGATCGAACTATGGAATGTTTTCGGAAAGGTTTTACTAAGTTCTAATTGATTTGAACGAGCAATTCCCCAGACTTCATGGCCTTCGTTAAGTAGGGATACAGCGAGTGCATAGCCTATGCCTGAACTTGAGCCTGTAATTGCTAGTTTCATACTTGAGTTGGTGCGTCAGTTCTTACTTCGTAAACCCAAGGATTAGCTTCAAGCCAGCGTAGTGTTTTTACAATACCTTCTTTGATTGTAAGTTTTGGTTTCCATCCTGTCTGGCTGATCTTCTTTGTTTCTAAGAAGATGAAAGGATTATCTCCAATCCACCCTTTGTTGCCGCCTGTGTACTCTAGAGACGGATTTAAATTTAAAGAATCTACGATTGTTCTTACGCTATCGTTTACCTGTACAAATTCTGGAGTGCCTAGATTATATAGCTGTGTGTGATGAGGTGCTGTTTTTGCAGTACCTAATTTTATTACATGTAAGATAGCATCAACACAGTCTTGTACGTAGAGATAGCTTTTGCGCTGTGAGCCGTCTCCTAAGATGCGTAATTTTTTAGGGTTCTCGAGGAGTTGCTTGTAAAAATCGAAAATATGTCCGTGGGTGTAACGCTCTCCTAAGATAGAGACAAAGCGGAATATGTAGCATTCTATGTCGAAGCCTTCGCCGTAAGCGCTGATCATGCCTTCACCTGCGATTTTAGAAGCGCCGTAGAGTGAGGTTTGAATTGGGAAGGGAGTGTGTTCTGGGGTTGGGATTACGGGCGATTCTCCGTAGACTGAACCTGTGGATGAAAAAGCAAAACGTTTGATATTATTTTGTCTTGCTGATTCCAATACATTAAATGTTGCGATTGTATTTTGCTCGAGATCTTTTCTGGGATGCTCAGTACCAAAGCGTACGTCCGCATTTGCAGCTAAGTGAAATACAGTGTCACAGCCCATCATGGCTTTACTCAGTTCTGGGAGATCTAAATTATCACCTTGAATGAAGGTGAATAATTTATTTCTTTTGGCACCTTCTAGGAACCGAATTTGACCCGTACTTAAATTATCCCAGCCAGTAACTTGAATGCCTTCAGTTAGTAACCTATCAACGAGTGTTGAACCAATAAAGCCTGCTGCCCCTGTTACAAAAACGTGTTTCATGAAGTAATACGACTAAGTCTTAAATAAAGTTTTTATACTGCTGGGGTAACTCGTGGTTTTAATACAAGACCGATGCACAGATTACAAAAGATAAAGGGAAGGAAGGGGAATGGGAATGTTCGTCTACGCTCGATTATGAAATATCGTTCCAGCTCTACGATAATTTCAGGAGGTAAATTGATATGTTCCCTTTTATAGAACCACGAATAGTCTCCACCGAAATGTTTTTTATATACTCTTTCAGCGGATATTTTTCTTCCTAAAGCGTAGGCAGGACTTCCTTCGGTAGGTATGACCACAATCAATTGTCCTTTTGTTTTATTGATCAGGCGATAGGACTCCTCAATGCACTTAGGTAGATTGGGGAGATGTTCTAAAACGTGAACTGCTAGTATGCGGTCAAAGTGGCCATCTTTAAAATTAAGTCTTTCTTGGCAGTCACCGACAACGGTTTTAACATGCGGGAATCGAGTGCGTATTTGCTCAGCCATATTCTCACGCATTTCCAAAGCATAGTAGTTGCTTGCTTGTTCAGGAGTGAGTTTTTCGTAACTGATGTGCTCTCCTAGACCTGCACCAATTTCTAAAGTTGTTTTAAAATCCTTAGTGCTATTAATAACGGGAAAATTTTGGTTAAAACGTTCGACTAAGCCAAAGCTCTTAGGTAATTCTTCATGCCATATGCGCATGAATTGATTACTAATCTGTTTTTGCTCTTCAGTTAACAGGGGTAGTACTTTAGGCCATTTGCTTTTAAGGGCAGGTATCATCTAGGAGCAGATTAAGGGCAGACGCTATAGGAACAGAAGAACAAATTGGCATTATAGCCCGAAAGTCGCACGAAAGTGAGTTACCGAGTCTTTGGCGAGTTTTGTGTGCTTTGTAAGGATTGACCTATCTACGGGTTTAGAGGTTCTAAGGGCGGTTATAATTGCATCGTTAGAGGCATCCATTGGTAGAGCGGCTAGGCCGAATTCGGAAGCTACAGCCTTTAATTTACCGTTTAGTGCCAAGACTGTTGTTTTTGAGCCACCCCATAACGAGGTAAGGCAGGCGTGGTATCTTGAAGTAAGTGTCCATTCCCCTGTTGGCCATTTAGTTAAAATATTCGAAAGAGGTTCATTAGTTTTTTCTGCGAAGACGGGAGTCCATTTTGCCTTAACATCTAGGCTTAGACATTGGTAGAGGTCTTGCTCAGATCCAGGCAGGGGTCTTGATTCTTGAATGAGCCATATTTGCTCATCAGCTCTAAGTTGGGAAAGGTCGCTTACAAGTGAATTGAGGTTAGGCCATGACTTATAATCCGAGTTAAGGACCATAGTAAGGCGACCTTTATGGGCAAATTGAGCTAAATTTCGCGAAAAAAAGAGGTGGGATAAATCAGCCCCTAAGTAGATCTTCTTATGATCTATCCTAATATTAAGCAGTGCTTTATATGTACTAAAATCACGCGCGCTGATGAAATTGCTCGATTGCATTATATGGGTGAGTACACTGTTATTAAAAGCATTATCATCTTGGGATCCTATCCCTAAGAACGCCATTGGCTTATGGAATTTCGAGGCTATTCTATGTTCCTCAGCTAAATGGTCGATGAACCAAGAAGATACTGAGCTTTGGAAAGGGGATCCACCAAGCCCTAACCAGACGTCACATGAATTGATACAGGACTCTCTTGCCTCAGTGGTATATGGATACCAATTAACCTCTGGAAAGCGTGATCTTAATATATCCAAATTATATGGAATGCAGCAACTTATGCAAATGTTGGATTCCTGCGGTTTAATTTCCGAAAGAAACCCAGCCAACATAAAATCGTCCCCTATGTTACCGGAGCCGTAAAAGTGATGGCCTATATGTATTATTTTCAACTTAACTAATACGACAAGTTAACCCAAAAAGTTCCCTTAGTGGGGTGAGAATCGTAATAGGTGGGTGTTATAATTGGAAAACTTAAGTCTGATCCCATGCTAAAGTGCCCATAGACGCTACATCTTATTCCGATGCCTGTACCCATTAGTGTAGGTAAAGGTATATTTGAAGGGAGCGGGTGCTTGTAGCTAACTCTTGCATAGTCATAGAATGTTATAAACTGCGTGTTAAGTTTAGTTTTTTTACTGTGATTGAAAGGAAGCTTAGTTTCAAAGTAACGGCTCCTGAGTTCTTGGTTTATTATCCAGCCCTGGTCTCCTGAATAACTTTGACTGTAGCCCCGCACTGTAGCGCCACCTCCTATAAGTAGCTCTTCACTACTTTGTAAGTTCGTCGTTGAAAGCTGCAGTTGCCCACGTGAGACAAGTTGCATGCCCCATGGGAGGTTTGTGTCGCGCTCGATAATCAGTTTTGCGTATTGGTATTCGGAGCTTTTTGCAGTTGATGCTCTAGTACTTGTGAAAGCATAGGAGTTTTCACTGTTTCTTTTATTAAAATTACCTGGGCTTTCGAAGACGTTTAAGCAAACAGTCCAGCTACCTTTTGGGTCCTTGGGGGTTATGCTTAATCCAGCTGCCAGTTGCGCGACATCATAAACTCCAATGGCTTGAGATAATGAGCCGAAGATTAAGTTAGTATTAACCTGCTTATAATCTATGCCACCTGAATATTCAAAAGTCCATAGGCCACGAGTTACCGGCTTAATATAACGAATGTCTGCAATCGAGTTTTTTGCTTTTTCGTTTAGACCTACATATCCGAATAGTGACTGAGGATATACTAATGAATAGGCAAAATCGATCTTGATAAATCCCTGTCCCCAAATCGGTGCCTTGTAATCAACATTATGGGATTGGTCGTACTTAGGTGTATTATTAGTCGAGTACTGATAATTAAGTTCGTGATCTAGCCCCCATAGGTTTCCCATTTGCGCGGAAGCCGAATAAGAACTGTTTCCTAATGGACTGTTAATAGCGTTACTAAATGAAGTAGCCAGTCTTATGGGGCGAACTTCATTCACTGCAATATCTAGGTCCGCCTCACCTGGAGCTTTGTCCATTGTGTCTAGTACGACTTGTACTTGTCTGAATGGATTTTGATTTGCCCAGGTGACTGCATTTCCAAGTTCGGAAATCTTAATTTCGTCGCCTTCTTTAATGCCTAGTTTTTTTTCGATTAATCCATCACTAAACCATCTATTGCCCTTTAGGTGTAATTTATTGTAGTGACCAATAAGTACGGGGATTTTAATTTCACCAGTTGATAAATCAATATACGGAGCGGCTGTATCAACAAGAAATCTATCGTGTTTATTTCCGTACTGAACAAGATCTTTGCGCAGATCTATCACTCGATCAACTGTGATTGGGGTATTGAGGTATTTTTCTATATATTTTTTAAACTCAGGTGTTGAATAGAGTGGATTTTTAATTGCTAAAATTGATTCGGAATTTTTAGGCGCGTGGAAGTCTGAGGCATCAGCTATAGTTGAGGTGATGATCAAACGTTTGAGAGAAAATTTACCTATCTCTATCTCGAGTTTAAGCAGGCCATTTTCTACGCTTTGTGGGGGGATTTGAGCTGCAGCCAAATAGCCCCCATGGCGAGAGACGAACGCAGAGATGTCGATTATGAGTCTGTTTATAGTGTCAGAAGTGACGGGCTTAGAGAAATACTCTGAGAGAGTAAGGCCAAACTCATCTGATGCTAAGTAGCTTGGTAGATCGTTAAGAACAATTTGGCCAGTATTAGCGGGAAAAGAGGTTTGGGTATTTTTTTTCCTGATACTAGTAAGGTATAGCCGTGCCAATTTATAGCGACCTATTGTGATCACCAACCTAAGGTCTCCATTGGAGATATTTTGATTAGGTACGATTACCGTTGCGCTGGCATTCAACCTTGTGTGAACGAAATCGGTAATTGAAGTATCTAAGTGGTCAATTAATTGAGAATTTATCGTACTTCCAAGGAGAGGTTCTAGCAGATGGGCAAATTCTGGACTATTTAGCACAGGTATATCCATGATGAGTATTTTACCCTCAGTGCCTGGAAAGTGTAAGTTAGTTACCTTATGTTCAGTGTCAGAAATTAAAATACGCTTCAATTTGTAGCTTCTAAGAACAAGTTTATCGGTTGTATTAGTTGTGTTCAGGTCTGTACCGTAACTATTTGTAATCAATAGACTTAAGATGAATGCCAGTCTAAGTATGAGCCTAAAAATAGGTTTGATCATTAAGATATACATAAAATAGACTAATAAAGCCTACAAAAGTTCGTAAAATAAACTAAAGCGTCGTGCAAATAGAGAATGTAAGTAGCTTGTCTTTCAATCGATATATAAATCAAACACATAAAAAGAACTAATTTTATACTTGCAGACACTTGTACAAGTCGTTTAGAAAGATTCAATAGTGGCGAAATTATGCAATTTAAGATCAACAAAATCAGTACCCTTAACCAGAAAATGAAGACATCAAAGACATCAAGCCTATCGTGGCAGAACAAGCTGATATCAACAGCGCTTGCCTCAGCTTCCCTATTTTTGGGGGCTCCTCAGCTAGCACTGGCAACAGTGCCTAATGTTACTGCGACTAACTTAATTGTTACAGCCGGTTCAGCTACTGCTGTAGTAACTGGTACGAGTGCGCTAACTATTACAGTCCCTGGTTCAGCTTCGAATAATACAGTACTACAATGGCAGAATTTTTCTGATGGTACAACTTCGGGAGGACAATTAGCAGCTAGTGACACAGTTACTTTCAACTTACCTACATCTACGAGTGGTGTCTTGAATAACATTGTTGGTAATATGGCTACTGTTTTGAATGGTCATATTAATTCGAACGGTAATGTATTTTTCTTGAATCCAGCAGGTATCATTGTTGGTTCTAACTCAATTATCAACGTAAACAACTTTTACGCTTCTACAGTAACTGATACAAGTGCTACTGGATACTTCGCAAGCAATGGTAATTTAGGCGTATTTAATGGTGTAACACAAATTACTGGAACAACTTCTGGTATTATATACGTACAGTCTGGTGCTTCTATTTCTACAGCTCTAGGCAATGGTAGCATTAATTTAGCAAGTGCTTATAGTGGTGCTTCTATTATAATTAATAATATTACTAATTATACAGGCGGTAGCACACTTAATACAAACAATACTGGTACAGTATGGGGTGCTATCGGTGGTACTGGTTCAGCTGTAGTTAGTGGTATCGAAGTAGATTCAGCTAGCACTGCAGGAAATATTAATATTATTTCACAAGGTTCAGGTGCGTCAGTGATTACTGGTAATAATACGAATTCAGTTAGCGGATTAACTCTGAATACAGGTTACGTTGGTTCAACAGGTGTACTAAGTGGCGGTAACCTATCTATCGTTACTAACGCTGGTCCAATTATCGTAAACGGTCCTATTGCAGCTGCAGGCAATATATCGTTAGTTGTTAACACACCTAACTCAACATCAACAGTTGGATATGGTTCGCAATTAGGCTCATCTGTAACTTCTAATGTAGCAGCAGCTGGTGCATTAACAATTACAACAAACGCAAATATTTCTTTTGCTAATGTAACGCCATTAGGAAATTTGAATTCAGTTGGTGCAGCAAATATCAATGCAGGTACAGCAGGTAATGTAAATATTAACGGTGATTTGGGTAGTGGTACATTAGCGGGTAATCAAATTACTCTTGCTGGTACTACACAATCGTCGCGTACTTATTCTAATGTTACGGCGTATGGTGCAGCAAGTCTTACGAATCCAGGTAGCGTTGCTATCACTTTAGCTCAAGTAGGCGGTGGTATTACATTACAATCAGTATCTGGCACAGCTTCTTTAGGATCATCTGCTGCATTATCAACAATTAATGGCGCTAATAGCTTAATATCTGGTTACAGCGGCGCAACAATTTCAACTGCTAACTTTAATGTTGGTGGAACTAATGCTAGTACATTATTTGTAGCTACAACTAACAGTGGCTTAACTGCAAAGCCTTCAAACGTTTCGTTAGTAAATGTAAACGTAAATGGTCCTATCGTTGCTTCTGCTAATACAGGAACAGTTGGATTAACAGGTGTGAATGAAATATCTAATGTAAATACAGCGCAGCCAATTACATTAACTACAACAAACGGTTCGATCACTTTATCATCTGTAACTACAACAAACGGAAATATCACTGCAACAGCGTCATCTCCATTAAGTGTGCCTGCTAGTTCGATTACACTCTACAATGTAGCAAATAATACACCTAACCGTGCAGCAACAGCTGATACTTTTGTTACTGGAAACGGTAATATTGCTTTCAACGGATACTCTAGTATAGCTACAAATGTAGCAGCTACTTCAGGTATCAATAACGACACGTCCGCTAACGGTAATGGTAATATTACTTCAAGTGGTAATCAAAGCTTTGGCGGTACAGTAAGTATTACCGCTTGCACAGGTTCGATTAGCTTAACTAACGTATCTATTGGTGGTGTAACACCAGCTTCTGGTGTTGTTCCAACTACCAATGCTGTAAGTTTAACAACTAAGAATACTACATTAAGTGGTGGTAATATAACGTTTAAGGCTCTTAGCGATGCTAACGTGACTATTATTACGGGTACCCTTGGTATACCATCTACTACAGCTATATATGTTTCCTCAACAGGTAATTTAACTACAGGGTCGACAACAATTGCAGCTCCTTCAATCTCATTGATAGCTGATTCAGCAGGCGGTCCTGTTGGAAATTTAGTACTAGGTGCTAATATTACTCCTACTGCTAATCAAAACACGTCTACGGATGTAGTAACTTTACAAAGTGCAGGTAATCTCAGTACTCTTAATCAAACTGTATCGGGTACGGTTTACGGAATTACAAATAATGCAGTAACTTTGAAATTAACATCAGTGACTGGTAACATTAATATCGATTCTCTTTCATCTTTCGCTTTAGGTAATTTAACAGCTACAGCAACTGCTGGTAACGTTACATTCAACACTACAGGTACTTACACATTAAACGGTGGTACTGTTACGGCAGCAAACGGTACTATTTCTCAAATTAACGGAGGATTATTAAGTAACACAGTTGGTACAACTACTGCATTGCAAACATTAACTCTAAATGCATCAACTATCACACTAAATGGAAATAATACATTACCTAGCGTTGTGCTAGTTGGTGGTGTTAATGGTGTAACAGTAAACTCAGGTGCTGCTACAACGACTAATATTGCAAGCGGTAGTAATCTTGCAGGTAGTTTAACTGTAACAGCAGCAGGACCGATATCAATTGGTGCTGCTAATACCGACACAGTAAAAGTATCAGGTTTTACCGTTTTAAGTACTCTCAATACAGTTTCCGGTGGTGCTATATCACAATTATCTGACACAGGTTCTTTAATTGGTGGAGTATCAGCACTAACTAATGGAAGTAACATTACATTAGGAACTACAGCAAATTCCGCTACACTTGGACAGATCTCTGCTTCAGCTAACGGTGGCACTGTTACAGTTTACTCCGGTACTGCAGCAAATTTAGGTACTGTTTTAGCAAGTACCCTCAATGTTTTTGCTAATGGTATTACTAATACATCAGGGAGTGTAAATGTAAGTGGTAATGCTAACTTATTCTCAGGTACACCAGCAGTTTACGGCGGTGCACAAGCTGTACCAGGTAGTATTATACTTGGTAATGCATCCAATCAAGCAGCGATTACTAATGTTAATGTAATATATGGTAATAACTTAACATTAAATGCTACAAATGCTACAGCTAATGGTGTATCAAATACTTCAGTATTCGCTTCTTCACCTATTACAACATTAGTTTTAAACGATACATCATCTGGTAATCTAACATTCACAAGTACTGCAACTGGTGTAGCAGTTGGTACAGTAGCAGCATCAGCAACAAGCGGTACCCTAACATATTCTGCAAATAGTGGTACGACTGGTTCTGGTGCAATATCTACCTCAAGTGGCGCAATTATTGCATCCGGTAGTGGTTTAGGTAATGTAACATTTAATTTAGCTAATGATACTAGCTCAACTACATCATACATTATCAATCTTGGTAGTTTCACATTGAATAATGTGATATCTTCACCAACAGCAACTGGAGCATTAGTTGTCAGTGCTAACTCTAATCCTGCATTAGCAAGTACACTCACATTGGGAACCGGTATTAACTTACAGGGTTCTGGTAGTGTTACTTTTTATTCAGGTAATGCACAAAACACAGGTGTTACTTTATCAGGAGGTGTATCTGATAGTGGTTCTGCTGTAACAGTTAACTCAAGTGCACAAACAATTATAACTGGTAAAACAATATCTATAACAAATCCATTAAGTTCATATGGGCCAGTTCAGATAACATCGAACGGTTCAGTTAACTTTACTAACAATGGTAACGTAATATTGACAAACTTAACCTTAAATTCTGGTGCATCTGGTGCATCATATATTACATCAACAACCGGTAATATTTCTCAAGTAAATGCAATGTATATAGCTACTGCTAAAGCTCCAACATTATCATTCACAGCGGCTTCTACTGGTAACAACGGTGTTAACTTAGGTGTTCCTACTAATACAGTATGGACAGGTGCGATCACCAATATAACTGCATCTGGAAATTCTGCTTACGTAACAAATAATGATATTAACTTAGGTACAATAAGTATTTTGCCTAGCACAAATGCATCGCCAACAAGTTCACAATTATCTGTATCTACAACTTCAGGTAATATTACTCAAACATCTACATCTGGAGTGTATGTTTGGGGTGCTACAACATTAACACAGGCAGGTAGTGGTGCTACAACAGGTATATCATTGCCTAATGGTGCTGGTAATAACTTCGGTGCAATAAATGTAAATGCCACTACTAATAGTAACATTGTTGAAAATGCTACCACAGCATACTCATCTGTTTCTGCAGTCAATTGGACAGCACAAAGCTTGAAGGGTGATGTCATAAATACAACTAATAGCAATCCAATTATTGTTACTGGTAACACAACACTCATATCAAACACTGGTAACATTAATATTGCATCGCCTTTAACAGGTAACAATACCTTAGAAGGTTCTGGTAAGTTAATTTCAGTAAGTGCTGCTGGTAACGTTACTCTGAACGATTATTCAAACTTAACTACACTAGCTAACGCTTCAACAGTTGGTGGTAATCTATCAGTAACAAATTCAAAGAATAACGGTACTATCGCAGATCAAGCTGGCACTAGCGGTATTACTGTAACCGGTATTGCTTCATTCTTAGAAACAGGTTCAGTAGTAGGTTACATTAATTTAACTGGTATTAATAATAAATTCGGCGGTCTGCTCACAAAAGCAGTTACATCAGCTACAATATTTGCCTCAGGTAACCTAGTACTTGCTCCTGGAAGTGCTGTTGGAACTGAATCAATTACAGTAACTGGAAATATAACAACCAATGGGACAGGTGGTAGTAGTTATACTAACTTATATTTAACAACGAATCTAGGCAGTGTAACAATAAGTAATCCTACAAGTATAAGTTCTTCACTAACAATTACTGCTCCACTGGGAACAGTAAATCTAGCAGGACTTAGTGCTTCAGTAGATTTAAAAGGAAACACTCCTACTGTAACATCAAGTACATATATTCCGCCGTCTACATAATTTTGATATTGATCTAAATTACGCCACAATAGGGGCGGTCTTTAAGACCGCCCCTTTTTTTGT
>CAILHZ010000003.1 GCA_903834135.1 uncultured Opitutia bacterium | reverse complement strand
TCGGTCTTGGCCGCGTTAATGAACGCGCGCTGGCGGTTTTCCATCGGCACGCTTCTGATCCGCTCCTCGACCCGGCTTTTGACCTCGGGGTGTTGCTCAACCCATTCGGTGATCTCCTGATCGCGACGCTGCGTGTAGTCGCTGCGCTGCATCTTTCCGAGCATTAGCTTTCGGACCAGTTCCTCTTTCGGCAGTCCGTTGTAATACCCGAAGAGATCGAAAATCCCTCGTATTTAAGTAAAAAAACCTTTGTACATCTTTTCGAACCTATAAGCTATTGGTGTGCCTGTTGATGTAACAATTAAGGTATACACGTAGATAACTTTTGTAAGTTACTTCTGTTAAGCCATTTATGTAATGGTGGTGAGGGAGGGAATCGAACCCCCGACCCGAGGTATGTAAAACCTCTGCTCTAACCGCTGAGCTACCCCACCGTCGCGTGAAAAACTGAAACTTGTACCTAAGTTAAATACCTTAAAGGAAATTCAATCTAGGCTCAAGCTCGTACACAAAGCGCACCTTAACCCCTTATGACAAGCGATTAATGCGTAAATTTTAAGACTTTTTAGCTTTTAGGAGTCCAGTTTTGGCCATCAGCTCTGCATTTTGGATGGCATTGAGGGCTGCACCTTTCCAGAGGTTATCCCCACTTACCCAGAGTGCTAAGCCGTTATCTAAAGCAGTATCTAAGCGTATGCGCCCTACTCCGCATTTAACTTTACGTGTAAAATCTAGCGGGGTTGGATATTTTTGTTGGCTTGGATCATCAACAAGTTCAGCCCCTTCAAAAGCTGCAATCGCCTGCTTAGCTGCCTCAACACTCACCGGACGTTCAAACTCTGCGTTAACAGAAATAGAGTGTGCACGCACAACTGGTACTCTTACACAGGTAGCAGATACCTTAAGATCGGGTATGCCCATAATCTTTCGGCTTTCCTGCATCATCTTGGTTTCTTCACCTGTATAGCCGTTAGTGCCAAAGGTATCGACCTGTGGAATTGCATTAAATGCAATTTGGTAAGGATATACTTTTCTAGGAAGTGGTTGGTGTGTTTCGAGCGCTGAAATTTGATCAGCTAACTCTCTAACAGCTTCTGCACCTGTTCCTGAAACTGATTGGAAGGTAGATGCAAAGTAACGCTTAAGGCCAAATTGTTTATGCAGTGGCCATAATGCCATAAGTGTAACTGCAGTTGAGCAGTTCGGATTAGCGATGATGCCCTTGTGGGTCTTTAAGGCTTCAGGATTAATTTCCGGAATCACTAAAGGAACAGTAGGATCCATTCTAAAGACAGAACTCTTATCAATAACTAAGCAGCCTGCTTTAATAGCATCAGGTGCTAAAGCCCGGGTTACAGGACCTCCCGCTGCAAAAAATGCGACATCGATATCAGAAAAAACACCAAGTTTTGCCTCTTCTATTGTGTAGGTATGTCCTTCATGACTAACTAATTTTCCCGCAGAACGAGCCGAGGCAAAGAGCCTCAATTTAGCCATAGGAAATTTTCGTGCATGCAATAGTTGCAGCAGTTCTTGACCTACGGCACCAGTCGCTCCAACGATGCCTACTGTTAATTGTGAAGTCATACTCATGAATTTTGAATCGCTTAGTAAAATCTGTTCTAGCCTCGGTATCAAGCCCGCAGACCGTATTCTCTACGTACGCATCTCTGACGCTACGATGCAGTTTTATGCACAAGGTAAGCTTGTGCGAAGCTACGCAGTCTCAACCTCTAAGAAACCACCCTCGAATATAAAGAATTCATTGGGGACTCCACGCGGACTGCATGAAATAGCCGAGCGTATTGGAGCAGGTCAGCCCCCTGGAATGGTGTTTATTTCACGGGTACCCACGGGGCGTCATTTTTCAGAAGTTAAAGAAATGGATAATATGATCACAAGCCGTATCCTTTGGCTTAGGGGGCTCGAACCTGGTGTTAATCTAGGGGGTGACGTGGACACGTATTCTCGTTATGTTTATATCCACGGAACCAATCATGATGCCCGTATTGGTGAACCACTCAGTGCAGGCTGTGTGGTAATGGGAAATCTTGATATCGTAGAACTCTACGAAGAAGTCCGTGTAGGTGATCAGGTCTGGATTGTAGACTAACTTAAATCTCAGCTATTCTTACCAAACAGTAAGCGTAGAGAATTTAAGCAAACGATTACTGTACTTCCTTCATGGGCTGCCACACCGATTGCAAGTGGTACGGTACCCAGTGCTGTTGCAATGACCATGACACTCACAACGCCTAGTGATATAGTAAGATTTTGACGGATTATTTTGCGTGCACGAATACTTAAGCGCCGTGCTTCTAAAAAGTTTTCTATGCGGTCATGCATTAAAATGACTTCTGCTTCTTCTAAAGCTGCATCACTGCCGCGTGCACCCATAGCTACACTTACATCTGCTGCTGCAAGACAAGGTGCATCGTTTACTCCGTCTCCAACCATAGCTATTTTGTAGCCCTGTTTTTTTATTTGCTGAAGTGCTTCAACTTTATCTTCTGGTGATAGACCTGAGCGAAATTCATCGATACCGAGTTCGCGTGCTACAGCTTCTGCTGAATGACTTCGGTCCCCTGTAAGCATGATTGTTCTTACGCCGCTTGCCTTAAGTTCTGCTAGAACACGTTTTGATTCAGTGCGAATCTGATCTTTTAAAAGAATGCGGCCAACTAACTCTTTTCCAATTACCCACACTTCACTTAAATCAGCAGGTGCAGGGGGAAGTTGTTTTGACCACGAAGCAAGTGGGCCAACTTCTAAAAGTTCACGTCGTCCTAAGATTAAGGTATTGCCTTCAGCTTTTGCTTTAAGTCCCTGCCCTGTGAGTGATTGAAATTCTTCAATTTGTATTTCACGCACCTTATTAAGTTTTGCATATTTCACAATCGCTCGAGCAATGGGATGCTGAGATTTAGCTTCCATACTGTATGCGATTTCTAGAATTTGCATCTCTTTACCTGCTGGGAAACTTTCGCACCCTGTGACAGCAAGGTCCCCCGTTGTTAAGGTGCCTGTTTTATCTAAAGCTACAGCATTTATATTAGCTAAACTTTCTACGGCTGAGCCTCCTCGAAATAAAATGCCGTGTTTTGCTCCCCAAGCTATGGAAGCTAAAATTGCAGAAGGAATGGATAAGACTAATGCACATGGGCTAGCGACAACCATTAGTGTCATTGCACGATAAAATGCAGAGCGAGTGCCTGGTATATTAGCAAATGCTGGTAAGCCAAAGCCAAGCCACCATACAAGAAACATAGCTGTAGCAGCTCCTATTACTCCGTAGGTGTAAGGCGTGCCAAATTTATCGGTAAAACGCTCACTCGGTGCTTTGAGTTTTTGTGCCGTCTGGATTAGGCGAATGATTTTTTTAAGGGTACTTTCTGAAGGTAGCTTTGTAACTTCAAAATCAACAGCACCCCATAAATTAAGAGTTCCACTGTAGACAGAATCACCTGCGATTTTTGCAACAGGTTGTGCTTCTCCAGTGAGTGCTGATTCATCGCTTGCGCTTTTACCACTTAGAATGACACCGTCCGCTGCAAAGGCTTCGCCGGGTTTAACCCTGAGGCAATTGCCGACCTGAATTTGCTCTACAGAAATTTCTATTTCCACACCCTTTGAATCTATTAAGTTAGCCTGCTTAGGAGCTGATTTTAATAGTGAACCCACTTCACGCTGAGTCCTATATAATGAGTACTCCTCCATTGCTCCTGAAGCAGAGAATAAAAATAAAAGCAGCACGGCCTCACCCCACGCACCAATCAAGATTGCACCCAGTGCAACAGCTAACATAAGAAAATGGATATCAATTTGTTTATTTTTAAGATTCTCGTACGTATCAACTACTGCATCCCACCCTCCAGCAATAACACCTGCTAAGAATAGACTCTTAGATAACCATAAGAGTCCTGGAAAATAATGTTCTGTCAGTAAACCAGCAATGCCAGTGAGGCCACACAGGGCCGCCATTAAGGCTAAGATTCTCCATTCCTGATCCTCTGCTGTTGGTTCAGCTGTAATTTCAGGCCAGACCATTTCGCGCCAAAGCCATAAACTTTCCGCAGTCGAGCAGCTTTGCCTACCGATCACCACAGTACTGCCTTCTCTTTTTATAAGATAACCACCGGGTACAACTGGAGAGCGATCTTCAATTAATTTAGCTTCAATTGCTGTGATTGTTTCTAAGAGCGCTTTATTGAGTAAGTTTATGTCTAGATCACCTAGAACAGCTACTGAGATTTTATGGGCTAATGGATCTATACGAACTGCATTTACCCCAGGACTTGATTTGAGGAATTCAGCAAGCTGGTCTGCCCATGATGCTAAATGAGTCCCAGGTACATTCATTAGTCATAAGATAACAGGATCTGGGTTAACCGCAAATTCATTTGCGCGAACGCCATAAGATCCATTCGTTAGTAGGCTACCTATTTATATCACTATCTCATGATTAGTCTTACTGAAGAACAAGGAGAGGAAAAGCCCGTATCAAAGGCTCCTGCCTTGGTCGCGTCTATCTTCAGTGATGGCGGATGGCTTACTGATGCTCTTAGCTTGGAGCATCGTTCTGAGCAGGAGCATATGGCTAAAGCCGTTGCGAGTGTACTAAAGACAGATCAGTCACTGCTATTTGAAGCAGGTACAGGCGTGGGTAAATCGATGGCCTATTTAGTCCCTGGGATCATTCAAGCAATGGACCAAAATAGGCAGATGCTTGTATCGACTCATACCATTTCCTTACAAGAGCAGTTGGAGTCTAAAGATCTTCCGCTATGCCGCAGGCTTTTTGCAGCAGTTCCTGAACTTAAAGGCTACTCTGATTTTAAATCAGCTGTGTTACTAGGAAAATCAAACTACTTATGTAGCACTCGACTTTCCCATGCACTCGCCGAGAAAGCAGGGCTTTTTTCAGATGATGAGTACGAAGAACTACAGCGCATTGCAGCGTGGTCTGAAACAACAGAAAATGGACTAAGGCATGAATTAAAACCTGCACCCAAAGTTGAAGTATGGGATTCAGTTAATTCAGATTCTTCAACTTGCTCACGCAGACACTGTGAAGGTTCTGCCTGTTTTTATCATAAAGCGAGAGGACGTTTAAAAGCAGCTCAGGTGATCATTCTTAATCATGCGCTTTTATTTTCGCTTATTAAATCTGGTGGAGCTAAATCGGAAGGGGCTACGCATGAAGAGAAAGGTATTTTATTTCCCGAAGACTTTTTAGTTCTTGATGAAGCGCATACTATTCCAGAAGTGGCAACCGATCATTTTGGTCTTTCATTAAGCAGCTACGGAATTGAGAGATCTCTTAAAATTTTATATAATCCAAAGACAAAAAGAGGTTTACTTAAAAAGCGCGGTGAAGCGGAGGTTGCACGCAGAGTGACTGACGTGATGGAAGCAGCTAAACATTTTTTTTCTAAGGTCGATGAGAAGTTGCTCTCGGTGCGTCCTGTTGTGCGATCGCGTGAACCTGATGCGGTTGAATCTCTGATTGATGGACCACTTGATTCACTGCATACCTTAGTGGGTAAGATTGCTGATTCACTTGAAGATGGTCGTGAAAGAGATGAATTACTCGAACACAAAGCTCGTTTAAAAGGTATCCAAGCAAGTATTAGTGATTGGCTTTCCTTATCCGATAAAACCCATGTCTACTGGGCTGAACGAGCAGGACGTAATCAGTCTACTGTTATTTTGCGCAGTGCTCCTATTGATGTCGCTCCGGATTTAAGACGTCATCTCTTTGGCTGTGGCGTAAGTGTAATTTGTACTAGTGCAACACTTGCAATGGCAGGTGAAATTGAACCCTTTGCTGCACGTATTGGTGCAGAGTCTGCTAAAAGTTTAATGGTCAAATCGCCTTTTGATTATGAGCGAAATATGCGCGTTTTTGTTGCAAGTGATGTGCCTTTACCGTCTATTCAGGGAGCTCGTTTATCACTGCAAATCTTAGCGGATTATATCTTTTTTTGTACCCAAAAAGTAACGGGTGGAACCCTTGTCTTATTTACAAGCCACAGTGATTTACGTGCAATTGCTACTGAATTAGAAGCTAAGTTTGCTGCCATCGGGCGTCCGCTTCTTAGCCAAGGAGAGTCTGCATCGCGTACAGAACTTGCACGGCAAATGCGCACTTTAGGTAATGCTGTCTTATTTGGCACAGATAGTTTTTGGACAGGCGTTGATGTACCGGGAGATGCACTCTCACAAGTCATTATCACACGCCTACCCTTTGACCCACCGGATCATCCCATCATTGAAGCACGTTCAGATAGACTGCGTGAAGAAGGACTAAATCCATTTAATGAACTAACTTTACCCGACGCTTTAGTTAAGTTTAGACAAGGCGTAGGACGCCTAATTCGTAGTAAATCTGACCGTGGTTTAATTACTATTTTGGATAGCAGGTTACTTGCTAAGACGTACGGCCGTTTGTTTATTGAATGCCTACCTAACCCAGAATTTCAGAAAATTACTAAGGAAAGTCGCGAGGCATTATTTAGGCCTTACCCGTGAGACTATTTCAAAGGCTTGCACTTAAGCCCGAGGCGGCTTTCTTTCATTGGTATATATGAGCAAATCCGACAAAACCAAACCTGTAGCTGCAAAATCTGCTGCATCCGAAAATGCCATCCTTAAGACTTCTTACGGAGACATCACGATTTCTTTCTGGCCTGAGGTTGCGCCTAAGACTGTAGAAAACTTTAAAAAACTAGCTAAAGAAGGCTTTTATAATGGAACCGCTTTTCACCGCATTATAAAGGGCTTTATGATTCAAGGTGGTTGCCCAAACACTAAAGACGGTGTTGGTGGTATGCCAGGTACCGGCGGTCCTGGACACACAATTAAAGCTGAGTTTAATGAAAAAAATCACGTCCGTGGTGTCATATCCATGGCTCGTTCAGCTCATCCTGATTCTGCTGGTAGTCAGTTTTTTCTCTGTCACGGAGATGCTAAGTTCTTAGATCGTCAATATACAGCATTTGGTGAATTAACTGCTGGTGACGACGTATTAGAGCGCATTGCAAATGTGCCTACAAAATCAAACGGTGGTGAGAAAAGTACACCTGTTGAGCGTATTGAGCTAAAGTCTGTTGAGATCGTAGCAGCAAAAGCTTAATCAGTTCCTAAGTAGGCAGTAAGCTTACAAGCCTTACTGCATTTCTCATTTGATTATTAGGGAGATTCTTTTCATGCTGAATTTCTGTGATGAATCAAATGCGAGTCATAGCATGGATCCTATGTTTTATCAGTTCAGATATACATGCACAAGTCACAGGTACTGCAGGTAGTAAGCAGCAATACCCTGTTTGGGAGAAGTCAGCGTTTTCTTTTATACCAAGGAGTTTTCAAAGAGATCCTAAAGCAGATGTTGTTATTCTGACTGAATTTTCTGCTCTAGGTAGAAAGCTTCCTAAGGTTACACCCAGTAATCCTGTTTACTATGTTGCTGGTGATTCAGGAATGAAAGAGGAAGGAGAAGTTATCGCCGGTGAAACTCCACCTAAGGACGCAGTACTTAAAAAAGCGATGGTAAGCTCTCTTAAAACAAACGGTTACTTACCGTACGATGCTAAGCATCCACCCTCACTGGTCATTTTTTTTAGATGGGGCTCGTTTAATCAAAAGCATTCGATTGATGACCCCATGGGTGTAAATGGTCCTGACTTGAGTAATCCTACACCACCAGATCCTATAGAAATAATGGATTTAGCTGAGCGAGCTGCCTTAATAGGAGGTCAAGACTTTGCCCTTAAATTGTTAAAGTCGATTCAGCACAACACCCTTGATAATTTTGCAAACAGTGATGAACACATTCGCTGGTTAGTAGATGAATGTTACACGAACCGTTATTTTATAATCGCTTCAGCGTATGATTACGAAAATGCACTCAAGAAAAAGAAAGTGCTTTTTTGGCGAACAAAGATCAGTACAAATTCACTTGGACTTACAATGGATGATTCAATTCCTGCACTCACGATTAACGCGGGGCCTTTTTTTGGTCGTGAAACCCTATCACCGGTTAAATTAAATCGACCTGTAATTAAAGAAGGCCATGTTGATATTGGCTCTGCTACTGTAATTCAAGATTCTGATCCATTTATCAAAACAGCATCTCCTAAATGAGATCATTTAATATAATTGTCGCTTGCTCAGAAAATCGCGTAATCGGGATAGCTGGTAAGTTACCTTGGTCTATCCCTGAAGATAGTGAGTTCTTTAGAAATAAAACAGCAGGTCATAGTGTGATTATGGGAAGAGTCTGTTTTGATGAATGGAAAGATGCCTGCAGTTTAGGTCGTAGTGTATTTGTTTTAACGACAAGCCCACTTCCGAAGGATTCTACTGCAGTGGCTGTTAGTTCTCTGAATGAAGGGCTTCAAAAAGCATCTTTACAAAGTGGTGAAATCTTTATTTGCGGAGGTGAAGCTGTTTACCAGGAAGCTATCGTTCATCCTCTAGCTACCCGACTTTACCTCACATTAGTTCATCGCCAATTCACGGGTGATCGTCTTTTTCCTGATTGGAAGCTATTATTTGCACGTGAGATTGATCAACGCAGTGCAGAGCATCAGGGGCTTAAATTTACATTTTTAACCCTAGAGAAGGCAATTTAAGCTACTTTATAGGCATGCTTTTAGCTTCTAAGGCTAAGAATCTCCTTATTTTCGTAGATTTCGTCTTTAATTTGAACGTGAGGCTCTCTCTAATAGACGCTTAATCTTTTTACTTATTTTTTTATGAATACAACGATCAGTTCAGTCACAGCACGGGAAATTATTGATTCCCGTGGTAACCCTACCATCGAAGTCGATGTTAAATTAGCAGGCGGTGCTTTTGGCCGTGCAGCTGTTCCATCTGGAGCAAGTACGGGTGAGCATGAAGCCCTCGAATTACGTGATGGTGAAGCGAAGCGTTACGGCGGTAAAGGTGTTCTAAAGGCAGTTGCTAATGTTAAAGCAAAAATTGCTCCAACTTTAATCGGTCACGATGCTTTCGATCAGGTTGGTATTGATCGTGCGATGATTAAATTAGACGGAACACCTACAAAAGCTAATTTGGGTGCTAATGCAATTTTAGGTGTATCTATGGCTGTAGCAAAAGCTGCTGCGAGCGCATCAAACCAACCGCTTTATAAATACTTAGGCGGACCTAATGCTAAAGTGCTTCCAGTTCCAATGATGAACATTATGAATGGTGGCGCACATTCAGACGCACCAATTGATTTCCAGGAATTCATGATCATGCCAATCGGTGCACGCACATTTAGTGAAGCACTACGCTACGGTTGCGAAGTATTCCACGCTTTAAAGAAAGTGCTAAAGGATAAAGGATTAACTACTACTATCGGAGACGAAGGTGGATTTGCTCCTAAGTTAGAATCAGCAGAAGCAGCTCTTGATGCTATTGCACAGGCAGTACACAATGCAGGTTATAAACTAGGTACCGACATTGCACTCGCTTTAGACGTTGCTGCTTCAGAATTCTATGTTCCTGAAAAGAAGCATTATGTTTTCAAAAAATCTGATAAACGTATTTTAACTGGTGATGAAATGGTAGCCTTCTATGCAGCTTTAGTTGCTAAATACCCTATTATTTCAATCGAAGACGGTTGTGCTGAAAACGATTGGGAAACATGGAAGAAACTTACAGTAGCTTTAGGCTCTAAGGTACAACTTGTTGGTGATGATCTCTTCGTTACTAACACAGCATTCTTAAAGAAAGGTATCGATACAGGTACAGCTAATTCAATTTTAGTGAAGGTAAACCAAATTGGTTCACTTACTGAAACCTTTGATGCAGTAGAAATGGCTAAAGAGGCTAACTACACAGCTGTTATCTCTCACCGCTCGGGTGAAACTGAAGACGTTACAATTGCAGATATCGCAGTTGCTACAAACGCTGGTCAAATTAAGACCGGTTCACTCTGCCGCACAGACCGTGTTGCGAAGTACAACCAACTCATCCGTATCGAAGAAGAATTGGGCGAAAGCGCAATCTTCGGCGGTAAGATGTAAGTATAAGTTTAAACAAAAAAGCGCTTCTTTAAAAGGAAGCGCTTTTTTTATGTATTAAACTATTAAGGATTATTCAACTTCTAGTACGTAGCCGCGTAAGTATTCACTCTCAGGCATTGTAATTAATACAGGATGATCGGCGGGCTGATTTGCCCAATTAAGAATGCGTACTTTTTTACGCGCATCAGCTGCAGCTGCTGCAATTACGCCACGTAAATCAGCGTCTTGCATATGGTGTGAGCACGTATAGGTGGCTAAAATACCGCCTGGTGCTAACAGTCTCATAGCACGTAGATTTATTTCTTTATACCCACGAAGTGCGCCTTCCATCTTGCTTTTTGATTTAGCAAAAGGAGGCGGATCAAGTACAATTAAATCCCAAGGTGTTTCTGAGCCACGTGAGGGATCGTTTAACCAGTCAAAAACATTAACACAGCTAAATTCTGCTGTGACTTTATTTTGAATAATATTTTGTCTTGCAGCACTGATTGCATCTTCAGCGCTATCTAGACCAAGAATTTCTTTTGCCCCTGCTCTAGCGGCATGCATTGCGAATGGGCCTTGATTACAGAATGCGTCTAATACACGTACTGATTTACCTGACTTAGCAATGCGTTGAACGTGAGAAGCAATTAATGTATGCTGATCTCGTTGATCTAAATAGAAACCTGTTTTTTGACCGGATTGTAAGTCTAACCAATACTCAAACCCATCTATCATAACCCAGCGAGCTTCCCAAGGTCTACCTGAGCGCGTATGTGTTTCAAGAGGTAAACCTTCATAGCGCCTAATGGGTGCGTCATTACGAAATACAATTTCTTCGGGCTTTAATAAGTCATGAAGAAGATCACCAATGAGCGCAGAGCGTTTTTCGAGTGCTAGGGTCTGAATTTGAACTACTAAGGTTGTATCATAACGATCAACTACTAAGCCTGGTAACCCATCTGACTCAGACCATACTAGCCTTGCAACGGGTCCTGAACGCTTAGCAACAGCTTTTGTGAGCGCATTTTTAATATACGCTGCATCTAGGCTAACACGGTCGCGTTCAAGTCTACGCCACACAATTTGTGAGCGACTATTATAAATACCCACCCCTAGGAAACGATTTGCTCTGTCACGACATTCTACAACTTCACCATCGTACTGCGCGGGTAAGATTTCCTCAATCTCGTTCACAAAAACCCAGGGATGTCCTAGGAGAATACGAGGCTTTGCGTTGGCTTTGAGTTTGAGTGTAATCGGAAGTGACACGGGAGTATAATTTAAACTTTAAATGACTTAGGCAGCTTGAACGGGATGGCGTAACTTCCAAAGCGCTTTGGCTTGGACAATGGTTTCAGCTAGGACTTTAGGTGTCAGAGCTTGTTTAGGATCATCGCCGATGCCCTTAGAAGGAGAAATGTGTGTTTCTATACACAGACCATCTGCACCATAAGCTACAGCTGCTAGAGCACATGAAGGTACGTAAACGGCTTTACCTACGGAATGCGACGGATCTACAACAACAGGAGCCCATGTTTTTTCCTTGAGTAGTGGCGTGATACTTTCATCGGGATGATTACGGTAGCCATCTAAGGTGGGTGTAGTACCGCGTGGACATAGAATTACATTTGGATTACCAAAGGCTGCGATATATTCAGCTGCTGAAATAAATTCACTAATTGGTCCCATATGGATGCTACGCTTTAAAAGAACGACAGTATCTTTTTTAGCAACGGCTTTACCGACTGCTCTGAGTAAAGAATAGTTAAGCGCGTTACGTGCTCCAATCTGTAACATATGTACACCCGCACTCAGTGCGAGTTCAAGATGAGTTTCATCCATCACTTCCGCATCCACAGGTAGTCCTGTTTGGCGTGCTGCTTCCATTAAAATATCTAGTGATTTAGAGTCTCCCTGGAATGTGTAAGGGTTTGTTCTTGGTTTCCAGACTCCACCTCGTAGTGAATTAGCTCCCGCTTCTTTTACAGCATGTGCTGTTTCAATAAAAAGCTGCGGATTCTTGGGGTCGATTGTACACTGTCCTGCGATAATAAAAAGTTCTTCCCCTAAGGTAACGCCACCAATTTTGATACGATGGGTGGATAAATCAGAGCGTTTATCCATTAACTTAAATTGTGACTGAATCCTGTCTATGCGTTCAACGTAGGCTAATCCCTCAAGACGATTAATCATGAGCTCTTCGCGTTCGTCTCCTACGATTGCGTAGATAGTACGTGCTGCACCTATGATGGGTTGGATTGTACAGCTAAATTCTTTAACAATGCCCGTGACTTCGCGCAGTTGTTCAGTAGTGAATTGATTAGATTTAGGCAGAATCATAGCAAGTGGTGATCTAATCACCAAACGCTTACTCTTGCACTCAAAATATCAGGACTAATACTGGACTAAAAGAGTGCCTAACTATACCTAAATTCGAGAGATCCGCCCTGGGTAAGCTCCCTGTGCTCTAATTTGTAGTTTTCACACAGTATACCGTTTAGACGAATATCCTTTAATTTACCTGATCCCTGAGACCTAGTGATGACCAGAGGTTTTGCGTTCGGAAGTGCAATTGTTATCTTGCGAAATAAGGGTGTGGTTAAGGTATATTTAGAATTACCTGGGCATGCAGAAAAGAAACCGGATGTACTAAGTAAGTACCATGCAGCCATCGATCCTGTATCTTCGTCACCACAGAATGTGTCTGGGGTGTATAATTCTTTGAGCGTTTTAGTTACCCAGTAATCGGTAAGGTCTGGTCTTCCTGCTTCAGTAAATAAGTAAAGTACATGATGCACAGGCTGATTACTGTGCGCATACTGCCCAAAGTGTACGGCAGCCATTTCTGACATCTCATGAATTTCTTTACGATAAGATCCTACATGGAAAATAGGTTTCATCGTTAGCATTTCCTGTAGTGCTTGAGCCGCATTTATTTTTCCGCCAAGTGCCTCAATAAGGCCTTGTGGATTATGTGCTACATCAAAGCGGTGCTGCCAGGGACCGCCTTCTACATGTGCTCCGCCCCATGAGATAGGATCGAAAGGTTCAACCCAAGTACCATCAGAATTTTTGCCTCGAATAAAACCTGTCGTTTTATCAAACAGATGTCTCCAATTCTCGGAGCGCTTCATAAAGAAAGTGTAGTCCTCGTGTAAATCAAGAGCCTTGGCTACTTGAGCTATACAGTAATCTCCATAAGCTGAATCCGTTGTTTCTGCAGCAGATTGCCCAACCTTATCTGCAGGAACATAACCAAGCTTCATATACTCTTCAATGCCACGTCTGCCGTAGCCCTTTTTAGGGTTACCCGCTGTGGTAGCGTGTTTTTTAAGTGCTAAGTATGCTGTTTTTAAATCAAAGCCTTGTATGCCTTTTGCTGCGGCATCACCGAATACTGCATCAATGAGTGTCCCTGTCATACAGGCACGGTATCCAGGTGAAGGAAACTGCGGAAGCCAACCACCCTCTTTTGAAATATTCACCCAGCCCTGTAAAATTTCGGAAAGTCTTTCAGGGAAAACAACGGACATCCAAGGATACCACGCACGGTAAACATCCCAGTAGCCGTGATCAGCGTACATGACACCTGATTCAACGCGCTGTGAATAAGCGCTACGATGAACCGTTTGATTATCTTTATCAATCTCATGCCAGATGCGTGGAAATAGTAACGCTCTATACATGCAGGAATAAAAAGTTTTCCTTTGATCTTCTGAAGCGCCTTCAATCTGCATGCGAGACAGATGCGTATTCCAAACAAAAGCTCCGTACGTGCGTAGACTTTGTGCTGTGTGAGTGCCTATTTCACGATTAAGATTAAGCTCAGCTTGTTCTGCAGAAATAAATGAGGTGCCGATACGTACTTCTAGTTCAGGGCTACTGGTATCAAACGTGAGTACTCCTACATGTGTAGCATTAGGCGTAGTAATTGAAATTGATTCCCAGGCTCTTGAAAAAGTTAATACATAGTGTGTTGCAAAAGCACCATGCATTCCACTGGCGTTAAATACTGAAGCAAAGGATAACCTTTTTTTATCTGCACTTAATACAATGGAGGGTTTATCTCCAGGTACATCAAAAAGAAAACCCAGTGTATCAGTGGACTGATTCTTAACTGAAACTAAGGCGCAGCGCTCTGTTGGGATCAGTTCAAACGCAGTTTGATAACGCAGTAAATTAAGAGAAATGTGGTGTGGTGCTAATGTAGCCTCGTTTGGATTGTAACTGCTTGCACGTCTAGCGGGATCACTGTCGCACGCACCAGTAAAAGGCATGAAAGTGGCATAGCCGTAATCCCCTAGCCATGGACTTAATTGATGTGTGCAGCGAAGTCCTTGGATGCGATTATCGTTAGGATTAAAAAACCAACCTCCACCGGGTTGTGATTGTAGACTCCAGTGCGCCATACCAAAGGGGTGAGCACTTATAGGAAGAGTGTTACCACGTGAAAATTCCTTTGATGAATTTGTACCTTGTAGGATGTTAACCGAGCTAACGAGGTCAGAGCTTAGAGCTGAATCGGTATTACCATTAATTGCAGCAGCAGCAGGATTAACAAAACTCGCAGCGACTGCCGCTAAACTCGCAGAAGACAAGAATGTGCGGCGGCTAATGGTACTGTCTTCAGATGTGTTAAGCGGCATAAAGTAAATAATCGTAACTAACCATGGAAATCCTCAGGCAGTGGAGCATGGGCTTGAAAAGGATATGCTTTCCCAGCGTAGTCGTAGGTAAATTTTGTTTCTTCTGAATGTAGGAATAAACGTTTGTTACCCGTGTTCTTTAAAAAAGCTCTATTCTTTGTGAAGTCCCCGTATGTTTGATCTCCAACAATAGGCAGATGGCGTGTAGAGCACTGTACTCTTAATTGATGACTACGTCCCGTTTTTGGGTCTAAGCGTATAAGACTTACTGGACCTAAAGCAGTTGTCCAAGTTTTCAGTAAGAGCATACCACTCTCAGAAGGGATGTGCCCTGTTGAGGTACGTATCTGACCTGCTTTTTTTTGAATGGCTAATCGGTCGCGCCATATGTCACTTGGTTTTTGAGGTTTACCGAACACTAATGCAACGTAACGTTTGAAGATAGATTTCTTTTTGAACTGCTCTTTAATTGTTTTGGCGAGTACTTCACTTGAAGTAAGGAGTATTACCCCTGATGTTGCAGAATCTAAGCGGTTAAGTAACCAAATGCGTCTCCCACCCACAACTTGAAAGAATTCACTTTCAAGTACATAGGGAGCATTTAACAGTGAGCGTGACTCTTCACCTGACCGATTAGGATGAGATAATATTCCTGCTGGTTTATTAAATGCAGCAAGCCCGTTTGCATCACTGGAAATGAGTTCTACGTTTTTACCAAGAGGTAAACTTTTCCAGGGATTGTCATGTGATGTGCTCACTCGTAGTAAAAAACGAAAGTCATTTCCTGTTTCTCTCCAAGAACTGCAATCATGTCATCAGTCCACTGGCCATAGGGAGAACGTGCTGTAATGCCCGATGGGCAAGCTCTGATAGCGGCATCTGAGGGAGCGCCGGTAGGGTCGACACTGATAATTTTAGAAATTTCTCCCTTGGAGTTCATGATGAACTTAACTTGAACATAGCTTCCTGAATTTGGGTATACCTTACTTGCAATTAAGATTCTCTCCCACTCGATTTGAACTGTCTCAATCATACGTTGCAAATAAACGCCGTAGTTACTCCATTTAGCATCAACTGCGATAGGACCAATGTTAGAAGTGCCGATTTTATTTTCCGCGAAAATTGCAGGTCTAACATGCTGAGCTAGTGTTTTACGTGGCTGAGGATGACGTGGATCAATCAGTGCAGCAGGAGCATTTGGTGTCTGTACTAAAGAGCCTTGTTTTGAACCTGCAATGTGTTCTGTTACGTTTGAATTATTTTCTGCAATCTTCCCCGAATTAGAGCCGAAACCATCTTTATCATCCGCTTTCTTGAATTCATTTCCAGCGAGCGGATTTTGTTCACGTCTTTCAGTTGCTGCTTGGGCTGCCTTAGGTTGTGCAGCAGGTTGCGTAATTGGAGGTGCTTCTTGTTGAGGTTTATCTAAACGTCCATCAACAATTTGAGACGAGTGGAAATCTTTTTTTCCCTCTAATGCTGGATGATCATTATGCCCATTAGGAGTAGGTTTTTCTTGAGCTACTTGCTGATTTCTATCACTAAAATTATCTGTGTGATCAGGCGTGTTTTCTGGAGCATTCGGATTTGCTTCTACAAATTTAGGGGGCGACTTGGGTTGCGGAGGTGGTGGAAGAAATGCAGATAAAGGAATCTCAATTTCTTTTGGCTTTGGCTTAACGTATGTTGTTTTTGTCTTCTCGCGACCGAAGTACCCTAACCGAGCCATTCGAGGTAAAATAAATAACAAAATAATATGCAGTAAGATCGTTCCAATAAGGCCAACTTGGATCGATTTAGAGTCCGTATTTTCGGAAATCCACGGAAGTGACCTACGCGGAGCCTCGCCCAAGTCTTCTCGGGTGGATGGAGGCTCAAAAAGGTCTTTCATTTACTCGTTCTAAATTAGAGTTAAGGCTGTCGTTTATCCCTTAAAGGATAGTAAGTTAAATGCACAGACCGCAACGGGTCAAAATTTGTTTCGTTTCATCTACAGGTAGACCCATTATATTTGTGAAAGAGCCTTTGTACCCCGCTATAATCATGTCTGTGTGGTCTTGTATAGAATATGCCCCTGCCTTATCTAACGTGTTAACCTTCAATATGTAATCATCTATTTGGGTATCTGTTAATGCCTTTAAAGTTACTTCACTTGAAATTCCATCATTAAGCGTCAAAGAGTCGCTTTTTCTTCGCATAGCAATACCTGTGTAAACAGTATGTGTTCTTCCTGAAAGTTTACGAATCATACGCTTTGATTCTGCTAGGTTAGCAGGTTTATTGAGGACTGTTCCGTCGATAAAAACTGTCGTATCTGCCCCAAGTACTAAGGCATCAGGATGTCGAGCTGATACCCACTCTGCTTTGAGCGCAGCGTTATGCGATACCATATGTTTAGGATCAGCCGTGGGATCTTCGAACTCGGTGACTTCTGCTGGAATTACCTCAAAGTCTACGCCGAGTCGTCCAAGAAGTTCGAGTCTTCTGGGTGAAGCAGAAGCAAGGATTAGGCGAACAGGTAACGACATATTTAAAGGCATTAACAGCTACATTAATACAGCTTGCAAGCTAGTGTAGCAAAGAAACTTGTAGTTTGTCAGCGAACGAAAAGCGGTTTACTTTAAGGGACTTAAATCATGCGCCTTGGACTAGCTCAAATTAACACAATCGTTGGAGACTTGCCGGGTAACCGTCGAAAAATCTTAGAGGCTTACTCAAAGCTTGTTGCTGATGGTGCAGAGCTTGTTTTATTTCCAGAACTCATTGTCTGTGGCTACCCTCCTAGGGATCTTTTATTTAAAAAGAATTTTGCAACGGATGTACAAGAATCCTTGGCTATTATTAAGCAGAGTATTGGAAATGTACCTGCACTGATCGGAACGATTGAAATTAATACAACAGGAGTTGGTCGTCCGTTTTATAATTCTGCGGCATTCTGTCATCAAGGAAAAGTAGTAAGCTATGCACGTAAGTGCCTACTGCCTACCTATGATGTATTTGATGAAGACCGCTATTTTGAACCAGCACCTAAAGCCACAATTATAGTCCACGATGGTAAAAAAATAGGCGTTACGATTTGTGAAGATATATGGACTCATCCGATGATCAATACACGTGGACTTTACCACGGCTTAGATCCAGTTAAGCAACTTGCACAAACCAGACTAGACTTGATGGTTAATTTATCAGCGAGTCCGTGGCATAATGAAAAAGGTAACATTCGCCAAACCTTAGTAACGGACGCAGCCTTCGAACTGGACTGCCCTGTGGCGTATGTGAATGCCGTGGGTGGAAATGATGAATTAATCTTTGATGGAAGATCACTCGTTAGTGACGCTTCTGGACATGTACTTATGGGCCTAGCTGCCTTTGCTGAAGATTTACGTGTAGTGCCGCTTAATTTAGATCCTCAGGCAAGTGCTAATCAAGAACGTCAAGTTGCTTCGAGTTACATAGAGTCAAATATGGCAGATATTTTTTCTGCGCTGCGTTTAGGGTTAAAAGATTATGCACAGAAAAGTGGATTTAAAAAATCTTTAGTCGCTTTATCTGGCGGAATTGATTCAGCTATTGTTGGTGTTCTAGCTGTGGCTGCATTAGGAGCTGAAAATGTAACTGGTGTATCTTTACCTTCGGCAATCTCTTCTCAGCATTCTAAGGATGATGCTAAAGCACTAGCAAAGACGCTAGGTATAGCCTATCTTGAAATACCGATAGCTGAATCTGTTGCCTGTGCTGAATTAGCGCTAAAGCCAGCTTTTACTGGTAAAACACCTGATGTGACTGAGGAAAATATTCAGGCACGTGTGCGTGGAGTGCTCATGATGGCACTATCAAATAAATTTGGTGCTCTACTACTTACCACAGGAAATAAAAGTGAAATGGCAGTGGGTTATTGTACACTGTATGGTGATATGTGCGGTGGCTTAGCTGTCATATCAGATCTTTATAAAACACAAGTCTATTCCCTTGCGCGTTGGATCAATGAGGATGCTCGTCTACATGGCAAAGAAGCTCCAATACCGCAGTCTACGATAGATAAGCCACCGAGTGCAGAACTACGACCTGATCAAAAAGATCAAGATTCACTGCCCGAATATTCTATCTTAGATGGAATTCTAAAAGCGTGTATAGAAGATGGGCTTTCGCGTAAGGCAATAACTGCCTTAGGCTTTGATGCTGCACTTGTTGATGATATTGTTAAAAAAATAGACCGCAGTGAATATAAGCGTAAGCAAGCAGCACCTGGATTAAAGATAACACCCCTTGCCTTCGGAGTTGGTCGCCGTATTCCGATCGTTCATGGCTATACTAATTAAAACTTCAGCCCGTTTATATTTTTATGTCTAATCAACGTTCTGAAAGTCTATTTGAACGGGCACTTAAACTTATTCCTGGTGGGGTAAACTCTCCAGTGAGAGCTTTTAGGTCTGTAGGTGGCTCTCCTTTTTTTGTTAAGGCTGCTCATGGTGCGTATCTTACGACTGCTGATGATACAGATTTAATAGATTTCGTGTGTACTTGGGGACCTGCGATTCACGGTCATAATCACCCGATTATTAAAGCAGCAATTGCTGAAGCGTTAGAAAAAGGAACAAGTTTTGGAACACCCAATCCTCTAGAGGTGGATATGGCTGAACTTATTACGCGTTTTGTTCCTTCGATTAAAAAGGTCCGTATGTGTAGTAGCGGAACTGAAGCAACGATGTCTGCCGTACGTCTAGCGCGCGGATTTACGAAGCGTGATAAAATTATAAAATTCTCCGGCTGCTATCATGGTCATTCAGATTCTCTTTTAATTAAAGCAGGTTCAGGTGCCCTAACCCACGGCCATCCGGATAGTGCTGGAATCCCTGCATCATTTGCCCGTGAGACGATCGTCTTACCGTACAATGATACGGCATGTGTGGATCAAGCCTTTGCCGCTTATCCTGATCAAATTGCAGGTGTCATTGTAGAGCCTTACATTGGTAACGTTGGATTTATTAAAGCAAAGCCTGGTTTCTTAAAACATCTCAGTACTGTCACAACAAAGCACGGTGCACTGCTTATTTTTGATGAAGTGATGACTGGTTTTCGTTTAGCAAAAGGTGGTGTACAAGAACTTGAAGCAATTACTCCTGATTTAACTACCTTAGGTAAAATTATTGGAGGAGGTCTTCCTGTAGGCGCTTTTGGTGGAAGAGCAGATGTAATGGATTACTTGGCACCGCTTGGACCAGTTTATCAGGCAGGTACACTCAGTGGAAATCCGCTGGCTCTTTCAGCTGGTATCGCTTCTTTAAAGCTACTGGAAAGTTTAAATCCCTACGGGCGGCTTAACGCGCTGGGTGAGCAACTAAGTAAAGCAGCACTTACTGCAGCAAAGACAAAAGGCATTGCCTTACAAGCACCTCAGTGTGGTTCTATGTTTTCTATATTCTTTAGTGCTACTGAGGTCACAGACTATGCAACTGCTCTTGCTGCAGATGCAGTACCTTACAAAAAACTCTTTCATTCTTGTTTAGATAATGGTGTTTATCTAGCACCCAGTGCGTATGAAGCAGGATTTTTAAGTACCGCTCATGAAGGCACAGCTATTGATAAAGCCTGCGAAGTAGTTTCTAAGGCTATTATCTCGCTTTAATAAAACACTAGTCGGAGTGACGCCAATCTAGCATCTCAACTTGGAGATTTTTCCTTCCATTGAAATGATTCCAGTGAAGACCTACTGCTAAATCTATTGGCTCATCTGTTGGTGGAATCTTTTTTGCCATTTTCCATGCCACGCCTTGAATCTTTTTACCTGTTGCATCAGGTAAAGAAAACCGAAAATGAAGTTCTTTAAAGACGTCTGGTCTTTGTTTTAAAATAATACCTCTGATTCCAAATACAGGCTCTGGATTACCTTGGCCAAACGGATGCAGTGTCTCGAGTTCATCCATCAAACTCTCCTTGATTTGATTTACGGAAACCCAAGCAGAAATATCGATACGTTGTTCAGCAATGTCAGAGCCTGAAGAAGCCATGACTGCCTCCGTAAAGAGTGCTCTAAAGGCTTGCACCTTAGTTTTCTTAAGGGAAACACCTACAGCCATGGGGTGACCTCCCCAGCTCTCTAAGTGATCGCTGCATTTACCTAGGACTTCTACTAAATTAACCCCTTCAATACTGCGCCCAGAGCCTTTGGCTAAATCACCCTCGTTACCTAAAACTACGCATGGTCGATTATATTTTCGGGTGACACGACCAGCTACAATTCCAACGACACCGGGATGCCAGCCTTCTTCAAATAAAACGATACCGTGATTTTCGATGAAATGATTTTCAATGATCTTTTCAGCCTGCTCGGTCATTTGTCTCTCAATGTCCTGTCTTTCACGATTGAAGGTATCTAATTGCCGAGCTGTCTCATAACAAAAGCGAGTATCTTCACTTACCATTAATTCAACTGATAAAGCTGCATCTGCTAAGCGACCAGAGGCATTAATACGAGGTCCTAAGCGATACGAAATATCCATAGGCATAATTTCTTGCCCAGGCTTTAATCCAGCGACTTCCATTAAAGCACGCAGTCCGGGACGCTGCGTTTGTGTCATAATGCGTAGCCCATTACTTGCCATGATACGATTCTCGCCAGTAAGTGGTACGAGATCAGCCACTGTTCCCATAGCTACTAAATCAAGCTGATCTCTTAGTTTATAGGTTAATGCGATTGGATGCTGAATTTCTCTTAAGTGCTTTAAGAGACCGTGCATCAATTTAAATACTAGACCAGCCGTACATAGATTGCGCCAGGCGATATCATTACCAGAAATATCCTCATGAATGTGAGGATTAATTAATATTCCTTGAGCGAGTGGTTTTTCTTTTGAGCGGTGATGATCCACTACAATGACGTCCATTCCTAATTCATATAGATACGCTACTTCCTCGTGTGAATTAGTACCGCAATCTAAAGCAATAAATAGATCTGGTTTACCTTTTTCTAAAGCACGGTCGATAGCGCTTCTAGATAGGCCGTATCCATCCTCTGCTCTGCGTGGTACTACAAATGTAGGGCTTAGTCCAAAATTGCGTAATACTGTGACTAGAAGAGCTGTACTGGTAACTCCATCTACATCGTAGTCGCCTAAAACAATTACTTTTTGTTTCTTAGCTATAGCTACAACTAAGCGTTGTGCTGCATCAGAAAGACGCGGCACTTCAAAGGGATCTGATAGACCTGCTAGTGTTGGATTTAAAAATGTTCCAGCCTTCTCGGCTTGAGTTAGGCCAGATCGCATCAATAGCTCCGCCATAACCGAGCTTACCCCAGTTGATTTACTCAGTGACGCAATATCCTCAGTAGGTAGCGTCTTGTAAAACCAGCGCATGGCGGTTTTGTGGACTTTCAGGAAAAGTCCCTTACGTTACGCAATCTAACCTAAGTTAGATTGCTATTAACTTTAAGGGACAGCGCCTTACTTGGATGCCTTGCTAGAACCTGTCCATTCATATTCAGGTGCAGCATCAGCGTGTGCTTCCACATGCTTGCGATCACCCTTGTGCCACCAGTAGAATACTTGGGACGCAATGAATATTGCAGAGAAAGTACTCGTTACGATACCCACTAAGAATGTGAAGGAAATATCCCTTAGTACACCGCTACCGAAGAGGTACAGTGAGAGTGCTGCTAAGAAGGTCGTAGTCGCTGTCATAATTGTACGAGCAAATACTTTATTAATAGCACTATTGATTACATCACGTAAGGAACCGGTTGGATTAAGCTTTAATTCTTCACGAATACGGTCGAATACAACGACTGTCTCGTTGATTGAGTAACCCGCGATACATAGAATTGCTGCTACCATCGGTGCAGAGAATTGGTGACCCGTTAATACGAATATACCAATTGTCATGAAGATATCATGCAAGGTAGAGAACATAGCACCCACACCGAAGCCGAATTCAAAACGGAATGCTATATATAGAAGAATGGTAAGCATCGATACACCCACAGCTAGTAGTGCATTGAGTTCGATTTCTTTACCTATTGAAGCTCCGATATGGCCTTCACCAATTTTTTCTAAACCAGCATTAGGAAAAGCTGCTTTGAGAGCGTCTACAACTTGAGCTGATTTACCTTCTGGAGTTTCAATCTTTAGAAGTTCATTACCACCACCGATAGCGTTTTCGTAGGTAGGATTAATTTCACCAACTTTAACTGAAGCAGCTACGGTACGGATTTGTGAGATATCGAGGTGCTGTTTGTACTGTAAGGTAACTACGTCACCACCAGAGAAATCAATGCCGTAGATTGCACTACCCTTGTAAGCAATCACTACAACACCGATTAAAACAACGAGCCATGAACCAATGAAGGCTGGACGGCCGTACTTGATAAAATCGACATGTAGTGTGTTTAAGAGGTGGCGCATGGTGATCTTCTTGATCCAACCAGCACTAATGATCTCTTCCATGACTAAGTGGGCTGTGATTAAAACGGAGAACAGTGTTGAGAGAACACCAATTGCCAAGGTAACACCGAAGCCCTTTATAGGACCGCTACCTAACCAGATCATGATAGCACAGATAATTAACTGCACTAAGTGAGCATCAATAATGGTAGTAAGCGCCTTGATGTAACCACTTTGATTCGAAATCGAAAGCGATTTACCAGCAGCTATTTCCTCACGCATACGCTCGAAAATTAGAATGTTAGCATCCACAGCCATTCCGATCGTAAGAACGATACCAGCTAACCCAGGAAGGGTCATAGTTGCACCGAAACTAGCGAGTGCACCAAAGATTATAAGAATGTTAACAGCGAGTGTAAGAACTGCTACGATACCACCTGTTGAGTAGAAGGTGATCATGAATGCTGCTACTGCTACCGTTCCAATAATAGAAGCTTTAACACCACTTGAAACTGCGTCTGCAGCTAAGGATGGTCCAACTTCGTATTGTTCTTTAATAATTAAAGGAAGATCTAGAGGATTATTTAATACGTTCGCTAAATCGATAGCTTCACGGTCTGTGAACTGGCCTTCGATAACAGCTGAATCATTATCAATTTCTTCACGTACAGTTGGCGCGGAATATAGTTTTCCATCCAGCACGATTGCCAAGCGACCTGTATGACCAGCTCTGCGACCTTCGTCAGCAATTTGACGAGTCATGGCAGCAAATTTTTTGCGGCCTTCATTGGTAAACTGCATTAAAATTTCTGGCTTACCGTACATGTCTGAATGCGGAAAAGCTTTAGCGATAATATCACCAGTAGCTTCAGGGATACGTTTAATGAAGAGCTCTTCGCTTACACTTTGTGCACCACGTTCGTCTTCAAGAGTTAAAAGTTCGTAACCAGGAGGGATTTCACCGGGTGCCACGCTTGAAGGTGAAACGTTTGAATTTACAACACGGAATTCAAGACGAGCTGGAGCTTTTACACTATCTACGATGTCTGGATTATCCTTTGTTGTGATACTAGGAAGTTCAACTTCAATACGATTATCACCCACTGGGCGAACGATTGGTTCAGCAACACCAAGTGAATTCACACGTGCACTGATAATTTCAACTGCTTTAGCAAGTTTTTCATGTACATCCGCTGGGTCACGCTGTGTGACTTTAGGATCTACTTCTAAGGTAACAGCAACACCACCGTTTAAGTCGAGACCGAGTTGCATCTTACCCTTCGAACGAATCAGGAGTTCATTTAAAAGAATCTGATTACGCTTGGTCACATTGCGCAGTGAACTTTCAATCCCAATATCAGGGAAGTACTGTGTTAGATCAAGTTTGCGCTCAGCGGCAATTTGGCGAACGCCAACATAGACGCTAGGTACTTGGCCTGCTTTTTGACGCACGGCTGCTTCGGTAACGAGTTTCTTAAACTCATCTTGTTTCGCTGTTACGTGATCAGTCACGTAAGTTTGGAACGGTATGTCTTTAAGAGGTAGAAGCTGTGAAATAGCCCAGCCAGCAATGGCTACGCTAAGTATGAGCTTCCAGAGGTTTTGTTTGAACATGGATGTGTATTGGTTAAAGGCTTGGACTTAAGGCTCATTAATCCAGAAGGGATAACGATGAGCCTTTAGCCTTGGAATAAACTCCAAGGCGTAAGTTTAAAATTACTTCGTCTCCTCGGTGTCAGGCTTTGTAATCACTGACTGAACGAAACCCTTTGCGATTTCAATTTTGGTTTCATCTGAGATACGAACAATAAAGCGGTCGTCTTTTACGTTAGTGATTGTTCCGAAGATACCTGCAGAAGTAAGAATTTGATCACCTGACTTAATCGCCTTAAGCATCTCTTCATGTTGCTTTTGTTTTTTGCGCTGAGGTGCGATCATTAAAAAATACATCGCTGCGATCAAAAATCCGAAAAATAACAGTTGGAAGCTACCTCCACCAGGTGCAGCTGGAGCGGCAGAACTTTGTGCGATAAAGGGGGTGTTTGTGAACAGGGACATATTCAGAATTACTTATTGATAGATATGAAAGAAGTATGAAGGTCTATTCAACCCTTTCTAACCCCTTGAAAGCAAGCCCGAACCAAAGGTCTAAAGGACCTCATTTTAACGTAAAAAAGCTCACTTTAGGCTCACCTTTTCTCGATTTTTGGTCCATTTTAGTCCTTAATCCTACGTTCGTTACGCCATTTATCCCATATTTCTGCTTTGAAAAGTAAACAATCGTCCAGTTGGTCAGCCGCTAAATCCGAAGAGCTCTACGGCTTTAAACGGTGGGGAGCTGGGCATTTTGCAGTCGATTCGGACGGCTTTGTAAACGTACACCCGCTAGCTGATGACAGGCAAATTCGTGTGACCGATGTAGTGGATGAAGCTGTTGGTATGGGATTAAGTGCTCCCCTAGTCATACGATTCCAAGATTTACTCAGGCACAGGGTAATTCAATTAAATCAAACTTTTCAGAAAGCTATTCGCGACGAAGGTTATAAAGGCGAATACCGAGGAGTATTTCCAATTAAGGTAAATCAATTACGTGAAGTCGTAGATGAGATTGTAGCAGCGGGTAAGGAATTTAGCTACGGCCTTGAAGCGGGTTCAAAACCAGAACTAGTCATTGCCTTGGCGATGCATGAAGGTGCCAATCGGCTGATTATTTGTAACGGCTATAAAGACCATGATTACATCCGGCTTGCTTTGTTGGGACGTAAGCTTGGTAAGAAAGTTATCTTAGTCGTTGAGCAACTTTCCGAGTTAGATGAAATTATTAAACTGTCTCAGGAAACAGGTGTTAAACCAATGATAGGATTTCGTGCAAAACTGCAGACGCGGGGCGAGGGTAAATGGGCTACTTCTACTGGAGAAAATGCAAAATTTGGGCTTAATACTGCTGAAATTTTATTTGCCTGCGAAAAATTAAAGGCGGTTAAGTTCACACAGTGCTTACGTCTCGTGCATTTCCATATCGGCTCACAAGTACCCAATATTATAACCATCAAAAATGCGGTCATTGAAGCGACCCGCTTTTATTGTCAGCTCACTAAAATGGGTTTCCCTATGGGATACCTTGATGTGGGAGGTGGCCTTGGCATTGATTATGACGGATCACGTACCAATTTCGAAAGTTCGATGAACTACTCGATGGAAGAGTATGCACGCGATGTGGTCTTTAATATAAAAGAAATTTGTAAAGATACTGGTGTTGCAGAACCTGATATTGTGAGTGAGTCAGGACGCGCTGTTGTAGCACCCCACTCTATGTTAGTCATCGAAGTGTTTGAGCGAATCAGTAAACGTGAATCACTAGGTCAAAAGCATCAACCTAAGGTTAAACATAAAATCGTCACTGATCTTGAGGTGATGCTTAAGAATAAAACTAAGCTTGGAAGATTAGAACGTTTCCATGATGCAATTCAGAAAAAAGAAGAAGCGTTTTCTTTATTTAATTTAGGTTACCTTGATCTCGAAAATCGTGCCGCAGCAGAATCTATTTTCTGGCAAATCTGTGAAGAGATTGCAAAGGAAGGTACTAAGACAGGTTATATTCCTGAAGAACTACACGATCTAGAGGCAATGCTCGCAGATCAGTATGTATGTAATTTTAGTGTGTTTCAATCTTTGCTAGATCATTGGGCGTTGAAGCAACTTTTTCCTATTGCTCCTCTGCATAGACTCAAAGAGAAGCCAAGTGTTAATGCTATATTAGTAGACATTACCTGTGACTCTGACGGTAAGATAAGTAGCTTTATTGATCTGCAAGACGTTAAAGAATATGTCAGACTGCATCCTTTAAATAGTAAGCCTTATTACTTGGGTATATTCCTCACAGGTGCCTATCAAGACATCATGGGTGATTTACACAACTTGTTTGGCCGTGTGGATGAAGTGCATGTCTTCTTAGAAGATGATGAACCTAACGGCTTCTATATCGAAGAAACCTTACGCGGTAGTCAGATCGCTGATGTTATTGAAGGTGTTCAATATCAAAAAGAAGATTTAGCAAGGCGCATGAAGGTAATGATTGATGCTGCTACACGTAAAGATCAGATCAAACCACGTGAAGGTGTTCGACTACTTGAGATGTTTGAAACCCAAATGCTTGATAAGACGTATCTGAATATTGACCGCACTCCTGCTCGTAAAAAGAAGAAAACTTAAAACTTAACGCCACTCATGGCGTGGATATTTGCGTGAGAGTTCAATTTTGATTTTAGGGTAAATCTCACTCCAAAACCGTGTTAAGTCGTCGGTTACTTGTATGGGTCTATGATTAGGAGCTAAGACTTCAATTTTTACGGGTACTCTTCCATGCCCGAGTGTGAATTTTCCCTCAACTCCGTAAAGTTCTTGAATGCGTGCACTTAATATAGGAGGACCGTCCTTTGTGTACGAGATAACTGATTTTCTACCATTAGCCATTGTGAGTTTAACAGGTAAATAAACATCTAAGACACTGAGCTGCTCTTGAGTAAGCCAATCTAAAAGTACTGGCATCACATCTTTATTTCTTACTTCACGCACACTTGTTTCTCCGTAACAGATCTGTTCAATGAGTGTCGCACGGTCGTTTTCTGATAACTTATTTACTTCTAGTTCAGGGAACCACTCTGCTAAGCGATTTACTCTGACTATCCACTGCTCAACTGTTTCATCCCAGGCCTCGATCTTGATTCGCTCGGCAATCACTTCCTTGGTTAGAATTTGGGCTGCTTTATCTAGAGGGACATCCTCACTCATTCGAGATTCTAGGATGAGATCTCTAAAGCGCTTTTCTTTACGTGCAACAACTCGCTTAGCATCTTCATCAAAGGAGACTGTCTTTACATCTGAGAAATCTTGAGGAAATAATTCTTTAAGCCATGATTCTTCAATAGCTGTTGCGAGATTTAATAGAACACTTACCTCTCCTCCTCTACCTCCTACTTCTGTAATTTCTGCAGCTACAAATAAGTTAGATTTCTGGATAGCGCTTTCTCTAGCCAATAAGCCTTTACGCTTGTGAACTAAATCACAACGCAAGGTGCCAGAATCACATCTACGTGCTAATTGATCTGAAAACCCCGCCAAGACACATTTGCGAATCTCGTCACCTCGAGTTGAAGATTTATCGTTAGATTCAATTAAATCTAAATTTTCTTTCTTAGCTATTTCTAAAAACTGTTCAAATAGAGGACCTACTTGTCTAGCCCCTTGAGCATGAATACCTAATTTTCTACAGGCATCTAAACTGTAATTATTTTGATCTGCATATTTCCATGCCCGCATCAGTAAGAAGAAGTCACTTTGATGTTCCTCTCCAAAAAGCGATTCTCTATTTGCTTCAATATCTTTAGCGACATTGCGTAGTAAGAAACTGCGTCCCTGAGTAAGAGCTGCCATAAGGGCAACCGAGCGAACACAGCCACGTTCTTCTGCTGCAAGGAACATGCGAGAATACCTAGGATGCACAGGGAATTTAAGCATCCGTATACCTAAAGCTGTAATGGATGACTCACCTACTAGGTCAGTTTTAGAAACGGCTAATGCACCTAAATCTTTAAGGAGAATTTCCGCTTGTTCTAAGGCTTTAGGTTCTGGTTTTTCAAGCCACGGAAATTGAACAATATCTTTAATACCTGTCGATTTAAGTGTGAGTACTACTTCGGATAAATCTAGGCGTTTAACTTCCGGTAATTCTTGTAGTGACCTATTTGCATGTTCTTTCTCTGTCCAGAGTCGTAGACAGACGCCAGGGGCTGTTCTTCCTGCACGACCTGCTCTTTGATCAGCACTCGCAGCTGATATTTTCTCTACTAACAGTGTGTTAATACCCCTATGTGGGTCAAACCGTGCAATGCGGGCTAAGCCGCTATCTACAATGGCTGTAACTCCGTCAATTGTAAGGGAGGTTTCAGCAACATTAGTTGAGACAATAATTTTTCTATCATCATATTGAGCTACAGCTTTATCTTGTGCATCTGAAGAGAGTTCTCCGTGGAGTGGAAAACAGATAAAGTCTCTTAGGTTGCGAGAACTCTGAATTGCCTGAACTGTACGAGAAATTTCATAGGCACCAGGCATGAAAATAAGCACATCTCCTGAAGTATCTTTTACAATCTGCTCGCAGGCTTGTGCAGCAACATCCCAAACACTTTCCGATTCAAAGTTAACTGCTGAAGTAAGATAATTAATTCTTACAGGGAAACTGCGTCCTTGTGAGGTTAAAATTGTGCAGGGATTTAGGTAACCCTTAAGAATTGAAGTCTCTAACGTAGCTGACATGACAACTATCTTCAAATCAGGGCGTGTTGTTTCCTGAATTTGTTTTGCACGTGCAAGTGATATATCTCCATAGAGGTGTCTTTCATGGAATTCATCAAAGACGACTACTTTCACGCCTCTAAGCGTGGGATCAAATGCCATACTTCTTAAAAGTATTCCCTCGGTGACAAATCGAATGCGTGTTTTATCACTCACTCGAGATTCTAGTCTAATTTGATAACCAACACGTTCTCCTAGTGGCGTCTTTAATTCTTCAGCAACTCGTTTTGCAAGTAAACGCGCAGCAAGCCGTCTTGGTTGTAAGACAACTATCTCTCCTTTATCCTCAGCAATTCCATGAGCTAAAAGCATCTGAGGAATCTGAGTTGATTTACCAGAACCTGTCGGAGCTTGAACAATAACACGTCCGGTCGATTTAATGCCCGCAATCAGTGCGGACTCTAACTCATAAATAGGAAGTGTTTTTGGATCGATCACTACGACGTTTATCTTCAAAGACACAGCTTAAGTGCAAGTGTCTAAAATTGTGAATAAGTGGTGTAAAACTTTATTCTCAGGTTATTCACATTTAAAATCGGTGAATAAATTGAGAAGAAGAAATTCTTTCTTTTCGATGCAGAAAGGTAGATTGTCTTCCTCGTTCCTTGATAGAACAGTCGCAACCTTAGGTGGCATGAAAAACCCACCCATAGAACGACTGGGATAATCCCGGGTGACCGGGCAAAGGATGGTGGCAGCTGGTGCCTCCATCCCCTAAACGAACGTCTAAAAACGTAAACGGTAGGCACTATCACCAGTTCCTCTGGCCGGTGTCATGACCGGCCCAGTATCATGAAATCAGGAGCTAGGAAGCGAGATACGATTAGAAACCGTATACGAGCTAACGTTAGGCATCTGGGAAAGTTTCGATCCCTTGTGCCAGACGCAGTGACCCAGAGGGTTTTAGCTGCAACTGCAAATGACCAGAACGCAGTTGTGTTTCTCGGCGGGACGACCCCGCCAAAAGGCCCGGATCCTTAAAAAACTTCTGGGCGCGCAAAGGAAATGCAACAGCGCGGAGCGAGCGGATCAGGCAAAGTCCGTAAAACCTCCTCAAACGGGGCGGAGTGAAAAACACTTCACCCTACTGTAAGGCGAAAGCAGCTTGAGAGTTAAGAGGCTAGACCCGAAACGCAGGGCAAACGGCCGGCTAAACACCGGTGCTGTCCTTGCGGTAAAGGTGCCGACGCAAGAAACGCAATACAGGCGTGTCTGCACCTCGTTTAGCGTGCCATTCTCGGCAGAGAATGACCGAACTAGGCGAAAAAGCCTCACTCAATAAACTCCAATCAGTAATGATAGGAGCGATCCCGCTATGAGATCGATAACTTCGCATGCCGCGGAGAGTAGCGTCGGGGAGCATACGGCCCGCGAAAGCGAGAGCGCCCAATGTATGCGCCGGGAAAGAGTGCGTGGCGCGCACCCACCCCCAATTTTAGGCCCAGGACTTCACGGTCCTGGGCCTAATTTTTTGCCCAAATGTAACAAACTAACCTGTGTAAGTCACCGGTCTGTCGATATTTCTGTCGTATAGATGCTGCGAATGCTTGCATCACTGCTAAGAGGTCTTCACTTTCTATACCTTTACAGACTACGAACATGCCCTCTTTGGGCCAAGCACATGAATCAAAAGATCCGAAATATCGCAATTATAGCTCACGTCGACCATGGTAAAACTACCTTGGTTGATCAACTGCTCAAAGGTGGCGGCGTATTCCGCGCCAATCAACAAGTCGCTGAGCGTGCCATGGATTCCATGGACTTAGAACGTGAGAAGGGAATTACCATTAAAGCTAAGAACACTGCTGTTCACTTTTTGGATAAGACGATCAATATCGTTGATACTCCAGGCCACGCTGACTTCGGTGGTGAAGTAGAACGTGCACTGCGTATGGTCGATGGCGTACTACTGGTTGTTGACGCTTATGATGGACCTCAAGCTCAAACCCGTTTCGTTTTACGTAAAGCGCTTCAGCACGGTCTTAAGGTTGTTATTGTTATCAATAAGATTGACCGTCTAAACGCAGAGCCAAAGCAGATGTATGACAAGGTGCTTGAACTCTTACTCGAGCTCAACGCAACAGAAGAACAATTTGATGCTCCTGTAGTATACGGTTCAGGCCGTGACGGCTACATGATGAAACATTTAGGTGAAGAAAAAAAGGACATGGTTCCTTTATTCGAAACAATCCTTGAGCATATACCACCTCCATTCGCAAAGCCAGATGAGCCATTCCACATGCTTGTCTCCAATATCGATTGGTCCGATTATGTCGGTCGTATTGCTGTAGGTAAAATTTTAGGTGGAACTGTCACCATGGGTGACAACATCTGGACGATTCGTAATTCTGATGGAAAACGAGTACGTGCTAAAGTCACTAAACTCTTCGAGTACACAGGACTTGGTACGACTGAAAAAGAAAGTGATAGCGCAGGTAACATCATCGGTTTAGCAGGTGTCGAAGATATTGATATCGGTGATACTATTGCTGCAAAAGAAGATGCGACTGCACTTCCCTTTACAGAAATCGATCCTCCAACCCTAGAAATGCAATTCTGCATTAATGACGGTCCTTTAGTAGGCCGTGAAGGTAAATATGTTACTTCTCGTCAGCTGCGTGAGCGTCTTTTCCGTGAAATCAAAACTAACGTTTCGATTAAGGTAGATGACTCTGACCGCGCTGGTGTATTTAATGTTAAAGCACGTGGAGCGATGCAAGTCGCTGTCTTAGTTGAAACCATGCGCCGTGAAGGATTTGAAATGCTTGTTTCACGTCCAACTGTAATTACTCGAGAAGTTGGTGGCCAAGTACATGAGCCATATGAAACACTTTGGATTGAAATTCCAGAAGAGTGTGTTGGTACCATCATGCAAAATCTTGCTAACCGTAAAGGTCTATTGACCAATATGGAAAAGAAGGCTGCCTTCACGATGATTGAAGCAGTGATCACTACACGTGGTCTTATCGGTCTTGAAATCGACGTGGTCAATGCTACGAGCGGTCGTGGCGTTCTCTCTCACTTATTCAAAGAATACGGACCATGGGCAGGTGAATTAACTACCCGCTTAACTGGTACTTTAATTGCAACTGAAGCAGGTACAACTACCGCTTATGCACTTACTGGTTCACAAGAACGTGGTCGCCTATTTGTAGGTGCAGGTGAAGAAGTTTACATGGGAATGGTTGTAGGTGAAAACCCACGCCAAGAAGATATTCCTGTAAACGTTGTGAAAGCTAAACAGCTCACTAACTTCCGCTCACAAGGTGAAGGTAAAGGAACCCAGCTTACACCTCCACTTAAACTTTCCCTGGAACGTGCTATTGAATACATCGCTATTGATGAATTCGTAGAAATCACACCAAAGAATATTCGTTTACGTAAACGAATTCTTAATGCGACCGACCGTAAGAAAGTCGAACGTTCCGAAGCACGCTAAGTGCTAAGGTTTTTTCAAAGCAACGGACCTTTAATTAGGCCGTTGCTTTTTCGTATCCGGCTTTGTCCATCAAGTGATCTACTTCTGCTAAATTAGCTGGTGCTAATTTAATAAGCCATGCTTCACCGTAGGGATCACGATTGAGTGTTTCTGGAGTTTTATCTACGGCACTATTAATTGCCAGGACTGTTCCACTAATTGGAGTATATACGTCGGAAGCAGCCTTAACTGATTCAACAACGCCAAAGGTTTCACCCGCTTTTAATACAGCTCCTACTTTAGGAAATTGTGCATAGGTAATATCACCTAAAGAATTTTGAGCATAATCGGTAATGCCAATTGTGGCTGTACCGTCAGCTTCTAATCTTACCCATTCGTGGGATTTTGCATAGCGGAGATTTGGGGGAACGTTGCTCATGTTACTTTCTTTAATGGTACAAAGGGGGCTTTGACAAGCTGTAGTGCTAAACGCTCTCCCCTAACTTCGACAAATAAGGGGTGCTTAAGGGCTTCAGTATTAACTAGGGCTGTGCCAATCGCTTCGTTAAGAATCGGGGATAGTGTACCTGAAGCTACCTTACCCTGCTGGGTGCCTGTAGCATCAATTACACTAGCCTCAGCTCGGATGATACGGCGATCACCTGTCCTAAAAAATACGATTTGCTTACTGCTTCCGTTTAATTTTTCAGCTTTTAGCGCGTCTGAGCCAATAAAGCCGAGCGGCTTATCTAGTTTAACTGTCCAACCTAGGCCTGCAGTGAGTGGTGAAATCTCGTGTGTGATTTCGTGACCGTAGAGTGGATAACCCGCTTCAAGACGTAGGCTATCTCTTGAACCTAAGCCGCACAGTTCTAGTTTAAAATTAACTCCTGCAGCAACTACTGCTTCCGTAAGTGCAACTGAATCACTTTGTGCATGATAGAGCTCAAATCCGTCTTCTCCGGTGTAACCTGTACGACTAATGATACAGTGAATACCGGCGACTGTACCTTCAGAGAAATGGTAATATTTGATTAATCCCAACTTTGCTCCCGTTAAGGATTGCACCAGAGCGGCAGCGAGTGGGCCTTGTACTGCGATTAAGGCATAATCTGCTGAACGGTCAGTAACGCTAACTGTAAAGGCTTTTGCCTGATCTTTAATCCAAGTTACGTCTTTATCGATATTGCCTGCATTGATGCATAAAAAGAAATCGTCATCTGCTTTCTTATATACAAGTAAATCATCAACAACGCCACCATCAGGGTAACACATCGGGGAATAGACGATACGGCCCGGTGTCATTTTTTCTATATTGTTAGTAATCAGATGGTTAATGAACTTTTGAGCATCGATACCTTTTATATCAACTTCACCCATGTGACTTACGTCAAATAAGCCTACACTGTGACGCACTGCTTTATGTTCATCTAGGATGCTGCGGTACTGTACAGGCATTTCCCATCCAGCAAAGTCAACTAGTCTTGCTCCATGGCTAGCATGAAAATCACGAAGAGGTGTACGCTTCAATTCACTCATTACACTAGTGTAGTCCCCTAGACCCTAGTGTTCGCAAGATGATTTAAGCAAAATGAGCTTAAATTGTGTTTTCTATCCGCATAGACCTCTTCTAACCTTTAAGGCATGTTCCTGCTGTTACTCGCCATCGGTTGCACGGTGACTCTTTCTTTTTTCTGCTCCTTATTTGAAGCAGTTGTTTTGAGTACAACGGTAGCTGAAATTGAGTCGCTTAAGAAATCTAAACCAGTTCCAGGGTTAATGCTTGAGGAAATGAAGCACGGCTTAGATCAAACGATATCAGCTATTTTAACCATGAACACTATTGCTAATAGCATTGGTTCGGTGATGGTCGGTGCAATTAGCGCTAAACTTTTTAACGGCTGGGGTTTCGCAAGTGCAACGTTTTGTTTTGGTGCTTTATTAACTGTAGGAAGTGAAGTTCTACCTAAGAGTATTGGTGTAGTTCAGCGTAAAAAATTACAACCAGTTATCGTCTACCCGCTTTATTGGTTAAGGAAAGCACTTTTGCCGTTAACCTACGTGTGTCATCTTATAGTTAGGCCTTTTGTGGGTAAGCCGCCAAAGTTGCATCGCTCAGATGAAGAAATTATACTCTTAGCTGAATTAGGTGCTAAGCAAGGTACTATATCGAAGAGTGAATCCAATATCATCACCAATGCCCTGTTACTCGAAGATTTACGAGTAACAGCAATCATGACACCACGCACTGTTATGATGACACTTAGGAGCTCTGAGACAATCAATGACGTCTTTGCTGAACACAGTAACTTACCATTTGGTCGTATTCCTGTGATTGGAAAAGGCCTTGATGATATAGTTGGTTTAGTCAGACGTAGGGATTTGCTCAAAGCAAAAGCAAACGATCAGGATGCGATTCTTGTCGAACAGCTTATGGGTGAAGTGCACTTTGTTCCAGAAACTGCAACAATCGGAAATGCGCTTCAGCTGTTTTTAAAAGCGCATCAACAACTTTTAATTGTGGTAGACGAATTTGGTGCTACTGCGGGTGTGGTCACAATGGAGGATGTAATTGAACATCTTCTTGGACGCGAAATTTTCGAGAAGGACGATCTCGCTGTCGACATGCGTGAATTTGCAAGAAATACACGGCAAAAACAACCGAAGTACCGCAAATCACCAGAGCCTATTGCTCCGGTTAATCCACGCACACCCACTGTATAGTCTTACTATGCCACTCGCTTTTTGGGTACATCATTTAAATCCGTTTCTTGGACCGCACATTGGCAATATTGGCATCAGGTACTATGGGCTATCCTATATACTAGGATTCTTAACAGCGACTTGGTTACTGCGTAGCTATAGCCTGCGTGGACTAAGTGCACTTAAAGCTGACCGCATTGGCGATTTAATGGTGACTTTAGTCTTTGGTGTGCTGCTTGGCGGAAGACTTGGTTATTTTCTTTTCTACCGTTTCGATTTATTAAAGGATGATCCGTTAGCTTTAGTCCGTGTTTGGGAGGGAGGTATGGCAAGCCACGGTGGTATGATAGGTGTAGCTATAGCCATAGTTTGGTTTTCTAAGTCTGAAAAAATTCCGCTTACACATTTAGGAGACTTAATTGTTTCTGTAGCACCAGCAGGTTTATTTTTTGGTCGTATTGCTAATTTTATAAATGGTGAATTATGGGGAAGAATCAGTGTTGTGCCGTGGGCTGTTGTTTTTCCGCAGAGTGCTGCACCAGGTACACCTCTGTCTATGATTCCACCTAGACATCCATCTCAGTTGTATGAAGCAGGACTGGAAGGCTTGGTTCTTTTTATTTATATCCAGGTTAGGTTTTGGATGAGTGATGTAAGACTGACTAAGCCCGGACACTTAGTGGGAGAATTTTTTATAGGATACGCTTTCGTGCGTGCAATTGGAGAAACGTTTAGAGAACCTGATGCAGGTCTTATTCTAGGCTTAAGTCGTGGAACGTTTTATTCACTCTTTTTAATTATTGCAGGATTAGGATTTGTTATTTCATCGAGATTAAAGAAAGTGAAATAATGGAAGTTGAGAATCCACATCCTACGGATGCAATTAAACGCATCTTACCTTGGCTAGTTGCCGTATCTTACTTCATGGAGTCGCTAGATACGACAATTCTTAATACAGCAGTTCCTACAATAGCCCATGCTTTAGGGGTTGTTCCGTTAAGCATGAAGGCAGCACTGACAAGCTATACAATCAGTCTTGCGGTATTTATTCCAATTAGTGGCTGGGTTGCAGATCGCTATGGAACTAGACGAGTTTTTGCTAGTGCGATAGGGCTTTTTACATTTGGTTCTGTCTTGTGTGGCTTATCGATGAATATGCCAATCCTGATTGCATCGCGCATTATTCAAGGCTGCGGAGGTGCTATGATGGTGCCTGTGGGTAGACTAACTTTAGTGCGCACGTTTGCTCGTTCTGAAATTATTAGAGCTATCGCTTTTGTTTCTATTCCTGGATTAATCGGTCCATTAATAGGTCCCCTATTTGGTGGTTTGATTGTAGATTATCTTAATTGGCGGATGATTTTCTTTGTTAATGTTCCTATTGGTTTAGCTGGGCTATATTTAGTGTTCAAATTGCTACCGGATTACCGCTCTGATGAAAAACCACCGCTTGATTTTGTAGGGCTAATTTTATTTGCCTCAGGTATCGGACTTCTTTCGTACGTATTAGAAGTATTTGGTGAACATACACTGGGTTCATATGAAATTCCGTGCTTAATGATTGTTTCTTTATCCCTGCTACTCGCTTACTGGAGATATTCACTGAAACTGGATAAACCCTTACTTAATTTAAATTTATTTAAACTAAAGACTTTTATTACTTCAGTGGGTGGTGGATTTATTACTCGTATTGGTATCGGAGGAATATCGTTTCTTCTGCCCCTACTTTACCAGGTAGGTCTTGGTTATACTCCCGTTATATCTGGACTTCTTGTAATACCACAGCCAATTGCTGCGATGAGTCTTAAGATGACAATGCCTTGGGCGCTTGCCCGATTTGGTTATCGCCAGGTGCTAGTTGTAAATACACTGATTTTATCTGGAATTATTTTCCTTTTCTCACGCATTGATTCAACGACCTCTGTTTATTTGGTCATTTTACTGTCGTTTGCTTTTGGTTATTTTGCGTCTTTGCAGTACACCAGTATGAATACTTTAGCGTATGCTGATTTGTCGGATAAAGATACCAGTATGGGAAGCACCATTGGTAGTACTGTACAACAGATGGCATCTAGTTTTGCTGTGGCAGTTGCTTCTTTAATAACTGGGCTATTCATAACAGATCACCTGCATACTAGTTCGTCAGCAATGGTGAGTAGCATCCATAAGGCTTTAATTACGCTGGGAATTTGGACTCTGTTATCTACACTTAGCTTTACACGCTTAGGGGTAAGAGATGGTGCAAATGTGAGTGGGCACGCAGGAGACCTTAAAGAGGAAAAAATAGAGGGATAGGACTAAAGTGGGCTAATACGCCTATTGCAGACAAGACACTTGACCTAATGGGTAAAATTAGGAGGCTCTTCCTTTCAGCTAGTTGCCCTCATCGTCTAGCGGCTAGGACAGCGGATTCTCAATTCGTTAACCGGGGTTCGATTCCCCGTGGGGGCATTCTTTATCCTATGAAGACTATATAGGTGGTCAAAAGGTGGACAAAATAGAGAAACTTTACCGTTCATAGCGATAGCTGAATTCTGCCATACCAAACAACCCCACTAGATGGTCATATATTCCGGCCATATAAGCAAAAGAAAAGCACCTGTAAGGTCACCTGGTTGTGGGGTTGAGGTACGGGCTATTTACTTCAAGTTCAGTAAAAGTATATCAGTTCGTGAATTGAATTCTCCTGAAATAATTCTATTTTGAGTAAGTAAGTTTCAATTAGTTATAGCATACAAAGTTATATGTACTTTTAGTGCGTTGAATCTTCCAAAAATAATCAAACGCATAGCAAAACGTTGAGAGTGTAATTATTGCGTGCTCTAAAAAACACCGGCGCTTGAAAGGCAAGATTACCCTACTCCCTAGATTTTGAGCTTTTGAAACGATTTTAGTACATTGCTTTGTTAGGTTTGTGCTCAAAGGTATGCACATATATAGCCTAAAATTGGCAGTTTCAGGGTGAGTTCAATAAGAGTTTATATTTTTTAAGGAAAATTACCTATAAAACGGACATATCTATTCCCGTCTAACTTCTATTCAGGAGCATTAGTTTAATATTTTTATGACACTAGATTAAGACGGCCGTTATCTTAAGAATTATAATTTTAATGACACAATAAATAAACAAAATTGCTTGCATCTAACTAATGCAGGCACTCGAACATAGGTATGATTACGACTCATAGTCAGAAGTTAGATAGACCTATGCCTAATATGGCATCGGATTCCGAAGAAATTAAATCTTTCGTAGACAGCAGTTACTTGCGTGCAAAAGAACTAGCACAGCAAATTGGTATACATCCTAAGACACTTTCTAAATGGGCAAGAGATGGGTTGATTAATGCAATAAAGATCAGCCCTAGGGTTGTTGTTTATGATAGGTTGGA
>CAILHZ010000002.1 GCA_903834135.1 uncultured Opitutia bacterium | reverse complement strand
TTTTAAAGGGTTGCATACAACGGTCGAACAAGGAGTCACATATTTGCTCCATCTTTGCTCGTGAAAGTTGTACATTTAAATGCTTTGGACCTGAAGCATCAGCCGTAATGAAGGGTAGGTTGATGTCAACGGACTGTGTGGATGAAAGAGCGATCTTAGCTTTTTCTGCTTCTTCCTTTAAGCGTTGTAGCGCCATAGGATCTTTACGCAGATCAATGCCGTTTTCTTTCTTAAAGGTATCCACTAACCAGCCAATGATTAATTCATCCCAGTTATCTCCACCTAAGTGTGTATCTCCGTTTGTGGACTTTACCTCAAATACACCGTCTCCGATTTCTAGTACGGATACGTCAAAGGTACCGCCTCCTAAATCGAATACAGAAATTTTTTCGTCCTTCTTCTTATCAAGACCATAGGCAAGTGATGCAGCTGTTGGTTCATTGATAATACGTAAGACTTCAAGACCAGCAATTTTTCCTGCGTCCTTAGTAGCTTGGCGCTGTGAGTCATTGAAGTATGCAGGAACAGTGATTACTGCCTGAGTAATTTTATCACCTAAATAGGACTCAGCATCTGCTTTTAATTTACCTAAAACGAAGGCAGCGATTTGTTGAGGAGCGTATTGCTCTACTTTATCACCTACTTGCACTTCGATATAAGCATCGCCATTTTTTCCTTCAACAACTTTGAAGGGCATATTTTTTGCTTCTTCTTTTACTTCAGTGAACTTACGTCCAATGAAACGCTTAGCAGAAAATACAGTATTTCGTGGGTTTGTGACTGCTTGGCGTTTTGCGGCAGTACCAACCAAGCGCTCTCCTGATTTGCTAAATGCTACAACCGATGGGGTCGTGCGACCACCTTCGGCATTGGGAATCACGACAGGCTCTGCGCCTTCCATGACTGCCATACATGAATTTGTTGTTCCTAAATCGATTCCTAGAATACGGCTCATGCCCTAGGTTAGCACTCAGTATGCCTGTTTTTCTTAAGTTTTGTAAATTACTATACAACAACGTAATAAGAATTTATGTAAGATTACTATTGTACACTTATGAGTCTTATTTAGGCCATGATGACTCAACTGAGACACAGTTATCATCTGAATTGTCACACTTATTGCACACTTATGCTCCATGAAATTGAAATCACACTGCCTGAAGAGGTGCCAGTGATGACACTGCCTCAGATGGCATTTTTCCCTCAGGCGCTCATTCCACTGCATATCTTTGAGCCGAGATATCGTGCAATGTTATCTGACGTACTTAAGACAAATCGTCTGTTTGCTTTGGTAGGACTTAATACGCAAGTCGTCACTGATGAAGAACGTAATGAGCCTCCCTGCAGTATTGGATGCGTTGGGTTAGTTCGAAGTTCAAAAGAAAATCAGAACGGCACCTCTGACTTAATGCTTCAGGGCTTATGTCGTGTAGAAATTAGATCTATTGTACGAGAAGAACCTTACCGTGTTGTTAAAATAAAACCACTAATCAGTAAGCCTGCTGGTGCTGGTGTGGATCTTAACTTCAAGCGTGCTGAATTAGGAAAATTGATTGCGATTAAGCATAAGCTGCTTTTCCAAAATGATAAGGCGCTTGCTCAGTATCTTAAGACAATTGAAGACCCGGAAACCTTTATTGATTTAGCTGCCTTCACCTTATGCGATAACCCAGAGTTTAAGCAAAAACTCTTGGAAACGCTTGATCTGAGTGAGCGCTATGAGCTGTATAGTGACCGTCTAAGGCTCGATGTGGCTCTGCTTCGCTTGGAGAAGAAGCTGCAAGGTGGAACTTCTACGGATAAAATTGCTGATAATTAAACGCTTGTCGTTAGGCGCACTTCTGGTGCCTTAATAAAGGTATATTCATGGCAAATCCATACTACGCATGTATTCTCGCAGGAGGGAGTGGTGAACGGTTTTGGCCTATGAGCCGTAGTCGCAAGCCTAAACATCTGCTTAAACTCTTAACAGATAAGACCCTCATTGAAGAAACAGTTAGGCGTTTAGATGGCGTAGTGAATCAAGATAATATATTTGTACTTACAAGTGAGATTCAACTTGAGGCTATTCGTGCAGCACTGCCCTCAATTCCTAAAGATCAGATTATTGCCGAGCCTGTTCGCCGGGATACGGCACCAGCTGCTGCGCTAGCGACTGCATTAGTACATGCTAAAGATCCTAATGCCATTTTAGCTTTATTGCCTGCTGATGCATTCATTAAGGATGCATCAACTTTTTCTAAACAACTTATTCAGGGCTTTAAACTTGCAGCAGGTGAAGGCTGGAAAGTGCATGGTCCTACGCTCTTAACCTTTGGCATTAAGCCATCTTTTGCATCCACTGGATTTGGGTATATGGAAATGGGTGCAGCAATTATTTGTGACCCAAAAAGTGGTGATTTTCGCCACGTAAAACGCTTTGTGGAAAAACCAGATTTACCAACCGCTGAAAAGTATTTAGCAGGAGGTAATCATGTTTGGAATGCCGGCATTTTTATATGGAAGACCTCAGCGTTTAAGGCTGAAGCTGATCGTTCTGCTATAGCTCTAGGCTCATTTATCACTCATTTTCCTAAGGAAAATACAGCTGAATACATAGCTAAAGAATTTCCACTACTACCACGCATTTCCGTTGATTACGCTATTTTAGAAAAAGCGCAGTCTGTAGTTACCCTTATTTCAGAATTTGATTGGGATGACGTAGGGACGTGGACTGCACTTGAAAAACATTTGATCCATGATGCTTCCAATAATGCAACCAAGGGATCAGTTGTGGTAAGTGATGCCTCAGGTAATATTGCAGTAAGTAATGGGAGACTTATCTCACTGTGCGGCGTAAAAGACTTAGTAGTGGTTGAAACTGCAGACTCAATTCTCGTGTGTCACAAAGATAGCGTTC
>CAILHZ010000001.1 GCA_903834135.1 uncultured Opitutia bacterium | reverse complement strand
TTGCAGAAACATTTTTAGATGCCGCTGGGGTTAAACAACCAGAGCGCATGCAGGGTAGAAGCTTGATGCCACTGATGAGGGGGGGAGAACCAAAAGATTGGAGAACTGCTTTTTATTATCAGTATTATGAGTATCCTAGACCTCATCATGTCATGCCTCATTATGGTATCATTACTGACCGTTACAAATTGGTACAATTTTATGGAACTAAAAATAATTACACAGAACTCTTTGATCTCAAAAATGATCCAAGAGAGCTTCTAAGTGTATATAATAATACTACTTACTCGACTATCCAGAAAAGCCTTAGCCAAGAGTTAATTAATCTAAGAAAAGAATTAAAAGTACCCGATAAGACTACATCAAGTGCGTTTGGCAAGGAAGACTTAGATGATTAAAGTTACGTATGAATCAAGTTTCTTCTTCGTAAGAATTACCTAAAGCACGATTCAGAGTTCTAGATGTAGTCCCGCGTACAAGGCTCTTGGACTGCCAACATTGGTTAGTCCATTGGAACTTAAACCAGTCTGGATGGTAGAATTCGTTAAATTGGTAGCTTTAAAATATACTGATGTGTTGTGCCAGAGCATATGATTAATACTCACATCAGCTCTTGTTACTGAATTTAAGCTCAACAGGTTTTGGTCATCCACAAACTGCTTATTAAGCCAGTGCATGTCTAAATTGAGTGTGAAATTTAGTGGTGCTGACCAGTCGATATGTGCTGTTAGATTTGTCTTAGGAACTTGAACAAGACTTTTGCCAATGAGGGTAGGAGCTATGTTAGCTTTATCAATGCGAGTAGTGATAAATAAACCCTCAATTTTGAAGTTAATTGTATTACTGAGTTTGTACTTATAAGAGCCGTCTAATCCCTCAACATGAATTGAATTTAAGTTGTTTCTTTCGAGTATCGATCCGGCTGCACTTATGGAGCCTACGCCGGGATACACTCCAGGTCCTTTGAAGATGGTAACAGCATTTACGGAATTAGAAATTGTGCTAAGGAATCCACTAAAGCTAAGGGTTGTGTTAGCTTTAGTATAATCGAACCCTAAATCTGTATTTAAGGCCTGTTCGGTTTTAAGATAAGGATTTGCTAATGTAACGTTGTAGCCTTGAGTGAATGGTCGATAAAGTTCATTGAGTGTTGGTACTCTAAAAGAGTGCTCGATATTAAATCGCACACGTAAACTTTTTCTTAATTGCGTCGTTAGTCCAAGACTTGGACTTAATTCATTACCATGCTGATCGCTATATGAATTATTTGTAACGCTAGCAGTGTTCGACATTACATATTCTCGTAAATGACCATTCATTTTCGACCAATGATCGAATCTTAAACCTAGGGATGTATGCAGTAAGTCTATTAGTGTATGTTGGTGCTGTATGAAGATACCTGAAAAATTCTGCAATCCACCTGCTAATCGATTATTTAAGAATGAACCATTCGAGTATAAATAAGCTTCACGTGTTTCACCGTGTACTGTTCTAAAATCAATTCCAAGTGTTGTATTATATGCACTTGAATTTAGCCAGTGACTTATGAATGCACCTCCTGCTGCCGAACTAGGTACATCATACTGATTTGAAGTCGGTGTTTCAGAGTTTCGTAAGGCGTTAACAGAGCTATAGGTGCTAGTAAAATTACTGTTTTGTAGGTACGTAGTAAAATCCCAGCTTTGTTGCGATGAAACAGTTCCCGTAAGTTGCCCAGAAATTGTAGTCTTATGAGTCGTGTTCTTTTGGTACACAGTCCCGTTATCTCTTTTCTCTTGAAATGTTTGTGCTGTAACTAGAGCTTTTAATCCTGGACTCAGTGAGGTTGCAAAACGGGTTTCTAGCCAACTATGTTTATTTGAGGCTGGCTGGTCTATTGGACCTACTTGAGATGGGCTAATAATTTTATATCCATGTGTTGCAAAAGAGTTACCTAAAACCTCGATAGAACTTTTATTAGCCTTTGTGCTTAATTCGAATTCAGCAGTCTGGGTTTTAAATGATCCGAAGTCCAAATCTAAACTATTGTGTGTTAGTGTTGGATCATCTGAGAGTAATTGTACAACGCCGCTAAGCGCTGTGTTGCCCCAGGCTGAACTTCCACCTGCACTAATAATTTCTACTGATGTTAGCGAGATGCGTGGCACTGCACTCCATGTGATCCAGCCTCCGAAAGGGTCGTTTAATGGAATTCCGTCCAGCAGTATAAGTGACCTACTAGCGCCACTTGGTCCCATGCCTCGCAGTGATACGCCCTGAGCTGTTGGATTTGTCCCAATGCTACTATCTCTTCTAAAAAGACTGAAATCTGGTGAGTTACTTAATATTCCATCAATTGTTACTGCTGGAGAGTGCTCAATAGTGTATCGGTCGATAGTGGTTACTTTGGTAGCAATATTAGATTCTGGTTCTAAACTACGCGTTGCCGTTGTAACAACTGGCTGTAATTCGACCAGTTGAGCTCTGCAGTAGTTTAATAAGCCAGATGCATATAAAATAATGCTGCATGCAATTGATGCTATGTAGCTTTTTTCAAGAATTACAGTGGAACTAAGCTTCATTTATATTGTTGTAGAGAATAACAACCGCCTAAATCTGATATTAATTTACATTCAGGCAAAACAATCCCGCTAGCGCAGAATATCTTAATACTTATTGTACACCCGCAAAGAATTAAAATTCTAAGATTCTGATTTTGAAAACTGATCGGCCACTCAAAGCAGGCCAAAGTGATGAAAACCAGTGGCTCTTGTTGTACTAAGAGATGACCGTACCGCGTGAACTAACATTATAACACGCGACGTGATTCGGCAGTGGTGGCTCAATTTGTTACAAAGATCGCGCCAAACTGGTCATTGGTGCCCACCTTGACCAGCTCAGTATACGCTCACTTTAGTTCACGATAAACTACTCGTCCGTCTACATCATGTAGGCGCAGTTCCAGACTTGCACCGGTGGCAGTAGGCGTAATTACACCTGAGAAGAAACCACCTTGACCGGTTCGCAGAAAACGGTGCTCAGGCCGCAGCGTCTTTTCATCCCAACCGCCGGCATGTGCGGCGCTTGACGGACCTACACTCCATTCGTTGACGCTAATCTTTGGATCCGTAAGCGGACCCTCTGCATGAACCTTAGTTTTTTCTCCACGAACGCCGGCAACTATTTTCAAGCGTTGGTCGAGGAAGTCGAAATCTGTCCGCAGGTATGGAGCCATAACTTGCTCACGGGCAAGCTTGGAGGTTGCAACCCGGTTGCGTGCGATTGGACTAAGCCTAATTCGGTCTAAACGCTCTAAATAGCAATAACCACGAGGTAAACCATGCTTCTTTGTTGAACTCTTAGTTGCTACTTTGGTGAAGCATTTGGTTTTTTTTGGTGATTAATATCACACAAAAATACGTTAAAACAGGTATAAAGTTAATTAAATCTTTGAGTGGAAACCTTGTTTTGTAACTATTCTGGTGCACCCGGAGAGAATCGAACTCCCAACCTTCTGATTCGTAGTCAGACGCTCTATCCAATTGAGCT